>NZ_JACVBC010000001.1:0-1843490 GCF_014852205.1 Ensifer sp. ENS06 | reverse complement strand
GTCCGGTCGGGGGCTTGCCTCAGCGCCAGCGGAGATGTCGAGTGTCGCATGTCTAAATGGCTGGCGACGCGCCCAAAGTGACATTTCTACTTTGCGCCAACGTGGACAGTTCAACTTGGCTGCCACATTGCATGTAGTGGCTATTTAGTAATGCGACAGTTGGGCCAGTTAGAGATGCGACAGTCTCGCCTCTCGACGCACTGGTCAAAGCCAACGTTGGGAGCAAGGATGACGACCTTCAGCCTGGTCGAGACCATGAGCGGTCGGAGTCGTCATGTCCTGTTTGATCACCATGTCGCAGAAAGAGTTGCATCGCCTCGAAGTCATCCAGAAGATCCGTGACGAGCGCCTGAGCGTTGTCCAGGCTGCCGAACTGCTCAACCTCAGTCGAAGTCAGATCCACAGACTGCTGCAGGCTTATGATCAAGATGGTCCGGCCGGTCTTGTTTCGAAGAAGCGATCCCGGCCGAGCAATCGGCGCCACAGCGAGGATTTCCGCAATGCGGCGCTGGATCTGATCCGCGAACGCTATCTGGATTTCGGTCCGACGCTGGCGCGCGAGAAGCTCATCGAGCTGCACCGGATTTCTGTTGCCAAGGAAACGCTGCGGCAATGGATGACCGAGGCTGGCATCTGGATCTCGCGTCGGGAACGCAAGAAACGGGTTTTCCAGCCACGTGGCCGGCGCGACTGCTTTGGCGAACTGGTGCAGATCGATGGGTCGCATCACTGGTGGTTCGAGAACCGCGGCCCCAAATGCGCCCTGCTCGTCTATATTGATGACGCCACCGGCAAGCTTTTACATCTTCGCTTTGCTGGATCGGAGAATACATTCGATTATCTGCACGCGACGAAGGCCTATCTGCAGCAATGGGGCAAGCCGCTGGCCTTCTACAGCGACAAGCACGGCGTTTTCCGCTCGCTCCATGCGTCGAAGAAAGACCGGACAAGCGGCCTGACGCAGTTCGGACGGGCGCTCTATGAACTCAATATCGACATCATCTGTGCCAACACCCCGCAGGCCAAGGGTCGAGTGGAGCGTGCCAACCAGACATTGCAGGATCGGCTGGTCAAGGAGATGCGACTTCGCGGCATCGATACGATCGAAGCTGCCAATGTCTATGCGCCTGAGTTCATTGCAGATTTCAACACTCGTTTTGGCAAGCAACCACGCAATCCGAAGGACATGCACCGGCCGCTGTCCGACCATGAGAACCTCGATGGTGCCATGTGCCGCAAGGAAGTGCGCACGCTGTCGCAATCCCTGACGCTGCGTTACGACAAGGTGCTGTTCATTCTCGATCCGACCGAGATTTCCAGGCCATTGGCGGGCCAGAAGGTGATTGTCTGCGATTATCCGGACGGTCGGCTTGAGATCATGCACGAGAGCTTTGCCCTGCCCTACAGGACCTTCGATACGTTGCGCTCGGTGCATCGTGCCGAGGTCGTCGACAACAAGCGGCTGGACGACATGCTGTCAATTGTCGCCGAGATGCAGGCCGGACGCCAACAGCAGCGCAGCAAGAGTGGTCCGAGCCGAACGGGCCAAACGGATCATATGTTCGGCATTCGAGACGGTAGCACAGCCAACGGCTACCAGAAGCGTGGTCCCAAGCCTGGCCGGCGGACGGATTTCATGAACGATCCGGCGGTGATTGCGCGACGAGAGAAAGCGTTGATGAGGCGGCCAGCGGCGGAATAAAGAGCGTCAATGCACGCCGATGTCGCTCTGCGCATCCGATTCCAACTGCAGGCAAGCTGGCCAAAGTGGCGTCTTGTGGAAGGCTCCATGCTGGAGGAGCGTAAGCCCCTCTCGTGCCTCATAGAGCACACCGAGCCAGCACAAGCGCCGAAAGACGCCATATTGGAGATCGGATTTCAACTTCCAGGCTTCTATGGTCATTTCGGTGTCCGACAGAGGCGCCAAGTCTGGATAGAGGATCTTCACAACGTCTATTGGCGTGCACCCTTCCCTGGCTTTGATATTGAGAAGATTGAGGAACATGCGCCACCAGCGTAACCGCGCTCGGACCTCCTCTTCCCGCTCGGTGGTATGGACATACGAATAGAGATAATCCGTGGCGATCAGATCGAAGAAGGCTTGCGGGTTCACCAGGAACTCCCGGCCGCGTCTGGTTGGCAGCAGCACATCTTTTTTCCGACGAAGAAGCTTCAGATGACGGGTCATGTCGCGCACCACCCAAAGCGGCGGCATGTCGCTTTCATTGAGCACCTTGTTCATGCTGTAGAGGTCTTCGGCTGTGAAGCCTGGCCAAAGGAAGTGCACAGCGGCCCAATGCACGAACTTGCGGTTCATGGCGCCGGTCGCCGTCAATCCTATGCCGCCCTCACCGTCAGCATAGGCAACCGAAAGAAGCATACCGCGAAGAAGTGGGGACAGTGCGGCGACATCGACGTCACCATGCAGCTTGATTTCCGGAAGCATCGTGCGGCTGTGATCCCTACCTCGCCCTATGCAGGTGCAAGCGAGTATCAACCGGCGACAAAACAATTGCTACTGAGAAAGCTAAAGCCGAAGGGGAGTGTCATCACCCGCCCCCGCTCCGCCCTTTCAACCCGGACCAGCCGGTCGGATCGGGGGCTGACTGGCAGAGCAAGCCGGCGGGCAGTGTCGCATTTCTAAATGGCTGGCGACGTCGCAGCCCTATTCAGCTTTGACATTGCATGTGGTCGGGCGGGTTCAAGGATGACATGCGACCCTCTCTCCAACGTTTGCGCAAAGCGCGCCTTCGTCACTTGCGGCACGCCCCTGGCTCTCAAGCCGTCCCAAACGCGGCACGCTCTTCCATGTAGGCCAATGGATCAGGTTTGTCTTTCATCATCGTCTTTCGCCAGGCTTCCTGCTCGGCGTTGATCAGCGCCAATTCCCAAACACAGGCAATGGCCGGTCTCCTTACAGCATCCATCGGCTCAGAAGCCGTATAGAGCTTCCGATAGTTGCGCTGACACAGAACCGAACCTTGTATCCACCAGTGAGCCGAGATGGAGATGCCGAGGCTGCCGGGATGGACGATGACAAAGCCGAGGCCATTGCTATCGCCCCCAGCCGCCACGCACGGAATGACGTCCTGTCGGACGAATGACTGAGCCAGCGTCACCATCGCGTCATCGATGCGTCTGCCATCGGCGGCAAGGCCATAGGCTTTGAGCTTGAGACCGCCGATGTTCCAGTCGCCCAGGGTGGAAACATCACGTGGGCGGTAAATCTCGATCGTTCCGGCATTCATCGGCGCGCTTCCATCGATACATTGCCTCCCGCCACCTTGGGTGGTGACATTCGGAGAAAAACGACGAACTGCCAAGCGGTCGGCAAACCTTAGCGTCGCGTCGCGTGGAGAAGCTCAACCGGGAACCTAACCCGGCTCAGCGCCTTTCCGCATAGCTGGCTCCATTGGGCGAGCCTGAATGGTTGGAAGGCTCCGCATAGCTGAGGTCGTGCATGTCAGCGGGCACTCGGCATTCCCCTACCCGCATTAGGTGCAATCATCGCCTTGACAAAAAAATCTGTCAAGGCGATGATTGCACCATGCTCGATCTCGATGTCATAGACGCGCCGGCCGCCGCCGCACTTGCCCTGGAGCCGATCAAGGCCCGCTTGCTGGCGGAACTTGCCGCGCCGGCATCGGCTGCCGCGCTGGCTGTGCGGGTGGGGCTGACGCGCCAGAAGGTCAACTACCATCTGCGTGCGCTCGAAGAGCACAAACTGATAGAACCGGCAGAGCAACGCCGCTGGGGCGGGTTGACCGAGCGCCTGATGGTCGCAACCGCCACGTCCTATGTAGTTTCGCCGGCGGCGCTGGGGCCGATTGCTGCCGACCCCGGGCGGAGCAGCGATCGCCTGTCTGCGAGCTATCTGGTCGCACTGGCGGCCCGCATGGTCCGTGAGGTCGGCGGACTGCTGCGCAGCGCCCGCACGCAGGACAAGCGCCTGGCAACGCTGTCGATCGACACCGTGATCAACTTTCGTTCGCCTGCGGAGCGCGCCACCTTTACCGCCGATCTCGCCCAGGCGGTGAGCGTGCTCGCCGCGCGCTACCACGACGAAGGCGCGCCGGACGCCCGGCCGCACCGGCTCATCATCGCCTCCTACCCTGCGCCAAGCGACGAGAACGCAGCCAAGGGCGAACCCGACGACACCAACTCCTGAAAGGATATCCCATGCCGATCAAGAAGGATGGCAGCGGAAAGCGCTGGGTTGAAATGGAACTGATCGTGCCCGGCTCGCCCGAAGAGGTCTGGCAGGCGATCGCAACCGGCAGCGGCAACAATGCCTGGTTCACCAAGACCGAAATCGATGAGCGGGTCGGAGGCAAGATCGTCTTCGACTTCGGTCCGAACGGCAGCTCGACCGGCGAGGTGACGCATTGGGAGCCGCCTGCCCGCTTTGCCTATGTGGAACGCGAGTGGAGCGAGGGCGCGCCGCCGGTCGCAACCGAAATCACCGTCACGGCGCGTTCCGGCGATCGCTGCGTGCTGCGCATGGTGCATTCGCTGTTCACAGCGAACGACGACTGGGACGACCAGTTGGAAGGCTTCGAGGGCGGATGGCCGGCGTTCTTCGAGATCCTGAAGATCTATCTCGCACATTTCGCCGGCGAGAAGGCGGTCAGCAGCTTCGCCATGGTTTCAACCGGGGAACCGCAGGCAAGAGTCTGGGAACGCCTGACCGAAGCGCTGGGACTTCTCGGCGCCAATGTCGGCGAGGAGCGCAGCACGCCACCACGGCCCGAACGCCTTGCCGGCATCGTCGAACGGGTGCAGCAGGACACCAAGCAACGCTATCTGCTGCTGCGCCTGAAGGAACCCGGCGCCGGCATCGCGCTCATCGGAAGCTACTCGACCGGCGAAGGCACCAATGCCAGCATCGCGCTCTATCACTATGGAGACGGTGCCAAGGCGCGCGCGAAAGGCAGCGAGCCGAAATGGCAGGAATGGATGGCGACAACGTTCAACTAGATCGCCCATTGGCAGCGGGCGCTTCGCCGCCGCCAGCCTGAGCACGCCATTACGCGGACATCACCAACTTA
This sequence comes from Ensifer sp. ENS06, assembly GCF_014852205.1. Classification (NCBI taxonomy): domain Bacteria; kingdom Pseudomonadati; phylum Pseudomonadota; class Alphaproteobacteria; order Hyphomicrobiales; family Rhizobiaceae; genus Ensifer; species Ensifer sp. ENS06. The sequence continues at coordinate 1,838,442 of NZ_JACVBC010000001.1, read as the reverse complement.
TGATATCTGAGATCTGACTTTCATATCACCAGACAACAAATTGAATTAACACGATTTACATAGACAGATCTGAGCCATTATCTGAAGCTGCCACCAAAGCTCCTGTTTCCAAAAGCCGCGACTGTCCTATGGTCATTCATTGCGGCTATGGAGATCGACGATGTTCAGGAGCTTTGCGATTGCCCTCGGTATGGTGGCACAACTGGCAGCCACGACTGCCGCTTGTGCGGAGGAACCCGTCGATACGGCGCGAACGATCATACGGGAACAGATCACTGCCTTTCTGCAGGATGATGCCGAGACCGCCTACTCCTTCGCTTCACCCGCGATCCGCAGCAAGTTTCCCGACAAGGCAAGCTTCTTCGAGATGGTGAAGCGCGGCTACCAGCCCGTCTACCGGCCTGGCAACTTTGCTTTTGGTCGATCGAAGGTGGTTGGCGACCAGGTGCTGCAGGAAGTTCTGATCTCGGCGCCAGACGGCAAGGACTGGACCGCAGTTTACGAACTCGTGAAACAGCCGGATGGCAGCTACAAGATCAACGGCGTGATGATTTTGCAGTCGGCGTCGGGACCGGCCATCTGAGACACCGGTCCGCTGGCGGCCATCAAACCGGGGGAAGGTCCCCTCGCCGCCAGGTTTCCTGCGTTTCGGCCATGAAGTCAGCGAAGCGACCTTCTTCGATCGCCAGGCGAATTCCGGCCATCAGTTCCTGATAGTAGGCCAGATTGTTCCAGCTGAGCAGCATGCCGCCGAGCGATTCGTTCGAGCGGATCAGATGGTGCAGATAGGCACGCGAATAGTCGCGCGTCGCAGGGCAAGAGGATTGCTCGTCGAGCGGGCGCATGTCTTCGGCGTGGCGGGCATTGCGCAGGTTGATGCGGCCGTGGCGCGTGAACGCGAGGCCGTGGCGTCCCGAGCGGGTCGGCATCACGCAGTCGAACATGTCGATGCCCTCGGCGACCGACCGCAGGATGTCGTCTGGCGTACCGACGCCCATCAGGTAACGGGGCTTGTCCACCGGCATGATCGGGCAGGTAATGTCGAGCATGCGCAGCATTACCTCCTGCGGCTCGCCGACGGCGAGACCACCGACTGCATAGCCCTTGAGATCGAGGCCCTTCAGCGCTTCAGCCGAGCGTTCGCGCAGCTTCGGGATATCGCCGCCCTGCACGATGCCGAACATCGCCTTGCCCGGCTGGTCGCCGAAGGCGACCTTGCAGCGCTCGGCCCAACGCAGCGACATTTCCATCGCGCGCTCGATTTCCTTTGGCTCGGCCGGCAGCGCCACGCATTCGTCGAGCTGCATCTGGATGTCGCTGTCGAGCAAGCCTTGAATCTCGATCGAGCGCTCCGGCGACATATGGAAGAGCGCGCCATCGACGTGGCTCTTGAAGGTGACGCCCTGCTCGTCGAGCTTGCGAAGGCCCGCCAGCGACATGACCTGGAAGCCGCCCGAATCCGTCAGGATCGGGCCCTGCCAGCGGATCAGGCCATGCAGACCGCCGAGCCGCGCGACGCGTTCGGCGCCTGGGCGCAGCATCAGGTGGTAGGTATTGCCGAGAATGATGTCGGCGCCAAGATCCTTCACCTGGTCGAGATACATCGCCTTGACCGTGCCGACGGTACCGACGGGCATGAAGGCCGGTGTGCGGATCGTGCCGCGCGGCATGGACACTTCGCCGCGACGGGCCTTGCCGTCGGTCTTGTGTAGCTTGAACTGGAAGGTCTCGGTCATTTAGTCTTTCCGGAAAAGCAGGCTGGCGTCGCCATAGGAATAGAAGCGGTAGCCGGTTTCGATCGCATGCGCGTAGGCCGCGCGCATCGTGTCCAGGCCGCTGAAGGCCGAAACCAGCATGAACAGCGTTGATTTCGGCAGATGGAAATTGGTCATCAGCATGTCCACCGCGCGGAAGCGGTAGCCGGGCGTGATGAAGATACCCGTCGGACCGGACCAGGACTTGACCGTGCCGTCTTCCGAGGTGGCACTTTCGATCAACCGCAGCGAGGTCGTGCCGACGCAGACGATGCGCCCGCCCCTCGCCTTGACGGCGTTCAGCCTCTCGGCGGTCCGGGCATCGACGTGGCCGATCTCCTGGTGCATCACGTGGTCGTCGGTATCATCAGCCTTGACCGGCAGGAACGTACCCGCGCCCACATGCAGCGTCACGAAGTGGCGCTCGATGCCGGCCTCGTCGAGCTTGGCGAAAAGACGGTCGGTGAAATGCAGACCGGCGGTCGGCGCCGCAACGGCGCCCTCCTCTCGGGCATACATGGTCTGGTAGTCGGCGCGGTCCTGCGCATCCTCGGCGCGCTTGGAGGCGATGTAAGGCGGCAAGGGAATGTGGCCGACCGCCATGATCGCCTCGTCAAGCGAGGGACCCGAGAGATCGAAGCGCAGCGTCACTTCGCCGGCATCGCCCTTTTCCTCGACGGTCGCGTCGAGCGTTCCGAGAAAGCAGCTTGAGCCACCGTGGCCGAAGGCAATGCGGTCGCCGACCTTGAGGCGTCGTGCCGGGCGGGCGAAAGCCTTCCAGCGGTCGGGTGCGACCCGCATATGCAGCGTCAGCGAAACTTGCGTCGCGATCTCCTCGCCGCGGCGGCGGATGCCTTCGAGCTGCGCCGGGATCACCTTGGTGTCGTTGAAGACAAGCGCGTCGCCTTCCCTCAGGAACGACGGCAGGTCGAGCACGCCCCTGTCCGCAAGAACGTCGGCGCCATCGGGGCGCACCACGAGCATACGGGCGCTGTCGCGCGGGCTTGCGGGCCGAAGCGCAATCGAAGTTTCCGGGAGGTCGAAGTCGAACAGGTCTACGCGCATTGTTATCTTCAGACAAAAGCAAACCCGCCCCGGCGCAGTTGGCGACCGGGGCGGGTTCGTGCATTAGCGCAAATCAGGCGTCTGCGGCAACCCGCATCGTGACGATCGTATCGGGATCGCGCACCGGCTCGCCGCGCTTGATCTTGTCGATGTTGTCCATGCCTTCGATGACCTGGCCCCAGACAGAGTACTGCTTGTTAAGCCACGGCGCGTCGGTGAAGCAGATGAAGAACTGCGAGTTGGCCGAGTTCGGCATCTGGCTACGGGCCATCGAGCACGTGCCGCGAACGTGGCTGACGTTCGAGAATTCGGCCTTCAGGTCCGGCTTTGAGGAGCCGCCCATGCCGGCACGGGCCGGGTTGAAGTGCTCGCCGCCGGTCTTGCCGTACTGCACGTCGCCGGTCTGGGCCATGAAGTCCTCGATCACGCGGTGGAATACCACGCCGTCATAGGCGCCTTCGCGGGCCAGTTCCTTGATGCGGGCGACATGCCCCGGCGCGACGTCGGGCAGAAGCTCGATGACGACTTTGCCCTTGGTGGTCTCCAGGATGATCGTGTTTTCCGGATCCTTGATCTCGGCCATGGGTTTTCTCCTTCTGTTGATTTTACTTGCCGACCTTGACGCTGATCATGCGGTCGGGATCGGTGACGGAGCCGTTGTTGGCGTCGTCGCCGAGCTTGATCTTGTCGACATTCTCCATGCCGGAGACGACCTTGCCGACGACCGTGTACTGGCCGTTGAGGAAGTCGCCCGGGGCGAACATGATGAAGAACTGCGAATTCGCGCTATTCGGGTCCTGCGAGCGGGCCATGCCGACCGTGCCGCGTTCAAACGGGACGTCGGAGAACTCTGCCGGGACGTCCGGACGCGACGAACCGCCGGTGCCGGCAGCCTGCGGCTGGTAGCCGTTTTCCATGTCGCCATACTGCACGTCGCCGGTCTGGGCCATGAAGCCCTTGATCACGCGGTGGAAAGCGACGTTGTCGTATTCACCGGCCGCGGCCAGCGCCTTGATCTGCTCGACATGCTTCGGCGCGATGTCAGGCCTGAGTTCGACGACGACCGGACCATCCTTGAGCGTGATGGTGATGAAGTTGTCGGCCGCTTGCGCAAGCGCCGTGCCCGTGAAGGAGGCAAGCGCGATGGCGCCGGCAAATGCGAGGTGGAGGATTTTCATGGTTTCTCCCTGCGTGGTGAATTTGGGGCCGCCCGTCAGGTGCGGCGTTTGGCCTGCAGTGCTTCGTAGACGGACTTGGGCACGAAGGCACTGACGTCGCCGCCCATGGCCGCGATCTGGCGGACCAATGTGGCCGTAATGGGCCGTGATGCCGTGCCCGCCGGCAAGAACAAGGTCTGGATATCCGGCGCCATCTGCCGGTTCATACCGGCCATCTGCATCTCGTAGTCGAGGTCGGTGCCATCGCGAAGGCCGCGCACAAGCAGCTTTGCGCCGCGCTCTCGCGCCGCATCGACGACCAGATTGTCGAAGGAAACGACATCGATGTCGCCTGCCCTGTCCGGCAGAAATTCCTGGAGCGAGCGGCGGATGAGCTCGGCGCGTTCGTCGAAGGAGAAGAGTGGTGCTTTGCCGGGGTGGATGCCGATCGCGACAATGACTTTCGCCGCCACGTTCAGCGCCTGCACGAGCACATCGAGATGCCCGTTCGTCATCGGATCGAAGGAGCCGGGATAAAATGCCGTGGTCATCGCACCTGTTTCCGTTTGGTGAAGCCTTTTGTCACGGACGGCGACAGATCGCAAGAGTTGTACGGCGCTTGACCCTGTTCCCTGGGAAACAGCGGGACAGAAAGAATGAATGCTAGATGAATGCCATGTTCAACGGTGCTTCACAGCAAAGACGTTAAGTGTAGTGCCAGTAACAACGGAACTTTTTTGAACGTACTGCCGTTTAGGATGCGAAAGGATTACGGCTATGGGACTTGCTCTGTTTTCGATGGCGATGTTTTTCGCGATGATCTTTGCGACGATACATGGACTGCGCAACGAGTCCCGTGACCGGCGCGAGCGCTACGCGACCCAGAAAATCTTCCGTTGATGGAGGGCACTATGGCCACCCTATTCATGATCGCGGCAGCGGTCATCAGTCTCGTACTCTTGATCGACTTTGCCCGGACGATACGCGACCTCCAGCGCGATCGCCAGGGTTCGGAACGGCTCGACGGCTTCAACGTCTAGCAGTTCCAAAGCTTCGTAAAACGAAGCGTGTAGTAAGCGGCCGTCGTTCCCTTCCCCTGAGGCGACCGCCATTGTAAGCCGGACGGCATCCCCTGCCCGTCCGGCTTTTTCTTTGCTCTTCTTCGCCCCAAGTCAGGCGCCCTTGGCGGCAGCCTTCGCCGTGATCTCGCCGAGCATCCGGAAGAAGCGCCAGTTCAACAGCACCGCGGCGGCTGCAAGCCCGAGGACGAAGCCGAACCACACGCCGATCCCGCCGAAATTGAAGGGAAAGGCAAAGAGCCAGGCGCAGACGAAGCCGATCGGCCAATAAGAAACCATCGCCAGCAGCATCGGCACCTTTGTGTCCTTCAGGCCGCGCAGCATGCCGGCGGCGATCGCCTGCATGCCATCGACGAGCTGAAACGCACCGGCAATGACAATGAGCGGAGCCGCGAAGGCAAGCACCGCCGCAGCGTCCGGACGGGCTGTGTCGAGATAAAGGGCAGCCAGTTGGCTGGGGAAGAATGCGAAGATGGCGCTGCCGACAATGGCAAAGCCGGCGCCGAGCACCAGCGAAGCGATCGCCGCGCGCCGAACGCCCAGGAGGTCACCGCGGCCATAGGCAAGCCCGACCCGCACCGTGGCGGCCTGCGCAAGCCCGAGCGGGATCATGAAGGCCATCGAGGCGAATTGCAGCGCGATGCCGTGCGCCGCAAGCTCGACCGTGCCGATCGTGCCCATCAGCAGCGAGGCGACGGTGAACAGGCTGACCTCGGCAAGGATCGTCAGCGAAATCGGAATTCCGAGAAAAACGACTTCGCGGAAGGCGACCCAGTCGGGCCGCCAGAAGCGGACGAAGAGTTCGTACTGGTTGAGCTCCGGCTTGCTCTTGATATAGCCGATCGTCAACGCCGCGCCGAGCACGGCAACGCCAAGCGCTGCGACCGCCGCACCGAAGATGCCGAGTTTCGGGAAGCCGAAGTGGCCGAAGATCAGCACGTAGCAGAGCGCGGCATTGAGCACGAGCGTCGCCAGCGTGACATAGAGAATGATCCCTGCCCTCTCCAGGCCACTTAGGAAGGCCCTCAGCACCATGAAGATGAGGCCGGGGAAGATCGCCCATTGCGCGATGCGGACATATTCTCCTGCAAGGGCTGCGACCTTGGGCTGCTGGCCGGCAAATAGCAGGATCGGCTCGGCCATCCAGAGGATCGGCGCGGTCAACAGGCCGTAGAGCATCACCACCCACATGCCCATGCGCACCGAGCGGCGCACCGAAACCTTGTCGCCACGGCCGACGGCCTGTGCTGCCATCGGCACCACCGCATTGGCAAATCCGTTGCCGAAAACATAGACGGTGAAATACATCTGGGTCGCGAGGATGATCGCCGCGAGCTCGGTGGCGCCGAGCTTACCGACCATCAGGACGTCCGTCGTGTTGATCGCGAGCTGCGCAAGCTGCGCACCGATGAACGGCACGCCCAGATAGAAGCTCGCGCGATAGTGCGTCCGCCAGGAATTGTCGGTCGTCAACGGTATCGGGCTCGCATTCGCGGTCAGCATGGCAGATTCCTGGCAGTCAATGCGGCTCCGGGCCGCAACCGAAGATCGGGGGGAGGAATCCGGAAATAGAATACCGTCGGGCAAAGAGCCAGCCGCAAGGGCGAGGTTGCTCAAAGTTTCATCGATAGATCACGAAAATTGATCAATTTCCGTGCAATCGTGGCCGCTCCATCGCCTCTGGCTCGTCCGGCGCTACGGCGTCGGCCGGCCCGACATTCTCTGCGCCTTGCGGTCCGACCGCCCTGCTTCTCGGTATCTTCAGGAAGAACACGATAAGCGCGCCGACGAGGAAGCAACTGGCGAGTGCATAGGGCGCGCCGGCAAAGGCGACGGGCGCGGCAGGGCTGGTGAAATAACCGAAGGCCTGGGTGAAGATCAACGGACCGATGATCGTGGTGATGCTGCCGATGCTGGTCAGCGCGCCCTGAAGCTCGCCTTGTGCCGACGACGGCACGTGGGCCGCGGCGATACTGCGCAGCGGCGGATCGGCGAGGCTTTCGAGCGCGGTCGCGATGATCACCGCATAGATCATCCACCCCTGCCAGGCGCCGGCATAGCCGATGGCTCCGAGCGTGGTGAAGGTCAGGCCGAGCACGGCCGTGCGCCACTCCCCAAGCCGCGGCACCACGCGCGGCAGGATGACGGCCATGACGAAGGCACCGCCGATACCGAAGATCCCGAGCGAAAGTCCGATCTGCCCCTCGCTCCAGCCGTAGCGGTAGCTGGAAACGAAGGACCAGACGGCCGGATAGACCGAATGGGCAAGCCAAAAGAGAAAGAACACCAGCCCCACCCAGCCGATGCCGGGGTAATTGCGCATCTGCTTGAGGGCGCCGAGCGGGTTGGCGCGTTTCCACTCGAAGCGGCGGCGGTTGGCGCTGTCGAGCGTCTCGGGTAGCAGGAATACGCCAAGGATAAAGTTGACGAAGGACAGCGCTGCCGCGCCGTAGAACGGGACCCGCGGGCCGAGTTCGCCAAGCAGACCGCCAAGCACCGGCCCGAGCGCGAAGCCGGTACCAAAGGCAATGCCGATCAGCCCGAAATTCTTGGCTCGGTTCCCGTCATGACTGATGTCGGCGATGTAGGCCGATGCCGTGCCGAAGCTGGCGCCGCTGACGCCGGCGAGTACACGACCGATGAACAGCATCCAGTAGCTGGTGGCGAGCGCGCAGATCAGGTTGTCGAGCGCGAAGGTGAAGACGGATGCGAGCAGCACCGGGCGGCGGCCGAATCGATCGCTGAGATTGCCGATCAGCGGCGCAAAGAGAAACTGCATCGCCGCATAGACGAGCAGCAGCCATCCACCATCGATCGCCGCCTCGCTGACATTGGCGCCGGTCAATTCCTCGAGATAGGCCGGCAGCACCGGCACGATGATTGCGATGCCGATGATATCGAGAAACAGGATGAGGAAGACGAGGAACAGGCCGCGTCGCACAAATTTCTCGTCGCGCATGCGATCCCTCCCCGGCGGCCTGCCCCGGGAAAAGAGACAGAACGTGAACAACGCTACCAATTTAGGTGTAACGGATCATTTCGTACGAAACAATCCGTGAACGTCTCAAATTTTCTGATGGGACTATCGCAATGGTTGATAGGTCGAGCGATCTACAGCCTATGCCTCAGCGATGATCCCGCCGCTGTTCGCGCTTCAGGAAGTCCACGAAGGCACGCAACGCCGCCGGCATATGCTTGCGGCTTGCATAATAGAGAAGCGGACCGGAGAAGCTCGTCGTCCACGCCTCAAGGATGAGCACCAGGCGACCTGCGGCGACCGCGGGCGCAATGAACTCCTCGAAGGTCCGGATCACGCCAAGGCCGTCGATGGCCGCCCCGATTTCGAGATCGATCGTGTTGGCGGTGACGACGGCTGGCGGCGCGATCGTCAGCGCCGCCTCGCCCTCGCCGAACTCCCAGGGAAGCGAGAAGCCGCTGGCGAAGCCGTGGCGAATGCAGGCGTGTTCAAGCAGGTCGCGCGGATGGCCGGGCACGCCGCGCCTTGCGAGATAGTCCGGCGCCGCGGCGGTGACATAACGCTGGCGGCTCGGCCCGATCGGGATCGCGATCATGTCGCGCTCGACGCGTTCCTCGTAGCGGACGCCCGCATCGAAACCGGCAGCGAGGACATCGACGAAACCGTCCTCCGCCGTCACCTCCAGGGAAATTGCCGGGTGCTCGCGCAAGAACCGGCCGATGATCGGTGGTAGAATTTCGCGCGCGACGATGGTCGGAACGTTCAGTTTTAGCGTTCCCGCCGGACTGTCGCGCATCTCGTTGACCTGATCGAGCGCACCGGCGATCTCGCCGAGGGCCGGCGTCAGCCGATCGAGCAGCCGCGTGCCCGCCTCCGTCAGGGTGACGCTGCGGGTCGTGCGGTTGAGCAGGCGCACCTGCAGCTTCGCTTCAAGGCGGCGGAGCGCCTCGCTCAGCGCCGACGCGGAAACGCCGCGCTTCTTCGCAGCCGCGCGGAAACTCCGCGCCGCGGCCACTGCGGTGAAGGCATCGAGATCGGCAAGCGGCAAGTCGTCCATTGTGCGGAATTTCGTACAAGTCGTTCGATTGAGATCGGATTATCGCACGGCATCGGACGAAGTAAACAGGAGACCGAGCAAACGGCCGGCTGGTTTTCGGCCTTGTCGAAGGAGAACGAAGATGGATTACGTTTCACTCGGAAAGTCCGGTCCCTCGGTTTCGGCGCTCGGCCTCGGTTGCATGGGCATGTCCGGCATGTACGGCCCTGCGGACCGGGCCGAAAGCATCGCCACGATCCATGCAGCGCTGGAAGCCGGCATCACGCTGCTCGACACCGGCGATTTCTACGGCATGGGTCACAACGAGATGCTGATCGGCGAAGCGTTGAAGGGCGGAAGGCGCGACAGGGCGCTGCTGAGCGTGAAGTTCGGCGCCCTGCGCGATGCCGCCGGCAACTGGTTGGGCTACGATTGCCGGCCCAAGGCCGTTCGCAATTTTCTCGCCTACACGCTGCAGAGGCTCGGCGTCGACCATATCGACATCTATCGTCCCGCCCGGCTCGACCCGGATGTGCCGATCGAGGACACCATTGGCGCAATCGCCGATCTGGTGAAGGCGGGTTACGTCAGGCATGTCGGCCTCTCGGAAGTCGGATCAGAAACCATCCGGCGTGCGGCGGCCGTGCATCCGATCGTCGACCTGCAGATCGAGTATTCGCTGATTTCGCGCGGCATCGAGGATGAAATCCTGCCGACCTGCCGCGAACTCGGTATCGGCATCACCGCCTACGGCGTCCTTTCACGCGGGCTGATCAGCGGCCATTGGCAGAAAGGCGCGGCCGGCAAGGGCGATTTCCGCGCCATGAGCCCGCGGTTTCAGGAAGACAACATCGATCGAAACCTCGCCCTCGTCGAGGCTTTGAGACGAATCGCCGAAGGCAAGGGCGTGTCGGTGGCACAGATCGCGATCGCTTGGGTTGCGGCCAAGGGCAAGGACATCGTACCGCTCGTCGGCGCGCGGCGGCGCGATCGACTGGCAGAGGCCCTGTCGTCGCGCGACGTCCATCTCAGCGCAGACGATCTGGCGGTGATCGAACAGTCAGTGCCGAAGAATGCGGCAGCCGGCGCGCGGTATCCAGAAGCCCAGCTCGCCCACATGGACAGCGAGCGCTAAGCCACAAACGAAAGGGCCGGCAGACAAGCCGGCCCTTTCGAATGATTCTGGTTCAAAGAAATCAGGCCGCGCCCGAGAAAGTATCACAGGCCGTCATCTTGCCGCTGTCGAAGCCGCGCTTGAACCAGCGCATGCGCTGCTCGGAGGTCCCGTGATTGAAGCTCTCGGGAACGACATAGCCCTGCATGCGCTTCTGCAGCGTATCATCGCCGATCTGGGTGGCCGCGTTCAGCGCCTCTTCAAGGTCGCCCTGTTCGAGCAGGCCCTTCTGCTGGGTATACTTGCCCCAGACACCGGCGAAGCAATCGGCCTGCAGTTCGACGCGCACCGACATCTGGTTGGCTTCGGTCTCGCTCATCGACTGGCGCATCTGGTTGAACTTCGGCAGAACGCCGATCAGGTTCTGGACATGATGGCCGACCTCATGCGCGACGACATAGGCCTGGGCGAAATCGCCGGCCGCATCGAACTTCTGCGCGAGTTCGTCGAAGAAGCTCATGTCGAGATAGACCTTGCGGTCGCCCGGGCAATAGAACGGCCCGGAGGCAGCCGAAGCAAAGCCGCAGGCAGAACGCACCTGGCCACGGAAGAGCACCATCTTCGGCTCTTCATACTGCTGGCCGTTTGCCTGGAAGATGCCGTTCCAGGTGTCTTCAGTCTCGGCGAGCACCGTCGCCATGAACTGCTTCATTTCCTCTTCCTGAGCGGATCCGCGCGGTGCCGGCGAACCATCGCTCTGCTCGAAGCCCGGCATCTGCACCTGGCCGCCGCCGCCTTCCAGCACCTGCAGCATGTCGATGCCCATGGCCTTGAGGATGAAATAGAGCACGACGAGGAAGATAATCGTACCGAAGCTCATACCGCCTCCGGCGCGCCGCATGCCGCCGCCACCGCCTGGCATGCGGAAACCGCCCCCCCGCCCAAACGGGTTGCCGCCACCGGGGCTCGCGCCGCGCTGGTCTTCGATATTGTCGGATTGGCGGCGGCCCTTCCATTCCATGATCTGTCCTCCCCGGCCTCTGAAAGGCGTTGTCGGTCTGCTCTTTTATAAGACGGCCCTAACGTCGTTGTAAAACGCAATCGCGCCCCGTAAGTTCGCGATCTCACCAATCTTTTTGACAAGGCGACCACTTCGCCAAGGCGCTGCCGGCAGCCGGGCCGCCGGCCCGACCGGCCGCCCTCTCTTGAGCAGCCGCGCTCGCCTTGACGCAAACCTGCTTTGCGGCTCCTATGCCCATGCGGACAGGACGAGGAGGCAGGGCGATGAAGGCATTGCGGCTCGAAGGTATCGGTCAGCTGCGGGTCGCAGAAGTGCCAAAGCCCCTACCCGGCCCGGACGATCTGCTGGTGCGGGTCGAAGCCTGCGGCATCTGCGGCACGGACCGGCATCTGCTGCACGGCGAATTCCCCTCGACCCCGCCGGTGACGCTCGGCCACGAATTCTGCGGCATCGTCGAGGCGGTGGGAAGCAGGGTCTCCGATATCGCAATCGGCGCGAGAATCACTGGCGACCCCAACATCGCTTGCGGTACCTGTCCGCAATGTACCGCCGGGCGCATCAATCTCTGCCGCAATCTCCGGGCGATCGGCATCCATCGTGACGGTGGTTTTGCAGAATACGTGGTTATGCACCGCAAGCAGGCTCATGACATACCACTGAGCCTCGACCCCGTTCATGGCGCCTTCTGCGAGCCGCTCGCCTGCTGTCTGCATGGCGTGGATATGGCGGGCATTCGCGCCGGCTCCTCCGTCGTCGTCCTTGGCGGCGGTGTGATCGGCCTACTGGTCGTACAGCTCGTCCGCCTCGCCGGCGCAACGACGGTCATTCTTTCCACACGACAGGCGGCAAAGCGCCGTCTTGCCGAAGAGGTCGGCGCAACGGCGACGGTCGATCCTTCCTCTACTGATATCATCGAACAGATCGCCGGTGACACCGGGCTCGTTCCCGGCGGGGTCGATGTCGTCATCGAATGCGCCGGCGTTGCCGAAACCGTCATGCAGTCGACTCGCCTTGCCAGGTCCGGTGGCACCGTCGTGATCCTCGGCGTCATGCCGAAGGGCGAGACCGTGGAAATCGAACCGTTCGACATTCTCTTTCGCGAACTGCGGGTGCTCGGATCCTTCATAAACCCCTTCGTCCACCGCCGTGCAGCAGACCTCGTCGCCTCAGGCGCCATCGAGATCGACAAGTTGATCTCGCGGCAAGTGACGCTCGGCGAAGCAGCCGACGTCATTGCGCATCCGCCGGCGGCCGGAGAGGTCAAGGTTCTCGTCATCCCCGGCCGCCCCTGACATTCCCGGCGCTGTTTCGCCGCGCGCGAAGCGCGCTGCATGGCCGGAGGTGCGCAAATATGGCTGGTTCCTGTCGATTCCGGAATTTTCGGGGTTTCGCTTGCAGAAACATTTGCCTATAAGCCGCTTCTAGCCTGAAAAGACCCATCAATGCGTGCCCGGCCGGTGACCTCCCACCTCGGCCGGTTTTTCGCGCAGCTAGAAACGGATGATCGACCATGCCGAAGCGCCAAGATATCAAGTCCATTCTTATCATCGGCGCGGGGCCGATCGTCATCGGTCAGGCTTGCGAATTCGACTATTCCGGCACCCAGGCCTGTAAGGCGCTGAAGGAGGAAGGCTACCGCGTCATCCTCGTCAACTCCAACCCGGCGACGATCATGACCGATCCGGGTCTGGCGGACGCAACCTATGTCGAGCCGATCACCCCGGAAGTCGTCGCCAAGATCATCGCCAAGGAGCGCCCGGACGCGCTGCTGCCGACCATGGGCGGCCAGACTGCGCTCAACACGGCGCTCTCGCTGCGCCGCATGGGCGTTCTCGACCGCTACAATGTCGAGATGATCGGCGCCAAGCCGGACGCCATCGACAAGGCCGAAGACCGCGCCCTCTTCCGCGAAGCCATGGCGAAGATCGGCCTCGAAACGCCGAAGTCGCGGCTGGCGAATGCCACCGACATCAAGGACCATGACCGCAAGACGCACGAGGCCGAGCGCGCCGAACTGAAGAGCCGGCTTTCCGGCGCCGAGCTCGACAAGGCGCTCGATGACCTCGAGAACCAGTGGAACCTTGGCGAAGGCGACCGCAAGCAGCGCTACATGAACCACGCGATGGCGATTGCCGCGCAGGCGCTTGACGATGTCGGCCTGCCCGCCATCATCCGTCCGTCCTTCACGCTCGGCGGTACCGGCGGCGGCATTGCCTATAACCGCACGGAATTCTTCGACATCGTCGGCAGCGGTCTCGATGCGTCGCCGACCACCGAAGTGCTGATCGAAGAATCGGTGCTCGGCTGGAAGGAGTACGAGATGGAAGTGGTCCGCGACACGGCGGACAACTGCATCATCATCTGCTCGATCGAAAACATCGACCCCATGGGCGTGCACACCGGTGATTCGATCACCGTTGCGCCGGCGCTGACGCTGACCGATAAAGAATATCAGATCATGCGCAACGCCTCGATCGCGGTTCTGCGCGAGATCGGCGTCGAGACCGGCGGCTCGAACGTGCAGTTCGCCGTCAATCCGAAGGACGGCCGTCTCGTCGTCATCGAAATGAACCCGCGCGTGTCGCGCTCGTCGGCCCTCGCCTCCAAGGCGACCGGCTTCCCGATTGCCAAGATCGCGGCGAAGCTTGCGATCGGTTACACCCTCGACGAACTCGACAACGACATCACCGGCGGCGCGACCCCGGCCTCGTTCGAACCGTCGATCGACTACGTCGTCACCAAGATCCCGCGCTTCGCCTTTGAAAAATTCCCGGGCGCATCGCCGGTTCTGACCACCGCCATGAAGTCGGTCGGCGAAGTCATGGCGATCGGCCGTACCTTTGCCGAATCGCTGCAGAAGGCGCTGCGCGGCCTCGAGACCGGCCTTACCGGCCTCGACGAAATCGAAATCCCCGACATGGACGAGAACGGCGATGGCCGTAACGCCATTCGTGCGGCGATCGGCACGCCGACGCCGGACCGACTGCGCATGGTTGCGCAGGCGCTGCGCTTTGGCATGAGCGAAGCCGAGGTTCACGAGGCGAGCAAGATCGACCCGTGGTTCATCGCCCAGTTCAAGGCGATCGTCGACATGGAAGCACGCATCCGCGAGCACGGCCTGCCTGCCGATGCCGAGAACCTGCGCATGCTGAAGGCGATGGGCTTCTCCGACGCCCGCCTGGCAACGCTCGGCGGCAAGCGCCCGAAGGAAGTGGCGGAACTGCGCAATGCGCTTAATGTCCGCCCGGTCTACAAGCGCATCGACACCTGCGCTGCCGAATTCGCCTCGCCGACCGCCTACATGTACTCGACCTACGAAACGCCTTTCGTCGGTGCCGCCCGCTCGGAAGCTGAAGTGTCTGACCGCAAGAAGGTCGTCATTCTCGGCGGCGGTCCGAACCGCATCGGTCAGGGCATCGAGTTCGACTATTGCTGCTGCCACGCCGCCTTCGCGCTGAAGGATGCCGGCTACGAAGCGATCATGATCAACTGCAACCCGGAAACGGTCTCGACCGACTACGACACCTCCGACCGCCTCTACTTCGAGCCGCTGACGGCCGAAGATGTAATTGAGATCATGCGCGCCGAGCAGGAAAAGGGCGAACTCGTCGGCGTCATCGTCCAGTTCGGTGGCCAGACGCCGCTGAAGCTCGCCGAAGCGCTGGAAAAGAACGGCATCCCGATCCTCGGCACGGCACCCGACGCGATCGACCTTGCCGAAGACCGCGACCGCTTCCAGAAGCTTCTGATGAAGCTCGACCTCAACCAGCCGAACAATGGCATTGCCTACTCGGTCGAGCAGGCCCGCCTCGTCGCTGCCGAAATCGGCTTCCCGCTGGTCGTGCGCCCGTCCTACGTTCTCGGCGGCCGCGCCATGCAGATCATCCATTCGGAAAGCATGCTGCAGAGCTACCTGCTCGACACGGTTCCGGGCCTCGTTCCTGAGGACATCAAGCAGCGCTATCCGAACGACAAGACCGGCCAGATCAACACGCTGCTCGGCAAGAACCCGCTGCTCTTCGACAGCTACCTGACCAACGCCACGGAAGTCGACGTGGACTGCCTGTGCGACGGCAAGGATGTCTTCGTCTCGGGCATTATGGAGCATATCGAGGAAGCCGGCATCCACTCGGGCGACAGCGCCTGCTCGCTGCCGGTACACACGCTCGACAAGGACATGGTCGACGAACTCGAGCGCCAGACGGCAGCCCTTGCCAAGGCGCTCAATGTCGGCGGCCTGATGAACGTGCAGTTCGCGATCAAGGACGGCACGATCTACGTGCTCGAAGTCAACCCGCGCGCTTCGCGTACCGTACCCTTCGTCGCCAAGACGATCGGTGCACCGATCGCGAAGATCGCGGCCCGCGTCATGACCGGCGAAGCGCTCGATGTCGCGATCGCCGCCTATGGCGAAAAGCCGGATCCGCGCAACCTCAAGCACATCGCGGTCAAGGAAGCAGTCTTCCCGTTCGCACGTTTCCCCGGCGTCGATACGCTGCTTGGCCCGGAAATGCGCTCGACCGGCGAAGTCATCGGTCTCGACACCGACTATGCACTGGCCTTTGCCAAGTCGCAGCTCGGCGCCGGCGTCGACCTGCCGCGCGATGGAACAGTGTTCGTTTCGGTGCGCGACGAGGACAAGACCCGGGTGTTGCCGGCAATCCGCATCCTCGTCGACATCGGCTTCAAGGTCATGGCGACCAGCGGCACGGCTCGATTCCTCGGTGAACACGGCATTGCCGCCACCAAGATCAACAAGGTTCAGGAAGGTCGTCCGCACGTCGAGGATGCGATCCGCAACCGTCACGTTCAGCTCGTCATCAACACGACGGACGGCAACAAGGCGATCTCGGACTCCAAGTCGCTGCGCCGCGCCACGCTGATGCAAAAGGTGCCCTACTACACCACCATGTCCGGTGCTGAAGCGGCTGCGCACGCAATCAAGGCTCTGAAGGCAGGCAGCCTCGAAGTGCGCCCGCTGCAGAGCTACTTCAAGGCCTAAGAAAGACCGCGGCGCGCGAAACCCTCGCGCGCCGCCGCCATCCCCGAGGGTGTGATGCGCTTCAACAGCCCGCCCCTCCGCTGAACGCCGCATGAACGACCGGTTCAGCCTGCATTCCCCCCGCACATGTTTCTATGACCCTGCGCACTGAGAGATCGGCGGCTTCGCCGGTGGGCGCGACATGGGGCAAGATCGTGCAACTCTATTTCTTTGATTTGCTGTGGGGCGACGAGCACTTCGTCGATGAAGACGGTATCAGCCATTTCGACGAGGGATCGGCCCTCTATTACGGCCAGCGGATCGCAGACAAGATCGGCCGCGATGCCGATTATGGTTCGCTGAAGGTCCAGGTCCGTTCCAGCAACCGCAGGCTGCTGGCAACAATCGTGCCCTCCATCGGCCGCGGCGCCGAACAGCGGGCTCTGCTTGCCCGCCGCCAGGTCGGCGCCTCTCTCTACGCTGCAGCCTGAAGCAGCGCCATGAGCAAAGCGCAGGAACATCCATCCTGCGCCTGATCACACTGTTAGTCTGCCGCCAGGGCCTCGGCAGCAGTTCTGCCCCGATCACGACGCGCGTGGCTCGCTGCGAGCCGCACGGTTCTGACGCCCAGATACAGAGAAGCCGTGGAGATCAGGAACGCGACGACGAAAACCGTGAACAAGGCGGCGTGCATCGTGGCAACGTTCGCCTTCTCGTCGAAACCGCGAAGATTGGCCGTCAGCCCGCAGATCGCCGCGCCGATCGCATAACCGGCCGACTGCAACGTCGGCAGAAACGCTGAGGTCTTGTCCCGCTCTCCTCGCAAGGAGACGTCCATCATCAGCTGGCTGAGCGTGCCCCACGACATGCCGAACCCGGCCCCGACCGCGATCTGGCTCGGGAAGACCAGCCGGTAATCGTCGATCGCGAAGGCGATCATCAGACCGGCAAGCCCGAGGCTGAGAAGCGCAGGTCCCGCAGGGATGAGCTTCACGCGCAGAGCGTGCGAGTGCAGGCTTGCGACGGCGATAGCGGTCACACTCCAGGAGATCGCCATCAATGCCGCGGAAAAACCGGCGGCCGTGGGGCTGAAATTCCAGACATGTTGCAGGCCATAAATGAGGTACACCGAGCCGGACGCTTGAGCGAGGGGCATCAGCAGCACGACCCAAAGTCCGGTGCCGAGCGGTTTTGTGAGCTGAAAGGCGCCCGCGGGCAGGATCGGATGCTCCGCCCGACGGTCGGTTGCGACGGCTGCCCCGAGGATGGTCAGAGCCGTCGCCAGCGCAGCCGCCATCAATGGGACGCTGCTCGCCGTATTTGAGACCGATATCAGCAATATGCCGGAACCGACGACGGTCAGCCGCAGCAGCGGGATTGGACGAGGCGTGTCGGTCGATGGCACCTTGCGTGCCGGTACGATCAGCAGAACGAGCGCAACGAAGATGACGGTTGCGGGAACGTTGACGGCGAAAGCCACCCGCCATGACCAGTGTTCCGTCAGGAATCCGGACACGAGTGGCCCGCCAAAGGCCGCCGTTGCCCAGACGATGGCCTCGGCTCCGAATACCTTTGGGACCAGACGCGGCGGGAAGAGTTCGGGAATCAGCGCGTAGCAGACCGCGGCAATGATCCCCTCGCCAAATCCCTGAAACACGCGACCGGCGAGGACCTGCGGCATGCTGCCGGCGGCGGTCGCGATGAGGGTGCCGACGACAAAGATGAGCGCGGCCGTAATCAGCGTCCCTCGTGCGCCGAACCTTGACTTGAGCGTGGCGGCAACAGCGCCGCCGAGAATGGCAAAGACGAGATAGAGCGTGACGGCCCAGGACAACAGCGTAGCGCCGCCGATCTCTTCGACGGCTGTGGGCAGCGCGGTCGCTACGAAAAACTCGTTGAATGCGAACAACGCGACCCCGAGGCAAAGGGCAGCCGTCGTCGCCAGATAGTCCGGCCGCAACAGTTCGCTCCAGCGGCCGTCCTCCTGAAGTGCGGTATTGCCTTCGCCTGCCTTGGTTTCGTCCCTCGCCAGAACCATGCCCAACGTTCCTCGCTGCTATCTCTTCGGAACACCTTTGTTACGACCTCAATCGCGGTTGAGGTAAAGCGCTTTCTGCGTAGCTTGCCACCCCATCGCTTCCTCCACAAGTTGCAGTCGCCTTTCAGGGTTCGGTGGATGATGGCGAAATATCTGGCTTTCGCGCTTCCGTTTCTGCTATAACCAAGGTTCGAAGTTTCGGACGGTTCCGGCGTTTACGCGCCGGAGACCGTTTTCTTTTGCGTTGGCGCCGCCCTAAGGGCGGCGCCTCGTGCTTGATGAAGGACATTGAAATGGTCGAAAAAGTGCCGATGACACAGGGCGGATTCGTCAACCTGCAGGAGGAGCTGCGCTGGCGCCAGCAGGAAGAACGACCGCGAATCATCGAGGCGATTGCCGAAGCCCGTGCACATGGCGACCTGTCGGAAAATGCCGAGTACCACGCTGCCAAGGAAGCGCAGAGCCACAACGAGGGCCGGATCACCGAGCTCGAAGACTTGATCGCCCGCGCGGAAGTCATTGATCTCTCGAAGATGTCCGGCTCCAAGATCAAGTTCGGCGCCAAGGTCAAACTCGTCGACGAAGACACTGAAGAAGAAAAGACCTACCAGATCGTTGGCGACCAGGAAGCCGACGTGAAGGCTGGCCGCATTTCGATCTCGTCGCCGATCGCGCGCGCGCTCATCGGCAAGGAAGTCGGCGATTCCATCGAAGTGAACGCGCCTGGCGGTTCCAAGGCCTACGAAATTCTCGCCGTCAACTGGGGCTGATCAGCCCTAGCCAAGGGGCGAAGCCTGCCTTCGCCCCGTTTCTCCTTTTCAAAAGACGATCGTTGCTCGCGCAAGGAGTGCGCTTTCGTGGCCGATATCCGGAACGTCGAGGTCATCGCTCCCAATTTCAAGCGCCGCCTCTCGGGCGTGACGTCCACCATCATCCAGTTAATTCCGATCCAGCGCGCGCTCGGCGAAAAGATCGCCGTGCTTGGCCCGGGCTTGCCTGACACCCTGCCCTCGATCCGCTTCCGCGATCTATTGCGCCTGTGGAGCGCACCGGACGGACGGCCCTGCCGGGTCTGGCATGCGCGCCGCAATGTCGAAATGCTGCCGGCGATCGTGCTGCGCGACCTGCTCGGCATGAAGCTGAAGATCGTCTTCACCTCTGCGTCGCAGCGCCGCCACACAGGCTGGAGCAAGTTTCTGATTTCGCGCATGGACGCGGTAATCGCGACCAGCGGCAAGACCGCCGCCTATCTGCAGGTGCCGAACACGGTGATCCTGCACGGCATAGATACCAAGCGCTTCCAGCCGCCGGCCGACACAGCGGCAGCCAAAGCTGCGCTCGGGCTCGACCCGGCGCAAAAATATGTCGGCTGCTTCGGGCGGGTGCGTAAGCAGAAGGGCACGGATCTCTTCGTCGACAGCATGATTGCGCTTCTGCCGTGCCGGCCTGGCTGGAGTGCCATCGTCGCCGGTCGCGCCACCGGCCCGCACGTCGCCTTCGAGAACGAATTGAAAGAGCGGGTCGCAAAGGCCGGGCTCACCGACCGCATCCGTTTCGTTGGCGAGCACACCAACATTCCGGACTGGTATCGTGGGCTCGATCTCTTCATCGCGCCGCAGCGCTGGGAAGGTTTCGGGCTGACGCCGCTCGAAGCGATGGCGACAGGCGTGCCCGTTATCGCAACCGACGTCGGCGCGTTTTCGGAACTGGTCGTCGTTGGAGAGCAGGAAACCGGCGCCGTGATCGCCGCCAACGATCTGCAGGCAATGGTCGAGGCAACGGCTGGCTTCATGGACGATGATCATCGCCGGACCTTGGCTGGCGCCAACGGTCTGGGGCTGACCCGCGCATCCTTTGCGATCGAGGGCGAGGCCCGCGCGATCAACGCGGTCTATGAACGCCTGATGCGTCCCTGACAGGCTGCCACCGCGTGGCTGCCTCGCACTAGACTCTCTCAGCGCTTCGAAGCGAAGAGCTTCAGATAGGCGTCGGTAATCGCCTGCTTCGAGAACTGGTTCATCAGGGTCTCGTGCCCACGTTCGGCAAGCCGTTCACCGAGCGACGTATCGCCCGCGATGCGGTCGATTGCCTGGGCAAAGCCGTCAGCGTCACCGATATCGACCATCAAGCCGTTTTCGCCATCGCGCATGAACCATTGCGGCCCTTCTGAACGGCTGGAAACAACCGGTGTCCCTTGCGCCCAGGATTCGAGGATTACGTTGCCGAGCGGCTCGTGGCTCGATGCCATCACGAAGATGTCGGAAGCGGCAAGGAAAGGCCGCGTGTCCTTCTGCCAGCCGGCGAAACGCACGCGCTTTGCCACGCCGAGGTCGGCGGCCAGTTTCTCCAGATTTGCACGTTCTTCGCCATCGCCGACGAGCCACAGATAGGCATCCGGCACCTTGGCGATCGCCTGGATCAGCGTGTGGAAGCCCTTGCGCGGAACGAAGCGCCCCATTGACATGACCACAGGCACGTTCTCAGGCGTGTCGAGCGTGGCGCGGCTGATGGGCGCGACCCGCTCGGTTCCGGTGAAGTTGGAGATGACTTCGACGTCGCGCTTCCAGCCGATCTTGCGCACATGTTCGGCAATGCCCGGCGTGTTGCAGACGAGGCAATCGGTGTTGCGGAAATAGTCGAGCCGCAGCGGATAGTCGCCGAGACGCGAGATCTTGATGCAGCCCTTGTAGTTGGGCATCAGGCGGCTGGCGCGCGGCATCCAGGCAAACAGCGCATCCGGCTTTTCGCGGCGTGCCATGCTGCTGACCTTCATCGGCAGGAGGATCCGGTCGAGCGACAGGTTACGGAAGTTGCTTTCGATGATGCGCGTCGCACCCTCGATGTCCTTCTTCCAGATACGACCATGGCGGATGACCGAGGTCTGCTCGACGCCACGCTCGGCGAGCGCGTTGACCAGGTGGACGAAGAAACGCTCAGCGCCGCCATCCTTGCCGAAGTGAAAATGCATGACTTTCATGAAAACCTCACCGCTTGCTCGCGCGCCGATCCATGTCGTCATGGTTCGGATGCCGCTTGAGCGCGTGCCTCTGATAGATCTTGGCGGCGGTCAGGAAAGCGTACACCGCTCCGGTCATCGCCTCAATGAAGCCTGGAAAACCGCAGCGCCACAGGCCGTTGCGGAAATAAAGCCTAAGGAAATAGAGTGGCGGGCTGAACAGCATTTTGTAAGGGCGCGCCGACTTACCGGCGGCGAACTGCTGATCGGCCTTCAGCGTCGAATACTTGTTTTCCTTGAGGATCTGCTCGTCGATGATCAGCGGCCGATAGTGCAGCAGGCTGCCCTTGGCAGCGGCGCCGACCGCGCCATCCGGCACGATCCCCTCGTGGACTTTCTGATTGAGATCGTATCGTCCCCTGCCCTGGCGGATCAGACGCAGGTTTCGCCGCTCGTGCGCCCGCTCCGGCGTGTAGCCGTAGCCGATGAGGTAGGGCCTGCGCGCGACGCGCCAGCCGACCGTCTCCGGCGGCGCATCGAGCAGCGAGGGCAGCAGTGCCTTCAGCGGTTCGTCCAGGCGTTCGTCGGAATCGATGTTGAAGCACCAGGGCTGCGTACATTGGTCGAGCGCGAACTGCTTCTGGCCGGCATAGCCCCGCCACGGCTCATGCAGGAAACGGATCGGCCAACCCTTGTCGATGTAGGACTGCACGAGTGCTGCCGTTCCGTCGGTCGAGCCGGAATCGACGATGACGATTTCTGAGCACTGCTCGAGGCTCTCGATGCAATTGCCGAGATAGGCTTCTTCGTTCTGGCAGATGATGAAGGCGGACAGCGGAAGCTTGTTCATGGGCGGGCCTTAGATCTGGACGAGGCCGATATCCTTGACCTGGCGAATGGTCAGCATCGTGCGCACCGTGTCGACCCGTTCATTGGCCGTCAGCACTTCGATGACGAAATCCTGGAAAGTCGTGAGGTTTTCGGCGACACAATGCAGCAGGAAGTCGCTTTCGCCGGAAACCGTCCAGGCCTGCCGGACGATCTGCCATTCTGCAGTAGCGGCCGAGAACGCCTTGAGGTCGGCCTCCGACTGACGCTTCAGGCCGACCATGCAGAAAGCGACGAGATCGAAGCCGAGCGCCGGTGCGTTCAGCAGTGCGTGATAGCCCTTGATGACGCCGGTCTCTTCGAGCTTGCGCACGCGCCGGAGGCAGGGCGGCGCGGAGATGCCGACCCTTTGCGCGAGATCGACATTGGTCATCCGGCCATCACGCTGGAGCTCGCGAAGGATCTTGAGATCGATAGCGTCGAGCTCAACTTGTTTCGTCATGAACGTTCGTCCTTTTCGTGGTGACTTTGAGCGCGAGGCAAAGTCGAAAACTTGTGTCTGCCGATGGTGAGGTTGCCCCGATGGCGGGCGACGTCGACTGATGTCCGCCTATCCCGGCGCTGCCGCGATCATCTCGGTCGAGATTTTCAGCAAGGCGCGCTCGTCAAGGGCAAGGTCGTCTCGAGTCGGTGCGTGGCCGAGCGCAGCGCTTTCCCAGTGCAACCATGCACGGCCGGCATTCAACCCCATATGCTTCTCCAGCAAAGTGAATCCGCGTGAAATATCGTCAAACCCGCTGGACAACAAGCAGCCCGGCCGACTATTCGCGGGAAAATGGCGTTGGCGATGCCGGTAGATGCGCAAATAGAGGTGGACATCTTCAGGAGCGACGCAAGGAGCGCTCCATTGTCGGGGTGCGGCGCGGATCAATGCCGGGCCGACGCCTGTGCCCTAAGCGCGTCATCTGGTGGCAAAAGCGGGCTTGAGGCTCAAGCACTTGTGTGTATCAGGCTGCGCACTCTTGAAAGTCATGGTGGGGAATACCTAAAGTATGGGACGATTTCCCATTGACGCAATGGAATCGGATGTGGAGGCAATCCTCTCCGATGAGCGAAGGACAAGATTATGACTGCCCGTCACGTGAAAGTGCTGATCATCGGCTCCGGCCCGGCTGGCTATACCGCCGCCATCTATACGGCGCGCGCCATGCTCGAGCCCGTACTGATCGCCGGTATGGAACAGGGCGGCCAGTTGATGATCACGACTGACGTCGAAAACTACCCGGGCTATGCCGATCCGGTCCAAGGCCCGTGGATGATGGAACAGATGCTGAAGCAGGCGACCCATGTCGGCGCTGAGATCGTCAACGATCTCGTGACCGATGTCGACCTGTCGGTGCGCCCGTTCCGCATCAAGACCGACAGCGGTAACGACTGGACGGCGGACGCGCTGATCATCGCAACCGGCGCCAAGGCCAAGTGGCTCGGCATCGAGACCGAACCGACCTTCATGGGCTTCGGCGTCTCGGCCTGCGCCACCTGTGACGGCTTCTTCTATCGCAACAAGGACGTGATCGTCGTCGGCGGCGGCAACTCGGCCGTTGAGGAAGCGCTCTATCTCTCGAACCTCGCCAAGACGGTCACTGTCGTTCACCGCCGTGATAGCTTCCGCGCCGAGAAGATCCTGCAAGAGCGCCTGTTCGCCAAGCCGAACGTCAAGGTGATCTGGGATCACGAGGTCACGGAATACCTGGGTGCGCCGGCCAAGCCGCCGATGCCCGCTTCCGTCAACGGCGTGAAGCTGCGCAACACCAAGACCGGCGAAACCTCCGACATGGTCACCGACGGCGTGTTCGTCGCGATCGGCCACGCGCCGGCAGTCGAACTTTTCAAAGGCAAGCTTCGGCAGAAGTCCAACGGCTATCTTTGGACCGCGGCCGATTCGACGGCGACCGACGTGCCCGGCGTTTTTGCCGCAGGCGACGTGACGGACGACATTTACCGTCAAGCGGTTACGGCGGCCGGCATGGGCTGCATGGCAGCGCTTGAGGCCGAGAAATACCTGGCGGGTCATATGCCCGTCGCAATTGCAGCCGAATAGAAGCTGCGAATCGGGGTGGTGCCGCTGAGGCACCTCGCCCGTGTGGGAACAGATGCATCAGCCACGCCCGGAAGACAGGACCCCGTCTTCCGGAGTGGTTTCTTATGGGGGACTACATGTCGCTGGACTGGGACAAACTGCGCATTTTTCACGCGGCGGCCGAGGCTGGGTCGTTCACCCATGCGGCAGACAAGCTTCATCTTTCGCAGTCCGCGATCAGCCGGCAGGTGAGTTCGCTGGAGCAGGATGTCGGCATCAAGCTGTTCCACCGCCATGCGCGCGGCCTGATCCTCACCGAACAGGGCGAGATCCTCTATCGCACCGCGCATGAAGTGCTGATGAAGCTCGAGAGTGTCAAGGTCCAACTGAGCGAAACCACGGACAAGCCGAGCGGCAAGCTGCGCATCACCACGACGGTCGGACTCGGCCAGGGCTGGCTCACCGACAAGATCCAGGAGTTCATGTCGCTGCACCCGGACGTGCAGGTTCAGCTCATCCTCGACAATGAGGAGCTGGACGTGAACATGCGCCACGCGGATTGTGCCATCCGCCTGCGTCAGCCGCAGCAGTCGGACCTCATCCAGCGCAAGCTCTTCACCGTGCACATGCACGTCTATGCAGCTCCGTCCTACATCAACAAGTATGGCGAGCCGCAGTCAGTCGAGGATCTCGACAACCACCGCATCATCACCTTCGGCGAGCCGGCGCCGAACTATCTGCTCGACGTCAACTGGCTCGAGATCGCCGGCCGCGATTCCGACAATCCACGCGTGTCGCACCTGCAGATCAACAGCCAGACCTCGATCAAGCGCGCCTGCCTGCTCGGCATCGGCGTCGCCATGCTGCCCGACTATATCGTCGGTCGCGATCCTGGCCTCATCCAGCTGCCGATCAGCGCCGACATCCCGTCATTCGATACCTATTTCTGCTATCCGGACGAGATGAAGAACGCAGCCAAGCTCAAGGTCTTCCGCGACTACATCGTCGCCAAGGCCCGCAACTGGAACTTTTAGGACGCTTCGGCGAATGCTCATTTTCCGAGCATTTTCCCAAGAGGCCGCCAACCATCTGTTTTTACATCGATATTACGGATGCGCCGTCTCTATTGTGCGGCGCATTTTTATTGTTCGCCGCAGAAATAGGCAGGGATGCGCGCATGACATGGCTGTCATGCACAGAAAATGATTGTTGCGCGCCCAAAAAAGCAGCATACCAAACTCAGCTGATGCATCTTTGGTGGCTTCTCCTCCCAGTGCCACCGCAGCAGCTGTTCCCCTCTGGAGGTTTAATTACCTTCACAACTTATAAGGGCCCAAGTCATCTTGTGGCCCTCTTTTTTTGTCTACTGTTAGATACAGGCGAAACGTGACGAAAATCACAGCCGGCTATTGAAAGCCGATACTTCGCTTCCCATATTAAAATGCAGCTGATGCATTCTTGGTGGCTTCTCCTCCCCGCCACCGCATTAGCTGTTCCCCTCTGGAGGTTCTTATTACCTTCACAACTACAAGGGCCCAAGTTTTCTTGAGGCCCTCTTTTTTTGCCTGCAGCACGCTCACGGTCTTGTGATTTGAATATCGTGTTTTAGCGATACATTTATCGTTAAAACACGATATGGCGATATACCATGGACCGAGACGAAATCCTCAAGGCGCTTGCCCATCCCGTGCGGGTGAACATCCTCGCCTGGCTGAAGGAGCCGCAGCGCCATTTTCCGACCCAGGAGCATCCGCTCGATCTCGGCGTATGTGCCGGCCAGTTCGAACGCTGCGGCCTGTCGCAGTCGACCGTTTCCTCGCATCTCGCTGTGCTTCAGCGCGCCGGCCTCGTGACAACCCGCAAGGTTGGCCAATGGATCTTCTACCGCCGCGATGAAGAGACGATCGCCGCCTTCCTCGAGAGCATCGGCGATCTCTGAATCAACCACCTTCTCCCAAGCAGCCCCCCCCCCTGAAAGGACCTCCCATGGCCTCGCTTTTCGACCCCATCACCATTGGTGACATCGCGCTGAAAAACCGCATCGTGATGGCGCCGCTGACCCGCAACCGATCCCCGGGCGCCGTTCCGAACACCCTGAATGTGACCTACTACGAGCAGCGCGCGACGGCAGGCCTGCTGATCTCGGAGGGAACGGCGATCACCCAGCAGGGCCAGGGCTATGCCGACGTTCCGGGCCTCTATACGCCGGAAGCGCTTGAAGGCTGGCGCAAGGTGACGGACGCGGTGCACGCCAAGGGCGGCCGGATCGTCGTCCAGATGTGGCATGTCGGTCGCATTTCGCATGATTCTCTGCAGCCGGGTGGCGGCAAGCCTGTTGCGCCGTCGGCCGTTCGCGCCAAGTCGAAGACCTATCTGGTCAATTCGGACGGTACTGGCTCCTTTGCCGAAACCTCCGAGCCGCATGCACTGGAGACCACCGAGATCGAAGCGATCGTCGAGGACTATCGCAAGGCTGCGCGCGCCGCGATCGACGCCGGCTTCGATGGCATCGAGATCCATGCGGCCAACGGCTATCTCATTGACCAGTTCCTGCGTTCGGGTTCGAACCACCGCACGGATACCTACGGCGGTTCGATCGAAAACCGCGCCCGCTTTTTGTTCGAGGTCATGGATGCCGTGACGAATGAAATCGGCGCCGGCCGGGTCGGTATCCGCCTTTCGCCCGTCACTCCCGCCAATGATGCCTTTGATCCGCAACCGCAGGAGGTGTTCGGCCATGTGGTCAAGAACCTCGCCCGCTACCCCCTCGCCTATGTCCACATCATCGAAGGCGCGACCGGCGGCCCGCGCGACCACCAGCAGGGCGACCAGCCATTCGACTACGACGCCCTGCGTTCGACCTATGTCGCTGCCGGCGGCAAGGCTGCCTGGATGACCAATAATGGCTATGACAGGGCACTCGCGGTAAAGACGGTCAAGGACGGCGAAGCCGACCTTGTCGCTTTCGGCAAGCCGTTCATCGCCAACCCGGATCTCGTCGAACGGTTGAAGCGCGATGCGCCGCTCAACGCGCCGGATCAGGCAACCTTCTACGGCGGTGGCGCCAAGGGCTATACCGACTATCCGGCCCTTGAACAGGTCGCCTGACACTCCCACATGGCAATGCTCCGCCTCTTCGGCGGGGCATTTGTCTTTGGGAATGAAGAGCTTATGTTTTCGCTATATTCAGAAAAATGGTCATTGCATCCTGACGGCGACGTCATCGTAACCCCCTCCAGCCGTCTTTACCCCGTCCGCTATCGCGGCCAGCAGGCGATGCTCAAGGTCGCCGAGGACCCGGAAGAGAAGTATGGCCGCCTGCCCCTGCTCTACTGGAACGGGCATGGCGCTGCAAAGGTCTATGAAGCCGATGGCGACGCGGTGCTGATGGAGCGCACGGACAGCCAGCGCAACCTCTTCCACATGGCGATGACCGGAAGCGACGAGGAAGTGACGCGCATCATCTGCCGCACCGTCGCCGAGCTCCATGCGCCGCGCTCGACACCGGTTCCCGGCGATCTCGTGCCACTCGACAAATGGTTCGCTTCCCTGGAGACGGCTGCTCCCGCTCAAGGCGGTCTCTTTGCCCGCGCGCTCGAGGCGGCGAAAAGCCTGTTTGCAGATCCCGAACCGCCGGTCGTGCTGCATGCCGACGTCCACCACGCCAACATCCTCGATTTTGGCGACCGCGGCTGGCTGGCGATCGATCCGAAACGCGTCCTCGGCGATCGCGGCTACGACTACGCCAACCTGTTCTGCAATCCAGAACTGCCCCTGGTCACCGCTCCGGGCCGGTTGCAGCGGCATCTGCCGATCGTCGCGAAGGAGACCGGGCTTCACCCGCAGCGCATTCTCAACTGGGTGCTTGCCTATGCCGGGCTTTCCGCAGCCTGGTTCCTGGAAGACAATGACGATTTCGGCGTCGAGAATGACCTTACGATGGCGCGGATCGCAATCGCCGAGCTCGGCAGCTAGGCTCAACCCGTCCGCAACAGGACGACGGCGTAGATACAGGTCTCTCCGCCGACATTGCGGAAGACGCAATCCTGCGGCGGGCCGAGCTCCAGGCAATCCCCGATGCCGAGCGTATGGGTCTCCAACCCTTCCACGAAGGTCAGGCGCCCCGCAGTCACCCATATCCACCGGCGATGGAGCGCATAGGCGGATGCCGGGATCGGCACCTCGGCGCCGGCCGGAAGTTCAACCTCGACAAGCTCGAGCGGTAGGTCCGACATCGGCGAGACATGGCGCCGAAGATATCCGGTCTGCGGATCGCGCCACACCGCCTGATCCTGGCGCCGCGACAGCCTGCCCTGGCTCATCTCCGCACGCGCGATCAGAGTGGACATGGTGAGCCCGAACGCGCCGGCGAGCTTTGCCAGCAGCGTGGCCGTCGGGCTACTATCGCCCCGCTCTACCTTGTGGATCATCGCGCGCGAGACACCCGATCGCTCCGAAAGCTCGCTCAGCGACCAGCCGCGCGCCTCTCTTTCCAGACGAATTCGTTCACTGAGCCGTTGATCCAGACTGTCTACTTTAGTATTCATATCGTAGTCATATAGTGAACGAATGCGAGGAGCAAGCATGCTGATCCGGGCGGCCATCCAAGACGATATGCCAGTCATCTGCGAGATCTACAACGACGCCGTGGCAAACACGACGGCGATCTGGAACGAGACCCTGGTCGATGTCGCCAATCGCGTGGCCTGGCTGAAGGCGCGCACGGACGTGGGTTATCCTGTGCTGGTGGCGGTCTGCGAGCAAGGCAATGTCATCGGCTATGCGTCCTTCGGCGATTGGCGCGCCTTCGATGGCTATCGCCATACGGTCGAGCACTCCGTCTATGTTCACAAGGATCGGCGCGGTGGCGGCATCGGCCGGAAACTCATGGTCGCGTTGATCGCCGAGGCCGAACGGCTTGGCAAACATGTGATGATCGCCGGCATCGAATCGGAGAACGCAGCCTCGATCCGCCTTCATGCCCAACTGGGTTTCGAGGATACCGGCCGGCTGCGTGAGGTCGGCACGAAGTTCGGCCGCTGGCTCGATCTCACATTTATGCAACTGGTGCTTCCGACGGGCTCGCCGCGCTAACCCGCGGCGGCGCCTCGACAATGGCCGTTTGTCGAGGCGGCGGGAGATGCTATGAACCTTCAAGGACTGTTTCTGGAAATGTTTTGACGTGGGTCTTCGGCGGAAGGTCAGATGGAGTGCCTGGGCACGTGTCGCGAGAGCGGCACTGGCGCTGGCTGTCAGCATTCCGGCGTTAAACGTGACCGAGGCAGAGGCTCGTATCGACGACCTCGCCGCACAGCCCAAATGCGTCTATTCCGGCCCGTCGGCCACCGACCCCGCCAAGTCGCTCTGCATCAGCAAGGAAAACTTCGCCCGCGATATCTGCGGCGTGATCGACCACTATGCGACGGTCAACGACCTGCCCGCGGCCTTCTTCGCCCGGCTCATCTGGCGCGAAAGCCTGTTCCGGCCCAATGCCGTCAGCCCCAAGGGTGCCGAAGGCATCGCGCAATTCATGCCGGGAACGGCGAAGATGCGAGGGCTCAACAATAGCTTCGATGTCGTCGAGGCGCTCGGCAAGTCGGCAGAGTATCTGAACGAACTGAAGTCGCGCTACGGCAATCTCGGCTATGCGGCTGCCGCCTATAATGCCGGCGAGAACGGGCTGGAGCGTTTTCTCGAGGTCGATTGGCTGCCGGCGGAAACGCGCAACTACGTGCTCGCGATCACCGCCTACAGCGTCGAGGACTGGCGCGACAATCCGCCGAAGATCCTCGACCTGACGCTCGACAAGAACAAGAGCTTCATCGACGGCTGCGTGGCGCTCGCCAGCACCCGCAACCTGCGCGACATCGAGGTGATCGACGAAGCCGAATGGGCGCCCTGGGGCGTACAGCTTGCCGCGCATTTCCAGAAATCAGTGGCGCAGCGACTGTTCGTCAGCGCCGTCAAGCGCCTGCCGGAGCCGATCCGCAGCGAGAAGGCGCTTCTCCTGCGCGAGCGCAATGCCAGCTTCGGCCTGCGAATCCGCTACGCTGCACGCATCGGCCGCGAGACCCAGGCGGACGCGAACAAGCTTTGCGCCACCATCCGCAAGAGCGGGGGCGCTTGCCTCGTCTTCCGGAACTGACAGCTATCGAGGCCTGTCCGAAAGCGATCCTGGACATGCGCGCGCGCTAGCCTGCGGCAATCCCTTGCGGAAGCGCCCGCGGGGCATTCAGGCAGCCAAGTCCGACGAGCGTCGTTGCAACCGCCTCGTCGATCGGCGTGTGCGGCTCTTCGCCGAGCACGGCAAGCAGCCGCTCGTTCGGCATTCTCAACGGTTCGCGCCAGAGATAGCGCATCTTGCGCAACTCCCTGAAGAGCGGAACGAAGGGCGAAGCCAAGTCGATCAGCCACCACGGGAAGGCCCGGACGGGAAGCGCCGGCTTGCCGACAACCCGGCGGATCGCCGCGATCATCTCGGTTCCATTGCGGTCGAGGAAGCCGCGCATGTGGTAAACGGCGAAAGGCGGCAGGTCCTCGGCGCGCTCGACGAGGCGGATCATGGTTTCGGCGACATCGGGCAGATAGGCCCATTGGTGGCCGATCCCCTCGCGGCCCGGGTAGGAAATCGCGCCCAACGCTCTGCCCGGCTTTACCAGCCCTTGCGAAAACCAGTTGTTGGCCGCACCGGGACCGAAGAAGTCGCCTGCCCTCACGATGATGACGCCGACACCTGCCTCCGAGGAGTCCTTCAGACGGCGCTCCATCTCCCTGCGGATCAGACCCTTGTCGGTATCCGGGTTCTGCGGCGCGTCCTCCGTCAGGACGGGAAAGGCGTCGCGACCGAAATTGTAGATCGTTCCCGGTAAGAGGATGCGTGCACCGGTGGCCTTGGCGGCGGCGATCGTATTGTCCAGCATCGGCAGCACCAAGGTGCCCCAATTGCGGTAACCCGGCGGATTGACCGCGTGCACGATCAGATCCACCCCTTCGGCAGCAGTGCGAACGTCGCCCGCGTTCATGGCATCGCCGTGCCGCCATTCGAACGCCGGCTCGGCCTGCGCCGCCGTCGCGGCGTTTCGGTTCAAGGCACACACCAGCCAGCCGCGTCTGCGGAGCCCACGGGCGACGGCGCTGCCGATACCGCCCGTCGCGCCGAGCACCAGCGCACGTCTTGTTCTCTGCTGCATCTCGGTCATGTCACACTCCATCCGTTTCGATGAAGGCAGGATCACGCATTCACGAGCTAAACGGAATTGCCGAAAAATCTTGCGCGGCTATACTGAAATCCATGAGCAAGATGGATTTGAGCTGGGATTTCTACCGAACGTTCCTCGCCGTGCTTAAGGAGGGATCGTTGTCAGCCGCCGCCCGCGAGCTTGGCCTGACGCAACCGACTGTTGGCCGGCACGTGGACGCCATGGAGGCGACACTCGGCTATCCGCTGTTCGTGCGCTCCCCGCACGGTCTGTTGCCGACCGACGCCGCGCTGGCACTCAAGCCCTATGCCGAGACGCTCGCCGCGACATCGGCTGCGCTCTTGCGCGCCGCGTCGGGCCAGCGCGATACGGTCAGCGGCACTGTGCGCATCAGCGCCAGCGAAGTCATCGGCATCGAGGTCCTGCCGCCGATCCTCTCAGAACTGCACGCTGCCAATCCTGCATTGACGATCGAGCTTTCCGCCTCGGACACGGTCGAGGACCTCTTGCGCCAGGAGGCCGATATCGCGGTGCGCATGGTGGCGCCCGCACAGGATGCGCTGATCGCCCGACATCTCGGCGCGGTTCCCTTAGGCTTTCACGCCCATCGCCGCTACATCGAGCGACGCGGCATGCCGCAGACACTGGCAGACCTTAGCAATCACAGCCTGATCGGTTACGACCGAGAGACTGCGGCGATCCGGGCGATCATCGCCCGCTCGCCCGAACTGCCGGCCACACGCTTTGCGCTGAGGGCCGACAGCAATCTTGCCCAATTGGCCGCAATCCGCGCCGGCTTCGGCATAGGCATCTGCCAGAGCGGACTTGCGGCACGCGATCCCGACCTCCTCCCAGTGCTGCCCGGCTTGTTCGAGATGAAGCTCGATACCTGGCTGGTGATGCATGAGAACCTGAAGACGGCTCCCCGCTGTCGCGTCACGTTCGACGCACTTGCCGCGGGACTGCGGGCCTATATTCGTGGCACTGCGCTTGCAGACGAGAATACCGAGATCTGACTTTCAGACACTTCCCGCTGCTGCTCAATACTAGTCCTACGCACGAAAAAGCCCGCCAAATGGCGGGCTTTCAGTTTCCTTGGCACTTCAAGTCGAGCGCTTAATCCTCGGATTCGGCTGGCGTTTCCGCTGCGCCGTTCTCGACGGCCGCCTCTTCGCCTTCCTCTTCGTCGCTTTCCGGTTCGCTGATGCGCTCGACCGAAACGACCTTCTCGTCCTTGGCGGTCGAGAAGATGGTAACGCCCTTGGTCGCGCGGCTCGCAAGCCGGACGCCATTGATCGGCACGCGGATCAATTGGCCGCCGTCGGATACAAGCATGATCTGGTCGTTGTCTTCGATCGGGAAGGCCGCGACGAGCACGCCAATTTCCGTCGTCTTCGAGGTGTCGGTGGCGCGGATGCCCTTGCCGCCACGGCCCGAAGTCCGGAAATCGTAGGACGACGAGCGCTTGCCGAAGCCCTTCTCCGAGACCGTCAGCACGAACTGTTCGCGTGCCTTCAGTTCCTCGAAGCGTTCGTTCGACAGTTCTCCGCCGTCAGCGACTTCCTCGCCGACCAGAGCGATTTCTTCCTCGTCGCCGTTCGTCGCCCGACGTTCCGCCGCAGCGCGCTTGAGATAGGCGGCACGCTCCCACGGTTCGGCCTCGACATGGCCAAGGATCGCCATCGAGATGATGCGGTCGCCGTCGCCGAGATTGATGCCACGAACGCCGATCGAATTGCGGCCGGCAAAGACGCGCACGTCGTCGACCGGGAAGCGGATGCACTGGCCGAGCGCTGTCGTCAGCATGACGTCGTCATGCTCAGTACAGGTGTCGACGGAGAGAATCTCGTCGCCCTCTTCCTCGAGCTTCATCGCGATCTTGCCGTTGCGGTTGACCTGGACGAAGTCCGACAGCTTGTTCCGGCGAACCGTGCCGCGGGTCGTCGAGAACATGACGTCGAGGTTTTCCCAGGTTGCCTCATCCTCGGGCAGCGGCATGATCGTGGTGATGCGTTCGCCGGGTTCCAGCGGCAGCATGTTGATCAGAGCCTTGCCGCGCGATTGCGGCGTGCCGATCGGCAGGCGCCAGACCTTCTCCTTGTAGACGATGCCACGCGAGGAGAAGAACAGAACCGGCGTATGGGTATTGGCAACGAATAGCCGGGTAACGAAATCCTCGTCCCGGGTCGCCATGCCCGAACGGCCCTTGCCGCCACGGCGCTGCGCGCGGTAGGTCGTCAGCGGCACGCGTTTGATGTAGCCGAGATGCGAGACGGTCACGACCATGTCTTCACGGGCGATGAGATCCTCATCGTCCATGTCGGGGCCGCCTTCCATGATCTCGGACCGGCGCGGGGTGCCGAACTCGTCGCGGATGGCGACGAGTTCGTCCTTGACGATGCTCATGATACGCAGGCGCGACGACAGGATGTCGAGGTAATCCTTGATTTCCTCGCCGATCTTGTTGAGTTCGTCGCCGATTTCGTCGCGGCCGAGCGCTGTCAGGCGCTGCAGGCGCAGGTCGAGGATGGCGCGGGCCTGCTCTTCCGAGAGGTTGTAGGTGCCGTCCTCGTTGATGCGGTGGCGCGGGTCGTCGATGAGGCGGATGAGGCTCTCGACGTCATGGGCCGGCCAGCGGCGCTCCATCAACTGCTCGCGCGCCGTCTGCGGGTCGGGCGCATGGCGGATGAGCTTGATGATTTCGTCGATGTTGGCAACCGCGATGGCAAGACCGACGAGCACATGGGCACGGTCACGCGCCTTGCGCAGCAGGTATTTCGTACGCCGGCTAACAACTTCCTCGCGGAACGAGACAAAGGCACGCAGCATGTCGAGCAGCGTCATGTGCTCGGGCTTGCCGCCGTTCAGTGCCACCATGTTGCAGCCAAACGAGGTCTGCAGCGGCGTGTAGCGGTAAAGCTGGTTCAGGATGACATCGGCATTGGCATCGCGCTTCAGTTCGATGACGACGCGGTAGCCCTGGCGGTCCGATTCGTCACGCAGGTCCGAGATGCCTTCGATACGCTTCTCGCGGACCAGCTCGGCCATCTTCTCGATCATCGTCGCCTTGTTCACCTGGAACGGGATCTCGGTGATGATGATCTGCTCGCGGTCGCCGCGCATCGGCTCGATATGGGCGCGGCCGCGCATGATGACGGAGCCGCGGCCGGTCTCATAGGCCGAGCGGATGCCCGAGCGGCCAAGGATCAGCGCGCCAGTCGGGAAATCCGGGCCGGGGATGATTTCCATCAGTTCCGGCAGTTCGATCGCCGGATTGTCGATCAGCGCCATGCAGCCGTTGATGACTTCGACCAGGTTGTGCGGCGGAATGTTCGTCGCCATGCCGACGGCAATACCGCCGGCGCCGTTGACGAGCAGGTTCGGGAACTTCGCGGGAACGACCGCCGGCTCCTGCAGGGTGCCGTCATAGTTGTCGCGGAAGTCGACCGTTTCCTTGTCGAGATCGTCGAGCAGCGAATGCGCGGCCTTCTGCAGGCGGCATTCGGTGTAGCGCTCGGCCGCCGGCGGGTCGCCGTCGACCGAACCGAAGTTGCCCTGGCCGTCGATCAGCGGCAGGCGGAGCGACCAGTCCTGCGCCATGCGCGCCAGCGCGTCGTAGATCGCGGCGTTGCCGTGCGGGTGGTACTTACCCATCACGTCCCCGGTCACACGGGCGCATTTGACGTATTTCTTGTTCCAGTCGATGCCGAGCTCGCTCATCCCGTAGAGGATGCGGCGGTGCACGGGTTTCAGACCGTCACGCACGTCGGGAAGCGCGCGGCTGACGATAACGCTCATCGCGTAATCGAGATAGGACCGCTGCATTTCCTCGATGATGGAAATCGGCTCGATGCCTGGCGGAGTTTTTCCGCCGCCGGGGGTGCTTTGCTCAGTCAATGGTGATCACGATCTTTGTTCAGAATCAGTCGGATATTTATAGCGGATTGCCATCGGAAGCGCCAATTTGCGGCCTTTGGCGCCACTTGCCCCCCGGACTGTGAAGATGTCCTTGTAATGCCTTGATTCGCTGTACGATTCACCCAGTTATCCCGATCGGGAGCGATGAGCCGCACAGCAGTTGTGAACAGTCTTTTGCCGCCGGAGCAGGCTTTTCTAGGGCATCGCGCCGGAAATCGGAAGACCCTGTCCGTCAAAGCCCGCTGCGCCGCGGATTTCCAGCCTCTACGCTCGCAGCGATTGCTGATTAAGTCATTGCTGAGACTTTATTTGTCTGCCCCTTCCCAATGCCCGGCCGCTTGCCTAACAATGTAGACATGCCACCGGGAAAACCCGGGGCAAAATCCGGAAGGGGAAACGGATGTTCAATGTCGACCTCCTGGTCAATGCGCTGACGACGCTTCTCGTCACGCTCGATCCGCCTGGCCTCGCGCCGATCTTCCTGAGCCTCACGGTCGGCCTCAGCCGGCAGGAGCGCTTTCAGGTGGCCACCCGTGGCTCGCTGATCGCCTTCTTCATCCTGGCGGCATTTGCGCTCTTCGGAAACAGCATCCTCGGCCTGCTCGGCATCTCGATCGGCGCCTTCCGCATCGCCGGCGGCCTGCTGCTCTTCTGGATCGCCTTCGAGATGATTTTCGAGAAGCGCCAGGAGCGCAAGGAAAAGACCGGCGAGAATGCGACGGTCAAGGACCACATTCACAACATCGCGGTCTTCCCGCTGGCCCTGCCGCTCATTGCCGGGCCGGGCGCGATTTCGGCAACGATCCTGCTTGCCGGCTCGTTCCCGACCGCGGTCGAGCGCACTCAGCTCCTGATCGTCATCGCGCTGTCGATGCTCAGCCTGTTTCTGGCGCTGGTCATCGCTGAACGCGTCGATCGCTTTCTCGGCGTCACCGGCCGCGCCATCCTCACCCGACTGCTCGGCGTAATCCTGGCAGCACTCGCGGTGCAGTTCGTCGTCGACGGCGTCAAATCCGCGATGACGACCTGAGGTCGGATGGCTGGGCGCATCCTTCGCCCGATGCAGTCGGAGTAGACCGGAAACGAAAAACGCCACGTCCTCGGGACGTGGCGTTTTCTTCTGTAAATAGGATCCGCTAGCGATCAGAACGGGATATCGTCGTCCATGTCGCGCGAGAAGCCGCCGCCCTGGCCGCCTTGACCGCCCTGGCCACCGCCCGAGCGACCGCCGCCAGATGACTGGCGCGGCTGGTCGTAATCGTCGTAACCGCCGCCGCCATAGTTGCCGCCGCCGCCGAAGTCACCCGCTCCACCGCCGCCGCCACGGCTGACACCGGAGCCGCCGCCTTCGCCGCGGCCGTCAAGCATGGTGAGCGTCGAGTTGAAGCCCTGCAGCACGACTTCGGTCGAGTAACGGTCGTTGCCGTTCTGGTCCTGCCACTTGCGGGTCTGCAGCGCGCCTTCGATGTAGAGCTTGGCGCCCTTCTTCACATATTGCTCGACAACCTTGCAGAGGCCTTCGTTGAAGACCACGACCGTGTGCCATTCGGTCTTTTCCTTGCGCTCACCGCTGTTGCGGTCGCGCCAGGTCTCCGAGGTTGCAATGCGCAGGTTGGCGATCGGCCGGCCGTCCTGCGTGCGCCGGATTTCCGGGTCTGCCCCGACATTTCCGATCAAGATCACCTTGTTGACGCTTCCAGCCATGTTGCTTTTCCCGTGGTTTCACCGGGCCATGGACCCGGCTTGGAATTTCAAGAGCGCGCATCTTAGCGGCCTGATGCCGCCGATACGCCCCGCCTCGCACATAATCCACAACAGTTTTGGTCGTTTTATGGGCGATTTGTTCTTTATTTGTTCTAGTATTTGGCTATGATCCTGTCAACCGACTCGAATTGGCCGCCTGTTTTGCCGATTGCGCCTCGACATGGGCGTTAGCGTCATTACATAGGGGGCTTTCAACCGACATGCAAAAGCTGGCTTCCGATGAGTGAACTCAAGACCATCTCCATTCGTGGTGCGCGCGAGCACAATCTGAAAGGCATCGACCTCGATCTGCCGCGCAACAAGCTGATCGTGATGACCGGCCTTTCCGGCTCGGGCAAGTCGTCGCTTGCTTTCGATACGATCTATGCCGAAGGCCAGCGCCGCTATGTCGAAAGCCTTTCGGCCTATGCGCGCCAGTTCCTCGAAATGATGCAGAAGCCGGACGTCGACCAGATCGACGGCCTGTCTCCGGCGATCTCGATCGAGCAGAAGACGACATCGCGCAATCCGCGCTCGACGGTCGGTACCGTCACCGAAATCTACGACTATATGCGCCTGCTCTTTGCGCGCGTCGGCGTGCCCTATTCGCCGGCGACGGGTCTGCCGATCGAAAGCCAGACGGTGAGCCAGATGGTCGACCGGGTGCTCGAATTCGGCGAAGGCACGCGCCTCTATATTCTTGCGCCGCTCGTGCGCGGCCGCAAGGGCGAGTACAAGAAAGAACTCGCCGAGCTGATGAAGAAGGGCTTTCAGCGCGTCAAGGTCGACGGCACCTTCTACGAGATCGCCGAGGTGCCCGCACTCGACAAGAAGTACAAGCATGACATCGACGTCGTGGTCGACCGCGTGGTCGTGCGGCCCGACCTCGCCTCGCGCCTTGCCGACAGCCTTGAGACCTGCCTGACGCTAGCCGATGGCCTCGCAGTCGCCGAATTCGCCGACAAGCCGCTGCCACCCGAGGAGACCGCTGCCGGCGGCTCGGCCAACAAGTCGCTGAACGAAACCCACGAGCGCGTGCTGTTTTCGGAAAAGTTCGCCTGCCCGGTTTCCGGCTTCACCATTTCCGAGATCGAGCCGCGGCTGTTCTCGTTCAACAACCCCTTCGGCGCGTGCCCGACCTGCGACGGTCTCGGCAGCCAGCAGAAGATCGACACGGCGCTGATCGTGCCGGAAGAGCACCGGACGCTGCGCGACGGCGCAATTGCGCCCTGGGCGAAATCCTCCTCTCCATACTACAACCAGACGCTGGAAGCGCTCGGCAAGGTCTTTGGCTTCAAACTCGGCAGCCGCTGGAACGAGCTGTCGACTGCGGCGCAGAACGCGATCCTGCACGGAACGGAAGAGAAGATCGTCTTCCATTACGAGGACGGTGCCCGCTCCTACAACACCACCAAGAACTTCGAGGGCATCGTGCCCAACCTCGAGCGCCGCTGGAAGGAAACCGACAGCGCCTGGGCGCGCGAGGAGATCGAGCGCTACATGTCGGCTGCGCCCTGCCCGGCTTGCGCCGGTTTCCGCCTGAAGCCGGAAGCGCTGGCGGTCAAGATCGACAAGCTGCATATCGGTCAGGTGACCGAAATGTCGATCCGCGTTGCACGCGACTGGTTCGAGGTCCTGCCGGAGCATCTGAATGCCAAGCAGAACGAAATCGCCGTCCGCATCCTGAAGGAAATCCGTGACCGACTGCGCTTCCTCAACGACGTCGGTCTCGAATATCTGAGCCTGTCGCGCAATTCCGGAACGCTCTCAGGCGGTGAAAGCCAGCGCATTCGGCTGGCCTCGCAGATCGGCTCCGGCCTCACAGGCGTTCTCTACGTGCTCGACGAGCCGTCGATCGGCTTGCACCAGCGCGACAACGCCCGCCTGCTGGACACGCTTCGGCATCTGCGCGACATCGGCAACACGGTGATCGTCGTCGAACATGACGAAGACGCGATCCTGACGTCCGACTATGTCGTCGATATCGGCCCGGCTGCCGGCATCCATGGCGGCGAAGTCATCGCGCAAGGGTCGCCGTCGGACATCATGGCCAATCCGAAATCGCTGACCGGCAAGTATCTGTCCGGCGAGCTTTCGGTTGCCGTTCCCTCCGAACGCCGCAAGCCGAAGAAGAAAAAGGAAATCACCGTCGTCGGCGCCCGCGCCAACAACCTGAAGAACGTCACCGCCTCGATCCCGCTCGGCGTCTTCACCGCCGTTACCGGTGTCTCCGGCGGCGGCAAGTCGACCTTCCTGATCGAGACGCTCTACAAGGCCGCCGCCCGCCGCATCATGGGCGCGCGCGAAAACCCGGCCGAGCACGACCGCATCGATGGCTTCGAGCATATCGACAAGGTGATCGACATCGACCAGTCGCCGATCGGTCGTACCCCGCGCTCGAACCCGGCAACCTATACCGGCGCCTTCACGCCGATCCGTGACTGGTTCGCCGGTCTGCCGGAAGCCAAGGCACGCGGATATCAGCCGGGCCGATTCTCCTTCAACGTCAAGGGCGGCCGCTGCGAGGCCTGCCAAGGCGACGGCGTCATCAAGATCGAGATGCACTTCCTGCCGGATGTCTACGTCACCTGCGACGTCTGCCACGGCAAACGCTACAACCGCGAAACGCTCGACGTGCATTTCAAGGGTAAGTCGATCGCCGACGTGCTCGACATGACCGTCGAGGAAGGCGTCGACTTTTTCGCCGCCGTTCCCTCGGTGCGCGACAAGCTCGTCACGCTCAACCAGGTCGGCCTCGGCTATATCAAGGTCGGCCAGCAGGCCAACACGCTCTCGGGCGGTGAGGCTCAGCGCGTCAAGCTCGCCAAGGAACTGTCGAAGCGCTCGACCGGTCGCACGCTCTACATTCTCGACGAGCCGACCACCGGCTTGCATTTCCACGATGTCGCCAAGCTTCTTGAAGTTCTGCATGAGCTCGTCAACCAGGGCAATTCGGTCGTCGTCATCGAGCACAATCTCGAAGTCATCAAGACTGCCGACTGGGTGATCGACTTCGGCCCTGAAGGCGGCGACGGCGGCGGCGAAGTCATCGCCAAGGGCACGCCGGAAGACGTGGTCAAGGAAAAGCGGTCCTATACCGGCCAGTTCCTGAAGGAGCTGCTGGAGCGCCGGCCGATGAAGAAGGTCGAAGCAGCAGAGTAAGTCTGCCGATCTGGTCGGCGCGCTTTAGGAGTGATCACGGCATGATGCGGCCTGCTCGTCTGGAAGATCTGGCCGCCGTGCAAAGCGTGACGGAGGCGGCCTATGAGCCCTATCGGACGCTCTTTGGTGGGCCGCCGCTCCCGGTCACCGAGGACTACGCGCCTCGCATCCTTCGCGACGAGGTCTGGCTTCGGGAGCGAGATGAGGTTGTCTCGGCGCTTGCCGTTTTCGAACGACACGCCGATCACCTTATGATCTTCAGCCTTGCGGTTGCCCCGGCCTATCAGCGCCAGGGGTTCGGCATCGAATTGCTGCGCTTCGTGGATGCCAAAGCAGCCGAGTGGGGCTTGCCGGAGGTGCGGCTCTACACCAATTCGCGCATGGAGCGAAACATCGCGCTCTATCGCGCCTATGGATTTCAAGAAACGGGTCGCCGACCCAATCCCTATCGTTCAGGGTGGACACTCGTGGACATGACGAAATCGATCAAAGACTGAAAAGCACGCGGTCAAGCGATGGCCGTTGATGAGGAGGATGGCATGGCAAAATCCGGAAAGATCCGCATTGGTATCGGCGGCTGGACCTTCGAGCCCTGGGAAGGCACCTTCTATCCCGACACGCTGGCAAAGAAGCGGCAGCTCGAA
Organism: Ensifer sp. ENS06; assembly: GCF_014852205.1. NCBI lineage: Bacteria > Pseudomonadati > Pseudomonadota > Alphaproteobacteria > Hyphomicrobiales > Rhizobiaceae > Ensifer > Ensifer sp. ENS06. Next base: position 1,797,690 of record NZ_JACVBC010000001.1, on the reverse strand, counting down.
TATGCCGGCAAGCAGTTGCGGGCAATCGAGGTGAACGGCACCTACTATTCGTCGCAGAAGCCGGAGACCTTCGCCAAGTGGGCGTCGGAAGTGCCCGATGATTTCATCTTCTCCCTGAAGGCGAGCCGCTTCGTCACCAACCGCAAGGTTCTCTCGGAAGCCGGTGAATCCATGGAGCGATTCCTGACGCAGGGACTGACCGAGCTAGGGCCACATCTCGGCCCCATCCTCTGGCAGTTCGCGCCGACGAAGAAGTTCGAGCCCGACGATTTCGAGGGCTTTTTGAAGCTTCTGCCGGAGAAGCAGGACGGCTTGCCGCTGCGCCATGTGGTCGAGGTCCGCAACCCGACCTTTCAGTCTCCGGATTTTGTCTCCCTGTTGGAGAAATACGGCGTCGCCGTGGTGCTCGCCGAGCATGCGGACTATCCGATGATCGCCGATGTCACTGCCGATTTTGTCTATCTGCGCCTGCAAAAGGGCAGCGACGACATCAAGACTTGCTATGCTGCCGACAAGCTCGACCTCTGGGCCGAGCGCGCCAAGGCGTTTGCGGCTGGCGACGAGCCGAGTGGGCTTGAAAAAAGTGCGCCTGATCGCACGGCCAGGAAGGAGCCGCGTGACGTGTTTGCCTACTTCATCACCGAGGGCAAGGTGAATGCGCCGAACGGCGCACGCGAGCTGCAAAAGCGCGTCGATTGAGATCAGCAGGGCCAGACCGCGCGCAGACGCGTCTGGCCCGCCTAGGGCGCATCCGCGCCCGAGAGCCCGACCACGCTTGGAGTTTCGGGCCTGTCGCAAGACGTTGATGTTCAGGCGTGCCGAGGCCGCGCCGACGTCGGCTGCGAACCAAATGCCGGTGCTTACGGGACCGCCAAAAAACGAATCACTGCCCCACCCCATATCGCTTTCACCGATGCAACCGAGCCTGCCGTAAGGGACACTTTTTATGCGGGTTTTTACCCGTCAAAATTTCGATTGCGTGCCGACCGTTGCGTCAGTCTCACAGGCAACCTCCGGAAGTGCCTGATTTTCATGGCGTTGACCGATGTCCCCGTTTTCCACAGCCGGTCCACACAACATCTAGGGCTCAAACTTCCGTCACAAACCACCCCTTGACGCCTCCGGACGATTCACGGTTAATGGATTTCACGTTGCAACGGCGGCGGACCGGATTGTTCAAGTCCCGGTTCCTCTCCCCAAATCGGCGGTTCTGAAAGGCGGCAGTCATGGATTTCACCATGGGGTCGCCCTGAGGATTTCTGTGCGATTTTTCGGGTCCACCGGGGCAATATTTGGCTGGCATCAAGAAGTTGTTGATACTATATTTAGTATTTGCAGACAGCCTATCTCACAAGATACAGGGTCACCCAGTTATGGGTTTCTCTCCAAGGACGGAAGCTGAGACTGGCTGCGGGATGCCCTCGCGGCCGGGCGGGGACAATTGCGCCTGTGGCGGGCGCTAGGCAACACGAAGGACCAGGGACAATGAAGATCGAACGTCGTTTCACAAAAGCCGGGCAATCCGCTTATGCGGAGATCGAATTCCGCAAGGCTACGAGTGAAATCAAGAACCCCGATGGTTCGATCGTTTTCCGCCTTGCCGATATCGACGTGCCGGCTCAGTTCAGCCAGGTTGCCGCCGACATTCTCGCCCAGAAGTATTTCCGCAAGGCCGGCGTTCCCGCCAAGATGAAGCGCGTCGAGGAGAACGATGTCCCCTCCTTCCTCTGGCGCGCGGTTCCCGACACGGATGCGCTGAAGGCGCTGCCGAAGGATGAGCAGTACGGTTCCGAAACCGATGCCCGTCAGGTCTTCGATCGCCTGGCCGGCACCTGGGCCTATTGGGGCTGGAAGGGCGGCTACTTCGACACCGAGGAAGACGCTTCGGCCTTCCAGGACGAACTTGCCTACATGCTCGCCACCCAGCGCGTCGCGCCGAACTCGCCGCAATGGTTCAACACAGGCCTCCACTGGGCCTACGGCATCGACGGCCCCGGCCAGGGCCACTTCTATGTCGACCCCTTTACCGGCAAGCTGACCAAGTCCAAGTCGGCCTATGAGCATCCGCAACCGCATGCCTGCTTCATCCAGTCGGTCGGTGACGATCTCGTCAACGAAGGCGGCATCATGGATCTCTGGGTGCGTGAAGCGCGCCTGTTCAAGTACGGTTCTGGCACCGGCTCCAACTTCTCTTATCTGCGCAGCGAAGGCGAAAAGCTCTCGGGCGGCGGCAAGTCCTCCGGCCTGATGTCGTTCCTGAAGATCGGCGACCGTGCTGCCGGTGCCATCAAGTCGGGCGGCACCACCCGCCGCGCCGCCAAGATGGTCGTCGTCGACATCGACCATCCGGATATCGAGGAATACATCAACTGGAAGGTCAAGGAAGAGCAGAAGGTTGCCGCCCTCGTCACCGGTTCCAAGGTCGTCGCCAAGCATCTGAAGGCGATCATGAAGGCCTGCGTCAACTGCGAAGGCACCGACGACGCCTGCTATGACCCGAAGCAGAACCCGGCGCTGAAGCGCGAGATCCGCGCCGCCAAGCAGGCGCTGGTTCCGGAAAACTATGTCCAGCGCGTTATCCAGTTCGCGAAGCAAGGCTACAAGGACCTTGAGTTCAAGACCTACGACACCGACTGGGATTCGGAAGCCTACCTCACGGTTTCGGGCCAGAACTCCAACAACTCGGTCTCGATCAAGGACGACTTCCTGCGCGCCGTCGAAGCCGATGGCGACTGGCACCTGACCGCCCGCAAGGACGGCCGCGTCATGAAGACGCTGAAGGCGCGCGACCTCTGGGAATCGATCTCCTACGCCGCCTGGGCGTCGGCCGATCCGGGCCTGCACTTCAACACGACCATGAACGACTGGCACACGAGCCCCGCTGCCGGCCCGATCCGCGCATCGAACCCGTGCTCGGAGTACATGTTCCTCGACGACACCGCCTGCAACCTCGCCTCCCTGAACCTGATGATGTTCAAGGATGCGGCGACCAAGCGCATCAACATCGCAGACTACGAGCACGCCGTCCGCCTGTGGACGATCGTTCTCGAAGTCTCGGTCATGATGGCGCAGTTCCCGTCCCGCGAGATTGCCGAGCTTTCCTATGAATACCGCACGCTCGGCCTTGGCTACGCCAACATCGGCGGCCTCTTGATGTCCTCGGGCATTCCCTATGACTCGACCGAAGGCCGCGCCATCGCCGGTGCGCTGACGGCGATCATGACCGGTGTCTCCTATGCCACCTCGGCCGAGATGGCCGAAAAGCTCGGTCCGTTCCCGGGCTTTGCGCCAAACCGCGACAACATGCTGCGCGTCATCCGCAACCATCGCCGCGCCGCCTATGGCGAGACGACCGGTTACGAAGCGCTTTCGGTCAACCCGGTCGCGCTCATCCATGCCGACAATCCGGACCAGGACCTCGTCATCCACGCCATGAGCGCCTGGGACAAGGCACTGGAACTCGGCGAAAAGCACGGCTATCGCAACGCCCAGGCAACGGTTATCGCACCGACCGGCACGATCGGCCTCGTCATGGACTGCGACACGACCGGCATCGAACCTGACTTCGCGCTGGTCAAGTTCAAGAAGCTCGCCGGCGGCGGCTACTTCAAGATCATCAACCGCGCCGTTCCGGAAGCGCTGCGCTCTCTCGGCTACAGCGAAAGCCAGATCGCCGAAATCGAAGCTTACGCAGTCGGTCACGGCAACCTGAACCAGGCTCCGGCGATCAACCCGTCGACACTGAAGGCCAAGGGCTTCACCGACGAGAAGGTGGAAGCCGTCAACGCCGCCTTGAAGTCCGCTTTCGACATCAAGTTCGTCTTCAACCAGTGGACGCTCGGCGCCGACTTCCTCAAGGGCACACTGAAGGTCTCCGACGAACAGCTCGCCGCGATGGACTTCAACCTGCTCGACCACATGGGCTTCTCCAAGAAGGACATCGAAGCGGCGAACATTCACGTCTGCGGCGCGATGACACTCGAAGGTGCACCGTTCCTGAAGAACGAGCACCTGCCCGTCTTCGATTGCGCCAACCCCTGCGGCAAGATCGGCAAGCGTTATCTCTCGGTCGAAAGCCACATCCGCATGATGGCGGCCGCCCAGCCGTTCATCTCGGGCGCGATCTCCAAGACGATCAACATGCCGAACGAGGCGACCGTCGAGGACTGCAAGAACGCCTACATGCTTTCGTGGAAGCTGGCGCTGAAGGCAAACGCGCTCTACCGTGACGGCTCCAAGCTGTCGCAGCCGCTGAACGCCTCGCTGATCGAGGACGACAAGGACGAGGATGCGCTGGAGGATCTGATCCAGGCGCCCGCCGCCGCCCAGGCCGTCACCATCACCGAGAAGATCGTCGAGCGCGTCATCGAGAAGGTGATCCGCGCCCGCGAAAAGCTGCCGAACCGCCGCCAGGGCTACACCCAGAAGGCCGTCGTCGGTGGTCACAAGGTGTATCTGCGCACCGGCGAATTCGGTGACGGCCGCCTCGGCGAGATCTTCATCGACATGCACAAGGAAGGGGCCGCCTTCCGTGCGATGATGAACAACTTTGCCATCGCCATCTCGCTCGGCCTGCAGTACGGCGTGCCGCTCGAAGAATATGTGGAGGCCTTCACCTTCACCAAGTTCGAGCCGGCCGGCATGGTCCAGGGCAACGACGCGATCAAGAACGCGACGTCGATCCTCGACTACGTCTTCCGCGAACTGGCGGTTTCCTATCTCGGCCGTCACGACCTCGCCCATGTCGACACGTCAGACTTCGGCAATACCGCGCTCGGCAAGGGCATTCAGGAAGGCAAGACCAACCTGATCTCGACCGGCTGGACCCGCGGCTACAAGCCGACGATCGTCGGTGGCACCGGTGACCGGGCCTCCAGCGAGCCGAAGGGCTCGTCGACGGCAGCCCCTGCCCGCGCCTCCTCTGGCGCAACCGTGACGGCGATCGCCGGAAACACGGTGCGCAAGATCGAGACGACGACGGCGATCGCAACGTCCGAAATCGTCGCCTTCAAGCGCGACTATGAAGAGCGCGCTGCGGAACTGGCAGAAGAGATCGCCGACGAAGTCGAGCAGGAAGTAACCGCCCTCTTCTCCGACAAGGCGGCCGCCGAAGCGGCATCGGCCAAGTCGGACGCCAAGAAGGTGGAAGCTGAGCGCCGCGCCCGCTCGATCATGCAGGGCTACACCGGCAACATGTGCACCGAATGCCAAAACTTCACGATGGTGCGCAACGGTACCTGCGAGAAGTGCGACACCTGCGGCGCGACGAGCGGCTGCAGCTAAGCGGCCCGTCGTCGTTGATGACGACGACGACCACCATCATTGCCAACCCGAGGTTTTCCTCGGGTTGGATTTCTCTAGAGAACAAAACGAGAATTTATAGACCGAACCACCATTCGACCAAGTTCCCATCATGCTCACCCCGATCATAGACATCCTTCTCGAAGACCCCAGTCAGAATGACCTCAGCGGCATCGTTGCGCCGCTGGATGCCTATAACGATGCCCATAGCGGCATGGTCGATCTGCCCGGTTTTGCAATCGTGCTTCGCGATCCGGAGACGAAAGTCGCGACGGGCGGGCTCTATGCGACGGATGGCTATGGCTGGGCCTTTATCCGTTACCTCGCCGTCCCTGATGAGTACCGCGGCCAGGGCCTTGGCCGGCGCCTTGTCGAAGAAGCGGAGAAGATCGCACGCCAGCGCGGCTATGTCGGCCTTTGGCTCGACACCTTCGAATTCCAGGCCAGGCCCTTTTATGAAAAACTCGGCTTCGAAGTTTTCGGCGAGCTTGAAGGCGGTGATGGGGCGATTGCGCGCTACTTTCTAAAGAAGCGATTCTGACGCCGGAAAGCCACGATCCGAAGAAGCAACCGCGATTTGGGGGCCCGAAAGCGAGAGTATGCGGCTGCCCCAACGGTATACACGGCCCGACGCTTATTCCGGACGGACGCCCTTGTTGCCCTGTAGCGCGTTTGTGGTCACCCGAATCGCCGGCTGCCGTTTACGTCCTTGCCGATGATCTCCCGGATAATGGTCAGGGTTTCCTTCGCCGCCTCCCTGGGTGCGAGTGCGGTATCGGCGACGTTGCTGACCAGCTTCGTCATATCGTGATCGATATCCTTCTCAGCCCAACGCTTGCCCTTCGCAACCGTGATGTAGACCGAGTAGGCGTGGTGCATGGTTCCGGGCCGCTCGCCGATGATGTGGAGAATTCCGCGAAACGTGTTGGGATCGGCGTCGGCAAACAGCATCTCGCCAATCCGGTAGCCGGCCCGCACTCTGCCGCTGGTGACCAGGATATTCTTGTCGCTCACCGACACGCCGGCATCGCCGAGCAGCCTGCGCATCTCCTCCAGGTAGGGCGAAAGATGGCCGTCATCCATGATGGCCTTGGCGTTCAGACCATCTGAGATGACAATCTGGCCCTTGGGCATATCGCCTTTCCAGGACGTCCTGATCGCGTCAATCGCCCTGATTGAGTCCGGGCTCAGCGTTTCACCGGTCGTCGGATGCGCGATGTAGTCGTTCCGGTCCTTGGACAGGGTGCGAACCGGAACGACGCTGGGCACTGCCGCTATGAACTCCGGCGTAAGCTCGGCCCAAAGAGAGAGTTTGGCGTCGTCATAAAGACCCCTCACTTTCGTCGCGAGCGACGGGTTGAGATCCCATATCTTCTCACCGTGGCCCGTGGCCAGGTCGACGCCTCTTGCCTCGACCTCCGTCATCATCCGCCTGCCCTCGGCGTAAACGGCGTCCTTGGAGCGCTTGTCCCCCTTGGCGAGGCGGTACTGATAATAGACCCAAAGAGGATCGCCGTATTTTGACGTGTAGCTGTTGTCCTTGCCGACAATTCCAAGGCGTTTGTAGAAATCCCACATCGCATCGTTGACCTTGAAGCCGAACTTATCCCTCACGCGTACGTGGTCCTGAAATGCGGTCGTGAGATAGCTCAACATCGGGTCGTTCTTGGTCGGCAGAGCAATCAGATAGGCCGGATTGGCCGGCATGATCTGATCCTGGCACCAATCCAGATCGTCCAGGCTGACGGTCATGTGCAGGGTCGTGCATATATCGAGACCGATGGTCAGCCCATGGAGCTTGCCCATGACCATGTCCTCGAGGCAGCACCGAACGAGTTGTTCTCGGCTCTTGAAGACCTCCGGCCCAATGAAGCCGGCGACGTCGTTGACATGCAGCCATGCGCCTTTCGGCTGCACTTTCGCAAGCTCCATGCCGACAGCCCGGCTGAACCCGTACTTCCGGGACTCAAGCACCATCATGTCGACGCCGTTTGCCGCGCCGTTGGTGAATTCCGAGCCCTGTCCGGTTTCGAAGTAAAGGCCGTACCGCTCCCCTGCCTTGGCGCGCGCATATTTCAGGATCTTCTCATTGGTGATGTCGAAGATCTTGTTGCAATCATCCGTACCGGCAAGGCTCTGGAACACGGTGGAAACTGTGCCGGGGAAGTCTTCGCTTACCTCACCTTGGACGTCGATGTGAGCGAGCACGCACCACGGAATGACGTCGACCAGCTTGAACGTATCCACGATGTCCTTGAGCGCCCGCTCCACCGTGACGACGCTGTCGACGGTGCTGTCCACCGGGTTGGTGCCGATGACGATGTCGCCGGTCGCATAGGAAAACGCATCGAAGACCTGCCACATGATGTCGTCGGGGTGGTCGGTCGGCGAATTCGGCTGGATACGTGCGCCCATGTATCCCTTGGCCCCCAACTTGGTGCCGGGCATGACATTGAAAATCTTCTGGCTGACGGCGATCAACTCTTCATTGCTCATCAGCTTCGGCACGCAGCCGATGGTATCGCTGGTCAGGCCATGCATGACGCCTTTGATCTCATCTTCCGATTTGGTCAGAAGAAATTCCTTCAGCTGGCCCATCGTCCAGTCTTTCAGCTTTTCTTGTTGAGCCCTGTCGGTGGTCTGCCAAATCAGTCGTTGCAGATCGTCCTCAAACAGCGGGTGCTGATCGAGGTCTGCGATCTTCGTTCTTGCCAGGAGGGCTCGGGCGTTCGTTCGGGACGTATCATTTTCCGCAGCCACAGCGATCGTCTGGTCTCCTTCCTTGAACGCATTCGCGCATCCCAGAACTTGCCGATAGGTCGTCTCGTCAAAGCCGCCCTTGATCCTGCTGATATAGGCAAAGATGTCCTCATCCTGCTTCACGTCGTCGATCACGAGGTTGCTTGGGCCTGGCGCGGCACGGGCAGCATGACCGTAGGCTGTAAGCGTGGCCGCCGCAGTTCCCGCCACCAGCAGGAGATCGCGCCTGGACAGTGCATGCTGGTCTGAGAACATGCCTTTGCTCATTGCCATTTCCTTTCTGCAAAAGGTCTATCGGCATCTCGCCCGACGGCCCTCTGGTGACCGGCGATCTAAGGAAGGCGCATAAGAGTAAATGCTCGACACGTGTCCCTTGGGCATCGACACGGACCCGGCGAGCCTCGACCAGCCGGGCCTGTCAAAGTCGATTACTGCAGGCTCATCACGATGCGACCGTCGATCTTCCCGGCTTCCATGCGGCGGAAGATCTCATTGATATTCTCGAGGCTATCCCACGAGAAATGCGGCGCGACTTTGCCTTCAGCGGCGAACTGGAGCGACTCTTCCAGGTCCTGGCGGGTGCCGACGATCGATCCACGCACGGTGATGCGCTTAAGAACAGTCTCAAAGACCGGCACCGAGATCATACCTGGGGGCAGGCCGACGAGCGCCATGGTGCCGCGCGAACGCAGGAAACCGAACGCCTGTTCCATCGCCGCGGGCGAGACTGCAGTCACAAGCGCTCCATGCACGCCGCCGGTGGCCTTGATCACCTGCTCGACCGCATCCTTGGCCTTGCCGTTGACTGTCAGGTCGGCGCCCAATTGCTTTGCAAGTGCCAGCTTGTCGTCGAAGATGTCCGCCGCGACGACATGCATGCCCATCGCCTTTGCGTACTGCACGGCCATGTGGCCAAGCCCCCCGATGCCGGAGATGGCAACCCATTCACCGGGACGGACTTCCGTTTCCTTCAACCCCTTGTAAACGGTGACCCCGGCACACAGAACCGGCGCGGCAGGACCGAACTCCAGCCCATTGGGCAGGCTGCCGACGAAATCAGGATCCGCCAGGCCATATTCGGCGAACGTCCCGTTGACCGAGTATCCCGTGTTCGACTGGGCCGCACACAGCGTCTCCCAACCGGTGCGGCAATGCGGACAGTAGCCGCAGGCGCTGTGAAGCCAGGGAACGCCGACCCTGTCGCCCTCTTTCACTCTTTTGACACCGGCGCCGACCGCCGAGACATAGCCGACACCCTCGTGCCCGGGAATGAATGGTGGGCTGGGCTTCACCGGCCAGTCGCCATTTGCAGCATGGAGATCGGTATGGCAAACGCCCGTTGCTTCGTATTTCACCAGGATCTGTCCCGGCTGCGGCGTGGGCACTGCCACTTCCTCGATCGTCAGGGGCGCGCCGAATTGCCGAACGACGGCTGCCTTCATCGCCTGAGCCATTTGCCAATCCTCCTCCAATCGCCGGGCCACGGAGAGGTTTCTTATGGGAACAGTGGGCCGGCAGGGGCCTATCTCACATACGAAAATCGTGTAATTGGCTCGAGCATCATGGCGCTCACAGCCAGTGCCCGGACGTCATTTCCTGCTTGGCGTATACCGCCAACATTTCAACGCAGTTCACGTAGCGCCATCGTCAGGTTGCAGCGTAAACCCGCCGGCAGAGTTCGACAATGGGTGGAGTGCAGAAGCGGTTCAGAGACCGACTGCCTTCGGCGCCCGGCCGGATCGAACAACGCATATCGTGCAACGGCGCTCGAGCGGGCGCGCTGGCGCGCGTATTGACAGGATCGGCGCCGGTCGTGTTGACTGAATGCTACGGGGCCGTAGCTCAGTTGGGAGAGCGCCGCAATCGCACTGCGGAGGTCGAGGGTTCGACTCCCTTCGGCTCCACCAAAACGATCAGAAGGTGCCCGGTTGCCGAGGTATCGGAACAGCGGCTGATTTGTCATCAGCAGATCGCCAGTTCGAGTCTTTCCGGGGACACCACCATGCTAAGCCACCGTTCGGCCTTCGCGAAACGCTGCCCGATCCCGTGGCCACCTGTTTTCAGAGGCTGAACGGATCCCGCGCCGATCGCTTCTCGCTCGGTGCACTGAACGGGTCGGCTTTCTTCTCCTTGGACTTGCGGCCCTCGTCGGCGATGATCTCGTCGACCGCCCTCTGGCACTTCATCAGCTCGTCGGCCGCCGGGCCGGTGCCGCGCAGGCTGAGATTTGCGATGACGCGATCTTCAAACGCGATGGCCAAGGCCCGCTTGCGCACGAAGCCCGTCAGGAACTCGGCGTCGGTGACGTTCACGAACAGAAACTTTTCGCTCGCATCACCGGCAGCGGTCGCCGAAGCGCTCCAGGGATCGGTCTTGTCGAAGCGGAAGGTCAGGTCGTACTCTTTGCCGACCTCGAGCGACCTCCAGTCGTCGCTGGCGAAGCTCATATAGAGCGGCGACTCGGAGCCCTTGGGATAGAACCCAAGGCGCAAGGTGACCCCGCCGTCGAATACCGACGAGATGAAGCAGGAGCCCTCCATCGAGGTGTCGGAAGCAACGGTCCAGCCGTCGACATCCTTCCACTTGATGATTTCGGACTCCTCAGCCGCGGCCGATCCCGCGGCGATCAGACAGCTTACCAATCCGACCAGCAATCTACGCATGCAAAACCCCCGTTTGCCCGCATTTTGATAGGTCCCCGCATCGCTGTCGAGGGTGCCTAGCCGATACCAGGCAATATTTTAGGAATATTCACCTCTCCGCGGCAAGCGGACTGCCCATCACATGGCGAAAGGATCTTTCGATGACTTGGTCTGGCCGCCGCCGGCAAAGGGATCGTTGTTCGGCGCATTGCCGCCGGCGCCCGCAAAGGGATCGTTCGCCGCTCCCTGACCGCCATTCGGGATCAAGGCGCTCACCGCCTCCTGGCACTTGAACATCTCGCTTACCGCCTTCATCGAATCACGCAGGCTGAGGCTCGCGACGACGCGCCCCTCGAAGGCCAGCGCCAAGGTGTTCTTGCGAACGAATTCGGTAAAGAAGTCGGTGTTGGAAAAGTTGACGACAAGGGCCTTGGCGCCGGTCAGATCAACACCGAACGCAACGGCCGGCCACTGACGACCACGGTCGAGCTGCAAGGCAACATCGTATTCCCGCTGCGGCTCGATGGATTTCCATTCGGCATTGCCGATCGAAAGAAACGCCAGGTTCGTCGATCCCCGCGGATAAAAGCCGATACGAAGGATAGCGCCGGCGTCATAGCTCGTCGCCGCGTAACACGAGCCTCCCAGGGAAGGATCGGATCCCACCGTCCAGGCGTTGATCCGTTTCCAGATATTCGAACGCCCTTCTTCGGCAGACGCCGCTCCAGCCGTGAGCAACAGGCCGAGCACCACCAACGACAATCTATGCATGCAACCACCCCACTTTCCACGCAAAGTTATCTTTTTTTAGAGGCCTGTCGAGACGGTGAAGGCCCTTCCCCGCAGGGATTTTTGCGCGCCCCAGGCCCGATGCGAAAGCTGGCAGCTCCGATGCATTCTCCGCGCCGGTCCATGAAGAACGGCCGAGACGAGGTTGAGATGGAGCGGCTGGCGCAAATCAGCCACAGCCTGCGGGCAAAGAGCTGTTGAACATGGCAGAGTGATCGCCATGCTTGCTGGACTTCGGAACGAAAGCGCGGTTCACATCGTTTACCAACCCGTAGTCCCACCCCTTCATCAAGTGGACGATCACCGTGCTTGCCGCCCTGCTTCTCGCTTCGATAGTCGCATCGCCCAATATGCCTGACGTCAAGCTCAGTGCCGCGACGGTGGATGAACTCCAGACCGATTTCGAACGGGCCGTGCCGTGCCATCAGATCGATGGACGCAATGTTTGGAAGGGCGCGCTCGCGTTCTACATCCAGTCCTTCGTTTATGACGGCGATACGCCCGTTGCGACCGATGCGGCCGACGCAGTGCTTCCGGAAGACAACAGCGCCGAGACGGTGAAGGAGTTCGAAGACGCCTGCTCGGCCTCGCAAGCGACTTAAGTCTCTCCGCGAAGAGAGCCGCGATTCGTTCGAATCACGCGCGCGACCGGCCTGCCCGGCGCTGTTTTGGGACGCAACCGTCGCCGAAAACCGCCCCGCTCCCGCAAAAGTGACCAATCGACCCCCACAGAAGCAGCCAGTTGCCTGAATTCACGGAATTTTAGGCACTTGCGGAACACATATGGAACAGATAGTGTCTGTTCTTGATTTGTTTCACGCCTCTGGAGCGACGTGCCATGCTGACCCGCAAGCAACAGGAATTGCTTCTGTTCATCCACGAACGCATGAAGGAGTCGGGCGTACCGCCGTCTTTCGATGAAATGAAGGATGCGCTCGACCTGGCGTCGAAGTCCGGCATTCACCGTTTGATCACGGCGCTCGAAGAACGCGGGTTCATTCGCCGGTTGCCGAACCGGGCGCGCGCGCTCGAAGTCATCAAGCTTCCGGAAGCCTACGCCGCCGGCCAGCAACAGCCGCGCAGAGGCTTCTCGCCGAGCGTGATCGAGGGCAGCCTCGGAAAGCCGCCGGCCGCCGCTCCTGCCACGCCGAAGCCGGCGCCGGTCGCCGAAAGCACGTCTGTTTCCGTCCCGGTGATGGGGCGCATCGCTGCCGGCGTGCCGATCTCGGCGATCCAGAACAACACCCATGACATTACCGTTCCGCTCGACATGATCGGCAGCGGCGAGCATTACGCCCTCGAAGTAAAGGGCGATTCGATGATCGAGGCCGGCATCTTCGATGGCGACACGGTGATCATCCGCAACGGCAACTCGGCCAATCCCGGCGACATCATCGTGGCGCTCGTGGACGACGAGGAAGCGACGCTGAAGCGCTTCCGTCGCAAGGGCGCGTCGATTGCGCTCGAAGCGGCCAACCCCGCCTACGAGACGCGCATTTTCGGACCAGATCGCGTGAAGATCCAGGGCAAGCTCGTCGGGCTGATCCGCCGCTACCATTGAATTCCAGGCAGAACGCCGAATCAAAAGAGCCTCGCCACTGAAAGTGGCGAGGCTCTTTCCATTTAAGGCGACCTGAAATCCAGATCGCTTATTCGTGGATCGTGTATTCGCCGAGTTCGCAGAGATCCTGCGTGTCCTCGGTCGTATCGAGGGCCGAGCCTTCCTCGAATTCGAATCGCATGTCGTATTTGCAGACGTCCCGCCCGTCGGCAATCGTGATCTCCATGCTCTCGCCGGGGTTCAGGACCTGCCGACCGAAAACATCGTCTTCCCATTCATTGACGCCGACCGGCGACGTATAGAAATTCGTCAGTACCGCGCCGGTGTTGTTCTTCAGCTGGAAAACCAGGTCGTCCGCGCGCGCCTCAATAGCGGTCGCAGCAAAACACGCCAACGCCGTCAGGATCAGTCTCTTTTTCATTGATGCCATTGCCTCCGTTCTTAATGTTGACGGACGCTACCGATGCGGTTGATCTCAGCGGAGTCATCGTTCCCCCTCTACCGAATTCACCGAAGCGATAAGATCCGACGGAGGCATAGGAGACGTGGCTTGCGCGGACGTGGGGTCGCGAATATTACCGCGCTGCCCTAAGGCAGAACGTCAAACCAAACTTCACGAGGTGAGATTTTTGGAGGCCTCGCCCGGAATTGAACCGGGGTACAAGGATTTGCAGTCCTCTGCGTCACCACTCCGCCACGAGGCCTCACAGCTCGGATAACCAAGCGTTGGCGCGGATTTAGAATGATTGCAGAAAAACCGCAAGAGGCATTTTCTGAAAAACGCGCCGTCGAATTGCAGGACGGATACTTTCCACAGAACGATCGACGATGTCCGCCGATCGTCTCCCAGGTGATCTCAGCACCAGGGCGTCGGGCGCCCTTCCCACGGCCGCACGAGCCCCTCGGAAACGAGTACACGTCCAAGAGATTGGTCACCGCGTGTGACCAGGCGCAGTTTCTCGCCGGCCTTGGCATCTGATCGCCCTCCCGCCGAGATCAGCCTGAAGTCGCCTGCATTCAGCAATTCGCGCAGGCGCTGCTTGGCGTAGAAGCCGCGCGAACGCTCCTTGTCGCAGCTTGCCTGGCGGATTCGCGGTGCATCGACATCGGCGACGCGGATCGTCTCGCCATGGAAGACGAAGGTCGCGCCATCGATCACGCAGTTGTCGTTGCGAATGCCGCAAAAATAGAACTGATCGGTACGGATGGATGCCGTCTTCACCTCTTCATTCGGCCGCACGAGAGGGGTTGGCGGCGTGACGCCGACATTCACCGACGGCACCGGGGCGGCCAGGACAACCTTCGTCGCTGGGTTGGGCTTCGGATTTGGTTTGTGCCTATCCGCCAGCTGCGCAACGCGCTCCTGCGCTTCAGGAACCGCGCGCTGAGGCTTCGGCTTCGTTTCCGATCGCGATGCAAAGGCCATGACATCCGAAACCACCGGCCAGTCCCGCAACTCGGCGCGATGGTCGTAGGCCATGACGCCGCCAAGGGTGAGCGCTGCGGCCAGATACCACGGCGCCATGCCGCCCTGTTTGCTGGTGCTTCGGCCCGAACTGCGGCGTCGACGTTTCGTAGTGGCTTTGGCCATCGGTCCCCATCCTGATTCGAGACCGCATTATGCGTTTGATGGGTTGCCGAAAAGTTTTCGAAAGCACCCCAACAGAGGGGAAGACCGCGAGGAACCGGTCATTCGCCTGCGCGGCCACGGCCCTTGTTGAGAGATTCGGAATTGGTACGTGACGGCCGCGAGGAACCGAAAACTGCCGACCGCCCTGCCTCGACAACAAGATCGTTAAATCGGCGTCCGGCTCAGGAGCCGTTCGAGGAGTTGGCCTTCCCGCGCCAGCGCGCCCACCAAACGGCCAGACGACGACGGCGGCGGCGAACCGAGGGAATGTCGTGGGAAAGCACGATCAGGCCCAACGGTATCATCCAGAAGCCCAGCACGGGCAGGAAACCGAGAAAACCGCAGAACACCAGCAGCGAACCCAGCAGGATGCGCAGCAGCGGAGAGTCGGGCAGCGCGATACGCCATTTGCCCAGCACGATCTGTCGTGTTTGCGGATCAATGCCAAAATGCGTCTGCTTCCTGTTTTTATTCATCATTCCCTATCCGGCGTGTTTTCCCACAATTGGGGACTTCTCCACAGCCTCGCAACGGAACTTGTCATTTTTTTTTAAAAAAGCGCTTGGCAAATCAGAAAAGCATGCGTATTAGCAGCCTCACTTCTGAAGCGCACAGCACAACAGCGGCGCGGATGATCCCTGGTAGCTCAGCGGTAGAGCATTCGACTGTTAATCGACAGGTCGCCGGTTCGAATCCGGCCCGGGGAGCCACTTTCTAAAAGAGCCATTTGCAGCGATGCGAATGGCTCTTTTTCATTTTGCACCTATGTTCTCCAGGTGATCAATCCCCAACCTCCCGATGGTTCTTCATGACAAAGGCCGCGGCGCCGCCCATCATCGTCTGGTTCCGCAAGGATCTCCGCCTGGCCGACAATCGCGCCCTCTCGGCTGCCGCCGGCGAGGCAGCCGTCATTCCCCTCTATATTCGCGAACCCGCCGACAGCGGCAACGGTCCGCTCGGGGCGGCGCAGGCGTGGTGGCTGCACCATTCGCTCGAGGCCTTGGGCGCAAGTCTCGCGCGGCACGCTTCTCGCCTCGTTCTTCGATCAGGCGCGCCGCTTGACGTGATTGTCGAGATTGCGCGCGCAAGCGGTACGGAGCGCATCTACTGGAACCGGCGCTACGACCCGAACGGCATCGCCACGGATACCGCGCTCAAGAAGGCGCTGGCCGAGCGGGGAATCATCGCGGAGAGCTTTGCAGGACAATTGCTGCATGAGCCCATGCGGCTGCTGACAACGACGGGCGGCCCCTACCGCGTGTTCACGCCGTTCTGGCGCGCGCTCGAACTAAAAAACGAGCTGGCACCGCCGATCGACCGGCCGCACCATATCGCAGCCCCGGGAGCATGGCCGCGATCGGAACGCCTTGACGACTGGTCGCTGCTGCCGACGAAACCGGACTGGGCGGCGACATTCAGCGAGGTCTGGACGCCGGGCGAAGACGGTGCGGCCACCCGTCTCGAGGAATTCGTCGATGAGAAGCTCGACGCCTACAAACGCTGCCGCGACATTCCCGACGCGGATGGCACATCCCTGCTCTCGCCTCATCTCGCCTTTGGCGAAATTTCGCCGGCGCAGGCCTGGCATGCGGCAGCTGGGCCCCAGGCCGATAGCGGCGAAGGGGCGGCCACCTTCCGCAAGGAACTCGCCTGGCGCGAATTCTCCTATCATCTGCTGTTTCATTATCCTGAGCTTGGCCGCCGCAACCTCGACCGTCGATTCGACCGCTTCCACTGGCTGAACGACGAGGACGATTTTACTCGATGGACCAGCGGACTCACCGGATATCCGATCGTCGATGCCGGCATGCGCCAGCTATGGCGTCACGGCTACATGCACAATCGCGTTCGCATGATTGTCGCCTCCTTTCTCATCAAGGACCTGCTCGTCGACTGGCGCAAGGGAGAAGCCTGGTTCCGTGACACGCTGGTCGACGCGGATCCGGCCAACAATGCCGCAAGCTGGCAATGGGTCGCCGGATCGGGCGCGGACGCCGCACCGTTCTTCCGCATCTTCAACCCGGTCCTGCAAGGGGAGAAATTCGATCCCGACGGTCTCTATGTGAAGCGCTTCGTGCCAGAGCTGGAGCGCCTCCACCCGCGCTATGTCCATCGCCCCTTTGCAGCGCCCGCCACGGCCCTTGCCGAAGCCGGCATCGAACTCGGCACAACCTACCCGAATCCGATCATCGACCATGCCCTCGCCCGCGATCGGGCACTGGCAGCCTTCCGGCAGATCACAAGCGCACCGGGAGTTTCCGAGGAGACGTAGAGCCTCCGGTAGAATTCCTCAGTTGGCGTCTCGCCCGATTGCGGCTAGGCTCACGTTACGGATGCAACAGCTGAGGGGGTGGTGTATGCGTAACCTGGAAGCCGATTTTGCTGCATATGCCGGTGCGCTGGAGCTATCTTCCGAAAATCTGGCGACGGCCGTGCGGGATTTTCCGCTCAAGGCGCGCATGGTGCTTGGCGCCCTGGTGCACCTTCAAGTGGGAACGTTGATGCTCGCCACGCCAGACGGCCGCAGGCTCGTGATCAAAGGCGCCAGGGCCGGCCCCAGCGCCATCCTCAACCTCAACAACTGGAACCTGCCGCAGCGTGCTATCTCGGGCGGCACCATCGGGGCTGCGGAAAGCTACATCGACGGCGACTGGGACAGCCCCGATGTCGGCGCCTTTCTCGAACTGTTCCTCGTCAACGCCGAAATCGGCAGGAATTTTCCGAACCGTGCGCGCGGGCTCCTGCGCCTTTTCGACAAGTTCCTGCACTGGCGCAATGCCAACACCCACTCCGGCGCGCGCCGCAACATCTCGGCCCATTACGACCTCGGCAACGCCTTCTACAGCGAATGGCTGGATCCGAGCATGACCTATTCGTCTGCGCTTTATGCAACGGGCGCCAATGATCTTCGCTCAGCGCAGAAAGCCAAATACCGCGCGCTCGCGGAAGCGACGAACCTGCGCACCGGCGATCATGTGCTTGAGATCGGCTGCGGCTGGGGCGGCTTTGCCGAATTTGCGGCAACGGAAATCGGCTGCAAGGTCACCGGGCTGACGATCAGCCGCGAGCAACTGGCCTTCGCACGCGAACGCATGCAGCGTGCGGGCCTTGCCGACCGGGTCGAATTGAAGTTCCAGGACTATCGTGAAGAAAAGGGTACCTATGACCGCATTGTCTCGATCGAGATGTTCGAGGCCGTCGGCGAAAAATTCTGGGCAACCTATTTCTCGCAGCTGAAGCGGTGCCTGAAACCCGGGGGCAAGGCCGGACTGCAGATCATCACGATCAAGCCCGAATCCTACGAGGAGTATCGTTCCAATCCGGATTTCATCCAGAAATACGTCTTCCCGGGCGGGATGCTGCCAACGCGCGAGCATCTGGTCGAGCTTGGCCGCAATGTCGGCCTGCGGATGATCAACGACTTCGGCTTTGGCGTCGACTATGCCCGCACACTCGGCGAATGGCGGGAGCGGTTCTGGGCGGTCTGGAACAGGATCGAGCCGCTCGGCTTCGACCTGCGCTTCAAGCGGCTGTGGGAGTTCTACTTCTACTACTGCGAGGCCGGGTTCCGTGCCCGCAACATCGACGTCCGGCAGATCGTCTTCGAGTGAAGCGCACGGGGCGTCTTTACCGCGTGACCCGTAGCGCTTAAGAGGCGGTCGATCCAAGTTTCTGTTCAAAGGTACAGCATGCGTCTTGCATGGTTTTTCCTCGCGCTCGCCATCGCGACCGAAGTGGTGGGCCTGACGGTGATGAAGGCCGCTTCCGAAAGCGGCTCCTATCTCGGCCACATCGTCATGTATGTCTCGATCGCACTCTCCTACGTCTTCCTGGCAAAGGCGGTGAAGACGATATCGGTCGGCGTCGCCTATGCGATCTGGGAAGGTTCGGGCGTCGCCATCATCACCCTGGTTTCGGTTTTCGTCTTCGGCCATGTGCTGACCGGACGCGAAATGCTCGGGCTTTCGATGGCGATCGTCGGCATCCTGCTCGTCAATGCCGGCGAGTATCATGATGAGGACGAGGCAGCGCGTGAAGGAGCCGCCGATGAGCGCGCCTAGCATCTACTTCGTTCTCGCGGTCGTGGCCGGCATCCTCGATATTGCGGCCAACCTCGCCTCGACGAAATCGGAAGGGTTCGCCCGCCGCGGCTGGGGCATCCTTTCGATTCTGCTAGTGCTCGCCGCCTTTGCCTTCCTGGCGGAAGCCATCAAGGGCATGGAGCTCGCCATCGCCTATGCCGTACTTGGCGCAACCGGGATCTTCGGGACGGCCATCTGCGGCCGCTTCCTGTTCGGTCAGAAGCTGAAGCCGATCGGCTGGGTCGGACTGGCGCTCATCTTCGGCGCGGTACTGGTGCTTCACACCGCCTGACGGGGACGGCCGCCGGGTCCGGCGCGCTTCTGTCCTTCCATGGCCTCCGCCTTGCCGCGGGTCAGCCAGTTCAGCAGGCGGAAATAGAGGCTGTAGGGCAGCAGGTCCATGAGCTTCACCGCGTAGGCAAACCGGCGTGGGAAGGCAATTTCGAACCTTCGCGACTTCAGGCCGGCAACGATGCGCCTTGCCGCCTCTTCACTGTTCACCGGCGCCGGTCGCAGAAAGCGAATGCGCGCGGTCCCGGGCGTATCGACGAAGCCGGGGCTGATGATCTGCAGCCGGACGCCGAGCCGGTCGAGATCGAACTTCAGGCTTTCCGCCATATTGATCAGCGCGGCCTTGGTGGCGCCATAGGCGGCACTGGTCGGCAGTCCGCCGTAGCCGGCCACCGACGAGACGATGGCGATGTGTCCGTACCCCTGCGTCTTCATGTGGTCCACCGCCGGCAAGAGACAGTTGACGACGCCGTTGAGGTTGACGGCAAAGCTCTTCTCGAAGGCCTCGCGGTGAAGCTCGTCTCCGCGCACCGGCAGCGCGACCCCGGCGTTCAGCACCACGAGCGAAAGGTGCCCATGATCATATTCGATCGCCGCCATCACCCGCTCCATGTCGGCAGGGTCAGTGACATCGCCGTCGAGCACGGTGATCCGCCCTTCGCTTGCTGCTTCATGCTGCAGGTCCACGAGCCTGTCGTGGTTTCTCGCCGTCACGACGACGGAATAGCCTTCCCGCACCAGCGCGAGCGCCAGTGCCCGCCCGGTTCCCGAGCTTGCGCCCGTCACCCAAGCCAGTTTCTGTTCCGATTTCGTAGATTGAATACTCATCACTCACTCCTCGGCACGCGCCGGGAAACACGTACGCATCTCCTTCTGTGGGCGAAAAATGACTTGCCCGGCCCTTCTTCGCGGCAGCGCTCCTTGCCGCCGGCTCTCGCAGTCCCTGGAGACGATTTTTGTTCGGGACAGAGCGACGGCGAAACGCTATTTCTTGCCTGAAGTGCAGGCTGAGCCGAAAACACGCCAACATTTCGGCGGTCCCGGAACGTTGTCGATATTCGCTGGCCGCCGTTCGCTTTTACCTGGTACGTGCCGCCTTACCGCGGTGCCTGTCCTCAAACACGAGGTTCTGAAAATGGCCATTCTCCCGTCCGTGCTCGAAGCAATCGGAAACACGCCTCTGATCCGGCTGAAATCCGTATCCGACGCGACAGGCTGCACGATCCTCGGCAAGGCCGAGTTTCTGAACCCCGGACAATCGGTGAAGGACCGCGCGGCGCTCTGGATCATTCGCCATGCGGAGCGCACCGGCCAGTTGCGGCCGGGCGGTGTCATCGTCGAAGGTACGGCCGGCAATACCGGCATCGGCCTGGCGCTGGTCGGCCAGGCGCTCGGCTACCGCACCGTCATCGTCATTCCGGAAACCCAGAGCCAGGAAAAGAAGGACGCCCTGCGGCTGCTCGGCGCCGAGCTGGTCGAAGTACCGGCCGTTCCCTACAAGAACCCCAACAACTACGTGAAGATCTCCGGCCGCCTCGCCGAGCAACTGGCCAAGACCGAGCCAAACGGGGCGATCTGGGCCAACCAGTTCGACAACGTCGCCAACCGTGACGCCCATGTGGAGTCCACGGCGCCCGAGATCTGGCGCGACACGGACGGTAAAGTCGACGGCTTCATCTGCGCCGTCGGCTCCGGCGGCACGCTGGCCGGCGTCGCCCAGGGCCTCAGAGCCAAAAACCCCGCGGTCAAGATCGGCCTGGCGGACCCGCAAGGGGCGGCCCTCTACAATTTCTACGCCAATGGCGAACTGAAATCCGAAGGAAGCTCGATCACCGAGGGCATCGGCCAGGGCCGAATCACCGCCAATCTGGAAGGCTTCACTCCCGACTTCTCGTACCAGATTCCCGATTCGGAAGCCGTGCCTTACGTCTTCGACCTGATCGAGCGGGAAGGCATTTGCGTGGGTGGCTCGACGGGCATCAACATCGCCGGGGCCGTGCGGCTCGCCAAGGACCTCGGGCCGGGACATACGATCGTGACGATCCTGTGCGACTATGGTAACCGCTATCAGTCGAAGCTCTTCAACCCGGACTTCCTCGCCTCCAAGGGGCTGCCGGTGCCGACGTGGTTGAAGACGGCTTCCAACATTGCAGTGCCATACGAATCAGTTGGATAGGAATGCGATGACCAGGACCGTGACTGCCCTCTTCCGTGACGACTTCTACCTCTCGACATGTGAGGCCAGCGTCACCGGAATCCTCGAAGATGGCGGGATCGAGCTTGATCAGACCTGCTTCTATGCCACCTCCGGCGGCCAGCCTGGCGACACGGGTTTTCTGGAGCGCGCCGATGGCAGCCGCATCGACATCGCGGTCGCCCGCCATGGGGAGACCAAGGATATCATCATCCATGTGCCGGCCGAGGGCCAGCCGGCGCCCGAGATCGGCGAGAAGCTGGTTCTGCACATCGACTGGCCGCGCCGCTACCGGCTGATGCGCATGCACACGGCCTGCCATCTGCTTTCGGTCGTCTGCCCCTTCCCGATCACCGGAGCGTCGGTCGGCGAGGACGAGAGCCGTGTCGATTTCGACATGAACGAGACGATCGACCGAGACGAGGTCACAACAGCGCTGATGAAGCTCGTCGATGAAAACCACCCCGTTTACGTCCAGTGGATTACCGACGACGAGTTGGCCGCCAACCCCGGCATCGTCAAGTCGAAGAATGTTCGCCCGCCGATCGGCCTTGGGCGCGTCAGCCTTGTCTGCATCGGCGAGAACTCGGCGGTCGACAGCCAGCCCTGCGGCGGTACGCATGTGTCGGAGACGCAGGAAGTCGGCCCCATCCACATCGCCAAGATCGAGAAAAAGGGTAAGGAGAACCGCCGGTTCCGTATCCGCTTCGGCACCGCCGAAGACCGCGCATCAGTTTGAGTAAGGAGTTGCGATCGTGACCAACAACAAGAGCGCCTTTGTCGTTTCCGCCGATTGGCTGCAGGAGCGCCTCGGCGATCCCTCGATCCGGATCCTCGACGCGTCGTGGTACCTGCCGGCACAGAAGCGCAACCCGAAGGCGGAATACGACGCCGGCCACATTCCCGGTGCTGTCTTCTTCGACCAGGATGCCATTGCCGACCATACGAGCGGCCTGCCGCATACGCTGCCTTCGCCGGAAGCCTTTGCTGAAGCCGTCGGCACGCTTGGCGTCAGCGAGACGGATACGATCGTCGTCTATGACGGCCCGGGCATCATGACGGCGCCGCGCGTCTGGTGGGAACTGCGCATCATGGGTGCCAAGAATGTCTATGTGCTCGATGGCGGCATGGACGGCTGGAACCGGGAAGGCCGACCCGTCAGCACGGATGTCCCCTCGCCCAAGCGGGCCACGTTCAAGCCGAGCTTTACGCCCACCGCCGTTACCTCCTTGGCCGGAATGAAGCAGATCGTCGCCGACGGCACGATCCAGATCGCCGATGCCCGTGGCGCCCCGCGTTTTTATGGCGAGGAAGCCGAGCCGCGTGCCGGCCTTCGTTCCGGTCACATGCCCGGCGCCCACAGCCTTCCTTCCGGCGTCTTTTCGGAAAACGGGAAGCTCAAGGATCTTGAGAACCTCCGCCAGACCTTCGCAGCGGCCGGCGTCGATCTTTCGAAGCCCGTGGTCACGACCTGCGGATCGGGCGTAACTGCCGCCATCATCACCCTGGCGCTACAGTCGCTCGGCCACACCGACAACACGCTCTATGACGGATCCTGGTCGGAATGGGGTGGCCGCACCGACA
Organism: Ensifer sp. ENS06; assembly: GCF_014852205.1. Lineage (NCBI taxonomy): Bacteria > Pseudomonadati > Pseudomonadota > Alphaproteobacteria > Hyphomicrobiales > Rhizobiaceae > Ensifer > Ensifer sp. ENS06. The sequence continues at coordinate 1,774,856 of NZ_JACVBC010000001.1, read as the reverse complement.
CCGCCGTCGTCACAGGTCGCGAGTGACGCCATGCGCCCTCCGAAGCTCGCCTCACTGACGGCGCACGTCACCGAACTCGAAATGACCGCTCCGCCGAAGCAGAGCCTGCCGATGCCGGTCAATATCCAGACGGCGATCCTGCGCGTCTCCGACATTCCGCTCGGCTACTATCGGTTTCTCTATCTGCGCGTCGGACGTCGCTGGCACTGGACCGAACGGCTGCGGATGAGCGACGAGGATCTGGCAGCACTGCTTGGCGACAAGCGGAGGAGCGTGACGGTTCTTTACGTCAACGGCGCGCCGGCCGGATTCTTCGAACTGCATCAGGGCGACGACGATGTGGTCGAACTTGTGCATTTCGGGCTGATGGAACACGCACTCGGCCTCGGGCTCGGCAAATGGTTCCTGCTGCAGACGCTGTTTGCCGCCTGGGCGCTGAATCCGAGCAAGCTGAAGGTGACCACCAACAACCTCGACCATCCCCGCGCGCTGCAGCTCTATCAGCAATTCGGCTTCTCGCCAGTCGCGACCCGCGAGGCCACGGTCGAGCCTTTGACCGATGCCGAGCTTCTGAGCCTGGTGAAAAACCTCTGACGAACACCATCCGGCAAGTTCCGGGTGTCCCGATGGCTGCGGCCGGTGCACTCTCCTGATCGAACAATTCAAGCCGATCAAGGAGATACACCATGTCGCTGCGCTATATTCCGATGTCTGACGCGGAAGCCCGCCGGATGAGAGAGGGCGGGCTGGACGCGTATGGCAATGCGCCGGAGCGACAGATCTCCGATGGCGACGGCGTACCGTGCCGTCATTGCCTGGATTATGTCGAAGCCGGCGCGCCCTATTTGGTTTTCGCGCTTCGACCGTTTTCCTCATTGCAGCCTTACGCGGAAACCGGCCCGGTGTTCATGCACGCCGAGGCGTGCCCGGCGCATGATGGCGAAACCCTGCCGCCGATCCTGAGCTCGCGTGACAGCTATCTCCTGCGCGGCTACGGCCCCGACGAACGGATCGTCTATGGGACCGGTGACGTCATCACCAGGGAACAGCTTGAAACTCGAGCGAATGAACTACTGGCACGATCCGACATTTCAGCCGTCCATGTGCGCTCGACCATGTACAACTGCTACCAGTGCCGGATCGTCACCGCCTGACGCCTTCGTGGCAATCGGCCCGGCATCGCTTGCCGGGCCGCTGGATCAATTCCGTCAGGCGACGTTCAGCGCCGCCTCCGGCGCATAGGCATCATAGCCGAGCGCTTCGGCGACAGGCGCGTTGGTGACGCGACCGCGGTGCACGTTGAGGCCGGCGCGCAGATGCCGGTCTTCGGCAATCGCTTTCAGGCCCTTGTCGGCGAGCTGCAGACCATAATGCAGTGTCGCGTTGTTGAGCGCATGCGCCGAGGTCACCGGCACGGCACCCGGCATGTTCGCAACGCAGTAATGCACGATGCCGTCGACTTCATACGTCGGATCGGAATGGGTCGTGGCATGCGAGGTTTCGAAGCAGCCGCCCTGGTCGATGGCGACATCGACGATGACGGCCCCCTTCTTCATGCCGGTCAGCATTTCGCGGGTCACAAGCTTTGGTGCTGCTGCCCCCGGGATGAGCACGGCGCCGATGACAAGATCGGCTGAAAACACTTCCTCTTCCAGCGCGTCGATGGTCGAATAGCGCGTGTGCACGCGACCGGCAAAGAGATCGTCGAGCTGGCGCAGACGCGGGATCGAGCGATCGATGATGCTGACGTCAGCGCCAAGACCCGCCGCCATGCGGGCGGCATGCAGGCCGACGACACCGCCGCCGATGACGGTCACCTTGGCCGGCAGCACGCCCGGCACGCCACCGAGCAGGATGCCGCGGCCACCATTGGCCTTTTGCAGCGAGGTCGCACCGGCCTGGATCGCCAAGCGCCCGGCAACTTCCGACATCGGCGCAAGCAGCGGAAGGCCGCCGCGATCGTCGGTGACGGTTTCATAGGCAATCGCCGTGACGCCGGAATTCAACAGGCCCTTGGTCTGTTCCGGATCGGGCGCAAGATGCAGATAGGTATAGAGAATTTGGCCTTCGCGCAGTTGCGCCCATTCGGAGGGCTGCGGCTCCTTGACCTTGACGATCATGTCCGACTTTTCGAACACGTCCTTCGCCGTCGCGACGATTTTCGCGCCAGCGGCACGGTACGCATCGTCGTCCGCGCCGATCCCTGCCCCGGCCTTGGTCTCCACGATTACCTCGTGGCCATGGGCAACATATTCACGCACCGAGCCGGGCGTCAGGCCGACACGATATTCATGGTTTTTGATTTCCTTCGGGCAACCGACACGCATCCTTGCGTTCCTCTCCTGTTGGGCTTTGCGCCGCTTTTGATGAGGCAATCAGCAAAACACGCCGACAATCGAATGTCCTTGCAAAGACGAAAGCCAGCGCGCATTGATTTCGAAGAATGTTGCGACAATGGGCGCAGGATTGAGGGAAATCACGAATGAGCGAACTTGATGCCATCGATCATGCGATTCTGCGCATTCTTCAGCAAAACGGCCGGATCTCGAATGCCGACCTCGCAGCGAAGGTCGGACTCTCTCCGTCCGCCTGTTCTCGGCGCGTCGACATCCTGGAAAAATCGGGAACGATCGCCGGATACCATGCGCGGATCGCCCACAAGGCGCTCGACTACCAGATCATGGTCATCGTGCATATTTCGCTCTCGGAGCAGTTCGCAAAGACGCTCGCCGAATTCGAGGCAGCGGTAAAGCTCTGTCCGAACGTGCTTGTCTGCTACCTGATGTCGGGAGAATATGACTACATCCTGCGGGTCGCGGCCAAGGATCTGCAAGACTACGAACGCATTCACCGTGACTGGCTTTCGGCCTTGCCCCATGTGGTGAAGATCAATTCCAGCTTCTCGCTGCGCGAAATCATCGATCGGCCCAATGTCGGCATCTGAAAGCGGCCGAAAACCTATCGGCCGACGACGCAATTGCGGCCGCGTCCCTTGGCGGCGTAGAGCCTCAGATCGGCCTGCGCCAGTAAATCCTCGACAGAGACCCCATCGGCAGGCGTCGAAGAAAGCCCGATACTCGCCGTAACCGAGCGACCGTCCGGCGTCGCAATCTGATCTGAGATCGCAATCCGGATCTCCTCGGCGCGGCGCAGCGCATCGGCATGCATCATTGCCGGACACAGGATCACGAATTCCTCGCCGCCATAGCGAAACAGCCGGTCGACCGGGCGCAATTTCGACTTCATCGTTTCCACCAGACGCTGCAACACACGGTCCCCTTCCAGGTGGCCAAATCGATCGTTCACACCCTTGAAGTGGTCGACGTCGATGATCATCAGCGTCACGGCTGCGTTTTCGGCGCTCGCGGCGCGCAGCATTGCCGGTGCCTCGGCCTCGAACCGGCTGCGGTCGAGCGAGCCCGTCAGCGTGTCCTGCCCGGAGCGCGACAAGAGGTCCTCGTAGCGCTCACGGAAGGTCAACGTGTTGAAGATGTCGCCAAGCGGCCGGTCCGACATGGCAAGCGACGGGTGGCGCGAGAGGTTGAGATAAAGTCCGACGGAAATGGCATAGAAGGGTGCTGCCAGCATTTTCGCCATCCAGCCGCCCCAGAAGACCTCGGCCGGGGCGCCGTTCCACCAGCGCAGCGCCGCATAGAAGGCGGCCTGATCGAAGGTGAGCACCACGAAACCGCAGATGAGGAAACGGACGGTCACGAAGTGACGCAACCACCGCCCGAGGCGCTCGTAGAGCAGGATGATCATCAGCGCATCGAAGTAGAGGATCGTCGTTCCCCAGACCATCAGCCACCCCATCTCGTCGATGAAGGCGAGGTCGGCGGAGCGCTCCGCCACGATCGACACCGTATCGTGCTGCCGCAGCAGAAGGCTGAGCGCCACCGTCAGGAAATTGCCGGCGAGCAGACCATAGATCGGCTGGCGCACCGTTGCTGCGTCCTCCTTCACATAGAGGAGGAGGATCATCATCAGCTTGCCGGAAAACAGGACGGCCGATCCGGGAGAAATCACGCCGAACGGCAGTTGCACATAGAAGACCGCAGCGAGATAGGTTTCGATGAAGTGCATGACGCCGAGGGCGGCGACAAAGACCCCGAGACCCAACCGGGCACGAAGGTGCAAAAGCCCGATCATCGCCGTGACGTAGACCAGCGCCTCGCCGACGAAGAGAAGAAGGTTGGCGTTTGGCATGTGCTTGAGAAAGTTCCGTTTCCTCAAGCACCGTTAACCAGGAAACTTGAAGAAAACTTTACCGGATGTCCGCTGTCGCTCAACCTTTCAGTGCGAAAATCTGCCGCTTTCGGAAACGTCGGCTTTCCGGCATAGTCGGCGCCCACCCACCGTCGTTCGCCTTCCGACGAACAAAACTCCCGATTGCATCCCGTTTCCATGAAGACCCGCATTCTTGATCAATGGAGGACCGCATGACATCGATGACTTCCCCGCTTAACCTCACGCGCCGCTCGCTTCTTGCGGGGGCCGCAGCGTCCTCGGCACTCGTCATGTTGCATCCATTCTCGGTTCGCGCTGCCGCCAACCAGGCGCATCTCAGGATCATGGAAACGACGGACCTGCACGTCCACGTCTTCCCCTACGACTATTACGGCGACAAGCCGAACGACACGGTCGGACTTGCGCGCACCGCCTCCATCATCGACGCCATCCGCGCCGAAGCGACCAACTCCATCCTCGTGGACAACGGCGACTTCCTGCAGGGCAACCCGATGGGCGACTACATCGCCTATCAGCGTGGCATGAAGGACGGCGATCTCCACCCGATCGTCGCGGCCATGAACGTGCTCGGCTATGACTGTGGCACGCTCGGCAACCACGAATTCAACTATGGCCTGGACTTCATGTTCAAGGTGCTGAACGGGGCGAACTTCCCGCTCGTCTGCGCCAACCTGACGAAGGGAGCGCTTGCCGCCAGTGCGCGGGAGGACGAGCTGTTCCTGAAGCCCTATGTCATCCTCGACCGCAAGGTGAAGGACGGTTCCGGCCAGGAGCATCAGATCCGCATCGGTCTCATCGGCTTCGTACCGCCGCAGATCATGACCTGGGACGCCAAGCACCTGGAGGGCAAGGCCAATGCCCGCGACATCGTCAAGGCGGCGGAAGCCTGGGTGCCGCAGATGCGCGAGGAAGGCGCCGACATCGTCGTGGCGCTCTCCCACTCCGGCATTGGCCAGGAAGCCTATGCGGAGAACCTCGAGAACGCATCCGTTCCGCTCGCCGCGATCGAAGGCATCGATGCGATCGTCACCGGTCACAGCCATCTCGATTTTCCTGGGCCGAAGTTCGACGGTGTTGGCGGCGTCGACAACAAGAAGGGCCTGATCTCCGGCAAGCCCGGCGTCATGGGCGGCTTCTGGGGTTCGCATCTCGGCGTGATCGACCTCTTGATCGAGCGTGAGGGTGGAGCTTGGCGCGTCGTCAGCTCGACAAGCGAAGCGCGGCCAATCTATCGCCGCGTTGAAAAGAAAGTCGTGGCTGAAGTCGCCGATCGACAAGACGTTCTGGCCGCCGCACAAAAGGACCACGAGGCGACGCTTGCCTATGTGCGCACGCCCGTCGGCAAGACCAGCGCGCCGCTCTATTCCTACTTCGCCCTGGTTGCCGACGACCCGTCGGTCCAGATCGTCAGCCAGGCGCAGACCTGGTACATCAAGGACATGCTGAAGGACACCGAGCACCGCGACCTGCCGGTGCTTTCGGCCGCGGCCCCCTTCAAGGCCGGCGGCCGCGGCGGCGCCGATTACTACACCGACGTTCCGGCCGGCGACATCGCGATCAAGAACGTCGCCGATCTCTACCTTTATCCGAACACGGTGCAGGCCGTGGTCATAACAGGCGAACAGGTGCGCAACTGGCTGGAAATGTCGGCCGGCATCTTCAACGAGGTCAAGCCGGGGGCTTCCGACGCGCCGCTGATCAACGGCGGCTTCCCGTCCTACAATTTCGACGTCATCGACGGGGTCACCTATCAGATCGACCTTTCCGTACCGCCGAAGTTCGACAAGGACGGCAACACGATCAACGCCGCCTCGAACCGCATCAAGAACCTGCAGTTCAATGGACAAGCGATTGATCCGGCGCAGAAATTCGTCGTCGCCACCAACAACTACCGGGCCGGCGGCGGCGGCAACTTCCCCGACATCACCGCCGACAAGGTGGTGTTTGTGGCTCCCGACACCAACCGCGATGTGGTGGTGCGCTACATCATCGGCCAGGGCACGATCAATCCGTCGGCCGACGCCAACTGGACCTTCGTTCCGCTCGCCGGGACGAGCGTGACATTTGACAGTGGACCGAAGGCACGGCAGTTCCTGGCACAGGTGAAGGGCGTGACGATCGAGGACGCTGGCGACGCCGCCGAAGGTTTTGCGCGCTTCCGCATTAAGCTCTGAGCCCCCAACCGATCAGTGTGGGCTGCCGCTTGCGGCCGCCCACACACTTGGCGCGCAGTCGACCAGCCGGCTGAACCGCCGACACAAGTCCACGGCATTCCTACCGCAAGACATGAGCTTCGACAGGCAAGCTTATGTTTACATTAGATTATCTTGAAGAGACAGGCCGGCTCAGACCTGGCGCGACGAGGCGTCGTCGGAAAACAGCGACGGGCCAGTCTGGTCGATGATCTGGCGCCCCTTGCGCAGCGCCGCGTCGATCGCGTCCTGCTCGGACGTGAAGAGATCGGCACGGATGAAGCTGCGAACCTTGGCGCCGCCTTCGGCCGAGGCCTTCTCGATGTTACCCGCCAGACGGTACTGCGAGCCCTCGCGCATCGGTGTCGCACGGATGGTGCAATCCGCATAGGCCTCGGATTTCCCCGGTGCTGCCTGCGCCTGGTCTTCGGAGTTGCCGGATCGGCCGAACAATTTCGAGAAAAACGATGCCATGCCCAAGACTTAGACGCCGCGGCCGACACTGTCAAAGCCTAAGTGCCGATAATTGACCGCGACGCCCACTCCCGTCAGATGATGAGGTTGGAAAGGATCTCGTTCTCGGTAATGTCCTGGTAGCGCAGCCCCGCGGCGTCGAAGCGAGCCTTCAGCACCGGGAAATTCTCGGCATGTTTCGTCTCGATGCCGATCAGGATGGAACCGAAGTTGCGCGCTGACTTCTTCAGATATTCGAAGCGCGAGATATCGTCCTCGTCGCCGAGCAGGTTGAGGAAGTCGCGGAGCGCGCCCGGCCGCTGTGCCATGCGCAGGATGAAGTACTTCTTGAGGCCGGCGTGGCGCATCGCCCGCTCCTTGACGTCAGGCAGGCGCTCGAAATCAAAGTTGCCGCCGGAAACGACCGCGACCACCGTCTTGCCCGCAAGCGTCTCCGGTCCCAGCGCTTCCAGCGCCGAGATCGAAAGAGCGCCAGCCGGCTCAAGCACGACGCCTTCGACATTCAGCATGTCGATGATCGTCTGGCAGATCGCGTTCTCCGACAGCAACATGACCTGGTCAGGCGAGAAACGCCGAAGTGCCGCAAAATTGAGGTCGCCGATGCGCCCAACCGCGGCACCGTCGACGAAGTTGTCGACCTGATCGAGGGTCACGACGCTGCCGGTTTCCAGGCTTTCGCGCAGGCTCGGCGCACCCGACGGCTCGCAGAAGATGAAGTGATCGGCTGCAACCTTATCCTTGAGGTAGCCGGTGACGCCGGCGGCAAGACCGCCACCGCCAACCGGCAGCACGACGAGATCCGGAACCACCTCTTCCGGCAGTTGCCAGGCAATTTCCGCCGCGACGCTTGCCTGTCCCTCGATGATGTCGGCGTGGTCGAAAGGCGGCACCATGACACCGCCGATTGCGTCCACGTGATCGCGGGCCGCCTTGTAGCACTGGTCGAAGATATCGCCGACCAGCTTGATGGTGATGAACTCGCCGCCGAACATCCTGGTCTTGTCGATCTTCTGCTGCGGCGTCGTCACCGGCATGAACACGACACCCGGAACGCCGAAATGGCGGCAGACGAAGGCGAAGCCCTGGGCATGGTTGCCGGCCGAGGCGCAGACGAAGGTCTTACCCGAGGCGCCGGCACCGATCGCCTTGCGGAAGAAGTTGAAGGCGCCCCTGATCTTATAGGAGCGAACCGGCGAAAGATCCTCGCGCTTCAGATAAATATTCGCACCGTAGCGTGCGCTCAAATGCTCGTTGAGCTGCAGCGGCGTCGGCGGGAAGATCTCCCGCAAGGCTTCGGTTGCGGTTTCGACATCCTGCTTCATCACGTGCGGTCTTCCGTTGAGTTGGTCGCTGGCCGTCGCTATTGCACATCGCAACGCCCGAAGCCATGGCTTTGACTCGAATCGGGCCGGCGTTGAAAATGACGCACTGACCGTTCCGCCGGCACGGCCACACTGTTCTTCCGGGAAATAAACGCTTGAACGCAACCCTGATCCGGCATGCCGTGCACATTTCGGCGATCCTCGGCATATATCTTGCCTGCGCCATGTTGGTGCCGGCGATGGTCGATCTCTATTACGGCCATTCGGATTGGCAGATCTTTGCCGCTTCGGCGTTCATGGTCGGCGGCCTTTCGCTTGCGACCTTCATGGCGACGCGCATGGGCCCGCCGCCCTTCTCCAAGAAGTTCGGCTTTGTTCTCGTCAATATGCTGTGGGCCGTGTTCTCGGTTGTCGGCGCGATCCCGCTCTGGCTGTCATCGATGAAGCTCGATTTTGCCCAGGCACTGTTCGAATCCGTCTCGGCCATCACGACGACCGGTGCGACAGTGATCGTCGGTCTGGACGATGCGCCGCCCGGGCTCCTCCTCTGGCGGTCACTTTTGTGCTGGCTCGGCGGCATCGGCATCGTCGTGCTCGGCCTGTTCATCATCCCCTATCTCAGGGTCGGCGGCATGTCGTTCTTCAAGATGGAATCCTCCGACACCGGCGACAAACCATTTGCCCGGCTCGCGAGCTTCAGCCGCGCTTTCCTCGCGATCTATGTCGTCATCACGCTTCTCTGCACGATCGGCTATTTCCTGACGGGCATGAACCGCTTCGATGCGATCAACCACGCGATGTCGACGGTGGCGACGGGTGGCTTTTCCACCCATGACGCATCCTTCGCCTATTTCGGCAGCATTCCGCTGCTCTGGACCGCCACCTTCTTCATGGCGCTTTGCAGCCTACCCTTCTCGATCCTGATCGTGCTCGTCGCCCGTGGCAGGCTGGATGCGCTGCGCGACCCGCAGATCATCGTGTTCCTCGGCTATCTCTCGGCCTTCTCGATTGCCGTTGCCGTCTATCATCGGCTCGCCAATGGCGTGGAATTCCATCTGGCTCTGGCACACTCCTTCTTCAACATCACCTCTATCCTCTCGACCAGCGGCTATGCCAGCCAGGACTACAGCCTCTGGGGGCCCTTCGTCGTCATCGCAGCCTTCATCGCCACCTTCATGGGCGGTTGCTCCGGCTCGACCGCCGGTGGCATCAAGGCCTATCGCTTCATCGTGCTCTTCAATGCGATCCGGTCGGGTTTGAACAAGATCGTCTACCCCAATGCGATCTATGCGGTGCGCTATGGCGGCAACACCGTCGACGCGGACACGCAACGCTCCATCTTCCTGTTCTTCATCACCTATATGCTGCTCTGGGTGCTCGGCAGTCTCGCCATGGGCGCGCTCGGCTACGATCTGGTCACCGCAACCTCGGCCGTCATTACCTGCCTTTCCAATGTCGGCCCGGGCCTTGGTCCGATCATCGGGCCGGCCGGCAACTTCTCGACGCTCGGCGATCCCGAACTCTATCTGCTGTCGCTGATGATGCTGCTCGGTCGTCTCGAAGTGCTGACCGTGCTGGTAATCCTGACGCCGGTCTTCTGGAAGCATTGACCATTCGCCTGGCGGCCCTATCGTCTTGACTCGGTGCAGCAGATGCCGAAAGTCGGTCGAAACCGGCGATGGGGGAACGTCATGGTGAAACATATACGTCGTCTGGCGATGCTGACCGCCGCCGTGACGCTTTCGGCTGGTCTCGCGGCCCATGCCGGCCCGCTTGCCGACGCGGCGGTGCAGGCCGAAAAGCTCGCGGCTTCCGGCGACGCGGCGAAAGCCCATGACCTGCTCCGCCAGGCGATGAGCGACTTTTCGCAAACGTTGCCGCTGGCGATCGGCAAGGCGGTTTTCGTGACCAAGGCGCCGACTGGCTACGCCATGTACGATCCGCGCGAGGGCGCAGTCTTCAAGGAGGGAGAGTCGCTGATCTCCTATATCGAGCCGATCGGCCTCACCTGGAAGGATTCGGCAACGAAAGGCCAACTCGAAAGCCACTTCACCGTTGATTTCGATATTCTCAATCCGAAGGGCGACGTGCTCGCCGGCCAGAAGGCGTTCGGCGATTTCACCTTCACCGGCCACCTCAGAAACCAGGAAATCTATTCGACGCTGACCATCGACGTTTCCGGCGCGCCTGCCGGCGACTATGTGCTGCGCTTCCACTTCAATGACGTCAACAGCGGCAAAAGTGCCAGCGTCGACCAACCCTTCAAGATTGCCGGACCGTAATATTATGCCCCATACTGTAACGACCGTCGGCTTCGATGCCGACGATACACTCTGGCAGAACGAGCAGTTCTTCCGGCTGACGGAAGCGCGCTTCGCCGAGCTTCTGAGGCCGCACACCGACACCGAACATCTCTCCGACCGGCTGCTTGCCGCAGAGAAGCGCAACCTTGGGCTCTACGGCTTCGGCATTAAGGGCTTCGTGCTCTCCATGGTCGAAACCGCCGTTGACGTTACCGGTGGCAAAGTCCCCTCCTCGGTCATCGCAGAAATCCTCGCCGTTGGGCGCGACATGCTCGTGCACCCGGTCGAGCCGCTGCCGCATGTCAAGGAAACCCTCGAGGCGCTTCACGGCCATTTTCGCCTTGTCATGATCACCAAGGGCGATCTCTTCGACCAGGAGCGCAAGCTCGCCGCCTCCGGCCTTGGCGACTACTTCAACGCCGTCGAGATCGTCAGCGACAAGACCGTCGCCACCTACGAGCGCATCTTCAAACGCCACGGCGACGGAGCGCTGAAAAGCATGATGGTCGGCAATTCGCTGAAGTCGGATATCGTGCCTGCACTCGGTGCCGGAAGCTGGGGTGTCTATGTCCCGCACGCGCTCACCTGGTCGTTCGAACACCACGATAAGCCGGAGGACCATCCGCGTTTTCGCGAGATTGCGGATCTCGGCGGGTTGGCCACGGTCCTTGAGCGCTTGACACTGAAGGCTTGACTGTCGTCCGCAAGCGCCAAGTCGATTGGAACTATAAGATGATTCGTATCGATGATACACGCATCAGCTTATCGTCCCCATGGTGGCTTAGATGAGGGGAACCAATGTTGGCGCTTGTTTTCGGTGCAGCGATATCGATGGTGGTGGTGGGCATGCTCATTGGATGGCTGCTGAGGAAGGTTTCGGCTTTGAGCGTCTTTTCCTCGCGCCTCGCGGGTTTGGCGGTTCTGTTGTTTCCCGCACCCGCCATCTACTCGTTCAATTCGGGCTGGCCGTTTGTCGACGCGTTTATCGTCTACGGCCTTGGGGCGCTGATTGCCGCGGCCGTCTTCACTTTCATGAAGACGAGAGAACAGCGCGCCTAAGCGCGTTGTCCACCCCGAAACCCCCGATCACCCTTGACTGTTTGACCTGAGTGTTTGATCTAGGCTGTATGCGGGCGTGGCGAAACTGGTAGACGCAAGGGACTTAAAATCCCTCGGCCTTGGCTGTGCGGGTTCGATCCCCGCCGCCCGCACCAGGCAATCGGTTTTCAAGGATCAACAGGATAGGCGCATCCGACGCTCTCAGGAGAGCGATACGTTGCGCCGGCGAGACTGGCCGCTCAGTTGTTGTAGTAATAACAATCGCATTCCGCCTGGTAGGCGTCGTCGTGCCAGACGCGGACGGCGAGTTTCGTTGCGCATCCCTGGTTTTCCAGCCTGAGGCCGAGAAGCGAGACCGCTGCCGCCTTGGAATTGGGGGCGTCCACCTCGATTGCCGATCCGACCTGGTGGACACCCTGCCGCGGGGTCCAGGTGAAGATCTGAACGCTGTAGTGCATCGAATATCCTCCGTGGAGAGATGGTGTGCACGCAATACTAAACGCTATGTGTTCGCAATGAGCCGGTCGCCTTGACCGTTTCAGCCGTCTTCGACGGTCGCTTCAGGCCGATCGCCGCCATCCGTGTGTTCGAAGTGCCAGTGGCCCTCTTCGTCTTGGAAGCTGATCTCCTCGTCGTCGCCGCCGACTTGCTGTTCGGCGGCGGCGGCCTTGGCGGCGGCAAGCGCCGTTTCGCGGTTGGGAAAGGGTTCCGAAAAGGCGTCGGCGGCCTTATAGGCCCATCCGCCGTCATGAGGAACGATGGTGTACGTAATTCGCGCCATACTTCCCTCCCGATAATCCGAAAGACGTTTCCGTCTTCGGCGGGCCGTTGCCGCACGGCCCTGCATTCCTCCTCGTCAAAGGCATACTCAATGCCGAACGCCGCGGATATTAGCACAAGTGTGGTACGAATTGCCACATTCGCGAATCACCCGGAAAGGCTAGCCGCAAAACAAAAAGGCGGCCCCTTGCGGCGCCGCCTAAGCTCTTGAAACGATTGCGTCGAAATGATCAGGCCGAAAGCTTCGCAGCGATCTTGGCGACGTGCGCGCCCTGGAAGCGGGCCGCCTGGAGTTCGACCTCGGACGGCTGGCGCGAGCCGTCGGCATCGGTGATCGTCGAGGCGCCATAGGGCGAGCCGCCCTTGATTTCGTCAAGGCCCATCTGGCCCTGGAAGGCGTAGGGAAGACCAGCGACGACCATGCCGTGATGCATCAGCGTCGGAATGAAGCCGAGGATGGTGGATTCCTGACCGCCATGCTGGGTGGCCGAGGACGTGAAGACCGAGCCGACCTTGCCGACCAGCTTGCCAGACGCCCACAGGCTGCCCGTCTGATCGATGAAGTTGCGCATCTGCGAAGCAACGGTGCCGAAGCGCGTGCCGGCGCCGAAGATGATCGCGTCGTATTGGGCAAGCTCCTCGACATGGGCGATCGGCGCGGCCTGGTCGAGCTTGAAATGAGAGGCCTTGGCGATCTCGTCCGGCACCAGTTCCGGAACGCGCTTGACGTCGACTTCGGCGCCGGCAGACTTGGCGCCTTCGGCCACGGCGTAAGCCATGGTTTCGACGTGTCCGTATGCCGAATAGTAGAGAACGAGAACCTTGGCCATAATTGCTCCTTTGGATACAAGCGATCCCACTTGATCACTGCTGCGCGGAAGATTTATCAAAATGCAGCCGCATGCCAGGAGCCGTCCGGGAAACAGACTGTTCTCGCAATGTGAACAATAATAATTCACTGTTAAATGACTGACTAAACAAACAGGATCACCCGATGAGCAGCATAAAAGTCGTCACTGCCGCCATGGTCGCCATCGGCGACGAACTTCTGTCGGGGCGAACCAAGGACAAGAACATCGGTCACCTCGCCGACATGATGACCATGGTCGGCATCGACCTGAAGGAAGTGCGCATCGTCGCCGACGACGAGGCGGCGATCGTCGAGGCGATCAATGCGGTGCGCAGCCGCTACGATTACGTCTTCACATCCGGCGGCATCGGCCCGACGCATGACGACATCACGGCCGATGCCGTGTCTCGCGCCTTCGGCGTCGAATGCATCTACGAGCCCGAAGCGATGGCGCTGCTCGGAGCCATGTACGAACGCCGCAACATGGAGTTTACCGACGCGCGCAAGCGCATGGCGCGCATGCCATTCGGTGCACGCCATATCCCCAACCCGGTATCGACAGCGCCTGGCTTCGCCATCGGCAACGTGCATGTCATGGCCGGCGTGCCGCAGGTCTTCCAGGCCATGCTCGACGCGCTGCTGCCCGGCCTGAACGTCGGCTCGCCCCTCCTCTCCCGCACCGTACGCTCGCCCTTCGGCGAGGGCGATATCGGCAGCCCGCTGACCGAAGTGCAGAAGAACCATCCGGAGACGAGCATCGGCTCCTACCCGAAATTTGACGGCAAGACCTTCTCGACGGATATCGTCGTGCGGGCCCGCGATCCGGAAGCGCTTGCTGCAGCGGAGGCTGATGTCCAGGCGATGATCCAGGCAATCGCCGATGCGCGGGCAAAGGGATAGCGCGAAGCCCTTGCACTCAAGGCCTCAATGCCGTTATTGCATGTCGGCAAATCAGGATGACGCGTTCCCGCCTGCCCGATCTGCCGGACGCTTCGCCTTACCCTCGTTCAGACAAGCCGGAGCCCACCCATGTCGCTGCCCGATAAAGCCTTTCCCGTTTCCTGGGACCAGTTCCACCGCGATGCCCGGGCGCTTGCCTGGCGGCTAGCCGACAACGGCCAGGAATGGCGTGCCATGGTTTGCATCACCCGTGGCGGCCTGGTTCCGGCCGCGATCATTTCGCGCGAACTCAATATCCGGATGATCGAAACCGTCTGCGTCGCCTCCTACCATGACTACGACACGCAGGGGCAGATGAAAGTGCTGAAGGGCATCACGCCTGAAATCACCAAGGACGGCGGTGAAGGCGTGCTGATCGTCGACGACCTGACGGACACCGGCAAGACCGCGGCCGAAGTACGGGCAATGCTGCCGAAGGCGCATTTCGCTGCCGTCTACGCAAAGCCGAAGGGCCGGCCGCTCGTCGATACCTTCGTGACCGAAGTCAGCCAGGACACCTGGATCTATTTCCCCTGGGACTTGGGCTTCACCTACCAGGAGCCGATCGCCAAGGGCACGCGCGGCTAACTGCGCATACGTTCCGGATGCGGCGTACGTCGCCTTTTCAAGCGGTGACTTGTCGGGGCGCGCGTTTTCGATCAGCTGATCGGCGGTATCGCGCCGATTAGCGCTTCAGCGGTCAAGCCTGGCCCTGCCTTGGCGCCCGCTGCGCCATGGCGCCAGACCGCGGCGGCCGCCGCCTCGAAGGCCGGCATTCCTTTCGCCAGATGCGCGCCGACGATGCCGGCAAGTACGTCCCCCGATCCGGCGGTTGCCAGCCACGGCGGCGCATTGTTGTTGACGACGGCCCGTCCGTCCGGCGCGGCAACGACGGTGTCGGCGCCCTTGTAGACGATCACGGCATGGCTCGCCCGCGCCGCGGCCTGCGCCTTCTCGATTTTCGAAAGCCCATGGTCTCCGGCGATCTCCGGAAAGAGGCGAGCGAACTCGCCGTCATGCGGCGTCATCACCATTTGCCCGCCGCCTTTCGCCAGCGCCGCGAACAGTTCGCCGGGGTTTGTCTGGAACGAGGTGATGCCATCGGCGTCGAGCACCAGAGAGCGATCGCAGAGCGCAAGCGCAAAGTCCCTCGCCGTCTTGCCGATGCCAAAACCGGGCCCAAGCACGAAGCTTCCCAGGCGCTGGTCCTGTAGCCATTTGGTAAGCTCCCGCCTTCCGTCTATCTCCTTCACCATCACCGCCGTCAGATGAGACGCATTGATGCCGAGCGCGGCCTTGCCGGTGGCGACGGTAACCAGGCCAGCGCCAGCCGCAAGGCCCGCTGCCGCCGAAAGTCGCGCCGCGCCCGTTGCCTGGCGGTCGCCTGAGAAAACGGCCAGATGCCCGCGCTTGAACTTGTGCGTCGAGGCCGCCAGGTCACCTCCCCAGCCCGCCCAGAGGAACGGCGCGTTGAGGCGCAGCGAACCTGCGCCGGCACGCACAATGCGCGCGGGAATGCCGATATCGAACACCTTGAGTGTGCCGCAGAGGGATCGCCCGGGCAGAAGCCAATGACCGGGCTTGGGCGCCATGAACGTGACAGTGTGGCGAGCGGCAAAGGCGGCGCCCCGGATCTCGCCCGTCCGGCCGTCGATGCCGCTCGGCAGATCGATGGCAACGACCGGAACGCCGCTGGCATTGACCCGTTCTATAAGGTGAACGACGTCGTCAGGGAGGTCGCGTGACAAGCCCGCCCCAAAGAGCGCATCGATGACGACATCGCCAGCCTGTGGTTCGAATGCAGAGATTGGCGCAGCAGGACCACTCCAGTCGGACCAGGCCCGCGCTGCATCGCCTTGAAGCCTGGCGGGATCGCCGAGGACGAACACCGCGGCATCCGCCCCGCTTTCGGCAAGGCCGCGGGCTGCGATGTACCCGTCACCGCCATTGTTGCCTGGACCGCAGAGCACGACGAAGCGGCGGGCATCCGGAAAATGTCGCAGGGCCGCCGCCGTCACCGCCAGTCCGGCGTTGCGCATCAGCGTAAAACTATCGATGCCGGATTGGGTTGCCGCCCGGTCGATTGCCGTCATTTCGGCGGGCGTGATCAACAGGTGCTGAAGGTCGGAGCGCATGGGCCAGACTTATCCATGCCCACGCGCGTGAAGCAAGGCCTCAGCTCCCCCTTCACGATTGCCTTAAAATCATGCATTTGCACATAATTGTTGCTCAAATAACAAGCTTTGCGCCAGCAATGACGCGGAGGCGCCGCAAAAAGCGGGCATCTCTAGATCGGAAATCATAAAAAATAGGCAGATCGCGCCCGCCGAAGGTATGGAAATCCCGCAATCGGCGCGCCGACAGCAGATTTTTTGTCGTTCTGACAGATTTTCGCAGAAAAACTGGCATGCAACGTGCATATTCAGGGCGAGCGGGCATGATCCTGCTTTCAAGGGAGAAGCGGAGAGACATTTTCTCATGAAAAAGATCGAAGCGATCATTAAGCCCTTCAAGCTCGACGAAGTGAAGGAAGCCCTTCAGGAAGTCGGTCTGCAGGGTATCACCGTCACGGAAGCCAAGGGCTTCGGGCGGCAGAAGGGTCACACGGAGCTGTATCGCGGCGCCGAATACGTGGTGGACTTCCTGCCGAAGGTAAAGGTCGAAGTCGTGCTGGCGGATGAAAACGCGGAGGCCGTCATCGAGGCGATCCGCAACGCCGCGCAAACCGGCCGCATTGGTGACGGAAAGATTTTCGTTTCCAATGTGGAAGAAGTCATCCGAATTCGCACGGGCGAAACCGGCCTCGACGCCATCTGACATCACGGGCCGTTCGGCCCGGTTCTTTTCAAATCCTCGTCATCTCACACAGGGAATAACGGCAAATGACGACTGCAAGCGATATTCTGAAGCAAATCAAGGACAACGACGTCAAGTTCGTCGACCTGCGCTTTACCGATCCCAAGGGCAAGCTGCAGCACGTAACGATGGATGTGGTCTGCGTCGACGAAGACATGTTCGCCGATGGCGTCATGTTCGACGGTTCCTCGATTGGCGGCTGGAAGGCCATCAACGAGTCCGACATGGTGCTGATGCCCGATCCGGAAACAGCGCATATGGACCCGTTCTTCGCGCAGTCGACGATGGTCATCATCTGCGACATTCTCGATCCGGTTTCGGGCGAATCCTACAACCGCGACCCGCGCGGCACGGCCAAGAAGGCTGAAGCCTACCTCAAGGCATCCGGCATCGGCGACACCGTCTTCGTTGGCCCGGAAGCAGAATTCTTCGTCTTCGACGACGTCAAGTACAAGGCCGACCCGTACAACACCGGCTTCAAGCTCGACTCCTCGGAACTGCCGTCGAACGACGACACCGATTATGAAACCGGCAACCTCGGCCACCGCCCGCGCGTCAAGGGCGGCTACTTCCCGGTTCCGCCGATCGACAGCTGCCAGGACATGCGCTCTGAAATGCTGACGGTTCTGTCCGAAATGGGCGTCACCGTCGAAAAGCATCACCACGAAGTGGCGGCCGCCCAGCACGAGCTCGGCGTCAAGTTCGACGCGCTGGTGCGCAACGCCGACAAGATGCAGATCTACAAGTACGTCGTGCACCAGGTCGCCAATGCCTATGGCAAGACGGCAACCTTCATGCCGAAGCCGATCTTCGGCGACAACGGCTCGGGCATGCACGTACACCTGTCGATCTGGAAGGACGGCAAGCCGACCTTCGCCGGCGATGAATATGCCGGCCTGTCGGAATCCTGCCTCTACTTCATCGGCGGCATCATCAAGCATGCCAAGTCGCTGAACGCCTTCACCAACCCGTCGACGAACTCCTACAAGCGTCTCGTCCCGGGCTATGAAGCACCGGTTCTGCTCGCCTATTCGGCACGCAACCGTTCGGCTTCGTGCCGCATCCCGTTCGGCACCAACCCGAAGGCCAAGCGCGTAGAAGTCCGCTTCCCGGACCCGACCGCCAACCCCTACCTCGCCTTCGCAGCCATGCTGATGGCCGGCCTCGACGGCATCAAGAACAAGCTGCACCCCGGTAAGGCCATGGACAAGGACCTTTATGACCTGCCGCCGAAGGAACTGAAGAAGATCCCGACCGTTTGCGGCTCGCTGCGCGAAGCGCTGGAAAGCCTCGACAAGGACCGCAAGTACCTGACGGCCGGCGGCGTCTTCGACGACGACCAGATCGATTCCTTCATCGAACTTAAGATGCAGGAAGTCATGCGCTTCGAAATGACCCCGCATCCGGTCGAGTACGACATGTACTACTCGGTCTAAAACCATTGGAACCGGCGGCATCGGCAACCGGTTCAAGCCGTGCTCAAGGGCCGGCGGCTCCTCAAACGGAGCCGCCGGCCTTTTCTTTGGTGCGCACGATTGCGAGCGCACTGAACAAGGAGCGGCACGAAACCGTCGAATTGTGTGATATTATGTTGCCAACAACTTTTGCGCGTCCGCGGGACACGCGCGGCGAGATCGATCAATGGAGGGTGTAGGGAATTCCCTATTGATGTTTTGGGTTCGCCAACCCAGATAATCTCCTGAAAGGATGTGTTGCGTCATGAAACAGAGAAACGCCAAATTCGAGATCGGACAGGTGGTTCGCCATCGGGTTTTCCCGTTCCGCGGCGTCATTTTCGACGTCGACCCGGAATACGCCAACACCGAGGAGTGGTGGAACGCCATTCCGCAGGAGATCCGCCCGAGCAAGGATCAGCCCTTCTATCACCTGTTCGCCGAGAACGACGACAGCGAGTATGTCGCCTACGTCTCCGAGCAGAACCTGGAATTCGACGACAGCGACCGGCCGATGCGCCACGCGCAAGTCGATGCCCTGTTCGACAAAGATGGCGTCGGCCACTACAGGCCCAAGGCGACGTTCCGGCACTAAGGCACTGCGCTCTCGAACAAATGAAAACGCCCGGACCGCGAGGTCCGGGCGTTTCTTTATGAGTTTGCGGAGGACCGCTTAGTTCTGCTTGGCAGCCTTCTGGGCTTCTTCAAGCTTCTTGCGCGCGTCCTCGGCCTTCTTCTGCATTTCTTCCTGCAGCAGGCGCTGACGCTCTTCGAGCTGCGACTGCTCGATCGGCTCGCCGTCGAACACACCGGTGAAGCCCGTCAGGGCCATCTTGATCGGGTTCGGAGCGCGCTGGAAGTTGACCGAGGTGAAGACGACCTCATTGCCCTTCTTCAGGCTGGCGATCAGCTGGTCGGAAAGCGGCGCTTCTGCAACGCACTTGTCGGGCATGCAGATGGCGTAGTCGAGCTTGACCGGCTTGCCGCCGTCGATCTGCATCTGAACGCCGGTCGGAATGAGGCGCGCGGACGGTACGGAAACCTGCATGATCTTGCGGTTGACCTTGCCGGAGACGGTGATGAGGCCGACAGCGGTCACGAGCTGGCCGTTGTTGGCGGTCAGCAGGTTCTGAACGATGCAGACATCGTTGTCTTCCTGCTTGGTGCAAACCTTGAACCAGCCCTGCGGCGGCTTGCCGCCAGCCTGCTGTGCAGACGCAACGCTCGGAACGCCCGCAGCAGCTACAGTGAGCGCCAGCGCTGCCATGCCCGAACGTTTTGCAATATTCGACTTGAAGATCATTGTGATTCCGTCTCCTGAAATCCGGTAACGGAACAGTTGTTCCGCAGGTGAGTATCGTCAGCCGCCGTTGTCCTGTTGGCCAAATAAGGCAAATGCATGACCCCGTTTCCGGAAACACCTGTTACATTGGCTCGCTTCGATTATCCAGTGTTTCCTGTCATTTTTTGACTTCATACTAGGCGGAATTTGGACCGCGGATCGGTTGGATTCATCCGTCGGCATTGGTAACGTTCGGGGAATCGGCCTGTTGATACCCCTCACGGGAGGTGACCTTGCGTGCAATTCTTTCCGGTCTGGCGCTGATCCTGACCGCCACTTCATTCGGCACTGCTGCGGCAGCCGCTCCCGTGCATGCGATTGCCATGCACGGAGAGCCGGCGCTGCCTGCCGATTTCAAGAACTTTCCCTACGTCAATCCGGACGTAAAAAAGGGTGGAAAGATCTCCTATGGCGTCGTCGGCAGCTTCGACAGCCTCAATCCCTTCATCCTGAAGAGCATGCGCACCACCGCGCGCGGCATGTGGGATCCGGAATACGGCAACCTCGTCTACGAATCGCTGATGCAGCGTTCGCGCGACGAGGCCTTCACCATGTATGGCCTGCTCGCCGAAACAGTGGAGTGGGATGACGACCGGACCTTCATCCAGTTCAATCTCAACCCGACGGCCCGCTGGGCCGACGGGCAACCTGTTACCGCCGAGGACGTGATCTTCAGCTTCGAGCTGCTGCGTGACAAGGGGCGTGTCCCCTTCAGCAACCGCATGGCCAAGGTGGCGAAGCTCGAAAAGGTCGGGGAGCGCAGCGTGCGCTTTACCTTCACCGAGGATGCCGACCGCGAGCTGCCGCTCCTGCTCGGCCTGTCGCCGGTGCTGCCGAAACATGCCATCGACCTTGCGACCTTCGACCAGACCACGCTGAAGCCGCCGCTCGGCTCCGGCCCCTACCGCGTCGCAGAGGTGAAACCGGGCGAGCGCATCGTCTACAAGCGAAACCCGGACTATTGGGCCAAGGACCTGCCCTCGAAGGTCGGCCAGGACAATTACGACGAGATCTCCGTGGAGTATTTCCTCCAGGAGAACTCGCTGTTCGAAGCCTTCAAGAAGGGCGAGATCGACATCTATCCGGAAGGCAGCGCCACCAAGTGGGCGCGCGGCTACGATTTCCCGGCGGTTCGTTCCGGCGAGGTCGTCAAGGAAACCTTCACGCCGAAGACGCCGTCCGGCATGCTCGGCATCGTCTTCAATACCCGCAGGCCAATGTTCGACAACTTGAAGCTCCGCCAGGGCCTGGCGCTGGTCTTCGACTTCGAGTGGGTCAACAAGAACCTCTTCGACAGCGCCTATACGCGCACGCAGAGCTACTGGCAGAACTCGGCGCTGAGCTTTCTCGGCGCACCGGCCGACGACCGCGAACTCGGCCTGATCGGCGACGCCCGCGATCGAATCAACCCGGCGATCCTCGACGGCACCTATCGCCTGCCGGTGACCGACGCGTCCGGGCGCGATCGCAACGTGCTGCGTGTTGCTGTCTCGCTGATGCGCGAGGCCGGCTATCAGATCAAGGACGGCAAGATGGTCGACCCGCAGGGCAAACCGCTCGCGTTCGAGATCATGAGCCAGAATGCCGGCCAGGAAAAAATCGCCCTCGCCTACCAGCGATTTCTCGCACCTCTCGGCATCCAGGCGTCCGTGCGCACCGTCGACGATTCGCAGTACCAGCAGCGCAGCCAGTCCTTCGACTACGACGTGATCATCAAATCCTTCCCCTCGACGCTGTCACCCGGCATCGAGCAGGCCGGGCGCTGGACCTCACAGGCGCGCGACCGGCAGGGCAGCGACAACTTCGCCGGCGTCGCCGACAAGGACGTTGACCGGATGGTCAATAACATCCTGCAGGCCCGCACGAGCGAAGACTTCACGGCGGCGGTGCGTGCGCATGACCGGTTGCTCGTCAACAATTCCTATCTGGTGCCGCTCTATCACCTCGACGCACAGTGGGTGGCGCGACGCAAGCATATCGGCCGGCCCGATACCATGCCGCTCTACGGCTACCAGCTTCCGACCTGGTGGGATCAAAACGCACAATAGAGGGTTGGTTCCCTTTTGGTAACGCATTGAAAGCCGGATGAAACCGGCTTATCTCGCCTTCAACCGAACAAGGAAAGGCGCCCACACCATGCAAACCGTCAGCATCGATATTGTTTCGGACGTTGTTTGTCCCTGGTGTTATCTCGGCAAGGCGCGGCTCGACCAGGCGATTGCCAATCTTCCGGACGTGCTGGTCACGGTCAACTGGCGCCCCTACCAGCTCAATCCCGACCTGCCGCCCGAGGGGATCGATCACAAGCGGCATCTTGCCGAGAAGCTCGGCGGCCAGGCGGCCGTCGATCGCGCCCACGACACGCTGCGCGAACTCGGCAATGCCGACGGCATCGCCTTCGACTTCGATGCGGTGAAGATCAGCCCGAACACGCTTGACGCTCATCGGCTTGTCCGCTGGGCCGCGACCAACGGCGAGCAGGCGCAGTCGGCCGTCGTCGGCTTGCTGTTCAAGGCCAATTTCGAAGAAGGCCGCAATGTCGGTGATCACGCGGTCCTGCTCGATATCGCCGAGCAAGCAGGGCTCGATCGCCCCGTCGTTGCGGCTCTGCTTGGCTCCGATGCCGACAAGGATGCGGTCAAGGAAGAGGTTGGCATGGCCCGCGAGATGGGCGTGACCGGCGTTCCCTGCTTCATCCTCGAAGGACAATATGCCGTGATGGGCGCGCAATCGGTCGATGTATTGACGAATGCGCTGCGCGAAATCGCCGGGATGAAGGCGAGCGGCAAGCCGAACTGATCTCGGCACGACCTGAAACAGACTTGCTCGACAGACCTTGACCGTACTGCCGCACCACGCGGCAGTACGGTTTTTTCTTATTTCGCCAGCCCGGCGAGCTGCGTCATCACCATTGCTGCACCGGACAGGCGCTTTTCCGGCGTCGCCAGTTCGCGCTGGAAGAAGATGCTCTGGTCGGGCCGGATCTTCGAAAGCGTGCCCTGCTTGGCGATGTAACCCACCAGTGCCGCAGGGTTCGGGAATTCCTTGTTGCGGAACTGCACGACGACGCCCTTCGGCCCCGCATCGAGCTTCTCGACATTCGCCGTGCGGCAGAGCGACTTGATGTAGACGATCTTCAAGAGATGCTGGACCTCGATCGGCAGCGGACCGAAGCGGTCGATCATCTCGGCGCCGAAGCCGTCGATCTCCTCCAAGTCCGTCAGTTCGCCGAGACGACGATAAAGGCCGAGCCTCAGATGCAGATCCGGAACATAGTGTTCCGGGATCATGACGGGCGTTCCGACCGAAATCTGCGGCGACCAGCCGGTGTCGTGGATTTCTTCCTCACCCTTGAGTTCGGCGACCGCTTCCTCGAGCATCTGCTGGTAAAGCTCGAAGCCAACCTCCTTGATATGGCCCGACTGCTCTTCGCCGAGCAGGTTGCCAGCGCCGCGGATATCGAGGTCGTGACTTGCGAGCTGGAAACCGGCACCGAGCGTGTCGAGCGACTGCAGTACCTTCAGCCGGCGCTCGGCCATGCCCGTCAGCGTCTTGTTGACCGGCAGCGTGAACAGCGCAAAGGCGCGCACCTTCGATCGGCCGACGCGGCCGCGGAGCTGGTAGAGCTGCGCAAGACCGAACATGTCGGCACGATGCACGATCAGCGTGTTGGCCGTCGGTACGTCGAGACCGGATTCGACGATCGTCGTTGACAGCAGCACATCGTAACGGCCGTCATAGAAGGCGTTCATGATGTCTTCGAGCTCGGTTGCCGGCATCTGGCCGTGGGCGACGGCTACCTTCAGCTCCGGAACGTCCGACTTCAGGAAATCATGGATCTCCGACAAGTCGCTCAGGCGCGGGCAGACATAGAAGCTCTGGCCGCCGCGATAGTGCTCGCGCATCAGCGTTTCCCGGATCACCAGCGCATCGAAGGGCGAGATGAAGGTGCGCACCGCCATGCGGTCGACCGGCGGCGTCGTGATCAGCGACAGTTCACGCACCCCGGTCAGGGCAAGCTGCAGCGTGCGCGGGATCGGCGTCGCCGAAAGCGTTAACACGTGCACGTCGGACTTCAGCTCCTTCAGCCGCTCCTTGTGCTTGACACCGAAGTGCTGTTCCTCGTCGATGATCAAGAGGCCGAGATTGGCAAAGTTGACCGACGTGCCGAGCAGCGCATGCGTACCGACGACGACATCGGTCTTGCCATCGGCCACTTCCTTCTTCGTCAGCGCCAGTTCCTTGGAACCGACGAGGCGCGACGCCTGCTGGATGCGGATCGGCAGCCCACGGAACCGTTCGGAAAAGGTCTTGAAGTGCTGGCGGGCAAGCAGCGTCGTCGGCACGACGACCGCGACCTGAACGCCGTTCATGGCAGCGATGAAGGCGGCACGAAGCGCCACTTCCGTCTTGCCGAAGCCGACGTCGCCGCAGACGAGGCGGTCCATCGGACGGCCGCTGGCGAGATCTTCCCGCACCGCCTCGATCGAGTTCAGCTGGTCTTCGGTCTCGTCATAGGGGAAGCGGGCGGCAAACTCATCATAGACGCCGTCCTGTGCGGCGAGCACCGGCGCCCGGCGCGTATGGCGTTCGGCGGCGATGCGAATGAGGCCGCCCGCCATATCGAGCAGCCGCTTCTTGAGCTTGGCCTTGCGCGCCTGCCAGGCGACGCCGCCGAGCTTGTCGAGGATCGCATCGGTGCCTTCTGAACCGTAGCGCGACAGAAGCTCGATGTTTTCGACCGGCAGGAAAAGCTTGGCATCGTCGGCATAGACGAGCTCGAGGCAATCATGCGGGGCGCCGACCGCCTCGATGGTGCGCAGGCCGACGAAACGGCCGATGCCGTGTTCAGCGTGCACGACATAGCTGCCCTCGTCGAGACCAGCCACCTCGGCGATGAAGTCGGCGCCGCGCTTGCGCCGCTTCGAGCGGCGGACCATGCGGTCGCCCAGAATATCCTGTTCGCCGATAATGACGAGATCGCCCGTCTCGAAACCGGCTTCGATGCTGAGCACGGCCGAGGCCGCCTCGCCCGGCTTCAGCGACTTGATCTCGGCGAGTGCCTTGATGGGCTTGACGTTGCCGAGACCGTGTTCGGCGAGAACCTGGAGCAGGCGATCGAGCGATCCTTCGCTCCAGCCTGAAATCACCACCTTGGCGCCCTTCGAGCGCCGCTCGGCGATGTACTTGACCGCCTGATCGAAGACGTTGACGCGTTCGTCTTCGGCTTCGCCCTCACCCGCCGACTTCGCCCAACGCATGCCCTGGCGCGCATCGACCGAGATGACCTGGCGGGCTTCGCCCTCGTGCTCGTTGAAGGGCGACAGGCGAATGGCGTCGCGTGAGCTCAGGCCGGCGTTGAAGCCCTGCGAGCTCAGATATAGCAGCTCCGGCGGAACCGGCTTGTAGGGCGTACCCTGGGTGGCCTGCGCCTTGCCCGGAGACGCCGAGGCCAAACGGGCGTCGTAATAGTCGAGAATGAGCTTCGAGCGCTCAGCCGCAGCTTCGCGCGCCAGATGATCGGTGACGATACGGAAGCCGTCGAGATAGTCGAAGACTGTCTCCAGCCCGTCATAGAACAGCGGCAGCCAATGCTCCATGCCGGCATAGCGCCGGCCTTCGGAGACAGCCTGGTAAAGCGCGTCGTCGCGGGTCGTCGCGCCGAACAGCGACAGGTAGTGCTTGCGGAAGTGGCTGATCGTTTCGGGCGTCAGCGACACCTCGCTCATCGGATTGAGATCGAGGGAGCGGACCTGACCGGTGGTGCGCTGGCTTGCCGGATCGAACGAGCGGATTGTTTCGAGCGTATCGCCGAAGAAATCAAGGCGCAGCGGCTCGCCGCTCCCCGGCACGAAGACATCGAGGATGCCGCCGCGCACTGCGTATTCGCCAACCTCACGCACGGTCGCGACACGCTCGAAGCCGTTGCGCTCCAGCCGCATCGCGATGTCGTCCATACGCACCTGATTGCCCGGACGGGCCGAAAACGCCAGGCTCTGGATCACGTCCTGCGGCGAGATCTTCTGGAGGGCGGCGTTGACCGTCACCAGCACGATCGCCGCATGCGGCTTCTTCTTGTGCGCAATCAAGGCGCTCAGCGCCGCCAGCCGCCGTGCCGACGTGTCGGCGCTCGGCGAGACGCGGTCATAGGGAAGGCAGTCCCAGCCGGGAAGAGTGAGCACCGGAATGTCTGGCGCGACGAATGAGAGGACCTGCTCAAGATCGGCGATCCGCTGGCCGTCCGAAAGAATGTAGGCGACCGGCTGGCCGGCGCGGGCGAGCTCAGCAAGGATCAGCGCCTCGGCCCCGGAGGGCACCGGCCCGATCGTGATCTCTCGCTGTGCTTCGACAATCTTCTTCGGATCAAGGCCAGCCAGCATCATCGGTCTATTTCATCCCTTCGGGAAGCTTGTCGAAATCCGGACGATAGGCAGCGATGCGCTGAAACATCTGCGTCTGATAGCAAGCCGGCACCGGCTGTTCGCCGATGATCCACTTGACGAGATCGTTGTCTTCCTCGCCCATGATCGTCTCGAGTTCATCGAGTTGTGCTTCAGAAAGCGTCGAGAGCTCAGCCTCTGCAAATTGCCCGAGGATCAAATCCATCTCGCGAATGCCGCGATGCCAGGCGCGAAACAGGATCCGCCGTCGACGCGGATCGAGATCGGCGCTGGTGCGAGAGATGCCGGTCATGGGAAATTCCTTCCTGCCGCCCGCGATGACGCCTGCACGCTCGGACGAACGCGCGAGGCCTTTGGGGTACGGTTTGTCGTCAACGGCTCTATAAACTCTGAATAGCCGATTGTCAGCCTTGCCAAAGCCCGAATTATCATCGCAATTTCATCGCCATGCGCCCCGCCCTGCTAGATCCGCTCTTCTCCCCGCTCGACACGCTTCCAGGCATCGGCCCGAAGATCGGCGAACTCTATGCCCGTTTGCTCGGTCGCGAGACGATCGAAGACTGCCGCGTGGTCGATCTCGTTTTTCACGCGCCGCATTCGTTGATCGACCGGCGCCAACAGCCTGGCATCGCCCACGCGCCTCAAGGGGTTATCGTCACCATCACCGGTCGGGTCGATCGCCACCAGCCGCCCCCACGCGGAAAGCCCAACCTGCCCTATCGCGTCTTCCTGCATGACGAGACCGGGGAGCTGGCGCTCACCTACTTCCGCGTCAAGGGCAACTGGCTGGAAAAATCGCTGCCGGTCGATGAGACAGTCATCGTCAGCGGCAAGGTCGACTGGTTCAACGGCCGCCCCTCCATGGTTCACCCTGACTATGCGGTCCGGGCAAGCGAGGCGGAAAACCTGCCGCTGGTCGAGCCGGTCTACGGGCTGACAGCAGGACTTTCACCAAGGATATTGCGCAAGTCGATCGAGGCCGCCGTCGCCCGCGTTCCGGACATGCCCGAATGGATGGACGACGCGCTGCTGACGCGACAAGGTTTCAGCACCGCAGCCGAAAGTTTCCGCGCGCTGCATGATCCCCGCGACGCGACCGACCTTGATCCGCAGGCACCTGCCCGCCGCCGCCTCGCCTATGACGAGTTTCTCGCCGGGCAATTGTCTCTGGCTCTCGTTCGCCAGCGCCTGCGCAAGGTCGCGGGAGTACCGGTTCACGCGACCGGTGTGCTTTCCCGTCCGGTCATCGACGCCCTTCCCTTTTCCTTGACAGCCAGTCAGTCGACGGCGATCGCCGACATCCTGAAGGACATGGCCGGCACCGAGCGCATGCTCCGGCTGCTGCAAGGCGATGTCGGCTCCGGCAAGACGATGGTGGCGCTGATGGCGATGCTCGCCGCCGTCGAATCCGGCGGTCAGGCGGTGCTGATGGCGCCGACCGAAATTCTCGCCCGCCAGCACCATGCGACGCTTGCAAGGATGGCCGCATCCGCCGGCATCGCCATCGACGTTTTGACCGGCCGCACCAAGGGCAAGGAGCGCGACGCCATTCTCGAGCGCATCGCGTCCGGAGAAACGCGCATGGTGATCGGCACGCATGCGCTTTTCCAGGACACGGTGAGCTACAAGGAGCTGACACTGGCGGTGGTGGACGAACAGCATCGCTTCGGCGTTCACCAGCGCCTGCGCCTGACCGCCAAGGGCATCTCGCCGCATATGCTGGTCATGACGGCAACGCCGATCCCGCGCACGCTGGTGCTTGCCGCCTTCGGCGACATGGACGTTTCGAAGCTCACGGAAAAGCCCGCCGGACGCAAGCCGATCCAGACGGTGACGATCCCGACGGAGCGCGTTGGCGACATCGTCGATCGGCTCGACGCCGCCCTTCGCGAAGGCAAGAAGGCCTACTGGATCTGCCCGCTCGTGGAAGAGTCCGAAGCCGTCGACGTCATGTCGGCCGAAGAACGATACGAAGGCCTCGCCAAGCGCTTCGGCAACAATGTCGGCCTGGTACACGGCCGTATGAACGGGGCGGAGAAGGACGCCGTCATGCTCGCCTTCAAGAACGGCGAGATCCGCCTGCTGGTTGCGACAACAGTCGTGGAAGTCGGCGTCGACGTGCCCGACGCAACGATCATGGTGATTGAGCATGCGGAACGCTTCGGCCTTGCCCAGCTTCACCAGTTGCGCGGCCGCGTCGGCCGTGGCGACGAGGCATCGACGTGCATCCTGCTCTACAAGGGGCCGCTCGGCGAAACCGGCCGCGCGCGGCTCTCGATTCTGCGCGACAGCGAGGACGGCTTCCTTATCGCCGAGGAAGACCTGAAGCTGCGCGGCGAAGGCGAGTTGCTCGGCACGCGCCAGTCAGGCACGCCCGGTTTTCGCATCGCCAGCCTGGAGGCCCACGGCGATCTGCTCGAAATCGCGCGGAAGGACGCCGCCTACGTGATCGAGCGCGATCCGGACCTCACTTCGGAGCGCGGCGAAGCGCTCCGCACGCTGCTCTATCTCTACCGCCGCGATGAGGCGATCCGCTTCCTGCGCGCCGGCTGACCGACCACCCTGCCAAGGCGACGATCACGGCGGCCCGGCATCAAGATACGGGAATCTCAGTCTTCTGCTGACCGATTTTCAAAGGTGCATTGGCGAGCGGCTTCTGGTCGGGCGTCACGAGCCCCCCCGAGATCAGGAGCTTCGCCGCGTCCTCCGCGCTCATGTCAAGCGGGATGATCTTGTCGCGCGGGATGAACAGCAGGAACCCCGCCGTCGGGATCGGGGTCGGCGGCAGGAAGACCGCGACCATGTCCATGCCGCGTTCCTTGAATTTCGAGGCGATCTCGCCTTTCACATCCGTTGCGATGAACACCAGCGACCAGATGCCCGGGCTCGGATACTCGATCAGCCCGGCCTTCTTGAAGGAGGAGGACTGTTCCTGCAGCACCGTCTGGAATATCTGCTTGGTGGACTTGTAGATCGTGCGGACGAGAGGCGTCCGATTGAGGAGCGACTCGGCGAAATTCACGATCGACCGACCGACGAGGTTTGCGGTCATGAAACCGACGAAGGTGATCACGAAAATAGCGACGAGCAGACCGAAGCCGGGAATGGCGACGGGCGAATAGGTGTCCGGATTATAGAAGTTCGGCAGGTAGGGCTTCACCCAACCGTCGGCCCAGTCGATGAAGGTGCGCACGAGCCAGACGGTGATCGCGACCGGTGCGCAGATGATCAAACCCGTCAGGAAGTAGTTGCGCAGCCGGGTGCCGATATAGCCGCGTTTCGAATGTTCCGTCATGCTTCTTCCGTCTCAACCTCACTCGACGCCGAAGGCCGGATGATAGGCGACCGTACCGGCCGCCATCGCGCCGGAGAGAGCCAGCGCCATGAAATATTGCGGCGCACAACCGGGGAATACAAGAGCCGATTCGTTACGGAAACCGAACTTTTGATACAAGGCCGGATCGCCGACCACGACGCAGCCGGCGGCCCCTTCCGCCCGCAGCCATTCGAGCCCTTCGAGGATCAGCTGCCGGCCGATGCCCTGGGCCTGAACGTCCGGCTTGACCGAGACCGGCCCGAGCCCGAACCAGCCAGGCTCTTCCGGCGTCAGAGTGACGGGCGAAAAGGCGATGTGCCCAACGATTTCCTCGTTCATCTCGGCGACCAGCGACACGCTCAGCGCACCGGACTCACGCAGTCGCTCGATGATGAAGGGTTCGCTCTGGTCGCTGTGCGGATGCCCTTCGAATGCGGCCGCGGTCACGGCATGTATCGCCGCTTCGTCGCCGGGGCGCTCGTGCCGGACATAGATCATTCGACGGTCACCGATTTGGCGAGGTTGCGGGGTTGGTCGACGTCGGTGCCCATGAACACCGCCGTGTGATAGGCAAGGAGCTGGATCGGCAGCGAGAAGATCATCGGCGCGATGACCTCATCGACATCAGGCAGCACGATCGTCGCCATGGTCTCGAGCTTCGAGGCGGCGGCGCCCTTCTCGTCGGTGATGAGAATGATCCGGCCGCCGCGGGCCGCGACTTCCTGCATGTTGGAAACGGTCTTCTCGTAGAAGCGGTCGTGCGGCGCGATGACGATAACCGGCATGTTCTCGTCAATCAGCGCGATCGGTCCATGCTTCAGTTCGCCGGCGGCATAACCTTCCGCATGGATATAGGAGATCTCCTTGAGCTTGAGCGCCCCCTCCATCGCCAGCGGGAAGCTGGTGCCGCGGCCGAGGTAGAGAACATCGCGGCACTTCGACAGCTCGCGCGAAAGAAGCTCGATCTTCGGCTGAACGGCGTTCAGCACCTGCCCCATGATACGCGGCATTTCCGCGAGATAGCGAACCAAGACCTGCTCTTCCTCAGCACTCACCGTGCCGCGGGCGCGACCGGCGCCGATCGCGAGCGACGCCAGCACTGCGAGCTGGCAGGTGAAGGCCTTGGTCGAGGCGACACCGATTTCCGGACCGGCAAGGATCGGGAAGACCGCGTCGGATTCACGCGCGATGGTCGATTCGCGCGTGTTGACGACGGCGCCGATCTTCAGGCCGAGATCCTTGCAGTAGCGCAGCGAGGCCAGCGTATCAGCGGTTTCGCCGGATTGAGAGATGAACAACGCGGCCGCCTCGGAAGGCAGCGGGATCTCGCGGTAGCGGAACTCGGACGCGACATCGATTTCCACCGGCAGGCGGGCGTAACGCTCAAACCAGTACTTGCCGACGAGGCCAGCGAGATAGGCGGTGCCGCAGGCGGAAATCGCAAGGCTCGGAACCTTGGCGAAATCGATCGTGCCTGAGAGCGCCTTGATGCGGTTGCCGGCAAAATCGATGTAGTGGCTGAGCGCGTGCGCGATCACCTCCGGCTGCTCATAGATCTCCTTCTCCATGAAGTGCCGGTGGTTGCCCTTGTCGATCATGTAGGCGGCGGCCGTAGACAGCTGCTTCGGCCGGTCGACGACGTTGCCGTCGAGATCGAAGATATGCACGCCGTTCGCCCCGATCACCGCCCAGTCGCCATCGATCAGATAGGTGATCTCGTTGGTGAAGGGCGCAAGCGCGATCGCGTCGGAGCCGAGGAACATTTCGCCGCGGCCGTGACCGATCGCAAGCGGCGGGCCGTTCCGCGCCGCCATGATCGTCGAAGGATCGTCCTGGAAGAGCACGGCCAGCGCATAGGCGCCGGTGACGCGCTTCAGCATCGCGTGCATGGCTTCGCGCCGGCCGAGGCCTTCGCGACGGAACTTGGAGAGCAGATGGGCCACAACCTCGGTGTCGGTGTCCGTCTCGAACTTTGCGCCACTGGCGATCAGTTCGTCCTTCAGCTCGGCGAAGTTCTCAATGATGCCGTTGTGGACGACGGCGACCCCGTCGGTGAAATGCGGGTGGGCGTTGCGTTCGGTCGGCGCGCCATGGGTTGCCCAGCGCGTGTGGGCAATGCCGATCGTGCCGGCAAGCGGCTCTTCGCGCAGCCTGATCTCCAGATTGACGAGCTTGCCCTCGGCGCGCCGGCGCTCCAGCTTGCCGCCAATGACGGTGGCGACACCGGCGGAATCATAACCGCGGTATTCCAAGCGCTTCAGCGCATCGACCAGTCGTTCCGATACCGGCTGGTTGCCAACGATGCCTACAATACCGCACATAGTCGTCTCCGAATTCGTCCCCGCGCCGCGATCGGCGCCCCTGTTCAACGAGGGCGGAAATGCCGCCCGGCGCGCTGTCTTGGTAAAGCATTTGCCGGTCGAGGCAATCCGCCCCGATTTCACTTTCGATTTCAATGTTTAACGCCGCCGCATGTTCCCGCGAATCCTAGCAGAATCAAGCGACATGCAGCAAATCCGAGGCGAACCCGCGGACACGCGGGCACCACGGGCCTAACCGGCAGCCTTCGCCGCCTTCTTGGCTGCCTTCACCGCCTCGTACCGCTCGCGCAGCAGCCGTGCCCGGCCAGGCTTGATCTCCTGGCGTGCGCGGCCAAAGGCGACGGCGTCGGCCGGCACATCCTCGGTGATGACGCTGCCGGAGGCGACCAGGGCGCCGTCACCGATCGTCACCGGCGCAACCAGAGACGAGTTCGAGCCGATAAAGGCATTTTCGCCGATCCGCGTCTCGTGCTTGTTCACACCGTCGTAATTGCAAGTGATCGTGCCCGCGCCAATGTTGGTGCCTGCGCCGACGAAGGCATCGCCGATATAGGTCAGGTGATTGACCTTGGCGCCGGCGCCAATCTCAGCCTTCTTGACTTCGCAGAAATTGCCGACCTTGGAGTTTTCGCCGAGATCGGCACCCGGGCGCAGGCGTGCGTACGGACCGACCGTCGCGCCGGCGCGCACCGTCGCACCCTCGACATGCGAGAAGGCATGAATGATCGCGCCGCTTTCGACGCGCACGCCCGGGCCGAAGACGACATTCGGCTCGACCAGGACATCCTGCTCCAGCGCGGTATCCCAGGCGAGAAACACGGTTTCCGGCGCGATCATCGATACGCCCGACAGCATCAGCTCGTGGCGGCGGCGCTGCTGCCAAAGCCGCTCGATGAAGGCGAGCTCGGCGCGCGTGTTGCAGCCAGTCAGTTCTTCTTCGGGGGCCTCGACGGCAATCGCCTGCCCACCGATCTCGCGCACGATCTCCACGAGGTCCGTCAGGTAGTACTCGCCCTTGACGTTGGCGTTGCCGATGCGACCGAGAAGATCGAGCGCCTTGCGACCGTCGATCGCCATCAGGCCGCCGTTGCAATAGGTGATGCGGCGCTCTTCTTCCGTTGCGTCCTTGTGCTCGCGAATGGCGACCAGCGCGCCGTCCTTGACGATCAGGCGGCCGTAGCCCGACGGGTCTGCCGCCTCGAAGCCGATCACCACCACATCGTTGCCGGCCGCAAGTCCCTCGCGAGCGGCCCGAAGTGGTTCAGGCTGGATCAGCGGCGTATCGCCAAAAACGACGAGAATGTCGTCGAAACCCTTTGCGATGGCATCGCGGGCCGCAAGCACCGCGTGACCGGTGCCGAGCCGTTCCTTCTGCAAATAGGAGGAAACCGACACGCCGCCGATGTCGGCGGCGGCCGAGACTGCGTCGGCGTCGCGGCCGACGACGAGAGCGATATCGGAGATGGAAGCATTTGCGAGCGCCTCGACGACGTGGGCGATCATCGGCCGGCCGGCCACCGGATGCAGCACCTTCGACATGGACGATTTCATCCGCGTGCTTTCACCCGCAGCCAAAACGAGGGCCAGGCACGTCCGTTCCATATATCTCTCCTTGGTCTCTTCCAGGCTCACGCCCTCTGCACAATTCCTTAGATTGGAATCGGCTCAAGTACAAAATCGCCGTTCGATTCGGCGCGGTGCTAGCAGCAACATATTGCGAGAAGCATAATTCTCACAATCACGTCGCATTAACCGGCTTAAAACCGGATGATGGCATAAGAAGGCGCGGAGCCTGTGTCAGCAAAGCCGTGCGGGTGCATCGCTCCTTCGGGGGATCAAGCCGCAATGCACAGCCGCACTGACATCGACACACCGGCAAAGTCTACCGGCGCGGTCATTCCTCTCGCGCGATCTCCGCTTCTGTTACTTGCCCTTGTGCTCGGTGTGCTCGCGGTTCTGCTCAGCTTCACGATCCCGCAGCCGATCGGTCCGATGTTCTGGGACCACTATCTCTATCTCGATGCCGCCAATCGTATCCGCGACGGCCAGATCCCGTCGGTCGATTTCTTCACCCCCGTCGGCGCCCTCGGCTACTATCTCTTCGCCGCCCTGCAGGGCATCTTTCCGAATGGCCAGCCGCTGCTCTTGGCGAGCTGGTGCCTGCTTCTCGTCAGTGGGCCGCTGATCGCGCTGGTGGTCACCGATGTCCAGAAGCGTTCGACGGCAGTCGCCTATGCGATCCTGCTGCCGTTCCTGGTGTTTTCGGTGCTGCCGTTCAACACCGGCGACTTCTACCCCTACCCCGGCTCCGACGGTTTCGGCATCTACAACCGCCAGGTCTGCCAGCTTCTCTATGTACTCGCAGCCGCACTTGTCCACGTGCGCGATCGTCGGCTGCTCGTCGCGACGGTCGCCGGCGCCATGGCGGCACTGTTCTTCGTCAAGATCACCGGCGCGGTTGCCGGCACGCTCATGTGCCTCATGGCCTTTGCTGCGGGGCGCCTGCCGTTCCGCTCGGCTATCGTGGCGGGGCTCGTGGTCATCGCCATCCTTGCGAGCGTCGAACTCGCCCTCGGCGGCGTCTCTGCCTATCTTGCCGATATCCTGGCGCTGCTTTCCGTCAATGACGGCAGCTTGCTGCCGCGGCTGCTGCAGGCCGCCTCCCTCAATGCCGGTCTGCTGATCCCGGCGGGATTGCTGTGCCTGGTGCTCCTCGGCACGCAGCTTGCGCCCTTCGCCCAGTCGCTGCGCCAGCTTGGAAAAGGCCCGTCAATGGCGGCTCTCTGCCGAAGTTTCGACCAGCCGTTTTTCTGGCTGGCGGCCTTCGTTGTTGCTGGCATCGTCTTTGAAAGCCAGAATACCGGCAGTCAGGCGTTCATCTTCCTGCTGCCGCTGCTCCTCAAGCTCGCGATCGATGAAGTCGCAGCCGCCAAAACACGGCCTGTCGCAGTTGCCGTCGCTGTTCTCGCCCTCGCGGCAGCCCTGCCGCCGGCCACGGCCGTCGTGCAAAAAAGCGCCCGCGCGTGGATCGGGGCTGTCAACAACGTGCCGCTGGAAAGCCGCAACCTCAAAACGATGGGCGCCGTCAATGTACGGCCCATCCTGGCACTGCGCGCCGAGCGTCTGCGCATCCTCTACGCGACCGAGCGTCCCGCATTCGACGCCTTCGCCATGGCCGGCGAGTTGCCGTCGTTCCTGCTCTACAGCGACTTCGATTTTCAGACGGGATGGCTGATGAATGTCGACAAAGCGATCGACGCGTTGAGGGCCTACGAGGCTTCGAACGGCGTACGCTTCCGGACGATCTTCAACGTCGACTTCACCAATCCCTTTCCGTGGCTGATGGACCGCAGTGCCCCGCTGCATGTCGCGATCGGCGCAGATCCCTTCCGCGCCATTCCGCCGCCGGATGAAAATGTTCGCGCCGCCCTCGAAGCGGTCGACGTCGCGCTGGTGCCGACCTGCCCGGTGACCAACGTCAACCAGACGCTGCTGTCGCTTTATCTGCCGAGCCTTGAAACGGCTCACAGCCGGATCACGCTGACAAGCTGCTACGACGCCTTTATCCGAAACAGCCTGAAGCCCGCTGTCAACACCGGCGGCTGATCGACGCGACGGCTAGGCGCCCGGCCGCAAGCGGCTCTCGCTCAACAGGCCATTTTCCTCAAGGATGGGATAGGCGACGGAAGCGATATGCGCGTTGACGCGCTTCAGATCCCGGAGCATGTCGAGATGCAGCGAGCTCGTCTGCAGGCTCTGGACCAGCCCGTCGCGCAACCGCTCGATATGGCGCTCCGCCGAGCGTTTCTCCATGTGACGGACGTTGACCTTCACCTCGATGAGCTGCTTGGCGAGATCGGCATTGCGGGTGACGAAGATAGTCTGGGCGACTCGCAGATTGTCGATCGTCAGGTTGAAGAGGCTCTTGAGCTCCTGATAGCCCTCCTCCGAGAACTTCAGGCCGTTGCTGACCTTCTTGGTGATCTGCTCGCACAGCCCCTTCTCGATGATGTCGCCCATATGCTCGAGATTGATGGCATAGTCGATGATGACGATCGAGCGGCGGCCGTCTTCGGCGCTCAGGCCATCGCGGCCCAAGCGCGACAGGAAGATCTTGACCTCCTGCTGCAGCTGATCGACCTGTTTTTCGAACTTGCCGATATCGCGAATATCCGAGAGGTCGTTGTTGTTGAAGGCGTTCGCGGCACGCATCAGCATCGCCTCGACCAGATCGCCGACGCGCAAGACCTCGCGGGTGGCTCCCGAAAGCGCCATGACCGGCGTATTCAGCGTTGTCTCATCGAGATAACGCGGGCCAGTCTCCTCGGCCTCTCCATCCGGAATGAACCGGGCCATCAGCTGCGACAGCAAACCGGCAAAGGGCCAGGCAAGAATGGCGACCGCGAGGTTGAAGGCCAGATGAATGTCGACCGGCAGGTTCTGGCGCGGCAGCGGCAGGCTCTGTAGAAACTCCACGCTCATGCCTGTCAGCGGAAGCGCGATCAGGCAGCCAATGGCGCGAACGACAAGGTTGCCGATGGTGACGCGGCGCGCCGACGGAGCGGAACCGAGCGTCGCCATGACAGGCGGAACGGCGCCACCGAGATTGGCGCCAAGCACGAGTGCCACCGTCAACCCGACGCTGAGGATGCCCGTCGTCGAGAGTGACAGCACCAGCATCACCACAGCCAGACTGGACGACGACGCAAAGGCAAGTCCCGCGGCAATGAGAAGCGCTACGGGCCAGGCGCTGTCGAGCATCGAGAGGAAGGCCCCAAGGGCCGGACTGTCACGCATCGGCTCCGTCGCCGCGCCCAAAAGATGCAGCGACAGGAGCATGAGGCCGATGCCAACGAAGGCAGCACCCAGACCCTGGCGCGCGTTCGACCGGCTGGCGCGGTGCAAGACCACGCCGATGAGAATGACGAGCGGCGACAGCCATTCTATTCCGGTCGCCACGATCCAGGCCGTCATCGCCGTGCCGAGATTGGCGCCAAGCAGCACGATCTGCGCCATGCGCGAGCGGATGAGCCCCTTTTCCACGAAGGATGCGGTCATCAATGCGGTGGCCGTGGAACTTTGCAGCGCAAGCGTCGCGACAAGTCCGGTCACGAAGGAGCGGAGAGAGCCGTCGGTTCCCTGGGCGAGGCCGGCGCGCAGCCGAGCCCCGAAGGCACGGGTCACCCCGTCCTTGACGAGGGACAGGCCGAAGAGAAGCAGTGCCACTGCTCCAAACAGGTTTACCATCACGATTGTCGACTGCATGGAATCTTTCCCGCGGAAGCTCCAAAGAATCGCTCCGCCCCTGCAACAGAACCACAGAACCGCGGCATGTTCGAGCCAATGTGACAGATAATTTTCGGTTGCCGGCTAACGAATCCGACATCGAGTTGGTCACCCGCGCCGGTCCGATCGACGGACGCCGCCCGCCTCATCGAGGCAGCTCGCGCAGCTGTCGCGGCAGCCATTGAAAACCAGACGGTTGCTCCGGGCGGCCGATCCCGTTGCATGGGCGCAATTTGCGGCAAACAACCCTTCATTTCCTGTTTCGTTTGTTTTAAGGAACGAATTCGTTTGGCCGATGGCCACCGCATTGCAACGAGGTTTCTGCCCCCATGCTCGAATTTCTGAGAAGCGCCGCCCAGACCTGGGTCGTCAAAGGCCTGCTAATCGTTCTCGTTCTGTCGTTCATGGTGTGGGGCGGCTCATCGTTGACGATGACGAACCAGTCGGATGCGGTGGTGGTCGTCGGTGACGTCAAGGTCAAGCCACCGGAATTCCGGCTCGCCTACGAGACCATGCTGGCACAGGCTTCCCGCCAGCTCGGCACGCGGCTGACGCCGCAGCAGGCGCGCGCCTTCGGCATCGAGCAGCGGGTCTACTCGCAGATCGTCGCCGGCGCGGCTCTCGACCAGCTCGCCAACGACATGAATCTCGGCCTGTCGCAGGATCGGCTCGCAAAACTGATCGCCGACGATCCGGCATTCCACAGCGTCAACGGCCAGTTCGACCGACTGACGTTCTCGAGCGTGCTGCGCAATGCGGGCCTGCGCGAACAGGATTACATCAACAGCCAGAGTCAGACGGCGATCCGCTCGCAGATCGTCGACGCGCTGTCTGATGGCTATGTCGCTCCGAAGGTTCTCACCGACGCAATCGGCGCCTACCGGCACGAGAAGCGCACGATCGATTACCTGCTGCTCTCGAACGCCAATATCGATCCGGTCAAGGTGCCGGGCGACGACGTGCTTTCTCCCTGGTACGACAGCCGCAAGGCAAACTACCGTGCGCCGGAATATCGCAAGGTCACCTACGTGAAGCTCGAGCCGACTGACGTTGCCGACCCGACCGTTGTCACCGACGACGAGATCCGCGCCGAATACGAGCGCCGCAAGGAAAGCTTCCGCAGCGCTGCCGCGCGGACAATCGAACAGCTCTCCTTCACGTCACGTGAAGCGGCTGACGCTGCGTCGGCAAAGCTTGCTGCTGGCACCAGCTTCGACGATCTCGTAAAGTCCGAAGGCAAGTCTTCTGCCGACGTACTTCTCGGCGAGTTCACGAGGGATCGCGTTCCCGACGCCAAGATCGGCGAAGCAGCTTTCGCACTTCAGGCCGACGGCGTGACGCCGGTTGTCGACGGTGCCTTCGGGCCGGTCATCCTGCGCGTGACGAACATCCGCCCGGAAACCGTCCGCAGCCTCGACGAAGTGAAGGAAGAACTGCGCAAGGACATCGCCCTTTCCACAGCGGGCGAAGAAGTCATGCGCCTGCATGACAAGATCGAAGACGAGCGCGCTTCCGGCGCGCCGATCAAGGAAGTCGCCGACCAGCTCAAGCTGAAGCTCGTAACCGTCGATGCGGTGGACGCGACCGGCAAGGACAAGAACGGCGATGACGTCGCCGGCCTGCCGGAACAGGCAGCCCTTCTCCAGGAAGTCTTCAAGGCCGACGTCGGTGCTGAAACCCTGCCGGTGAATGTCGGCCGCGAAGGCTATGTCTGGTTCGACCTCGATGAAGTCATCCCGGCGCGCGATCGCACGCTGGACGAAGCCCGCGACGAAATCGGCGCCGACTGGATGGCCGAGCAGCAGCGCGCAGCACTTGCCACGAAGGCCGGCGAACTGAAGCAGCGCGTCGAGCAGGGCGCAAAGCTTGCCGACGTTGCGACCGAACTCGGCCTCGTCGTCGAAACCAAGGCGGGCCTGACGCGCGCGACCGCAGATCCCGCCCTTAGCCCGGCAGCCGTCGCCGCCGCCTTCTCCGGCGCGAACGGCCACGTCACCAACGCTCCCGGAATCGGCGGCGAAGGGCAGATCCTCCTGCAGGTCACCTCGGTTGACACCGCCGGCCCGGCAGACGTGCTGCAGGACGACAGCCGCCAGATCGAGGCCCTCGCCCGTGTCAGCGGCGAGGACATCCTGGACCAGATGGTCGCCACGCTGCAGGCCGCCTACGGCGTTTCGATCAACCAGACGCTCGCTGAAACCGCCATTGCGCAACGATAGGCCCAAGGAAACCATCGATGAGTGATCTGAAGCCATTCGTCGCCAAGGTCGCCGCCCGCGAGGCGCTGAACCGCGAAGACGCACGTGCCGCCTTCGAAATCATCATGTCGGGTGCCGCAACGCCGTCGCAGATCGGCGGCTTCCTGATGGCATTGCGGGTGCGCGGCGAAACCGTCGATGAAATCGTCGGCGCGGTGGGCGCGATGCGTGCCCGCATGCTGCCGGTCGATGCGCCAGCGGATGCGGTCGATATCGTTGGAACCGGTGGCGACGGCGCCGGCACCTACAACATCTCGACTCTTGCCTCGCTGATCGTCGCCGGCGCGGGCGTGCCTGTTGCCAAGCACGGCAACCGCGCGCTGAGCTCGAAGTCAGGCACGGCCGACGCGCTCTCCTGCCTCGGCGTCAAGCTCGACATCGGTCCGGACGCCATATCGAAATGCATCCGCGAGGCCGGTGTCGGCTTCATGTTCGCCCAGCAGCACCATTCGGCCATGCGCCATGTCGGCCCGACGCGGGTGGAGCTCGGAACGCGCACGATCTTCAACCTGCTCGGCCCGCTTTCCAACCCGGCAGGCGTCAAGCGCCAGCTCGTCGGCGTCTACGCGCCGCAATGGGTGCAGCCGCTGGCCGAAGTGCTGCGTGATCTCGGCTCGGACAATGTCTGGGTCGTTCACGGCGATGGCCTCGACGAGATCACGACGACCGGCACGACCGAGGTCGCAGCACTCAAGGACGGTAAGATTTCCACCTTCACCCTGACGCCCGCCGATTTCGGCCTTCAGACGGTGACGATCGATGCGCTCAAGGGCGGCGACGGCGCGTACAATGCGGTCGCGCTCCAGGCAGTGCTCGATGGTGCCGAGAACCCCTACCGGGACATTTCCCTTGCCAATGCGGCCGCATCGCTGATGATAGCCGGACGGGCAAAGGACCTCACCGAAGGCATGGCGCTTGGGCGCCAGTCGCTTTCAAGCGGCGGCGCCAAGACCGCGCTGCAGCGCCTGATCAGCGTATCGAACGCGGCCTGAGGAAGGATCAGCACATGACGGATATCCTGCGCAAGATCGAAGCCTACAAGCGCGACGAGATCGCGGCTGCCAAGTCGAACGTTTCGCTCGACGAACTCAAGGCGCGTATCGCTGATCAGGCCACCCCGCGCGGCTTTCATGCGGCGCTCGCCGCACGCAAGGCCGCCGGCACGTTCGGACTGATCGCCGAAATCAAGAAGGCAAGCCCGTCGAAGGGACTGATCCGCCCGGATTTCGATCCGCCGGCGCTCGCCAAGGCCTATGAAGCCGGTGGAGCGGCCTGTCTGTCGGTGCTGACGGACGCCCCGAGCTTTCAGGGTGCGCCTGCCTTTCTCGAAGCGGCGCGTGCGGCCTGCGCCCTGCCGGCGCTGCGCAAGGACTTCATGTTCGACACCTACCAGGTGTTCGAGGCGCGCGCCTGGGGCGCCGACAGCATCCTTCTCATCATGGCTTCGCTCAGCGACGACGACGCCCGCCGCCTCGAAGACGCATCCCTCGAGCTTGGCATGGACGTGCTGATCGAGGTGCACGACGCCGAAGAGATGGAACGGGCACTGAAGCTCACCTCGCCGCTCGTCGGCATCAACAACCGCAACCTCAGGACCTTCGAGGTTGATCTCGCGGTTTCCGAGCAGCTTGCGGGAATGGTGCCTGCCGACCGTCTGCTCGTCGGCGAAAGCGGCATCTTCACGCATGCGGATTGCCAGCGGCTGGAAAAGAGCGGCATCACCACCTTCCTCGTCGGCGAGAGCCTGATGCGCAAGAGCGACGTCGAATCGGCAACGCGCACGCTCCTGACCGGCGCTACGACCACGCTGGCGGCCGAGTGATGAGCAAGCCGACGCTCACGCATATCGGTGGCAGCGGCGAAGCGAACATGGTGGATGTCGGCGACAAGGCCGAGACGGTACGCATCGCCGTCGCCGAAGGCCATGTGCGCATGAAGGCTGAAACGCTGACACTCATTCTCGAAGGCGACGCCAAGAAGGGCGATGTCATCGGTACGGCGCGGCTTGCCGGCATCATGGCCGCCAAGCAGACGGCCAACCTCATTCCACTCTGCCACCCGTTGATGCTGACCAAGGTAACCGTCGATATCACGCCGGAGCCGACGCTTCCTGGCCTCCGGGTCGAGGCGCTTGCCAAGCTGACGGGACGCACCGGCGTCGAGATGGAGGCGCTGACGGCCGTGAGCGTCGCCTGCCTTACAATCTACGACATGGCGAAGGCGGCCGATCGCGAGATGGAAATCGGCGGCATCCAGCTGGTCAGCAAGTCCGGCGGGCGATCCGGCGACTATCGACGCGAAGGGAACTGAGGCCATGGCGTTGCTGTCCGTCGAAGACGCGCTCGAGCGGATCCTACACGGCGCCACGCCACCGCAATTGACTGAGCTCGTCGGTCTCCATGACGGGCTCGCCCGTGTGCTGTCTCAGGATATCCCGGCGCGCGTCACCCATCCGGCCTTCGACAATTCGGCGATGGATGGCTACGCCGTGCGCCACCGGGACATTGAGACCGTCGGCGCCGAGCTGACCGTGGTCGGCCAATCGGCTGCGGGCCACGGCTTCAAGGGGGAGATGAAAGCGGGCGAAGCCGTGCGCATCTTCACCGGTGCGCCGGTGCCATTGGGCGCCGATACGGTGATCATCCAGGAGGATACCGAGCGGTTGCCGGGCAACCGGATCCGCACCAAATTCGTGCCCGGCAAGGGGCGGCATATTCGAATGGCCGGCCAGGATTTTATCGCCGGCGAAGCGGCACTTTCGGCGGGCGACGTGCTCGACGCCGGACGTTTGACGCTCGCTGCGGGGATGAACCATGCGAGCCTGCCGGTCTTCAAGCGTCCGCGGATCGCAATCCTCGCCACGGGCGACGAGCTGGTGGCTCCGGGCAACAAGCCGGGCGACGATCAGATCATCGCCTCGAACAGCTTCGGCGTCGCGGCGATCGCGCGCGACAACGGCGCCGAGGTCATCGATCTCGGCATCGTCTACGACGATCGGGACGCCATCAGTGCCGAGGTCAGGCGGGCGCAGGACGCCGATGTCGACGTGATCGTCACGCTCGGCGGCGCTTCGGTCGGTGACCATGACCTGGTGCAGTCGACGCTCATTGCCTGCGGCATGACGCTCGACTTCTGGCGCATCGCCATGCGGCCGGGAAAGCCGCTCATGGTGGGCCAGCTCGGAACGGCGACGGTGCTGGGCCTGCCGGGCAATCCGGTCTCCAGCCTCGTCTGCGCCCTGCTCTTCCTCGAGCCGCTGACCCGTAAGCTCGCCCGCTTGCCATTGCGCGACCGCATAACGACCGCGCGGCTTGCAAGCCCGCTTCCGGGCAACGACGTCAGGCAGGACTATGTGCGTGCGCGCCTTACGAGGGACAGCGACGGCACGTTGGTCGCCCATCCCTTCTCGCGGCAGGACTCGTCGATGATGAAGGTTTTCGCGCAATCGGATTGCCTGATCGTGCGCCCGCCGCACGCCTCCGAAGCGCCTGCGGGCACAACCTGCGACATTCTCAGGCTTCGCTGAGCAAACCAAGCGCGAGCCACCTCTGGGAGCGCAAAAACAAAAGACCGGGCAGAACCCGACCTTTTTCCCGTTCGTGGCGGGTCCTCTCGATCATCCGTAGTCGGGCGACCTCAGCGATGATCACGTGGCCTCGTCATAGAGTGCCACCAATTCGGCGCCGTGACACGGACCCTCACGTTTTGTGACGAAGCACTTTGTGACGATGTAAGCGGCCGCATGGGGCAGTCACCGCTCTTGCCGCATCAGGCCGGGGGTGCCCCCGGCCGCGCATGGATCAGTTGCCCGTCTCGTCGGAACGGCTGACCAGGATCTTGTCGATGCGGCGCGCATCCATGTCGACCACTTCGAAGCGGTAGCCATGGGCAATCGCGACATCGCCCTCCTCCGGCGTCTTGCGCAACT
The DNA here is from genome assembly GCF_014852205.1 of Ensifer sp. ENS06. Taxonomy (NCBI): domain Bacteria; kingdom Pseudomonadati; phylum Pseudomonadota; class Alphaproteobacteria; order Hyphomicrobiales; family Rhizobiaceae; genus Ensifer; species Ensifer sp. ENS06. The sequence continues at coordinate 1,731,527 of NZ_JACVBC010000001.1, read as the reverse complement.
GCTGCACCAGGAAGCCGGCGATGGTCTCGAAGTTGCCGTCGGCGTCGATTCCCTCGATGCCGATCGTCAGGTGGATTTCGTCGATCGGCGTGCGGCCGTCGACAAGGTAGCTTCCGTCTTCGCGCTGGCGGATCAACGCATGCTCGATGTCGTCGTAGTTCGACGGCAGCACGCCGACGATCGCCTCGAGAATGTCGGCGATGGTGATAATGCCCTCAGTGCTTCCATATTCGTCGACGATCATCGCCATGTTGATGCTTGACGACTTGAAGGCTTCCAGTGCCTTTAGGCACGACGCCGTCTCCGGCAAGGTGTGGATTTCCTTGATGTATCTACGCACATCGAACGGACCTGAGGTCGGCGCGTTCAGGATTTCCTTGGCGAGAACCGCGCCGAGAACATCGCCGCTCGGGCCATCAACCACCGGATAACGGGAATGGCCGAACTGATCGATCTTACGACCGACCGTTTCCAGGCTGTCGTTGACGTCGATGAAGCTCACCTCGGTCCGGTGGGTCATGATCGACTTCACGTTGCGGTCGCCGAGGCGGATGATTCGCCTGAGCATCTCGTGCTCGGACTTTTCGATGGCGCCGCTTTCGACGCCTTCGGCCATGATCGCGTGGACTTCCTCTTCCGTCACATGATCAGGATCGTCAGGACGGATGCCGAGGAGACGCATGGCAAGCGACGCTGCGGTCTCGAAGAGATAGACGACCGGCGCGGTGATCCGCGACAAGAAGTGCATCGGGCGCGCGACGAACATGGCCAGCGCCTCGGAATTTTTCAGCGCCAGCTGCTTCGGAATGAGCTCGCCGATAACCACGGACAGGAAGGTGATGAGGGTAACGACGAGTACGAGGGCAACCGTGTTGCCGTAAGGATTGATCCAAGCGACCTCATCGAGCAGCGGCGCAAATTTCGCCGCGATTGTCGCGCCACCATACGCGCCGGCTAAGGTGCCGACGAGCGTGATGCCGACCTGTACGGTGGAAAGAAACTTGCCGGGATCTTCAGCGAGCCTCAGCGCCACTTCGGCGCGGGCATTTCCCTGTTTTGCCATCTGGCGAAGCATTGGCTTGCTTGCCGAGACGATTGCCATTTCCGAGAGAGCAAAAAATGCATTGATCAAAAGCAGGACGAAAATGACAAAAAACTCGGACATGGTCTCCAGATCACCGTTGACGAAAGCCGCTCCACAAGGAGCGAGCCCTCACCAAATAAGGCCAGCGCGCGATCCGAGCAAGCACAAGCAATGAAATCGCTGCAATCTTCTGAACATTGGAAGGGCCGAGCGCTGTTTTGTTGAACAATCTCGACCGGTGGCAGCCTCAACTGCGACTTTGCAGCGCGCTGCGAACGCGCTCGCGCCCGATCTTGATCACGTTTTCCATGGCAAGCCGTGCGCCGACCTCGTCACGCCTGCCGATCTCCTCAACGATACGGATGTGGTTGCGGGCAACCTCGTCTATGCCGCCCTTTTCGGCGACCGGAGAGCTCAGCTTGAAGACACCGACCAACGCCGCTTCGATCAGCCCACCGACCGTGCGCATGAATGGGTTGCCGGAGGCCTCGGCGACAGCCAGGTGAAACTTCAGGTCGGCGCTTGCGAGGCTCTCGGCGCTATGGCCCTCCTCGCCCATCGCAACCGCGAGCCGCATCATGCGGCTGATTTCGGCCTCCGACGCGTTTCGCGCCGCAAGTGCTGCCGCATGCGGCTCGAAGGCCAGGCGCACTTCGCTGAGGTGATAGAGGAAGTCCTCGTCGACACCGCATTCGAAGTGCCAGGTCAGGATGTCGTTGTCGAACAGGTTCCAGTCGTTGCGCGGCGTCACGCGGGTGCCGATGCGGGCACGCGGCACGACCAGCCCCTTGGCGGCCAGCGTCTTCATGGCTTCGCGCAGAACAGTTCGGGATACCTTGAAGCGTGCCGCAAGTTCCGGATCACCCGGAAGAATGGAGCCGACCGGAAATTCGCCGGATATGATTGCCTTGCCGAGTTGATCGACAACATGTGCGTGGCTCGTGCGCTTGCGCGAGCCGGACACGACGGTTTCCAGCAAACTCCTGTTCAATCCATCTCCTCCAGGCACTCCCCTGCCTGATTTCATACGGCGCGACGCGCCACAAGGCCTTCGTGCGGAGCACGGGCGGGGCCCCTAAACCTGCGCAAATGAATGTAGTTTGAACAGTCGATTCCGGAAAGCCCCAGGGTGGCCGCAAAACCGTAAACCGCGCACCGCCGAACGATGAAACAACCCTTACGCGTTTTCCAAACGACAAACCCCGCCGAAATGGCGGGGTTTGCATTCTGTTTCGTAGGCTCTTGCTTACTTCGGCAGCTGATCGTCGACGCCTTCGACGTAGAAGTTCATGCCAAGCAGCGTGCCGTCGTCAGACGTCGCCCCTGCAGCAAGCCACTCGCTGCCGTCCTGCTTCTTCAGCGGGCCGGTGAAGGGCTTCAGTTCGCCCGACTTGATCTTGGCTTCGGCGTCCTCAGCGAGCTTCTTCACGTCGTCAGGCATGTTGGTGTAGGGCGCCATCGTCAAGATGCCGTCCTTCAGGCCGTCCCAGCTCGACGTCGTTTCCCACTTGCCATCGAGGAAGGCCTGCGTGCGCTTGATGTAGTAGGCGCCCCAGGTATCGACGATCGCCGTCAGCTGCGTTTCCGGGCCGGCCTTGATCATGTCGGAGGCCTGGCCGAAGGCCTTGATGCCGCGCTCGGCGGCAACCTGCATCGGTGCCGTCGTGTCGGTGTGCTGCGTCAGGATATCGACGCCCTGGTCGACCAATGCCTTGGCAGCATCGGCTTCCTTGCCGGGGTCGAACCAGGTGTTTGCCCATACGACCTTGATCTTGAAGTCCGGGTTGACCGAGCGCGCGCCGATGATGAAGGAGTTGATGCCCATCACAACTTCCGGGATCGGGAAGGAGGCGATGTAGCCGGCGACGCCCTTTTGCGACATCTTGGCGGCGATCACGCCCTGGATGTAGCGGCCTTCATAGAAGCGGCTGTTGTAGGTCGCGACGTTCGGCGCGGTCTTGTAGCCGGTCGCATGCTCGAACTTCACGTCCGGGAACTTCTGCGCGATCTTGATCGTCGCGTCCATGAAGCCGAAGGATGTCGTGAAGATCAGGCCGCAGCCCGAGCGTGCGAGACGCTCGATCGCGCGCTCGGCATCCGGGCCTTCCGGCACGCTTTCGAGATACTGCGTCTCGATCTTGTCGCCGAGCGCCTTTTCCAGCTCCTGGCGGCCGATGTCGTGCGCCTGGGTCCAGCCGCCGTCGGTCTTGGCACCGACGTAGACGAAGCAGACCTTGGCCTTCTCCTGGGCGCTTGCACCGGTGGCAAAGCCGATCGCTGCCGCGGAGCTTGCGAGAACGAGCAGTAGTTTTTTCATTTTCTTGACCTCTGTCGGTTTGAGAAACGTCAGTATGAAATGCTTGCAATCATCGGTCCGGCACAAACGGTTTGCCGAGCGATGCCGGCGTATTGATCAGGGTCATGCGCCGGTTATGCGAAATGAGAATGAGGACGACGATCGTCGCGACATAGGGGAGCGACGAAAGGAGCTGCGAGGGAATGCCGAGACCGAAGGCCTGCGCATGCAACTGGCTGATCGATACGGCACCGAAGAGATAGCCACCGGCCACCAGCCGCCAGGGGCGCCAGGACGAAAAGACCACCAGCGCCAGTGCGATCCAGCCGCGACCGGCCGACATGTTTTCCACCCATTGCGGCGTGTAGACCAGCGACAGCTGCGCGCCGGCAAGCCCGGCACAGGCGCCGCCGAACATGACGGCCAGATAGCGGGTGCGAATGACGTTGACGCCAAGCGCGTGCGCGGAGGCGTGGCTATCGCCGACGGCGCGAAGCTTGAGGCCAGCACGGCTCTTGAACAGGAACCAATGCACGCCCGCGACGATCGCGATCGAAAGATAGAAAATGATATCCTGCCGAAAGAGCAGCGGCCCGATATAGGGGATATCCGCGAGAAGCGGTATCGCGATCGGCTGCAGCTTGACGCCCTGCATGCCGAGGAAACTCTCGCCCATCATGCCGGAGACGCCGATCCCGAGCAGGGTCAAGGCCAGGCCCGTCGCCACCTGGTTTGCCACCAGGCTCAGCGTGAGGAAGGCAAAGAGCTGCGAGAACAGTGCGCCGCAGGCGATGCCGGCAAGCATGCCCAGATAGGGCGAACCGGTAATCTGGGTAATCGCGAAGGCGGAGACCGCCCCCATGATCATCATGCCCTCGACGCCGAGGTTCAGCACGCCGGACCGTTCGGTCACGAGTTCGCCGATCGCGGCCAACACCAGGGGTGTTGCGGCAGTGATGACGCTCAGAAGGATCGCTTCGACGATACCCATCAGCGGCTCCCCTCGCTATTGGTCGCGGTCAATCGGTCGAAGACCAGCTTGATGCGATAGTGGATGAGCGTGTCACAGGAGAGCACGAAGAAGAGCAGGAGACCCTGGAAGACGCGCGTCACCTTCTCGGAAACGCCGATCGACAGCTGCGCCGCCTCACCGCCGAGATAGGTGAGCGCCAGCACCAGGCCGGCGGCGACGATGCCAAGCGGATTGAGGCGGCCAAGGAACGCAACGATAATGGCGGTGAAGCCGTAGCCGGGCGAGATGACCGGGCGCAGCTGCTGGATCGCGCCACTGACTTCGGAGATGCCGGCCAGACCGGCAAAGGCGCCCGAAAGCAGCATCGAGAACCAGATCATCTTGCGCGAGGAGAAACCGGCAAAGCGCCCTGCCCGCTCCGATTGGCCAAGCACGGAAATCTCGAAGCCCTTCAGCGTGTAACGCATCATGAACCAGACGAGGATCGCCGCTATGATGGCGAAGGCGAAGCCCCAGTGGGTGCGCCCGGAAGCAAGCATTTCCGGCAGGATCGCATCGACGGCGAAGGTGCGCGTCTCCGGAAAATTCATGCCGCCCGGATTGCGCCAGGGTCCACGCACCAGCCAGTCGAGGAAGAGCTGGGCGACATAGACCAGCATCAGGCTCGTCAGGATCTCGTTGGTGTTCATATGCGCCTTTAGGAAGGCGGGGATGGCGGCAAACAGCGCACCACCGAGCATGCCCATCAGCATCATTAGCGGCAGCACCAGCGGCGACTGCCAGTCATAAAAGACCACCGGCAGGATCGAGCCGGCAATCGCGCCCATGATGAACTGGCCCTCGGCGCCGATGTTCCAGTTGTTGGAGCGGAAACAGACCGAAAGCCCGACGGCAATCAGGATCAGGGGCGCTGCCTTGATTGCCAGCTCGTGCAGCGACCAGACCTCACTCAAGGGCTCGACGAAAAAGCTGTAGAGCGCCATGACCGGATTCTTGCCGAGAAGCGCGAACATGATACCGCCGAAGACGATCGTCAGCAGGAAGGCGATGAACGGCGACAGGATCGAAAACAGCGTCGAGACCTTGGCGCGCTTTTCCAGTTCAATGCGCATGTGCGGCCTCCGTGCCTTCCGTCTTGCCGTACATGCCGCCCATCAGCAGGCCAATCTTTTCGCGCGAAAGCTCTTTTGCCGGATAGGGATCGGATAGCTTTCCGTCGCTGATGACGGCGATCTCCGTCGCCACTTCGAAGATTTCGTCAAGGTCCTGGCTGATGACGAGCACGGCAGAGCCGGCCTTGGCGAGATCGACGAGCGCCTGGCGGATGCGGCTCGAAGCACCCGCATCGACGCCCCAGGTGGGCTGATTGACGACGAGCACGCTCGGCTGACGGTCGAGCTCACGCCCGACGATGAACTTCTGCAGGTTGCCGCCGGAAAGCGAGCCGGCCGGTGGATCCTCACCACTCTTGCGCACGTCCATCGCCTCGGAGATGCGCTTCGTGGCGCTCGTCACCGCATCGCGACGGATGATCTTGAGGAAGCCGCCGCCGAGAAACGCCTTGGCGTCCGAACGGCTGCGGGCAAGCACGAGATTGTCCGAAAGCGGCAACGCCGATACCGCGGCATGGCCGTGGCGTTCCTCGGGAACGAAGCCCGCGCCCATCAGGCGGCGCGCATTGATGTTGCGGTTGCCGACCGGCTTCTGGCGGATCTGCACCGCATTATCGTCGGCAACCGGGTACTCGCCCGAGAGCGCATCGAACAGTTCGCCCTGGCCATTGCCGGCAACACCGGCAATCGCCAGCACCTCGCCGGCATGCACCTTGAGACAGATGTTCTTCAGCGAAACGGCAAAGGGCGTGCGAGCCGGCACGGTCAAGTGCCGCGCTTCCAGATGCACCTGCCCCTTGGCGCTGGTGCCTTCGGCCGTCACCGCCGCGACGTCACCGCCAACCATCATGCGCGCCAACGACGACGGGGTCTCCGCCTTCGGATCACAGGCTCCCGTTACCTTGCCGTGACGCAACACCGTGGCGCGGTCGCAGATGCGCTGCACCTCTTCGAGCCGGTGGCTGATATAGAGAACCGAGCGCCCCTCCGCCTTCAACTTGTAGAGCGTTTCGAACAGGCGATCGGCTTCCTGCGGCGTCAACACCGAGGTCGGCTCGTCGAGGATGATGAGGCGCGGGTTCTGCAAGAGCGCGCGCACGATCTCGATGCGCTGGCGCTCGCCGACCGAGAGATCTGCCACATGCGCCTTGGGGTCGAGCGGCAGTCCGTAGGCATGCGACAGGCGCGACGCCTCTTCCGCCACCCTCGCCAGCGAGATGTTCGCATCCATGGAAAGCGCGATGTTCTCGGCGACCGTCAGCGCCTCGAACAGCGAAAAATGCTGGAAAACCATACCGATGCCGAGCCTGCGCGCAGCCGCGGGATTGGCGATGCGCACGCTCTGGCCCTGCCAGAGGATCTCGCCGGCCGTCGGCGCCAATACGCCGAACAGCATCTTCACCAAGGTCGATTTTCCGGCGCCGTTTTCGCCGAGAAGGGCGTGAATTTCGCCCGGTTCAATCTGCAGATTGATCCCATTGCAGGCCGCGAAGCTGCCAAACAATTTCGTCAGGTTGCTCACAGCCAATAGATGACCGTTCGCCGCTACTCCCTCAACAGGCACGCTGCCCTCTTTCCCCTCTGTTGATCCGCGTCCGCCTTAAGGCTTCGATCACGGAATCAGCAGTGTTGTTCCACTTGTTTTTCTTGTCTCGAGATCCGTATGCGCTCGTCCCGCATCGGCGAGCGGATAAGTCTGATTTATATTGATACGCACTTTGTTGCTTTGCACAATATCAAACAGGGAATTTGCACACGCTTCCAGCGCAGGCCGCGTGGCAACGTAACCAAAGAGTGTCGGACGCGTCGCAAAAAGCGACCCCTTCTGCGCCAGGATGCCGATGCTAAAAGCCTCCACTGGACCGGACGAATTGCCGAAGCTGACCCAGAGGCCGCGCGGCTTGATGCAATCCAGCGACGCCGGATAGGTGTCGCGCCCGACGGAATCGTAGACGACATCAACGCCCCGGCCGTCGGTCAATTCCTTGACCCGCGCGACGAAATTGTCGGTGCGGTAGTTGATCACGTGGTCGTAGCCATGCGCCAGCGCCAGATCGATCTTGTCCTGTGAGCCCGCTGTGCCAATAACGGTCGCGCCAAGCGCCTTCGCCCATTGGCCGGCAATCAGCCCGACGCCGCCGGCTGCGGCATGGAAGAGAATCGTCGTGCCCGGACCGACCTGATAGGTCTGGTTGAGCAAGTATTGTGCCGTCATGCCTTTCAGCATCATCGCAGCCGCAGTCTCGAGGCTGATGCCGTCGGGCACCTTCACCAACTGCGCAGCATCGACGTTGCGCTCGCTCGCATAGGCACCATCGGCCGAGGCATAGGCGACGCGATCGCCGACGGAAAACAGGCTGACTCCGTCGCCAACCGCAGTGACGATGCCGGCACCTTCCTTGCCCGGCACGAAAGGCAAAGCCGACTTGTAGAGGCCGGTGCGGAAGTAGACGTCGATGAAATTGAGGCCGACGGCCACCTGCCGGATCTGTACCTCACCCGGCCCCGGCGGCGAGAGTGTCACGCCTTCGAGCTTCAGGACCTCTGGTCCTCCGAGTTCGCGTACCACAATCGCCTGTGCCATTGCCTGCTCCTATTTCCGGCCGAGACTTGGGAAAATCTGCAGCACGAAGCCAATCACGTAGAGATAGATGCCTGTGACGACGAAGCCGGTCACGACCCATGCCGGCGTCGCAAAATGCAGGAGCAGCGCATAGATGCCGAGCGCCGACCACAAGAGGAAGATGCCGAGGTTCAGCGGTCGCAAGCGCTGGACGCGAACCGGATGAAGGAAGTTGATCGGCAGAAAGGTCAAGACCACCGACACGAAAACGACGATCGACGCGGTCAGCTCGCTCGCCTGAATGACGAACAATGTGAAGACGACCATGTTCCAGACGACGGGGAAACCGGAGAAAAAGTATTCGTCCGTCTTCATGCCCATATCGGCATAGTAGATCGCGCTTGAAACCACGATCGCGCCGGCCGCCACGAAGGACCAGGGCTCGCCGATCATGCCGCTCTGGTAGAGCGCAAAGGCAGGCAACAGCACATAGGTCACATAGTCGATGACGTTGTCGAGCGTATCGCCCGACCAGTTGGGCAGCACTTCCTTGACGCGCACCTTGCGCGCGATCGGCCCGTCGATGCCGTCGACGAGCAGCGCCAGCCCCAGCCACCAGAACATGTCGACGAAGCGATGCTCGGCCGCAGCCACGACACCCAGGAAGGCGAGAAACGACCCCGAGGCGGTCAAGATATGCACGGAAAAGGCGCGAATCTCGGCGTAGGGAACTCGTCTATAGTTAAAGAACTTCATCTGCGGACGCCGCCCACCCCTGCTGTTTTCCCCGTGCGGGCCTTGACCCGCCTCGACCGCTGTGCGGCGCGTTGCCCGTAATATGCACCCTTTGCAACGCATCGCCACTAAAATTCAAGTATTACAGCCTCCCCTCGCCCCATTGTCCTGTGGACACCTGCAAATTGCTTCTGCCCTGATTCTACCCATTTATTTCGCATGCGCCGGCGACTAGAGGTATGATCGAGGCTGGGCCAAGACGCCTCACAGCTTGCGCGAAAGGGCTTTTGCATCATGGACCACTTCGACATCGCCATTATCGGTGCGGGCCTTGCCGGATCGCTTGCGGCCATTGCGCTTGCCGATGCGGGCTACCGCGTGGCCTTGATCGGACCGGAGCCGGCGGTTGCCGACGGACGCACCACCGCGCTGATGGACCAATCGATCGAGTATCTGAAGACGCTCAACCTTTGGGAAAAGGTCGAGCCGCTGACGGCTCCGCTTTCGACCATGCGTATCCTCGACGGCACCAACCGGTTGCTGCGGGCGCCACCGGTCAACTTCCGTGCCTCGGAAGTCGGGCTCGACGCCTTCGGCTACAATATCCCCAATGCGCCCTTCATCGATATTCTCTGCCACCGCGCCGAAGAGAGCCCAACACTGACACGCATCACCACGTCGGCGATCGGCTTTGAACTTTCGGACGCTGTCGCAACGATCGAGCTTGCAAACGGCAGCCAATGCAGCGCCTATCTCCTCGTCGGCGCCGATGGTCGTCGGTCGCCGGTGCGCGAAGCGGCGAAGATCTCCGTCAGCACCTGGTCCTATCCGCAGACGGCGGTCGTCTTGAACTTTGCGCACGAGCTGCCGCACCAGAACATCTCGACCGAATTCCACACCGAAAGCGGTCCCTTCACGCAAGTGCCCCTGCCGGGCAGCCGCTCCAGCCTGGTCTGGGTCCGCAAACCCGAGGATGCCGCACAAACGCTGACGCTGGATCTTGCGGCACTCTCCCGCGCCGTCGAAGACCGGATGCAATCAATCCTCGGCAAGGTAACCGTCGAGGGCACGCCGCAATCCTTCCCGCTCTCGGGCATGACCGCCCAGCGCTTCGGCAAGGGCCGCGTCGTGCTTCTTGGCGAAGCAGCGCATGCCTTCCCGCCGATCGGCGCTCAGGGGCTCAACCTTAGCCTTCGCGATGTGATGACGCTCGTCGATATCATCGGCGTATCCAGCGGCGAGCCGCTTGCCGGCGATATCGGTGACCGCTTCGACAGCCGCCGCCGGCCGGACATCATCAGCCGCACGGCAAGTGTGGATCTGCTCAACCGCTCGCTGCTCTCCGGCTTCCTGCCAGTGCAGGCGCTGCGCGCGCTGGGGCTGCACGTGCTTTCCGCCGTTGGGCCGCTCCGCAGCCTGCTGATGCGCGAAGGCGTGCACCCCGGCAGCGCGCTCAATGCCTTCAAGGAAGGCTTAAGGGAAAAGATCGGGCGGAAGAGCGCCTGAACGGATCAGGTAAAGCAGGCCGGTCACCGTTGCGACCGACAGTGTCGTCGTGATGAGGATCGTGGCCGAGGCTCGCTCCTGCCACACACCATACTGATGGCCGATAACGAAAACGTTCGTCGCCGTCGGAAGCGCTGCGAGCAGTACCGCCGTCTGCACCCAGACCGGATCATAATTCCCCGTCAGGCTCATTGCCGTGAACATGACGAGCGGGTGCAACAGCAGCTTCGCCGGGACGATGTAGCCGATCTCGACGGGAATGCGCTTGATTGGGCGTAGCGCCAGCGTCACCCCCATGGCAAAGAGCGCGCAGGGCGCCGCACACTGGGCGAGATAATCGATCAGCCGCTGAACCGGAACTGGCGGCTGCACGGCGAAGAAGGCGGCGACCACACCGGCAAGTGTGGCCAGGATGAACGGGTGCAGAATGATCTTGCGCGCGACGCTGGCTGCAAGCGCCAGCGGCTTTTCCTGCCGGCCGCCTGATATCGCCATCATCGCCGGTGCGACCGCGAAATGCGCGGCGTTTTCGAAGCTGAAGATCAGCGCCACCGGTACGGCAGCGGCATCGCCCAACGCCAGGAGCGCAAGGCCAGGCCCCATGTAGCCGATATTGCCATAAGCAGCGCCAAAACCCTGGATCGTCGCCTCGGCAATGGAGTTGCGCCTGACATAGACCCCGATGAGGAAGACCAGCGAAAAGACGATGTAGGTCGCACCGACGGTGGTCAGGATGAAGTCGGCACGCGCCAGCTGTTCAATCGGCGTGCGCGAGACGAGCTTGAAGAACAGCGCCGGCAGCGCGAGGTAGATGATGAAGGTGTTCAGCCACCCCATCGCCTCGCCCGGATGGTGGACGAAGCGCGCCGTCAGATAACCGAGGAAGATCAGGCCGAAGAACGGCAGCACCAGGCCCGCGATTTCCGTCATCTTGTCCCTCGCATCCTTCACCTTCCCGCGCCGACGCCCGCACGCCTAGCGCACGAACCGGCCTGACGATTAGGCCGGTTAAGCCGAAAAGTGATTCTAAAATACGAGGGTATGCCCTAGCCGATTTTCATCAGGATCGGGAAGGTCGTCTGGAACCAGATGGCGACGGAACTGATGAAGCCGAAGAGAAAAGCCAGGCCCGCCAGCACCAGAAGGCCGCCCATCAGCTTTTCGATCAGACCGAGATGGCGACGGAAGCGGAAGAGGAAGCGCATGAAGGAGCCGGAAAACGCAGCCGCGATCCAGAACGGCACGGCAAGGCCCAGTGAATAGATCGCCAGCAGCATTGCGCCGTCGGACACGGTGTCACGTGCGGCAGCAACGCCGAGGATCGTGCCGAGTACCGGGCCGATGCAGGGCGTCCAGCCGAAGGCAAAGGCAAGACCCATAATGTAGGCGCCCGAGAGCGTCGCCGGCTTGCCGCCGCCCTGGAATCGCGCTTCCCGCGCGAGCAGCCCGATCTTGAACACGCCAAGGAAATGCAGGCCCATGATGATGATGATCACGCCGCCGACGCGCGACAGCAGGTCCATATGCTGCCGAAGCAGCATGCCGATCGACGAGGCCCCCGCCCCGAGCGCCACGAAGACGGTGGCAAAACCGAGCGTGAACAACAGGGCTGCCGGCAAGACAGCGCGTCTCGTGCTGCCGATGGTCGCCGCATCACCGCTGCGGAACTGATCGACCGAGACGCCCGCCATATAGCAGAGATAGGGCGGTACGAGCGGCAGAACGCAGGGAGAAAGGAACGAAAGGGCGCCGGCAAGGACGGCGGTCCAGATGGAAATATCGGCGATCGACAACGGCAAGAACTCCGGCACGCGGCATTTGGGCCATTCCTTAGCCGCAGGATCATGATGATACCAATCACCTTTTGGCGATCATTGCGCCATGCACCGTTTCTTCACAAAACCCGCAATTTTTCGGTTGACCGGGGGGAAACACGCGTGCATATGTCCGGCCACTTCCGCCGGGCTTCACCGCCGCGGCCAGGGAGCGCGTAGCTCAGCCGGTAGAGCAACTGACTTTTAATCAGTAGGTCCAGGGTTCGAATCCCTGCGCGCTCACCACGCAAACCCCATTGAAATCAATCGCTTGCTGGTGTCCTTGGACATCAAAATGCATCGCCATGCGAGCTCATTCTCTACACTTTTTGGAGCGAACCCCGCAGTATCTTCGCCTGTTGCATTCCGTGCTATCGACAATTCGACGCGTTGAGTAGATGCTGAGGCTCACGCTGAGGATGCAAGGCGGTGAACTGCCCAGTTTGGTATCGAGCAAAGGGGTGAAGGCATGAGAAAGCTTGTCATTGCGGTTTTGATGATTGGTACGCTTGCTTCCTGCACGCAGACCGAGAAAGGCACGGCGATCGGCGCCGGCACCGGTGCGATCATTGGTGGCGCGGTCAGCGACAGCTGGGGCGGCGCGGCAATCGGCGCGGTCGCCGGTGGCGTTATCGGCAACCTGATCGGACGCTCCCAGGAGCGCCAGGGCTATTGCATCTATCGCGACCGCTATGGCCGCCGCTACGAAGCCCGCTGCCGGTAACAGCAAGACCATTCGCCAAGGTGACAGGCGCATCCCCGGTCCAAACCTTCGTGGAGGCCGGCGAATGCGCCTGTGTGCCCGGCTGAAGCTGCGAGCAATATCGTCGAGGCCGAACATGGCAGGACGTCCTCAAGCAAGCGTGTTACACTTCAGACATGACTGACGAAGAACAGAACTACGAGTTTTCGGAATTTTCCGGCCAATTCAGTGACGATGGCGTCGTCGTGGAATTGCGGATCTACCGGGAGGCGGGCACGAATCGCGACTGGACCCTCGAGGTCATCGACGAGGAGGGCTTCTCTACGACATGGGAGGAGCCCTTCCCGACCGACAGGGAAGCTTTCGAGGAGTTTATCGCAACGGTCCAGCGCGACGGCATCCAAGCCTTTACCGACGAGCCGCCACAAACGGTTCATTAGCGCATAATCACCCCGCGACTGCACCCGGCCGGATGCGGCCCGGCGACGCCGGGCGTGCGGAACGACGTCGCACTCCATCCATGATGGGGACGCATCAGCGGGTGCCGTCGGCGCGGCTGCCTCAAAACACGCGAACAATCCGGATCGGCGGTGCCGTGAGCAATTCGCGCGCCCCTCACCCCGGCCTTCCCAATAGTCGCGTGCCTGACGGCGCTGCCTATGCTTCCGCTCCTCTGCGGGCCAGTCGCATCTTCAGCGGGCTCATTCCATACTCGCGGCTATAGGCGCGCGAAAATGCAGACAGGCTGTCGAAACCGCATCGAAGGGCAATCTCGCGGATCGGGCTAGCGGAGTCGCGCACCAGCCGATGGGCGAACTGAAGACGCAGGCGTAGGTAATAGGCGCCGGGACTCGTCGATAGTCCGCGCGCAAACAGCAACTCCAGCTTGCGCTGCGAGATCGAAAGCCGCTTCGTCAACGCGGCGATCGTCAAGGGACGCTCCAGCGTGCGTTCCATCAGGCGGATGGCCTCGGCGAGCTTCGGGTCGCGCGTCTCGATCCTCCCGAGCGAAACATAGGGCTGCACGTCGGCTGCACTATGCGTCTGGTCGTAGACGAAGATGCTGGCGACATCGAGCGCCAGTGCAGACCCCAGCCGCTGGGTGATCCAGTGCAGCATCATGTCGAAGGTCGGCGAAGCGCCGCCCGAGGTCCAGAACTTGCCGTCGATGACGAACCGGTCGCCAAGCACCGTCAACTCCGGAAAGGCCTGGCTGAAATCCTCAAGCTCCTCCCAATGCGCTGTCGCCTTGCGGCCATTGAGCAGACCGCTGCGGCCGAGCAGCCAGCAGCCCGATTCGATGCCGGCGACGATATCGAAATGGCGCGAGCACTCCTGCAATGCACCGATGAATTTCTTGCCGGCGTGACGATCAAGGTTGAAGCCGCCGATCACCAGCAGCGCGTCGCCGGCAAGCGGCGGGCGAAGTGTGCCCTCGACCGCAATCGGCACGCCGCAGGTCAGGACCACCGGCTTGCCATCGGCCGAGAGCAGCCGCCAGCGAAACACCTCGCGCCCCGAGATACGGTTTGCGGCGCGCATCGGGTCCAGCACTGAGGCAAGCGACATGATCGACGACTCCGGCAGGATAACGACGGAAACTTCGATCACAGATTGTAGACGTCCATTGGAAGGCATGCGGGAAATGTCAAATTTCAAGCGGGAAATGTCAATTCCAATGCTGCCTTTCGGGCATTATCAGACCGTATCGATCTCCCTACGCGCGGCGCTGCAGCCCCGCGCAGAGACGTTCCCCTTTCCGCCTTTTGCCGGAACGGGCCGGTCGGAAACCATCCGCCGGCCCGTTTTTTTATGTGATCTTGCGGAATCGTAGCGCCACTGCCCCGGCGTCTAGCGCCTCGGCAAGTCGACGAAGGGACGCGTTGCTCGGGAGGAAACGGCGTTACACCTGCAGTTCAGGCTGTGCGCCTGCCGGACTTCGACGCTCGCCGGATCCGCGTTTCAACCGCTTGCGCTAACAAAACATATAAGCCATTAAGCATGTCCGCAACTGAGGGAGACTATGATGCTGGGCGCGATGAAGAACTTCGTAAAAGCGACAAAGCTCATCGGCCGCATTCCAAAGATCGAGCAGAAACTCGACCTGCTTCTTTGGGAGACTCCGGATATCCCGCGCGACTTCTTCCCGAAGTTCGTCGAAAGCGCGAGGCAGATGGGCTGGTTGGAGAGTGCAAAACAGCACAAGCCGATGACCGCCGACGGAGAACCATGCCCCTGGTACACCTACCCGATGTTGCATTTTCTCGGCACCCGGCAACTGACTGACTTACGCGTTTTCGAGTATGGCAGCGGCAACTCCACGCTTTGGTGGAGCCGCAAGGCGAAGTCGGTGGTCAGCGTCGAACATGACCGCGACTGGTTCGAGCTGATCTCCAAGCAATCGCCGGCCAATGTAACTTACAACTATCGCGAATTGGTAGAGGGGGGCGACTACTCCACCGAGGTGACGCGCCACCAGGACACCGCGTTCGACGTTGTTGTCATAGACGGCCGCGATCGCGTGAATTGTGCCAAGGCGACGATGAACCTGAAGCAGAGGCCGTCCGCAATCATCTGGGACAACAGCGAACGCGAGAGGTACCAGGAGGGATACGACCTGCTGATCAACAACGGCTATCGCCGCCTCGACTTCGACGGCTTCGGACCGGTGAACGGCCGGCCATGGCGGACGTCCGTGTTCTACATGCCGGACAACTGCCTCAAAATCTAAGCCAGTACGACATCAACTTGGCCAGGCGTTTCGTCTGGAGAAAATTGCAATTGCCGAGGGGACTATGACCAAGGGAAAGCTGTTCAATCGGGTGCTTCGCTCAGCCGCCTCGATGCTAACGCGACAAGGTTTCCATGTTTCCGAGGAGCGTTACTCTGCTGCATACCTGAAGCGCTACGGGTTCGATATCAATACATTCATCGACGTCGGCGTTTATCAAGGCAGCCCGGTGTTCTACGAACTGTTCAAGGACAAAAAGTTCGTCCTGGTCGATCCGCAGCCAGATACGATGGAGAAGGCCGCAGACAGCGTAAAGGGCCTGAATTTTGACTACATTCAATCGGGCGCAGGCTCTGCCAAGGGCGTAGCAACCCTTTCCCTGGAAGGCCCCTCCTCAAGCCTGATGAAACGCAGGGACTGGAAGCGGCAGCCGGAAAAGACGGTCGAGATACAGATTTCACCCCTCGACGAACTTCTGGAAAACAAGGGCTACAAAGGCCCATTCGGATTGAAGGTGGACACCGAAGGCTTTGACCTTGATGTTCTGAAGGGAGCCGAGAAAACGCTTCGGGAGACGCAGTTCGTCTTCACAGAGGCAAGCCTTCGTCGCCGGTTTGAAGGTAGCTATCGGTTTTCGGAACTTGTCGCATACATGGCAGAGCAAGGCTTCGAAGTCGCCGATGTCATCCCCCATCGATCGCACAATCGCCTTGTCGACGTGCTCTTCGTGCGCTCAGACAGTTCATATCTGGAACCGAATGCCGTTCCTGTCCGCATGGTCGGTTCGTCGGGCAAAACAAACAATCAGAGTTAGCCTTCATCCGGAAACATGCCGGCGATGACGGGACTGCCGCTGAACCAGCACAGATCGCAATAGGAACAGGCATCGATGCGCGTAACACTTGCGATATGTTGCTACAACGCCGAAGAGACGATCGAGCGGACGCTCTTATCCGCCAGGCAACTGGACTGGGATGACCTGGAGATCCTGGTCTGTGACGACGTCTCCACCGATCGCTCCGCTGCCATCGTGCAGACCGTCAGCCAGCAGGATTCGCGGGTAAGACTGGTTAGCCATAGTAACAACAAGGGCAACGCTGGCGCGCGCAATACACTCGCACGCGAAGCAACCGGCGAAATCCTGGCGTTCCTCGATTCGGACGACGAAAATGCACCAGAGCGTCTGAAGGTCCAGATCGCAAAGCTGCTTGCGGCGGAAGAACGGCATGCGGCTCCTATCTCGGTCTATTGCAGGAGGCGCGTGATCTCCGACGGCAAGACGAGGAGCCTCAGCGCCATGGGCACCGCGCAGCCAGTGGGTGGCGACGCGGTCGCGCTCCATCTCCTCTGCGACGATCCCCTCCCCGGCGACGGAAGGGTCGGTACCTGCACCATGCTCACCCGCGTGTCGACCTTGCGCAAGTTCGCCTTCGACGAGGATTTCCGCAGGGCCGTCGATCGCGAATGGGCTATTCGCTTTGCCTTGGAAGGCGGACTGATCGTTGGTTGCGAAGAAAGCCTGGTCACGCAACATCTCAGTCTCACGGACGCAAAGCGGGCTCGACAGAACGATGCACGACGTCAAGTGGTGCAGAAATTCCGGTCCTACCTGCAAGGAAAACGCTCGTATCTCTACGCACTGACGATCCATCGTCCGGGCCGCATGTTCACCAAGGGCCACAGGCTCTTGTTCAAGCCTGTTACCGCGCTTCTTTCCTGCTTCCGGAAACGAGCGCGTAGCTTTCCTTGAGTGGTACGGCGCGAACCGCCAGACTTATCCGCCGCGTGGTGGCGTACCGGAGATCTGCCGCTCACGTCGGACGAACAAATCTACCGGGAGACAACGGGCCAGCGACAGTGCCGTTTCGCGGATGAGAGATCACCAGGCCGACGCATTCGGCTATCGGCAATGGGAAGCTGTAAACGAGCTTCTTTCGAATTCCCGAAAACAGCTTCTAAGTTCTTGAAATTATTGGCGACCCCTGCAGGATTCGAACCTGCGACAACCTGCTTAGAAGGCAGGTGCTCTATCCAACTGAGCTAAGGGGCCGTCCCGGGCTGTGCCCGTCGAATGCGGCTGAAGGACCTTAGTGGGTCCAGGGCTGCATCCGGTTGAAACGGAAGTTGTCCGGATAGGACACGCTCTTGCGGGTCGCTTCCTTCGGCGCGATGACGCGGTATTCGATGCCGTTTCGCTCGGCGTATGCGATCGCCTGCTCGGCGTTTTCGAAGGTGAGCCGCAGCTGCTGCTTCATGTCGCCCGAGCTGGTGTAGCCCATGATCGGGTCGATGGTGCGTGGCTTTTCCTGATCGAACTCCAGCACCCACAGATTCGTCTTGGCCTTGCCAGACTGCATGGCGGTCTTTGCTGGACGATAGATCTTTGCGGACATGGTTTCGAACGGCTCCATACTTTCGCTGGCAACATTCACGGGCGCCAGCATTCCGTCTTCCCATAACGCAGAATGATTTAAAACGGAATGACTTTTGGCCGGATAAATTTGGCTTTCAGTAGGAGATGAGCGAACTTGTGGGTTTGTCCCAGTCTAAGATGAGGCATTGGGAAATTTTGCTGTTGCAGCCCTGCTGCGAAGCGTGTATCTCCGGCGCCGTTGGCACGGAGTGTAGCGCAGTCTGGTAGCGCATCTGGTTTGGGACCAGAGGGTCGGGAGTTCGAATCTCTCCACTCCGACCATTCATTGAGGCGGAAGCGTCATTCTCCTTTTTTTTCAATCTGTTCGTGATCGCAGATCTGCAGGCTAACATCGCCGTAGAGCACTCGATTGCGTTGGCAAACGATGGAATCGTCCCGAGTTGGGACAAGAATGCCTATTTGTCATACGAATTTAGGAATCGCTAAATCCATTGTGGATAGAGCGAACCGGCGCGCTTTCGTGCCCTGCGCGCCCCCAAGCCCGCCCGAGCGATCCAATGACTGCCCAACTCGACCTTGCCACCGTTCTGTTGCTTCACAAGTCGTCGTTCCTGATCGGCGCCTTCTGCTTCCTCTATGCGCGCTGGCAATCGCCGCGGGACGAAGGGCTTGGTATCCTGGCGAGCGGCTTCCTCTTCCTGGCGCTCGCCTCGACGCTCGCGGGCTATGGCGAGCAAAAGCTGTTACCGCCCACTCTGTGGAGGCTTTCCAGCTTCACGCTCGGGATCGGCGGATACGCCCTGTTCTGGATCGGCGTGCGCCGCCTCAGCGGCGGCCGGCGCCGTCTGGCGGACTGGCTGGCGCTACTTGTGCCGCTTGCCGGCGCGCTCATCGGACTCGCCACGGATTTCCATGTCGTCAACGTCGTCAGGGCCAGCGTCTTCAACGCCGCCGCCTTTCTTTTCCTCGCGGCTTCGGCTGTCGCCGTCATCGCCGATCGCTCGAACGAGTCGCTGCCGGCACGCGCCATGCTGGCGGCCGCCATGGCCGTCGGGGCCGGCCTTTGCCTTGCGGTGGTCATTGGCCTCCTCAAGCCCGGCATCGTGCCGATCACCACGACCTACGCCTTCTTTCTCTCGATCATCTGCCATTTCGCCATCGCGCTCTTCGCCCTCGTGCTCGTCAAGGAGCGGGCGGAAGCGGAGCTGCGCCGGTCTGCCGATACCGATGCGCTGACCGGCGTCGGCAACCGGCGCTGGTTTCTGGCGCAACTGCCTCAGGCGAGCTGGCAGGGCGATTGCCTCCTCGTCATGGACCTGGACCATTTCAAGCGTATCAACGACCGCTACGGTCATCATACGGGTGATCAGGTGCTCGTCGCCTTCGCCGATCTGGTCAGGAAGAACCTGCGCAGGGGCGACAGCTTCGCGCGTCTCGGAGGCGAGGAATTCGGGCTCTATCTCCCGCGGACAAGCGAGACACAGGCGTTTGCAATCGCCGAAAGGCTACGCCGCGCCGTGGAAGAACTGCGGGTCGTGAGCAACGGGCAAAGCGTAGCAGTCAGCATCAGCATCGGGGTTGCCACCGCCAGCGGCACGGAGCGTTCCTGGGAGGAATTGTTCAATAGGGCAGATGCGGCGCTCTACGCGGCCAAACGAGGCGGGCGTAACCGTGTCGCGTCCGATGCGGAGCTTGCGGATTCGAAGCCGCTTGCGGCGAGCCTTCACCGCGCCGGCTAATCAGGCGATGCTTCGCCGCAGACCACCTTCAAAAAAGAGAAGCGGATCCAAGCATTTCCGATCCGCTTCAGATTGGAGGTGTAAGGCGTATTTTACCGCAATGCGCCGAATTCGCTTGTGGCCAAATTTCGCCTAGCGCGCCATCGCACGCCACCTTGGCGCGAGCCTGTGGCATCGTTGCACTTTTCGCCATCCGCGCAAGCGTGTAGGACGTTCAGGCAGCCACGATTGCGCTGTCTCTCCTGGAGTTTCGCTTTGCCTTTGTAAAATCCGGTCTCGCTAGTTTCACCCCGTACGCCCGATAGCACTCCAGCTGTCGGATAGAATTTTCATGCGTTCGTTGAGGTGGCGGTTCGAGACCGGAATGGCATTGCCGATCTCAAGCCCGACGTAACTTCGTCAGGCGGAACCATCACGTCCAACAACTGCCAGGCCGCGTCCCCGGAACGGGTACTCAAACCGTCGTCTCGATGGACTTCCAATTGGAAGGACCAGACGACATGTCTCATACATTGACGGTCCAGTGGACCATCGAACCCCAATCCGCCCCCCGCCCCTGGCTTGTCTGCAGCCGCTGCGGCGGCCACCGCCCCTTCGTATGCAGCGGCAAGACACGGTTGAACGCCAACGGGCGGCGGCTCGACGCCTGGCTGATCTATCGCTGCGCCATCTGCGAAGACACCTGGAACCGTCCGATCTTCGAGCGGCGGAATGTCGCCAGCGTCGCCCCGGATGCGCTCGCAGCGCTTCAAAGCAACGATCCCGTCTGGGTCCGCCAGGCGGCGTTCGACATCGAAGGTCTTCGCCAATGCACGGACCGGATCGAGGATTTGGCCGATTCTAACGTGGAACGGCACGTATTGGGTGGGGGTGCGGGTTGCGCACGACTTGAGATTGTCCTTGTCGTGCGCCAGGCAAGCAGCCTGCGCGTCGACCGCCTGCTATCGGCGGAACTCGCGCTTTCACGCGCCAGACTGAGCAAGCTCGAAACCAAAGGGCGACTCACGCTTCTGCCCGAGTCGCGGAAGGCCCTGCACCGCCCGATCAGAGACGGCAGCCGCATCGTCCTCGATCTTACGGCGGAAGATGACCGTGCCGAGATTGCCCGGCGTGCCCGCGGCGGCCCGTAGTTGAAAGGATACCGCGGAGCGTCCGGCAGCATGCCGGCGCGCTCCGCGATGCCAATGGTTGCTGGTCAGAACTTTACGCCGACACCAACGGTGAACTGGTGCTGGTCGAGATCGACATTGACGCCGCCGAAGTCCTTGTCGCCGTAGTCGTTGTAGCGGTACTCGGCGCGGCCGAAGACGCTGTCGGTGAACGAATAGTCGACACCGGCACCGATCGTCCAACCGTTGAAGGTTTCCTTTTCCTTCGATGCGCCGGGCACATCGACGAAGCCGCGGGTCACCGCCCAGCCGCCGGCGCCATAGAGCAGCGCCTTGTCATTCAACAGGTAGCCGACCCGGCCGCGTATTGCGCCGGAAACGTCGGTACCAACTTCGGTCGAGGTTCCGCCGACGTCGAACGTCTTGTCGTTCCAATTGTAGTTGACGTCACCCTCGATGCCGTAAACCCAGTCGCCCTGCTGAAAGTTGAAACCGGCAAAGGCGCCGAGCAATCCGCCATTGAAGTCTTCTGAAGCGCTGCCGCCAGGCGCGCTGAAATCGCCATTGAGCCATCCGCCGCCGCCCTGGAGGCCGACATAGCCGCCGGTCCAGACGAATCCCGGCGATGGTTGCACGACCGGTGCCGGCGGCTGGCTCAGATCGGCTGCCAAGTCCGCTGCCATCGCCGTTTGCGCAACGGCGCAGGCCGCTACCATTGCAACAAGCACACTCCGGATCATCACGGCTGCCTCCTGTTGTCGCCAGAAGAATATTAGCAACTCGTTAACGCGCAGTCTGCCCGAAAGGCTCCATGATCTCAACCATGAAACCCGTGGGGTTCAGACACATAATTTAGGAAATGATCGGGCAAGGACAAGGCGGACCGCGAAGTGGCCCCGGCGTCTACGGCTTCGAAGACGGCATGCGGGCACCTTCCAGCCGGTCTCCGGGCCGGATATTCAGCCGCTTGACCGCGCCGGCATTGAGCTCAAGCACGAAAGCCACCGGTTCTTTCGAATCAATGATCGCTTCCGAAAAAGGCACGGCGCCTTCATGGATCGTGCGCACAACGCCCTTGTTGTCGATGAACAGCATATCGAGCGACAAATGGGTGTTCTTCATCCACATCATCACGCGGCGTGTCTCGCCAAAATCGAACAGCATGCCGTGATCCGGCGCCATGGAGGTACGAAACATCAGGCCCTGCTCACGCTGGGCCGGATCGAGG
The DNA here is from genome assembly GCF_014852205.1 of Ensifer sp. ENS06. NCBI lineage: Bacteria > Pseudomonadati > Pseudomonadota > Alphaproteobacteria > Hyphomicrobiales > Rhizobiaceae > Ensifer > Ensifer sp. ENS06. Next base: position 1,709,560 of record NZ_JACVBC010000001.1, on the reverse strand, counting down.
GCCAGTTCGACCGTCAGTTCGTGCACAGCCTTGTCCGCGGTGACCAGGCGCATCTTGTCCGTTGTGAACTGAACGTCGGCGAAAGACGATACCGTCAGGGCAAGCAACAAAAAAAGCGCCAGGAAGGCGCTTTTTCCGACAAGGTTTCGAGCCGCGACCATCAGTGCGCCCGGCTCGTCGGCGACGGTCCATCCGGATGTATCTCAGCGGCCATCAGGCCCTTTTCGCCATCGCCGAACCGGACGAGCACCACCTGGCCTGGCCGCAGTTCCGTCAGGCCGAAACGCCTGAGCGTTTCCATATGGACGAAGATATCTTCGGTTCCCTCGCCGCGGGTCAGGAAGCCGAAGCCCTTGGTGCGGTTAAACCACTTGACGAGAACGCGCTCAAGGCCGCTGGTCGGCGTTACCTGCACGTGGGTTCGGACCGGCGGCAGCTGCGACGGATGCACCGCCGTGGATTGGTCCATCGATAGGATACGGAACGCCTGGTAACCGCGGTCCCGCTTCTGGATGAGAGCAACGACCCGCGCACCCTCAAGAACCGTCTGGTAGCCGTCGCGGCGCAGGCAGGTCACGTGCACCAGCACATCCTGCATGCCGTTGTCGGGAACGATGAAGCCGAAGCCCTTGGCGACGTCGAACCACTTGATCACGCCGGTGATTTCGATGAGGTCGAGAGCGTCGCTGCCAAAGTCGTCACCATGCATGACGTCTTTTGAAGATGTCCTATCCGCCATTCTCTCCCAGCCCCTCGTTTACGCGCGACTACCGATACGGTTAACTGATTCTTATTGACCAGAATAACATCGTCCCGCCGCGGATACGCAAGACCCTCGGCATATTTTGGCCGAGAACTAATATGGGGACGCAGCCTTGCCTCTGGCTTGCTGACGGACCAGTATACGCCATCTTCTGCAAAACAGGGACATTGCAATGCGCTATCTGCACACGATGGTTCGCGTCAAGAATCTGGACGAGGCCTTGAACTTCTACGGCAAGATTTTCGGCCTGACGGAGATCCGCCGCTACGAAAATGAAAAGGGCCGGTTCACGCTGGTGTTTCTGGCCGCTCCCGGCGACATCGATCGCGCCCGCGGCGAACTCTCTCCCTGCCTCGAGCTCACCTACAACTGGGATACGGAAGATTATACGGGCGGGCGTAACTTCGGGCACCTCGCCTACGAAGTCGACGACATCTACGGTTTCTGCCAGCACCTGATGGAGAACGGCGTGACCATCAACCGGCCGCCGCGCGACGGCCACATGGCGTTCGTGCGCTCTCCCGACGGCATTTCGATCGAGATCCTGCAGAAAGGCGAAAACCGGCCGCCGCAGGAACCTTGGGCGTCGATGGCCAATACGGGCGTCTGGTAAGCTCCGCACAATTCTCGCGAACGAAGATGGCCCCGTGCTGTCGGTGAAATCCGGCGGGCATGGCCGAGCCGTCGATCAGCAGCAGCTATGAATGATCCAGGGCCCGGTCTATCCGGGCCTTTGCATGTTGGAAACATGCGGGCTCAAGGTTAGCGCCGGTTTACAAATCGCGTATCGTTGAGTACTTTTTCGCGCGAAACGTTGATGCCGGGTCCTATCCGCGATGTCTCGTGGCGGCGACCCCCTTTTGTACTTGGCCTGATCTTTTCCCGTGGCGCTCATTCCGATCGCCGCGAGAAGCATGAGCTTGTTTGTTCTGAGCGATGTTTCGGAACTGAGACTTAATGCATGACAAGGCGAGGCTTCGTCGGTCATGCACGGAGAGCGGGGATAGGACGTTGCAACATCCGGACACGAAGGGCGCGGTGCTCGTCACCATAGCGCGGGCGGCAGCGTTATCCGTATCGCTGCTGGCCTTGAGCGGCTGCATGTCGGCGGTCGGCGAAAACGATGCCGCGACCGCGCTGAAGGCCGAGGGGCAGGCAGCCCCTGTGCAAACCGCCGAATCGGAAGCCACAGTCCAGGATGGACAGGTGGTCGCGCTCGGCAGCAATCCGCAGGCGCAACAGGCAGCCGGCAATGCCACAGTTCCCCACGATGGCGGACAGCCGCAATCGCTGACGATGCAGGGCACCGGCCTGCGCGCCGCCTCCTCAAGCATCTATGGCCAGGCACCTGCCGCACAGGCAACGACGACCGTCCAGCCGCAGACGACGGGAACTGTTCCGCTCCCCGCCGGCCAGCCCGGCATGAACGCAACCAACAACAGTCTTTTCAGCGGCACCCAGCGACAGCCGCTGCCGGTAATAGCGCCGCAACAGGGGGCCGCCAACACGGCCAACGACGTCGTGACGGACGCCGCTGTCGCCGCCTATGCTCCCTCTCCCGCGCAGGACGCCACCCTTCCTGTTGCCGTTCCGGCGCCGCTGAGCGCCGAGGCTGCCGCCAGCGGCCAGACCTCTTCGACGCCACAGGCGGTGGCCAATGCCGACGCCACACCAGCAGCGACCGAGGTCGCCGCCGCGCAGCAGGCAGCACCAGAAGCCACGCCAGCAGACGATAACAAGGACACGTCCAAAACCTGGACGCTCGCGGCCCTTTTTGCCGGCAAGCGCAAGGAGAAGCCGCAGCAGGCGGCACTTCGCTCGGCTCCGCCGGCGGAAAAGAAGACGATTACCACCAGCAATGCGAGCCAGCCGCAAACGGCCTCCCTCGCCTACACGCTTCCGGGCGTCAAACTGAACTCGCTCTACAACTACGAGCACGAAGAGCACCTCGGCGATGACGACGACGGCGCACCGGTTCAGGTCGCCTCGCTCTCGGGGCTCGCTCGACTGGCGCCGAGCGGGCTCATTCTGCAGACCGAGAAAGTCGATGCCGGCTGTTTCAAGCCCGAGCTCATGCAGATGCTGAAGAAGGTGGAAACGCATTACGGCAAGCAGGTCATGGTGACCTCGGGCCTCAGGCCGATCAAGGTCAACCGCGCCAAGCAATCGCTGCATACACGCTGCGAGGCGGCTGACATTCAGGTTCAGGGCGTCAGCAAGTGGGATCTCGCCGAATTCCTGCGTAGCGTCCCCGGCCGCGGCGGCGTCGGCACCTATTGCCACACGGAGTCGGTCCATATCGATATCGGCGCACAGCGGGACTGGAACTGGCGCTGCCGGCGCGCCAAGGGCTGAAGGCAAGCATTTGTTTCCATGGAGGATTCGACGAGAAGCCTCCTTTGCTTCCGGCCTGTGGAATTTTTACAGAAATATGAAAATTGCCGCTTGCGGTTCTGAAATCCTCTGGCTATAAGGCGCCCACACAGCGAGTGCGCCCTTCGTCTATCGGTTAGGACACCAGATTTTCATTCTGGGAAGAGGGGTTCGACTCCCCTAGGGCGTGCCACTGTGTTGATCTCCTTCTCCCGAAAAATCGACGTTTCCAGCATCTGAAGCAGCAACTCGCTGCGTCGCACGCATCTCCGATTCCTGCTCTTCGGCCGCCGAATTTTTCTCACCGATTTTAACAGGGAAAGCACGAAAAAAACTGAGATTGGCGCTTGCGGTATCCAGAGTCGCTGGCTATAAGGCGCCCACACAGCGAGTGCGCCCTTCGTCTATCGGTTAGGACACCAGATTTTCATTCTGGGAAGAGGGGTTCGACTCCCCTAGGGCGTGCCACTGTGTTGATCTTCTCCCCAAATGAAAATCGATTTTCTGTTGTTGGAACAGCGATTTACCGCGCGTTTCGACACCTAAATTTCCGCCTCGTGCCGCCATGAATCTTTCCTGGTATTTTGAACAGGAAAATCACAACATTCCTGAGATTGGCGCTTGCTCTATTCAGAGTCGCTGGCTATAAGGCGCCCACACAGCGAGTGCGCCCTTCGTCTATCGGTTAGGACACCAGATTTTCATTCTGGGAAGAGGGGTTCGACTCCCCTAGGGCGTGCCACTGTGTTGATCTTCTCCCCGACATTCCAAGCTTTATCAACACCGCCAGTTTGGGCGCGTGACCGAACGGTCCCGTTTCAAGCGCCCTACCCGGCGTCAGAGAAAGCCTATCGTCGATTTCGCGGAAAAGGCTTAGTATGCGGCATGCGCCGCAATTGTCAGCGCGAAGCGAGCCTAAAGGCGCCCATCGTCTAGCGGTCAGGACGCCGCCCTCTCACGGCGGTAACACGGGTTCGAGTCCCGTTGGGCGTGCCAAGGCCGGCTCGGAAAATTCTCCCGACGGCGGCGAACGCGTGGACGGCTACGCTTGCACCTAGTCCCTCGTGCCATTTGACCGGCAACCGCGGATTTGTAAGGTCCTGCAGCGCCCTAGCCACCCCGAGTCGGTCACAAGTAGGCGACGGCACCAACAATCTTTCGAAACAGGGGAATCTATTTTCGTTTCGCGTCATTGCTGCGGGGCTCGCCGCAATCATAATTTCGCCTATCCCGGATCGCCTGCGGCCGCTCGTTCCAACGTGATTTCTGGCGAGCAGACGCTGACGCCTGCAGACTTGGTACCGAGTCCGGTGTTCAAGCTGGGGATGCCAATTGAAGAGTTAGAAACGTTGCTCGCGCGGGATTTCAAAGACTGGGAACGCTCCGAAACGACGCGAAGCCTGAACAATCGCAAAGACCCGAAGCTCCCAGCTTATGCCAAAGCACCCTATCTGCAGCGCATACACATTACCCGACTGGACCAGCAGCAGGGTTTCCGTCGTACCTACTCGCTCACACTGAATTCACCACTCAGCGGCAGTCGCCTCTACTCCGTGGTTTACAATGTTGAAGCCTTGCGACCGTTCAATGATCTCGGATCTTTGAGCGCTGTGGCTCAGTACCTAAGTGCCATGTGGGGCAGCGCCCATCGCGGCTCGCACAAGGGAGAGTTCGCACGCCTCAGCTATCTCTTCGATCGACAAGGAGAACTTGTTCGCGACGGCGGTGCAAGTTGCGCCCCCCTTTATCCTGCACTTGTCAGGCTGGACGAAAAGACGCCCGACGAGGTCGAAAGAGTTATCGCGATGATCGACGCAACGAACTGTGGCGGCAACAAGAGCGTGCATTTTCGCCTGCGAGCCGATGGCGACACCATCGTCGAAACGACGTTCTTCAACACCATCCTTGCTGTGCATCCTCGAGATGTTTTGAAGCGTGTGCGGTACGGTCAGCCATAACACGGCCCAGCGAAGTATCTGTCAGCACACTTCGCGACGGGTGCTACAGCGCCTTTGCCGCGTCCGTGACGCGCAGCTGTACCCGTCGCTGGCCCTGCCACAGATCGGCGGACACCGATCCCGCGACGTGGATGGATGTTCCGCGGCTCGACAGCAGGAAGTCGCCGAGCGGTGTCTCGGTCGCCCGGAAAGCAATACCGTCAAGGCGGCTGCCGTCCTGCCCCTCCAGCGTCACCTTGATGTGGTTGGCGCCGACCTGCCTGCTGTCGCGCAGGCGATGCTGCGGGAAGGCGAAGACCGGCTGCGGGTGGGCCGAGCCGTAGGGGCCGGCCTGCTCCAGGAGATCGATGAGTTCCAGGGTCGCGCCGGAGGCTGCAAGCGCGCCGTCGACCTTGAGCGTCTGGATGGCGACGAGTTCGCGCACCGCCGCTTCCGCACGTCCCTCGAAAAACTGCCTGAGCTTGCCGAGCTTCGCGCGTTCGACGGTGAGACCGGCAGCCATGGCATGGCCGCCACCCTTTACTAGCAGGCCACCATCGACGGCGGCCCGAACCATCTTGCCCATGTCGAAACCGTTGATCGAGCGGCCGGAGCCGGTGCCGCGGCCGTTCGGGTCGAAAGCGATGGCAAAAGTCGGTCGGCGGAATTTTTCCTTGATGCGGGCGGCGAGCAGTCCGACGATGCCCGGGTGCCAGTTTTCGCGCGCGGTAACGATCACCGAAGCGCCCTCGCCCGTGCCGTATTCGGCCAGAACCTCAGCTTCCGCCTCGGCCAACATGACGGCTTCCATCGCCTGCCGCTCGCGGTTGAGCTCATCGAGCTGCGCGGCGATCTTCTCCGCCTCGGCCGCATCCTCCATCGCCAGCAGGCGGCTGCCGAGCGCCGCATCGCCAATGCGTCCGCCGGCATTGATTCTCGGGCCGACGAGAAAGCCCAGGTGATAGGGCGTGACGGGACCGCCGATCGCAGCTTTCCGCAGCAGTGCCGAAAGCCCGACATTGCCCATGTGACGCGCCGCGATCAGTCCCTTGACGACGTAGGCGCGGTTGAGCCCTTTGAGCGGCACCACGTCACAGACGGTCGCCAGAGCCACCAGATCGAGTTGGGCCAGCAGGTCGAACGAAGAAACGCGGCTGTCGCCGGCGTTGCGCAAAACGCGCAAGGTATTGACCAGAACCAGATAAACGACGCCGGCGGCGCAAAGATGCCCCTGCCCCGAGAGATCGTCTTCGCGGTTCGGGTTGACGAGCGCATGGCAGGGCGGCAGCGCCGAGCCGACCTGATGGTGGTCGATGACGACGACATCGACGCCGCGTTTATCGGCAACGGCGAGCGCCTCATGGCTGGTCGAGCCGCAGTCGACGGTGACGATGAGATCGGCGCCCTTGTCGATCAGCTGCTCGATTGCCGTCGGGTTCGGGCCATAGCCCTCGAAGATCCGATCGGGAATGTAGATTTCCGCGTCGACGCCGAAATGGCGCAGGAAACGCGCCATCAAAGCCGAAGACGCGGCACCGTCGACGTCATAGTCACCGAAGATCACCGTCTTTTCACGGCGCTTGATGGCGGCCGCCAGACGCTCTGCAGCCTTGCGGCAATCGGTAAGCGTGTCCGGGTCCGGCATAAGCGAGCGAAGCGTCGGATCAAGGAAGCTTGCGGCATCGTCGAGTACGACGCCGCGGCCGGCAAGGACGCGACCGAGCAGATCGGAGTAGCCGTGAACCTGGCTAATGGCGAGCGCGCGGTTCTGGCCCGCCTGGTCGAGGCGCGACACCCATCGCTGGCCGCTGACCGACTGCTCGACATTCAGAAAGGCCCGCTGTACCGGATCCACCAATTCTTCCATGCTCGTCCATCCGCTTGGCGCTTCATTCCTCTTAGCGCATAACCCTGGAAATCGTGACCGTTTTTGGAACGGCATACACAGAGATCCACGTTTCGTAGGGGGTTGGGCCGCCGCAGGCGCCCAATTCCCAAAAAAGAAGCCTCGCCGGCTTGCTTGCGCGGCGAGGCTTCTAATTTGTTGGCCACAAACGGCACTGCGCACCGTCATGCCGAACGGCCCGAGGTCGTTCGCCGTCAGTTTGCCTTCGGGCGTTCGATGCGAATGACCTGCGGCTCGCCGACGAGGTAGCCCTCGCCCTTGATCGCCTTGATCGCATCGCGAACGGAGTGCTCCGATGTCGCGTGCGTGACCAAGATGATCGTCTGCGGCTCGCCCGTGTCCATCAGATGCTTCGAATGCTGCATGATCGATTCCAGCGAGATGCCGTTGTCGGCCATGCGGGTCGCGATGCTGGCGAAGACGCCGGTGCGGTCAACGACCTTCAGGCGGATGAAGTAGCCGCCCTCGTGGCTCTGGATCTGCGCGCGCTTATAGGGCAGCAGCGCATTGGTCGGACGGCCGAAGGCCGGAACGTGCTGGGCGCCCGGGCGGCTCTTGGCAATGTCGGCGATATCGCCGAGCACGGCCGACGCCGTCGCGTTGCCGCCGGCACCCGGGCCGACCATCAGGAGCTCGCCGAGAATGTCGGATTCGATCGCAACGGCATTGGTCACGCCATCGACCTGGGCGATGACGGAATCGTAAGGCACCATCGTCGGATGGACGCGCTGCTCGATGCCGCTTTCGGTGCGCTGGGCGACACCGAGGAGCTTGATGCGGTAACCGAGATCGGCGGCTGCATGAATGTCGTCGATCGAGATATTGGTGATGCCTTCGAGGTAGATGTCGTCGGCAGCGATCGCCGTACCGAATGCAAGGCTCGTCAGGATCGACAGCTTGTGCGCCGTGTCGTTGCCCTCAATGTCGAAGGCCGGATCGGCTTCGGCATAGCCGAGGCGCTGCGCCTCCTTGAGGCAGGCTTCGAAGGAAAGCTGTTCCTTCTCCATCTTCGTCAGGATGTAGTTGCAGGTGCCGTTCATGATCCCATAGACGCGCGAGATCGTATTGCCGGTCATGGATTCGCGCAGCGCCTTGATGACGGGGATCCCGCCGGCAACAGCCGCTTCGTAGTTGAGCAGCGCGCCCTTCTCCTCGGCGATCTTGGCAAGTTCGATGCCATGGGCAGCCAGCAGCGCCTTGTTGGCGGTCACCACATGAATGCCGCGCTGCAGCGCCGCCTTGACGGCCGAATAGGCCGGATCGCCGGCACCGCCCATCAGTTCGACGAAAACGTCGATATCGGCGTCACGCGCAAGCGAAATGGCATCGTCGAACCAGGCGGTCTTCGAAAGATCGACGCCGCGGTCCCTGTTGCGGTCGCGCGCCGTTACGGCCGTGGTCTCGATTGCCCGTCCGCACGTTGTCGCAAGCATCTCGTGACGATCCTGGAGGATTCGCACGAGCGAGGCACCGACGGTACCCAAGCCCGCAATGCCGATTTTGAGGGCATCTGCCATAGCCATTTCCTAACATGTAGAGGGCGCGCCGCGAGAACAGCGGGGCCAGTGTGGAAGGAGGCGCGCGTCAAGCACGCCTCCCGACTTCTTACCTATGAGCGTTGAGCGAGATGACGTTGTGCATCGTCTCGTCGGCGGTCGACAGGAACTTCTTGATGTTGCGCGCCGCCTGGCGGATGCGGTGCTCGTTCTCGACGAGAGCGAGGCGCACGTAGTCGTCGCCCTGTTCGCCGAAGCCGATGCCCGGGGCCACAGCGACATCCGCCTTCTCGACGAGGAGCTTCGAGAATTCGAGCGAGCCCAGATGACGGAACTTCTCCGGGATCTTTGCCCAGGCAAACATCGTCGCTGCCGGCGGCGGTACTTCGAAGCCGGCCTTGCCGAAGCTGTCGACCATCACGTCGCGGCGGCGCTTGTAGATGTTGCGCACTTCGGCGATGTCGCTGCCGTCGCCGTTCAGCGCCTGGGTGGCGGCCACCTGGATCGGCGTGAAGGCGCCATAGTCGAGGTAGGATTTCACGCGTGTCAGTGCTGCGATCAGCCGCTCGTTGCCGACGGCAAAGCCCATGCGCCAGCCCGGCATCGAGAAGGTCTTCGACATCGAGGTGAACTCGACCGTGCAGTCGATCGCGCCCGGAACTTCCAGCACCGACGGCGGCGGCGCGTCGTTGAAGTAGATCTCCGAATAGGCAAGGTCCGAAAGCACGATGATGTCGTGCTTTTTCGCAAAGGCGATCACGTCCTTATAGAAGTCGAGCGTCGCAACCTGCGCCGTCGGGTTCGACGGATAGTTGAGGATCAGCGCCAGTGGCTTGGGGATCGAGTGGCGCACTGCGCGTTCCAGCGGCCCGAAGAAGGTTTCGTCCGGCTCGACCGAGATCGAGCGGATGACGCCGCCTGCCATCAGGAAGCCGAAGGCGTGGATCGGATAGGTGGGGTTCGGGCACAGAATGACGTCGCCAGGTGCGGTGATCGCCTGCGCCATGTTGGCGAAGCCTTCCTTCGAGCCAAGGGTAGCGACGACCTGGGTATCCGGGTTGAGCTTGACGCCGAAGCGGCGGGCGTAATAGGCGGCCTGGGCACGACGCAGCCCGGGAATGCCCTTCGACGACGAATAACGATGCGTGCGCGGGTCCTGAACGGCCTCGCAGAGCTTGTCGACAATCGACTGTGGTGTGGGTAGATCCGGATTGCCCATGCCGAGGTCGATGATGTCAGCACCGGCCGCTCGCGCGCTTGCTTTCAAACGGTTGACCTGTTCGAAAACATAGGGCGGCAAACGCCGGACTTTGTGAAACTCTTCCATCTCCAAACCTCGTTTGGCGCACGCTCCCGCCAGCGGCTCAAGCCTTTGCGAAACCGTGCGCTGTGGTGAACGGCCGTCCATGCGGCCATTGAACGCTTTGCGTCCAAATCACCGGAAAGGCAAGCGCTAATTCTGGATCTCTTTCAGCGTGTCGGCGCCGTGCTGTTCGGCCAGCGCGCGCATTTCTTTCAGGCGACGCTGATACTCGGCTTCGGAGATCGCGCCGGACTTGCGTGCAGCGCCGAGAGAGCTCAGGCGCGCCTGCATGCTTGCCGCTTCATCGTTGGTCATCTGCGACGTTGCGGCCGGCTTCTGGCCGTAAACCGACGGATAGTTCTCGAAGTTGGTCCCCTGGCTGTTGCAGCCTGCAAGCGTGCCGAGCAGAACGATCCCGGCAACCCAGGTGATGGAACGCTGTTTTCCGACGGCAAGCATACTGGAGACGACCTCTATTTTGATGGCGCGACGATGCGCTAGCCCTTGTAATCATTTTCGGGCAGAATGTAAAAATACAAAACAAACAAGATGCTGTGGAGGACGCCGGGTGACAGCAGAGAGGAATGCGGAAGGCAAGGACGGCTACGCAGGCTTCGATCCCAAATCCGTCGAACCTTATATCGTCAAGGATCCGGAAAGCCTCGCAGTCAACCTCGCCCGCGCCATGGAACAGCTTGGCAAAGCGGCTTCCGCCTGGCTGGCGCCGCGGGAATCGGGCCAGAAGTCCGATACCTTCGCCGAACCCGTCACCGACATGGTCAAGACGCTGTCCAAGGTCTCGGAGTACTGGCTTTCCGATCCGCGCCGCACGCTCGAAGCGCAGACTCACTTGATGGGCAGCTTCTTCGAGATCTGGTCGCGCACGCTGCACCGCATGTCCGGCGAAGAGACGGCGGAGCCGGCCGGCCTCCAGCGCAACGACAAGAGATTTACCGACGAGGACTGGGTGAAGAACCCGTTCTTCGACTTCATTCGCCAGGCCTATTTCGTAACGTCGGACTGGGCCGAGCGCATGGTCGAAGACGCCGAGGGGCTCGACGACCACACGAAACACAAGGCTGCTTTCTACGTTCGCCAGGTTTCGAGCGCGCTGTCTCCGACCAACTTCGTCACCACCAATCCGCAGCTCTACCGCGAGACGGTTGCCTCAAGCGGCGCCAATCTGGTCAAGGGCATGCAGATGTTTGCCGAGGACATCGCCGCCGGTCGCGGCGACCTCAAGCTCCGGCAAACCGACACCAGCAAGTTTGCGATCGGCGAGAATATCGCGATGACGCCGGGCAAGGTCATCGCCCAGAGCGACGTCTGCCAGGTGCTGCAATATGAGGCGACGACGGAAACCGTGCTGAAGCGGCCGTTGCTGATCTGCCCGCCCTGGATCAACAAATTCTACGTGCTCGATCTCAACCCGCAGAAATCCTTCATCAAATGGGCGGTCGATCAGGGACACACGGTCTTCGTCATCTCCTGGGTGAACCCGGACGAACGGCACGCGACCAAGGACTGGGAAGCCTATGCCCGCGAAGGCATCGGCTTTGCGCTCGATATCGTCGAGCAGGCCACCGGTGAGCGGGAAGTCAACGCCATCGGCTATTGCGTCGGCGGCACCCTGCTTGCCGCGACGCTCGCATTGCATGCTGCCGAGGGCGACGATCGCATCCGCTCGGCGACACTGTTCACGACGCAGGTCGATTTCACTCACGCTGGCGACCTCAAGGTCTTCGTCGACGAGGACCAGATAAGCCAGATCGAACAGAACATGAGCGTGACCGGCTATCTCGACGGCTCGAAGATGGCGACCGCCTTCAACATGCTGCGCGCCTCGGAGTTGATCTGGCCCTACTTCGTCAACAACTACCTCAAGGGCCAGGAACCCCTGCCCTTCGACCTGCTCTACTGGAACTCCGATTCGACGCGGATGCCGGCCGCCAACCATTCCTTCTATCTGCGCAACTGCTACCTCGATAACAAGCTTTCGAAGGGCGAGATGGTTCTTGCCGGCAAGCAGGTATCGCTCGGCGACGTGAAGATCCCGATCTACAATCTCGCGACCAAGGAAGACCACATCGCCCCGCCGCGCTCTGTATTTCTCGGCAGCGCTTCGTTCGGCGGCAAGGTCACCTATGTTCTCTCGGGTTCGGGCCACATTGCCGGCGTCGTCAATCCGCCGGACAAGGGCAAGTATCAGTTCTGGACCGGAGGCGCGCCCACGGGTGACTTCGACGATTGGTTCAAGGCCGCCAAGGAAACACCGGGATCCTGGTGGCCGCATTGGCACCAATGGATCGAGAAACTCGACAAGCGACGCGTTGCGCCCCGCAAGCCGGGCGGTCCGCTGAACTCGCTCGAGGAAGCGCCGGGCTCCTACGTACGCGCCCGCGCCTGAATCATTCGCAGGACCTGCCTTGATCTTCGATCCTCCGCTGACGACCGCAATCCTTGTGCAGCGCTACAAGCGCTTTCTCTTCGATGCCCTGTTGCCTGATGGCACGGCCATGACCGGATCCTGCCCCAATACGGGATCGATGCGCGGGCTGACGACACCCGGTTCACGCATCTGGATGTCGGAACACGACAGCCCGACGCGGAAGTACCGCCACATGCTGGAAATCGTTGAAGCCGACGGAACCATGGTCGGCATCAACACCGGCCTGCCCAACCGGCTTGCGGAAGAAGCCATCCGGTTGGGGCTCGTTTCCGACCTGCATACCTATGAGCATAGTGCACGCGAGCAGAAATACGGACGCAACTCGCGCATCGACATTCTCCTCAGCGATCCCGAGCGCGGCCGTGCCTATGTCGAAGTCAAGAACGTGCATTTCAGCCGCTCGCCCGGTCTTTCCGAATTTCCTGACAGTCCGACGACGCGGGGGGCGAAACATCTCGACGAACTCGGTGATATGGTTGAGGCCGGTCACCGCGCGGTGATGATCTATCTCGTGCAGCGCGACGATTGTGACCGGTTGAGGATCTGCCGCGAGTTCGATCCCGCCTATGCGCGCGCATTCGACCGCGCGATGTCACGTGGGGTTGAGGCCTATGCGGTCAAATGTCAGGTTTCGCCAACGCAAATCCACCCAACCGGATTGATGACAGTGGACGAAGCGGCCCTCGCTGCTCTATGAAATCCGACTGGAACAACTGAAAGCTTTGGAATGGTGACTTACATCGAGGCAGGGTCTGCGCCCTACAAGAACACCGGCGTAATCCGGCTCTATGGACCGGAAGGTTTCGAGGGCATGCGAAGGGCCTGCCAGGTGACTGCGCGTTGTCTGGACGAGCTCGTCTCGCGGGTACAGCCGGGCGTCACCACCGACGAGATCGACCGGTTCGTCTTCGAGTTCGGCATGGACAATGGCGCGCTGCCGGCGACGCTCAACTATCGCGGCTACACGAAATCGTCCTGCACCTCGATCAACCACGTCGTCTGCCACGGCATCCCGAACGACAAGCCGCTGCGCGAGGGCGATATCGTCAACATCGACGTCACCTACGTCGTCGATGGCTGGCATGGCGATTCGAGCCGGATGTATCCGGTCGGCGAGATCAAGCGTGCGGCCGAGCGACTGCTCGACGTCACCCACGAGAGCCTGATGCGCGGCATTGCCGCCGTGCGCCCTGGCGTCCGCACCGGCGCCATCGGTGAAGCGATCCAGGTCTATGCCGAAGCGGAGCGCTGCTCCGTCGTGCGCGATTTCTGCGGCCACGGCGTCGGCAAGCTCTTCCACGACGCACCGAACATCCTGCACTACGGCCGCGCCAATGAAGGCCCGGAACTGCGCGAGGGCATGATCTTCACCATCGAGCCGATGATCAATCTCGGCCGCCCGCATGTGAAGGTGCTCTCGGACGGCTGGACCGCCGTGACCCGCGACCGGTCGCTGTCGGCGCAATACGAGCACACGGTCGGGGTCACCGCCGATGGCTGCGAGATCTTCACGCTTTCGCCCGCCGGCCTGTTCAAGCCCGGCGTCAGCACGCTCGGCGCCGCATGACGAAACGCTCGATCTCCCCTGACGGCGATTTTGTGCCATCGGCGGACGAGAGGACGTTTTTTCCGCAATTGCAGTTAGATAACTCGCCGGCCGCCAAGAAGGCGCCGGCACCCGAGGCGCACTATCACGGTCATCGCGATCGCCTCAGGGCGCGCTACCGCGAAAGCGGCGATGCCGCACTCGCCGACTACGAAATCCTGGAAATGCTGCTGTTTCGGCTGATTCCACGCAAGGATACCAAGCCGATCGCCAAGGCTCTGCTCGCGCGCTTCGGCACGCTCGCCGGTGTCTTCGGCGCCCCGATCGCGCTGTTGCAGGAGGTGAGCGGTATCGGCGAGGCCGTCGCCCTCGACCTCAAGCTGATCTCCACAATTGGTCACCGCACGCTGAAGAGCGAACTTCGCCAGAAGCAGCTTCTCTCGTCCTGGAGCGCCGTCGTCGACTATTGCCACGCGGCGATGGCCTACGAGACGAAGGAACAGTTCCGCATCCTGTTCCTCGACAAGCGCAACACGCTGATTGCCGACGAGGTGCAGCAGAAAGGTACGATCGACCACACGCCGGTCTACCCGCGTGAAGTGGTCAAGCGCGCGCTGGAACTCTCGGCCACCGGGATCATCCTGGTCCACAACCATCCATCCGGCGATCCGACCCCGTCGCGCGCCGATATCGACATGACGAAGCTGATCGTCGAAACGGCGAAACCGCTGGGGATCGCCGTGCACGACCACATCATCATCGGCAAGGACGGCCACGTGAGCCTGAAAGGGCTGCGGCTGTTCTGAGCGCGCTGGCACCCAGCCGTTTCGCGCGGCGGAGGTAGCAGCCCGGTGGTGACGCCGCCCTGCCGCAAATAGTGGCGAAGGCGTTTACCCCAAAAAGCCGGCTTCGACAGACTCCGTCCCCGCCGAGCGTGAAGCCTCGATGACCATATGCACGAACTGCAGTTTCGCCACTGACGGTTTCGACATTACGAAGGGGTAGAAGTCCGGCTGGCCCAAGCTGCGCGCCAGTTCGTTAAGCACCATCGTCATTTCGATCCAGGAGTTCAACAGCGACAGAAACCCGTCGGCGCCGGTGTCGTCGGGCGCATACAAGGCGTCGCGCTCGAATGGCTCGACAATCGCTTCAAGATCCTCTGCATCGAGCCCAAAGCCGAGTGCCGTGCCCAGGCTATCGATCATATGCAGGTAATGCGCCCAAGTTTCGGCCCAGTCTTCCCAGGGATGTGTGGAAGCATAGGAACTGATGTACCGATCGGCCCAGTCTGGGGGTGCGCCATTCTCATAGTTCGCCTTCAATGCCGCCGCGTAATCGGCCCGCTCATCGCCGAACAGCGTGCGAAACGGCTCCAGCCAGGGTCCGTTGAAAACGAGCCGGTTCCAGTAGTAGTGACCGACCTCATGTCGAAGATGGCCCAGCAGCGTCCGATAGGGCTCGTACAATTCGAGCCGCATCTTCTCGCGCTGGACCGAATCCGCCTCCTCGATGTTGACCGTAATCAAACCGTCGGCATGCCCGGTCAGCACGCGCGGCCCGTTCGGTGGCGAACGCAGGAAATCGAACATCAGACCGTGTTTCTCGTCCTCGTCGACCTTGGACTTCACGGGCAAGCCGAGTGCCAGCAACTGCGACACGAGCCGCCGCTTCGCCACCTCAAGCAGACCCCAGTAACGGGCATTGTCCTCGCGATCGAGATTCGGAATTGTCCGGTTCAGCCGGCAGGCGATGCAAAGTTCCCCCGGTTCGCTGGCCATCAGCATCCAGTTGCACTGCGCCGGCGTGTCACGGTTGCCGCAATACTTCAGCAACGGCCGTTCCCCGCCTGCGGCCCAGATACCTGGCTGTGGGCCGGGGTCGAGCGGCAGCAGCGCATCTTCACCTGGCAGATATCCGAGTGGCGCCTGGCAGCTGTTACAAAACATGTTGCCGAAAAACACGTGACTGCCACAGCGACACACAAAGGTGCGCGAGTACCGCTTGGGTACGTCGCGGTGTTTCCAGTTCGTACCGATCAGATCGCCGAGCGTTTGCAGAAGGGTTGCCACCACATCCTCCGAGTTCGGGAATTGGTAAGGTCTGCCGGTCGGTGCTCCGGCCTAAAGCCATTTCGCGCGGCGGAAGAACCGGTAGAGCGTGCCGCAAAGACCGATGATCACTGCAAGGACGACGAAGTAGCCGTAGCGGAACTTCAGTTCCGGCATGTCGTCGAAGTTCATGCCGTAAATGCCGGCGATCGCCGTTGGCACCGCGAGGATCGCGGCCCAGGACGCGAGCTTGCGCGAGATTTCCGTCTGCTCGGATTGACCGACCATCAGGCTCGCCTCGAAGGTGAAGGCAAGAACCTCACGCAAAGCGTCGATATCCTCCTGAACGCGGCGCACGTGGTCCGTGACGTCGCGGAAGAGCGGCTGCAGTGCTGCATCCATGCCCGGTAGATCGATGTGCTCATGCCGTCGGCAGACGTCGACCAGCGGCACGACCGCGTTTCGCAGGCGCAAGAGATTGCGCCGCAGCAGATAGAGGCGTTCGATGTCGCCCTTGACCAGCCGCTCGCGCAGCAGCCGGTCTTCCAGTTCCTCGACCTCTTCGTGGATCGCCTCGATCACCGGCATGTAGTTGTCGACGATGAAATCGAGGATCGAATAGAGGATGTAGTTTTCGCCGTGGGCCAAGGCTGCAGGAGATGCTTCGCAGCGTTGGCGCACGGCCATGTAGGAGGTCGACGCGCCGTGCCGGACCGAGATGACGTAACCGCGCCCAACGAACAGATGCGTCTCGCCGAAGGCGATCTCGTCGCCAACCATATGCGCGGTGCGGGCGACGACGAAGATCGAGTCGCCATAGATCTCCAGTTTCGGCCGCTGGTGCGCCTTGCAGGCGTCCTCGATCGCCAGGTCATGCAGATCGAATTCCTGCTGGATCTGCCGCAACAGTTCCGCATCGGGCTCATGCAGGCCGATCCAGATCACTGTGCCCGGGCGGCCGCGCCACTTGCCTGCGTCTTCGATGCGGATATCGCGGACGCGCACGCCGTTCTCGTAGACCGCGGCCGCTACGACGCCCGGCTGCGGCTGCGAATGCGGCATGACGCCCTCAGCGCCAGACTGTGGCAAAGCCCTGTTCGTCAGCTCCAATCCCATCGTCAGCCTCCCAGGCAAATACGACACCGACGGGCTCCGCATGTCGTAACGAAGCCAAGCATACGCGCACTCCCTTATATATTCTCATCCGACTGTTTCGGCTATGAAAACCACTTCATCAAACCGTGCCATTGACGGTATAGAGGCTTGCGAGCGAGAGTTTTCGCAACGCACAACGATTCCACCTTCTAACGGAAACGCCTATGAACCAGTTCGATCTCATCGTTGTCGGAAGCGGACCTGCCGGCCGCCGCGGCGCCATCCAGGCAGCCAAGCTCGGCAAGAAGGTCCTCGTCATCGAACAGGGAAAACGCGTTGGCGGCGTTTCGGTTCACACCGGTACGATTCCCTCCAAGACGCTGCGCGAAACGGCGCTCAATCTTTCGGGCTGGCGCGAGCGCGGCTTTTACGGGCGCTCCTATCGCGTCAAGCAGGAGATAAGCGCCGATGACCTCCGGCAGCGGCTGATCATCACCCTCAATCATGAAGTCGAGGTTCTCGAACATCAGTTCGCGCGCAATCGCGTGCAGCAGATGCGCGGGAAAGCCAGCTTCGTCAATCCGACCACGCTCGAAGTCGTCAAGGACGACGGCGAGACCATGCTCGTGTCCGGCACCAGCATCATGCTTGCCGTCGGTACCAAGCCCTTCCGCCCGGATTACATGCCGTTCGACGGCAAGACTGTGCTCGACAGCGATGAACTGCTCGATATCGAGACCCTGCCGCGCTCCATGGTGGTGATCGGCGCCGGCGTCGTCGGCATCGAATACGCGACGATCTTCAGCGCGCTCGACACCCAGGTGACGGTTATCGATCCGAAGACGACGATGCTCGATTTCATCGACAAGGAAATCGTCGAAGACTTCATCTACCAGTTGCGTGACCGCAACATGAAGCTGCACCTCGGGCAGAAAGCCGACACGGTGGAGCGGCTCGACGATGGTAAGGTGCTGCTGACGCTCGACAACGGCCGCAAGATCACAACCGACATGGTGCTCTTTGCCGCGGGCCGCATGGGCGCCACCGATACGCTGAACCTGCCCGCAGCCGGGCTCGAAGCCGACAACCGAGGGCGCCTCAAGGTCAATCCCGAGACGTTCCAGACCTCCGTCCCAAACATCTACGCCGCCGGCGACGTCGTCGGCTTCCCGAGCCTCGCCTCAACCTCGATGGAACAGGGGCGCATCGCCGCCCGGGTCGCCATCGGCGCGATCGCGATGGAGCCGCAGAAATACTTCCCCTACGGCATCTACGCCGTGCCTGAGATCTCCACCTGCGGTCTCTCGGAAGAAGAGGTCAAGGAACGCGGCATCCCCTACGAATGCGGCATCGCCCGCTTCCGCGAGACCTCGCGCGGCCACATCATGGGGCTCGATTCCGGCCTGTTGAAGATGATCTTCTCGCTGAAGACCCGCCGCCTGCTCGGCGTGCATATCATCGGCGAAGGCGCGACAGAACTAGTGCATATCGGCCAGGCCGTGCTGAACCTCAAGGGCACGGTCGAGTACTTCGTCGAAAACACCTTCAACTACCCGACGCTGGCCGAGGCCTACAAGATCGCCGGCCTCGACGCCTGGAACCGTATGGGCGAGATCAAGCAGGAAGCGCCGAAAGCGTAAGCATCCAGCGACAGAGCTGACCGCCGTCAACGCTGACGGCGGCGGCCACGTGCCCAGAGGGCAACGATTTTGGTTCCGCGTTGCCGAACTGATCTCTCCGGGTTTGCCATCCCACAGACCGCATCTGAAATGCGCAGGACGCCGGAGAATCGGCTAGCTTCACCTCTCCCGATCAAGAGAGCCGAACACCATGCGCATCCTTTCGCTCAATGCCTGGGGCGGCAAGCTCCATTCGCCCTTGATGAAATATCTCGCCGATGTAGACGCCGATGTCCTGTGCCTGCAGGAGATCGCGCGATCACCGACGACCGAGGCCGAATGGCTGAGCTATCGCGATGCGGATGTGGAACTGCCGCAACGCGCCAACCTCTTCGACGAGATCGCCGCCGTACTACCGGGACATGATGGATTCTTCTGCCCGACCGCGCGAGGGACGCTCTTTGCTGGAGACACGCCCGTGGCATCGGAATTCGGTCTGGCAACATTCGTTCGGCAGGGCTATTCCGTCATCGGCCAGGCCCTCGGTTTCGTGCATGGCAGTTTTTCGCCCAACAGCTGGGGGCCGCATCCGCGTGCGCGCAACGCCCATTGCATTCGCCTGTTCGATCACGACGCCGGCACTCCCATCACCATCGCACAGATGCACGGCCTGCGGGAGGTCGGCGGCAAGAACGACAGTCCGGCACGCCGCGCGCAGGCGGAGGCGCTGGTAGGTCTCGTCCACCAGGTCTGGCCCGGAGACGAGCGGCTTGTCGTGTGCGGTGATTTCAATGTGCTCCCAGACAGCCAAACGTTTCAGACGCTCGGCCAGTTGGGGCTCGTCGACCTCGTTGTCACCCGCGGCCACACGGACACGCGCACATCGCACTATCTAAAGAGCGGCCGCTTTGCCGATTACATGCTGGCGAACGGTGCAGTCAGCGTCGCTCGCTTCGATGTCGTCGCAGAGCCCGAAGTCTCCGACCATCGCGCCCTCCTCCTCGACATCGCTTAGCGCGCCGCGGGTTTCACTGAGCCACGAAGTCGGTTCTGGCTCAATCAGCTGACACTTCCGTGTGTCGCTGAAAGCAGGATGCTCTCGGCCAGCGCTGGACGAAGAGCTCGCCTCCCGCAACGAAAAAGGCCCCGCCGCAAGCTGCAGGGCCTTTCGATTCCTAAGGCTTCGATCCGATTACTCGGCGCTGTCGTCAGCGGCCTTCTTCTTGGCCGGAGCCTTCTTCTTCGGAGCAGCGGCTTCTTCGCCTTCCGTGGCTTCAGCCTTGGCAGCGGCCTTCTTCTTGGCCGGAGCCTTCTTGGCAGCCTTGCCTTCAGTCTCTTCGTCGTCAGCCGTCAGCTCTTCCTTGGAAACCGTCTTGTCGGTTACCGAGATTTCGCCGAGCAGGTGGTCGACGACCTTTTCTTCGAACAGCGGAGCGCGCAGCGAAGCAGCAGCGCCGGGGGTGTTCTTGAAGTAGTCGAGGATCTGCTTCTCCTGGCCCGGGAACTGGCGGAGCTGTTCGAACAGCGAACGCTGCAGTTCGTCGTCGCTGACCTGAACGCCGGCCTTTTCACCGATTTCCGAGAGAACGAGGCCGAGGCGAACGCGACGCTCAGCGAGCTTGCGGTATTCAGCGCGGGCTTCTTCTTCGGTGGTTTCTTCGTCGGCGAAGGTCTTGCCGGCCTGCTGCAGGTCGGTGTTGATCTGGCGCCAGATGTTCTCGAATTCGGCCTCGACGAGGCGCTCCGGCGTTTCGAACTGGTAGAGTTCGTCGAGCTGGTCGAGGATCTGACGCTTGACCTTCTGACGGGTCAGGTTGCCGTACTGGCTTTCGATCTGGCCGCGGACGATTTCCTTCAGCTTGTCAGCCGATTCGAGGCCGAGCTTGGTGGCCAGTTCGTCGTTGATTTCGATGTCCTGGGCGCCAGCCACGTCCTTGACGGTGATGTCGAAGGTGGCTTCCTTGCCAGCAAGGTTTGCAGCCGGGTATTCAGCCGGGAAAGTCACGGTGATGACCTTCTCGTCGCCAGCCTTCAGGCCAACGAGCTGCTCTTCGAAGCCCGGGATGAAACGGTTGGAACCGAGAACCAGCTCAGCGTCTTCGTCCTTGCCGCCGTCGAAGGCGACGCCGTCGACCTTGCCGAGGTAATCGATGGTGACGCGGTCGCCGTTGGCGGCCTTGCCCTTCTTCGATTCGTAGCTGCGGGCGCTTTCGGCGATCTTCAGAATCTGCTCGTTGACTTCGTCTTCAGCGATCTCGACGACTTCGCGGGTCACCTTGATGCCGCTGACGTCCTTGAGTTCGATCGCCGGGATGATTTCGTAGGCAACGGTGAACTCGAGGTCGGCCTGAGCGTTGAGGATCTTGTCGGCTTCGGCCTCGTCCTCGGTCATCGCGATTTCCGGCTGGGTGGCCGACTTTTCGCCACGGCCCGACAGGATCTCGGTCGGCTTGTCGCGAACGATCTCGTTGACCAGGTCAGCCATGATCGACTTGCCGTAGACCTTCTTCAGATGCGCAACCGGCACCTTGCCGGGACGGAAGCCGTTGATCTTCACACGGTCCTTCACTTCGGCCAGACGCTCGTTCATCCGAGCTTCCATGTCCTTGGCCGGGATAACGACCTTGAGTTCGCGCTTCAGCCCTTGAGCGAGCGTTTCGATAACCTGCATGTTCAAACCTTCATTTCACGTTGACTGTGCTCTTCCCCTTCGAAAGGTCTGGCGAGCACGTGAGCCGATCCATTTGCCGGGAGTGGCTTTACGCAGTTCTGCAACCGTTTTGCAAGCAAAATGGCACTCCAGCCCCCCTCATCCTCGCAGAATCCGGACTTTGGGCGCGATCGCTGATCTGGTGCGGGTAGAGAGACTTGAACTCCCACGCCTTACGGCACCAGAACCTAAATCTGGCGTGTCTACCAATTTCACCATACCCGCGTTCAGACAATCGCACCGCCTGACCGTATTCCCGCAAGACCAACCAGCGGAATACCGCGGATAGAATGGGCATGCTGAAAGTTCAGGGCTTTCCCGAGCGCGGCGTCTCTATATCACTCGTTTTCGCGGGATCAAAGGGAAAATGCGGGAATTCCACGACCAAGCCGGTTGGCACGGCGTGCCTCAATAGAGAGGCTCCTCATAGACCGGGCTGCCATTGACCGCGATCTCGCGGATCTGGGCCTTTCCCTTGGCGTCCACGCGGATATTGACGGAGAGCGCCTCGGCGTTGCGCGCCTCCTCCAGCGTCCGTCCCTCGCCTTCCGGCACATAGAAACGCTCGATCCCGTATTCTACATTGACGGACGAGAGCGCAGACGAGGGATAGTAGGTAAATGGCAGAGAGCGAAGGACGACGCAGTCGCCGGCAGGGCTAAGCGGCGCGAAGGACGCTTCGGTCGCCGCCCAGAAGCCGTCAAGCTGCCTTTCCAGCCGAACGTAGACCTCAGCCTCTTCCGACTGCTTCGGCGTATCGCCCTTGAACAATTCCGGCTGGAGCCTTGAAATGTCGTAGCTCAAGATGACGTAGTCGCCCCGAAGCAGATCGCGGGGATCGACAGGCACGGTCTTCAACCGCACGTCACGGCCGCTTCTGAGGATCGAGGCCCTGCTCTCGATCATATAGCCAAGTGCCGCCGTCTGTACGCCCGCAACCAGCAGGGCCGCCAGCAATGGGTTCAACCAACGGGTCTTTGCGGTGGTCATCGTGGCGCCTCCGTCCCGCGCGCATTTGCCAAGTGCCCCTCGATGCGGATGACGAGCCAGGCGATGCCGGCAACCACCAATCCGGAGATCAGGAAGAAGCCGGAGGTGCCGAGCATGGAGCCGAGGGTTTCGAAGGCGAGATAGAGAAGCTCACCGGCAAAGGCGACGTAGCCGAGATAGCGCACGGCGCCGTTCTGCGCCCCGGCAAGCGCGATCCCAAGGAGGGCCACCAGCAGCGTGCCCGCCCCGGTCGCGACCTCCGTTGTCACTCCGACGGCTTCGAATTGAAGGGCGGTAAAACCGAGCAAGGCGAGCGCGAAGGAATAGAAAGCGGGCGCCGAACCGGCATCGACCGCCAGGGCGCGAAGCGGAGAGCCTGGCAGCGTCGCCGCCAGAAAGGCCACGAGGCCGAACGCCGCAAGGCCACCTGCAAAGGCAAGCGACGCGTTGTCGAGGTAAAGCCAGGCCAGCCACGACAGGACCAGCAGATAGGCGAGATGACGGGCCCGGTCGGCGGCCGTGAGGCGCACCAGCAGAACGACGATCACCGCGAGCGCCGGGACGGACCACACGCGCCAGTCCGGCGTGGCGCCGAACCCATTGTCCTGCAGCACCGTTCCGAAATAGAACCAGGCAAGCCCACCCGCAACTGCGGTCATTGCTGCTGAGCGAAATGCCAAGGCAGAGAGGACGGCGCCGGCAAACCACAGCAGCGCGGCATCGGCCGCGTCACCCGACAGGTGATACATCTGCCCGATCAGCGCGATGCCGCCCCCAAAGGCGGCCACCCCCAGAACGAGGGCCGCTGCGGCAAGCGTCGTGCGGCCGGTCTGGGTCAGCCAGGCAGCGGCGAAATGAAAGCCCCAGACCAGAGCGACGATGCCGGCCACCCGCGCAAGGCGTGGCAGCGCCTCCCAGTTGGCGGCGACAAGCAGCAGGATTGAGGCGGACAACAGGAGTGCGGCGAGAATGAGCAGGACGCGCCCTGCCCGGAACGTGGACTCGCGACCGTCATATTCGGCCAGCATTGCGCGTGCTGCATTCTCCTGCAGCAGCCCCTTGTCCATCCAGTGCTTGAAGTCTCGTTCGAGACGCGCGCGGTACATCCTGCCCCCAGCCTAGAATCCGATGCTTGAAATGGTCCGGTTCAGCTCCCAACTAATCACGTATCGGCGCGGAAACACAATCGCTCACTCGCGACTGCGCACCAAACCGATGAGGACGAACGAACGGCTTGCGCAATGCGCATATCTTCCATGCAGATATTGCACTGCACAAATCGATTTAAAGGTCCTATATTCAAATCATCAAAGGCGAACGAAGGCATGAAGCCAGACGGTCGCCAGCGGAAATGGCCAGCCGCCTCAGTTTGCTGAGAAAGGCCCGGGTAAAACCGACGGAATTCGGACGAGCGCACTCCTCCTCCCAGCGCTCTTCCGATCAGATTGGCAACACGCCTCCTCCCAGTTGCCAATCACCCCTAATGACGCTCGCTGGACCTCCTCCCCCAGCGGGCGTTATTCTTTTCAGCCTCCTCTCCACAAAGAAGCCTGCGTCTGCGCACCTGCACAATATTCGTGCATAAATTCGCTGCGCTCGCCCTACGCCATGCACTGGATGCATAGGTGCCATTCTGGAACAGCGCTACCCTTCCACCCGCCTGCGTACTATCTTCAACTCATCGATCGGGGCGGCGCACTCCTCCTCCCAGCGCCCCTCGATTTGGATCGGCGACACTCCTCCTCCCGGTTGCCGATCAGAACAAAGCGACGCTCGCTGGATCTCCTCCCCCAGCGGGCGTTGTTTGTTTTTGGCCCTCACATTTCGGGCAGCTTTCCAGCCACGACAACTCGATTGCGCCGCGCGTTTTAGGCGCCAGCCGTGAACACGCCATCGCGTAGAGGCTTGCACGGCCTGCATGGGTGCGATGCAGCATTGTCTCTGTAACTTCTGCTCAAAAAGATTATATTTCAGAGCATCAGATGACGGCCAGCAAGAGAGATGAGCGCTGGCACACGACCCTAGAAAGGATAGGATCATGAACCTCGCACGTTCTTTCAACAATTGGCGCAAGTATCGTCAGACCTGCAACGAACTCGGCCGTATGACCGACCGCGAACTGTCTGACCTCGGCATCGGCCGTGGCGACATCCCGTACGTTGCTCGCCAGGCGATCAAGTAATTCAGGCTGCGCGTCAAGCGCAACCGACCTCCAAGTAAGACGCCCTCCGGTTCATTCCGGGGGGCGTTTTCTTTTGTCGCAGCGAGTACGATCCAGGTGACGCCTTCGCACTTGCGAGAGGCACCGGATGCTTCGCCATCTGCGACTGCCGATGCGGCCGAACCGCGTCCATCGACAGACGCTGCGTCCTTGCTCACCATCGGCTCGTAAGTCCCTTTGAAAACAATCGCTTATCAACGGGCAATTAAGTTTTTAATCAATCATTAATCGATGCCGCCTTTTGAAGCGGTGCCCATCTATGCGGCGATGCACTGCACAAATGCATAGCAGCTGCATTTTCTTTGCACTCCACCTTCTAATTAGACAAGCGTATAAGAACCTCAACGACGCAGACAGATGGCTGTCGCGACAACCTGATTTTGAGGAAATGACCATGAACCCGATTCGTATCGCAAAAAGCTGGATCAACTACCGCCGCACCGTCAGCGAGCTCGGCAACCTGTCGAACCACGCTCTCAATGACATCGGCATCACCCGTTACGACATCCGCAACATTGCGGCCCGTTCCTTCCGTTAATCGGAACGAACGACCAGGACTTCCAAGACGGCGCCTTCAGGGCGCCGTTTTCGTTTATAGGCGTTGGAACGAAAGGCCGAGCCGTGATAGGAAGCCGGCCATGAGCAAAGACACTTCTTCCCACTCCCCCATCCACGTCATCGGCGGCGGCCTTGCCGGATCGGAAGCCGCCTGGCAGATCGCCGAAGCCGGCGTACCGGTCATCCTGCATGAGATGCGCGGCGTGCGCGGCACTGACGCGCACAAGACCGACGGCCTTGCCGAACTCGTCTGTTCCAATTCCTTCCGCTCGGATGACGCGACCAGCAACGCGGTTGGCGTGCTGCATGCGGAAATGCGCCTTGCCGGCTCGCTGATCATGAAATCCGCCGACGCCAACCAGGTGCCTGCGGGCGGTGCGCTTGCGGTCGACCGTGACGGCTTCTCCGACGCGGTCAGCGCGGCGATCGCCGCTCATCCGCTGATCACGGTGGTGCGCGAAGAAGTCACCGGTCTGCCGCCGAAAGATTGGGATCTCGCCGTCATCGCGACCGGCCCGCTGACCGCACCCGGTCTTGCCGAAGCGATCCGCGCGGAAACGGGCGCCGATGCGCTCGCCTTCTTCGACGCCATCGCGCCGATCGTCTATACCGAGACGATCGACATGGACATCTGCTGGTTTCAGTCGCGCTACGACAAGGTCGGCCCCGGCGGAACCGGCAAGGACTATATCAACTGCCCGATGACCGAGGAGCAGTACAATGCCTTCGTCGATGCGTTGATCGCCGGCGACAAGACCGGCTTCAAGGAATGGGAAGGCACGCCCTATTTCGACGGCTGCCTGCCGATCGAGGTGATGGCGGAACGCGGCCGCGAGACGCTGCGCCACGGGCCTATGAAGCCGATGGGCCTCACCAATGCCCATAACCCCACCGTCAAGCCCTATGCCGTCGTACAGCTGCGCCAGGACAATGCGCTCGGCACGCTCTACAACATGGTCGGCTTCCAGACGAAGCTGAAGTATGGCGCTCAGGCCGAAGTCTTCCGCATGATTCCCGGCCTCGAGAATGCCGAATTCGCCCGTCTCGGCGGCCTGCACCGCAACACCTACATCAACTCGCCGACACTGCTCGACGGAACGCTGACGCTGAAGTCGCGGCCGGGCCTGCGCTTTGCCGGACAGATCACCGGCTGCGAAGGTTATGTCGAAAGCGCCAGCATTGGCCTGCTCGCTGGCCGCTTCGCCGCTGCCGAACGCAAGGGCGAGACTTTGGCGACCCCGCCGGCGACCACCGCCTTCGGCGCATTGCTCAACCACATCACCGACGGCCACATCGTTTCCGACGATGAACCGGGCAAGCGCTCTTTCCAGCCGATGAACGTCAATTTCGGCCTGTTCCCGCCGCTCGATCCGGGCGCGATCACCAAGCCGGAAGGCGTCAAGCGCTTCCGTGGCAAGGAAAAGGCAGTCGCCAAGAAGCAGGCGACGGCGTCGCGCGCGCTCGCTGATTGCGCCGCCTGGCTCGGCAAGTCCGCCTGACAGGCGGACACGCATTTGTTCCACGACAAAAGGCCCGCCTGCAGTGATGCAAGCGGGCCTTTTCTTATGGAAGAACGCGGTGAGAGCTACTCGGTCGCCTGTGCCGTATGCGGCGGCTCGGCGGCGGGCTGCTCGAACTCCGATTTCGGACTGAAGCTGCCGAGCAGCCAGAGCGAAACCTCGGCCGCCTCGCCGGCGCTCTGAAACTCGAAGTCGTTGTCGAGATAAGCAAAATCGGGGAAATGCACGATGAGGCCGCGGCCGGTCTCGGAGCTATTGACCCGAACCTTTCCGGGCTGGATCACGTGGCAGACATAGTGGGTGCCGTGCGACTGGATGAAGCCCGCCTTGCCGTCATGCAGCCGCAGGAAGATCGCCGTGCGGTCCGCCGTCGAGTGCAGCGCCCGGATCGCCTCGTCCGGAAAGGCACGCCCGAACTCCACCATCGCAGAGCCGGCATCGGGATTGTCCCAGTCCCGCTCGGCGCGGGCGTTCATCCACATGTAGAATGCGCCGACCAAGACGATGACGGCGATGAGCAATAACCAAAGCATCCGCGGGCGCTCCCCTTCGCTCGGCATGACGCCGATAAAGCGCTTCTATACGCTGCGAGGCTTGCGCCAATTTGTCGTCACGGCGTGTGCGTCTGCGCCAAAGCCCCGAGCAGACCGAACCTCTGACGTATCAGAAGCGGCGGCGCCGTGCCGCACGCCACATCCACCATTGCCGTTGCCATTGGGCCGGGCGGATGGGTTTCTGCAGAAGCCCGGCGCCCGCAGCCTCCGCGCGGTTAAGGATAGGCTCGACAAGCGCAAGCGGTATGAAGGCGGGGAAATTCGACGGCGCGATCGCCGCCAGCTGCGCACGCGCCCTGGCGAGATGATCTCGCCCGAAGCCCGCGAAGGCCCGGATCGCCTGGCTGATCGCGGCGCTGTCTTCGCCGGCGATCAGCGTTTCGCGATCGAGACCGGTGGCGCGCAGCAATTCGGCTGGCAGGTAGACCTGGCCACGGCGCAAATGCAGCGGCAACAGCATGAGGAGGCCTGCGACCGTCTGCGCGACTCCGCCGTGACCGGCGACTTCGGCCGATTTCGCGGCATTCTCTGGATCAAGGACCAGGGATGAGAGCTGGATCAGCGCCGAGGCGGTCTCGCCGGCATAGCCCTCAAGCGCCGAACGGTCTTCCATCGGATCGTCGTAGAGATCGAAGATCCGGGCATCGATCATGTTCTCGAACACGGAGACCGGCAGCCGATGCGCGCGAATGCAGCCAAGGAGCGCTTCAGCGAGCGGATGCCCTTCTCCGGTCGACGCGTCGTTGCCGATGAGGTCCCGCCACCATTGCATGCGGATCTCACCGGGGATCGGCTCGTGCACGAGATCGCGGATGCGGGCGATCTCCGCACTGAAGGCATAGAGTGCGGCAAGCGCGGGCTGCTTGTCGGCCGGCGCAAGCAGGCAGGCGAGATAGCGGTCGCGGTCCGTGTCCCGCAGGTCAGCCAGAATCTGGGCAGAATTGTCGTGCACGTCGTCTTCCCCAGACCCGATCAGACTGCGATCAGTGCGACGGCGACTGCGCGCGATTCGGCCAGCATCACATTGTAGGTGCGGACAGCGGCCCCGGTACTCATGGGATCCGACGATATGTTGGCGGCGCGTAAAGCTGTCTTCACATCGGCCGGCAGCGGGCGAATGTCCTTGCCGGTGCCGACCAGCAGCACCTCAATGTCCTTCGCCTCATCGACGACCTTGTAGAACTTCTCGACCGTCAGCGCATCGCCCTCCGCGACGTCCCATGCATAGACGCCCGAGGGCAGCATCAGGATCGAGCCACGATGCGACATGTCTGCGAAGCGAAAGCCACCATTGCCGTAGGCATCGATGGGCGCACGTCCCGGAAAATGGGCTTCGCGAATTTCAATTCCCTTAGGCATTTCAAACAGCACCCTTTGCCGCGCCCGCCGCACCCGTATCCGCGCCGGAGGCGTTCTCGTCCCCCGGAATGTGGTCGGTGCGCTTTCTGAAGAGGATGAGGATCGGCCCGGCGATGTAAATGGACGAGATCGTTCCGACGATAACGCCAAACAGCATTGTAACACTGAAGGCGCGGATAAGGCCGCCACCGAAGAGATAAAGCGCTGTCAGTGCCAGAACGGTCGTCAGCGCTGTCAGGATGGTGCGCGACAGTGTCTGGTTGATCGACGTATCGATCAGCACCGACAACGGCATGCGCTTGTAGCGTGCAAGGTTTTCGCGGATGCGATCGTAGATGACGACCGTGTCGTTCAGCGAGTAGCCGACGATCGTCAGAACCGCGGCAATGCTGCCGAGATTGAACTCGATGCCGGTCAGCACGAGGAAACCGATCGTCAGCAGGACGTCGTGCGTCGTGGCAATGATCGCGCCGACGGCGAAGCGCCACTCGAAGCGCAGCCACACATAGAGCAGGATAGCAAGGAACGAAACAGCAAGCCCGATAGTGCCGGCGCGTGTCAGTTCGCCGGATACGACGGGGCCGACCACCTCGACGCGGCGGAAATCATACTCGTCCGAAAGTTCCGACCGGATGACGCCGGCGGCCGTCTGTTCGGCGTTGTCTCCCGCCTCCTGCGACGGTACCCGCACCAGAACGTCCTCGCCCGAGCCGAGCTGCTGCACCTGGACCTCGCCGAAATTCAGCTCGTCGAGGCGCGCGCGAAGATCGGCGACATCGACCGGTCCGCCTTTGGAATGCAGCTCGATGATCGAGCCGCCCTTGAAGTCGACGCCGAGATTGAGCCCGATGCCGGCAAGCAGCAGGACGGAGGCGAGCGACAGCGCCGCCATCAGGATGAAGACCGGGTTGCGAATCCGCATGAAGCGGATGTCCAGGTCGCTGAAGCGGCCGGTCCGAATACCCTTCGGCAAGCGTTCCGACTTCCATTGGCGCAGCCAGCGCTTCACGATCAGGCGGGTGACCGTGTAAGCGGTGAAGAGCGTCGTCACGCTACCGATCGCAAGTGTAACGGCAAAGCCGCGCACCGATCCGGAGCCAAGATAAAAGAGGATGGCGCTCGCAATCAGCATCGTCAGGTTGGCATCGAAGATGCTGCTGAAGACACGCGAAAAGGCGTTGTTGATGGTGCGCCGCAGGGGCTCGGCGCCGCGAACCTCTTCACGCAGGCGCTCGTAGATCAGCACGTTCGAATCGACGGCCACGCCGATCGTCAGAATGATGCCGGCAATGCCCGGAAGGGTCAGCGTCGCGCCCGAGAGGGAGAGCGCCGCGATAATCAGGACAATGTTCAGGGCGAGCGCAATGACCGCAAAGACGCCGAAGACGCCGTAGAAAAAGATCATCGATGCGGCGACTGCGACAGCCGCGACCAGACCCGCCTTCAGGCCGTCGGCGATGGCGTCGCCACCGACACCGGGACCGACCGTTCGCTCTTCGACGAAGGTCAGGGGCGTCGCGAGCGGCCCTGTGCGCACGAGAGCGGCAAGGTCGGTCGCACCTTCGGTCGGCAGGTCTGCGGAGATGCGCAAGGTGTCGCCGTTGACAGCCTCCGACAGCTTGAGCGTCGCGATGACCTGTCCATCGAGAACGATCGCTGCATCCTTTGGCGGCTGCTGCGCCGCAAGGGCGGCAACACGCTGCTGCGAAGCGGCATCGATCTTGATGGCGACCGACGCGCTTTCGCCGGAAGCATCAGGTTCCGGCTGGGCTGCAACAAAATTCGCCGCTGCGAGCAGCGGTGCCTTTTCGACCAGATAGGGCACCGGCGGGTCGTCGAAGGAATAGAGGACTTCCGTGCCGGACGGAGGCTGGCCCTCCACGGCGCGTTGCACGGGCACGGAGGTATCCAGCATCCGCAGGGCCAGGTTGGCCCTTTGGCTGAGCAGATCCTTCAACCGCTGCGGATCGCCGAGGCCAGGCACCTGCACGATCAGCCGGTCATCACCACGGCGCTGGATCAGCGGCTCGATGGCGCCGACTTCGGCGACGCGGCGGCGCACGACGTCGATGGACTGCGCCACGGCCAGCGAGAGCCGGTAGTCGATGCCTTCGTCCGTCAGGCGCAGGCGAACCAGTTCATCCGGTTCTGCACTGTCGAACACCACCTCGGAAATCGGCTCGGAGCCGAAACCACCGATATCGACGGGCGCCGTCAGCGGCCTCAGCCGCTCGCGAGCGGCAGAGAGTTGCGACCGGTCGCGAACGCGGAAGGCGATCGACTGGCCTTCGCCGGAAAGGCCGATATAGGCGATGTCGGCATCGCGCAGCGATTTGCCGACCTCGTTGGCGATCGTCTCGAGCCGTTCAGCGACGATGTCGCTGCGCGCCGCCCGCAGCATGAAATGAGAGCCACCCTGGAGATCGAGCCCGAGCGCCACCTGGCGATGGGGCAGCCAAGACGGAAGTTCGGCTGCCTCTTCCCGGCTTAGAACGTTCGGCAGCGCAAAGGCGATGCCGGCAAGTGCCACCAACCAGACGAGGATACGTTTCAACGGCGGTAATCTGCGCATGCCTCAAACGCTCCAGTTGCTCGGCTGGTGGTGGCTGTTCCTGCCTTATTCCTTGACAGGCTCGCCCTTGACGCGAACTTCCGACACGCCGCTGCGGACGACGCGGATCTTCACGCCATCGGCGATTTCGACTTCGAGTTCGCTGTCGTCAACGACCTTGGTGACCTTGCCGACGATGCCGCCACCGGTCACGACCTGGTCACCGCGACGGATGTTCTTCAGGAGTTCCTCGCGGCGCTTCATCTGAGCGCGCTGCGGACGGATGATCAGGAAATACATAACGACGAAAATCAGCAGGAACGGCAGGATGGACATGAGAATGTCCGCGCCGCCGGCGGAAGGGGCGCCGGCAGTCTGCGCAAAAGCTTCGGTAATGAACATCGATCACTCCTTGAGTTCAAATATCGGCGGTTCCTCCGCGCCAAATCGGCCGGAATATAGGGACGCCCCGCCGCTCTGCAAAGCCGCGGGCACCCGTACCCGTTCCTGTGCCTCTGACACAATTTACACAAGAGGAGAACCCCTCGCGCGGGCCTCGGTGACCTTTTCCAGCGTAAACCTGCGTGCTACCGGGTTTCTGGTGGGACCTGGCCGCCACGCGGTTACGGTAAACACCAGGGCCACGCCGCCTCGAATCATGACGGCACGGCCAAACACCTGATTCAGCGAGTGGAGAGAGACATATGCCGGAAGCCAAGATCGACGTTCTCATCAGGGAAATGCAGAAGCTTTCCGCGGCGATCGAGCGCATGGCCGGACCCGCCGCTGCAGCCAACGACTGGACCGCTGCCGAGTGCTTCGTCTGGGCCCCGGCGACACACCATCTGCAGCCGGTCGCCAAGCCGAACCGCATCGAACTGTCCCTGATCACCGGGGTCGACCATGTCCGTGACATTCTGCTCGACAACACGCTGCGTTTTGCCGAGGGCTACACGGCCAATAACGTGCTTCTCTGGGGCGCACGCGGCATGGGCAAATCATCGCTGGTAAAATCGGTTCATGCGCAGGTTGCGCGCGACACCGGCGTTGCGGTCAAGCTGGTCGAGGTACATCGCGAAGATATTGCCACGCTTCCGGCGCTGATGGACATTCTGAAGTCGGCACCGGTCCCGGTTATCGTCTTCTGCGATGACCTGTCCTTCGATCACGACGATACGTCCTACAAGTCGCTGAAGGCCGTGCTCGACGGCGGCGTCGAGGGACGCCCTTCCAACGTGCTCCTTTACGCCACCTCGAACCGGCGCCACCTGCTGCCGCGGCATATGATGGAGAACGAGCAGTCGACCGCGATCAACCCGTCGGAAGCGGTCGAGGAGAAGGTTTCGCTGTCCGACCGTTTCGGCCTGTGGCTCGGCTTCCACAAGTGCAGCCAGGACGACTATCTGGCGATGATCGACGGCTATGCCGCGCACTATGGCTTCAAGCTCGATCGCGACACCTTGCACGCCGAAGCGCTGGAATGGGCAACGACCCGTGGCGCAAGGTCCGGCCGCGTCGCCTGGCAATTCATCCAGGATCTCGCCGGCCGCCTGCGCCACAGGCTCGACGGGTAACCGGGCGCGTCGCGAACCGCACGCCTTGCCGACATCCTGAAATAGAAAGCACCGCCTGCCCGAGAGGGCAAGCGGTGCAAACATCGGATCCGGATCGGCTTTGCGACCGATCGAGACTATTCGAGGAAGGTCGCCGGGTTTACCGCGGTGGCGTTCTTGCGCACCTCGAAGTGAACCTGCGGCTGGCTTGCCCGGCCGGTCATGCCCGAAGCAGCGAGCGTCTGGCCGCGCTGAACCTTCTGGCCGCGCTGAACCTTGAGTTCGGAAGCGTTACCATAAACCGTGACCGTGCCGTCGTCGTGGCGCACCAGGACGGCGTTGCCGAGTTCCTTCAGGCTGCTGCCCGAATAAATAACGACACCGTTTTCAGCCGCCTTGATCGGCGTGCCCTCGGGCACCGAGATGTTGATACCGTCGTTGCGGTTGCCATCGACATTGGCGCCGTAGCCGGCGACGACTGCGCCGCGCACAGGCCAGCGGTACTTGCTGATGCCGGTCGACTTCGGAGAATCGTCGTCGATATCCGTCGTCTTGCTGGCGACTTCGCTGACGCTCTGCTTGGCAACCGGCGCCTGGTATTCAGCCGGCTTGTTCTTGTCGAGCGAGGCAACCTGCGGCTGCTCGGCCTTCTTGGGAACCGAGGCCGTCTTGAGCTGATCCGGAACGGCACCATTTGCGCCCGGCAGCTGCAGCGTCTGGCCGACGCGGATCGATTCGGCCGTCAGGCCGTTTGCCTGCTTGAGGGCGGCAACGGATACGCCCGTCGTCTTGGCGATACGGTTGAGCGAGTCGCCCGGCTTGACGGTGTAGGATCCACCGCCGGCGCCCTCGCCGTTCGTTGCCGGCTTGCCTGCAACGACGTCAGACTTGCCTTCACCCTTTTCGCGGGACTGGGCCGAACCCGGCAGGATCGCAACGTCGCGCTGGTTGACCGGCAGCGGCGACGGCTGGCGGCTGTTGCCATCGAGATCGGCGATCGAGTTCGTGGCTGCCGCCTTGGCAGCGCTGCCTGCGACACCGAAGGTCGGGATGACGAGACGCTGACCGGTCTCGACCTGCGCTGCGGACTGCAGACCGTTGGCCTTCAGGATTTCCTTTTCCGGGACACCAAAACGCTTGGAGAGAACGGCGACATTGTCACCCGGGCGAACCATGATCGTCGGAGCGTTCTGCGTCGTCCAGCCGCTCTTGCTTGCGGTTTCCTTGACCGTTGCGGGAAGCGTCTGCTGCGTGGCGAGTGCGGCCTGCTGGCGTGCTGCCGGGAACGGCTGGGCTTCGGCGCGCTGGTTTCCAGCAGCGCTCGGGTCAGCCAGAGTGTTGCGCTGAACGGAGATCGGGGTCGAGGCGACGCGGGCGTTCGATACGGGCGTGGAGGCCGTGTTTACCGGATCGTAGGCACCCTGCCCAGCTGCCGCAGGATAGGGCTGACCGAGGGCTGAACCACGGTTATCAACCGGCGCTGCCGCCATCTGACCGACGGACACATCGCCGCGCGGAACCGGCGTTGCGTCTCGGGGGATGGAATTTGTGGTGATGTTGTCGGACCGGGAGAACAGGCCGTCAAACCGGCTTGCATCCGAACTGCAGCCTGTTGCGACGCCTGCCAGCAGGACCGCCACGCAAAGGCGGATCGTCGACTTTCCAACCCCGGGAGATACAAACTTACGCATGACGCTTACCCACTCCGAACGCAACTCGATGTGGATTGATTAAAGCGTATTAGAGTTACCGCGTGGTTAAGGCAGACCCCACCAAAGGACTAATTTGACCAAATGCTAACCATAGGTCGACCGTCGCCCGTGAAGGGCATGCTAGAGGCAACGTCACAGCTGCCGCCCGGGCACGAGGAGCCTAGCGCTAGATCAGTTCGGAATAGAGGCGCTCGATCTCGGATACGGATCGCCGCTCCGTCTGGTCCTCTTCGTAGCTGATGCTCGTCAGGTCCCAGGCAAAAATCTGGCGACCGGCCGGCTGCGCCAGGGTTTCGGACTGCGCCGTCTTGTCTTCGTCGAGCAGGACGCTCACCAAAGTCTGGAACGCCGCGTCTCCGTCCGCACCGCTTGCTTCTTCATATTCGAGCGACCGCAGACCGGCCACCGCCGCCTCGCGTGTCCCGAAATAGCGCAAACTGTTCTGGTCCTCCGGACGAAGGCCGTCGTAGTAGTCGATGAAGTTCTTGTAATAGGCCTGGTGATCGCCGGAATCGAGAAACTTGCCGAAGGCCTGGTATTCGCGCGAGGCCAGTTGCGGCGACAGGCGGTTGTTCCACTCCTCGCGGGTGAGTGCCGGCTGGCCGTCGGATCCCTTCTTCGTCTGGCCTAGATAAAGCAGGGCATCGGCCGAAAGCGAGATGCGTGGCGTCGGATCAAAGAAGGTCGCGGCAAGCGCCTGTGCCGCCTGCTCATCCTTGCCTGCGGAATTCGTCTGGCCGGCATTGCGCCCGGCAAGATTGTTCAGCCCGTCGCCGGATGCTGCCGCCGTCAACCTGTTCGCGATCTGCATGTGCCGTCTCCGTACCTCGCGTCCGCCGACGTCGCAAGGCAAGCGACGACTCGCAGGCGGAACCCTGTCCGTGCACGGCAGGCGTATGGCGCGAAGCTTGCGCGAAGCTGGAGGAAGTTAAGGGGTCGTTAATAGTCGACGCCGGCGCGACCGGCGCTCCTCACCCGCGCGGACGGGAATTCAATATTTAGAGAAACGACGCCAGCTGCTGCACGATCGGAAGGTAAGGCGCGTCGAACAGATCCTCGCGATCGAAGCGGCTGCCCGTGCGGCTGACGCGCACGACCCGGCAATGGGTCTCGCTCATCATGATCGGAACCAGCAGGGTGCCGCCCGAAACGAGGTGATCCGAAAACATGCGCGGCAGACTGTTGAAGGCGGCCGTGATCAGGATCCGGTCAAAGGTGCCCTCACCCGGCACGCCGGCGCTACCGTCGGCATGCCGGACGATGACATTACGAACACCTGTTTTTTCGAGGTTCTTCTGGGCCATGCCAACGAGCGTCTGATAGCGGTCGATCGTCAGCACCCGCTCGGCAACGCGTCCCATGACCGCGGCCGTGAAGCCGCTGCCGGTGCCGACTTCGAGAACACGCTGGCCGGATTTCAGATTGAGACTGTGCAGCAAACGGACCGCAAAGTCGTATCCCTCCATGAACGAACCGCAATCGAGCGGGATCGTCCGCTGCGAATGGGCTTCGGCCTGGTACTGCGGCGGCGCGAAATGGCTTCGCGGCGTCTGCTCAACCGCCTTCAACAGGTCATGGTTGGTGATGCCTTCGGCGCGCAGACGCAGCACCATCTTGGCAAAGCCTTCCTGTTCGGTCACCCGCGCACTCAAGCAACGGCTCCCTCGTTGAGCGCCCGCGCCAGGCGATCTTGGACACTGTAGTCGGTAAGGTCGAGTTTGAGCGGCGTGACCGAGATCATGTTTTCACGCAGGGCGTGAATGTCGGTTCCGGCGCGGAAATCGCCGAAGCGTTCGCCGAAACGCAGCCAGAAATAGGGAAAGCCGCGGCCATCCGTTCGCTCGTCGATCGACAGGCCGAAGTCGAGCTTGCCTTGCGACGTCACCTCCGTACCGGCAATAGCGTCCGCCGAGCAATTGGGGAAGTTGACGTTGAGCAGCGTACCGTCAGGCAGATCCACCTTCATCAGCTTGCGGACCAAGGCCGGCGCGTGCGTTTCGACGACATCCCACGGAACGGTCTTTCCGACGGCGTGATTGTAGGCCTGGCTCAGCGCGATCGAGCGGATACCCTGCAGCGTTCCTTCGATGGCGCCGGCGACGGTACCGGAATAGGTCACGTCGTCGGCCATGTTGGCGCCGATGTTGACGCCGGACAGCACGAGATCGGGCTTGCGATCGAGTACCTTGCGGACGGCCATGATGACGCAATCGGTCGGCGTGCCGCGAAGTGCGAAGCGCTTTTCCGCGATCTGCCGCAGCCGCAATGGCTCCGACAGGGTCAGCGAATGGGCAAGGCCGCTCTGGTCCGCTTCGGGCGCGACGACCCAGACATCGTCCGAAATCGTCCGGGCGATGCGTTCAAGTACCGACAGGCCCTCGGCGTGAATGCCGTCATCGTTTGTCAGCAGGATCCGCATGATGCCGCACTCCCCTCGACGTTCGCTCAGGCTACCTTTTCGATGCGCGTCTGGCCGCCCATGTAGGGGACCAGTACCTCCGGCACCGATATCGAACCGTCGTCATTCAGATAGTTCTCGATGACGGCGATGAGCGCGCGGCCGACGGCAACGCCCGAACCGTTCAGCGTGTGAACGAAGCGGGTTCCCTTGTCTTCCTTGGTGCGGTAGCGGGCGTTCATGCGGCGCGCCTGGAAATCGCCGCAGACCGAGCAGGACGAAATCTCGCGGAACGTATCCTGTCCCGGCAGCCAGACCTCGAGGTCGTAGGTCTTGCGGGCGCCAAAGCCCATGTCGCCGGTGCAAAGGGTCATGACGCGGTAATGCAGGCCGAGGCGCTTCAGCACCTCCTCGGCGCAGGCGGTCATGCGCTCGTGTTCGGCAACGGACGTTTCGGCATCGGTGATCGAGACGAGTTCCACCTTGTTGAACTGGTGCTGGCGCAGCATGCCGCGGGTATCGCGACCGGCAGAACCAGCTTCCGAGCGGAAGGACGGCGTCAGCGCGGTGAAACGCAGCGGCAGCTTTTCGCCTTCCAGGATCTGCTCCCGGACGATGTTGGTCAGCGGCACTTCCGCCGTCGGAATCAGCCAACGGCCATCCGTGGTGCGGAAGAGGTCTTCGGCAAATTTCGGCAGCTGGCCGGTGCCATACATCGCATCGTCGCGCACCAGAAGCGGCGGTTGCACTTCGGTGTAACCATGTTCCTGGGTGTGCAGGTCGAGCATGAACTGGCCGAGCGCGCGCTCGAGCCGCGCCAATTGGCCCTTGAGGATCGTGAAGCGCGAACCGGAAATGCGAGCCGCACCCTCGAAATCCATCAGCCCGAGCGCTTCGCCGATTTCAAAGTGCTCGCGCGGCTGGTGGTTCCAAGTGGGCTTCTTGCCAACCACGCTCTTGACGACGTTGCCGGTCTCGTCGGCACCGACGGGTACATCGTCCAGCGGGATGTTCGGAATGCGCGACAGGGCGTCGTTGAGCTCGGCCTCGATTTTGCGGCTGTCCTCTTCGAGCGCCGGCATGGCGTTCTTCAGGTCGGCAACCTCGGCCTTCAGCTTATCGGCGAGCTCGGCATTCTTCTGCGCCATGGCCGCGCCGATATCCTTCGAGGCCGCATTGCGGCGCGACTGCATGTCCTGCAGCGCCTGAAGGTTCGTACGGCGGCGTTCGTCGAGCGCGATCAGAGATGCCGACAAAGGCTCCGCGCCCCGCTTCGCCAGGGCGGCGTCCAGCATCTCGGCATTCTCACGGATCCATTTGATATCAAGCATTTTCGTTCCACGCGTTGGTCAGATCACGGCGCGAAATCTCGAATGCTCAGCCCTTGGCGGGGCCGACCTCTCCGGAAGATCCTTCCTGCGACTCGGCAGCCTCGCTCTTGAGCGCGTCCGCTGCCCGCTGCCTTTCGACGAGTCGCGCCGTATAGATCGAAATTTCGTAGAGAAGGATGGCTGGCAGCGCAAGGCCGATCTGGGAAATCGGGTCCGGCGGCGTGAGCACGGCCGCGACAACGAAGGCGATCACGATCGCGTATTTGCGCTTCTCGGCAAGACCCTGCGAGCTCACGAAGCCGACGCGGGCAAGAAGCGTGGTGATGACCGGGAGCTGGAAGACAAGGCCGAAGGCGAAGACCAGCGACATGATCAGGCTCAGATACTCCGAGACCTTCGGCAGGAGCTGAATGGCCACCTGCCCTTCGCCACCGCCCTGCTCCATGGCCAGGAAGAACCACATCACCATCGGGGTGAAGAAGAAATAGACAAGCGCGCCGCCAAGCAGAAACAGGAGCGGTGACGCGACCAGGAACGGCAGAAACGCCGCGCGCTCGTTCTTATAGAGCCCCGGTGCAACGAACTTGTAGATCTGTGCCGCGATTACAGGAAAGGCGATGACCAGCGCACCAAACATCGCCACCTTAATCTGGGTGAAGAAGAACTCCTGCGGCGCCGTATAGATGAGCTCGACATTGCGATGGTTGAGGCCCGCCCAGCTCACGGCCCATTTGAACGGCAGCACCAGAAGGTTGAACAGGCCCTTGGCGAAGTAGAAGCAGACGAGGAACGCAGCGAAGAACGCGCCGATGGCCCACATCAGGCGCTTGCGCAATTCGATCAGATGCTCGATCAGCGGCTGCGGCCGGTCCTCGATATCGCCGCTCATGCTTCACCTTTCTTGCGCGCGCTGGTGCGCGGCTTTGACGTCTTGGCAGCAGGCTCTGCCACTGTCGGCGTCACTTTTTTCTTTTCAGCGGCCGGCTTCGCGGGCGCCTTGGCAGCAGACTTTGCCGTGGCCGACTTGGATGCAGTTGTTGCCGTCTTGGGCGCTGCCGTTGTCGACTTGGGCGCGGCCTTCTTTACAGCCGGCGTCGCATCGGCCTTCGTTCTGGTCGCACGCTTCGACTTTTCTGCCGGTACGGATGCGACCTCTGCGCGCTCGATCTGGCGATTGGCCGAACCGATTGCCGCAGCGGCAACCGCATCTGCGGGCTTGGCTTCGACCGCGGCCGGCGCAACGGCCGGTTCGACGGCAGAAACCGTATCGACGGTGTTCGGTGTCGCAGGCTGGTCGGGTGTCGCCGCCTTCTGCAGGTCCGCCTTGATATCGTTGCCCATCTGGCGCAGCGGATTGATTGCATCGCGCAACGCATTGGCCGGATTGAGACTTTGCGCGTCGCTGATGGTCTTTCGAACCTCGTCAAGGTCCGCTTCGCGCAGCGCTTCATCGAACTGCTGACGGAATTCCGATGCCATGCCGCGCATCTTCGAGGTCATGCGGCCGAAAGCCCGCAACATTGGCGGAAGGTCTTTCGGCCCGACAACCACGATCAGAACGATTGCGATGACGACGAGCTCGGTCCAGCCGATATCAAGCATGCGATATGTCCTGCAAACCCTTGATGCCGCCAGCCCGGTATGGACACCGGACAGGCTTCACCGACACCAGACTGTTAGCGAACTTCGTCAGACTTGTGGTCAACGGTCTTGCTGTCGAGCGTCTTGTCGGCAGCAGCCGCCTCATCGTCGGACATGCCCTTCTTGAAACTCTTGATGCCCTTAGCAACGTCACCCATCAGTTCGGGGATCTTACCGCGACCGAACAAGAGCAGCACCACGACCAGAACGATCAGCCAGTGCCAAATGCTTAACGAACCCATGCTCTTACTCCTCTGAGCCTTCCCCGATTTAGGCTCTATCACATGTCAATTTTCAGGCGTGCCTCAAGCACGCGTCTCGTTGTGACAGAACCTAAGATGCCGAACTGCTTTTTTCAAACAGTAATATATCCCGCTCGTTAACTGAAAGCATTACATCACGCAATCCATGCGGCAATCGGTCCGCCCTGATGCGCGCCCGAACCACCTCTTCACAACGCGGCACAGCGAGCTCCAGAAGCTCGACCACGCCGATGAAGCGACGGGAGAGAATGCGGGCGGGAATGTCGCCATCCTCTTCGCCGACGCGCACTCCAGACAACCTGACAGCCACCGAGAGGCGCTTACCTTCCGGATGGGGGCCGGCTGCAACGCTTCCGACCGGCGTTTCGACGCGGCCGTCACGAACCTGCGCATCGAAGACGTTGATCTCCGAGAAGAAGCCGGCGGCAAAAAGATCCCTCGGCTCGCGGTAGAGTTCGTCGGCCGTTCCGACCTGAACGAGGCGCCCGTCCTTCAGGAGCGCGATGCGATCCGCCATGCGCATCGCCTCTTCGGCGTCATGCGTGACGACGATAGCCGTTGCCCGCGTTTCCCTGAGGATCGCCAGCGTATCGGCACGGATCGAATCCTTCAGGCGCGAGTCGAGGCCGGAAAATGGCTCGTCCATGAGCAGCACCGCCGGGCGCGGCGCGAGCGCGCGGGCAAGCGCTACGCGCTGCTGCTCGCCGCCGGAAAGCACGTGCGGATACAGATCGGCATAGTGCGACAGGCCGACACGCTCGAGCGCCGCATCCGCCTGGATCAGACCTTCCTTCTTGGGGATCGCCGTCAGACCGAAACGGACATTGTCGCGGATCGTCATGTGCGGGAAAAGCGCAAAGTCCTGAAACATCAGCCCGACGCCACGCTTTTCCGGCGGCAGGAAGACAGAGGGGCCGGAAATTTCCTGGCCATTGAGCATCAGACGCCCAGCGCTCTGCCTCTCGATACCCGCGGCGATGCGCAGCAGGGTCGTCTTGCCGGATCCCGAAGGCCCGAGCAGGCAAAGGACCTCGCCGGCCTTTGCCGCCAGGCTGACGCCCTTGATCGTTTCCTTGGCGTGATAGCTGTGGTGAATATCTTCGAAGGTCAGGCTCGCCGCGAAGGAGACGCCCGCTGTCCGTCGCGTGGTCATGACGGGAGCGTCCTGCGGATCTGAAACCATGCTCTTGCATTCCTTGACACCAGTGGCGCAGGGTCAGCGAGCCCCGACGCCATGGAAAGCCGATATCTATAATCAGGTTTTTCTAATCGGCTTCTTCGCCCTTCGGTGTCAAGAGCCCCAGTTCCTCCAGGTCGAGCTGGGTGATCGGATCCTCGTTCTCGGCCAGTTCGTCGTCGCCGGTCGGAACGGGGATGTTGAGGTTCGAAGGCACACGGCCGGAGAGCAGCCCGGCGCCCTTCAATTCCTCGATGCCCGGCAGGTCGCGCAGTTCCTCAAGCCCGAAGTGATCGAGGAAGTCGCGCGTCGTACCGAAGGTCACCGGACGCCCCGGTGTGCGCCGGCGCCCGCGGAACCGGACCCAGCCCGCCTCCATCAACACGTCGAGCGTACCCTTCGAGGTCTGCACGCCGCGGATATCCTCGATCTCGGCGCGCGTAACCGGCTGATGGTAGGCGATGATCGACAGAACCTCGAGGGCTGCCCTTGAAAGCTTGCGGACCTCCTGTTCGTCGGTCTGAACGACGAAAGAGAGATCGGCGGCCGTGCGGAAGGCCCAATGGTCGGCCACCTGAACGAGGTTGACGCCCCGCATCGCGTAAACGGCTTTAAGCCGCAGCATGATCGTGCGGACATCGGCGCCACGCGGCAACCGGCTCTCGATATAGGCCTCGGACACCGGCTGCGCCGAAGCGAACACCAGGGCTTCGGCGATCCGCTCGGCTTCCTGCTCCAGCCGGGGGTCGAGGGATGCCGTTTCGATCTCGTCCTCCTCGTCGGGAACGCCAGGCAGGTACTTCTGGGCTTCAGCCACGGGCTGCCTCCATCTCGGCGAGAGTCTCCGCATCGATCGGATTTGGTCCGCGCCGGAGATAGATCGGCGCGAAGGCCTCCTCTTGGCGGATCTCCAGGCGGCCCTCGCGAACCATTTCGAGCGACGCGGCAAAGGAGCTGGCGATTGCCGTCGCTCTCTCCTTCGGCGTCGTCATGTAGCGCACGAGAAAATGATCGAGCGCAGTCCAGTCGTCGAGACCACCGATCATGCGGGCCAGGATCAGCCGCGCATCGGACAGCGACCAGACGTGGCGCTTCTCGATTGTCACCTGGGTGATCGCCTGTCGTTGGCGCAGGCCCGCATAGGCGCTCAGCAGATCGTAGAGCGAAGCGTCGAAACCGGATTTCCTCTCGGTGACGATATGCTCCGGTGCGCCTCGGACGAAAACGTCCCGGCCGAGCCGGTTTCGGTTGATGAGCCGCGTCGCCGCCTCGCGCATCGCTTCCAGCCGCTTGAGCCGGAAGGCCAGCGCCGAGGCCATCTCCTCGCCGGTAGGACCGTCATCCTTCGCCTGCTGCGGGATCAGCAGCCGCGACTTCAGATAGGCGAGCCACGCCGCCATGACGAGGTAATCGGCCGCAAGCTCGATGCGGATGCTGCGCGCGCGTTCGATAAAGGCGATGTACTGTTCGGCGAGCGCCAGGACGGAAATGCGCGAAAGGTCGACGCGTTGGCTTCGGGCGAGATGCAGCAGCAGGTCGAGCGGACCTTCGAAGCCGGCGATGTCGACCACCAGCGCTTCCTCATGCAGTCCGCGCTCGGCAGTCTCATCCTGCCACAAGGGCTCCAACGGCGCCTTCGACGCAGGCTTGCCTTGTCTTTCGCCCGCATTGCTCACTGGCAGCCCGATCCTTTCCTTCAGTCCCTGTTTGCCGTCAGCCTCTGTTTGCCTCAGACGGTTGCAAACAGGGCATTGAACTCCGCCCGCAGATCGACTTCGCTCGCACCGTCAGGCGCCCGGAACGCGGCTTCGGCGGCCCGCGCCCGGCGCAAGCTTTCGCCGGCCAGAACCGGCACGACATCCGCGACGGCCTTCATTTCCTCCATTATGCCATGACAATGCAAGACGAGATCAAGTCCCGCAGCAATGATGTTGCGCGCGCGGGTCGTCATGTCGCCGGCAAGCGCGTTCATTGACACGTCATCCGACATCAGCAGGCCGTCGAAACCGATATGGCCGCGAATGATCTCGCGCACGACCTTCGCAGAGGTGGTCGCCGGATTGTCCGGGTCGATCGTGGTGAACACCATGTGCGCCGACATCGCCATCACCTCGTCCTTCATCGCAACGAAGGGCAGGAAGTCGCTCGCGGCAAGCTCATCGAATGTGGCGCTGACGACAGGCAGGTTGTGGTGCGAGTCGACGAAGGTGCGTCCGTGGCCCGGCATATGCTTCATTACAGGCAGCATGCCGCCGGCCTTCAGCCCCTCGCCCATCGCACGGCCGATAGCCGTGACGGTCTCGGGATCGTGCCCATAGGCGCGATTGCCGATGACGTCGTGGCTGCCGGGCACGGGCACGTCGAGCACAGGCAGGCAATCGACGGTGATGCCGAAGCGCATCAGGTCAAAGGCGTGCAGGCGTCCCATCAGCCAGGCGGCGCGCAGACCGAGCTCCGCGTCGCGGCGGTAGATTTCGCCGATCGCCGCGCCATTCGGATACTGCTGAACGAGCGGTGGGCGGATGCGTTGAACGCGTCCGCCTTCCTGGTCGATGAGCACGGGCGCATTGGGATTGCCGATGCTGTCGCGAAGGGCTGCCACCAGATCCGAGATCTGCTGCTCCTCGCCAATGTTGCGACCGAAGAGGATGAAGCCCCAGGGGCGTTCTCCTGCAAAGAAATCGCGCTCGTCGCTCGTG
Organism: Ensifer sp. ENS06; assembly: GCF_014852205.1. Taxonomy (NCBI): domain Bacteria; kingdom Pseudomonadati; phylum Pseudomonadota; class Alphaproteobacteria; order Hyphomicrobiales; family Rhizobiaceae; genus Ensifer; species Ensifer sp. ENS06. Next base: position 1,665,788 of record NZ_JACVBC010000001.1, on the reverse strand, counting down.
AGGAAAAGGCCCTTGCAGCCGGAGATAAATGCTTTTGATTCGCTCATCCCAAAAGCATAGAGCGTGGGCTGCCCGGCGCGAAGCCACAAAGACAGCGCCCCCCCACTCATGCACAAGGTCATGGGGCAATCGGAAGCCCGAAAACGCGAAGGGCGCGGCCTCCTCGGCCGCGCCCTTCGTCAACTCGATCATGATGCCCGTTTACTTGGTAACCAGGCAGCTTCCGCCAGCGCCCTTGTACTTGGAGCAAAGGGCATTGGCCTCGTCCTTCGAACCGGCCGGGATGCGGACGCGGTAGTAGGTACCCTTGCCGGCGATCTCCGCCTTGCGGATGTCGACGCCGCGGCCGCCGATGACGCTTCCGAACTTGCTCGAAAGGCTGTTGTAGGACTTCTGCGCCTCGGCTTCCGACGGCAGAGATGCGACCTGGATGAAGTAGCCACCGGCCGGAACCGATGCCGTGGCAACCTGCTGCGCGGGCTGGGTCTCAGCCGGGAGAGCGGCCTGCTCTTCCGCCGGACGGGCGTTTTCGGCAGGCTGTGCGGCCGGACGGGTCTGCGGCGTCGGCGCCTTGTCGCCACCGGCAGAAGCCGTCGTCGTGACGCTGCGCACCGGAACCTGTTCGATGTTGGCGTTACCCGTTGCGGCAAGCGCAACCTGGTCGGTGTTGGCCGCAGCCTGCCCTGCAGCAGCGACTTCGTTCGAAGGTGTTGCGGGCAGCGGCTGGGTCGTGCCGGCGACATCGGTCGCCGGTGCTGCAACCGGCTCTTCGCGAGCAACCAGCGTTCCATCCGGCTTGACGATCATCGTGCGCACCTTCCTCGGTGCGACGGCCGGCGTCTTGTCTTCTTCCTGGGCAGCGGTCTCGCCGTTGGCACCATCCGGCAGCAGGCGATCGCCGTCCTCTTCGTTGGGCAATGCCGTCTGCAGAGTTTCGGCCTCGTTGCTGCCTTCGAGCGGCAGGGTCTCCGGCGTCAGCGTCCTCTGGACGACATCCATCGGCTCCTCGGTCGAAGACACCAGGGCTTCCTGCTGCGGGGCACCAGCCTGAGCACCGGCAACGCGGTCATAAACCGCCTTGTCCTGGTTCGGCACGGTCTTGCCGCCCTTTTCCTCGGGCACGACCTTGACCGGGGCCTTGTCGGCAAGAATGATCTTCGGGCCTTCGGCCGAGCTGACCGCGCCGCTACCGCCCATCCAGGCGTAGACGGCAGCGCCACCAAGGATGATGACGCCGGCAACGCTTGCTGCCAGCAGCATCGTGCGCTGCGAGCGACGGCCGGTGCCATATTCGCGGTATTCGCCGGCATCCTGCTGGGTCTGCGCCGCTGAAAGCCGTTCGGCATCGCGGGCAACCGCCGGACGCTCGACGATCGAGCGGCGGAAATCTTCTTCCATCGCCTTTTCAAACTCGTCGAAATCGTCAAGCGAACCCTGACCGAAGGCCGGCGCAGCGGCAGCGGCCGGTGCCGGACGGGCCGGCTCCACCTTTTCGACGGCAGCCGGACGGCTTTCCTTGACCGGAGCCGGCGTTCCGAAGAGCTGGGCCATTTCCGCGTCGATGTCGAGATCGTAGTCGGCCGGATAAGCGACCGGCTTCTCGGTCTCGATAACCGGCAGCTGCGGCACGTCCATATCCGCGATCGGGGCGACGCCGTTCTCGGCTTCGGCAATCATCGACGGATCGAAGGGCAGCGTGCTCTCGGGCTGTGCTTCCTGGCGCTCGACCGGCGCGGGAGCGACGTAAGACTCGACGAACCGCTCCGGCTCGCGCGGCGGAACGGCCGCCTGCGCGACCGGTCGCACCGGTGCTTGCGGCACGACGGCAGCTACGACCGGCTCATCTACGGTGACGTCTGCGAAGTCGAGCTTCAGTGCCTCGTCGGAGAGCTCAATTTCGAAGTTCTCGATGTCGAAGCTCGGCTCGTGATCCGGCTGCTCGACTGGCTTGGCCACCTCGACCGCGGGTTCCGCGACCTGAACGGGGGCAGCAGCCACTGCCGCAACCGGCGCAGCAACAGCGGCGACCGGTGCTGCGACCGACGTTACCAACGGGCCGGCAAAGGCACGCTGCTGGCTGGCGCCCGAGGCGGACGCAACCGGCGTCGCCCGGCTAAAGGTGGGCGTAAAGGGATAAGGGCTCTTCTTTATCGGAGCGGCAGTGGCAGCCGCTGGCGTGACCACCGGCGCCACGACGGGCTGTGTTTCCACATGCAGAGCCGGATGCGACTGGACCGCAGCGGCAACCATCGCTGAGACCGGCGGAACCGGGAACCGCTCGATGTCCGCCAGAAGATCGTCGCGGCCAGCATCCTGCTCAACGACTGCCTGAGCTGCCACCACGTCTTCCTGATAGGAAGGCTCAATTTCGCGCGGCTGTTCATAGGCCGAAAATGCATCCGCAACCGGAGCCGGCTCGGCCCAGACCGAAGCGGCTTCGACGGCCGGCGCCTGCCACGCATCGACGAACTGGTCACGCGGATCGATATCCTGCGGCTCGACGTGCGCCGTAACCTCGGCAACGTCGTCCGACAACAGATCGGCTTCGCCAAGCGACAACTCGAGTTCGCGCTCAAGGTCGAACGCCGGCTCGTCGACAACGGCCTCGGCGTTACCGGCTTTGGCCTGCGGCGCCACGGAGAAGGCCTGAACCTCGGCATAGTCCTCGTCAGCGACGTGGGCTGGCGCCGCGTCGACGCGTTCGGGCTGGAGGAACACCGGCTCTTCAAGCTCGGCGACGGGCTCCGCCACCGGCTCTTCGTGAACGACGACGTGTTCGGCTACCGGCTCGAACCTGGGCTCTTCGATCGGAGCAGGCTGGATTGGAGCCGGCTGCGGCGCGGACCGCGGCGCGTCGTAGCTGTCGAACGCGCGAAGCAGTTCGTCTTCGAGATCGAAGGCGGGGTCTTGACGCACCGCCTCCTGGTGTCGCTGCAGTTCCTGCAACTGTTGGACGGCCGGCCGGGCATCGTAACCGACGATCCGGGCGAGTTCGGCCAACGGATCATCGTCTGCCAATACATCGAATTCAGCCGGCCCGCTTCGTGCGAATTGTTTGTCTGCCATGCTCTCCACTCACAATTGCCTGTATCGCTGTGCCAGTGCATTGTGGGAAAATGGTGACAATACTTATCGCATTTCCTCCGGTGCGGAGGTGCCTGTAATAGACAGGCCGGATTTCAATACCGAAGCGACAGCATGCACCAGCCCGAGTCTGGCAGTACTTAATTCTCTATTTTTATCGTTAACAAAACGTAATTCCGGATTCTCTTTACCTTTGTTCCAATGTGCGTGGAAGGCGGCAGCAAGATCATACAGGTAAAACGCGATGCGATGCGGCTCCTGAGCCAGTGCCGCAGCCTCGATGACTCGCGGATATTCTGCGAGCTTGGCGACGAGCTGGAGCTCCGTCGGATCCGTGATCTGGCCCAGAACGGCACTGGCGAGATCGACCGATTCGAGGTTCAGATCCGGGAACGCGTCCGCAGCCTGGCGGAAGACCGAGCGGCAGCGCGCATGCGCATACTGCACGTAGAAGACCGGGTTATCCTTCGACTGTTCTGTTACTTTAGCAAAATCGAAGTCGAGCGGTTCCGAGTTCTTCCGATAGATCATCATGAAACGAACCGGATCGCGGCCGACTTCATCGACGACGTCGCGCAGCGTGACGAAGTCACCGGAGCGCTTCGACATCTTCACCGGCTCGCCGTCGCGGAAGAGCTTGACCAGCTGGCACAACAGAACCGTAAGCTTCGACGAACCGCCGGAGACCGCGCGCGCCAGCGCTTCCAAGCGCTTGACGTAGCCGCCATGGTCGGCACCGAGCACATAGATCATCTCGTCGAAACCGCGGTCGAACTTGTCCTTGAAGTAGGCAACGTCGGCGGCGAAGTAGGTATAGCTGCCGTCCGACTTGATCAGCGGCCGGTCGATATCGTCGCCGACCTCGGTCGAACGGAACAGGGTCTGCTCGCGGTCTTCCCAATCTTCCGGCAGCTGGCCCTTCGGCGGCGGCAGGGTGCCCTTGTAGACGTGGCCCTTGAAGGTCAGGTCGTTGATCGCCGTGCGGATGGCGGCAGCACCGTTCGCGTGCAGCGTGCGCTCGGAGAAGAAGACGTCGTGATTGACGTTCAGCGCCGCGAGATCCTCGCGGATCATCGCCATCATCGCGTCGATCGTCCGGTCCTTGACGAGCGGCATCCACTTGTCTTCAGGCATCAGCCTGAGGCTCGTGCCGAATTCGTCGGCGAGCGCCTCGCCGACCGGCACGAGATAGTCGCCCGGATAAAGGCCCGGCGGGATCTCGCCGATCTCTTCGCCCAGCGCTTGGCGATAACGCAGGAATGCGGACCGCGCGAGAACGTCGATCTGCGACCCCGCATCGTTGATGTAGTATTCCTTCGTGACCTCATAGCCGGAGAAGGCCAAAAGGTTGGCCAGCGCGTCGCCGACAACGGCTCCGCGGCAATGGCCGACATGCATCGGGCCGGTCGGGTTGGCCGATACGTATTCGACGTTGACCTTGCGGCCGCCACCGACAGCGCTACGGCCGTAGTCGACGCCCGCACGCGCCATGCCCGACAGCAGCTTCTGCCAGTAGGAAACGGAAAGGCGGACGTTGATGAAGCCCGGACCGGCGACGGAGACGTCGGTGACTTCCGGATCCTGCTTGAGCTTCTCGACGATGAGTTCGGCAAGCGCGCGAGGATTCATGCCGAGCGGCTTTGCCAGCACCATCGCAGCATTGGTCGCAACATCACCATGGCTCGGATCACGTGGCGGCTCGACATTGACACGGCCGAAGTCAAGCTCGGATCGCTTTTCTCGAACGCTTTCAAGCGTTTCGAGAATGTCCTTAATTCTTGATTCGAAGTCCGTGAAGAGATTCATCTGATCCGTCCGCTTTTCCCGACCACAAGTGACCGGCGCAAAACTCAAAAAGGAGGCTCGGTTCGGCCGAACCGCAAGCCTCCGGGCGGGGGGTCCCTAGCGCAAATCGGGCGTATGGTCAAACAAGCGCTTGTGCACGCTGATCGCAAAAGTGTCGGTCATGCCGGCGAGGTAGTCGCCGACGTGCCGCGCCCGCGCCGGCTCCGCCATGCCGGCAATCTGGTCGATCCAATAGTGCTCACGCATCAGCTGCGGGTCGTCCATGAAGGCATGATAGAGATCGCAGACGATCGAGGCTGCATTTTCGCGCACGCGCATGACTTCCGGGTGCCGGTAGATCCGGGTCATCAGCAAGCGCTTGATCTGCTTGTCCGTCTCGCCCATCTCCTCAGAGAAGGTCGCCATCACGGTGCCGGCCTGGCGCACATCGACAGCACTTTGCGGCCGTATCTCGCCGATCCGTTGCTGCGCGACGCCGATCACGTCCTCGACCATCGCGGTAATCTGACGCCGCATGATCTCATGCGTGAAGCGGCTTCTTTCAAGACCGGGATAACGGTCATGGACCTCGCGCATCAGGCGCGCGAGAAACGGCACGTCTTCGAGCATTTCGAAGGTGAGATAGCCAGCCCGCAGACCGTCATCGATATCATGGGTGTTGTAGGCGATATCGTCAGCAATGGCCGCGACCTGCGCTTCGAGGCTCGCAAAACTCGCCAGTTCCAGATCATGCAGCGCGCAATAGTCGAGGATCGGCTGCGGCACAGGCCCTCGCGTGCCCTCACCGTCCGCGGTCAGCAACGGCCCGTTGTGCTTGACCAGGCCTTCCAGGCTCTCCCAGGTCAGGTTCAACCCGTCGAACTCGGCGTAGCGCCGCTCGAGCTTGGTGACGATGCGCAGCGACTGGGCATTGTGATCGAAGCCGCCATAGGGCTTCAGCATCTCGTGAAGGGCATCCTCGCCCGTATGGCCAAAGGGCGTGTGGCCGAAATCATGCACGAGAGCGACGCCTTCGGCCAGATCTTCGTCGAGCTTGAGCGCGCGCGCCAGAGCCCGGGCGATCTGCGCCACCTCGATCGTGTGCGTAAGACGGGTGCGGTAGTGATCGCCGTCAGCGGCAATGAAGACCTGCGTCTTGTGCTTCAGGCGGCGAAACGCCGTGGTGTGCACGATGCGGTCGCGGTCGCGCTGAAAATCGGAGCGCGTCGCGCTCGTCGCTTCGGGAAAGAGCCTGCCGCGCGTCATCCAGGGATTCGACGCGAACGGCGCATGTTCACCATAACCGAAGCCGAGCGCATTTTTGTCGAATGTCATCTTCCACCTAATTCGTCGTCCCATTGACGGGACATTCAAGCCTTCATACCTATAGTGAAAGCTACGGAAACGCGTGATGCAAGATCGACCGATTCCGCAAGCGGAAGCAACGGCTTGGCCGCGGGTCTTGAAAGAGGCCCCGAAACCGACCAGATCGCATGCTTTAACACAGGGCAATTCTCTCCGGTTCTTGACCCCGGCAGGAGGCAGATATGACGCATGAAACCGTGACCCTCTCGGACGCTGCAGCGAAGCGGATCGCCACGATCCTGCGTTCCGACAGCCACAACAACGCCATGCGAGTGTCCGTCGAGGGCGGCGGCTGTTCGGGCTTCTCCTACAAGTTCGACCTGGTCGACAGCAGCAATGACGACGACCTGGTGCTGGAAAAGAACGAAGCCAAGGTCCTGATCGACAGCCTGTCGCTCGTCTATATGGGCGGCTCGGAAATCGACTTCGTCGACAACCTGCTCGGCCAGTCGTTTCAGATCAAGAATCCGAACGCGGTTGCAAGCTGCGGATGCGGAACGAGTTTTTCCATCTGACGCCAGCGCCCCACGTCTCTCTTAGCCGGCTCCGTTTCAACAACGAACGGAGCCGTTTGCGTCAGAGATAGGGCGATCCGAGCCAGAGAATGCGGTTCGCCAATCGATCCGCGAACGACTTTTTGCGCAGCCTTTCGAGCGTGACCGGCTCGGCTGATGCGAGAATGTCGGAGATCGTGCCATTAATCGCCTCGGCGACACCACGGTCGAGAACCTCCAAGTCGAATTCGAAGTTGAGGCGCAGGGAGCGCGGGTCGAGATTGGTAGACCCGACATAGGCCCAACGCTCGTCCACGGTCAAAAGCTTGGAGTGGTTGAAGGCGCCCTTCGCCCGCCAGACACGACAATGGCCCTTCAGCACCTGATCGAACTGCGCAGTCATCGCCCTGTCGACCAGCAGCAGATTGTTGACTGCGGGAACGATGATATCCACCTCGACGCCGCGGCGCGCGGCGGTGACGAGCGCGCTGATCAGTTCGCGGTCCGGCAGGAAATAGGGTGACATCACGCGGATATTCTTCTGCGCGACCGAAAACGCCCCCATGAGCATCTTGTGATTGGTCTCATTGGTGGCGTCAGGTCCGGATGGCACGGCGCGCATCAGTACCGACGGCCCATCCGCCGGCAGCGGTGCCTCTTCGATCGCCCATGCGGGGCCCGCCAGAACCTCGCCACTTGAGAATTGCCAATCTTCGGACGAGACCTGGAAGATATCGGCGACCACCGGTCCGGCCATGCGGAAATGCGTATCCTGTGCCGGCGCCTGACCGGCGATCTCGCTGGTGAAGCCCACCCGGATGTTCATGCCGCCGGCAAAGGCAACCTGACCGTCGACCACGAGGATCTTGCGGTGCGTGCGCAGGTTGGCATAGGGCAGCCGTAACCCCATGATGATGTTGCCGTTGAAAACCGCCGTCGGAACGCCCGCCGCCTCCAGATGACCGACAATGCTCGGCACCGAGTAGCGCGCGCCTACGGCGTCAATCAGCACCCGCACCTCGACACCCCGCGCCACCGCCGCGATCAGGGCGTCGGCAAAGCGCAGGCCGATGACGTCGCGATCGAAGATATAGCTTTCGAGCAGGATCGAGCGCCGGGCGCCGGCGATCGCTTCCAACATCGCGGCATAGACGGCATCGCCGCCGGCGAGCACCGAAATACGGTTGCCCGTGCACATACGATGGCGTGAAACGCGGTCGCCGAGGATCTTCATCGCCGCAAATCGTTCTCCGAACTGCACCGATATGTCGGCATCCGAAATGTCGAAGCGGCCGAACTGATCCGGCCCCTGCCCGCGCAACAGAGCGCGTTGCGAGCCGATCGAGGAGCGCCGGATACGGTTGATTCCGGCAACGGCATAGATCAGCGCGCCGACGATCGGCGAAAGCAGGACGACACCGACCCAGCCGGCCGCGGCGCGCACGTCGTCCTTCGTCATCGCGGCATGAATGGCCGCAGGAATGCCCAGCGCGAAGGACAAAAGCGCCAGGATATGCGGCCAATAATTCTGCACGAGATCGATCATGGGCGGGACTATAGCCCGCCAACGGGCGGAATCAATTCGACGCCTGCAGCGTATACCGTATCGACCGCTGGCTCCTGATGGGAAGCGTCGGTGCTGCTCGGGCGCGCGGTTGAAAACCCGCAGGTAACGGATTTGTCAAAAGAATCCGGAGCGGCTAGAAATGACCCCGCCAAGGACTTAACCGACATGGAAAGGGCGTTTCGAGCCATGAAGATTGCCACCTGGAACATCAATGGCGTCAAGGCGCGAATCGACAGCCTGCTGGCCTGGCTGAAGGAAAGCGGACCGGATATCGTCTGCCTGCAGGAGATCAAATCGGTCGACGACGGCTTTCCACGCCTCGAGATCGAGGCGCTTGGCTATCATGTCGAAACACACGGCCAGAAGGGCTTCAATGGCGTCGCGCTGCTTTCCAAGCTGCGGCCGGACGAGGTCAATCGCGGCCTGCCTGGTGACGATACGGACGAACAGTCACGTTTCATCGAAGGTGTCTTCTCGGTCGAAGGCGGCGCGATCCGCGTCTGCTCGCTCTACCTTCCGAACGGAAACCCCGTCGACAGCGAGAAGTATCCCTACAAACTCGCCTGGATGCGCCGGCTTGAGGCCTATGCGAAGCAGCGCCTGTTGCTCGAGGAACCCTTCATCCTTGCCGGCGACTACAACGTCATCCCCGAGGAACACGACTGCTGGGATATCAAGGTCTGGCAGAACGATGCCCTCTTCCTGCCGGAAACGCGCGAGGCATTTCGCCGGCTGCGCAACCTCGGCTTCACCGACGCTGTGCGCGCGACGTCGGACACTGTGCCGCTCTATACGTTCTGGGATTATCAGGCCGGCTGCTGGCCGAAAAATTTCGGCATCCGCATCGACCATCTGATGCTGTCGCCGGAGGCGACCGATCGGCTGGTGTCAACATCCATCGACAAGCATGTCCGCGCCTGGGAGAAGCCTTCGGACCACGTGCCCGTCATCGGGACGTTTGCGTTCGCGCCCGCTTAAGGCGCGTCTTTCCAGATCTTAGTGTGTGGAGAATGATCCCTGGGCCGGCGGCGGTTCGGGGACCGCTCGACGATGACAATCAGTCGTCGTCGCCCTGCATGTGCAGGTTCTGCGACAGTGCGATTGCAGTGCGTCGATCGTCCTCGCTGGCAAGCGAGAAGGCCTGCTCCTGCATCGACTGCATCCAGGGCCGATCCTTCGGCGAACACTGGTCGAGTGCCGCAGTCATGAACGCGAGACCACGAACGGTCTGGCCTTCCTGGAAAATCACATTGCCAAAGACGCCCATGGCTCCGGCGTGACCGCTCTTGCGCGCACGATTGAGCCATTTCTTGGCCTGCTGAACATTCACGCTACCGCCCTCGCCCGACAAGAGCATGCGCGCGAGCTGGAACTGCGCCTCGGCGACGCCGAAGGTCGATGCCGCCTGGAAATAAAGCTGGCGCGCCTGGGACATGTCGGACTTGATCGGGCTGTCGGGAATGCCGCGGCGATAGTAGCCGGCAAGGGAGATCAACGCGTTGACGAAGTAACCGGTGTCTTCCGAGCCCGGCTCCACGCCTTCCTGGGCGATTTCGCTATAGATCTTGAAGGCTTCAAGGTCGTTCTCGGCGACGCCGTCGCCATAGGCGTACATGTTGGCGAGGGCCCAGCGGGATCCGGTGTGGCCCTTCTCGGCCGCGTATTTGTAGGCTTCTACGGCCTCGTCCTTGCGGCCATTCTTGTAGGCGGAAAACCCGAACTTGAAGAGCGCGAACGGACCTGATTCTTTGGTGACGCCCGCACCGGGATCAAAAGCGTAGGCCGGCATGGCGAAGGTCCCACAGACCGCCAGCGACACGCCGAGTATCGCAACCTTTAGTGACTTTAGTTCACCCGCAAGCATCACAGTCTAATTCTTCCGTTCCAGCCGGCCACGCCGAACCCATCACCGCTGCAAACACACAAGCCCGGACGACCCGCCGCCGGGAACTGCACCAACTCCGCCGACAAAGCCGGCGCAACCTTTCCACAATGAAACTTCGACATAGTCCCCGAAGCAGTCATTTTAATGGACCACTTGCACTGGCGTGCCGGAGGCCACATTTCTCATGACGGTCGTCGATCCAAGTTTCATTTCACCCCAAACGCTGCAGGTATCGCACTCACATTGCAGGCTTGTCCCTATATCGCTGCTCCCTGTTTGTGGCGGGAAATGGACATAGCCGGAACGAGTCTGATCCTAGCAAACTCTAGCATTAAAAGTGTTGCTGAATCGTCACATTGCGGCACAGTGCGGATGCGTGGTTAAGAGGCTCCACACATAAGAAAGGCCCGGTAAAACCGGGCCTTGCAGGATCAGATGACGAAGGATCAGAACTTCACTTTGATCGATGTCGAAATGGCACCGACAAAGTCGTCGTCGAAATCGTAGGAAACGTCGTCACCAATGACGTCGTCACCATACTTCACCGCACCGGAACTGCCACCGGTCATGATGCCGACAGCACCAGCAAGACGGAACTCGAGGTTCTCGGTCGGCGTGTAGGAAACACCGGTTCCCAGCGTCCAGGTGTCGGTCTGCGTTCCATACCCGTGGCTGGTGCCGCGGTCCCAGGTCAGGCTGACGGCGCCGCTCCATTGATCATTGAACTTGTGGCCGACACCGCCGGTGATGGTCCAGCCGTCACGGTAGAGAAGATCAAGGCTCGTGCACGGCGTAGTACGGGAGACCGTGGCGGGGCAGAACTTCAGGACCTGAAGCTGGCTCCAGTCCGTCCACTTCACCGAGCCAAATGCCGCCCAACCGGGTGCAAAGCCGCTCTGCAGCTTGAGTTCCAGCGAGTCCGGCATCGAAGCCGCACCGTTTACGTCGTATTTCGTACCGGTCACAAGGCCCACGCCCGGTACAACGAAGCCCAACTGGCGAAGGTCGATGAAGCCCGAGAGGTTATCCAGATCGACAGCACTGTTGTAGACGAGGCTCGCTCGCAAGGCATACTCGGGGATTTCGTAGGCAGCACCTGCGCGCCAGCCCCAGCCATGCCCTCCAAGCTCGAGCCTGCCAATGCCGGTAAAGGCACCAGCGAGCGGCGTGCCTGTATAATCCTGAACCAGCCTTTCCTTGAAGCCGTTGACTTCCTGATAGAAGACGCCGCCGATCACACGGAACTGGCCTGGCCCCATGTCCCATTTGTAGGAGCAGGTCGCGGCGTAGTTGTCGCTCTCTACCTTCGTTTCGATATTGCTGTTGGCACCGGCCCAGTTCTGCCCCGGATTGGTGTGGGCACCCCAGGGCTGGGAGTAGTCAGCCATACAGTCGACGCTGTCACCAAAGGCTGCCTTAACGCCGACGCGCGGAACCCAGTAGCTCTCGGTGTCGTCAGCAGTATTCGGTCTGTTGTTGAGATTGCCGCCACCAAAAGTCCCGGTAAGGATGTTGGTGTTCCCGGTATCGGTATCACGGACGTTCTTCAATTCGCGCTGCGGATTGACGTAGGTCGCCGACGCTTCCCCCGCATAATCCGACGGGTCGAACAGCAGATCGATGTTGTAACCGCCGCGCTCAAGACCGCCCGCGTGCGCGGCGGAGGCAAACAGCAAACCCGCTGCTACCGACAGAACACCCCGCTTCAAATTCATGTGAGCCATCCAGCTCCTCCCCCTGCACTGCAAAACTGCGACATTCCACCTCATGTCGTGTGGGCCGAAGTATTCTCACGATCCCGTGAAATCGCAAATGCGAGATCTAGCAGTTAGCAGGCTCGATCGGTCACAGAATTTACGTAAGATTCTCATGATTTAGCCACAATGACGCCAGATCGGAACCATTTTTCCAAAATCATGGATAAAATCCACTGAATTAGAATGGATTTCCAAACCATCGAAAACCTGTGTCGCCTGAACAACATTATCGCTTTTTGCGGTAGAACAGCGAAAAACTCCGTTGAAGTTCCGCTCAAACGCCACGCGCGCTTAATGACCCGCGCAGCAGATTCAACTGATCGAATCAATGCAAAATCTCGATAGGCTAAAGTCTATCTTGTATCTCTAAAATAAAGAATCCGCGGCATTTCTGCCGCGGATTTCGATTTCTGACGGTCAGGCATTCTCTTGAACGCCCTCTCGTTGAATCCGTCGATTAACGGCCTCAACCGGCCTCGGCGACGCGCGTCAGCGCAACGCTCAGCGATTCCTTCTGGAGATCGAGCTCTACGAGGCGTTCACGTTCCGCTTCGACCAGTTCCGGCTTTGCATTGGCGACAAACTTCTCATTGGCCAGCTTGCCGAGGATGCGCTCGCGCTCGGCTTCCACCTTGGCGATCGCCTTCTCAAGCCGGGCCTTCTCGGCGGAAAGGTCGATCAGGTTGCCGAGCGGCAGGCAGGCCGTTGCCTCGCCAACGACTATCTGGGCGCTGCCGCGCGGCGCAACAGTGGCGTGGTCGATATGCTCGACGCGCGCCAGACGACCGATGGCCTGCGCATGCTGCTGCAGGCGCTCGCGCGTCAGGTTGTTGGCACCGACAACGATCAGCGGCGCGGTTGCCGCCGGCGGGACGTTCATCTCCGAACGGACCGAACGAATGCCCGAAACCAGATCGATCAGCCAATTGATCTCGTCGGCCGCCGTGTCGTCAGCATAGGACGGCGCCGGCCATTCGGCGTGGCACAGCAGCGTCGAACGCTCCTGGCCCTCGCCTGCCGTCTGCGCCCAGAGCTCTTCCGTCATGAACGGCATGAACGGGTGCAGCAGCTTGTAGATCTCGTCGAGAACGTAGGCGACGCAAGCCTGCGACTCCCGTTTTGCCGCTTCGTCCTCGCCACTGAAGATCGGCTTCAGCAGTTCGAGGTACCAATCGCAGAACTGGTTCCAGACGAACCGATAGAGGCTGCCGGCCGCGTCGTTGAAGCGATAGGCATCGAGCGCCTCGGTGACGTCGCGGATGGTCCGCGACAGCTCCGTCAGGATCCAGCGGTTGACGGTGAGCGATGAGGTTTCAGGAATGAACCCATCGCTGCTGGTAACGCCATTCATCTGGGCAAAACGCGTCGCGTTCCACAGCTTGGTGCCGAAGTTGCGGTAGCCGGCGATGCGGGCCGGGTCGAGTTTCACGTCACGCCCCTGGGCCGCCATGATCGCGAGCGTGAAGCGCAAGGCGTCAGCACCGTATTCGTCGATCAGTTCGAGTGGATCGATGACGTTGCCCTTCGACTTCGACATCTTCTGGCCGTTCTTGTCGCGAACGAGCGCATGGACATAGACCGTATGGAAAGGCTCGACCGGAGTGCCGTCGGCATCCTTCATGAAATGCAGGCCCATCATCATCATCCGGGCGACCCAGAAGAAGATGATGTCGAAACCGGTGACCAGCACGTCGGTCTGATAGTACTTCTCCAGTTCCGGCGTCTCGTTCGGCCAGCCGAGCGTGGAGAACGGCCAAAGCGCCGAGGAGAACCAGGTGTCGAGAACGTCTTCGTCACGCGTCAGGATTTCGCCCGGCTTGAAGTTCTCGAGCAGATCCTCGACATAGGCCTTCATCGGGCCTTCATGCGCCAGATAATGCTGGATCGCTGCGTGCAGCGCCTCTTCCTCGGTCTTTTCGACGAAGACCTGACCGTCCGGACCGTACCAGGCCGGGATCTGGTGCCCCCACCACAGCTGGCGCGAAACGCACCAGGGCTGAATGTTTTCCATCCACTCGTAGTAGGTCTTCTCCCAGTTCTTGGGAACGAAGTTGGTCCGACCTTCCTTGACGGCCGCGATCGCGGGCTTGGCCAGCGTCTTCGCGTCAACGTACCATTGCTCTGTCAGACGCGGTTCGATCGGCACGCCGCCACGGTCGCCATGGGGAACCATGTGCTTGTGCGGCTCGATCTTGTCGAGCAGGCCCGCCTCTTCGAAGATGCGAACGATGATCTTGCGCGCTTCGAATCGGTCCTTGCCTTCGAGTTCGTCCCAGGCACCGTGCAGGGCAGCCGGATCGCTGAGCCCTTCGAGGAAATCCTCGTTGTCCTTGATCGTGATGCGGCCTTCGATCGTCATGATGTTGATCGCGCGCAGACCGGCGCGCTTGCCGACGTCGAAGTCGTTGAAATCATGCGCAGGCGTGATCTTCACCGCACCGGTACCGGCGGTCGGATCCGCATAGTCGTCGGCAACGACAGGAATGCGGCGACCGACGATCGGCAGAATGACGTGCTTGCCGATCAAAGGCTTGTAGCGCTCATCCTCCGGATTGACCGCGATGCCGCTGTCTCCGAGCATGGTTTCAGGACGCGTCGTGGCGACGACGAGGTAATCGCGCTTTTCCCACTCGGTCGCCTTGCCCTCTTCATCGAAGGCGACCGGGTAATCGAAGGTTACGCCAGGCTCCAACGGATAGCGCAGGTGCCAGAGGTTGCCGTTGATCTCGTGCTGCTCGACCTCCAGATCCGAAATCGCGGTCAGAAGCTTCGGGTCCCAGTTGACCAGGCGCTTATCCTTGTAGATCAGGCCTTCCTTGTAGAGCGAAACGAAGACCTCGAGAACGGCTTCGGACAGCCCTTCGTCCATGGTGAAGCGTTCGCGCGACCAGTCGCAGGACGCGCCAAGACGCTTCAATTGGTTGAAGATGAGCCCGCCCGATTCGGCTTTCCATTCCCAGACCTTTTCGATGAAGGCTTCGCGGCCCATCTGCCGGCGGTGCTGCTGGCTCTCCATCAGCTTACGCTCGACGACCATCTGGGTGGCGATACCTGCATGGTCCATGCCCGGCTGCCACAACACATCCTTGCCGCGCATGCGTTCGAAACGAACGAGCACGTCCTGAAGCGTGTTGTTGAGCGCGTGGCCCATGTGCAGCGAACCCGTCACGTTCGGCGGCGGGATCACGATGCAGAAACTGTCGGCGCCGGGCTTGGCACCCGCCCCTGCACGAAACGCGTTTTCTTCGTCCCACTTCTTGGCGATACGCGGGTCGACGGATGCGGAATCGTAGGTCTTATCAAGCATTTTGGAGCCAATTTACGAGATTGATGTCAGCGTCTTGTAAACCGGAACGGCCGGTGCAAGTCAACACGAACGCAAAAAGCCGCGACGATCGCGCGGCTTCTTTCGTGTTCGGATTCGGCTTTTAGCGGCGGGGGCCGCGCGCGACGCGTTCGATTTCCTCGCGGACGAGCCGCTCGACAAGCGTCGGCAGATTGTCATCGAGCCATTCCTGCAGCATCGGCCGTAGCATCGCTTCGGCAATTTCATCAAAGGAACGCCGCGATTCCTGATCCACTGCGTGGGCAAGATCGCCGAACGACTGAGCGACCTTGCGGCCGACCTCCGGCGAGACGATCGCCGCAAGCGCCGTCTCCGGCGCGGGCGCTTCCGGCGGAACGACGGCGGCCACCGGCGGAACCGCGCTTAGAACTTCCGGGAGTTCGACTGGCGGCGGCGCTACGACTTCCGGCTCTGCCGGCGCCTCAACAGCAGCAGCGGGCTCGATCACCGGCGCTTTCGGCGCGGAAACCGCTGCCATGCGCGAGGTGACGACCGGACTGTCCTGAATAGCGACGACCTGCGGCGCAGGCGGCACCTCACGTCCGGCAAAGCCCGTCGTATGACGCTCGGACGCGGCGCGAACCCGTGCTGCGACATCGGCAAGTGAAAGCGGCGGCTGCGCTGCCGGCGACGGCTCCGACAGCCCGGCCTGGCTGTCCACGACCGGTTCGACAAACGCGGCCTTGGGCGCCTCATCGCGTCGGCCAAAGGCGATCGTCTCGATCTCGCTGTCGATGGTCAGCTCGATCTCGTCGTTGCCCTCGTCCTCGAACTGCTCCTGCGGCGCAAATCCGGCTTGCCCGGGTTCGTTGCTCTCAATGATCTTGCGAATGGATGCCAGGATTTCATCCATCGACGGTTCACGCGCGACATTGAGCTGTGCCATTTCCATCCTCGTTTGACGCGGCAGACATGTGTCCCAAAACTGGACATGCGCCGATTTCCGACAAACCTTAAGTGAGTTCGCGAACGAAACATACGCCACGAATCAACGCTAAGGATTCTTGCACAGATTTGTTTTCAGGGGAAAAAATAGAAACGCCCCGGGGAAGACCCGAGGCGTTGGCAAGTACTCAATAATGCGAACGGACGCCTTAGCGACCGTCAACGGTTCGCAGACCGAACCACTTGTCCTTGACCACTTCGTAGTGCTCTTCGGCACGGTATTCGGCAACCTGCAGGCCCTGATCCTTCACGGTCAGCCGCGCGGCGGCAGCAAGCAGCGAATAGCTCGCAACGACCGCGTCGCGCTGGGCAACGGCCAGAAGTTCCTGTGCCTGAAGCACGTCCTGCTGCGAATCAAGCACGTCGAGTGTCGTACGCTGGCCGACCTTGCGCTCTTCGATCACGCCATCGAGAGCCAGCTTGGCGGCGGAAATCTGCGCCTTGTTGGCGGAGATGCGCGCAATCGCGGCTTCCAGCTGAGCATAGGCGGAGACAATAGTCTGCTGGACCGCCGCACGCGCCGAATCGACGAGGATGCGCTGCTGGCCGAGACGTTCCTTGGCCTGGCGGATCTGGCCGTACTCGGCGCCACCCTGATAGATCGGAACTTCGAGGCGAGCCGTAATGCTCGATGCATTGCTATCGAACTGGCTGGCATTGCCGGTGGTGCGGCCAACCTGGCCCTGCAGCGTCACACCGGGGAGCATCGTGCCTTCCGCCGACTTGACCTGATAACCGGCCGAATCAACGGAGTACTGCGCCGACAGAATGATTGGGCTTTCGCGCAGACCGGTCGCGACGGCCTGATCGAGCGTGCGCGGCAGGGCCTTCGAAGCCGGCGAAGCCTGCTTGATGCCACGTGGCACATCGCCGACGATCTGTACATAGGTCGCTTCGCTCTGCTTCAACTGAGCGACGGCGACGATAAGCTGCGACTGGGCGTTGGCGAGCGAGGCTTCGGCGAGGCTCACGTCCGTTCGGGTGCCTTCGCCCACATCGAGACGGGCTTTCGCCGCGTTAACCTGCTCCTGAAGGAAGGCGATGTTCTGCTTGCGGATCGATACGAGCTGCTGGTCGCGCGCGATGTTGGAATAGATGGTCGCGGCCGAAAGGAGAATCGATATCTCGTTGGCGCGCAGCGATTCGCGGGTCGCAAAGACGTTCGATTCAGCGGCGCGCACATTGTTCAGCGTCTGAAAGCCGTCAAACACCATCTGGTTTACGGTGATGCCGACCTGTCCCTGGTGGAGGTCTTCGCTCAGGGTCTTTTCTCTGTCGATGGTCGAAAGCGTTCCGGACGCGAATGCCGCCACCTGGGGGCGAAAGCCGGACTTGGCAATCGGCACGCTCTCATCGGTCGCCCTGAGGCCGGCCCGCGCGGCGTTCAGGTCAGGGTTGTTTGCGTAGGCTTTGGCCATTGCGCCGAAGATCGTTTCGGCCAGTACTGCGTGCGGTGCAAGCAGCAAGCTTGTCGAAACGGCGGCCAGGAGGGCCGCTTTGCGGACAATCGACACCATTACTTCTCTCTCCGATCGGGGCGGCAGAGCCTGCCCTCTATTTCCGCGGCGCCGCTCTCTTTGCAAAAAGCGACCCCAACTAGACACGGCGATGAAGCGCTCACACCGCCCACTGGTGAGCAAATCACTACCACTGCACTCTTTGAAACCCGGAATCAGCATTCCGACAACTGCGCAGCCATACTCTGCGCAGCCATTTCAAAAAGAAACAAGTACCGCGTTGCGAATTGGCAACATTGTTATTTTAGCAACGCAATTAATTGTTGATATCCCTCAATAAGCGGGACCTCAAAA
The DNA here is from genome assembly GCF_014852205.1 of Ensifer sp. ENS06. NCBI lineage: Bacteria > Pseudomonadati > Pseudomonadota > Alphaproteobacteria > Hyphomicrobiales > Rhizobiaceae > Ensifer > Ensifer sp. ENS06. The sequence goes on along the minus strand of NZ_JACVBC010000001.1, from coordinate 1,647,749 downwards.
AACAAATTCCTGTGCACGACGGAAGCCGGGAAGCGGCTTGACCGCGGTGTTGAAATCGGGGCGCTCGGACGTCTTTCCGTGCTCGTGCACATAGAGTTTAGCGCGAGAAGCATTGCCAAATCCTTCAACGACGACCAGCCGCCCGCCATCGCGCAACTGCTCGAACAAAGCGGTCGGCAGGACTTCGACCGAGCCGTGAACGAAGATCACGTCATAGGGTGCCTCGGCGGCATATCCCTTCTCGAGTTCGCCGGTCACGACGGCGATGTTGTCGTAGCCGAGGCGAGACAGCGTTTCCGTCGCGGTGGCGGCAAGGTCTTCATCGCTTTCGAGCGCAACGACCGAACCTGCAACCTGTGACAGCAGTGCGGACGCGTAGCCGGTGCCGCAGCCGATCTCCAGGACGACATCGGACTTGGCGATTTCGGCCAGCTGGAGAAGCTTGGCGAGCGGCGACGGCTCCATCAGGAAACGCGGCGCGTTGCCATTGGTAACCTCAAGCGCGATATCCGTGTCGATGTAGGCAAGCTCTTTCATCTTGGCAGGCACGAATTCCTCGCGCGGCACGCTCAGGAACGCGGACAGGACCGAGTGGGACGTGACATCCGTCGTGCGGATCTGGTTGTCCACCATCTTGGTGCGCGCTGCTTCGAAATTCATGGTAGTGCCCTCGTGTCCGGATAGGCGCGGCGCCCGCTTTCGGGCAAGCACGCACGATCGTCTTCTGGCTCCCGTCGGAAAGCCTTTGAGGTAAGCTCATAAATCGGCGCCCGGCCGGTTTCAAGCGATAGCGGCAATCTGCGCCGGAAAAACGGGAGGGAATTGCACTGCGAATGGCGGAGGCAACACGATTGCCAGCCGGGATCAGCGTCCCGGCGCGCCTTCCAGCCCAACGAGGGCAATCTTGGTGTAGCCGGCGTTCTGAATGAGGTTCATCACCGTCATCAGCTCACCGTAGTCGACGGCTTTGTCCGCGCGCAGCAGAACGCGCGTCTCGGTATTGCCTTCGGTCAGGCGCTTCAACTCGTCGGCAAAGCTCTCGCGCGCCGTCTCATCGTTGCCGATCGCCAGAGCCAGATCGGCCTTCAAAGTCACGAAGACCGGCTTGTCGTCCCGCGGAGCCGGCTTTGCGGCCGATTGCGGCAGGTCCACCTTCATGTCCACGGTGGCAAGCGGCGCCGCCACCATGAAAATGATCAACAGCACCAGCATGACGTCGATGAAGGGGGTGACGTTGATCTCGGCGTTTTCATCGAGATCGCCGCCACCGTCGCTGATTTTTCCGGCCATAGGTCACCCGATCCTTGCGATGGTCGTCTCGGTGTGACCGAAGTCCTGGCGGCGCGGCTGCGCCTTGCGGGCCAGGCGATGGTCGAGGTCGCGGCTGACGAGCCGTTCCACGGCCGCCGCGGCATCGGCGAGAATGACCTTGTAGCCACCGACCGAGCGGGCAAAATAGTTGTAGATGACGACGGCCGGGATCGCCGCCACCAGGCCGATAGCGGTCGCCAGAAGCGCCTCCGCGATGCCCGGCGCCACGATCGCCAGATTGGTCGTCTGTGCCTTGCTGATGCCGATGAAGGAATTCATGATCCCCCAGACCGTGCCGAAAAGGCCGACGAACGGGCCGACGGAGCCGATCGAGGCCAGGATGCCGGTGCCACTTGTCATGCGCTTACCGGCGCGAACCTCGATGCGGGTCAGAAGCGAGGAAACACGCTCCTTCAGGCCGCCTGTCGGCGCATGGTCGATCACCGCCTCCGAGCGGGCCATTTCGTCGATCGCCGCGGCGACCATTTCGGGCGCCGGTCCCGACTTGCCGTCAAAGGCTCCCTTGACGTCTGCCAGGCCGTTGGCAGCCGACAGCAGGCGAACTGCGCGCGTCAGGCGCGCCTTGGCGCCAAAGAGTTCCAGCAGCTTGACCACAAAGATCGCCCATGTGGCGACGGACGCCAGCGCAAGGCCAATCATCACGCTCTTCACCACCACGTCGGCGGCCATGAACATGCCAATCGGCGAAAGATCATGCGGCAACACCGGGCTTGCTGCTCCCTCGCCCGTTGCCGGCCCGCTTTCCGCCGTCGCCGGGGCGCCTTCAACGGCTACCGGCGCGCCCTCGCCCGACGTAGCGGCAGGAGCTTGCAGTGTCGGCCGCGCCTGTGTCGCCGGCTCCGCCGGCGGAACGGTTACGGCCGTGCCCTGACTTTCTGCCGTCGGCGCGGATGCGGACGGCGCTGTTGCGCCGCTTTGCGTACCACTAACCGCGGGTGCCTGCGTCGTGGCTTGGGCCAAGGCGGCCGTTGGCGAAGCTGCGGAGGACAGGACCAGCATCGCGGCTGCCAACAAATTGATCGTCGATCGGGCTCGTCTCGGCATCTCGTTCCTCACGTACTGGTCCATTTCGTCGTGTCAGGGCGAAGGGTTTTCCGTCATCCGCCGCTACCCTTGCGCGCTTCCGGGGCTCTTTAAGCAAAGGAAAACCGAATGACAAGGATTTGTGGAGTTTATCAATCAAGAATAATTTCGCAACCACCCATTGCCGGAACTGGACAGGCGTTTTCAGGGCGTCGGCTGATCTTCGATGAAGGTGTCGCTGCGCCAATCATAGGTGCGATGGCGCTCCCAGGGACGGGCAAGCGTCGTGAAAGCCGGCCGGATTTGCATGACGGGTGAGCCCCGCCCTTCCTGCTGCTCCGCCCGAATTTCGATTGCGCCCGTGCGGCGCAGCGTCCGTGCGTCGACGATGCGGGCTCGGCGCGGCGCGCACGCTTCCACATCGACCCGCGCGGCGACCACGATCAGGTCCGCCTGATCGCACAGGGCGGGAAAGAGGCGCGGGTTTTCGAGGGTGACGATCGTCCAGCCGATGGCGCTGCGCGCCGCACACCATTGCTTGTCGCGGCAGACAAATCGGCCTGGCCGGCTTGCCTCGATGGCCGATGAAAAATCCGCACGGATCGCCGTAGCCTTTTCTCCATCGATCGGTGGAGCTCGTCGGACCGCCTGTTCCATAGCCGGGTAAAGATCATCGGCTGCAGGCGGGAGCATGACCGGCCGCTCGTGCTCCCCCACGGCGAGCGCCCGTTGCCATTGCGAAAATATGAAGTCCGGCGGGCGCGGCCGGTTCGTTGCGATGGCATCATCCGTGACCAGACCGAGAAGGCGTCCGTCCTCGGCGATCAAGATGTCGGGCCGGCTCCTATCTTCCAATGCCAGGCTGAAGAAGCCTGCACAGATCAGCACGATGCCAGAGATTGCCAGCCAACTGCGCAGCACGCAGAGAAAAACACCGCCGATCGCGATCAGCACGAAGCCGATGGGTCCGATGCGGCCGGTCACGACCTCGCCATCGAGCGACGTCACGAACCGGGCGACGTCGAGCATCCGATCGAGACCCCACGCCATCGCCATCAAAGGCAGATGCTCAAGCCCGAACGGCATTAGCAGCATGGCGAACAGACCGAAGGGCATGATCACGATGCTGATCAGCGGCATGGTGAGAATGTTTGCGAGCAGGCCATAGGCCGGCAGCCTGTGGAAGTAGGCGATCGAATAGACCGACGTTGCCAGGCCGCCGATGAGCGAGGTGATGAGGATGCCTGCGGCGACGCCGGTGATGAGGCGCCCCTTGCTGCGGCCGCCAGCCGCTTCGGCCTTGCCGGTGCGCCGTTCGCGCCAGCGCCCGTAGCCGGCAACCAGCGCCAGGGTGGCGGCGAAGGACATCTGGAAGCCTGGCCCGGCCACAGCCGAAGGCATGAGAACCACGATGACGATTGCGGCGAGCGCGACGTTGCGCAGGCTGATCGACATGCGGTCGAAAAACACCGCGACCAGCATGATCGAGATCATGATCCAGGCGCGAAGTGCCGATACGGCGCCGCCGGAAATGAGGATGTAGAGGCAGACCATCAGCAGCGCACCGGCAGCGGCAACCTTCTTGATCGGCACACGGTGCGCCAGCCCCGGAACCATGCTGAGAGCAGTGCGTGCGCCGATCAGAAACGTGCCGGCTGCCAGCGCCATGTTGAGGCCGGAGATCGCCAGCACATGCGCTAGCCCCGCCTGTCGCAGCACCTCGACCGTCTCCCGGCTGATGGCCCTTTCCTCTGCGGTCACCAGAGCCGCCGCAAGCGCGCCGGTATCGCCGCCGATCGAGGCGCGGATCCTCTCGCCAACCGTTTCCCGCATTGCGGCCATCGTTTTCGCCGCTGCCGAACGCAGCGAGAAAGCCGCCTCGGGCTCTTCGGTCGCCACCTTCTCGGATAGTTTGGGCGCGCCGTAGAAAACCCCGACGGCGCCGATTCCCTTGAAATAGCTGTCGAAGGCGAAATCGTTCAGGCCGGGCAGCGCCGGACCCGAGGGCGGAGACAGCCGCGCCCTGCCCTCGATCATCGCGCCGAGCGGAAACGGCTCTCCGGAGCCCCGCGTCACCAGCGTCGCCTTCAGCGGCTGGCGGCGCAGCTTTGGCCGGCTCGTTTCCTCGATCTCCAGCCCGTAGCGCCAGCGGCCGCGATCGTCCTGCTCGCGCGAAAAGACCACGCCCCGCAGGTTCGTGGTCACCGGAGCGTCGAGAACAACCGTGTCGGTGCACCACGTGTCGATCGCGACCAGCAGCATGCCGCAGATGAAGAGCGTAACCGCAATCAACGGAGCCCTCAAAGGCGCCAGCCGCCACCGACAGGCCAGCGCTGCTATTCCGAAAATGCACAGCAGCACTGCAAGATTGGCAATCCGGATATCGAAGGGCAGCGCCAGCCAGGCGAGCACGCCGAAGATCAAGAACACCGGGATCAACACGAAACCGTGACCGAATGCCCGTTCCTCTTCGATCGCGGCGAGGAATGCCGGTTTAAGCGCGGCAGGCCGGAAACGAGCTGCGCGGCCCGCAATTGCTTGCCACGATGGCCGGAGAAACAGGAAGAACCGGCCTCGCGTAGGCAATGTCGCGGCGACAACGGCGGCATCGGATTCGGGAAGCCTGAAGCTTCCGCGTTCGACGTCGAGCGACGCTTGCCGCATTTCCGTTTCGCTCATTGCGCCCGCACTTTGGACCCTGACTTCGCGGTCGATCATGCAACCAACGCAGCGCAACTGCAACCGAGGCGCTATCTGCCGAAAAAAGCGGCAAACCTATATAGAATGGTACCGCACCATCATCGGACGAGCTTATTGATCTCTTTGGACTTATTGCCGTAACATGCCATTATTGCGTCGCCATATGCACATTTTCGCATCGCACAATTTGCCTTTCGTACAGCTTGGCAGTCGAAAATAAATCATATAGCAAATTCGCAACGTTCATTGTCGTGGCACGTCTGTGTGCCACGTTGCCATAAGACGGAGGGTCCGATGACTGATAAAACCGCGGTTGTAACACTCGATGGAAAGTCGGCGGATCTTCCGGTGCGATCTGGGTCCATCGGCCCTGACGTCGTGGACATCGGCTCGCTCTACAAGCAGACGAAGATGTTCACCTACGACCCGGGCTTCACGTCGACGGCGTCGTGCGAATCCAAGATCACCTATATCGACGGCGACGAAGGCGTGCTGCTCCACCGCGGCTATCCGATCGAACAGCTCGCCGAGCACGGCGACTTCCTGGAAGTCTGCTACCTGCTGCTTTACGGCGAACTGCCGACGAAGGCGCAGAAGGCTGACTTCGACTATCGCGTCACGCACCACACCATGGTGCATGAGCAGATGTCGCGGTTCTTCACCGGCTTCCGCCGCGACGCACACCCGATGGCCGTCATGTGCGGCTGCGTCGGCGCGCTTTCTGCCTTCTACCACGACTCGACCGACATCACCGATCCGCACCAGCGCATGGTTGCGTCGCTGCGCATGATCGCCAAGATGCCGACGATTGCGGCCATGGCCTACAAGTACCACATCGGCCAGCCCTTCGTTTACCCGAAGAACGACCTCGACTACGCCTCGAACTTCCTGCGCATGTGCTTTGCCGTTCCCTGCGAAGAATATGTCGTCAACCCGGTTCTGTCGCGCGCCATGGACCGTATCTTCATCCTGCACGCCGACCACGAACAGAACGCTTCGACCTCGACGGTTCGCCTTGCCGGCTCGTCGGGTGCCAACCCGTTCGCCTGCATCGCGGCCGGCATCGCCTGCCTCTGGGGCCCGGCGCACGGCGGCGCCAACGAAGCGGCACTCAACATGCTTGCCGAAATCGGCACGGCCGACCGTATTCCGGAATTCATCGCCCGCGCCAAGGATAAGAACGATCCGTTCCGCCTGATGGGCTTCGGTCACCGCGTCTACAAGAACTACGATCCGCGCGCCAAGATCATGCAGAAGACCACGCATGAAGTGCTCGCCGAACTCGGCCACAAGGACGATCCGCTTCTCGAAGTGGCGATGGAACTCGAACGCATCGCGCTCACCGACGAGTACTTCATCGAGAAGAAGCTCTACCCGAACATCGACTTCTACTCGGGCATCACGCTGAAGGCTCTCGGCTTCCCCACCACCATGTTCACCGTTCTCTTCGCGCTTGCCCGTACCGTCGGCTGGATCGCGCAGTGGAACGAGATGATCGAGGATCCGGAACAGCGCATCGGCCGTCCGCGCCAGCTCTATGTCGGCGCTCCGCAGCGCGACTACGTGCCGGTTTCCAAGCGCTAAGACTGACAATCAGCAGAGACAACAAAGCCCGGTCAGCGATGGCCGGGCTTTTGTTTTTGCAGGGTAGGATCGACGTTTCGCACCGGTTGTGGCGATTTTTGTAATAGCAGCAACACAACCACCCGAGCGCACACTGTGCGCCAGGCTCGTCTTCAGTGAAGCGTTGAGGCAATCGCGCGCTCGGGCGTAAGTCTTACGGCTTGCTCTTATTGAGATAGCCAAGAACGATTTCGGCCGCCATCTCGCCCGGCGGATGATCGGTCGCCATGCGCTGTTGCACCAGCGCGTAACCGTCGAGCATCGAGGCCCGCTGCGCCGTTGCGCCCGAAAGCCGCTCCATCCAGCGCGTCAACGCGCCGGGACGGATCGATTCGCCGAAATATTCCGGGACGATCGGGAAATCCGCGATCAGGTTCGGCAGTGCGCCACTCCAGATGCGGATGCGCTTGTGCAGGAACTTCACCAGGAAATCCGGCGCATAGGTTGAAACCACGGGCACGCCAGCCAAAGCGAGTTCCAGAATGACCGTACCCGAAGCAGCAATCGCCGCGTCGGCTCGATCGAAGGCCGCCCATTTGTCGGCCGCACCGACCGAAATTTCCGGCTGGATCGTCCAGGATGCGGTAATTTCCCGCACCAGCTTCTCCTGGCGCGGGACGGTCGGAAGCAGGAAGCGAATGCCCGGATGGCGGGCTTCGAGTTCCTCGACTGTCGCGCGGAAGATCGGAAGCAGGCGACCGACCTCGCTGGAGCGAGAGCCCGGCAATAGAAGGCATGTCTCAACACGCCCGTCCTTGGCGCCCGCAAGGCGCGGCTGGCGGCTTGCGCGAACGGCGAGCACATTGGCGTCGCTTGCAAGGCGATGGCCGACATAAGTGGTCGGGGGGCCTTGCAGCCGCTCCATCGCCTCCGGCTCGAACGGCAAGACGGCGAGCACGTGATCGACGTAGCCGCGCATGCGCGGTGCTCGCTCCGGCTTCCAGGCCCAGACGCTCGGGCAGACGTAGTTGATGACGGGCAGATCCGGCAATGCGGCGCGCACTTTTCGCGCTGCGCGGTGGGTGAAATCCGGGCTATCAATGATCAGAAGCGCGTCGGGTCGGGCTGCGATGATCGCCTTTGCCGTTTGGCGAATACGCATGATCAGCTTCGGCAGACGGGCGAGCACCTGGGTGAAGCCCATGATCGACAGTTCGGAATAGTCGAACAACGAGCGAAGGCCCTCGGCCTCCAGCGCCTCGCCGCCGACCCCGACGAGTTCGACGTCGGAATGGCTTTGCGCCCGAAGCGCGCGGACGAGATCGGCACCCAGAAGGTCGCCGGAAACTTCACCCGCGATTACTGCGAGCTTGTAACGTGGCGCGTTCATCGCCTGATACCTCCGGAAGTGCGCTCCACTCCGGCGACAAAAAGCCCCGCTTGATCGGCGACCTTGACCACTTCGCTACGTTCCAGCACCAGCGCCCGTCCGGCTTCGACGGCAACACCGGCAAGACCGGCCCGCTCGGCGAGCGCGATGGTGGACGGGCCGATCGACGGCAGATCCGCGCGCAGATCCTGCCCGGGCTTGCAAAGTTTGACGAGAACGCCGCGCCGGCGCGAAGAGACGCGCCCCTCCGCCTTCAAGACGGCGACACGCTCCAGCATGGCGTCCGTGCCCTCGGCGCCCTCGAGCGCTACGACACGCCCGCCGACCGCAACCGCCCCCTGCCCCACGTCGAGCGCGCCGAGCGCGTTGGCCGCAGCGATGCCCGCTTCTATGTCGCGTTGGTCGTCACCGTCAGGGTTCACAGCACCGATGGGGCCTGATTCGGCCAGGAGATTGGGTACCACCTCGTGCACGCCGATGACATGCGCGCCGCTTGCCTCGATCAGCTGCATCGCCATGCGCAGAACCGCATCGTCCCCGCCCGAGACCAAGGTCTTCAGCACTGACGGTATCTTTGCGAGGGTCCGCAACGTCGGGCGGATATCGCGCCACTCCGGCCGACGCCGAACCCACCCGGACAAGACGACGCGGTCGATGCCCTCTTCTTTGAATGTGCGGCTGATATTGGCGAAATCGCCGATCGCCAGAACCGAATGGTCAAAATCGACCCAATCGGTTTCTTCCGCTTCACGCGTGAGCGCGATGATGTAGGGATCTTCGCCGCGTGCACGAACCGCTTCGGCGACGTGATGAGGCAGCGCGCCGCCACCAGCGATGATTGCGAGCCGGCCGCTGGTCGCCGCGCGGCTCGCAGCAGAAGACATCACGGTCAGGCCTTGCCGCGTTGCGGCGAAGATAGCGCGCGGTCGCTCTCGGCGCCGATGAAATCGAGGATTTCCATGACCGGCGCGCAATCCATATAGTCTTCGCGAATCGCTGCGGCATTGGCGCGGATCGATTCCGGCCCTTCGAAGATCTGCTTGTAGGCGCGGCGAACCACATGGATCGTTGCACGATCGATGCCAGCCCGGCTCATGCCGACGACATTCAGACCGCTCAGCAGGCCGGGATTGCCGTTGAGCATGCCATAGGGAATGACGTCGTAGCTGACAGCCGACAGACCGCCGACAAAGGCCTGACGGCCGACGCGGGTGAACTGGTGGACCGCACAGCCGCCGCCGAGAATGACGCGATCTTCGACCGTGACGTGGCCCGCCAGCATCACATTGTTGGATAGGATGATGTTGCTGCCGAGGCGGCAATCATGCGCCACGTGCGAGTTGGCGAGAAAGAGATTGTTATCGCCGACGACCGTCTTACCGCCATGCTCGACGGTTCCGGTGTTCATCGTCACGCCTTCACGGATCGTGCAATTGGAGCCGATCAGAAGCTCGGTATCGACGGCGCTGTGGTGAACGCTCTGAGAATCACCGCCGACCACGGCGTTCGGGAAAATCTTCGTTCCCTTGCCGACGGACGTCCGGCCGATCACCACGACATGGCTGAGAAGCTCGATATCGTCGCCCAGAACGACTTTCGGCCCGATGTAGCAAAACGGGCCGATCTTGACGTTCTCGCCGATCACAGCACCGCTCTCGACGATCGAGGACGGGTGGATCTTCGCAGATGCTGCAATCATGTTCAGGCGTCTTCCTTGCTGACTATCATCGCGCCGATATCAGCTTCTGCGACAAGTTGCCCGTCAACTTTTGCGTCACAGTGAAATTTCCAGATATTGCCGCGCTGCTTCTGCTTCACGACATGGAATTCGACACGATCGCCGGGCACGACCGGCTTGCGGAAACGGGCATTGTCGATGGTCATGAAATAGACCAGGTTCGTGCCGGTTCCCACCTTGCGGGCGCAGATCGCGCCGGCGGTCTGCGCCATGCCCTCGACCAGCAGGACGCCCGGCATGATCGGCTGCTCCGGGAAGTGGCCAGTGAAATGCGGCTCGTTCGCCGAAACGTTCTTGATGCCGATCGCCGAATTGTCGCCGTCGATCTCGATGATGCGATCGACGAGCAGAAATGGGTAGCGATGGGGAAGCAGTTTCAGGATTTCCTGAATATCCGCCGTGCCGAGAACCGTTGCTGCTTCACTCATTCGCGCCGCCCTTCTTCTTTTTCTGTCTTTCCTCTGCCCGCATGGCCATCTCCGCAACGTCGCGCAGGAAATCACGCATCGGGCGCGCTGGAATACCGCCGTACCGTTCGCCGGCGGGAACATCAGCCGCCACGCCGCTCATGGCGGCGATCTGGACGCCATCACCAACCGTGATATGGCCATTGACGCCGCTGCCGCCGCCGATCATGACGCCATCGCCGATCTTTGTGCTGCCGGCGATGCCGACCCCGCTGACGATGCCGCAATAGCGACCAATGCGCACGTTGTGACCGATCTGAACGAGATTGTCGATCTTCGTACCCTCGCCGATCACTGTGTCATCCATCGTGCCACGGTCGATGGTCGTATTCGCGCCGATCTCGACATGATCCTGAATGATCACCCGTCCGACCTGAACGATCTTGATCATCCCGCCTTTCGGACCCGGCGCATAGCCGAAGCCGTCCTGACCGATGCGAGCGCCGGGGTGAATGATCACGCTGTTGCCGACGAGAGCGCAAAGTACGCTTGCACCTGCGGCAATCGTGCACTCGCGACCGATGCGTACGCCTGGGCCGATGACCGCGCCGGCCGCGATCCGCGTGCCGCGGCCGATCTCGGCGCCGGCACCAACCACAGCCGTCGGTTCGACCTCGACATCGTCCTCAAGCCGCGCCGTCGGATCCACGAACGCCCCAGGCGCGATGCCGCGTAGGCTCGTATTGCGTGCCGGACGCATCGCAATCTCGTGCAACAACGTGCCGGCAAGCGCAAAGGCCGTGTGCGGCCGCGCTGTCAAAAGGACGGGAATATGTGCAGGGACGAGAGACGAAATCGTCTTATCGCAAATGATCGCCGATGCTTCACACGTTTCGAGCTCGGCACGGCTCTTGCGAGACAACATATAGCAGACGTCCCCGGGCTTTGCCCGATAGACCGGCGCTACGGAGCGGACAGCACGGTCAGCGACCGCGACATCCACCAATTCCGCCCCAATTCGATCCGCCAGGTCGCCCAGGCGGATCCCATCGTGGGGCGGAAAAAACCAGTTCTGTTCCATGTACACTCCAGAACGATCTTCTGGCAGTTCTGGACTGCTTCTTATCAGAACGACGAGGAAATACCGAACTTCAAGTTCTGAACCTTGTCGAAATCTTCCTTGGCGATCGGCCATGCGTAGTCGACGCGCAGCGGACCGAAGGGCGAAGCCCAGATCAGACCAACACCGACCGATGCACGCAGCGACGAGTTGTTGCCCTGCACGGTCTCGCCCGGGGCCATCTTGACCTGGTTGCTGTAAAGCGTGCCGGCATCAGCGAAGACCGCACCGCGGAAGCCGCTGTCACGCGGGATACCCGGAAGCGGGAACGTCGCCTCGGCCGAAGCCGTGAAGTAGGTCGTACCGCCGAGCGCATCGCCCGTTGCCTTGTCCCGAGGACCAACACCGTTACGCTCGAAGCCACGGATGTCGCTGGTGCCGAGCTGGAACTGGTCGAAGACCTGCAGATCGCTACCGGTTTCGAAGATATGGCCGGCGCTACCGCCGAGCGAAGCGATGATGTCGGCTTCGTCGTTAACGGTGTAGTACCACTTGGCCTTACCGGTCATCTTGTAGAAGTCGGAGTCACCACCGAGGCCGGCGAATTCATGCGTGAAGGTCGCGAGAATGCCGTCATGCGGCAGCTGCGCATCGTCGAGCGTGTTGTACGTGATCGACTGCGACACCGACGAACGAACCCAGTTGCCACCCTCGACCGCGCGAACGTACGGCGAAGAAAGCTTCGCGACGTTACCGCTATAATCGAACTGCGTGAAGTTGTAACGCAGCGTCGTCGACAGGTTCTCGGTGATCGGCGCGGTCACGCGCAGGCTGAAGCCCTGATCTTCGTAGCTGTAGTTGTCGTCATCGAAGTCGTTTTCGTTCTTGAAGACGTCGAAGCCTGCGGCCAGACGATAGCCGAGGAAATACGGCTCCGTGAACGAAACGTTGTACGTGCGGCTCTCGTCACCACGACCAGCGGCAACGCGGATGTACTGACCACGGCCGAGGAAGTTCTTTTCTTCGATCGAAGCTTCGACGAGGAAGCCACCACCGCTACCGGCGGAGTAACCTGCACCGATACCGAACGAACCGGTCGACTGATCCTGTACGTCGACGATCACGACAACACGGTCAGCGGCGCTGCCCGGAGCGGTCGAAACGTTGACAGTCGAGAAGTAACCGAGAGCCTCGAGACGACGCTTGGCGCGCGCTACCATTTCCTGGTTGAAGGCGTCGCCTTCACCCATGTCGAACTCGCGACGGATAACGTAGTCGCGGGTACGGGTGTTGCCGCGGATTTCGATACGCTCGACATAGGCGCGCTCGCCCTGGTCGACGAGGTAGTCGACGGCGATCGTGTGGTTGCCGAGATCGCGGTTGCCGCGAGGCGTGACGCGAGCGAACGGGTAGCCAGCCGAAGCGACGCGCTTCGAGATCTCGGTCATCGTCGCCTGAACGTCCTTGGCCTTGTAGACCGAACCCTGACGGCTGACGATAAGCCCCTTCAGTTCTTCGGCGTTGATGCCCTCAACGGTCGATTCGACGTTGACGGAACCAAAGTCGTAGCGCGGACCTTCTTCGACGGTGATCGTCACCGTGTATTCGTTGGTCGCTTCATTCAGGGTCGCATCCGAGGTAACGACCTGGAAGTCGGCGTAGCCGCGGTTGTAGTAGAACTGACGCAACAGTTCTTCGTCCGCGCGCAGCTTGTCGGGATTGTAGACGTCCTTCCGCGTAATGAAGGAGAAGATGCCCGATTCCTTCGTCGCGATGACCGACTGCAGGCGACCGTCGCTGTACGCTTCGTTGCCGACGAAGTTGATCTGAGAAATCTTGGTGCGCTCGCCTTCGTTGATGACGAACGCGAGGTTGACGCGACCTTCGGCGACAGGAACGACCTGCGTCGTCACCGTGACATCGCCACGACCGATCGCCGCATAGGCGTCCTTGATCGACTGGATGTCCGTCTCAACCGTCGCTTCGCTATAAGGACCGAGCGGCTGCGTGCGCACAACGCCCTGCAGCTTGTCGTCCTTGATCTTGCGGTTGCCGTTGAAGACGACCTGGTTGACGAGTTGATTCTCGCTGACGCTGACGACCAGCGTGCCGCCGGAAACGTTGATGCTGACGTCGGAGAAGTAGCCAGTCGCATACAGGCGCTTCACGGAAGCGTCGATGTCGGTGTTGTTGAAGCTCTTGCCCGGAACGATCGTGATGTTGGCGCGAACCGTCTCAGCGCTGACGCGCGTGGCGCCGCGCACTTCGACACGATTGATGACCGCAGCTTCTGCAACGGACGTGCCTGCGAGCAACCCAACACCAGCGCCGGAAACAACAATGCTTGTTGACAGCGCAGCCGCCGACACCGCGTTCAAAAACCTTGAACCAGCTTTCATGTTCAAATCTTACCTTTTCCAAACGTCGCGCGGCAGTTTCGTGCCGACTCCGGTCACGGTTGCCGTTTTAACCGCTTTTCCCATACAAGCAAGCCAGCTCGTTAATTTCTGTTTACTTCAATTCGAACCGTGGCTTAACGGCCACTACAGCTTCGATTTATCGTAAACAAAACCTTTCGTCGCAAGCCGTTGAAAACCAATCGTTCACAGTATCCGTCGAAATCCCCCTCGCCGTTTCCCCGGCCGAACGCTAGCCGAAGAACATCGATATGTCGTTCCAGGTGGCAAAGACCATGAGCATCAGCACCATGGCAAAACCGATCCGGTAGGCGACATCCTGCGCGGCCGGGCCCACCGGCCTTCCGCGCAAGGCCTCAACCGCATAGAACATCAAGTGGCCGCCATCAAGCACCGGAACGGGCATGAGGTTAAGCAATCCTATGGAAACAGACAGGATCGCGGCAATATTCAGCAAAAACGGAATTCCAAGCGTCGCCATCTGCCCCGAGACCTTGGCGACGCGTATCGGTCCACCGATCTGATCCGCCTTCATCCGCCCGGTCACGACATTGGAGAGATAGTCGAAAGTACCGGTGACAACGTGCCAGCTTTGCAGGACGCCCTGCCCGACGGCCTCGATCGGACCATAGTTAACCGTGCGGAAATTGCCGGCTTCCTGGTCGGTCAGGATACCGATGACGCCGATTTCCATCTTGTTGCCAAACTGATCCGTGAGCTCGGTACGCTGCGGCACCATGGACAGATCGAGCATCGCGCCGTTGCGTTCGATTCGGATCGAAATCGGCATTTCCGGGCGAACACTGACGTAGCGGCGAACGTCGTCGAAGGTGACGACGGGCGTGCCGTCGATCGAAATCAGACGGTCTCCCGGCACGACACCGGCTTGCGCAGCAGCACTGTTCTCATTCACCCGCGCAACCACCGGATCGGCGACCTGACGCCCGTAGACGGAAAACAGCACGGCAAAGATGGCGATGGCGAGAATGAAGTTTGCGATCGGTCCGGCGGCGACGGTTGCCGCACGCTTCCACAATTTGGCGCCGAGGAAGGTCTGGCTGCGCTCTTCCGGCGCCAGCGCCTCCAGGCGCTTGTAGTCCGGCACGCTCGCCGCATCCTCGTCGCCGTAGAACTTGACGTAACCGCCAAGGGGAATCGCCGCCAGTTTCCACCGCGTTCCGTGCCGATCGGTCCAGCCGACGAGCTCAGGGCCAAAGCCGATCGAAAAAGCCAGAATGCGGATGCCCGACCAGCGGCCGACGAGGTAGTGGCCCATCTCGTGCACAAAGACCAGCAGCGTCAGCACCAGAAGAAATGGGACGACGTAGCCGGTCAGAATCTGAAGGGCATCAAGCAGATATGTCATGAACGTTCCTCAAGCACCCGCGGGCCTAAGCTCAAAGGCTATACAGGACGGATCCGAAAGCGATCTGGCGCCCATCGCTGACGAAATACTGAATCATGACCAGAATCAACGCCGCGACACACGCGAAAATCAACCCGTCGACCCGATCCATAACGCCGCCATGCCCCGGAATGAGACGGCTGGAATCCTTCACCCCAAAACGGCGCTTGATGAAGGATTCGAACAAGTCTCCCACTTGGCTGGCGACGGAAAGCACCAGCGCAATGATCGGAATGCGGAGATCTTGCAGTGAAAAATAAGCCATAAAGACGGCAACACCGGCAACGATGCCGCAAATTGTGCCACCGATGGCACCCGACCATGTCTTGCCGGGTGATATGCGTGGCGCGAGCTTCGGTCCACCGATCGCGCGGCCGGTAAAATAGGCGAAGATGTCGGTCGCCCAGACGACGGCAAAGACGAACAGCGTCGCCATCAAGCCAAGATCGTCGGCGCCGCGAAGGGCCGCAAGCGAAATGCCGGTCAGCCCGGCATAGGCGATGCCACCCGGCAGCCACCAACTGGTCTTCTGCAGAAATACCCAAAGGACAGTGAGAACTACAAAAGCGGCCAGGACCGGAAGGCTGTAGCCGATATAGCCGGTCACGATCAGGCCGGCGATGATCACGACGCCCAGCCAACCAACGGCATTGCCTTGGAAATCCCGCTCCTGGAGGTCCGTGATCGTCGACCACTCATAATAGACGAGCAGCGCAATCAGCGCCGACAGCAACTGAAACGCCAAACCGCCGAACCAGGTCGCCGCCAGTGTCACCGCTGCGAGGACCACGCCCGAAGCGATACGAAGCTTAAGTTCAGTCTGCATCAGGAACCGACCGCCAACGTGGGCTCGGCGACGCCGCCGAAGCGGCGCTCGCGGCAGGCGTATTTTTCAAGCGCCGCCTGGAACGTTTCGCGCGTAAAGTCCGGCCACAACTCCGGAACGAAGATCAGTTCCGAATAGGCGCCCTGCCAAAGAAGGAAATTCGAGAGACGCTCTTCGCCGCTGGTGCGGATGATCAGGTCCGGATCGGGAATGTCCGACGTGTCCAGCATCGCCGCGATACGCTCGGGGTTGATGTCTTCCGGCCGCAAGCGTCCTTCGGCGACTTCCGTCGCCAGCCGCCGCATGGCTCGTGTCATTTCGTCCCGGGCGCCGTAATTGAAGGCAATGACGAGCGTAATCCCGGTATTTGCCCGCGTCGTTTCCTCCGCCTCCACCAGCAACGGTAGAATGTCGCCTCTGAGGTTGGAGCGGTCACCGATGACTCGGATGCGGACATTCTCGCGGTGCAGATCGGCAAGATCCCGACGGATGAAGGTCTTGAGCAGCCCCATCAGATCGCTGACTTCCGCCGCCGGCCTGCTCCAGTTTTCCGAGGAAAAGGCAAAAAGCGTGAGGTAGCGGATCCCCAAGTCGCCCGCCGTCTTGACGGCGGCGCGAACGGTCTCGACACCCTTGCGGTGCCCCATCGTGCGCGGCAGCCCACGCGCGTTCGCCCAACGCCCGTTGCCATCCATGATGATGGCAACATGTTCCGGAACGGTCGTGGAATTGAGGTTTTGCATAAGGCGTCCGCGAAAGGAGACTCAGATCACGAGCAGAGCAGATCAGACCTGCATGATTTCCTTTTCCTTCTCGACGAGCAAGCGGTCGATATCGGAAATCGTTTCGTCGGTCATCTTTTGCACGCGCTCGGACTGAGAACGGCTGATATCCTGACCGATGTCGCCATCCTTTTCGGCTTTTTTCAGGTCGTCCATGCCGTCACGGCGCACGTGGCGCACGGCGACCTTCGCCTTTTCGGCGTAGTCATGTGCCACTTTGACGAGCGACTTGCGGCGCTCTTCGTTGAGTTCCGGCAGCGGAATGCGCAGGTTCTGGCCGTCGATGATCGGATTGAGGCCGAGGTTCGATTCGCGAATGCCGCGATCCACAGCGCCGACCATCTGCTTGTCCCAGACCGAGACGGACAGCATGCGCGGCTCGGGAACCGTGATGTTCGCCACCTGGTTGAGCGGCACGCGTGAGCCATAGGCTTCGACGGTCACCGGATCGAGAACGTTCGCCGACGCGCGGCCGGTACGGAGCGACGCGATATCGCTCTTGAATGCGGAAATGGCGCCATCCATGCGACGCTTCAGTTCCTTCAGGTCAACACCTTCACTCATGGTCGAAACTCCCGTTCTATCATTCGCCGGCCCGAGGGCCGTTCTGCAGCTTTTTAATTGTCTGTGACGATGGTCGCGCGACCGCCGCCGGTCAATATTTCCGCAAAGCCACCCTTCTCATGAATGGAGAAGACAACGATCGGAATGGCATTTTCGCGTGCAAGCGCGACGGCGGCAACATCCATGACGGCAAGCCCCTTCTCGAGGACTTCGCTGTGCGTCAGGCGGTCGAAGCGGGTCGCGTCCGGATCCTTCTTCGGGTCGGCGGAATAGATGCCATCGACCTGGGTGCCCTTGAAGATCGCCTGCGCGCCCATTTCGGCGGCGCGAAGGGCGGCGGCAGAGTCGGTCGTGAAGAAGGGATTGCCCGTGCCGCCGGCGAAGATCACGACGCGGCCGAGGGAAAGATGGTAGAGCGTTGCGCGCTGCGAGAAGCTCTCGCAGATTTCCGGCATCGCGATTGCCGAAAGCACGACCGTATCGATGTCGAGCTTGCGCAGCGACGTTGCGAGCGCCAGCGCGTTGATGACGGTTGCCAGCATGCCCATGTGGTCGCCGGTTACCCGGTCGCCGCCCTTGGAAGCGACGGCCACGCCGCGGAAGATGTTGCCGCCGCCGACAACCACGCCCACTTCGACGCCCATGGCGCGCGCTTCGGCGATATCTGCGGCGATGCGGTCAGCGACCGCCACATCGATACCGAAGCCCTGGCTGCCCATGAGAGCTTCACCGGAGGCTTTGAGTAGAACGCGTTTGTAGAGTGGCTCGGCCGGCATCATCGCTCCTGAACAGATCGGCGCGCGTGCGCACGATGGCGGCGCACAGCGCATAAGGACACATTGCGCACCATGGTTTCAACCGCAGCGGCGTATTTTCCGGCGGGTCCAGCGCATTGACGAAGCCGGATACACGAAGGGCATCGCGTTGTCACGCGATGCCCCAAGGTTTTCCCAATATGGGTGAAGAAATCAACCCTTGGCGACGGCTGCAACTTCTGCAGCGAAGTCGGACTCTTCCTTCTCGACACCTTCGCCGAGCAGCAGGCGAGCCATGCCGGTGACTTCGATCGGTGCGCCAGCGAGCTTTTCAGCGTCCTTGACGGCCTGACCGACGGTGATTTCCGGGTTCATGACGAAGGCCTGCGACAGCAGAGCGACTTCTTCGAAGAACTTGCGCATGCGGCCTTCGACCATCTTTTCGATGATGTTGTCCGGCTTGCCCGAAGCGCGCGACTGTTCGATGAAGACGTTGCGTTCGCGCTCGGCAACAGCGGCGTCGACTTCGTCCGCACGGATCGCCAGCGGGTTGGTGGCAGCAATGTGCATGGCGATCTGACGGCCAACCGAGAAGAGAACTTCCTTGTCGCCGATCGACTTCAGGGCGACGAGAACACCGAGCTTGCCGATGCCGTCGCCGGCAGCGTTGTGGATGTAGGTGGCAACAACACCGTCTTCGACCTTGAGCAGGGCTGCGCGGCGAAGCGTCATGTTCTCGCCGATGGTGGCGATCGCGTCCTTGATGGTCTCGTCGACCGACTTGCCGGTTGCCGGGTAGTTTGCAGCCGCGATGGCTTCAACCGAGCCGTCGGTGGTCAGCGCTACATTGGCAACGCCGCGGACGAGTTCCTGGAAGGCTTCGTTGCGGGCAACGAAATCGGTCTCGGAGTTGATTTCGACGACGACAGCCTTGACGCCACCGCTGACAATACCGATGAGGCCTTCAGCAGCCGTGCGGCCCGACTTCTTGTCGGCCTTGGCGATGCCCTTGGCGCGCAGCCAGTCGATCGCAGCTTCCATGTCGCCGTTGGTTTCGGCGAGCGCCTTCTTGCAGTCCATCATGCCTGCGCCGGTCTTTTCGCGCAGTTCCTTCACCATTGCTGCAGTTACACTCATCTTATTGCCTCTTTGTCTGTTTGGTTGGCGCGCTGCCCTTGAGGGCGCGGTACCAGGAGGTGTGGCAGGGAATGGCTTTTCAATGTGACACCGTGATGACTGAACCATCACGGGGTTGCTCGGCTCCAAAGATCCGAACGGATCAGCGCCATCCCCGGCTGAAAAGAACAAGGCCGTTCAGATTTTCATCACAAACGGCCTTGTCCCGACATTTCATTGGGGGCGGCAGGCTTACCTGCCGCCAAGGCCCGATCAGGCGTCGGAGGCCTCGTCGAGCGCCGGCTCGACCGGAGCTTCGGCAGATGCGCCGAGGTCACGGCCCGATGCGCCCTGCTGACGTGCGATGCCGTCGATGGCAGCGCGTGCAATGAGGTCGCAGTAGAGAGCGATGGCGCGCGAAGCGTCGTCGTTGCCCGGGATCGGATAGTCGATCTGGTCCGGATCGCAGTTCGAGTCGATGACTGCGACAACCGGGATGCCGAGGCGCTTGGCTTCGTCGATCGCGATCGATTCCTTGTTGGTGTCGATGATGAACATCAGGTCCGGCGTGCCGCCCATGTCGCGGATACCGCCGAGAGCGCGGTTCAGCTTTTCGCGTTCGCGCTCGAGGTTCAGGCGTTCCTTCTTGGTGAAGCCCGAAGCTTCCGAAGAGAGGATTTCGTCGAGCTTGCGCAGGCGCTGGATCGAGTTCGAAATCGTCTTCCAGTTGGTCATCATGCCGCCGAGCCAGCGAGCGTTGACGTAGTACTGGGCCGAACGCTTCGCAGCGTCAGCGATGATTTCGGACGCCTGGCGCTTGGTGCCGACGAACAGAACGCGGCCGCCGTTGGCAACGGTGTCGCTGACGATCTGCAGGGCGCGCGACAGCATCGGCACGGTCTGTGCGAGGTCGATGATGTGAACGTTGTTGCGATCGCCGAAAATGTACGGCTTCATCTTCGGGTTCCAGCGGTGCGTCTGGTGGCCGAAGTGAACGCCAGCTTCCAGAAGCTGACGCATGCTAAAATCAGGCAATGCCATGCCTTTTCTCCTTTTCCGGTTGAACCTCCGCGAAGCGTCGAGCATGTCTTTCGACCGGCCCACCGGCGGAACGATCCGGATTTCTCCCGGAACATCCCAAGCTTCACGTGTGGAATGGGCAGCCCCTTAACGGCAACCGCCCGAGAAATCAAGCCGCAAACGCCGCTTTTTACCGCAATCGGCTATTTGCAGTCCTCGGATTTGAACACTTCGAGGTCCGCAAGCTTGCCGCTCAGGACGAAATCGCCGTAGTCCATCGTCAGGTCGCGGGTGATTCCGTTCTCGTAGAGCTTGAACGACATACGGTAGATCGGCAGCGCGTCGCCGCTCTTGTCATCGTTGAAATAGGAGATCGTCACCGGCCAGTAATTGTCACCGCTGAGCTTGCCCGCCTTGCCGGCATCCGGCTCGTCCGCCGTGGGTTTGCGCGATTTGCCGACGAAGGTCGAGGTGATCAAGGTCTTGTCACCCGAATCGGAGCCGTCGAAGATGCGCGCCTCAAAGAGGCTCTCGCCTTTCTTCGCTCGCGAGATCACCTCCATCATGTGCGCCGTCGGAAACCGGCTCGCCGCAAGCTCGATTTCGCGCTTGTCCGGCGCAGTCAGCTCGACCTTAACGCCCGCTTTTTCCTCATGCGCCGTACCGCGCACTTCCTTGTCCAGCTTCTCATCGGTGAAAGAGCGGGTCAGGAAGCGGAAATTGCCATTCTTTAGATCTTCATAGGTGGTCGTCTGCTGATCGGTCAGGCGCACTTCCTCGCCGGTATCGACCTGGGTGACGAAACGGAAGCTGACGGTATAGCCCGCGCAGGCCGAGCCATTGAACTCGTAGACCATGCGACCATACATTCCGGAAATGCCCGAACGATCCGATGCATCCTTGAGTTCAAGATCATAGACGGCGCGGTGCGGCACAAGGGCGTTTGCGTGTGCCGCCGTGGCGCCCGATACTGTCATGACGGCGAAACAGGCGCTGCCCAAAGTGACGAGACCGAAGCCTTTATGAAACATCCGTTTCCTCCTGTTGGACTCGCCGGCAATGCTATAAACAAGCGTTCGGCAGAAGCGAGGCGGCGTTCGCAGGAAAAAGCCGGTGCCCGCCGCGATCCGGCCTGAATGCAGGATTTTAACACAAAAGACAACAATGGAGCTTTCCATGTCGGCAGAGATCGAAGCGCGCCTCAAGGACCTCGGCGTCACACTTCCCCAGGCTGCGACCCCGGTTGCAAACTACGTGCCCTACGTCATCAGCGGCTCGATGCTCTACATCTCTGGACAGCTTCCGATGGAAGACGGCAAGGTCGCTGTGACCGGCATCGTCGGCAAGGATGTGGACGTGGCCCGTGCACAGCGCGCCGCCGAACTCTGCTCGATCAACATCCTCGCCCAGGCCAAGGCAGCACTCGGCGGCGATCTCGGTCGCATCCGACGCCTGGTGAAGATCAACGGCTTCGTCGCCTCGACACCGGAATTCGTCGAGCAGCATCTGGTCATCAACGGCGCATCCAATCTGCTTGCGACCGTGCTCGGTGAAGCCGGCAAGCACGCGCGTGCCGCCGTCGGCATGGCTTCCCTTCCCTTCAATGCCGCCGTCGAGATCGACGCCGTCATCGAAATCGCCTGACAGAGTGCCCGGCATGGCTGATATTTCCTGGCTGAAGGCCCAACCGATTGCCCATCGCGGCTATCACGACATGAACAAGCAGGTGTGGGAGAATACGCTTTCGGCCTTCTCCCGCGCCGTCGACGCCGGTTTCGCGATCGAATGCGATCTGCAGTATACCGCCGACAGCATTCCGGTCGTCTTCCACGATGACGATACCGAGCGACTGTGCGGGATCAAGGGCGACGTTCGCGCGCGCACCGCCGGCGAACTCGGCCTGATGGCGATCGGCGGCACGAAGGACAAGGTGCCGACGTTGACGCAGATGCTGCGCCTGGTTGCCGGCAAGGTGCCGCTCGTCATCGAGCTCAAGGGCCGCAAGGGCGACGACGAGGGCTTTGCCGCCGCCGTGCTCGAAACGCTCGAAGGCTACAAGGGCCACGTTGCGCTGATGAGCTTCGATCACTGGCTGCTCAAGGACCTGAAGGCGCTCGACGCGCCCTACCCGCTGGGCCTCACCGCGGAAGGTGCCAATCCGGAGACCTTCTTCGTGCATGAGGAAGCGATGCAGCTCGGGCTCGATTTCATCTCCTACCACTACGGCCACCTGCCGAACTCGTTCATCACCAAGGAACGGACGCTCGGCAAGACGATCATCACCTGGACCGTGCGCGACCGGCAGGCCGAAGCCTACACGTTTGCCCATGCGGATCAGATGACCTTCGAGGGTTTCGACCCGCGGGAGGCCCTGGTTTCCTAAAGTAATGTCAGACGCCGTCACCCTCCGCATCGCGCAATCCTTCACCGATATACCAGCGGCACGCTGGAATGTGCTGTCCGGTGCATCGAAGGCGTTTCCTGGCGGCGTCTACAATCCCTTCCTCTCGCATGCCTATCTCTCGGCGCTCGAAGAGTCCGGGTCGGCGACGGCCAAGACCGGCTGGCTCGGCCAGCATCTGTTGCTTGAAGGCGGCGACGGGCAATTGCGCGGCGGCCTCGTCTGCTACCTGAAGAGCCACAGCCAGGGCGAATACGTTTTCGACCACGGCTGGGCAGACGCCTTCGAGCGCGCCGGCGGTCGCTACTATCCGAAACTGCAAAGTTCCATCCCCTTCACGCCTGCGACCGGACCACGGCTGCTTTCGGCACCGGACGAAAATACTAACGCCGTTCAGGATGCGCTTGCCGCGGACCTGAAAGAGCTTGCCCGCAGACACGATGTCTCTTCGGCACATGTGACTTTCGTGCCCGAAGCCGAGATCCCTGCGCTTGAGCGCGCCGGGTTCCTGCACCGCACAGACCAGCAGTTCCACTTCACCAATGAAGGCTATGGCTCCCACGCCGATTTTTTGGAGACCCTTGCCTCACGCAAACGCAAGGCGCTGAAGAAGGAGCGCAGGGCTGCGCTCGAAAACGGCATTTCGATCGACTGGCTGACCGGCAGCGACCTGACGGAATCGATCTGGGACGAGTTCTTCGCCTTCTACATGGACACCGGCGGACGCAAATGGGGCCGCCCCTATCTGACGCGCGCGTTCTATTCGCTCATTGGCGAGCGCATGGCCGACGATATCCTGCTGGTGATGGCACGCCGCAACGGCCGCTACATCGCCGGCGCGATCAACTTCATCGGCGGCGATGCGCTCTACGGTCGCCACTGGGGCTGCATCGAGGATCACCCGTTCCTGCATTTCGAAGTCTGCTATCACCAGGCGATCGATTTCGCGATCGCCAAGGGGCTGAAACGGGTCGAGGCTGGCGCCCAGGGCGAACACAAGCTTGCGCGCGGCTACATGCCCGTCACCACCCATTCCGCCCATTTCATCACACATCCGGGACTTGCCCGCGCCGTCGGAGACTATCTTCAGCGCGAGCGCAGGGATGTGGAGGAAACGGGCGAGTTTCTTGCCGAGCACGGACCTTTCCGAAAGGGTGAACGGCAGGACGACTGACCCCCTTTTCGTGAAGGCCGGCTTCATTACACGAGGAAGAACAATGAGCTACGACGACAACAACATTTTCGCCAAGATCCTGCGCGGCGAAATTCCCTCGCACCGCGTCTACGAGGACGACGCGACGATCGCCTTCATGGATGTCATGCCGCAGGCAGAAGGCCATCTGCTCGTGGTGCCGAAATCCCCTTCGCGCAACCTGCTCGACGCCGATGCAGCAACGCTGCCGGCGCTGATTGCCACCGTGCAGAAGCTGGCCGTTGCCGCCAAGGAAGCTTTCGACGCCGATGGTGTGACGATCATGCAGTTCAACGAAGCACCGGCCGGACAATCGGTCTTCCACCTGCACTTCCACGTCATTCCGCGGCAAGCAGGCGTGCCGCTGAAGCCGCATTCCGGCACGATGGAAGACGGCGCCGTTCTGGCTGCCAATGCCGAAAAGGTTCGGCAGGCGCTCTGATCGCGCTCATACTATCCGCGCAGGAGCCAGGGAGCCGGCGACGCGCCGGCTCTTTAACCGACGGTCAGGTGAAAGCACCTCACCCGGCCTAAAAACCCAACCACCACAGGCCCAGCGCCAACGCGGCAATCGCTGACGCGATCCCGATCGCCGGCTTTCTTCCGAACAGGAAGAAGGCGGCCGCCCCGAGCGCGACGGCACCTGCGCGCAGCCAGAGCGGAGATTGTTCGAGTACGCCGGTCGGATAGAGGATAAGCTTTGCGATGACCGCTGCGACCAGCGCGGTGGCAACCGCCCTCACCCAGTTCAGCGCCTCGGAATCATCGCGCAGCCTGTTGCCTGTGATGACGCCCAACCAGCGCCAGATGTCGGTCGCCAGCCAGCCGGCAATCGCGATGAAGACATAGGCCCACCAACCATCCTGCCAGGTCATGCTCCCACCTCCTTGCGGCGGCGCCAGAGGCGCTCGATGAGCCAGGCAAGCGTGCCGCCGACGAGGCCGGCGAGCAGGATGTCGAATTCCGGAAACAGCCAGTAGAACAGCGGCCCGCCTGCAAGACCGAAGAGCAACGCCACATAGACGACGGGATGGCGCGCCGAATGCCAGATCGAGGCGAGAAAGTAGACCGGCGTCAGGAAGAAAAGGCAGCCGGCAACGATCGGCGGGAAATCGGCGACGAAGTGGTAGACGACAGCGACGAGCAGCATGTTTGCCGCCACCAGCGTGATGCCGAAGCCCGCGAAAAAGGCGACGCGCCGCTCGCGCGGCACGTGCGGCACCTTCTCCATCGCGAACACCCAGGCGGTGATCGCGACGAAATGCGACAGGAAGAGCAGAAGCCAAGTCGGCGTGCGCGACCCGCGCAGCTCCGGTATCAGCGCGGTGACCATCGGCATCAGCCGGACGGACGACAGCGAGACCGCGAGGAACGCGGTCGCGAGCCCGGCTCCGCTCATCATCGAACTGACGAGAATGACCTTGGCCGGAAGCGCCCAGACCATGCCGACCATGAAGACCACCTGCTCGACCGGGATGCCGGCCTGAGCCGTCAGCGAACAGAAGCCGACAAAGGACAACATCAGAATGAAGGCCGGCAGACTGAAAATGCCGCGCATGCCTTTCCCGAACCAGGCGAGCGAAGATTGCTCGTCTTCTTCTCTCTTCATCGGCGATTCCGGATTGTTTTCAACTCGAATACGACCACCCCGGATCGAATCGTCCGGGATCAGCATGACCGAATATAGGCTATCAGACCGGCACGCGGACGAAAAACCACGCAGGCTCTTCTCATTTCGTTTTTAAAGAAAAACGGTGCCGGATGGTTTGCATCCAGCACCGTCGAACGTGTCTTGCGGAGGGCTACTTCTTGCGCGGCACCTTCGGCACCGTGCGGCCCTTTCTGGGAGCCGCGTCGCCCGCCCCGGCCTCGTCATCCGTTGACGCCTTGGCGGCAGCCTTCTTCGGCTTGGACTTCGGCGCAGGCTCGGCGCCCACCTCTTCCTTGTCCTCGGCCTTTTTCGGCTTGGCGGCCTTCATCGCCGGGCGGGATACTTCCGCCTTCGGCTTGATTGGCGTCGTCTCAGGAACGGCATCGAGCAGCAGGCCCTTGGTGCCATCGGCCTTCGTGCCGATCGTCACCTTGACGACGCCGCCCTTCTTCAGCTTGCCGAAGAGGATTTCATCGGCGAGCGGCTTCTTGATGTTTTCCTGGATGACACGCGACAGCGGTCGCGCGCCCATCTTCTCGTCGTAGCCCTTTTCGGCAAGCCAGGCGATCGCCTCCGGCGCGAGGTCGAAGGTGACGTTGCGCTCGGCAAGCTGGGTTTCAAGCTGCATGACGAACTTCTGAACCACCTGGTGGATAACCGGTGTCGGCAGCGAAGCAAACGGAATGACCGCATCCAGACGGTTGCGGAATTCCGGCGTAAACAGGCGGTTCAGCGCCTCTTCGTCTTCGCCCGTACGCTTGGAAGAACCGAAGCCGATGGCGGCCCGGGCCATTTCCGATGCGCCGGCATTGGTCGTCATGATCAGGATGACGTTGCGGAAGTCGATCTTCTTGCCGTTGTGATCCGTCAGCGAGCCATGGTCCATGACCTGCAATAGGATGTTGAACAGGTCCGGATGCGCCTTCTCGATCTCGTCGAGCAGCAGCACGCAATGCGGATGCTGGTCGACGCCATCGGTCAAAAGGCCGCCCTGGTCGAAGCCGACATAGCCGGGAGGTGCACCGAGCAGGCGGGAAACCGTATGCCGCTCCATGTATTCCGACATATCGAAGCGCAGGAGCTCGACGCCGAGCGAGGTCGCAAGCTGCTTGGCGACTTCCGTCTTGCCGACGCCGGTCGGGCCGGAGAAGACGTAGCAGCCGATCGGCTTGTTCGGTTCGCGCAGGCCGGCACGCGCCAGCTTGATCGACGAAGCGAGCGCCTCGATCGCCAGGTCCTGGCCGTAGACGACCGAGCGCAGCTCTCTCTCGAGATTGGCAAGCACGGCCTCGTCGTCCTTGGAGACGGTCTTCGGCGGGATGCGCGCCATCGTCGCGATCGTCGCCTCGATCTCCTTCTCGGTGATCAGCTTGCGGCGCTTGCTGGCTGGCAGCAGCATCTGTGCGGCACCGGATTCATCGATCACGTCGATCGCCTTGTCCGGCAGCTTGCGGTCGTTGATGTAGCGGGCCGAAAGCTCGACCGCGGCCTTGATCGCCTCGTTCGAGTATTTCAGGTGATGATATTCCTCGTAATAAGGCTTCAGCCCCTTCATGATCTCGATCGCGTCGGCAATCGTCGGCTCGTTCACGTCGATCTTCTGGAAACGGCGGACCAGCGCCCGATCCTTCTCGAAGAACTGGCGGTATTCCTTGTAGGTGGTCGAACCGATGCAGCGGATCGCGCCGGAGGAAAGCGCCGGCTTCAGAAGGTTGGATGCATCCATCGCGCCGCCGGACGTAGCTCCGGCGCCGATGACCGTATGGATCTCGTCGATGAAGAGCACGGCGCCCGGATAGTCCTCGAGCTCCTTGACGACCTGCTTCAGCCGTTCTTCGAAATCGCCACGGTAGCGCGTGCCGGCAAGAAGCGTGCCCATGTCGAGCGAGAAGATCGTCGCATCCTGCAACGCTTCCGGCACCTTCTTTTCGATGATCCGCTTGGCAAGGCCTTCGGCGATCGCCGTCTTGCCGACGCCGGGGTCCCCGACATAGAGCGGATTGTTCTTCGAGCGGCGGCACAGCACCTGGATGGTGCGGTTCACCTCGGCGTGACGGCCGATCAGCGGGTCGATCTTGCCGGACTTCGCCTTCTCATTGAGGTTGACGCAATAGGCGGTCAGCGCGTCCTGCTGCTTCTTGGCGCTGGCCTCCTCGTTGTCGCGCGCGGGCTTCTGCTCGCTCTCATGATCGTCAGAGCCGCGCACAGGACGGGACTCGGAGCTGCCAGGCCGCTTGCCGATGCCGTGCGAAATGAAGTTGACCGCGTCGTAGCGGGTCATCTCCTGCTCCTGCAGGAAATAGGCTGCGTGACTTTCGCGCTCGGCGAAGATCGCGACCAGCACGTTGGCGCCGGTCACTTCCTCGCGGCCGGACGATTGCACGTGGATCACCGCCCGCTGGATCACGCGCTGGAACCCGGCCGTCGGCTTGGAATCTTCGTCGTAGCCGGTCACCAGGTTCGACAGTTCGTTGTCGACATAATCGGTTACGGTCTTGCGCAGCGTCTCAAGATTGACGTTGCAGGCGCCCATCACGGCCGCCGCGTCGGCATCGTCGATCAATGCCAGAAGCAGATGCTCGAGCGTAGCGTATTCGTGGTGGCGCTCGTTGGCAAAAGTCAGTGCCTGGTGCAGCGCCTTTTCGAGGCTGGGCGAAAATGTTGGCACGTTAGTTCCTCATTTCTTTTCCATGACGCATTGCAACGGATGCTGATGCTGCCGGGCGAAGTCCATCACCTGCGTCACCTTGGTTTCGGCGACCTCATAGGTGAAGACGCCGCACTCTCCCACACCGTGATTGTGGACGTGGAGCATGATGCGGGTCGCCTCTTCCGGGTTCTTTTGAAAGAAGCGCTCCAGAATATGGATGACAAATTCCATCGGCGTGTAATCGTCATTCAAAAGCAGAACGCGATACAAACTCGGCTTTTTGGTCTTCGGCTTGGTACGCGTGATGACGGACGTGCTGCGGTTGTTGCCGTTCCCCTCATCATCGCTACCTTGCTGCATCCGGACCGGCATGGCGATCATTCTTGTCAGTTCCTTGTACAGTAGCGACCCATCGAACTCGGCCGCAGCCTGCTTGCCCTTTATCTAATGGTTCGTTTTCAGATTTTAAGACCGAACCAACACACTGCAATCATAATCGCACGTTGACCGGCAAGATTGATCAACTTTCTTTGGGCTGCGCACAGCTTATGCGAAAAACAAAAAGGCCGGTCGCAAGCGCTGCGACCGGCCTTTTTATTGAGAAATTGTTTTAGCCGGTGATCAGGCTGCTGCAGCGGCGGCCTTGACTGCTGCCGTTGCCTTGGCAACTGGCGCTTCGTAGGGCTTGTAGGCGTCCTTGGCGAGGTCGGCATACATTTCGCCGATCTTCGTTGCTTCGGCGACAAAGCCTTCGTAGCTCGACTTCACGAAGTTGGTTTGCAGTTCGAAAGCAGCCTCGACGCTCTTGACGCTGGTCAGCTTTTCGACATGCGCGACGCTGTCCTCGAAGGACTTCTTCGAAAAGTCGGCAGCTTCGGTCGCGATAGCCTGGAGACCCTTGGTCCAAGCGGAATAGCTCTTTACAGCCACGTCAATGGCTTCCTTGCTCTTCTTGTTTGCATCGTCGAAGTTGAACATCCGGTGTCTCCTTGGTGACGGCCTGATCTGGAGGCTTCAGTTTATGTGCACTGCACAAAAAGTCAACACGAGTGTGCGATGCAATAAAATACAACAGATGCAACAACTTGATGAAATATCGC
The DNA here is from genome assembly GCF_014852205.1 of Ensifer sp. ENS06. Taxonomy (NCBI): domain Bacteria; kingdom Pseudomonadati; phylum Pseudomonadota; class Alphaproteobacteria; order Hyphomicrobiales; family Rhizobiaceae; genus Ensifer; species Ensifer sp. ENS06. The sequence continues at coordinate 1,618,657 of NZ_JACVBC010000001.1, read as the reverse complement.
GGTTCGGCATGAAATTTCTTGCCGCGCTCGCTACAGCCGCAAGATAAGCACTAGCGAGCAATTGCCCAGCAAGACATCAACATCCCGCACAAAACAATAAACCCCGAAAATCCCATGGATTTTCGGGGTTTATACTGAAAGCGTCCGGCGTCGCGACTTAGAGGTCGATGTCGAGGATCGCCATGGAGAAGTTGTAGGAAAGCTCGCCGTCTTCCTCATCGCGGAAGACCACACCGAGGAACTCGTCACCGAGATAGACTTCAGCGGACTCGTCCTTCTTCGGGCGAGCCTTGACGACCATCTGCTGATTGAAGGTGCGCTTGAAGTAGGCTTCAAGCTTGCGGATTTCTTCGGGCTTCAAAACACGTCTCCGTAGCCGTTTAAACTGTGCGGCGCTTCTCGCACGCTGCATCGGCGGGTGTAAACCCCTCGAAAGAGGCTACACACCGGTTCCCGCATGTCAGATATCGAAGCTGGCAAGGATCTGGTCCATCTGGCGCGACGGCTCGGAACAGCCGGCCTCGCCCACGACCTTTGCCGGTACGCCGGCGACCGTCGACTTCGGCGGCACCGGTTTCAGCACGACCGAACCCGCAGCGACGCGCGAGCAGTGTCCGATATGGATATTGCCGAGGATCTTGGCGCCGGCGCCAATCAGCACACCGTCGGCGATCTTCGGGTGGCGATCGCTGCCTTCCTTGCCCGTGCCGCCGAGCGTCACGCCGTGCAGGATCGAGACGTTGTCACCAATGACCGCGGTCTCGCCGACGACAAGGCCGGTGGCATGATCAAGGAAAATGCCGCGGCCGATGCGGGCGGCGGGGTTGATGTCCGTCTGGAAGACGCTCGACGCCCGGCTCTGCAGGTAGAAGGCGAAATCCTTGCGGCCGCGCTTCAATAGCCAATGCGCCAGGCGATGCGTCTGGATCGCATGGAAGCCCTTGAAATAGAGCACCGGCTCGATGAAGCGGGTGCAGGCGGGGTCGCGGTCGTAGACGGCCTGGATGTCGACACGCAGAATGGTGCCCCATTCCGGCCAGTCCTCCAGCATCTCCGAGAAGGTCTGGCGCAAAAGGTTCGCCTGCAGATCCGGGTGATCCAGCCTTTCGCAGATGCGGTAGATCACGCTTTCTTCGAGAGAGTGCTGATTGACCACGGTGGAATAGAGGAAGGCCGCGAGCATTGGGTCTTGCTCGGCGGCAATCCTGGCTTCTTCGCGCAGGCTGTTCCAGATCGGGTCCATCACTTGCAGCGCTTCTGCCTGGCGAAGTTCGGTCTTGGCGACCATCGTCGCTCTCCTTCCTTGTCCGTGCCTGCCACCACTATAGGGGAAATCAGGCGTGACTTAAATGGCGACTGGCGGCAATGACGATACGCTAGATGCGATCGATCTCTGCCAGAAATTCGAGCACCGCTTTCTTGAAAACCCGGTCGCCGACGGCGAGCATATGGTCGCGGCCCGGAATGTCGAGCGCACGCGCACGCGGCATCAGCGCTGCCAGTTCCTGCGCCGATCCGGCGATGTCATCGGTCGTCCCGACGCCAATCAGCGTCGGCTGCTCGATGCGCGCCATATCCTGTGCCGTCAGCAGATCCCGCGAGGTCGAGATACATGCCGCAAGCGCCTGCCGGTCGCTCTTGGTCTGGTCGGCAAAGGCGCGGAACATGCGCCCGCGCGCATGGGTCACGTCGTCAAGCGACGGCGCCACCAGAGCGTCGGCAATCGGATCCCAATCCCCTACCCCCGACACCATGCCGATGCCGAGGCCGCCGAAGACCAGCGAGCGCACGCGGTCGGGATGCGCGAGCGCCAGGAAGGCCGAGATGCGAGCGCCCATCGAATAGCCCATGACATGGGCCTCGGCGATCCCGAGATGCCCAAGCAATGCGGCGGCGTCACCCGCCATCTGCTGAGGGTGGTAGAGTTCCGGGTCGTAGGGCTTGCTGCTCTTGCCATGACCTCGGTTGTCGAGCGCGATGACGCGGTAGCCGGCGTCACCCAGCGTCTTCAGCCAGCCCGGGAAAACCCAGTTGACGTTGGCGCTGGATGCAAAGCCGTGAATGAGCAGAACGGGCGCGCCGGACGGGTCGCCCTCGTCGAAGAAGGCGATCTCCAGACCGTCATGATTGAAACGGGAAAACGGCGGCGGGGTGAGATCCATCTATTCATCCTCGGGCATATCGATCCGGCGCAACCTAGTTCGTCGCCTTGGCGGGCGAAACCCCGCACCGGCAAAAACCACAACTGCGGCAGCTTTGCCGCTACACATTTCCGGCAAAGCTGACTATGGTGCCGCCAAATTTGACCTTCAGACTTGCATTCATCGGAGCATGACATGGCCGGCCACAGCATCCCGCATTTCCAGAACGACGGCGGACATCAGGCAATCGAAATCGGCGTCAAGGAATTCATGTGCACCGGCGCATCCATTCCCTACGATCACCCGCACATCTTCATCGACATGGGTGACGACAACGAGAAGGTCTGCTCCTACTGCTCTACGCTCTATCGCTACAATCCGAAGCTGAAGGCGACCGAAACCAATCCCCCCGGCTGCCTCTTCGCCCATAAAGCCGCCTGATAAGCGCCGATGTCGCGCCCCGTCGCGATCATCGGCGCCGGCATCGGCGGCCTCACGGCTGCCCTATGCCTTGCCCGGCGCGGCTTCGACGTCGATATCATCGAGCGGGCGACGGCACTGACCGAGGTCGGAGCCGGCCTGCAGCTCTCACCGAACGCCTCCCGCATCCTCATCGAGCTCGGCCTGCTGACGCAGCTTGAGAGCGTATGGACGGAGCCCGAGCGCATCGGGCTCGTTGACGGCCGCTCTCTGCGCGCGCTTGCCAGCGTACCGGCCGGGACCTTCGCGCGCCGCCGCTGGCATGCGCCCTATGCCGTTCTCCACCGCGCCAGCCTTCAGAGAATCCTGTTTCAGGCTGTTCAATCCGAACCGCGCTGCCGTCTCCACCTCGGATGCCAGATCGACAAGCCCGGGGACCAGGCGATCGCGGCAGTGACAGGGCGCATGCCGGACGTCGTCATCGGCGCCGACGGCATCTGGTCGCGGCTGCGCGAGACTGTGCCCGCTGCCGGCCGTGTCCGGTTCTCGGGCAATATCGCCTGGCGCATGACGCTTGCAGGCGACGTTGCCGCGGGCGTGCTCAAGCGCGGTGAGGTCACCGCCTTCCTCGGCCCGCGCGCCCACCTCGTTGCCTATCCTCTGCGGGAAGTCGGCGGTTTCAATCTCGTCGCCATCATCGAGGGCAAGGAGACCGACGCGATCTGGGTCGGCAAGGATTCGGACGCGCGGCGCCAGGATTTCCTCAGCGCCTTTTCCGATTGGAGCCCAGGCATCCGCTCGCTTCTCGATAAGGCCGTGGCGCCCACCTACTGGCCGCTCTGCACCGTCGACGACGGCGCCTGGCATGATGGTCAAAAAACAGTGCTGATCGGCGACGCGGCCCATGCGATGACGCCCTTTGCGGCGCAAGGTGCGGCCATGGCCATCGAGGACGCATCCGCGCTTGCGGCTTGCCTGTCTGAAAACCTCAGCGTCGCGGATTCCTTGCGGAAATTCGAGGCGCTTCGCAGGCCACGCATCGCGCGCGTCCGCCGCCGTGCGGCCTTCAACCATTTCGCCTATCACGCCCGCGGGCCGGTGCGTATCGGCCGCGACATGGTGTTGAAGCTCAAGGGGCCCGACGCGCTTGCAGCCGACCTCGACTGGCTCTACGGCTACGGGGCGCCGGAGCACTGAGAAGCGACGGCCATTCACCGCGATCCGTTCGATAAACTGCCGGCGCGCAAGATCTAGTCCAGAAAAGCAGAACGCCGCGGATGACCGCGGCGTCCGTCATTGCCTTCGTCAAACGGCGTTTGCCGCAGCCAGGCCCGCTTCGATGTCGCGCCGGATATCCGGCACGTCCTCAAGGCCGATCTGCAGGCGCAGAACCGGACCTTCGGTCGGCGCCAGCGCCACCTTGCGATCTCCGAGACCGACATGGAGTGCCAGGCTTTCGAAACCGCCCCAGGAATAGCCGAGCCCGAACAATCTCAGCGCATCGAGGAAGGCGTGCGCCTTGGCCTTGAAGCGGTCAGGGCTCTCCGCCTTCAGCACGAAGGAAAAGATGCCGCTCGCGCCGGTGAAATCGCGCTTCCAGAGCTCGTGGCCGGGGAAGCTCGGCAGCGCCGGATGCAGCACGCGAGCGACTTCCTCGCGTGTTTCCAGCCATTTCGCCAGCGTCAGGGCGCTTTCCTGGTGCCGCTCGAGACGGATGCCCATGGTGCGAAGGCCACGCAGGATCTGGTAGCTGTCATCGGGCGAGACGCAGACGCCGAGCGTCACCATGGCCTCTGTCAGGGCCGGCCAGTGCTCGGCATTGGCCGAAACGGTACCGAAGAGCACGTCCGAATGGCCGGACGGATATTTGGTCGCCGCATGGATCGACACATCGACGCCATGGTCGAGCGGCTTGAAGTAAACGGGCGTCGCCCAGGTATTGTCCATGGTGACGATGCAGCCATGGCGATGGGCGGCATCGGCGATCGCGCGGATGTCCTGCATTTCGAAGGTGTTCGATCCCGGTGCTTCGGTGTGTACCAGGCGCGTGTTCGGGCGGATCAGGCTCTCGATCGCAGCGCCGATCATCGGATCGTAGTATTCGACCGTGACGCCAAGTCGCTTCAGCATCGTGTCGCAGAAATGGCGCGTCGGGAAGTAGACCGAATCGACGATCAAGGCGTGGTCGCCGGCCGAGAGATAGGCGAGGAACGGCACCGTGACCGCCGCCAGCCCCGAAGGCACGAGGATCGTTCCGGCGGACCCTTCGAGTTCGTTGATCGCGTCGCAGAGCGCGTCCGTGGTCGGCGTTCCGCGCGTGCCGTAGGTGTACTTCTGCGCCCGCGTCTCCATGGTCTTGGCGTTCGGGAACAGCACCGTGGAGGCGTGCACGACCGGCGGATTGACGAAGCCGAAGTAATCGGAGGGGTTGTTGCCGCCATGGGCGAGACGCGTGTTGATGCCTGCCTTGCCGTTCACATTGCCACTGTCTGCCATTGCTCATTCCGCTTCTAGATTTCGAATGCAAAACTCTTCGAACGAGCCACAATCGCGGTCAAGTGGCAAAAATCATGAAGCGTCGTTTTGACCGTCGCGAGGCCACTTCTGGCGAATTCTCCGCCAGAGCGTGCTTCACACCCCCAAGATCTGCCTAACTTTCTGGCTTGTTTCGAGTTTTTCACATGCAAAACCAGAAAATCGGCGGCCTCTCTTGACCCTCATGGAAATTGAGCATGAGATAGCCGACACTCGCGCCAGGAGGGTGGCGGAGGCTCACCGCGCTAGGAGACGCGACGGTGCAGACTGGAACTAACGACAACAGAAAAAGGTTCTAAAAATGGCAAAAAGAATTCTGACAGCTCTCGTTGGCGCTGCTGTCATGGGGATTGGCACACAGGCGGCTTCGGGCGCTACTCTTGATGACGTCAAAGCCAAGGGCTTTGTCCAGTGCGGCGTGAACACCGGTCTCGCCGGCTTCGCAGCGCCGGATGCTTCGGGCAACTGGAGCGGATTCGACGTAGACTACTGCAAGGCAATCGCCGCCGCGATCTTCGCGGATGGCAGCAAGGTGAAGTACACCCCGACCTCCGCCAAGGAACGCTTCCCGGCGCTGCAGTCGGGCGAAGTCGACGTGCTTGCCCGTAACACCACCTGGACGATCAACCGCGACACCGCGCTCGGCTTCAACTTCCGCCCGGTCAACTACTATGACGGCCAAGGCTTCATGGTTCGCAAGGGCCTGAACGTCAAATCCGCGCTGGAGCTTTCGGGCGCCGCTGTCTGCGTGCAGACGGGCACCACCACCGAGCTCAACCTCGCCGACTACTTCAAGTCGAACAACCTGCAGTACAATCCGGTCGTTTTCGAAAAGCTTGAAGAAGTCAACGCCGCCTATGACGCCGGCCGTTGCGACGTCTACACGACCGACCAGTCCGGCCTTTATTCGCTGCGTCTGACGCTGTCGAAGCCAGACGATCACATGATCCTGCCGGAAATCATCTCGAAGGAGCCGCTCGGCCCGGCCGTGCGCCAGGGTGACGACCAGTGGTTCGATATCGTCAGCTGGGTTCACTATGCGCTGATCCAGGCTGAAGAGTTCGGCGTCACCCAGGCCAACGTCGAAGAAATGAAGAAGTCCACCAACCCGGACGTTCAGCGCTTCCTCGGCGTCGAAGCTGACTCGAAGATCGGCACCGACCTCGGCCTCACCAACGAATGGGCCGTGAACGTGATCAAGGCCGTCGGGAACTACGGCGAAGTCTTCGACCGCAACATCGGCGCCGGCAGCCCGCTCAAGATCGAGCGCGGCCTCAACGCGCTGTGGAACAAGGGCGGCATCCAGTACGCTCCGCCGGTCCGCTAAAGCGAACCGAAAATACCGGGGAAGCGGACAACCGCTTCCCCATCCCAACGATAAAAACACCCAAAAGGGTGAAAAGGGGAAAGAGGCATTGCATGGCGATTGGCGTCACAACTACGCCTGAGAAATCGAAACCTTCGGGGTCGATCATCAACGACCCGCAGGTCCGCGGCATCTTTTATCAGGTTATTACCGTCGTCCTACTCGGGGCCTTCGTCTATTGGGTGGCCGACAACACGATCGAGAATCTCAAACGGGCGAACATCGCTTCCGGTTACGGCTTCCTCAATGGACGCGCCGGTTTTGACGTCGGGCAGTCGCTGATCGCCTATACCAGCGATTCCACGTATCAGCGCGCACTTGTCGTCGGCCTGCTCAACACATTGCTGGTCGCCGTCTGCGGTATTTTTACCGCCACCATCATCGGCTTTGGAGTCGGGATCGGCCGCCTGTCGCACAACTGGCTGATCGCCAAGCTGTCGCTCGCCTATGTCGAGATCTTCCGCAACATCCCGCCGCTGCTGGTCATCTTCTTCTGGTACAGCGGCGTCCTGGCGATCCTGCCGCAGCCGCGTGAATCGGCAGCACTGCCGCTCAACATGTTCCTCAACAACCGCGGCCTTGCCTTTCCCAAGCCGATCTTTGGCGACGGTTCGCTGTACACGGTTCTAGCCTTTGTCCTCGCGATCGTCGCCAGCTTCCTCCTGGCACGCTATGCGCGCAAGAAGCAGGAGGCCACCGGACAGCGTTTCCCGGTTCTTTGGGCGTCTCTCGGCCTGATCATCGGTCTGCCGTTGCTGGTCTTCCTTGCCACGGGATCGCCGATCACCTTCGACGTCCCCGTCGCCGGCAAATTCAACCTCACCGGCGGCTCGGTCATCGGACCGGAATTCCTGTCGCTGTTCCTGGCGCTCTCGTTCTACACGGCCGCCTTCATAGCCGAGATCGTGCGTGCCGGCATCCGCGGCGTATCCAAGGGGCAGACGGAAGCCGCGCACGCGCTCGGTGTACGCCCCGGCCTGACGACACGACTGGTGGTGGTTCCGCAAGCGCTCCGGATCATCATTCCGCCGCTCACCAGCCAGTATTTGAACCTTACCAAGAACTCGTCGCTCGCCGTTGCGATCGGTTACGCGGATCTTGTCGCCGTCGGTGGCACCATCCTCAACCAGACAGGACAATCGATCGAGATCGTCACGATCTGGATCGTCGTCTACCTGTCGCTGAGCCTTGCGACGTCGCTGTTCATGAACTGGTTCAATGCCCGCATGGCCCTGGTGGAGAGATAAGATCATGAACACACACCAGGCAACTTTTGTTCGTACCTCGATGATCGAAGGGTCCGCCCCGCCGGTCGCCGAAGGTGGCATCGTCCATTGGCTGCGCGAAAACCTGTTCGCGACGCCAAAGGATGCGGTGCTCACCATCGTCAGCCTGCTTGCGCTTGCGTGGCTCGTGCCTCCGGCCATCCAGTGGCTCTTCATCGACGCCGCCTGGACCGGCGGCGGCCGTGGCGTTTGCGCCACGGTTGCTCAAGGAGGCTCGCAGCCGGATGGCTGGAGCGGTGCGTGCTGGGCCTTCGTCAACGCGAAACTCGACCAATTCGCCTACGGCCGCTACCCGCTCGATGAGCGTTGGAGACCGACGCTGGTCGGCATCCTCTTCGTGCTTTTCCTCATTCCGATGTTGATCCCGAAGGCTCCCTTCAAGGGCATCAACGCCATCCTGCTCTTCGCCGTGCTGCCGATCATTTCCTTGATCCTGCTTCCCGGCGGCTGGTTCGGACTGACCTACGTCGAGACGCCGCTCTGGGGCGGTCTGATGGTGACGCTCATCCTTTCGTTCGTCGGCATTGCCGTGTCGTTGCCACTCGGCATTCTTCTGGCACTGGGGCGGCGATCGCATATGCCTGTGATCAAGATGCTCTGCACCGCCTTCATCGAACTGGTGCGCGGCATCCCTCTGATCACCGTGCTCTTCATGGCGAGCGTCATGCTGCCACTGTTCCTGCCGCAGGGCGTCACCTTCGACAAGTTCCTGCGTGCACTGATCGGCGTGTCGTTCTTCGCCTCGGCCTACATGGCCGAAGTGGTGCGCGGCGGCCTCCAGGCTATCCCGAAGGGGCAGTATGAGGGCGCGGATTCCCTCGGTCTCAGCTTCTGGCAGAAGATGAACCTCATCGTGCTGCCACAGGCGCTGAAGCTCGTGATTCCGGGCATCGTCAACACCTTCATCGGCCTCTTCAAGGACACGTCACTGGTGTCGATCATCGGCATGTTCGACCTGCTCGGCATCGTCCGCTTCAACTTCACGGACGCCAACTGGGCCTCTTCGGTGACGCCGATCTCAGGGCTAATTTTCGCTGGCTTCATATTCTGGCTTTTCTGCTTTGGTATGTCGCGCTATTCAGGTTTCATGGAACGCGTGCTCGACACGGCCCATAAACGATAAAATGAGGGGAGGATCGCATGGCAAACGCAGCCACTGCTTCCAAAATGACTGTTTCCGCAACGGATGTCGCAGTCGAAATCACTGGAATGAACAAGTGGTACGGGGACTTCCACGTCCTTCGTGACATCAACCTGAAGGTTATGAAGGGCGAGCGCATCGTCATTGCCGGCCCGTCGGGCTCCGGCAAGTCGACGATGATCCGCTGCATCAATCGCCTCGAAGAGCACCAGAAGGGCAAGATCGTCGTCGACGGCATCGAGCTCACCAACGATCTGAAGAAGATCGACGAAGTGCGCCGCGAAGTCGGCATGGTGTTCCAGCACTTCAACCTCTTCCCGCACCTGACGATCCTCGAAAACTGCACGCTTGCGCCGATCTGGGTGCGCAAGATGCCGAAGAAGCAGGCCGAAGAAATCGCGATGCACTTCCTGAAGCGCGTCAAGATCCCCGAGCAGGCCAACAAGTATCCGGGCCAGCTCTCCGGTGGTCAGCAGCAGCGCGTGGCGATCGCCCGCTCGCTGTGCATGAAGCCGAAGATCCTGCTGTTCGATGAGCCGACCTCGGCGCTCGACCCGGAAATGGTCAAGGAAGTGCTCGACACCATGGTGTCGCTCGCCGAAGAAGGCATGACCATGCTGTGCGTGACCCACGAAATGGGCTTCGCCCGCCAGGTTGCCAACCGCGTGATCTTCATGGACCAGGGCCAGATCGTCGAGCAGAACTCGCCGGCCGAGTTCTTCGACAATCCGCAGCACGAGCGCACCAAGCTGTTCCTCAGCCAGATCCTGCACTAGGACCGGACGAGACGACACAAAAAGAAGCCCGCCTCATCGAGGCGGGTTTTTTTTCGTTCTGTCCGTTATCGATCCTACTCGACGCGATAGCGCAGGGTGCCGACTGACCAATGGATTCCGCGCGTGTCGAGATCCTCGGTCCAGTTCTTCTGCAGCCGCGCGATGATCTCGCTCAAGGTCTCGCGCGCATCGACCTCCACCTTGAGGCCCCGCGATATCGGCGCAAGATCGCTCAAGTCGACAGCATCGCTGACGACAAGCGCCACGAAAATGCCGTCGCCCTCGCCCGAGGCCTCGAAATCGAAACCGTAATATTCATCCGGCAAGGTCAGCGGCACGTCCGGCGCCAACGTCGTGATCTTTTGCGCGAACTCGTTCGGGAAAATCTGTGTTGCCTTGCCCTGGCTGTTGACATCGAAAAGCAGGAGATTGCCGGCCGTGTGGCTGTTGACCGTCAGTTTGAAGACTTCGCCGGCCTTCATGGTGGTCGGCTTGTCGATAGAGAGCGTGACATCGCCGGCTTCGCTCTTGCCGATGATATCACCGACGGCATCGATGGGGTTGGCCGCCTGATAGCTCGGCACCGCTGCATTCGGTGCATTGGCGTGCTGATTACCGCCCTGCCCGCTGCCATCCGCATCGCGCTTTTCCGGCACCATCGCGCTGTCGCCGAGCGCCTCGGGTCTGCCTTCCAACTGCGGGTCGAGATTGCCGCATTGGTCCTGCAAGGCGCAGTAGGAGGCAGATTGCGCCTTTACATATCCAAGAAGCTCGGCGTTGCTCGTCAATCCGTTGCCATTGCCATCGGCAGCGTCGCCGGTCTGGCCGGCGACGAAGGCTGCGGTGAAGACCCCGTGCCGATCCGCTGTCGGTAACCGGACATCGTCCCAGGCGACCTGATAGGGCGCCGCCGCACTCCAGGCGGTCACCCCGGCATCGACGAGCTTCGGCTTGTCGACTAGGGCAAGATCGATCCTAAGGCCGCGGGTCAGCGCTTGCTCGACCGGCTTGGCATCGGGACGCGGGAGAAAGCGGGCGCCGTCGATAGGCTTTTTGATGTCCTCGGACAGCGACCGGGAGATCGTGCCGGAGTGACAGGCGTCGATCACGACCGTCACAGCGCGCCCCTTCAGGCGCTCCAGCACCGCATCGATCTCGTCGTCGAGGACAGCGCCTTGCCAGTCCGTTTCACCGGCGGCAATGTCGGCAGGTGCGATCGCTTCATCCAGCCCATCCGCTTCGTCGCCATCCGCATCCTTCACCTGCAGGCCGTGGCCTGAAAAATAGAGATAGACGCGATCGCCGGGCTTCGTCGCATCGACAAGCCAGCCGTTCATGGATGACAGGATTTCAGCTCTGGTCGCCTGCCCGTCCTTCAGCACGCGGATCGAGGCACTGTCGAAGCCGAGCCGTTCCGTGAGGAGCCTTTGCATCGCCACCAGATCGTTCGCCGGTCCGGGCAGGGAAAACTCGGTCGGCAAGTTCTGATAGTTGCCGACCCCGATCAGCAAAGCCCGATCTCCGGCGACCGCAGGAGCAGCCAGCAGCATGAAACACGCAAGGGCGTGAAAGAACGGCACTCGCGATCTGGCGCCCATGCTCATTGGCCCTGACCTCTCGTGTAAAGCGGTTGAACTGCGATCGTACTCTCACTCCCCTCCAGGCGCGTTTCGAGCAAGCGCAGCAAGGCCGCTGCGTCGAGGTCCGAATTGGCAAAGGCGGCCGCGATCGCGTCGACAGGCGCATTGGTCGCGATGACGACCAGATGGTCCGCACCGAAGGGCTTGACCACCTCCAGGTCACGCAGCTTGAAGGCATGGCTTTCGCTGCCGGCAATCTGCACGTCGAGCAGTTGCGCTTCGCCTGTGTTGGCGAGGTTGAAGACCAGCATGTTGGCATAGCCGCCCTGCGGCGCCTCGACGTTCAGGCGGTCGCCGGCAAAGTAGATGTCCTTGACGGGCTTCAGCGAAACGGCTCCCGGGCTCTGCGCCGCAAGTGCTTTCAGAAAACCCACCAGGATGAATTTGTCGACCACGCCCTGGAGCCTTTTGGGCGCGACATGTTCCGCGGCGACGTCCCCGTTCGGCGTATAGAAGACACCGGATGTCGCCTCCCACCGGTAGGGCACGCCGTCGCCACCGATATTGGCAAGATCAGGCATGTCACCGACGACGCTCAATGGCAACTTGCCCGTCCATCCGGTTTCGCGCGGCGACTTCAGTGCATGTTTCGTGCCGCTCACTGTTGGCGCCACGCCGACCTTGGCGCTGCGCGGCAGGGACAGCACGATCTCCTTATCGGAGCGCGCCAGTTGTGGCGTGAAGTTCGGCACCTGCAGGGCTTCCGACTGCAGCTTGACGTTGGAAAACACGTAGTCTTCGAGTTCGACCCGCGAAATCCGCCCGTCGCCATCGCGATCGGCGGCGCCTTCCAACGCACGGGCAAAACTCCAGCTCAGGGCGCCGCGGGGCTCGCCGCCGATAACCACTTCCGGGGTCGGCTGGCTTTCGAGCGATGCGGCGAGGATCGTCACCTGCGACAGCTCCACGTCCCTCACCTTGGCGCCGGACAGCGCCTCCTTGGATGGCGGCGGCAGCTTGGCGCGCACCATCGGCGCCAGCCGCGTCTTGCCGGAGATCGAGCGGTTCATGCCGCCTGAATAACAGCTGTCGGAGACGAACAGGACATGAATGCCCTTGGTTTCCGCCTCCGCGAACCAGGCGCTGAGCTCGTTGTCGACGATGATTTCGCTCGCCGTCTCCTCAGCACGCGCCCGGTCGAAGCCCGGCAGCTCCAGGAATTCGTCGAGCCCGTCCTCCTCACTGCCGGCGACCAGCTCCGGCATCTGCGCGCCGTGCCCGGCATAGGTGAAGACGATCGTATCACCATGCTCAGCGGCCGTCACAAGCTCGCCCCAGGCCGCACGGATTGCATCCTTGGTCGCCTGTTCGTTGATGAATTGGCGGATCGGGGCGACATCCGCCGCCTTCAGCGCCTGCGTGACGTCTTGCGCATCGCGGACGGCACCATCGAGGCTTACTTCGTGCGGATACTTGTCCACCCCGACGACCAGCGCCGAGGTCGAGGCCATCGCCGAGGCCACCGGCAATGCGAGCAAGCTCATCGCAAGCAGGGTTCTGCACAGCACTGTCATTTCCCCACATCCACATCCACACGCCGGTCGAGCTGGTGCAACATCTCCTCGCTATAGGCGGTCGGATCATCGGGTTTGAACGGTTCGTCCTCGCCCCTGCCGACGACTGTCCAGGTGCCGGGATAACCGGCGTCGACGAGGTATTGAGCCAACGCTTTTGCACGGGCGAGCGAGAGCGCCATGTTCGCCTCGGGGGTACCTACCGGATCGGTGTGACCGATCAGGGTGATCGCGGCCGGCTTTGCCGACTTCAGGCACTCGAACAGGTCCCTGGCCGACTCGAGGCCTTCGGGCGTAAACTCGGCCGTGCCGAAGACGTAGCGCACCGGCGTCGCCTTTTTCCGGATCGAGACACCGCGATAGGAGAACTTGCAGGCGCCGCGCGCGGCGAGCTTTACCGGCTTGCTTGCAGCGAGCCGCATTTCCGAAGCCAGGCGGTCCAGCCGTTCGATATAGGCCTTGTCCGGCGCCATCCAATCGGGCGTCAGTTCCTCGTTTGCCGCATCTTCCAGCGCCTGCTGATAGGAGGTCGCCGCGGCGTCGTAATCCTTGCGCTCGCGCTTGATGTCGCCGAGCGCATCGAGGATCTGCCAGGGGCCGCCGGCGTCGCGGCTTGCGGCCGTCAGTTCCGCTTCGAAGGTTTCAAGCTTCGCGCCTTGCCCCACTGCCGCTGCAACCCGGTTGAAGGTTGCGAGCGCCGCGATGCGCCGGGTGAGCGCGATCTCGGTCGCCGAGCAACCCTTCATGTTTACGGGGTCGGCCGCCACCTTAGTGCCGGCCTCGTCGGCGCGGTTCAGCGCCTCGGAGGCCAGGCGAAGACCGTCGCAGGCCATGACCGGCGCGGTGAAGACCGCCAGAACCGCCGAAGCGAGGAGAAATGCTCGTAGCTGAACCATGACTCGACCATCAATCCTTGATCTCGAACGTCACCATCTGAACACTGCTGGCACCCGCGTCACCCTGCGCCCGCTTGGCCAGGTTGATCGCGAGTCCCCGTGTCGGCGGCAACCGCGACGTCGCGACATATTGGCGTGCCTTCTCCACCGTCAGCTTCTGGTCACCGAGCCCGCCGGCACGGCAGAACGCCAGCATCGTTTCGGCGGGCGCAGGTGTGTCGAAGGTGAGCGTGCCCGTGCCCGGCTGCGGGATCAGGCGCCGCTCGCCCGGCTTAAGCGTGGTGTTGCCGATCATGACGTCCGGGATGACCTCGACGTTGCCGTTCTCCTCGACATAGAGGATTTGCAGCTCGCAGGCCTGGTTGGCGCTGAGTTCGAAGGAAAGCTCGTCGCCAACCTTCGCCGTCGTCGACTTCACGTTCAGGGCCAGCTCGAGCTTGTGGCCAGTCCCCGCATCCTCCTTGCGATAGTCCGGCACGGCGGCTGCGATCGACTGCGGCCTGTCGTCCACCATCGGCTCGGAACCGGCAATGACGATCGCCGTCGTGTCGAGCGGACGGCGCTGGGTGAGCGGCGCCATCAGCAATGCATATTGTTGCTCGACCTCGTTGCGCGGAATGGTTCCGCCCGCTTCCAGCGTCGTCACCCAGTCGAGCCCGAGGCGCAGGACATCGGTGTTCGTCACCCGCTTGATCGCTTCTGAGAATTGCTTGGGCGTCATGTCAAACTCGGCCGCCAGAGCATCGAAGTCGAGCTCGTCTTCGTACTTGTCGGCAAAGTAGGTGATGAGCTCCGCCTCGCCCGGCGCATGCTTGCTCTGGAGGCCCCCATCGGGCGTCGGCTCGGTGACGCCGAGCATCTTCAACGCGTTGACGAAGCGCTCGCGGTCCTTGCGATAGGTTTCGTCCAGTTCCTCCTGCTTCACATACATGGCAAGCAGCACGTCCTGTTGATCCTTGCTGAACAGCGTCGACGTCTCGATTTGCTCGCGCAGCTGATCGCGTTTCGAGAGGATGCCATCGGCGTGGCAATCGACACAGGACCGCGCGTTGATGATCTCGACGCCCTTGCCGATCGGGCGCTTGCGGAAGGACACGATGGTGGTCGGCCCGACATCAAGCTGCTTTCCTGCTGACGTCGAGAGGTAGTAGCCCTGCAGGCCGTTCGGCAACGAGAAGATCATTTCGCCGCCGTCGTGCTCGAAGGGCACGAGGCCCGCGTCGAGCGGTGCCAATTCCCGAGGCCCGTGCGGGAAGCGCTTCAGCACCTGCTTGCCGATGTCGCCGCCGAAATCATAGGACTTCCAGTAGTAGCCGCCGAACGGCATGTCGTGCCGTTCGAGCATGCGGTTGTGGTCGGAAACCCCGGACGAGCCGTCGGCGAATCCGGCCCGCAACACATCGCGCCTGCGAATGTTGCCGGCCACGTCGATCTTGAAGCGCTTTTCGAGTTCGGCGATCTCGGTCGGCAACTTCATCAGCCGGTTGTAGATCTCCGGGCGCGCGCCGTTGCTCATGAACCAGTCGACCCGCATGATCGGCAGTTGCGTCGCCGTTTCCTTCGAAAGGGCCGAAAGCGACGCATCGCTCTCGGGATCAATCCCATAGAAATAGCGCTTGATCAGGAAGTCATAGTCCGCCGCGTCCCATTGGAGTTCGCGCAGATCGACGCGCACCAGCAAGCCATTGGTGCCGTCGACCTCTGTCGGAAGCACCAGCATTGGCCCGTAGGACAGCGAATTCAGCAGCTTCTTGAAGCCGCCGGCAAGCACGTCCATGCGCTTCATGAAGGTCTGGTCGTCCTCGCAGCCCATCATGCCGTTGTACTGGTCGCGATACGAAAAGTAGCGCATGTAGGGGCGGTCGAGCGCGCTGACCGTCTCGATGTCCTTCAGCGCCGCATCGACGAACTGGCCATAACCCAACATCGGGCGGGCGCGCGCCGGTTTTGCGGCCACCGTCTGCGGCAGGCTCTTTTCGTTCAGTGCGTTGATCCAGTCCTCCAGCACCTTGATCTCTTCGGCAGAGGGGCGCTTGCCAAGCGGCATGCGGCCGCTGACGACAGTCGCGTAGAGCCGTGACTTCGAGGCATCTCCGGGGGTCACGAAGTTTGCGTCGGCGGCAATCGAGGCGAGTTCGCCCGCCGGGTAGCTCCCCTGCGAACTTTCGCCCGGCCCGTGACAGTTGCGGCAGTATCTGCCGATGAAGGCATCTGCCTGCTGCGCCAGCGCCGCATTGCCGCCGCCCAGCGCTTCAGTCGCCGTATTCTCCTTGCAGACGGCCGTGACCGACTGCGCCACCGGCGCGGGGGCCTTCACTTCACGATCGGCAAGGAAGGCATAGATCGCGCGGCGATCGTCGTCAGAAAGAACGTTCAGCCCCTTGGCTATACGCCGCATCACCGGATCGCTGATCGGCGCGCCCGAGAGCTTCTTGCCTTCCTCGATCAGGCCCCTGGTGAAAACGTCGGGCGAGGCAAGACCGGCCATCTTCGTCTTGCTGATGTCGGGCGCGACCGCGCCGCTCAAATCCTTTTCGCCCTCATAGGCGCGCTCCAGGTCGAGCCCATAGGTCGTGGTGCGCGGTGTGTGGCAATCGCCGCAGCCGCCGACATTCTCGACCAGATAGCGGCCGCGCTCGGCTTGCGTCTCCTCGCGCGGCTGGTAGGCCGGCACCGTGAAGTGGCTGCGCTTCCAGAGCGTGATCGTCGTCTGGCGACTGAACGGAAAAGCAATCTCATCCTCTTTCGACACCGCATCCGCCTGGGGCAACGTGTCGATATAGGCTTTGATGTCGAGCGCATCCTCCGGCTTCATGCCGCCATAGGAGGTGTAGGGCATAACCGGATAGAGGTTGTTGCCCTCGCGATCGAGACCGACCAGAACCGCATTCAGAAACTGCGCATTGGTCCAACCGCCGATGCCATTGGCGTGCGGCGAAATGTTCGGCGCATAGAAGGTGCCGATCGCCGTCTTCATCTCCATGCCGCCGGAGAGCAGTTCGGTGTTGTCGCCGGAGCCGTGGCAGGCGCCGCAGCCTGCGGCGTTGAACATGTATTTCCCGTTGTCGACATTGGCCTTGTAGGTGGAGAAGGCATCCTCAGCGAAGGCATCGCGTGCCGAGGCACCAGCGGGACAGAGCGAGACTGCGACCAGCGCCGCAAATGAAACGGCCCAATATCCGCGGCCAAGACCGGACAATGACGAGGCGCCTTCTCGCTTTCTCTGCAGACTGCGCATGAAACCCACTCCCTAAAACAATAGAATCGCTACTGAAATCCGCTGCACTATCGAAACTGAAATCGCTCGAATTCAACCCGCTTCGGCCGCTTACCGAGATCTTTCAGACCTTTGACGATCGCCTCCCTGAGAGGTGGCGGACCGCAAAACCACAGATCGGCTTCCGCCGGATCGATCGCGCTGCCGTTCGCGAGCTTGGCCGCATCCAGGCGCCCGTCCACGGAGGAATCGTGCAGGACAAAAGTGAAGTTGCCGAGCTTTCCGGCCTGCCCCTCGAAGGTCTCCAGGCCGATCGCCTCGCGCCGGTCGCGCACGCAATAGACCATGTGGATGTCCTGCCCCTCATCGCCATTGAGATGCCGCGCCATCGCCAGGAACGGTGTAACGCCGATGCCGCCGGCGAGCCAGATCTGCTTCTTGCCGCCACGGCGGTGGTTGAAGCGGCCATAGCCACCCTCGAGCTTCAATCGGTCGCCGACAGCGATTCCGTCGCGCAGGGCCTGGGTGTAGTCGCCAAGCGGCTTGATCGCGAAGCGCACGACCCCGTCGGGCTCGATACCAGCGATCGTAAACGGATGCGGCTCGCGCAGCCCAGGCTTCAGCACCCGCAGAAAACCGAATTGCCCGGGCTTGGCGCGCAAGGCACGCCGCAGCGGCCGCGCCGCAATCACCGTCGCCCCGTCCTCCCGGGCGACATCGAAGACTTCGTAGCCGCGGGTTCTGAGCCAGGGCAGCAGCTGGGTATAGGCGTAGCTCAGGATGCCAAGTGCTGCGAAGGCGTTGAGGTAGACCGCCAGAAGCGCGGTACCGTCATAGGGGCGCTTGATGAACATCTGGTGGAAGGCGACCATCAAGAAGAGCAGGCCGATGAAGCGGTGCGTGTAGCGCCACAGATGGTAGGGGATCTCGATCTTCGTCCGCGGTATGATCTTGACGATACTGAGAACGAGCAGCACGACGAAACCGTAGAAGGCATATTTGCCGGCGGATGCAGCAAGCTGGTTCAGACCGCTCGTCAGCGCCAGGCCCTTGAAGTCCGGTTTCAGGAAATAGTGCACGAGGATGAGGCACAGCACCGAGATGCCTATCCTGCGATGAAAATGATAGACACGGTCGAGCCCCCCGAAGAGAGCCTCGACGAACGGCGGGCGCGCGGCCATGAACTGCGCGACCGCCATGCCGACAAAGGCCGCCGACGACGCCATCAGCGAGAATGTCGTCAATGCATTGGTGTGACTGACTGCGGGTACGGCCAGCAGCGCCGCAAATGCCATCAAGGACCAGACCAGAAACGCGCCCACTTGCATCTTGCGCCCCTCAACGCCGATGGCTGACGGTTGTTGCCTTGCCTTGTGCCTGTTGCCTTCGACCCCTAGCGACCAAGGAAACATGCAACCAGGTTCTTGCCGCAACGGCCCACGCGCCTCTTTCACGCGGGGCCTTTGTTGGGAGAGTGGCAAGCACCTCCCGGTTCGTCAACACGATTCCTATTGGAAACGTCCTATGAGGTTGGTTTATTCATGCCTTTGAAATTCGTATTTTTTAAGCATTCGCTTATTTTATTGACCACATAGGCAAACCACCCCCTTTGACCCGCACAAATGCAGGCAATCGACGCGCTTGCCTGGTTGCAGGAAATCGTGCAAGTTACTGATATATCAGAACCAAAGGAACGGCATGTCACCGCAATCCCAGGCTCACCTCGCCTATCTCGCGCTTGAACGCCTGATCGTCACGCTGAAGCTCGAGCCCGGCGCCCTGGTCACCGAGAGACAGTTGATCGAACTTGCCGGGCTCGGGCGAACACCGGTTCGCGAGGCGATCCAGAAGCTGGCATGGCAGGGTCTCATGGATATCCGTCCCCGTGTCGGTTTGCAAATCACCACGATCCGGCCGGACGACCAGGTGCATGTCATGCAGACGCGCCAGAAACTGGAGCCGCTTGCCGCCGCCCTCGTGGCAACGCACGCAAGCGCCGAGGAGCGAAGCGCGATGAAACGTTGCGGTGCGGAGATGGCTACCTGTCTTGATGCGGGCGAAATGGAGGGTTTTCTCGTCGCCGACAAGGTGTTCGACGAACTGATGGAAGAAGCCTGCCCCAACCGGTTCCTGACCGCAGCACTTGCCCCGCTGCAGACACATGCGCGCCGCATCTGGTTTGCTTCGTCCTCGCCTGAAAAGATGGCCGGATCGGTCCGCCGCCATGTCACGGTGATCGATGCGATCGAGCGGGCCGACGCTGAAGGCGCGTCGGCCGCGATGGCGGACCTGATGAGCTATCTATCAGACGCCTGAAGAAACCTTGCCTGCACGAGAAGAAACAACGGCAAGCGATTGCTTTCACGGTTGTTTCTTCAACACACTTCAGGCCGTCGGCATCATGCTGCCGGTCTTCAGCCGGCGCACATGCCAGTCGAAAGCCTCTTCCAGAATATGCGGGGTCTGTCCGCCACGGGTGGCGACCGCACGATTGAAGTAATCCGACAAAAGCTCCCGATAGGCCGGGTGGCAGCAGTTTTCGATGATGACGGGTGCGCGCTCCCGCGGCGCCAGGCCGCGCAGATCTGCAAGACCATGCTCGGTCACCAGAATATCGACGTCGTGCTCCGTGTGGTCGACATGGGACACCATCGGCACGACAGACGATATCGCCCCGCCCTTGGCAACCGACTTGGCGACGAAGATCGACAGGAAGGCGTTGCGGGCGAAATCGCCGGAGCCGCCGATACCGTTCATCATGTCGGTACCGCCAACATGGGTCGAGTTGACGTTGCCGTAGATATCGAATTCGAGCGCCGTGTTGATGCCGATGACACCGAGGCGCCGAATGATCTCCGGATGATTGCTCACCTCCTGCGGCCGCAGCACCAGCTTGTCCTTGTAGGCGCGGATGTTGCGGAACACGCGATCAGCCCAGGCGCTGGAAAGCGTCATCGACGAGGCCGAGGCGAAGCTCAGCTTGCCGGCCTCGAAAAGCTCGAACGTGCTGTCTTGCAGCACCTCGCTATACATACGCAGATCATGGAACGGACTGTCGACCAGGCCGCTCAGCACCGAATTGGCGATGACGCCGATGCCCGCCTGCAGCGGGTTGAGCGTCATGTCGAGGCGGCCCTTGCGCACCTCCTCCTGCAAGAAGGCGATCAGGTGGCCGGCGATCGCCGTCGTCTCCGCATCCGGCGGAGAGATCCGTGCGGCGCTGTCCTCTTTCTCGGTGACGACGATTGCGACGATCTTTTCCGGATCGACAGGAATGTAGGGCGAGCCCGCACGGCTATCGCAGGCAACGACCGGGATCGGCGTGCGGCTCGGTCGCTTCGCCGGAATGAAGATATCGTGCAGGCCTTCGAGTTCGGGACTGTGGCTGAGATTGAGCTCGACGATCACCTTCTTCGCCAGGATCGCGAAGCTTGCCGAATTGCCGACCGATGTCGACGGAACGATGCCGCCGTCTTCGGTGATCGCCACCGCCTCGACCACCGCATAGTCGATCGGGCTGATCTGGCCGGACCGCAACTGCTCGACGGTTTCCGAGAGGTGCTGATCGATGAACATCACCTCGCCGCGGTTGATCGCCGCTCGCAGAACCGGGTCCGACTGGAACGGCAGGCGCCGGGCAAGAACACCGGCCTCTGTCAGCGTCTTGTCGATGTCATGACCGAGCGAGGCGCCCGTCATCAGCGTGATGCGAAACTTCTCCCGTGCGGCCCGTTCGGCCATGGCAAGCGGCACGGCCTTCGCGTCACCGGCCTTGGTGAAGCCGCTCATGCCGATGGTCATGCCGTCCTTGATCAGCCCGGCCGCCTCTTCCGGCGTAGCGATGCGATCACGCAGCGATTTGCAGCGGATCCTGGCTTCCAGGTCGGTTGGCGGAACATGACTCATCGGGCACTCCCAGAAATGGCCCACGAGGCTCATATCAGGACGGCGCGGGCTTGGTTCGTCGTGCGCTTATTTTCGCATGTCTGCGTGCGCACGCTATGAAGATTTGCAGGAGCACGATAGCCGCTCGGACCGCAGGGCGGTACGCAGAATGGGCAAGGCGGAACTACCGCCGACGCATAGCTCGATGGCATTTCGCCTTAAACGACGAGGGGCGCACCCTTGGCGCGCCCCTCGAACGATAAACTGCACAAAAAAGGGTCAGCCGACGAAGGCGCGTTCGATCACGAATTCGGCCGGCTTGTTGTTGGCACCTTCGGTGAGACCAGCGGCCTCGAGGATTTCCTTGGTGTCCTTCAGCATCGCGGTCGAGCCGCAGATCATGCCGCGATCGACAGCTGGATCGAGCGGCGGCAGGCCGAGATCGGAGAAGAACTTGCCGTTTACCATCAGGTCGGTAATGCGGCCCTTGAACGGGAAGTCTTCGCGGGTCACCGTCGCGTAGTGGCGCAGCTTGTCGCCGACAATCTCGTTCAGGAACTCATGGTTCCGGATTTCCTCGACCAGATCGAAGCCGTATTTCAGTTCGGCAACATCGCGGCAGGTATGGGTGAGGATCACTTCCTCGAACTTTTCATAGGTCTCGGGATCGCGGATCAGGCTTGCGAAGGGCGCAATGCCGGTGCCGGTCGAGAACATGTAGAGACGGCGCCCGGGAACGAGCGCGTCGAGCACCAGCGTACCGGTTGGCTTCTTGCGCATCAGCACCTTGTCGCCCGGCTTGATCCCCTGCAGGTGCGAGGTCAGCGGGCCATCCGGCACCTTGATCGAGAAGAACTCGAGTTCTTCGTCCCAGGCCGGACTGGCGATCGAATAGGCGCGATAGACCGGCTTGTCGCCGACCATCAGGCCGATCATCGCGAATTCGCCCGAGCGGAAGCGGAATTCGGCAGGGCGGGTCATGCGGAAGCGGAAGAGCCGATCCGTATAGTGTTCAACGCTGGTCACCGTCTCGACGTAGACGCCTGCCGGTGCCTGGATCGCGAAATCTTCCGTTTTTGCCGGAGCATTCATCTTAGCTACAAGTCCTGTAAATGATGACCCTGTCTATCAACAATAAGCCGATATTCCAAGCTGCGCCTTGTTGAAAGGAAATCTCTTCCAAATATAGTCGCTTTTGGGGATTTCGGCGTGCTTCACACTGTCGCGGCCAACCCTACCCTATGACACCCGGCGCCAGCTATAGGATTTAGCATCAGTCGAAGGCTTGGCGGTCGGCTGGTAGTGCACAGCAATGCCCGGCAGGCGTCCTTCGGACAAACGCTTCAGCGCTGTCGCATTGCTGACAGCGAAGCTTTCGACGCCACAGCGCAGCATCAGCGGGATCTGGTCGATCAGCACGTCGCCGACCGCCCTCACCTCGCCGGTAAAGCCAAGCCGCGCGCGCAGCAGCGACGCATGGCTGAAGGCGCGGCCGTCATTGAACGCCGGGAATGCGACGGCCACCAGCGCAAGGCGATCAAGGTGTGGTGCGAGCTTCGTCACGTCGTCTGCCGGCGCGATGACCACGCCAAGACCGGTTTCGTCGCTGTCTGCAACCTTGGCCAGGAACGCGTCGAGACCGACGATCGCCTTCTCGTTCGAGCCTGCCTTGGTTTCCTCCGTCTCGATGACCCAGGGATCATCGCCCACGAAACCGGTTTCCTTCCAGATTTTCGTCATTTCCGTTCCTCAGCGCCTCAGGCAGCTTCCTGCGCGCTGCCGTAGAGCGCATCCTTGAAGGGTTGGGGGCCGACGCGGCGATAGGCCTCGAGGAAGGTCTCTTGACCGTCGCGGCGCAGTCCCAAGTAGGTGTCGACGATGGTCTCGACGGCGTCGGTCACCTTCTCCGGTTCGAAGCCGCGGCCGATGATCTCGCCGATCGAGGTGTTCTCGTCGCCGGAGCCACCAAGCGTAATCTGATAGAGTTCCGCACCCTTCTTTTCAACGCCAAGCAGCCCGATATGGCCGACATGGTGATGACCGCAGGCATTGATGCAGCCGGAGATCTTGATCTTCAACTCACCGATCTCGGCCTGACGCTCGGGCGAACCGAAGCGGGTCGAAATTTCCTGCGCCACGGGGATGGAGCGCGCATTGGCAAGTGCGCAGTAGTCCAGCCCAGGACAGGCGATGATATCCGTGATCAGGCCGGCATTGGCAGTGGCAAGACCTGAGGCGACCAGCGCGCGGTAGACCGGCTCGAGATCGGCCAGCGCCACATGCGGCAGGATCAGGTTCTGTTCGTGGCTGACTCGGATTTCGTCGAAGGCGTATTCCTCGGCAATATCGGCAACGGCATCCATCTGCGCGTCGCTGGCGTCGCCCGGAATGCCGCCGATCGGCTTCAGCGAGATCGTCACCATGCCGTAGTCCGGGTGCTTGTGCGGTTGCACATTCTGCTGCACCCAACGGGCAAACTCGGGATCGGTCTTCTTCCAGCGCGCCAGGCTCTCCCAGCCTTCAGCACGGTTTTCGAGGGCCGGTGGTGCGAAATAGGTGGAGATCGCCTGGATGTCGGTCTCCGGCAGCTTCAGTTCTGTGTCCTTGAGGGCCGCGAACTCGACTTCGACCTGACGCGACAATTCTTCGGCGCCGGTCTCGTGTACGAGGATCTTGATGCGGGCCTTGTACTTGTTGTCGCGGCGGCCGTGCAGGTTGTACACGCGCATGATCGCCGTCGTGTAGGACAGCAGGTCCTCCTCCGGCAGGAAGTCGCGAATTTTCTTGGCGATCATCGGCGTGCGGCCCTGACCACCGCCGACATAGACGGCAAAGCCGATGCGGCCGTTTTCGTCCTTTTTCAGGTGCAGACCGATATCATGGACCTGGATTGCGGCGCGGTCGCGCTCAGCACCCGTGACGGCGATCTTGAACTTGCGCGGCAGGAACGAGAATTCCGGATGTACGCTCGACCACTGTCTCAAGATCTCGGCGTAAGGCCTTGGGTCTGCGACCTCATCGGCGGCCGCGCCGGCAAAGTGATCGGCGGTCACATTGCGAATGCAGTTGCCCGAGGTCTGGAGCGCATGCATCTCGACGCTTGCGAGCTCTTGCAGGATATCCGGCGTGTCGGACAGGCGCGGCCAGTTGTACTGGATGTTCTGGCGCGTGGTGAAATGGCCGTAGCCGCGGTCATATTTGCGCGCGATATGGGCGAGCATGCGCATCTGGCGGCTCGACAGCGTGCCATAGGGAATGGCGACGCGCAGCATATAGGCGTGAAGCTGCAGGTAGACGCCGTTCATCAGGCGCAGCGGCTTGAAGGCGTCTTCGGCAAGCTCGCCACTCAGTCGCCGCTCGACCTGATCGCGGAACTGTTCGACGCGGGAGGAAACGAAGGCGTGGTCGAATTCATCGTAACGGTACATCGGGTATCGGTTCCTCAGGCAGCGTGTTTCGGGCCGGAAAGGCCATTGTAGCCGGCAGCGTAGGGGATCGAGGGGCCTTCAGCGCGGATGCGCTCGCGCATGCGCAGCGGGCGAAGTGTGCCGTTGATCTCTTCGACGTCGACGACGTTGGCATCGACGACCTTGTTGTCATCGAACGCCTGCTTACCGGTGGCTTCGAGCGCCGTCACGGCCTCGGCGTGGCGAGCGATGAAGGCATCCTGAAGCTGCTCGACCCAGTTGCCCGCGGCATCCAGCCAGACGGAAATGCCGTCCGAAAGTCGATTTGCCGTCAAAACCTTGCTCACCATGACCTCTTCCTCAGTTCAAAATCTGTTCGTCGCGCCCGAAAGCGGCTTCAATGTTTTTCTTCTCGCCACGCGCCTTGCCTGCGACGAGCGGTTCGGACCGCTCGAAATTGGCGCCGGCGACGGCATCGCCGATGATGACCATGACCGGACCTGCAAGCTCGCTGCGGTTTTCAAGATCCGGAAGGTCCTTCAGCGTGCCGTGCAGCAGGCGCCGATCGGCGCGGCTGGCATTCTCGATGACGGCAACCGTCGTTTCCGGCGGAAGACCTGCCTGCATCAGACGACCGGCGACCGACGCCGCAACAGTGCGCCCCATGTAGACGGCGATCGTTGCGCCCGAGACGGCAAGCCGCGCCCAATCGGGCAGGACTTCGCCGGTCAGATCGTGGCCGGTCGTAAAGACCAGCGAGGAGGCAACACCGCGAAGCGTCAGCGGCAGTTCAAAATCGGCCGCCGCGGCGAAGGCCGAAGTGATACCCGGGACGATCTCGTAGCTGATACCGGCTTCGCGCATCGCCGCCATCTCTTCGCCGGCGCGGCCATAAACCAAAGGATCGCCGGACTTCAGACGGACGACGCGCTTGCCTTCGGCAGCCAGCGTCACCAGCAGCTGGTTGATCTCGTCTTGGGACTTGGTGTGGCAGCCCTTGCGCTTGCCGACCGACAGGCGCTCGGCGTCACGACGACCCATATCGACGATCGTCTGCGGCACCAGCGCATCATAAACGATCGCATCGGCTTCCATCATCACGCGCTGGGCGCGGAGCGTCAGCAGGTCTTCAGCGCCTGGACCGGCACCGACGAGCCAGACATGGCCCCCCGCCTTCTCGGTCGCATCGAGCAGACGCGAAGCCTCACGACGGGCAGCGGCCAGATCGCCGCCGGCGACCTTGTCTGCCACCGGCCCCTGGAAAAACCGACGCCAGAACATGCGGCGGGCAACGCCGCGCGGCACCAGGCGATCGACGGCCTCGCGATAGCTCGCGGCAAGCGAAGCAACGACGCCGAGCGAGGGGGGCAGCAGCTGATCTATCTGCGCACGGATCATCTGCGCCAGAACGGGTCCTGCCCCTTCGGTCCCGATGGCGACTGCAACGGGGGCACGGTTCACGAGCGCCGGCGTGAAGAAGTCGCAGAAGTCGGGTTGGTCGACGGCATTTGCCGGGATCTTGCGTTCACGCGCTGCAAGGACGATGCGCTGATCCTCGACGGCATTGCCGGTCGCGGCAAAAACGAGAATGGCGCCGTCGAGCTGCTCGGGTGCGAAGGCGGCCGCGACATGTTCGATCCCACGGTCACGAAGGTATTGTGCGAACTCCGCTTCCGGCGCGTCGGCGAAGACGACGATCGACGCTTCGGTGTTCAGCAGCAGCCGCACCTTGGCAAAGGCTTCGTCGCCATTGCCGAAAACCGCCACGCGCTTTTGCGCGACGCGAAAGAATGCGGGGAAAACGGCGAGCTGCTGCGACATGGTCTGGCGGTCGTTCCTTCTACAGGCTGCGGCGAATATCCCTTATGGCGCACGACAATTGAAGGAACAGAAATTTCAATGCCTTTCCAGGCACGTATTGTTTTGCTCGGCGGTGCACCATTTTGAGCAAATATCTCCGAGCCTGTTCAATCGCCGACCTTGGCGCGGCCATTGCGCCGCATGGGTAACCTCCGTTAAATGCCGTCAACGACCTGCCGGAGGCCCAAGACATGACAAAACCCGAACTCGCCGAACGGCTTTTGACCGTCATCGAGCAGGATATCCTGCCGCTTACCGAAAAGGGTGTTGCCGCCGGCAACAAGGTCTTCGGCGCAGCGATCCTGCGCAAGTCCGATCTGTCGCTGGTGCTTGCCGAAACCAACAACGAGACGGAAAATCCGCTCTGGCACGGCGAAGTGCACACGCTGAAGCGTTTCTACGAGATGGCGGAGAAACCGGACACGCGCGACCTCATCTTCCTCTCGACGCACGAGCCCTGCTCCATGTGCCTTTCTGCCATCACCTGGGCCGGCTTCGACAATTTCTACTATTTCTTCAGCCACGAGGATTCGCGCGACGCGTTCGCGATCCCGCACGACCTCAAAATTCTGAAGGAGGTCTTCCGGCTGGAACCGGGTGGCTACGCGCAAGACAACGCCTTCTGGCACTCGGCCTCGATTGCTGCACTCTCGAAAGACGCCGATGCCGAAACCCGCGATCGGCTTTCCGCCCAGGATGCCCGCATCCGCGCCCGCTACCAGAGCCTTTCCGACAGCTACCAGTCGGGTAAGGACGACAACGCCATTCCGCTGAACTGAGATCCATGGAACCTTCACGCGACATAACGCGCCTGCTCGACATCATGGCGGCGCTCCGCCAGCCCGAGACCGGCTGCCCCTGGGACATCGTCCAGACCTTCGAGACCATCAAGCCCTATACGATCGAAGAGGCCTATGAGGTTGCCGACGCCATTGAGCGCGGTGACATGCACGACCTCTGCGACGAGCTCGGCGACCTGCTGCTGCAGGTGGTCTTCCACGCCCGTATGGCCGAAGAGGCCGGCGACTTCGCTTTCGGCGACGTCGTTGAGGCGGTGACCCGCAAGATGATCCGCCGGCACCCGCATGTCTTTGCCCGATCCGACGCCGATACGCCCGAGGCGGTGAAGCTACAATGGGATGAGATCAAGCAGGCCGAAAAGGCAGAGCGGCAAGAAAAGCGCGCCAAGCGCGGCCTCGCGCCTGATGCAGCCGCAAACCATTTGGGCTCGGTGCAGCGCTCATTTCCGGCGCTCGTAGAAGCCCTGAAGCTGCAGGAGCGCGCCGCAAAAGTCGGCTTCGACTGGTCGGAGCCGGAACCGATCCTCGACAAGATCGAGGAGGAAATCGGCGAGTTGCGCCAGGCTCTGCGAGAAAAGGACCGCGCCAAAGTCAGCGACGAACTGGGCGACCTGATCTTTGCCGTGGTGAACATCGGGCGCCATGTCGGCACCGATCCGGAGATGGCGCTTCGCGGCACCAACACCAAATTCCGCCGCCGCTTCGCCCATATCGAGCGGGAACTCGGCGCGGCCGGCGAGACGCTGGATGAGGCAACGCTGGAGCGGATGGAAGAGCTCTGGCAGGCAGCCAAGGCGATCGAGCGACAGCTGGGCTAGAACGAGCGGGACGCGTGCCCGCCATACGTCCCCTTTCCCAAAGCTGAGGCCGACAGCCCGCTAGCCGCCGACCCCTGGAAAGCTACGGCTTACCAGTCTTCCTCGACGGGCTTCGGCCCGTTTCCAAGGCGACGCTCCAGCTCGGAGGCCTCGTTCTCGGTCAACCTGAGATCAAGGCTCACACGCCCGTCTTCCAGGTCTTCGCGACCGTCGACGATCGCGTGCTGGTAGACCCAGGGCAGAAGCTGCAGCTGATCGATGCCGAGAACGACAGTGCATTCCGTCAGGACGCCGGAAAGACGACGGCCGATTTCGCCGAGCAGTTCGTCGACGCCGTCACCGGTGATCGCGGAAACGGCAACCGTGTTGTTGGACGTCGCCGCTTTGCCGCGCAATGCCTCGCGTGATTCGTCATCCAACCGGTCGATCTTGTTCCAGACCTCGATCAGGCGCTCGGAGGCTTCCTTCTCGTCGATGCCGAGATCGGACAGGATTCTGAGAACGTCGCTTGCTTGTGCCTGGTTGTCCGGGTCCGAGAGGTCGCGGACATGCAGGATCAGATCCGCCTCCAGCACCTCTTCCAGCGTCGCGCGAAACGCGGCTACGAGATGGGTCGGCAGGTCGGAAATGAAGCCGACAGTGTCGGAGAGGATGACCATCCGGCCATGCGGCAGCTTCAGCCGCCGAAGCGTCGGGTCGAGCGTCGCAAACAGCATATCCTCGGCCAGAACGCCTGCCCCGGTCATGCGGTTGAACAGCGTCGACTTGCCGGCATTGGTGTAGCCGACGAGGGCGACGATCGGGTGCGGTACCTTCTTGCGCTTAGAGCGATGCAACTGCCGTGTGCGGCGCACCTGCTCCAACTCGCGCTCGAGCTTGACGATGCGATCCTGCAGCAAGCGCCGGTCCGCTTCGATCTGGGTTTCACCCGGACCGCCCATGAAGCCGCCACCGCCGCGCTGGCGCTCAAGGTGGGTCCAGCTTCGGACCAGGCGGCCCTTCTGATAGTTGAGATGCGCGAGATCGACCTGCAGCGTGCCTTCCTTGGTGGAGGCGCGGCGGCCGAAGATTTCGAGAATGAGGCCCGTACGGTCAATGACCTTGGCGTTCCATTCCTTCTCGAGATTGCGCTGTTGCACCGGCGTCAGCGGATGGTCGACGATGACAAGACCGGCATCGAGCTCGACGAGGATGTGGCCAATCTCTTCGATCTTGCCGGTACCAAGCAAGGTGCCCGGCTTCGGCTGCGCCACCGGAACGATGGCGCCATGCACGACCTCCAGATCGATCGCGATGGCGAGACCGGTCGCCTCTTCGAGGCGACTTTCGTCCGAGCGCGTCGTGGTGGTCGAGAGCATATCTGCGGACTGCCGTCCGGTCTTTTTCAAGACTGGAACGATGACGACCGCGCGCATGTCGTCGCGGAGCTTCTCGAGCTCCGGAATGATCGACGACAATTTTGAATCACGTTTGGTAATGTGCCTAACGTCCCGTCAGGATGCGGCTTCTTCGTTCTCGAACATCTGCAGCGGCTGGCCGGGCATGATGGTCGAGATCGCGTGCTTGTAGACCAGTTGCGAGTGGCCGTCGCGACGCAGCAGGACGCAGAAGTTGTCGAACGAGGTCACAACGCCGGTAAGCTTGACGCCGTTGATGAGAAAAATTGTCAAGGAAATCTTTTGCTTGCGGACCGTATTGAGAAAGAGATCCTGCAAGTTTTGAGAACGTTCCGCCATCGCGCCGCTTCTTTCTTATTTGCCGGCGTTTTGCGCCGGTGCATTTTTGTCAAATTCAGCAATCAGAGGCGCCACAAGTACCTTCCCCGACACCTCTTCAGAGTTGGTATCAAATCAATGTCTTTTCCGCAACGCCGAAAAAGGCTTCGCGAATATTCTGTGCTATGCTTCCTGGATGGCCGTTGCCGATCGGCTTGCCGTCGATCGAAACGACCGGAAAACAGATGCTGGTGGCGGCCGTAATAAAGACTTCGCGCGCCGCGAGCATCTCATCGACCGAGAACGCCCTCTCCTCGATTTTAAGCCCAAGCGGCACCGCCACATCCATCAAGGTGGTGCGGGTGATTCCCTTGAGGATGCCGTGTTCTGCCGGTCGTGTGCGCAGGTTTCCGTCGCGGTCGACAATCCAGACATTGGTCGCTGCGCCTTCCTTCACCGTGCCGTCAGCATCGACGAAGATCGCCTCCTGTGCGCCTTCCTCCTTGGCTTTCTGGCGCGCCAGCACGTTGGGCAGAAGCCCGACCGACTTGATGTCGACACGATCCCAACGGTTTTCCGGCACCGTGATCGCCGCAATGCCATGGGTCGCCTTCCTGGCAATGGCTGCAGCGTCGGTGCGCTTCGCCGTCACCACGATCGACGGGCGTGTTTCCGCTACGGGAAAGACGTGATCGCGGCGCGCCACGCCGCGCGTGACCTGCATGTAGAACAGGCCGTTTCTCACCCGGTTGCGCCGGATGACTTCGCGGATCACGTGGACGAGCGCGGCCCTTGTCATCGGCCAGTCGATGCGCAGTTCGCTGAGCGAGCGGCCGAGGCGATCGAGATGACGGGTGAGATCGACGATATAGCCGTGACGCACCTCGCAGACCTCGTAGACGCCGTCCGCAAACTGATAGCCGCGGTCCTCGATATGGACGCCGGCGTCCGCGTGCGGCACGTAGGCGCCGTTGACATAGGCAATTCGGGACATCGTCTCGACCTTAGAAATACTGGATGCTGACGCGGAACAATTGCTCGACATGGCGCACCGCATCGGCGGTGGCAAAGAGCACGACGCGGTCCTTCGCCTTGATCCGGGTGGCGCCATCAGGGCGGATGAACGTCTTGTCGCGATAGAGCGCGCCGATGCGGATTCCGTCGGGAAGTTCGAGGTCGCGCAGGGCCTTGCCGACGAGCGGCGACGTTTCCAGAGCCTCGGCCTCGATCACCTCGGCCATGCCCTTCTGCACCGCATAGACCGAGCGGATGCGGCCCTTGCGGACATGCTGCAGCACGCGCGAAATGGTCACCGCGCGCGGGTTCACATAGGCGTCGACGCCGGCAGTCGCGGCAAAATCCTGGTAGGACGGTTCGTTGATGAGGACGAGTGTGGACTTTGCACCCAGGTGTTTCGCCATCATACTGCCGAGGATGTTGATCTGGTCGTTGTTCGTGAGCGCCACGACGAGATCGGCGTCCTGGACATCGGCCTGCGCGAGGATCCGCTGGTCCATGGCCGACCCGTTGAGGACGACCGTGCTGCTCAACTTGTCGGCCATCATCACCGCGCGGTCGCGATCGCTCTCGATCAGCTTCACCCGCGTGCGCGGCTGGTGTTCCTCGATCGTCTTGGCGACGAAATAGCCGACATTGCCGCCGCCGAAAATGATGATGCGCCGCGCCTCCTGCTCTTCGTGGCCGAAGAGCGTCAGCGTGCGCCGCGCATGATCCCGATCGCAAACGACATAGGCGATATCGCCCGCCTGCAACTGGTCGTCGGAATGGGGCACGATCACCTTGCCGTTGCGGAAAATGCCGGTGACGGTCGCAAGCAGGTCAGGAAACAGTTCGCTCAACTGTTGCAGCGGCGTGCCGACGACGGGACAGTCTTCCAGGCACTCGAAGGCGACCATGGCGATGCGGTCATCGGCGAAACGCACGACGTCGATCGCGCCGGGAAAGGAAATGCGCCGCAGCACGAGCCGCCCGACCTCGACTTCGGGCGAGATGGTGACGTCGATCGGCACGTTCTCGCGCGAAAACAGGTTCGCATACTCAGGCGCGAGATAGCTCTGCGCCCGAATGCGCGCAACCTTCGTCGGCACGTTGAAGATCGCGTGCGCCACTTCACAGGCGACGATGTTGACTTCGTCGGACAGCGTGACCGCAATCAGCATGTCGGCCTGGTCAGCACCCGCCTTGGCGAGCACATCCGGATGCGCGCCATGGCCGACGTAACCGCGCACGTCGAGGCTCTCGGTGATGTTGGCGATCAGCGCCGCCGACGTATCGATCACCGAAACGTCGTTGTCTTCCTGCGCCAGTCGCTCGGCAATGCCGTAGCCGACCTGCCCCGCGCCACAAATGACTACCTTCATGTCGTTCTTTCACATGCGAGCGCGGGCGGGTTGGCCAGAAATTCCGGTTCAGACGCCCAGCGACTTCAGCTTCCGATGCAGCGCCGACCGCTCCATACCGACAAACTCCGCCGTGCGCGAAATATTGCCGCCGAATCGGTTGATCTGCGCGATCAGATAATCACGTTCGAACATTTCGCGAGCCTCGCGCAACGGCAAGGTCATGATGTGCTGGTCGCCCTGGGCCGAAATCTTCGGCAGGGTGTCACCCACTTCGGTTGGGAGCATGTCGGCCGAGATCGGCGTATCCGGACCGTCGCTGCGGGCAAGGATCATCAGCCGCTCGATGTTGTTGCGAAGCTGGCGGATGTTGCCCGGCCAGTCATGCGCCTGCAGCACCGCCAGCGCGTCGTCGCCAATCTTGCGCGGACGGATGCCCGCCTGCTCGCTGACCTGGCGCATGAACATGTCGACGAGGAACGGAATGTCTTCACGCCGCTCGGCCAGTGCCGGAACACGAACCGGAATGACTGCCAGCCGGTGGAACAGGTCTTCGCGGAAGAGCCCCTCGGAGATCATGTTTTCGAGATTGTAGGCCGTCGACGAGATGATCCGGACGTCGACCTTCACGCGTTTGGTGCCGCCGACACGCTCGAACTGCTGGTCGACGAGCACGCGCAGGATCTTGTTCTGCGTCTCGCGCGGCATTTCGCCGATCTCGTCGAGATAAAGGATGCCGCCATGGGCTTCCTCGAGCGCGCCCGTGCGGCGCGGCTGGCCCGGCGTGCCCTCGGTCCCGAAGAGCGCGATTTCCATTCGGTCCGGCGTGATAGCCGCTGCGTTCAGCGCCACGAAGGGGCCCGTCGATCGCGCCGACTTGCGGTGGATCATACGCGCGACCAGTTCCTTACCGGAACCAGAGGGCCCCTGGATCATGATGCGGCTGTTGGTCGGCGCGACCTTTTCGACCGTCTGGCGAAGCTGCGAGACGGCAACGGACGTGCCGATCAGCTCGACCGGATCGCCGGACTTCTTCTTCAGCTCCGAGACTTCGCGCCTGAGCTTGGAATTTTCCAGCGCCCGTTCGGCGATCAGGATCAGACGGTCAGCCTTGAAGGGCTTCTCGATGAAATCATAGGCGCCGCGCTTGATGGCGTTGACCGCGGTCTCGATGTTGCCGTGACCGGAAATCATGACAACCGGAAGATCCGGGTGCCGCCCCTTGATCTCGTCGAGCAGCGCCAGGCCGTCGAGGCGGCTTCCCTGCATCCAGATGTCGAGGAAGACCAGCCGCGGCACGCGATCGCTGATCGCCGCCAGCGCGCTGTCGCTGTCGAAGGCGGTGCGCGTTTCGTGCCCCTCGTCGGACAGGATACCCGACACGATCTCGCGGATATCTTCCTCATCGTCCACAACCAGAATATCAGCGGCCATCGCTCGCACCCTTATCCTTCAAACTCTCTTCGCCCCCGGTTTCTCCGGCAGGCGGCAGGATCACGCGGATCATCGCCCCGACACCGCCGTCGTATTCGGCAGGCGCGTCGTGCAATTCCAATTGTCCGCCATGGTCCTCAATGATCTTCTTGACGATGGCGAGACCCAGGCCCGTGCCCTTCTCGCGCATCGTCATGTATGGCTCCAGAATACGGTGCCGGTTTTCCGTGGGCAGGCCCTTGCCGTTGTCGATGATGTCGACGACAAACTGGCCGGTCGCCGCATCGGTTCGCGCACGCGCCACGACGACAGACTGGCCGCGGACCGCATCCGCCGGCACCGCCTCGATGGATTCCACGGCATTCTTGACGATGTTGCCGAAGGCCTGACCGAGCATGCGCCCGTCGAACGAGCCCTCAAGCGGCTCCTCGCCGAGATCGCGCACGAAGTTGATGTGGTTGTTGCCCATTTCGCGCAGGAACACTGCATCCTTCAGGATCGCGCGAAGATCCGCCCGTTCCTTTGTCGGCTTCGGCATGCGCGCGAAGGCCGAGAACTCGTCCACCATGCGTCCGATGTCTTCCACCTGGCGCACAATGGTGTCCGTGCACTGGTCGAAAACGGCTTTGTCGTCCTGATTGATCTGTTTGCCGTAGCGCCGCTTCAGGCGCTCGGCGGAAAGCTGGATCGGCGTCAGCGGGTTCTTGATCTCGTGGGCGATGCGGCGCGCCACGTCCGCCCAGGCGGTCGAGCGCTGGGCGATGACGAGATCGGTGATGTCGTCGATGGTGATGACGTAGGATTCGTTCGCCTCGCCGCCCTCTTCGCGCGTCACCTGAACGTTCAGCGTGCGCTCGGTTCCGCCGCGCATAACGTTGATCTGCTTGCGGTAATCGTTGCGATGGCGCCCTTCGGCCTCGACCAGGACCTCCTCGATCTCGGGCGCGATCTGCCTGAGATCGGCACCGAGAAGATCCGGCGCGGCCTTCTTCAGGAAATCTTCGGACGACGGATTGGCAATGGTGATCTGGCGGTCACGACCGACACCGATGACAGCCGCGGTCACGCCCGACAGAACCGCCTCGATGAAGCGGCGGCGGTGGTCGACTTCGTCCTTGGCCTCCAGGATCTGCTCCTGCTGGCTGCGGATCTCAGAAACCATCTTGTTGAAGGTTCGTGACAGATTACCGACGTCGCCATCGACGGCGCGCACCGGCACGACGACATCGAGATTGCCGGAAGCGACGCTGTCGGCGGCACCGATCAGCTGGCGGATGGGCCGGACAATCCGGTCAGCGACGGCGATCGCGGTCCAGATCGCGGCCAGCAGTACGATGAGGGCAAAGCCGAGATAGAGGACGCCGAAGGCGATCTGGGTGAAGGTTCGCCCGGCCTCGAGCATCTTGTACTCGGCGGTGTTCTCCTCCATCAGCCGGAGCGAGCGCATCACCTCCGGATCGACGTTGCGAACCGTGTAGAGGAAGGTGCCCGGGATGTCGTCAAGCGGGATGACTGCGCCGACAAGGTTGGTGATCCCCGGCGGGATCAGGGTCGGCTGGCCGGAGACGGAACTCTTCAACGCATCCGGCGGGATCGCCGGCAGCGGCCGATCGGTCGAGATGTTGGCCTGCACGATGGGGCTGCCGTCGGCACGCACAAGAAAGGCGCCCAGCATACCGCGTCCGCGCGCCTGGCGGGTCATCAGCTCGGCAAAGCCCGTGCGGTCGAGGCTGTAGAGCTGACGGTTGCGCTCGAGGTCGTTCGCCATCGACACGGTCTGGCCCTGGAGATAGCTGGCATTCTCGAGCACATAGGCCTGCGCCACGTTGATCGAGGAGCGGACGATCGCCTGGGTTCGGAGCGAAAACCAGCGGTCAAGGCCGACATCGAGCGTGATGCTGGCAAAGATCGCGACGAGAACCGCCGGCGTGATCGCCACGATTGAAAACAGCGCGACGATGCGCACGTGCAGTCGCGCTGCGGCACGGCCTTTGTGGCGGGCGCGCAGGAGACGCAGGATTTCACGGGCGATCAGATAGATGAGGCCGACGACGAAGAGGCTGTTGATCGCCGCACAGGCGATGACGATATTTCGTTCGAGCTTGATTGGCGTCAGGCCGAGAAGCACGAGCAGGGAAACGGTCGCACAGATCAGCGCGCCGGTTGCCAACATCAGGCCCGGCAGGGCAAAGGAGCCACGGCGATCCTGCGCCGCCAGTCCCTCATCTGTGCCCAGCGGCAAGGCCATTGCGTCCACCATGAAAAGCGTTCCCCCAACCGTCGCCGGCCGGCGACGGCATCTCTTGCTTGCATTCTCGGGTCAAAGGTTGACCTCACCACCCAGATGGGCTGCCGCGCTGTACCCCCGTCAATCGATTGGGTCAAATCGATTGAACAGGACGGCAACGACGCGCGATTCGGCGGCCGTTATCCGTTCAAGCAACGCATTGTGGCGAAAATGCAACGGTGGGTGCGACCAAGTCAAGCGCTGCGTGAGCTGCGATAGACCGAAACACCGAGCTCGCGGATCTTCTTGCGCAGCGTGTTGCGGTTGAGGCCGAGCAGATCGGCCGCCTTGATCTGGTTGCCGCGGGTGGCGGTGAGCGCTGCGAGGATCAGCGGATACTCCATTTCCGCAAGTACCCGGTCGTAAAGGCCGGCCGGAGGCAAGGCCTCGCCAAAGCTTGCGAAATACTGGCGCATATTTTCTTCGACCGCCTGCGAAATCGTCAGCGAGCCCGGACGCGCCGCCGCCTTTTCGATCGGGCTATCCGGGATCTCGGAGCGAAGCTCGTTTTCGATGATCTCGCGGCTGATGACATCCTGTGGATAAAGTGCCGTCAGGCGCCGCACCAGGTTCTCCAGCTCGCGAACGTTGCCCGGCCAGGGGTGCGCCTTCATCAGCTCCAGCGCCTCATGGTCGAAGCGCTTGACGTCCAAGCCTTCCTTTTCCGCTTGCTGGACGAAGTGGCGCACGAGGTCCGGAATGTCCTCGGCACGGTCGCGCAGCGGCGGCAACCGCAGCGGCACGACGTTCAGACGATAGTAGAGGTCTTCGCGGAACAGGCCCTGATTGATCGACTGCTTCAGGTCCTTGTTGGTTGCCGCGACAATACGCACGTCGGAGCGGATCGGCGTGCGTCCGCCGACGGTCGTATATTCCCCCTGCTGCAAGACGCGTAGAAGACGCGTCTGCGCGTCCATCGGCATGTCGCCGATTTCGTCGAGGAAGAGCGTTCCGCCTTCGGCCTGCTCGAAACGCCCGGTCGAGCGCATCTGCGCGCCGGTAAACGCGCCCTTCTCGTGGCCGAACAGTTCCGATTCGATCAGGTCGCGCGGGATCGCCGCCATGTTGATCGCGACAAACGGACCGTTGCGGCGCTTGCCATAGTCGTGCAGCGCGCGGGCAACAAGCTCCTTGCCGGTGCCGGACTCGCCGGTGATCATCAGGGTCAGGTCGGTCTGCATCAGGCGCGCCAGCACCCGGTAGATTTCCTGCATCGCAGCCGAGCGGCCGACCAGCGGCATGCCGTCCTGGGTGTCGTCGTCGAGCTTTGCCGGCCGGCGCTTCGGCTCCGACAGCGCCCGGCCGATGATGCCGATCAACTCGGTCAGGTCGAAAGGCTTCGGCAAATAGTCGTAGGCGCCCTTCTCCGATGCCTTGATCGCCGTCATGAATGTGTTCTGGGCGCTCATGACCAGCACCGGCAGGTCGGGGCGCGCCTTCTTGATGCGCGGGAGAAGATCGAAGGCGTTTTCGTCCGGCATCACCACGTCGGTCACGACCAGATCGCCATCGCCCGCCGCAATCCAGCGCCACAGCGTCGCCGCGTTGGAGGTGATGCGGACATCGTAGCCGGCGCGGCTCAGCGCCTGGTTCAGCACGGTGCGAATGGCGGCGTCGTCATCCGCGACGAGGATCGTGGCACCGGTCATGCAAGGTTTCCTTTTGTCATCGGCATGTCGTCGTCATCCGCGGCCTGGCCCTTGGAGGCAGGCATCAGCACGCGGAAGGTGGTGCGGTTCTGCTGGCTGTCGCATTCGACGATCCCGCCATGGCCGCCGATGATCTTGGCAACCAGAGCGAGACCCAGGCCTGAACCATTGGTCTTGGTGGTGATGAAGGGGTCAAACAAGAGCGGCAGCAGGTCCTGAGGGACGCCTGGGCCATTGTCGTGCACGCAGAATTCCAGCGGCAGCGAGATCTTCTCGCGCGTCCCGGCAACCGACAGGCGAATGCCCGGCCGGTAGGCGGTCGTCAGCAGGATTTCGCCGTCGTGGCGCTCGCCGATCGCTTCGGCCGCATTCTTGATCAGGTTCAGGAACACCTGAACCAGCTGATCGCGGTTGGCATAGACGGGCGGCAGCGACGGATCGTAGTGCTCCGCGAACTTGATGTGGCGGGCGAAGCCGGCCTTAGCGATCGCCTTCACGTGGTCGAGCACCGAATGGATGTTCAGCGGCACGCGATCGACGGGGCGCTCGTCGGAAAACACCTCCATGCGATCGACCAGCGAAACGATGCGGTCGGTCTCGTCGCAGATCAGCCGCGTCAGCGCGCGGTCCTCGTCGTTGGCGGAGGTCTCCAGCAGTTGCGCCGCACCGCGGATGCCTGAGAGTGGGTTCTTGATTTCATGCGCCAGCATCGAGGCGAGACCGGTCACCGAACGGGCAGCGCCGCGATGCGTCAGCTGCCGGTCGATCTTGTCGGCCATCGAACGCTCCTGGAAGACCACGACGACTGCACCCGGCTCGGACAGCACAGGGGCGACATAGAGATCGACGAGCTTGTCGGCCCCAAGGCGCGGCGAACTCAGGTCGACGCGATACTCGTTGACCGGCGCCTTGCGCTCGCGCACCTGCTCGATCAGCGTCAGCAGCGGACTACCAAAGGGAATGAAGGCGCTGATGTCATGGCGCGCCAGGTGGTTGGCGCTGGCGCCGAAAAACGATTCGGCCTCCCAGTTGGCAAAGGCGACGAGACCCTTGGCATCCACCATGATCACCGGGTTCTGGATGGCGTTCAGAACCGCCATCGACAGACCGTTGGCGACGGCATCGGGCATGCTCGGTTTCTCCGTCATGCGGCAATTCCTTCTGCGACCGCCTCGCCTTCCGGCTTACTCGAGGTGGCGTCGAGCATCGCCGCACGGGCTCTGTCGCGGACGAAACGGGCATCGGTCGATGTCAGGATTGCTGCCTTTTCCGGACCCGCAAGGTCCGGGGCGGCGCGATCGAGATACCAGGCGACATGCTTGCGGGCATGCCGGAGGCCGACCTCAACGCCATAGAATTCGAGCATCATCTCGTAGTGCTCCGCAAAGATATCGGCGACCTCCGCCGGTGACGGATGCGTGACCGCCCCGGCGAGAAGCCCGACGTGCCACGGGCGCCCCTGCGAGGAACGGCCGGCCATGACGGCGTCCGCGCCCGATCGGCGGAGAATCTCTTCCGCATCGGCGACCGTCTCCACGTCACCATTGGCGACCAGCGGCACGGTGACGACCTCGCGGACCAGTCGGATCGCATCCCAATCCGCCTTGCCGTTGTAGAACTGCATGCGCGTGCGGCCGTGCACGGTAATTGCCTTCACACCCGCCTCTTCGGCGCGCTTGGCAATCAGCGGCGCATTGATCGAGTTTTCATCCCAGCCGAGCCGCATCTTCAGCGTCACGGGCACATCGACGGCGTTGACGGTCGCCTCGACCAACGACAAAGCGTGATCGGGGTCGCGCATCAGGGCCGAACCGGAATAACCGCCCGTCACCTTCTTTGCCGGGCAGCCCATATTGATGTCGATGATGTCGGCGCCATTGTCGGCAGCGATCTTCGCGGCCTCTTCCATCCAGTGGGCCTCACGGCCCGCAAGCTGGACGATGTGCGGCTCGATCCCGGAGTTCTTCAGCCGCGCCCAGGATTCCTGGGCATTGCCGACCAGTTCACGGCTAGCCACCATTTCGGTCACGACGAAACCCGCACCGAAGCGCCAGGCAAGCCGCCGGAATGGGAGATCGGTGACGCCGGACATCGGCGCGAGCGCAACTCGGTTGCGGATTTCGATGGATCCGATGCGAAGCGGAGACGAAAGAGCCGGAATTGGCAAATGCATATCTTTCAGGCACATGTTGTTCCTGCACTATTTTTAGACATTGTTCTCGGACTTGCCAAGCGATTTCGGCGCGGCGCGCAAAATTCTAAGCTCAGCTGGCAAAGCACGACCCTTCGCGGTACATCACGGCGAAGATCGGCGAATGCGGGACCTCATACAGAAAATGCAGCCTCAAGAACAGTTCAAGTGCGGCGTGGTTATCGTCGCGGCAGGACGCGGCGAACGCGCCGGGCAATCCGCCGAGGGCCCGAAGCAGTACCGAACCATCGGCGACCGCCCCGTTATCGCCCATACGCTTGACACTTTCGCGACATGGCCGGGCGCCGGTCCGATCGTCGTCGTCATCCATCCGGACGACGAGGCGTTGTTCGACGCTGCATGCAAGCGCTCCGTGGCCAGCGACGTGATCATCGTCCACGGTGGCGCGACCCGGCAGATATCGGTGCTCGCCGGCCTCGAAGCCCTGGCCGACATCGGCGCGCGCCGCGTGATGATCCACGATGCGGTGCGCCCCTTTGCCGATCACGCGCTGCTGTCGCGGTGCGCTGCGGCATTGAGTGAGGACGTCAGGGCCGTACTGCCGGCGGTCGCCGTCGCAGACACGCTGAAGCGTGCCGGCAAGGATGGCATGGTCACGGAAACCGTGCCGCGCGACGGCCTCTACGGCGCACAGACGCCACAGACATTCGATCTCCAGGCCATTCTTGCCGCGCACCGGGAGGCGGCGAGAAGCGGCCGCACGGATTTTACCGACGACGCGTCGATCGCCGAATGGGCCGGCCTCAAGGTCGTGCTCGTCGAAGGCGCCGTCGACAATGTCAAGCTTACGCTGAAAAGGGATATCGCCATGGCCGACGAGAAACTCAAGCGCGCGCCCCTGCCCGATGTGCGCACTGGCAACGGCTACGACGTGCACCAGCTCGTCGAGGGCGACGGCGTCACGCTCTGTGGCGTCTTCATTGCGCACACCAAGAAACTTTCCGGCCATTCCGATGCCGACGTGGCGCTGCATGCGCTCACCGACGCGCTGCTCGCCACCTGTGGCGCCGGCGACATCGGCGATCATTTCCCGCCGTCCGACCCGCAATGGAAGGGCGCGCCGTCTCGCATTTTCCTGGAGCACGCGGCCAAAATCGTGCGCGAGCGCGGCGGCATCATCACCAATGCAGACGTTTCGCTGATCGCCGAAGCGCCGAAGGTCGGGCCGCACCGCCTGACGATGCGCGAAAATCTCTCGGACATGCTGGGGATTTCACTCGACCGCTGCTCGGTCAAGGCAACGACCAACGAACGCCTTGGTTTCGTCGGCCGCGACGAAGGCATCGCTGCGATCGCCACGGCGACGGTCGTCTATGGGAACCTTTCGTGATGTGGTCCGCCGACATCGAAGTCAAAGCCGGTGAGATCATCGCTCAGTTCACGGCAAATGGCCGCAAGGTCGCGACCGCCGAATCCTGCACTGGTGGCCTGATCGCCGGTGCGCTGACCGAGATCTCCGGTTCGTCCGCAGTCCTCGACCGCGGCTTCGTCACCTATTCCAATGAGGCAAAGGTCGCAATGCTCGGCGTCGAGACGGCGACGCTCGTCGCCCATGGTGCCGTCTCGCGGCAGACGGCGATCGAGATGGCACAGGGCGCAATCGCGCATTCGGCGGCTGACTTCGCCGTTGCCGTCACCGGCATCGCCGGGCCGAGCGGTGGTTCGGCTGAAAAGCCTGTCGGCCTTGTGCATCTCGCTGCGGCAGGGCGAAACGGCGCGCTGCTGCATCGCGAGATGCGCTACGGCGATATCGGCCGCAGCAACATAAGGCTTGCGACCATCCGCACCGCACTCGATCTGCTCACGCAGATCGCTCAGGCCGAATAGATGCTGTCGGCGCGCTTTTCGAAGGCGTCGGAGAACATGCGGAAGGCACGGTCGAACATCGAGCCCATCAAGGCCCCGAGGATGCGGCTCTTGAACTCGTAGTCGATGTCGAAGTGCACGATCGACTGCCCCTCGCCCGAAGGCTCAAAGCGCCAGCGGTTGTCGAGATATTTGAACGGCCCGTCGATGTATTTGACGTCGATCGTCCGCTCTGCCTTGTTCAGCAGCACCTGCGTCGTGAAGGTCTCGCGGATCGCCTTGTAACCGACGGTCATATCGGCAAGCAGAAGCACTTTTCCATCGCGCTCCTTGCGCGAGCGTACCGTCAGCGCCTCACAGAGCGGCAGGAACTGCGGATATTGTTCGACGTCGGCAACGAGGTCGAACATCTGGTCTGCGGTGTGCTTGACGACGTGGTTGGTTTCGAAATGCGGCATAAAGGGGAGTTAAGCGGGAGAACCGAGAAGATCAAGGAGCCTGCGCATCTGGCGCCGCGATTTCAACTGCAGAACTGGCACGTCAGGGCCGTGCTTCGCCAGACCTGCGACGATGTGCGGCGTAAACTTCTGCTCAAACGTCCAGATGAACTGAAGGAAATCCCAATCGACCTTTTCGATGCAGCCCGGTGCCATCTCCCGGCGGGTGCGGCCGAAATGTTTCAGCCAGCGGGTGACGACGCCCCATATGCAGACAAGCCGCGGCATGCGCACCCAGATCACGATGTCGCTTCTCGGCACCCGGATATCGAATGTGGACGGACCGGTGCCATCCATGACCCAGCGATCGGCGGCGATCCTCTCGACAATGCGCTGGCGCTGCTCCGCCCGGTCACGCTCTGCCCAACCCGGCAACCACCGGATATCGCGATCGATCGAGATGTAGGTCAACTGGAACTGACGGGCGAGCTTCTGTGAAAGCGTTGACTTGCCGCCGCCGGAGCATCCGACCACGAGGATGCGCCTGGCCCTGCGAATATGGTCGGCGGCAACGGCATCGTCGACATAGTTGACGATTGCCGGTTTTGACGGCAGGTCCATGGAAACTCCCGCGGAACTCGGGAACAAGTAAACCCA
Source organism: Ensifer sp. ENS06 (assembly GCF_014852205.1). Lineage (NCBI taxonomy): Bacteria > Pseudomonadati > Pseudomonadota > Alphaproteobacteria > Hyphomicrobiales > Rhizobiaceae > Ensifer > Ensifer sp. ENS06. The sequence continues at coordinate 1,576,398 of NZ_JACVBC010000001.1, read as the reverse complement.
ATGCGAAACTCCGGCTCGGGGCCGGAGTTTCGGTATTTTTTTGAGCGGCCGAGCCGTCAGCCTGCCACGGCCGCCAGCTTCTTTTCGCGGGCTGCACGCAGCCGCGCAAAGTCGTCGCCGGCGTGGTGCGACGAGCGCGTCAGCGGGCTCGACGACACCATCAGGAAGCCCTTGGTGTAGGCGACAGTCTCGTAGGACTTGAACTCCTCGGGCGTGACGAACGCTTCGACCTTGTGGTGCTTGCGCGTCGGCTGCAGGTATTGGCCGATCGTCAGGAAGTCGACATCGGCGGTCCTCAGGTCGTCCATCAACTGCAGCACTTCGTTGCGCTCTTCGCCGAGGCCGACCATGATGCCGGACTTGGTGAACATGGTCGGGTCCAGTTCCTTCACGCGCTGCAGCAGGCGGACGGAGTGGAAGTAGCGCGCACCGGGGCGGACCGTCAGGTAGTTGCCGGGAACCGTTTCCATATTGTGGTTGAAGACGTCGGGCTTGGCGGCAACGACGCGCTCCAGAGCGCCCGGCTTCTTCAGGAAGTCCGGCGTCAGGATCTCGATGGTCGTCGTCGGCGAGGCCTCGCGGATCGCCCAGATGACCTTCTCGAAATGTTCGGCGCCGCCATCTTCCAGATCGTCACGGTCGACCGAAGTGATGACGACGTGGCTGAGGCCCATCTGCTTGACGGCCTTGGCGATGTTGGCCGGCTCTTCCATGTCGAGCGCATTCGGCTTCCCGGTCGCGACGTTGCAGAAGGCGCAGGCGCGGGTACAGATCTCGCCCATGATCATGAACGTGGCGTGCTTCTTGTCCCAGCATTCGCCGATGTTCGGGCAACCGGCTTCCTCGCACACGGTCACGAGCTTGTGCGAACGCACCAGCTCGCGCGTCTCCTGGTAGCCCTTGGACATCGGCGCCTTGACGCGGATCCACTCCGGCTTGCGCATCACTTCCGTGTCGGGCTTGTGGGCCTTTTCCGGGTGGCGGACGCGTTGCGCCCGGTCAGAGACGGCATCGAACACCGTTACCATACTGTCTTCCTCGTCGCGGCGGATCCGGCATCAGGCCGGATGACCCATTTTCGCTCTATATAGACGGCCCGACCGGAAATGTCAGGCCGTCTATTTTCGAAGCCCGACGGAAGCGCAGATGGCCCGACGGACTATCGTTTCACGACCCGACCAGCGACGATCAACAGGCATGCGCCGATGAAGCCGATGATCAGGTAGGCGACCCAGCCGGCATAGGCCATGCCGAAGGCCGCCAGGACGAAATTCAGCACCACCGCACCGATGATGCCGAGCACTATGTTCATGATCAGCCCCATGCTGCTGCCCATGAACTTCTCCGCGAGCCACCCGGCCAAACCGCCGACGATGATCGCAGCCAAAATACCGACGCCGTTCACGCTCATTTTGGTCTCCGTGCATTGAAAATGCGCCCATTATCAATGCCAAAGCTACACCAAAAGCGCCGGCGCCGAAACCATCAGGCGTTGAGCGCGCGGCCGTAGGCGTCGAGCACGCTTTCCTTCATCGTCTCGGAGATCGTCGGATGCGGGAAGATCGTGTGCATCAGATCTTCTTCGGTCGTCTCGAGGTTCATCGCGACGACGAAGCCCTGGATCAGTTCGGTGACTTCCGCACCGACCATGTGGGCGCCCAAGAGTTCGCCGGTCTTCTTGTCGAAGATCGTCTTGACCATGCCCTGGTCCTCGCCGAGCGCGATCGCCTTGCCGTTGGCCACGAAGGGGAAACGGCCGACGCGGATGTCGCGTCCAAGTTCCTTGGCCTTGGCTTCCGTAAGGCCGACGGAGGCGACCTGCGGGTGGCAATAGGTGCAGCCCGGGATCTTCAGCTTGTCCATCGGGTGGACGTTCGGCAGGCCAGCGATCTTTTCGACGCAGATGACGGCCTCATGCTCGGCCTTGTGTGCGAGCATCGGCGGGCCGGCGACGTCGCCGATGGCGTAGACGCCGGGAACGTTGGTCTTGCCGTAGCCGTCGATGACGATGCAGCCGCGGTCGGTCTTGACCCCGAGCGTTTCGAGGCCGAGGTTCTCGATGTTGCCCTGAACGCCGACGGCCGAGATCATGCGGTCAGCGGTGATCTTCTCGACCTTGCCGTCCTTCATCTCGACATGGGCGGTGATCGAGTTGGCAGCCTTCTCGACCTTCGTCACCTTGGCCTGGAGATGGATCTTCATGCCCTGCTTTTCGAACTGCTTCTTGGCGATGTTCGAAATCTCGGCATCTTCGACCGGCATCACGTTCGGCATCACTTCGACGACCGTCACGTCCACACCCATGGTGCGGTAGAAGGAGGCGAATTCGATGCCGATCGCGCCCGAGCCCATGACCAGCAGCGACTTCGGCATTTCCTCAGGCTTCATCGCCTCGAAGTAGGTCCAGATCAGCTTGCCATCGGGCTCGATGCCCGGCAGCGCGCGTGGGCGGGCGCCGGTCGCGATGATGATATGCTTGGCGGTGTAGGTGCCCTCGCCCTTGGTGTTCTTCGGCAGCGGCGCCTGCGGCTGGACGACCGGCTTCGTCGACTTGCCGACGACGATTTCGCCGGGCTTCGTGAGCTTGGCTTCACCCCAGATCACATCGACCTTGTTCTTCTTCATCAGGAAGCCGACGCCGCCGTTCATGCGCTCGGCAATGCCGCGCGAGCGTGCAACGATCGCCTTCAGGTCCGGCGTCACCGTGCCTTCGATCTTGATGCCATAGCTGCCGGGGTGCTGGGCGTAGTGCAGAACTTCGGCGGAGCGCAGCAGCGCCTTGGTCGGGATGCAGCCCCAGTTGGAGCAGATGCCGGCCAGATGCTCGCGCTCGACGACCGCGGTCTTGAGACCCAACTGTGCCGCACGAATGGCGGCGATATAGCCCCCCGGACCCGAACCGATGACGATGACGTCGTAATTCTCAGCCATGTGTTTCCTGCCTTTGTCTCAAGCGACCTTGCGGGTGAAGAGCACCCAGTCGTGTTTCTTGCTTTCCTCAAAGAGCGGAACCGCCTCGGCGCGCGCTGCCTCGCCGAAACCGTTTGCCCTGTATAGTGCCTGAGCCCTGCCGTTGTGGCTCTCGGTGATCAGGCTCACCGGCGCCGATCCGGCGCGTTCGAATTCCTTTGCCAGAAGCGCCTTGCCGATCCCCCGGCCGCGCTGATGGCGATAGACGCCCAGGCTCTCTATGAACCAGTGGCCGACGATCTGGCGCTGCAGCGCCAGCAGGGGCTCGAGAACCGGGTGCCCGGCAACAATCTCAGCCGCTTCCGGCCCGACCCCATAGCCGAGCGACAGTCCGGCAACCTCGTCATCGACCTCGGCAACCAGCGCATCACGCCAGTTCCCCGGACCCGGCTCTTCGCGCAGCTTGTTGCGCCCGCGCTCAAAAGCCGTATCCGTCACCCCATGCTGGACGGCGCCGTACCAGAGCCAGGAGGCAAAGCCATGCGCGGCGATATCGACGAGGATGGCGAGTTCCGCCGCCTCACGTCTTTCGGCCGGACGTATGGTGACGCCCCCGACCATTCTCAGACCCCGAGCATCATCCGCACGACCGGTTCCAGACCCCGGCCAATCGCACGCGTGTTTTCCGCATCGAGATGCACGCCATCGAGCGGCGTCGTCACCGCCACTGATCCGGCATCGAAGAAGCCGCAATCGAGTTCGTCGGCGAGATCGCGATAAAGGGGCGCCAGCATCGAAGACTGCTCGATGCCGCCTGCGAACATTGCGGCAAAGCCGGCGTCGGCCGTTTCGCAAAGCACCGGCGGCGACACGATCAGGATCTCCGGGCCGTCCTCACTCTCAACCGGCCAATCGTGACGACGCACCAGATTGACCAACCGCTCGACGCCCTTGACGGCGCCGAAGGCGGTTCCGTGGATCACCGGCTTCATGTCATTTGCGCCGAGAAGAAGAATGATGAGATCGAGCGGCGCGTGGCTGTGCAGCAGCGTCGGCAGCACCTTCGCACCATTGCGGTCGCAATCGGCGAGGTGATCGTCGTAGGCGGTCGTGCGGCCGTTCAGCCCCTCGGCGATGACCTGGACGTCCGGCCCCAGCGCCTTCTGCAAGACACTCGGCCAGCGATCGGCAAGCGCATGTCGACCGCCATCCGTGGCATCATAGCCCCAGGTTAGACTGTCGCCGTAGCAGAGAACTGTTTTCATCGTCCGGGCCCGCCTTCGACTGCGCGAAAAGGAACGGACCGGCCCGAAGGCCGGCCCTCATCCAACTCAGACCAGCATGCCCATCGGGTTTTCGATGTAGCGCTTGAAGGCACCGAGCAGTTCGGCACCAAGCGCGCCATCGACGCAGCGATGGTCGGTCGAAAGCGTGACGGTCATGACGTTGGCGATGACCATCTGCTTGTTCTTGACGACGACGCGCTCCTCGCCGGCACCGACCGCGAGGATCGTGGCATGCGGCGGGTTGACGACGGCGGCGAAGTTCTTGACGCCCATCATGCCCATGTTGGAGACGGCAGTCGTGCCGCCCTGGTATTCTTCGGGCTTCAGCTTGCGGTCCTTGGCACGCTGGCCGAGGTCCTTCATCTCGTTGGAGATGGTCGACAGGCTCTTCAGTTCCGCCTGGCGGATGATCGGGGTGATCAGGCCGCCCGGGATCGACACGGCAACGCCGACATCGGCGTGCTTGTGCTTGACCATGTTGCTCTCGGTCCACGAGACGTTCGCGTTCGGAACATCGCGCAGTGCCAGCGCCAGAGCCTTGATGACCATGTCGTTGACGGAGAGCTTGTAGACCGGCTTGCCACCCTGCTCGGGAGCCGCTGCGTTGAGCTGCGCACGCAGTGCCAGCAGCGCGTCGAGTTCGCAGTCCACCGACACGTAGAAGTGCGGGATCGTCTGCTTGGATTCGACGAGACGCTTGGCGATCGTCTTGCGCATGCCGTCATGCGGCACGAGTTCGTAGGAACCTGGCTCGAACAGCTTGAGAACGGCGTCTTCCGACATGCCCTTGGCAAGCGGTGCGGCTGCAGGAGCAGCAGCGCCGGCGGCCGGTGCGGCGGCGGGCTTGGCAGCGCCACCGGAGACGGCGGCTTCGACGTCCTTCTTGACGACGCGGCCATGAGGACCGGTGCCGGCAACTGCCGACAGGTCAATGCCCGCGTCCTTTGCCAGACGGCGTGCGAGCGGCGAGGAGAAGACGCGTGCGCCGCCCTCGGCCTTGGCCGGCTGGGCTGCAGCCGGTGCAGCGGCAGGAGCCGCAGCCGGAGCTCTCGGCGCTGCCGGTGCAGGCGCTTCGGCCTTGGCGGCGGGTGCCGGTGCTGCCGCGCCGTTGCCGCCCTTGGCGGCGGCGGCGACATCCTCGCCATCGGCGGCGAGAACGGCGATCAGCGCATTGACCTTGACGCCATCGGTGCCGGCGGGAACGACGATCTTGGCAACGGTGCCTTCGTCGACGGCTTCGACTTCCATCGTCGCCTTGTCGGTCTCGATCTCGGCAATCACGTCACCGGACTTGACCTTGTCGCCTTCCTTGACGAGCCACTTGGCCAGATTGCCTTCTTCCATCGTCGGGGAGAGGGCAGGCATTGTGATGTTGATAGGCATCGAAGGGCCCTCCCCTTATTTGTAGCAAACGGCTTTCACCGCATCGACAACCTCTGCGACGTTCGGAAGCGCGAGCTTCTCGAGGTTCGCGGCGTAAGGCATCGGCACATCCTTGCCGGCGATCGTCAGGATCGGGGCGTCAAGGTAGTCGAAGGCCTGCTGCATGACGCGGGTTGCGATCTCGGTGCCGACGGAAGACTGCGGATAGCCTTCTTCGACGGTGACCAGACGGCCGGTCTTCTTGACGGATTCGATGACCGTCGGCAGGTCCATCGGACGGATGGTGCGCAGGTCAATCAGTTCGACATCGATGCCCTGGGCTTCGAGTTCGGCAACCGCCTTGACGGCGTAGGTCATGCCGATACCGAAGGAAACGATCGTTGCGTCCTTGCCGACCTTGTGGATACGGGCCTTGCCGATCGGCAGCACGAAATCGTCAAGCTTCGGCACTTCGAAGGAGTGACCGTAGAGGATTTCGTTTTCGAGGAAGATGACCGGGTTCGGGTCGCGGATCGCAGCCTTGAGCAGGCCCTTGGCGTCGGCAGCCGTGTAGGGCATGACGACCTTGAGGCCCGGGATATGGCTGTACCAGGCGGCGTAGCACTGCGAGTGCTGGGCGGCCACGCGGGCAGCGGCACCGCTCGGGCCACGGAAGACGATCGGCGCGCCCATCTGGCCGCCGGACATATAGAGTGTCTTGGCAGCGGAGTTGATGATCTGGTCGATCGCCTGCATGGCGAAGTTGAAGGTCATGAACTCGACGATCGGACGAAGGCCGGTCATGGCAGCGCCGACGCCGACGCCGGCAAAGCCGTGCTCAGTGATCGGGGTATCGATGACACGGCGGGCGCCGAATTCCTGCAGCAGGCCCTGAGTAATCTTGTAGGCGCCCTGATATTCGGCGACCTCTTCACCCATGACGAAGACGTCATCGCTTGCGCGCATTTCTTCGGCCATGGCGTCGCGAAGTGCTTCGCGAACGGTCATCGTCACCATTTCGGTGCCGGCAGGGATCGCCGGATCAGCAGCGACTTCGACCTTCGGCTGGGCTGCAACCGGAGCCGGCGCGGAAGCGGCCGGCGCTTCGGCAGCGGCTGCCTTCGGCGCTTCGGCCTTCGGAGCGGCGATGTCGCCAGCGCCTTCACCGTCCTGCAGCAGCACGGCGATCGGGGTGTTGACCTTGACGCCTTCGGTGCCGGCGGCAATCAAGAGCTTGCCGATCGTGCCTTCATCGACGGCTTCGACTTCCATCGTTGCCTTATCGGTCTCGATTTCGGCAATGACGTCGCCGGAGGACACCTTGTCCCCCTCGTTCTTCAGCCATTTCGAGAGCGTGCCTTCCTCCATGGTCGGGGAAAGGGCGGGCATAAGAATTTCTACTGGCATGTTTGTCCCTCCCCGGATCAAAGCAGGATGTCGGTGTAGAGCTCGGATGCATCCGGCTCCGGATCGGCCTGGGCAAAATCGGCGCTGTCGGCAACGATGTCACGGACTTCCTTGTCGATCTGCTTCAGCTCATCCTCGTTCGCCCAACCCTTTTCGGTCAGACGCGCCTTCACCTGCTCGATCGGGTCATGCTCCGAGCGCATCTTCTGCACTTCGTCCTTCGAGCGGTACTTCGCCGGATCGGACATCGAGTGACCGCGGTAGCGATAGGTCTGCATCTCAAGGATGATCGGACCCTTGCCCGAGCGGCAATGCTCGACCGCCTCGTCGCCAGCGGCCTTGACCGCGCGCACGTCCATGCCGTCGACCTGGAAGCCCGGAATGTTGAAGGAGACACCACGCTGCGAGAAGTCGGTCTGTGCCGAAGCCCGCGAAACGGAAGTACCCATGGCGTAGCGGTTGTTCTCGATCACGTAGATCACCGGCAGCTTCCAGAGCTGCGCCATGTTGAAGCTTTCGTAGACCTGGCCCTGGTTGGCAGCGCCGTCACCGAAATAGGCAACGGACACATTGTCGTTGCCGCGATAGCGGTTGGCAAAAGCAAGACCGGTGCCGAGCGACACCTGGGCGCCGACGATGCCGTGGCCGCCATAGAAGTGCTTTTCCTTGGAGAACATGTGCATCGAGCCGCCCTTCCCCTTGGAAAGACCGCTGCGACGACCGGTGAGTTCGGCCATGACGCCGCGGGCGCTCATGCCGCAGGCCAGCATGTGGCCATGATCACGGTAGGCGGTGATGACCTGGTCGCCTTCCTTCAGCGCCATCTGCATGCCGACGACAACGGCTTCCTGGCCGATGTAGAGGTGACAGAAGCCGCCGATGAAGCCCATGCCATAGAGCTGGCCGGCCTTTTCCTCGAAACGCCGGATCAGCAGCATCTCGCGGTAGGCACTCAGATCTTCCTGTTTGGAGAAGTCGGCGAACGTGCCGCCGTTGAAGTCTTTCTTCGCCGGCTTTGCGGCACTCTTGCGGCTGGAAACGGACGCGGATTTTCGCGGAGCCATTCGTTCCTCCCAATGGTTAGCCTTTTGCGGTTACCATAGGGAAAGAAAGCAGACACAGCAATGCCATATTTGCATGGCTCACATTCCACGCAAATAATTGATTTTGCTTTACAAATTTCAATTAACTGAATTCAGGTTAATTTGCGGCACGGTGGAAAATAACGATCTCGTCACTTCGCGACATGTTCAGCGCGAGGCGAGCCTTTTCATCCAGCATGTCCCGTTCCAGCGACCCATCACTCATCAGCTGAACCTCCTTTTCGAGGATCATTCGCTGCTTCGTGAGCTTATCCAGCCGCGCCTGCCGCTCGACGATCTGACGATCGAATTGCTCGGTCGCCTTCAGGCCATAGCCGCCGTGAATGGAATGATAGCCGAAGTAGGAGAGAAAGGCGACCGCGATCAGCGGCATCACCAGCCGACCCAGTTTCCGTTTCTTATGATGCCGTGTCCACATGCATTCCCGCCCTGATACGCAGTACGGCAATCAGATTAGCGGCGATTGATTAACCGACCGTTGACCATGAACGGCAGGAAAATAGAAACCCGCCCACACGGGGCCGTGTGGGCGGGCTCAGTTTTCAGACAAAAATCAGGCGGCGATCAGCCACGCAGGATCGAGCGGCCGGCGTACTCGGCCTGCACGCCGAGCTGCTCTTCGATGCGGATCAGCTGGTTATACTTTGCGAGCCGGTCCGAACGGGCGAGCGAGCCGGTCTTGATCTGGCCGCAGTTGGTGGCAACCGCGAGATCGGCGATCGTCGCATCTTCGGTTTCGCCCGAACGGTGCGACATGACGGCGGTGTAGCGCGCCTTGTGCGCGGTCTCGACGGCGTCGAGCGTTTCCGACAGCGAACCGATCTGGTTGACCTTGACGAGGATCGAGTTGGCAACGCCCATCTTGATGCCGTCGCGCAGGCGGGCCGAGTTGGTGACGAACAGGTCGTCCCCGACAAGCTGGCACTTGTTGCCGATGAGGTCGGTCACAGCCTTCCAGCCGTCCCAGTCGTCTTCGGCCATGCCGTCTTCGATCGAGAAGATCGGGTACTTGGCGGCGAGTTCCGCCAGGTATTCAGCCATGGCACCCGGCTCCAGCGTGCGGCCTTCGCCTTCGAGCACGTACTTGCCGTCCTTGAAGAATTCGGTTGCGGCGCAATCGAGCGCGATGAACATGTCTTCGCCCGGCTTGTAGCCAGCCTTCTCGATCGACTTCATGATGAAGTCGAGCGCTGCCGGAGCAGAGGCGAGACCCGGCGCGAAGCCGCCTTCGTCGCCGACATTGGTGTTGTGGCCGTCGGCTGCAAGCTGCTTCTTCAGCGTGTGGAACACTTCCGAACCCATGCGAACCGCATCACGCATCGTGTCGGCGCCAACCGGAACGATCATGAACTCCTGGAAGTCGATCGGGTTGTCGGCGTGCGCGCCACCGTTGATGATGTTCATCATCGGAACCGGGAGCACGTGGGCGTTCGGACCACCGACGTAACGGTAGAGCGGCAGGCCGGCAGCTTCGGCGGCAGCCTTGGAAACGGCAAGCGAAACGCCGAGAATGGCGTTGGCGCCGAGGCGCGACTTGTTCGCCGTGCCGTCGAGCTCGATCATGGTCTTGTCGATCTGGATCTGGTTCTCGGCATCGAGACCGCCGATCGCTTCGAAGATCTCGCCGTTGACGGCTTCGACGGCACGTTCGACGCCCTTGCCGAGGTAACGCGTACCACCATCGCGCAGCTCAACAGCCTCATGGGCACCGGTCGAGGCGCCCGACGGGACTGCCGCGCGGCCGAAGCTTCCGTCTTCCAGGTACACGTCGACCTCGACGGTCGGGTTGCCGCGGCTGTCCAGAATTTCTCGGCCGATGATGTCGATGATTGCAGTCATGATCTCTTCCCTGTTGAGGACGGTGGGTGGTCGGGGCCTGTCATACGCCAAGGCCTCGAAATTACAATGGCGCGCAATATGCAAAAACAACCGCGCCATTGCGGTTCATGAAAATTTCACGAAGCGTCGCGCGGGTCTCAGCCCTTGGCGATCGCGTCGAAAGCCAGCAGCTTTTCGAGCAGCCGCGGCATGTCCTTCAGATGCACCATGTTCGGGCCGTCCGAGGGTGCGTTGTCCGGGTCTTCGTGCGTCTCGACAAACACACCTGCGACGCCAACCGCCACGGCCGCACGCGCCAGGGTCTCGACAAATTCTCGTTGACCGCCCGAAGAGCCGCCCTGCCCGCCCGGCTGCTGAACCGAATGGGTCGCATCAAAGACGACCGGCGCGCCGAGCGAAGCCATGATCGGCAGCGAGCGCATGTCGGAGACCAGCGTGTTGTAGCCGAAGGAAGCGCCACGCTCGCAGAGCATGACATTGGGGTTGCCGCTGTCGGTGAATTTCGCCAACACGTTCTTCATATCCCAGGGCGCCAGGAACTGGCCCTTCTTGACGTTGATCGCGCGGCCGGTCTTGGCGGCTGCGACCAGAAGATCGGTCTGGCGCGACAGGAAGGCCGGGATCTGCAGGATATCGACCGTCGGCGCGACCAGAGCACATTGCTCTTCGGTGTGCACGTCGGTCAGAACCGGAAAGCCGAATTCCCTTTTCAGGTCGGCGAAGATTTCCATCGCCTTGTCGAGACCGATGCCACGCTTGCCCGAAAGGGAGGTGCGGTTGGCCTTGTCGAAGGAGGACTTGTAGACGAGGCCGAGGCCGAGCTTGTTGCAGAGTTCTGAGAGCGCGCCCGCCATCATGAAGGCGTGTTCACGGCTCTCCATCTGGCAGGGGCCGGCGATCAGCGACAACTTCTCGGTCTGTGCGAAGGCGACCTGACGGGCGCCCTCACCGACAACGACTCTGGCATTGGTTTTCATCATCAAGCTCCAAACGCGAAGATCACCCCTTGCCCCGGCATTTCGGGGACAATGAGGCGCCCGCCCATTTCTGCAAATTCGATATCGTTCTCGGCAAAGAGCGCCCGCGTTGCCTCGAGATCGGCAACACGGAAGACGACCGCCCGTCCGCGAAGGCCCCGTTCGGCACCGCGCACCGAGCGACCGAAGAAGGCTTCCATGCCGGCGGCGTTCAGCACCGAGATCTTGGCGTTGGTGGTCGCGACGTCCATGCCGAAGGAATGCGCCGAAACCTCGCGCTCATCGACCGCTTCCTGCAGCAGATACTGGAAATCAGTCGGATTGGCTTCCGACAGCACCACTTCGCTTATGCCGATCACGCCGTTGTCGTGTCGCTCCAGCGCCGCCCGGTCGGTCGGGAGTGCGCGAACGCGCTGACAATTGAAAAGAAAGAGATCCGGCGCGCGCAGGTCCGCCGCAAAGGCAAGACGGAACGAGCCCAGTCCTTCGCGGCCATCGGGCAGCTTCATCGGCCGGGAAAACTCCAGCATGTCGCCGCCGGAGATGCCCCGCGCCCGAAAACGGATGTGGTCGCTCGCCGCATCCTCGGTGCCGAAGACCAGCGCCGAGAGGCCTTCCGGTCCCTGGCGGAAACGAAACGCCTGATCACGCGCCACAAAGGCGTTGCCGTCGAGTGCCGCCGCCTCGCACTCCTCGCGGGACGCTATGGCTAGCGGTTCGAGATAGGTGCCGTCGGCGAAGAAGACGCAGGCATTTTCGGTGCCGAAGGGATGGCGGGCATCGTCGGCGACGGTGAAGCCGAGATTGGAAAGCCGACGCCGCGCCTGGGTAAGCGTATCCACCGGCAGCACGAGGTGATCGAGCGGGCGGGTGGTGCGCTTGGAGAGGCTCATGGCGTGTTCCCTGATGGTTCGCCGCTGTTTGCAACTTTTGGCCGGCGAATGCAAGCCGGGTCACCGCCAGGGACCGGATCGGCCATCCGGGTTCGGGCCGTTGCCGCAAAAGTGAGCCGTCCGCGGCCGGCTGCGCCCGCCGCGGATTATGCCTGTCAGCGGGAGACGAACCGCCGGGAGGTCAGTAGTAGCCCGGCGCCGTCGTGGCGTTCGCCGTGTTCCCCGCACCGAGACCGGGGGCGAACGTCTGGGGCTGCGTGTAGGATGTATTGGTCGAGGACGTCGAGGCACAACCCGAAAGCCCCAGCACGGCAACCGCCAAAGGCACGAACAATAAAGCGATGAAGCGCATACGGATTGACCCCTTTCCAGTTTCGCTGACGAACAGGAAAGTACGAAACCGATGCGTTGGCGAGTACGTAACAGTAACGCGAGGTAAAAAGGCGGTGCGGAAGCCGGGATCGGCAACCGCAGCGCCTTCCGGCCGCTGCGACTGCCCTCGTTACGTGCGAGCTTGCGGGCCCGAACAGAGCGCCGGGCCTGCCGCATCAGGGATGAAGATCGCCTTTGATGGCAAAGGTGGCGATGAAGGTCGGCACGAACCTGTCGATCAGGAAACGAGCCGACGGCTGCCAATCCTCGTGAAAGCCGGCCAACAGGAAACCGACCTTCAGCTGCCCCTCGATCTGCGCAGAAAGGCTGTGTCCGAAGACCAGGGCCTCGCCCCGATCGACCTTGGCCTGCACGACATCGGGCGCGAGATGCTCCACCTCGGCAAAGGGGAGCCGGTAAGCCGGGCGGATAAAGCCCTTTTCCGCATGGGCCGGATCGCGGTCGCCGACGAAAACGATCGGATTGTAGAAGCTCGAAAGCAGCCGACCGCCGGTCTTCAGCACCCGGTGGCACTCCCGCCAGACCGGCTGGATGTCGGGAACATAGAGGTTCGAGATCGGATGAAAGACGATGTCGAAGGTTTCGTCCGCAAAGGTCGCGAGGTCCCGCATGTCGCCCTGCACGGTCAAAAGCGACAGCCCTTCGCGTTCGGCGACGCGCCGATCCTGTTCGAGCTGTCCCTCGGAGAGGTCGAAGACCGTAACGTCCGCACCGGCGGCGGCCAGGATCGGCGCCTGCTGCCCGCCGGCGGACGCCAGGCAGAGGATCTTCTTGCCCTTGACGTCGGGCAACCAGCCCACAGGCAGATCGCCGGGCGTCAGCCGCGCCTGCCACTGCCCTTTGCGGGCGTCGGCGATCATCTCCGGTGTTACCGGACGCGACCATTCGCAGTCCTGGCTTGCCTGCCTGTCCCACGCCTGGCGATTGTGATCGATGATATCGAGATTGAAGGAGGAAATATCTTGCATGTTCGGTCCCTGGAAACTTTGTCCTGATGTGACCGCCCACGAAGGCGAATGGAGATCGCAGGCAGAAATGCCCTAGCGTTCGTCCGTCGATGCGGATCGCAGCAATGCCATCGTCCATCCTCTTCGCAAGCGAAGTTGAGGCGATTCGGTTTTCACCGGGCATTACTGGCGCATTGGACGACGCTCCCCTTACTGGAAGCCGCAAGCTAGCGGCTAGGTTGCGGATGGTCAACGCGAACGGAGGCCAACGGCTGCGACGTGCCGCCGCAATGGTTTCTCCGTCATGGTGTCGGCGAACGAATATCCGGCATGGTCTGCGCGTTATCATGTTGCGCATGATTTCAACCGCTTGAGAAGCCGTCACAATTGCGTAAAATTCGTCATTGCAGCCTGGAGTTATGCCGGGCAGCAGGCTGAGGGGCAGCATTTGATTATTGAGTCGCAAGACAAGAAACGCATCCGGGCACGGCCGAGTCACGCCAAGGGGCGCTTCGGCACACTGGCTCGGCTCCCAACCGGGCACAAAACCACATGATGCGCGAGATGATGGCCAAGCTGGCTTCCATCGCCATCATGATGTTTGCGCGGGCGCTGACGGCAGCGCGCGCCATCTGGCATGAGACCGGCCTGCCGCCGAAGCAGAGCATCTATTTCGCCAACCACTCCAGCCACGGCGATTTCGTGCTGATCTGGGCGGTCTTGCCGCCCTGGCTCAGGGAACGCGCGCGGCCGGTCGCAGGTGCCGAATACTGGCTGAAATCGAAGCTTTCGACCTTCATCGGCCGCGACGTCTTCGACGCGGTGCTGATCGAGCGCGACCCGGATGCGCGCACGCAGGACCCGGTCGAGCAGATGACGGCCGTGCTCAACGACGGATCGTCGCTCATTCTCTTTCCCGAGGGAACGCGCAACCAGACCGAAGCGCGACTGCTGCCGTTCAAGAGCGGGCTCTATCACCTCGCCTGCAAGCGCCCGGACGTGGCGCTGGTTCCCGTCTGGATCAACAATCTCAACCGCGTCATGCCCAAGGGGGAGTTCGTGCCGATCCCGCTCATCTGCACCGTCAATTTCGGCGAACCGATGCGCCTCAAGGCGCAGGAGACGAAGGAAGAGTTCATCGCTCGCGCCGAGACCGCCCTGCTTTCGCTCGCGCCTTCATCGACGGATGACGGCGCATGAGCGCGGCCAGCCTGGACATGCTCAAGCTGCTCTTCGGCGTCGGCGGCGTTCTCGTGCTGGCGTCAAGCGTCGGCTACATGCTCAAGCAGAAGCTGTCGCCTGACGGGTCGAACGGCTCGATCGAGAACCTCAACGCCCGCATCAAGGCGTGGTGGGCAATGGTAGTGCTGATCGCCATCGCCTTCGTTGCCGGACGGGTCGGCGTGCTCCTGCTCTTTGCCTTCTGCTCGTTTGCGGCGCTGCGCGAGTTCATCACGCTCATCAACACGCGGCGCGGCGACCACTGGGCGATCGCGGGCGCCTTCTTCGTCGTCCTGCCGATCAACTACTTCCTGCTGTGGGCCGAGCAATACGGCATCTATTCGATCTTCGTGCCGGTCTACGCCTTCTTGCTGATGCCGATCGTCGCGGTTCTTCGCGGCGACACGCGCGACTTCCTGGTCCGGATCTCCGAGGTGCAATGGGCGCTGATGATCTGCGTCTTCTGCGCCTCGCATGTGCCGGCGCTGCTAACGCTGCAGATCCCGGGCTATGAGGGACGCAACGTGCTTCTCATCGCCTTCCTCGTCATCGTCGTTCAGTCGAGCGACGTGCTGCAATATGTCTGGGGCAAGCTCTTCGGCAAAACCAAGATCGCGCCAACCCTTTCGCCGTCGAAAACGGTCGAGGGTTTCGTCGGCGGCGTTGCGAGCGCAACGCTGATCGGCGCCTCGCTCTGGTGGATTACCCCGTTCACCCCGGCACAAGCCGCGTTGATGTCGCTCATCATAACCCTGATGGGATTCTTCGGCGGGCTCGTCATGTCGGCGATCAAGCGGGACCGCGGCGTCAAGGACTGGGGCCATCTGATCGAAGGCCATGGCGGGCTGATCGACCGGCTCGATTCCGTCGTCTTCTCCGCGCCGATCTTCTTCCACCTGACGCGCTACTGGTGGTCGCTGACATGAGCGCGAAACTGAAGGGGTTGGCATCAAGCGGCGTCGTACATGTGGCCTTCGCCTTTTTCGCCATGGGCGGCTGGGCGCTTTTCGCCAACGGCCATCACCCCATGCCCAAGCCGCTTGTTGCCGGCCTCGTGCAGGGAACGCTTTCGGCGCTGCTTACCCTCTACCTCAAAACGGCGATCGATGCGCTTTCCAGGCGGTTCCGCGGCGCAAGGCGCCTGGTTCTGCCACCGCTCTTCGCGTGCCTTGGCTCATCTGCAATTCTGATCGCGATCCATGCCGCCAGCGGCACGCCCGAGATCCTGAAAACGATTGCGCTGCCGCTCACGGTTTCGACCACCTACGCCGCCATCTACAACTATTCCATCAGC
Organism: Ensifer sp. ENS06; assembly: GCF_014852205.1. NCBI lineage: Bacteria > Pseudomonadati > Pseudomonadota > Alphaproteobacteria > Hyphomicrobiales > Rhizobiaceae > Ensifer > Ensifer sp. ENS06. The sequence goes on along the minus strand of NZ_JACVBC010000001.1, from coordinate 1,560,766 downwards.
CGAGGCGAACATGACCGAGACCGGTGACCGCAGGCCGCTCGCGAGCCGCAACACCCGCTGGGCGCAGGCCACCGCGCGCCGCCTGGCATCGATGAACCTCACGCCAAACCGGATCTCGCAGGCAAGCATGCTGGCGGCCGCCCTTGCCGGCCTTTCCTTCTGGCTCACGGGCGAAAGCGAGGACGGCGTAAGGGCGAGCCTGTTCATCGCCGCCGCGCTCTTCTGCCAGTTGCGCCTGCTCTGCAACCTTTTCGATGGCATGGTCGCCGTCGAGGGTGGCAAGGGCGAGGCCGATGGTCCCTTCTGGAACGAGTTTCCCGATCGCATCGCCGACATCTTCATCTTCGTCGGCGCCGGATTTGCCATCGGCGTGCCGGCTCTCGGTTTTGCCGCGGCCACCTTCGGCGTGCTGACCGCCTATGTACGCGAGCTCGGCCGTGCCAATGGAGCGCCGGGCGACTTCTCCGGCCCGATGGCCAAACAACACCGCATGGCGACGATGACGCTGGCCGCCGTGGTGTCCGCCTTCGAAGGCCTCTGGCTCGGCGATGGCGAACTGCTGTGGATCGCGCTCCTTGCGATCTCGACTGGGGCTGCGCTTACGGCCCTTCTGCGCGCCCGTCGCCAGATTGCCTGGCTTCGGCAAAACGCTCCCCACAAAGGCTAAACACCCGCTTCACGCACCATGAACGAGGCCGCCGCAACATCGCGCGGCCCTCTTGACGTATGTCCATGCCAATTATTAGATAGATTAGTCAATTTATTAAATGCCACGCGTGTCGACGATGAACGAATGCTCGCGCGCACCAAGATCGGCGGCGATCAGGTCATGGTCGCTGCCTCATGAAAGCGAACTTTTTCAATCGGTTACGGCGCAAATTTATAGCGCCTCCCGTAACGGAGAACACGAATGAGTACCCCAGACCGCATCGACGACGTCGATGCATTGCGTGGCTTTGCCTTGCTCGGCATCCTCCTTGTCAACATCATGGCCTTCGCCTCCGCCTTCTACGGGCTGGAAATTTCCGACCCCGCCTTCGGCGGCATCCTCGATCGCAGCGTGCATTTCGTGATCGCCCTGTTCTTCGAAATGAAATTCTACCTGCTCTTCTCGTTCCTGTTCGGCTACAGCTTCACCCTGCAGATGCGTTCGGCGGAAAAATCCGACGAGGCCTTCGTTCCCAGGCTCTTGCGCCGACAGATGGGCCTCTGGCTGATCGGGCTTGCCCATGCGGTCCTGCTTTTCCATGGCGATATTCTCACCACCTACGCGGTGCTTGGCATCGTCCTCCTGATGCTCAGAAACCGCAGCGATGGGGCCCTCTTCCGCCTGGCGAAATGGCTGGTCCTTATCCTTGCAGTGGTCTGGGGCACACTCGGCATCCTCATCACGCTGGATCCGGTACCGCTCGATCGGTCTGCCATTCTTTCCGCCGCGGAGGCGGCCGAGCTTGCCTTCCAAGGCGACTGGCAAGCCGTCATCGGTCAGCACCTTAAGGAGCTCAACTCGGTCTGGATCATCCTCGTCCTGCTGCAAGCGCCGTGCGCGCTGGCGATGTTCCTGCTCGGCCTGATCGCCGGGCGTCGCAAGACCTTGGCGCGGCCGGAGGAGAACACGGCGTTGTTCCAGCGCCTCGTTCGTACCGGTCTCTGGATCGGCCTGCCTGGCGCCGTCATCTATGCCTATGTCAGCGTCGAGATGCCCGAATCGCCAATCGCGGTCATCGCGCTTTCGATCGGGCTCGCCACCGGCCCGCTTCTCACCGGCGCCTATGTCGGCGCCATGATGCTGCTCTTCGGATCCGAAACCGGCCACAGCCTGCGCAACCTGCTGGCGCCTGCCGGCCGCATGGCGCTGTCCAACTATCTGCTGCAGTCGCTGATCGCGGCGCTGATCTTCCATGGTTACGGCCTTGGTCTCATCGGCCAGGTCGCGCCTTTGGCAAGCGTGCTGATCGCGCTTGCGATCTTTGCCGCCCAGCTCTTCATCAGCCACTGGTGGATGGCCCGTTTCGCCTATGGCCCGCTCGAATGGATCCTGCGCTTCATCACCATCGGCCGCGTGCCGCAGTGGCGCCGCCCGGCGGAGGCGCGCTGACGGACACCAGCCAATTCCCGCAACCAATGCTGCCCGGCGCCTTCGGCGCTGGGCATTTTCGCTTCCTGGCTTGAGACACAGTTCGGCACTATTTCGCTTTGACTCTAATTAGATGCTTGTCTAAATATTGAGACAACAAGCGAGCGGAGACGATGCGGATCAACAGGGTTTTCGAGGCGCTTTCTCATCCCGTGCGGCGGCAGATCCTGGCACTGTTGAAGGCCGGGCCGATGAGCGCCGGCGAACTCGCCGAGCATTTCGACCTGACCAAGCCGACGCTTTCCGTGCATTTCAACAAGCTGCGCGAGGCAGAACTCGTCGCGGTCGAGCGGCGCGGCACGAGCCTCATCTACCACCTCAACATGTCCATTCTCGAAGAGGCGCTCGGCGGTCTCCTCAGCACAAGGGATCAAGCACCATGACCTTGCTTTTGCGTTCCCCGATCGCGCTGGTCGCTGGCGGCATACTTTTTTCCGCGACGCTCGTCGGCTATCTCGCAATCCCCGCCGAGGCGCTGCTTCCGATCCATTGGGGTGTTGACGGCACGGCCGATGCCTTCTGGCCGCGCGACCGGGCGCTGGCGCTGGCGCCTGTGGCGGTCGCCGTGCTTGCCGCATTCTCGTTCGCCGTTGGTCGGTTCGCACCACAGGCCGAGCTTCAGGCGGGCCGGCATATCGCCGAAGTCACCCTCCCCGCGATCCTCGCGCTCTTTGCCGCCATTCAAACTGTGATCGTGCTGATCGGGCTTGGCGGCGACCTCTCGATGACGCGCGTGATCGCCTTCGGCCTCGGACTTCTGTCGATCGTCGTCGGCAACGTCCTGCCGAAATCGCAGCCGAACGGCCTTGCCGGCATTCGGCTGCCGTGGACGCTCGCCGATAACGCCAACTGGCGGGCAACGCACCGGCTTGCGGGCCTGCTGATGGTCTGCGCCGGTATCACCCTGGCGCTGCTGGCCCTCGTCATGAGCACCGGTCCAGCGCTTGCCGCAGCGACGATCGCCGCGCTGCTGCTGCCGGTCGCAATTGCAACGCTCTATAGCTACCACATCGCCCGTCGCAGTTAGTGGCTCCAGGCGTCGCAGCTCGGCCGCAGCGCAACGGCAGAAATGAAAAAGGCCGGTCTTGCGACCGGCCTTTTGCTTGTCTTTCCTGTGCGCCTCAAACGAGACGCGACTGTTCCAGTGCAGCTTCGATGAAGCTTGCAAACAGCGGATGCGGATCGAGCGGACGCGACTTCAGTTCCGGGTGGTACTGAACGCCGATGAACCACGGATGGTCCGGATACTCGACCGTCTCCGGCAGGATGCCGTCCGGCGACATGCCCGAGAACACCAGACCGCAGGACTCAAGCCGATCCTTGTAGTCAACGTTGACTTCGTAGCGGTGGCGGTGACGCTCAAAGATCTCGGTCGAACCGTAGATCTCGGCAATCTTGGTGTCGGCCTTCAACGATGCGCGATAGGCGCCAAGCCGCATCGTGCCACCGAGATCACCCGATGCGGAACGCTTCTCGAGTTCGTTGCCCTTCACCCACTCGGTCATCAGACCAACGACCGGTTCCTTGGTCGGACCGAACTCGGTGGAGGACGCCTTCTCGATGCCGGCGAGGTTGCGGGCAGCTTCAACGACAGCCATCTGCATGCCGAAGCAGATGCCGAAATACGGCACCTTGCGCTCGCGGGCAAAGCGCGCCGCGTTGATCTTGCCCTCGGAACCGCGTTCGCCGAAACCGCCGGGAACGAGGATGCCGTGTACCTTTTCAAGGTAGGGCGCTGCGTCTTCCTTCTCGAAGACTTCCGATTCGATCCACTCGAGCTTGACCTTCACCCGGTTGGCGATGCCACCATGGTAAAGCGCTTCAATCAGCGACTTGTAGGCATCCTTGAGGCCGGTGTACTTGCCGACGATCGCGATCGTGACTTCGCCTTCCGGCGTGCGGATGCGATCGGCAACCCGTTCCCAGGCGTCCATGCGCGGCTTCGGCGCCGGCTCGATGCCGAAGGCTGCCAGCACTTCGTTGTCGAGGCCTTCCTTGTGGTAGGCGATCGGAACGTCGTAGATCGAGGCAACGTCCAGCGCCTGGATGACTGCCGACTGGCGGACGTTACAGAAGAGCGACAGCTTGCGACGCTCGGCCTCCGGAATTTCGCGGTCCGCACGAACGAGGAGGATATCAGGGTGGATGCCGAGTGCCTGCAGTTCCTTGACGGAATGCTGCGTCGGCTTGGTCTTCAGTTCGCCGGCTGCCGGGATATAGGGCATCAGGGTGAGATGGACGTAGACGGCGGTGCCACGCGGCAGGTCGTTGCCGAGCTGGCGGATCGCCTCCATGAACGGCATCGCTTCGATGTCGCCGACGGTGCCGCCGATTTCGCACAGCACGAAGTCGTAGTCGTCGTTGCCTTCGGTAACGAAGTTCTTGATTTCGTTGGTAACGTGCGGGATCACCTGAACGGTTGCGCCGAGATAGTCGCCGCGACGTTCCTTGTCGATGATGTTCTTATAGATCCGGCCCGTGGTGATGTTGTCGGTCTTCGTCGCTGAACGCCCTGTGAAGCGTTCATAGTGGCCGAGATCGAGATCGGTCTCCGCGCCATCGTCGGTTACGAAAACCTCACCGTGCTGGGTCGGGCTCATGGTGCCCGGGTCAACGTTGAGATAGGGGTCGAGCTTGCGCAGTCTCACCCGGTAGCCACGCGCCTGCAGCAGTGCTCCGAGAGCCGCTGCAGCGATGCCTTTTCCGAGGGAGGAAACCACGCCGCCTGTGATGAATACATATCGCGCCATGGGAGTCACCGGATACCTTTTAACAAATGATTCCGCCACCGAAAAATTCATGTTCCAGAACTTTTCGTCTTGGGATGGAGGCAGATTTCACACAAAACAAAACCGGCGGATGAAACATCCGCCGGCGGGTTCTTCAGAATTGCGACCTTATTGGCCGCTGGGAACTTGCGATCCCGTATTGCTGTTGGCGCCAGCGGCGGGCGCCGGGGTCGTTGCGCCGCCGGCCGGGGCTTCGCCCGTCGTTGCCGGTGCGGTCGTCGAGGGAACGCCATTGTCGGCCGGAGCGGCGTTGCCGGTTGCCGGCTGCTGTCCAGTCGCACCGCCAGCCGGAGCCGGAGCGCCGCCACCGAGCGAATTGAGAACGCCTCCGCCATTCGAGCTGGTGCCCGGGATACGGTCGAGGATGTCGGTCGCCTGCGGCTGGTAACGCGCGAGAATGCCCATGCCGAGCGCCAGGACGAAGAAGAGCGCGGCAAGGATCGCCGTCGTGCGGGTCAGCGCATTGGCCGTGCCGCGCGCGGACATGAAGCCCGAGCCGCCGCCGATGCCCAGGCCACCGCCTTCGGAACGCTGAATGAGTACGACGCCGATCAGGGCGACGACGACCATGAGATAGATGACGAGTAGTACGGTCTGCATCAGCTTCCAGTCCTGCCCTTGGGGCACACGAATCAAACCCTGCGCAAACTCGGCATGGCCGGGCGCAATTTTCGCGCCTCTTTATACCATGCCGTGCGCCATTCCAAGCCCCTGCCCGGTAACCCGGGCGATCAGGCCGTCAATTCTTCATAAGCCCGGTAGATGGCGAGGAAGTCTTCGGCTTTCAAGCTTGCGCCACCGATCAGTGCGCCGTCGACATTGGCAACGCCCATCAATTCCTTCGCATTGGACGGCTTGACCGAGCCGCCATAGAGGATGCGCATCTTGGCGCCGCCGTCGGCAAAGCGTGCGATCAGCTCCTTGCGCATGAAGGCGTGGGCTTCCTCGACATCCGTGGCCGTCGGCGTCAGGCCGGTGCCAATCGCCCAGACGGGCTCATAGGCAATCACGGTGTTTTCCGCGGTTGCTGCATCCGGCAGGCTTTCGGCGAGCTGGCGCTTCAAAACATCGAGCGTCTTTCCGGCCTTGCGCTCATCACCGGTCTCGCCGATGCACACGATCGCGACGAGTTCGGCCGAATGGGCCGCTTCCGTCTTTGCGCGTACCAGCGCATCGCTTTCGGCATGATCGGTGCGGCGCTCGGAATGGCCGACAATGACGTGGGTGCCGAAGCAATCGGCGATCATTTCGGCGGAAAGGTCGCCAGTGTGGGCGCCCGACTGCTTCTGGTGGCAGTCCTGCGCGCCGATCAGCAGCGGGCTGTCGTCGCAAAGCGCCGTCGCCACGTAGAGCAACGTTGCCGGCGGGCAGATCAACGTTTCGACCTTGGCGGAGAGTTCGCCCTTGACCCCTTCGGCCATCGCCTTGATCTGATCGAGCGAAGCGCGGGTTCCGTTCATCTTCCAGTTGCCGGCGACGAGCGGGCGGATATCGGGCGTCATGCTATTTCCTCCGGGTACTTTTCTCCGGAAGCGGCCTAGCAAATGCAGCCGGCAAATAAAAGCACCGCCGTCGATTATTCATGGGCCGCGGGGCCGGTTGCCCTGCCCCGCCGTCAGGCGTTGCGCGTCGCCAGCATCATGACGAAGGACGCCCTGCCTTCTCGCGATATTCCGCCGTCGACCCGACCTTTGCGGCCACAATCGCATACATCAGCGGCAGGCTCGGCATGGCCGCCGGCGGCGCCATGCGCCCGCCGCCAAGGTCGCGCATGCCTTCAAACGCCACCCAGCCGTTGGCATAGGGGTATTCCTTCAGGACTTCCATCCGGAGCCCGGCGTCGATCAGCGCCTGCACAACATCGGCGATACCCCAGTTGAACTCGAAGGACGGGTGCGGATTGGTGAATCCCACCACGCCCTCCTGATAGCCGCCATGGGCAAGGCCTGCGCCCGAGTCGGCGACATAGTCACCGACGCCCGCTTCCGCGACCGGGTCTTTGGGCGCGTAGTCGTAGTGTGGCTTCCAGCCCTGATCGAAAACCATCGCAAAGGGATGGAATTCAACGAAGGCGAAACGCCCGCCGGGCTTCAGCACGTCGGCAATGCCACGCGCCCAGACACCGAGGTCCGATAGCCAGCAAATGGTACCATAGGAAGCAAAGACGCGATCGAACCGGCGGCCGGCCTTGCGGGCGTCGTCGAACCAGCCGAACAGGTCGGACCGCTCGAAGGCGGCTGCGATGCCGCTTTCCGCCGAAAGCCCTGTGGCAAAGGCGATCGCCTCATCCGAGATATCGACTCCGGTCACGTTCGCGCCGCGCCGCGCCAGGCTCAGGCTATCCTGGCCGGAATTGCATTGCAGGTGGAGGACGTCGAGCCCAGCGATATCGCCGAGCAACTCGATCTCTTCCGGATAGAGCGTGGAGCCGCCGGCGCGGAAGAAAGCGGCCTGGTCGCCCTTGTGACTGTTGTGCGCGACGGTCGCGGCATTCCACGAGAGGCGATTGGCCTCGTGAAGATCAATGCTCATGTTCCAACTCTTGAATATCTGGGAGAGACACGGGAGGTTTTTTCCCCGTATCCCGGCGCCCTTAGAATTTCAGCACAGCCTCAAGCTCGTCATCATAGTACTCGCCCGTCGGCTTGAAGCCGAGGCCTTGGTAAAAGCCCTCGGGGCTGCCAGGGCCCTGCCCGTAACTCGTGTAGAGCTCATGCAGGCCCCGCGCCTTCAGATCGCGCACGACAAGGGCAATCGCCTGCTTGCCATACCCTTTGCCCTGGAAAGGCCGGGCGATCATGAAGCGCCAGAGATAGACACCCGGGCAATCGATGCCGTCATCCCAGTCGGATCCTTCGTGTAGCATGATGAAGCCAATGAGCGTCTCATCGGCGTAGACTGCACGGAACCAGGCATTCTCGGAAAAATGCGCCTCGGCGATCGAGGTGCCGTTGTCCGCCACCATGTTGCGTTGTTCGTCGCTCAGCGTCTCGCTGAGTTCGCAGACGTCGCAGACGGTCAAGGCTGATATGCGCCGAAGGGTGATTTCGGCATCGGACGGCAATACGGTTTCACTCATGGGAAACTCCTTAGAAAAATCAAAATGTTAAAAAAGGGCCCGAACCAGAACGGCGGACCTCGAATCACCCGTTAAAGGGGCAATCGGCGGATAAAATGAAATCATGGCGAGAAAACGCCAAAGTCAGAACTGCCGGTATCTCGCCAGATTCCGGCACCGCTGTTACTAGGCTATACGCCTGCCTTCACTTCGGGCGGCCGGCCGTCGGTTGATTGCCCCCGTTCTCCAAGCCGGCGATCGCCGCGTGAACGTCGGCTTCGGCATCCTCGTCGAACTGCTCGAAGATCGCGTCGCCGATCAGGGCGTGAACCTCGCGGAGATAGGGTGCTGCCGCCTCGCCTTCGCCGAGCGCCAGATAAGCGCGCGCGATCGAAAGCGACGAGAGCGGCTGGCGCCGCGCGAGCGTCCACTCACGGGCAAGCAGGGAGACTGCAATGCTCTCCCGATGGTGCCCGGCATCGCAAAGGGCGGCGCCGTAGCCGCTCTTGACCCAATAATACATGTCCGTGAAAGCGAGGTGGACATCGGCTACGTTGGATGCCAGACGCCAGGCGTCGACCGCTTCGCCATAGTTGCCTTCGGTTCCAAGCCGGATGCCCGCGCGGCCGTGTTCGTAGGCTTCCCGCTCGTGCGGGTTCATTGGTGTCGTTTTCTTCTTTGTCATGTACGCCAGTCCACATGCTCCCAGGAACAACCCCTCCGTGTCCCCTCCACCAGCAAATGGACCATAGCTTGCCGAGATCAACAAGATCTCAGTGCAATTTTATGGTATTCTAGGCGAATAAAAGCACGAACTCATGAGTCTTACCGCAGTCGCCGAGCCAATAGCGGCCGGGCGAGCGACCATGGGGTCGAACATGCTGCGCAACGACAAAGCCGGATTTGGGTGGATCACCATCGTCCTTCACTGGGCGATTGCGGCATTGATCCTCACCCTACTCGGCCTCGGCTTCATCATGCGGCGAACGCCCGTCGATCCGGCGCTGCAGTTTTCGCTTTACCAATGGCACAAGTCGCTCGGTTTCACCGCGCTCGGTCTGGCGACAATCCGCGCGCTCTGGCACCTGGTCGAGGTTCGTCCGCGCCCGCCCGCAGGCCTCAACGCGCTCGAGCGCCGTGCAGCCAGCGCCACCCATGTGGTGCTCATCCTCCTCGCGCTCGCCGTTCCGCTTGCCGGCTGGGCGGTGGCCTCGACATCGACGCTGAACATACCGAGCTTCTATTTCAACTGGATCGTCATCCCCCACCTGCCGATGGCGAAATCGGAATCGGCCGAAGACCTCTGGACGCTCGTCCATATGACGCTCGCCTACCTCCTGCTCTGCTTCGTCGCGCTTCACGTCCTGGCCGCCCTCTACCATCACTTCGCACGCCGCGACGACGTCCTCGTCCGCATGCTTCAGACCGGATCACGCCAACGCGCTTCCTCCCAAGCGGCTGGTTCGGATCCGGTTATCGCCGGAAGGAAGAAACCATGACACTGCACTCGCAATCACCAACAAAGGCCATTGCCTTCACGCTGCTGCTGGCGCTCGGGAGCATTCCGTCGCCCGCCACGGCAGCCGCGCCGGACCTTGCCGATGCTGCCGGCAACTACGGGATCACGCCGGCTTCGCGTATCCATTTCACCGTTGCGCAAGCGGGCGGCGGCGGCATTGTCGGCGATTTCGCCAAGTTTTCCGGCAATTTCCGCATCGACCGAAATGATGTCGGCCATTCGACGGTCGAATTCACGCTTTACCCGGAGAGCGTGAAAACCGGAGAAAAGCGGATCGAGGACTTCCTGAAGTCGAGCGCCGTCTTCGATACCGCAAACTTCAGCACCGTCACATTCCATTCGACGACCGTGAAACAGACCGGACCGGACACGGCCGCGGTCGAGGGAACGCTGACGGCGCGCGGCACGTCGCGAAAGGAGCGCTTCTCGGTAACGCTGCTTGACTGGAACCGCGGCTCGATCGCCTTCAACATCCGCGGCAATATCCACCGATCACCCTACGGCATGGATGTCGGCACGCCGATCTATTCCAACGTCGTCGAGTTCGACATGAACATCAAAGGGCAGAGGCGCTGAACGCCCCTGCCCTTTGCAAGTCGATAGGCTTCTCGATCAACCGATCTGGCTGCCGACGAAATCCTTGACGATCCGCACGATGCCGCGGCCGAGCAGGTCGTCGAGGGCGGCGATGAACTGGTCGACATGAGCGCGCTCGCAGATCAGCGGCGGTTCGAGCCGGATGACGTTGCGATTGTATTCGGTGAAGGCCACCAGCACGTCGTAGTCACGCAAGAGCAGCGCACCGATGAAGCCAGAGAGCGAGCCTTTGAGCTTGTCGTCGAGCATCGAGACAACAGGACGCAGCACCATCGGCAGCGTCTGGCTGAAGTCCTGGAATTCCAGGCCGACCATCAAGCCCTTGCCGCGGACGTCCTTGATGATCTTCGGATACTTCTCTTTCAGCGCCTGCAGACGCTCGAGCAGATAGTCGCCGCTGTCGGCGGCGCGGTCGATCAGGTGCTCGTCGTAAAGCACATTGATGCCTTCAATCGCCGTGACGCAGGCCTCGCCCATGCCGCCGAACGTGGCCATCGCATGGATCATGGCGGTCTTCGGCGTGCCGTAAGCCTTCATGTAGACCTCACGACGGGCAATCATTGCGCCGACGGCGGCCTTGCCGGCGCCGAGCGACTTGGCGAGCGCCGTCACGTCAGGCACGACGCCGTAATGCTCGAAGGCATAGAAGCGGCCGGAGCGGCCATAGCCGCACTGCACTTCGTCGGCGACCCAGAGCACGCCGTATTTGTCGCAGAGCGCACGCAGCTTCTGCCAGTACTCCGCCGGTGCCTGGATGATGCCGCCGCCGCCCTGGATGGTTTCGAGCACGATGACGCCGATTTCCGGGTCGGACTTGAAGGCATTCTCCACCGCGTCGATATCGGCAAAGGGCACGCGCACTGTGTTGTCCGTGATCTTGAAGTCGGCGCGGTAAAGCTGGCCATCGGTGATGGCGAGCACGCCCTTGGTCTTGCCGTGGAAGGAATTCTCCGCATAGACGACCTTCGGCCGCTTCGGGCCGGCGGCACGTTCGGCAAGCTTGACGGCAGCCTCCATGGCCTCCGAACCGGAAGAGCCGAGGAACACCATGTCGAGATCACCCGGCGAGCAGGCCGCGATGTTCTTCGCCAGCGCCGCTGCATATTGCGACATGAAGGCGATCGCGATCTCGTGGCGCTTTTCGTCCTGGAATTTCTGTCGGGCTCCCAGAATGCGCGGATGGTTGTGGCCGAAGGCGAGCGAGCCGAATCCGCCGAAGAAATCGAGGATCTGGCGGCCATTCTGGTCGGTGTAGAACATACCCTCGGCGCTCTCGATCTTCACCTTGTGGAAACCGAGCAGCTTCATGAAGTGGAGCTGGCCCGGGTTCAGGTGTTCCTTGAACGCGGAGGTGATGTCGCCGATCGACATGGCTTTCGCCTGTTCGACGGTGATGAGATCGGGCTTGGCGACGCCACCGTCGAGCGACGGCGCGGCAACGGCGATACGGTTCGGTCTGTCCAGCATGATCTTTCCCCTCATTCGGCCGGCACGGCGGCAGCTGCAGGAACTGCGGCGCCCATCTTCTTGGCCCGATATTCGTCATAGGCGGCGATCAACATGTCGCCATCGTTGAACTCCGCGCGCCAGCCGAGTTCGCGCTTCAGCTTGCCGGTCTCGCGCACGCACATTTCGTCGGCGATCAGGTACTGTTCCGGATCCATGATCGGCTTGTTGATCAGGTCGAAGAAAGCCAGCGTCTGCTTGACCGCAAAGGCCGGCGTCGGCAGCAGGAACGACTTCGAACCGGCATGCTTGATCAGGTTGCCGAGCAGGTCGCGCACGGACGGCGGATTGTCGGAGCCGAGATTGTAAGCTTCGTTCGGCACGCCACCCTTCCAGGCAAGGCGCGCAGCTTCAGCGCAATCGAAGACCGAGATGAACTGGTAGGGCGCCTTGCCCGAGCCGATCATCGGCACCGGCAGGTTCAGGTCGATCAGCTTGAACAATTTCTCGAGGATGCCGAGACGGCCGGGACCGATGATCAGGCGCGGGCGGAAGATCGAAATGTTCATGCCCTGCTTGCGCCACTGCATGGCCAGCTGCTCGGTTGCCCATTTCGACTTGCCATATTCGCCGAGCGGCTTTGCCGGATGGGTCTCGGTTTGCGGCGACTGGACGGTGTGGCCATAGATCATGTCGGTGGTGAACTGCACCAGGCGTGATGCGCCGGCGGCATCCATCGCCTTCATGATGTTTTCGGCACCGTAATAATTGACGGGCCAGAAGAACTCCCAGCGCTTGGCGCGGACCTGCAACGGTGACAGCATCTTGGCCGCCATGTTGTAGATCATGTCGTCGGCGCCGATGCCGACCTTTTGGACGGCTTCCAGATCGGTGACGTCGCAATGAACGAAGCGGACGCGGCCGTAGTGCGGCAGGTCGGACTTGACGATATCGGCGACAACGACGTCCTCGCCTTCCTTGACGAGGCGTTCCGCCAAATGACGGCCAACGAAGCCGTCGCCACCAAAGATGATGTGTTTCATGACTTGCTCCCGAATTCTGCGGTGCTCACCCCGGCGGCATCAGCCGATTTCTCGTCGGCGCTGGATGAGATGCCCGACTGGGCGATAAGAACGGTTCCGGCGCAGATCAGCGCGATGCCGGCGATACGCCAGGCATTGAGGTCTTCGCGAAAGACGAAATAGGCGAAGACCGCAACGAGAACGTAAGCGAGGCTCAGGAACGGATAGGCAAAGGAAAGCTCGACCTTCGACAGCACATAAAGATGCGACGCCATCGAGATGACGAAGGTCGCAAGACCGGCAAAGACCCATGGGTTGAAGACGATCTGAAACAGCCGGACGATCGCGGTTTCGGCAGTCATCGAAATCGGTCCGAGCGTCATCATGCCCTGCTTCAGCATCAGCTGAGCGGCGGCGTTGGTGAGCACGGTAAAGAGAATGAATGGAATATATTTCATAGTTTTACTCCCAGTCCCGAAAATCTACTTACGGGCAAGAGACGGATATTCCGTGAAGTTTGCGCATTTAATTGAATAAAATTGTCTGCATTCTCATTCTGGCAAAGCCAGAGCCGTGCGTTTCCAGAAGTTCGAAACCAGCGCAGGGTCGCGCAACGTTTCGATCTTTCTCCAGAAAGGAAAAGATTTTTCAAAAACTTGCGGGCTCATGCGGGCATCCTTGTACGGATTGATCGCACCGCCGGCCTCGACTACGATGCGATCGAGCGCATCGAGCAGCTTTACTGTCCGTTCACCTTGATTGGCGAAGTCCAGCGTCAAAGTAAAACCGGGACGCGGGAAGGACAGGATGCCCCGGGAGCCGATGTCGCCGAAACGCTTCAGGATCGTCAGAAACGACGCATGGCCGGCCTGGCGGGCGGTTTCCATGAGCTTGGCCGTGATCTCCGGTGCGTTTTCCGCGGGATAGACGCTCTGATGCTGGTAGAGCCCGCGCGGGCCATAGAGCCGGTTCCAGGCGCCGATCGCATCCAGCGGATAGAAATAGGACGTCCAGGGAACGGTCGTCACCGTCTCGCCCGGCTTCACCTTGCGGAAGTAATACTCGTTGAAGCCTTTGAGCGTTGCCTGGTTGAGGAGGTTGAACGGCGGCGAAAACGGCACGGACAGCTTCAATCCCTTGGGGATGTCGGGCAGTTCGCAGGAACCGTCGGCATGATCGCCGGCGAGCAGCACGCCCCTGCCCATTCGAGATCCCTTTGCGAGCTGGTCGATCCAGGCGACGGAGTATTCATGCTCGGCATCGACGCCGTCGACGAGGGCAAAATATTGGTCCAGGTTCTCGAAACGGATCGCGTGCTGCTGCACATGCGGCGACGGCACCTTCATCAACCGGATATCGACGGTGAGGATCAGTCCGGTCAGCCCCATACCGCCGATGGTCGCGGCGTAGAGTTCCGGGTTTTCGACCGGCGAGCAGGTCAGCCGTTCGCCGGTCGAGCGCAGCAGCGTGAAACGCGTCACGTGATTGCCGAAGGTGCCGCGCGCGTGATGGTTCTTGCCGTGCACGTCGTTGGCGACCGCGCCGCCGACGGTGACAAAGGCCGTGCCAGGCGTCACCGGCAGGAAGAAGCGATGCTCGATCGCCCGTTCCAGCACCTGGCGCAGCGTCACCCCCGCCTCGCAGGTCATCATGCCGGTGCCGGGATCGAAGGCGAGTATCCGGCCGTGAAGGTTGCTTTCGATCAGCGTACCGCGATCGTTGTGGCAGCTGTCGCCGTAGCTGCGTCCGTTGCCGAAAGGGAGATAGCCTTCGGCCTCAAGGCTGCCGAGCCGGTCTTCATAGTCGTCAGGCGAAATTCCAGGCCGCACGCGATTGTCGATGCGGCCCCAGCTTTCATGGTCTTGCAGGGTCATTGCGGCCCGATGGCTCCGAATAGGATCAGCAGCGCGCCGATCAGCATGGTCAGTTGGCTGCGCCAGTCGCGCATGATGAAGACGACCGGATCCTCATGCAGCATGCCGCGGCGCGCAAGCATCCAAATGCGCAGCAACATATAGAGCACCAGCGGGCAGAGCGGCCACAACGCCCAGGGCGTGGTGTACATCTCCTGCAGTTCCTTGCTGTGCACGTAGAGCGCCAGAACCAGGGCCGAGGTGAAGGCGGAGGCAACGCCGGCCTGGCCGACCATCTCGAAGTCGACAGCGAGATAGCCACGCCCCGGCACGTTGCCGCCGTCCTTGTCCTCGAATTCGTGCAGCTCGACGTAACGCTTCACCAGCGCGAGGCTCAGGAAGAAGAAGATCGCAAAGGACACCAGCCAGAAGGACAGTTCCGTGCCGGTCGCGGCCGCGCCAGCGACGATGCGTGTGGTGTAGAGGCCGGCGAGCGTGAACACGTCGACGAGCAGCTTGCGCTTCAGCACGAAGGTATAGGCCGTCGTCGCGCAGGCGTAGAAGGCGAGCACCCCGGCAAACTTCCAGGGCAACAGAAGGGTCAGCGCCACGGACGCGATGATGAGGCAGCCTGCAAGCACCAGCGCTGTCGGCACGGACATCTGGCCGCTCGCGAGCGGCCGGTAACGTTTCTTCGCATGGCGGCGATCGTTGGCAAGGTCCGAAAGATCGTTGATGACGTAGACGGCGGATGCGAGGAAGCTGAAGGCAAAGAAGGCGATGATGACGCTGACGATCGCATCGAAATGCAGCACCTCGTGGTTGAGGATCATCGGCACGCCGATGAGCACGTTCTTCGCCCATTGATGCACGCGGATCGACTTCAGCGGCGCAAGCGCGCTGACCTTGCCGGTATCGAGCCGTTCGGCATCATGGTTGCGACGCCATCTTTCCGCGGCCGCATCGGGCGAGACCACGATCGCGCGGCGTGCCACCTCAAAGACGGCGATATCGTCACGGCTGTTGCCCATGTAGTCGAAGGCGCCGTCGCCGTACCGCTCGACCAGCGCCCGGCGCTTGTTGCTGCTCGTCAGGTTGAGCGCGTCGGTCGAATGCATGACCGAGGAGAACATGCCGACATGGGCGGCAATGTCGTTTGCAACGGACGGTGCTGCGCCGGTCACGAGCACGAGTTCGCGCCCGCTCTTCTTTTCCTCCATGAGCCGGTCGATGACGGCCTGCCGATAAGGCCAGTCTTCCGCACGGCGGCCGGATCTAAGGGCCACTTCGTGCTTCAGCCGTGCCTTACCTTTTGCCAGCCAGACCAGCATCGGAAACAGCATCAGCGGATTGCGCAGCAGGATGATCGCCGCCCCTTCCCACAAGGTGTCGGCGGCCAGCAAAGTGCCGTCAAGATCCACACACAGCGGAATGTGCCGTGTCTCGGTTCGCGCGTCCATGAAGTCCATCCCAGCCATAGTTGCCGGTATCATCACGACTTCAACTTTCCAGAGTGGAAACGCAGGCCTTGGTTTCGCTCGCAAATTGGCGGGCTGGTTAACAAATCCGCAGCAGCAGGGCGACGCCTATCGCCTGTCGCGTGAACGAAGAATCACACACCGGGCCTTAGGCTCTTGTTTTGATGCATGTCGCTGCCGCAAAACTGCTGCACACTTTTGCGCGACATGCATTAGCGGCTGCCGATCCAGTTCAGCGCATCGCGCCAGTCGGTCATGCGCACCGGCGTTCCGTGCGAGCCGGTTTCGAAAAGCACGAAGCGCGTCGGATAGCCCTTGGCCTTGAGAGAGCGATAGAGCGCCTTCTGGCCTTCGGCGGGATAGACGCTGTCACGGCTGCCATGGCTGAAGAACATCGGCAGCTTCGCCTTGTAGGCGGCACTTTTCGTGAAGTCCGGATCACTGACGCCGCCCATCACCATCATGCCGGAGAGTGCTGCGACGGCGGAGGCGTCGCGCGCGACACCCCAGCAGATGAAGCTTCCCATCGAGGCGCAGGCGAGCACGACCGGACGGCCTCCGGAACGTTCGGACGCGTATCGAACCAGGCCGGCAATATCGGCGGCACCTGCCGTATCGAAGGACCGGACGCTCGGGGCGTAATAGACGCCGCCATTGGCGACGGCGAGGTTCTTCAGCCGGTTGAAGTTTCCACCGAAGGAAAAGTCGTTGGCACCGAGCCGACGGTCGCCGCCGCGGCCATGGATGAAGATGACCGAGAAGCCGGCGCCGCGATCGGGGCCGACACGGGTCACGTCGAGCGCGCGGCCACCGATATCGAGCGTTTCATTGGCCTGCTCGTTCTTCACGCCAAGCGACACATAGGCGCGCTTCACCCGGCGTTCGGGGATTTCGTCGCGTTCGTTGATATCCCGCAGTTCCTGGTAATCGATCGTCAGGTCGTCACCGCCATCCTCCTGGCCGAGCACCTTGGCATAGGAGAACAGATCGTCCTTGTAGGGCTTGAGCGTCTGCGCCTCTGCCGGCGAGGCGGCAATTGCCAAGGCCAGAGCGAACAGGCAGGCACGAAACGGAAAAACAACTGTGGACACGGCCAAATGACGGGCTCCCTCTTTCGCCGCAAGCCTTGCCATTGGCCGCACCGCAAAGCAACACTTGGCCCGAAACACGGCCGTTCGTGCGAAAAATCATCGGCGGCCGGTGCCAGAAATTCTCCTTTTGTTCGCGTATCCTGTGAGAGTCTGGCAGAATTCAGGTGATTCGACCGCCGGGGGATGGCGGCAGAGCCTGGGGCTTGCTATGGCCTCTGGCATTCCCGAACGACAGGAACGATCCGAACGGCCCCATGGACGACAACAGCGACCTCTTCTCAATGCCCGAGCAACCGAACGCCGTACAGCCGAGCGCCAAGCCGGCCGTGGCTGCAGCCCCCATCGCGCGCGAAGAGCCGCGCCCTGCCCCGAAAGGCAGCGATGGCAGCGATTACGATGCGTCGGCGATCGAGGTGCTCGAGGGCCTTGAGCCGGTCCGTCGTCGTCCGGGCATGTATATCGGCGGCACCGACGAGAAGGCGCTGCACCATCTCTTTGCCGAAGTCATCGACAACTCGATGGACGAAGCGGTCGCCGGCCATGCCAACTTCATCGAGGTCCATCTCGACGCGGACGGGTTCCTGACGGTCACCGACAACGGCCGCGGCATCCCGGTCGAAAACCATCCGAAATTCCCCGGCAAGTCGACGCTCGAAGTCGTCATGACGGTGCTCCATGCCGGCGGCAAGTTCGATGGCAAGGCCTACGAGACCTCGGGCGGTCTGCACGGCGTCGGCGTATCCGTCGTCAACGCACTCTCCGACGCGCTCGAAGTCGAGGTCGCCCGCAATCGCAAGCTCTATCGCCAGCGCTTCTCCCGCGGTATTCCGCAGGGCGGGCTCGAGGAACTCGGCGACGTGCACAATCGCCGCGGCACGCGCGTCCGCTTCCATCCGGACCCGGATATTTTCGGACCGCACGCGCATTTCGAGCCCGGCCGGCTTTTCCGCATGGCGCGCTCGAAAGCCTATCTCTTCGGTGGCGTCGAGATCCGCTGGTCCTGCGATCCGTCATTGCTGCAGGAAGGTTCGGAGATCCCGGACAAGGCCGTCTTCCACTTCCCGGGCGGCCTGAAGGACTACCTGGCGGCGACGCTCGGCAAGGAATTCACCGTTACCCGCGAGATCTTCGCCGGCAAATCGGAGAAGGCCAACGGTCACGGTTCGCTCGAATGGGCGGTCACCTGGTATGGCGGCGACCAGCAGGTTCACTCCTACTGCAACACCATTCCGACGCCTGAGGGTGGTACACACGAGGCGGGCTTCCGCATCGCGCTGACCAAGGGACTGAAGAACTATGCCGAGCTGAAGCAGAACAAGCGTGCAGCGCTCATCACCACCGATGACGTGATGATCTCGGCCGCCGGAATGCTGTCCGTGTTCATCCGCGAACCGGAATTCGTCGGCCAGACCAAGGACAAGCTAGCGACAGTCGAAGCACAACGCATCGTCGAAAATGCGCTGCGCGATCCCTTCGACCATTACCTTGCCGACAATCCGGCCGAGGCCGACAAGCTGCTCGACTGGGTGGTCGAGCGCGCCGAGGAGCGCGTGCGCCGGCGCAAGGAAAAGGAAGTCAACCGCAAGACGGCCGTGCGCAAGCTGCGCCTGCCCGGCAAGCTTGCCGACTGCTCGCAGAACACCGCTGAAGGTGCCGAACTCTTCATCGTCGAAGGGGACTCAGCAGGCGGCTCGGCGAAGCAGGCGCGCAACCGCGCCAACCAGGCGATCCTGCCCTTGCGCGGCAAGATCCTCAACGTGGCGAGCGCCGGTCGCGAAAAGCTCGGCGCCAACCAGCAGATTGCCGACCTCATCCAGGCGCTTGGCTGCGGCACCCGCAGCAAGTACCGGGAAGAGGATCTGCGCTACGAGCGCATCGTCGTCATGACCGACGCCGACGTCGACGGCGCGCATATCGCCTCGCTGCTGATCACCTTCTTCTACCAGGAGATGCCCGAACTGATCCGCGGCGGTCACCTCTATCTCGCCGTGCCGCCGCTCTATCGCATCAGCCAGGGCGCAAGGACGCTCTATGCCCGCGACGACGCGCACCGCGAGGAGCTGATGCGCACCGAGTTTGCCGGTCGCGGCAAGGTCGAGATCGGCCGCTTCAAAGGTCTCGGCGAGATGCTGCCGGCGCAGCTCAAGGAAACGACGATGGATCCGAAGTTCCGCACGCTGCTCAAGGTCGAGATCGACGATGTCGATTTCGAGGGCACGCGCGAAGCGGTCGACAACCTGATGGGCACGAAGGCGGATGCCCGCTTCCGCTTCATCCAGGAGCGCGCTGTCTTTGCGGAAAACCTGGACATCTGAGCCGGCTTTTTGCCGGCAAGCAGGATCACAATAATCCATACAGAAACGGCGGCTCACAGGCCGCCGTTTCTGTATTCAGGGTTTGAAGGCTGCTCGAGCTTACGCAACGTGAACGGGCTTCTCCATGAAGAGGCTCAGCGGATCCGGCTGATACTCCCCGAACGGCGGGCGCTCGACGTAGCCGGCCGCCTTGTAAAGGCCGATCGCTTCGGGCTGATAGATGCCTGTTTCGAGGCGGATTGCCGCCAGTCCGAGTTGCGCCGCGCGCGCCTCCAGCGCCTGCAGCAACAACTTGCCGACCCTCAGCCCCCTCGCCTCGGGATCGACGAACATGCGCTTGATTTCCGCAGTCCCGTCACCGGCATCAACCAGGGCGCAGCAGCCGACGGTATCGCCGTCACGCCGTGCGACGAAGAACGATACCTCCGGCTTTTCCAGGTTCGACAGATCGACCATGTGATTGCTCTCGGCGGGGTAGAGTGAGGCGGCGTAGGCGTCAGAGAGTTGCAGGAGACGCAGAACTTCAGCTTGGCGCGGCGTCTCCTGGGCTATGATTACGGCAGGCAATCGGGTCGTCCTTTTCATTCAGGCGTGGTTTCGCGCCAAACTACCGCCGGCCTACGCCCGGACCAATACGTCAAATGGCGCAGGCTCGTATGCCTCCCCATCAATCCGCCTAACAGGCTGAAACAATTTGTTCCGCGCTGCCGGCAGCATCGCCCTATTTCGAGGAGAATCATGCAGGCATAGGTTGATCCACCACAACCTGCAAAGACGATGGGAATGCGATGCAAGCGGCGCTGATAGTGATGACCATTCTCGGCTGCGACCACGACGTCAGCCAATGCCAGTACATCTCGACGGTCAACGGGAGCTGGCCATCGATCGCGCAGTGCGACACGGATTCGAACGCGCAACTGCCGAAGTTTTCCAATGCGAACTATCCGGTCGTCGTTGCGGTTTGCGAGAGCTCGGCGCCAAGCGTCGCCGAAATCCCCACGCCGCCACCCGGCGCCCAGCAGAACCAGGCGCTGCCCGTTCCGGCAGCGGAGCCGGAACCCGCGCAAGGGTTGCCGAAACGCACGCTGGCTTTCCTGTCGGGCGCCATCCCCGATCGGGAGAAGCTGAAGACCATCGTCACGAAGCCGGTGCGCTATGTCGAAGATGGCTATTCCTGGGTCGCGCGCCGCTTTACCGACTGACGCACCAAGCACGCCTCAGACGAGGCCGGCCGAAATCAGGCTGTTCGCCGAGGCCACGACGGCCTCTTCGGCAGAGCGCGGCTGCCATGCGAGAACACGGCGCGCCTTTTCGTTGGAAATGCGGGGGTCATGCCCGAGTTCGCGCACGATGAGGCGCAGGCCCGCATCGAAGGGGGCGGCAAGCCCTGCCAGCCAATTGGGCAGCGCGAACCTCGGAAGCCTGCCCGCATGTTCAGGGAACCTGCGCCGGAGGATGGCCGTGATATCCGCAAGGGAAGCGCCTCTCCCGCAATCAGGAAACGCTCGCCTGCCGCTGCGGCGACGCTTAAGGCCTGCACATGCGCATCCGCCACGTCGCGGACGTCGACAACCGGCACGGCGAACTTCGGCAAGGCGGGATAGTTCCCCTTGAGCAGGTTGCGCACCACGGCGACGGATGTGCCGATCTCATGGCCAAGAACCGGCCCGAGGACCATTCCGGGATTGATGACCACAAGCTCCAGGCCGCTGTCAGCCGCACAGTCCCAGGCCGCGCGTTCGGCGAAGGTCTTGGAGCGGTAGTAGGGTGTCGCAAGCGATGACTGCGGATCGGTCCAATCGTCCTCCGTAAACGGCGCGCGCCCTGCCCCGTAGATGACCGCGGCGACCGACGACGTGAGCACGACGCGTTTGGCACCGGCCGCATGGGCTGCCCTGAGCACACGCAGCGTACGGTCACGGGCCGGCCCGATCAGGTCATCTTCATTGGCGGGCAAGCGAGCCGGAAATGGCGAGGCGGTGTGGACGACGTAGGAAACCTCGGCAAAGGCCTCAGCCCAGCCCCGCTCCTCCAGGAGATCCGCCTCTCCAAACGTCAGGCGCGCGGCATCCGTACCACCGGCCGCGCGAATGGATCGCTCGATCTCCTCGACGCGCCCGAGCGCGCGAACCGTGCCGTGCACAGGATAACCTTCGCGCAGCAAGGCGAGCGCGACGTGCCGTCCGACAAAACCGCCGATTCCGGTCACGGCAACGGTCGCGGTCCTCGCGTTCATGGGTCCATTCCTCGCTAAAACGGGTCGCGATCAGGCGGCCTGGCGTGCGGCAAGTTCCGCGTAGTCACGGGCCGACTGGCGCTCCTCGGCGAATGCCAGGCGCTCGAGCAGATCGATCATCGCTGCGTCGGTCGGCGATGTTGCCCGTCCACGTCGCAGGCGCACGAGCAGTTCTGCCGAGACCGTCGCGTGGCCGCCGATTGAACCCGGCCCGTCCTGACGCCACAGGAGGACCGCTGTCGCAAACGTCTCGCTGACGTCGCGGCCGAGCCCGGCGCTTTCGAACAGGGCACGGATCGAGTGGACGCGCCCACCGGACAGGATGGAACGCACGCGTTTTTCGTTGACGCCGGAGAGGTCGACGATTGCGGCCGAGAAAAACTCTGCACGGCCGGTCACGAGCGCATGCAGCAGGAAGGCGGGCGTCAGGCGGCCGGTCTCGCGCAGATGCGTGACGAGGTCCGGCAGCTCCTCGACGGCTGTCGTTCCAACCATGCCGACGGCAGCGATATCGCAGGCTTCACGGGTGACCCGCTGCACGCGACCTTCTCCAATCGTCACCTGTACGAGGCCGAAGGCGGCAAGTGCTGCACCGACTTCTTCGACAAGCGCGTGGCGGGCGGCACTCGGCAGGTCGTCGCGCGCAAGAAGCAGGTCACGAACCGAAGCCGAATGGCCAAGACGCTCGGCAATGCGCTTCAGCGAACGGCGCGACAGAAGAGCGCCGGGGTTTTCGAGCAGGATCAGCATTTCGTCTTCGTCGCCGATTTCGGCGATCGCAGCGGCGACCCCGCGCGAAACGAAACTGCGCGCCGCGATCAGCGCGCGGGTCTCCAGCGTTCCCCGAGCCGCGAGGTCGACCAGGTCGTCGTCGGTCAGGACGGGAGAATGCGAAACGACGAGATAGGCAATTTCAGGCTGGTCCCCGGCAAGACCAAGAATGATGGCGCGCGGCACGGACGAGCAATTGCAAAGGACTTCGGCCAAGGCAAGGCGCACTTTCGGCGATGGATCGTCCAGCAGAAAGGTCATCGCCATCTCGGCGGCGCGACGATCGAGGCCATTCAGTTGCGCGTCGACATAGGCGCGGCCGAGCGCGCTGGCGGCGCGAATGCGCTCGCCTGTTCTCGCCGTTTCCACCCAGCGAAGAAATGCTTGTATGATCACCTACGCCCCACTAGACCACGCCAATGCCACCGATGTTCTGAGCCTAGCGAGCAAAGGTTTAAGATTGGTTCACCATGTCTGTTAACCGCCTCCAAACCATAATACCGCTGCTGTTTGCGGACGCCGACGCGCTTAGCCTGGACGTGAGCGTTCTCAACACATTGGCTGGGCTGATCCTGACTGCCGGCTGCGGCCACGAAACGCGTCTTGGCCTCGCCCGGATGGAAGGACGCGATCTCGCGCTGCTCGCCTGTGTGGAACCGGTCGGGCTGCTCCATGAAGACGACGTACACTGGCTGCTTGATAGCGGCATCGATGGCGTCGTGCTTACCGGATGCCGCGGCCGCGCGGACATACAGAAGCTCGACGTGATGCTGCGGGTTGCCGAAGCAAGGATTGGCCTTCCAGCCAATCGCACCCGGATTTACGCCGAATACGGCGCAGCACCCGAAGGCCTGCTGTCGCCGCACACACTGGCGGGGTGCTCGCAGCGACTGGAAGGATTGATCTTCAACGGCTCGGCGCTGGCAAAGGCAGTCGGCTGCAAGGAGCCGGCGAGTGCCGCGCATCAGGGCGTGGCCGCGCCCGTGCTCGCGGGTCGCGCCAATGTGGTGCTAAGGGCCCACGAGGCCGGCATCCGCGCCTATGAGGTGCTGCCGCCCACCGCCGATGCGGCAGCCACACGCTGGGCGCTTTCACAAAGCAGGAACGACGGATTCGCTTCGGTCGTCTGCCGCTCGCCCGAGCAAGCAGTCATCGCCGGCAGCCTATGACGCCGAGCCGGCGCGGTAACCGTCAGCGCGTCGGGCGGGTCATCTGGAAGACGTCGCCGCCGTCGCAATAGTCCATGTAGCCGAGGCGGGCGAGCGGCTTGACTGTCGCCATGTCGAAACGGCCATCGCGGATCGCGTCTTCGCGAATGTGGATGCCGACGACCTGGCCGATGACGACGTAGTTGTCGGACAATGCACCATCCAGATCCTTGGGCTGGAACATCTCGGTCATCCGGCATTCGAGCGCGGCATAGGCTTCACCGACGAACGGCGCCCCAACCAGCGCGCCGTCGACCGGCGTCAATCCGGCGATCTCGAATTCGCTCTCGCCATGCGGCGCCGGGATCGACGTCTTGTTGATGGCGGCCGCCAGGTCACGGCTGGCGAAGCTCGCCGTGAACTCGCCGGTTGCCTCGATGTTGCGAACCGAATCCTTATAGCCGCTCGATGAAAACATCACGAGCTTCGGCCGGTCGCTGATGGCATTGAAGAAGGAATAGGGCGCGAGGTTCAGCGCGCCCTCGGCCGACCGCGTGCCAATCCAACCGATCGGCCGCGGCGAAACAATCGCCTTGAAAGGATCATGCGGCAGACCGTGACTGTTCGAGGTCGTATCGTAAAACATCAGGCTTCCTCGCCAACCCAGGTGACGATCTCGGCCAGCTCCGGCCGCGGCCGCTCCGTCGGTGGCACCATGGCGGTACCGATATGGATGAAGCCGGCAATTTTCTCGCCCGGCTTCACGCCCAGCAGCGGATAGGTGCGCTCGTCGAAAGCATACCACTCGGTCAGCCAGTTGGATGCGTAACCGAGGGCGTTGGCGGCCATCAGCAGGTTGAGGCAGACGGCACCAGCGGACATGACCTGTTCCCATTCCGGGATCTTGAAATGCGGCGCGGCGGTGCTGACGACGGCAACGACCACAGGCGCGCGCGACAGACGGGTTTCCTCCACCTTGATCATCTCTTCCGACAGATCCGGCTTCAGCTCAAGCGCCATTGCCTTCAGCTTGGCGCTGATGCGTACCCTCTCCTCGCCGCGATAGACGATGAAGCGCCAGGGCGCGAGTTTGCCGTGGTCCGGCACGCGCGAAGCAAGCTTCAGCATTTCCTCGACCTCGGCCTTGCCGGGACCGGGACCTCCCATCTGGAAAGCGGGGATGGAGCGACGGGACGTCAGGTAGTCGACGAGCTTAATTTCGGTTTTCATGTCAGATGAATTCCACTAATTTGCCGCCCCACAGGCAGCCACGAAAATGCCATACCGGCGTCCCAAGTGGAGTCACTCAGTCAGGAAGTCAACTGTTCTCATGCGTGCACTCTCTCGTATTTTCCTTCAGACCGGTCTTGCGATCCTTGTCGCCGGCACCGCTACGGGAAATGTGTTCGCAGAGGATGCGACCCAGGCGTTTGAAAGTTTCCCCTCGATCGCCGGCCCGCGCAAGATGCCGAAGCTGACGGGCTTCAGCCCGATGACATCGGATCCGCTGGCGGACGGCACGCTGAAGGATATCAAGCTCGAGGCGCTGCTGACCGAAAAAGGCGGACCGGTCGAAGCTGGGCTCACCTGGCGTGTGTTCAGCCCGATCCCCGGAAGCGACGGCAAGCTGCCGCTTCTCGCAACGTCGGAAGGCGGCTCGACAGCGTTCAATCTGGTACCGGGCGAATATTTCGTCAATGTCTCCTTTGGACGCGCCTCAGCCACGCGCAAGGTCCGCGTGCCGGAGCAAGGCGCGCTCGACAAGCAGGTGCTGGTGCTCGATGCCGGCGGCATGAAGCTCAATGCGGTCTCCGGCAGCGACGTGCGCATCCCACCGGCCGAACTCAGCTTCGACGTCTATTCCGCCGACACCCAGAGCGACGGCGAACGGGCGCTCATTGTCGAGGACGTCAAGCCGAACACGGTGGTCCGGCTGGGTGCCGGAACCTATCACGTGACCTCCAGCTATGGCGGCACGACCAACGCCTCGACCGCGGCAGACATCCAGGTCGAAGCGGGCAAGCTGACCGAAGCAACCATGCAGCACCGCGCCGCCAAGCTCACGCTCAAGCTGGTTTCGGAACCGGGCGGCGAAGCGATCGCCAACACCGCCTGGACGATCCTCACCTCCGCCGGCGATACGGTGAGCGAAGCCAACGGCGCCTTCCCGACGCAGGTTCTGCTCGAAGGCAGCTATTCCGCTGTGGCGCGCTACAAGGACAAGATCTACGAGCGCGACTTCACCGTGAAGGCCGGCGTCAACATGGACGTGGAAGTACTGCTCAGCAGCGGCGGCAACAATGCGAACACCAATGCGAGCGTTGTGTCGGAAGCACAGGACTGAGCTTCGACGTGACGGAACGCAGTTGACCTAACGTCAGCCTGCCCGTCGCATGAACCGCCGACGCGGCGGCGCCATGGAAAAGACCGCTTCATAGATGCGCGCCAAAAGGTCCTTGCGATCGCCACAGGCACAGAGATCCTCGGGCGTGAGCACGCCGCCGATGCGCGCCGCGATCGTCGTTCCGGACAGACGCCGGAATTCGCGGATCAAGAGCGACAGTCTCAGCGTCAGTGAAATCTTGCTCGCCAGGTGGAAGAACGGGCCGTTCTGCCCTTCGAAGTAGATCGGGATCACGCTCGCCCGCGCCGCCTGAATGAGCTTTGCCGGAAAGATCTTCCACGGCAGGTCCTCGGCCCGACCAAAACCCTTCGGCGCGGTCGCCACGCCGCCGGCCGGGAAGATGACGATGGTCACGCCTTCCTTCAGCAGTCGCAGCGCTTCATGGCGTGTCGCCATGTTGACGGCCAGCGCCTCCTTCGTCTCTTCGAACGATACCGGCAGCGAGTAAGGCGCCATTTCCGGCACCTTCAGCAGTTCGTTGTTGATGAGGACGCGGAAGGGACGGCCGAGCTGTTCGGCAAGCGCCAGCACGGCGATGCCGTCGCCGATGCCGAAAGGATGATTGGCGATGATGACGATCGGCGTATCGGGCAGGTTCCGCGGCGGCCACTCGCCTTTTGTCTGCAGCGTCACATCGATGAGCTGCAACATCTCCCCGAAGACGCGCTCGCTCTTGCCGACGATGTCGGACCGCCAGCGCGTATAAAGCTTGGCATAGCGGTTGCGGCCCGACAGGCCTTCCATGGAGCGAATGAACCAGCGCTTCAGGCGCCGGTCGTTCTCATTGGCGTAGGACAGCTCTTTGAACTGCACGGAAATCTCCGATGGATACGATCTTATCCGGATATTCCGCTAATATGACAGTTTGCTGACAAAGCAAATGCTCGGGGTCTCAACCCCGAGCTTTCTTTTCTGCCTTGCGCTTGAGATCCGGCGCCATGGCTTCGAGCGCAAGCGATGCAATCGCCTCGTCGAGCGACATGGCGGTCTGGGCCTGCGAGCCCAGACGGCGGATGTTGACCGAGCGCTCTTCGGCTTCGCGCTTGCCGCAGACCACGATGACCGGAACCTTCGTGACCGAATGTTCGCGGACCTTGTAGTTGATCTTCTCGTTGCGGAAGTCGGTCTCTACAGTCAGCCCTGCATCACGCAGGAGTTCGGCAACCTCGCGACCGTAGTCGTCGGCTTCCGAAGTGATCGTCGCGACGACGACCTGCAGCGGCGAAACCCAGAGCGGCATGTGGCCGGCGAAGTTCTCGATCAGGATGCCGAGGAAGCGTTCCATCGAGCCGCAGATCGCGCGGTGGATCATCACCGGCTGGCGCTTTTCGGATTCCTTGTCGATGTAGAAGGCACCGAAACGCTCCGGCAGGTTGAAGTCGACCTGGGTCGTGCCGCACTGCCATTCGCGACCGATCGCGTCCTTCAGGGTGTACTCGAACTTCGGACCGTAGAAGGCGCCCTCGCCCGGCAGAATGCCGGTCTTGATTCGGCCTTCCGACTGCGCCTCGATCGTCTTCAAGACGTCCGTCATCACGCTTTCAGCGCGATCCCAGAGCTCATCGGAACCGACGCGTTTGTCCGGACGGGTGGAGAGCTTGACCACGACTTCCTTGAAGCCGAAGTCCTCGTAGACCGAGAGGATGAGGTCGTTGATGCGCAGGCATTCTTCCGCCATCTGCTCGTCAGTGCAGAAGACATGCGCGTCGTCCTGGGTGAAGCCGCGCACGCGCATCAGCCCGTGCAGGGCGCCCGACGGCTCGTAGCGATGAACGTTGCCGAACTCGGCGAGGCGCACCGGCAGTTCGCGATAGGACTTCAGGCCATGCTTGAAGATCTGGATATGGCCCGGGCAGTTCATCGGCTTCAGCGCAAAGATGCGCTCGTCGTCGGTCTCGTCACCGGCAACGGTCACCTTGAACATGTTGTCCCGGTACCAGCCCCAGTGACCCGAGGTTTCCCAGAGCGACTTGTCGAGCACCTGCGGCGCGTTGACTTCCTGATAGGTGTTGGCGAGCCGGCGACGCATATAGGCAACCAGCGTCTGGAACATGCGCCAGCCCTTGCCATGCCAGAAGACGACGCCCGGGCCTTCTTCCTGGAAATGGAACAGGTCCATTTCGCGGCCGAGGCGACGGTGGTCGCGCTTTTCGGCTTCAGCGAGCACGTGCAGGTACTGGTCGAGCTCTTCCTGGGTGTGCCAGGCGGTGCCGTAAATGCGGGTCAGCATCGCGTTGTTGCTGTCGCCGCGCCAATAGGCGCCGGCCACCTTCATCAGCTTGAAGGCGGTGCCGATCTGGCCGGTCGAGGCCATGTGCGGGCCGCGGCAAAGATCGAACCAGTCGCCCTGATAGTAGATCTTGAGATCCTGCCCTTCGGGGATCGCGTCGACGAGTTCGACCTTGTAGGCCTCGCCCTTGTCGGCAAAAACCTGGCGGGCCTTATCGCGCGACCAGACTTCCTTGGTGAAAGGCTTGTTGCGGGCGATGATCTCCTTCATCCGCTTTTCAATGAGCGGCAGGTCGTCGGGCGTGAAGGGCTCGTTGCGGGCAAAGTCGTAATAGAAGCCGTTGTCGATGACCGGGCCGATGGTCACCTGCGTTCCCGGCCACAGTTCCTGAACGGCCTCCGCCATCACGTGCGCGGCATCGTGGCGGATCAGTTCGAGCGAGCGCTTGTCGTCACGAACGACGATTTCGAGGCGACCATTGGTCACCGGATCGGACAGATCGCGCAGCTCGTCGTCGAGCGCGATCGCAACCGCCTTCTTGGCGAGCGACTTCGAAATCGATTCTGCCACGTCGCGGCCGGTCGTGCCGAAGGGATATTCGCGCACCGAGCCATCAGGAAATGTAAGGGAAACAGGATTCGACATAGTGATCTCCTATCCAGTCCCGCCAACGAATGCGGGTGGTATGGTTGACCGGCAAGGCCGGTGAATTGACGATACAGCGTCGCATCCGTCAGGCGCGCAGAGATCGCTGTAGTGCTTTGGATTGCTGCGTGTTTTTCCCCGAGCCGGAGGACGACCCGCGGAAACACGCCGTAGCCTGATAAAGGGTTTTCGAAAGTGAGTAAAGGCAAAGGCTGCTGCGGAGGCTAGCTGCGCAGCATCTCGCAAAGCCCCTTCACGGTGTTCCAGTTGCGGAACGTCCCGATGCCCAGCCGCTTGGTGGTCATGGCGCCGAGCAGCTTCGATTCGCTCGCCTTGCCCGGGAAATGCACCCAGAGATCGCCATCGACGATCGCCAGTCGCTCGCCGGCGGTGCAGTACCGCCGAAGCCCTTCGAGTGCCGCTTCCGTCAAAGGTTCGCGCATCACCCGGACATGAACCTGCGTCGCGTCCGCCTCGCCCTCCTCATGGAAGGGATTGGCTGCGGCAAGCGTCTGCCAATCGGCGCCCGACCGGACAAGAATGTCGACGTGCCGGCCAAACGTCTCGGCAAAGGCCTTCTCAAGCGGCATTTCGAGGTTCCGAGTGGACGTTTGTTCGGTCTGAAACACCAGATTGCCCGTTGCGACCAACGTCCGCGGCGCTTGATAGCCGAGCCCTTCCGCCATCTTCTTCAGGTCAGCCATGACGACCCGGCGGCCAGGCCCGAGAACGATGCTGTAAAGCAAGGCGACGTAGCTGTTCATCATTCCCCTTGTCAGGCGCGCCAGAAATCCGCTGCGCCCGCCGGCAGCCGGGCGAGCACCCGGTCGAGTTTCGCCTCGTCGATGTTGCGACGCAAGGCGCCAGCGACGTCTGCAATGGCGCTGTCCGGGGAAATATTGTGATCCGGGCGCAGCGCCTGTACCTCGCGGGTCATGGCGATGCGACCCGAAAACGGGAGCCGCGGCTCTTCAAGGTCCCACTCGGCAACGAAGATCGCCCGGATGACAGGCGGCAGGATGTCGGCAAACAAAATGGCATCCTCGATATCGAGCCGGCGCCGAAACGTCTGCAGTACCGCCTGGACCATCGTATAGGCCTGGTTCGTCGTCTGCAGCCCTGCCACGTCGCGGGCATCGAGAAGGAAGCGCTCGAAGTCTAAGGAAGCCTGACGATACTCCATCGGCATGGGCATGGCGGTCATCCAATCTTCGGCCGCGGCCGCCAAAAGCGCCACGGCGCATACCATACGAGGCGCGGTTCAAGCCGCTCCGGCACCGGATCGAAACCATGCGTTCCGCCCGGCCCGCAGCGCGCCACGCGAAACAGCGTCATCCAGCCTCCGGCCCAGAAGCCATGGCGCGCAATCGCCTCATAGCCATATTCCGAACAGGTCGGCAGGTGTCGGCACGAATTGCCGATAAAGCTCGAAAGCGTGAGCTGATAGGCGCGGATGAGCGCCATGCCTAAGAGCCGCCCGGGGGTCTTGCGAAAGGGGCCCGACCAGTTTCGGCCACGGACCGCTGGCGCTGCCTTGTCGTGCGCAGCGTGCCGGCAATTCGGTTCCCCGCACATCTCAGACGGCCGCGAGCAGTCGCCTGGCCTCGATCTGCTCGATGGCATCGACGACCGCATCGAAGGTTAGCATGGTCGATGCGTGGCGCGCCTTGTAGTCCTTCACCGGACGCAGGAAGCGCATATCCTCGAAACGGCCCGAAGGCCCCTCACCGTCCGCCTTCAACATAGCCAGCATGTCCTCGCGCGCCTGGCGGATCTCCTCAGCCCCGGCGCCGACGACATGGCGCGCCATGATCGAGGACGACGCCTGGCCGAGCGCGCAGGCTTTGACGTCATGGGCAAAATCGGTGACGACGTCGCCATCCATCTTCAGCCAGATATGCACCTTGGAGCCGCACAGCTTGGAATGCGCCGTCGCGTCCGCATCGGCATCGCCGAGCGTCCCGATACGGGGAATGTTGCCGGCGAATTCGAGAATTCGGCTGTTGTAGATGTCATCCATCATTTGACGCGATCCGACTGATTTTTCGCGGTTTTGAGTGATCGACGCATGATTTTCTCCGGTAGACGGGAAAAAAGCACGACGCGACACGCTCCGCCTCTTTCATCTCTGTGGCACCATACTATATGCTATGTTGTGTTGGGGCGACAGTTCCGCAAGAGGAACAATGTCGCCTGTTGTTTGGGAAACCGTGCCGGAAGGTCCAGTGCACTGCTAAGCCAGGACCGGAAAGCCCCGGAGCCCGCCAACGGAACCCAAGCCTGCAGGGTTAGGCGAATGGCCAGTGGCGAGTTGTCCGAAAGATAAAACGTCAAGCAATCCCGTATTGCTAAAAGAGGCCATTATGGATGCCATAGTGAAGAATTTTCCTGTGCTCGACGATGCGAGCGGCCGCCCCACCCAGAAGGAGGCCGAGGAAGCGGTGCGCGTTCTTTTGCGCTGGGCTGGCGAAGACCCGCAGCGCGAGGGGCTTTTGGATACGCCCGCGCGCGTGGCCAAGTCCTACCGCGAGCTTTTCAGCGGTTATGATCTGGCTGCCGAAGACGTGCTTGGCCGCACCTTCGAGGAGGTTGCCGGCTACGACGATATGGTGCTCGTCAAGGACATCCCGTTCTATTCGCATTGCGAGCACCACATGGTGCCTATCATCGGCAAGGCGCATGTCGCCTACCTGCCGAACGGGCGCGTGCTCGGCCTGTCGAAGATCGCCCGCGTGGTCGATATTTACGGCCGCCGCCTGCAGACGCAGGAATCGATGACGGCGCAGATCGCCAGGGCGATCGACGAATCGCTCGCCCCGCGCGGCGTTGCCGTCATGATCGAAGCCGAGCATATGTGCATGGCGATGCGCGGCGTGCAGAAGCAAGGCTCGACAACGCTGACGACCACATTTACGGGTACCTTCCAGACGGAGCCGGCCGAGCAGGCGCGGTTCATGACGATGATCAGGGGCTTCAAGTAAGGCTCCGACAGACGGAGCCTTTCCATGACGCTCACCTTCGACGCTCCCTCCTCAGACAAGGCCGAACTGGAAACCGGTCCGGCCTTCACTCCCCGTTTCGATGAAAAGGGGCTGATCACCGCCGTCGTCACCGACGTCAGAGACGGCGAGTTGCTGATGGTCGCCCACATGAACGCGGAGGCCCTGGCCCTGACGATCGAGACCGGCGTGGCCCACTACTACAGCCGCTCGCGCAAGAGCCTCTGGAAGAAGGGCGAAAGCTCCGGGAACCTGCAGACAGTCAAGGAAATCCGCACCGATTGCGACCAGGATGCGATCTGGCTGAAGGTTTCCGTCGCCGGCCACGACGCCACCTGCCACACTGGCCGCCGCTCCTGTTTCTACCGCACCGTCGGCACTGAAGACGGCAAGGCCTCGGTCAAAATCACCGACGACCACAGGCATTTCGACCCCGCCGAGATCTATGATAAAAATTAAGCATCGCGCATCTTTTTGGCGCGGGTGCATGCTATATTTATATTTTGGAAACCAACCGGGCGCCTAATCCTTAAGCAGGGATGCGGCGCAATCGGAACGATCTCGTTCCAAACTGTATTGCAAACTGTATCCAATGTTTATCGGTCGTGCCGCAATCGTCGGTGGGATCGGTGATATACCTTAGACAAAGGTGCCAGTCTTTCAGCAATGAAGCGGACAAGGCCAGCACCGGCGCCGGCTTGGCGGAGCCTCCCCAGGACGCGCGCATGAAATTGCCTCTCTCCAGGATCAATCCCGACCCCTGGAAGTTTAGTCAGCGATGAATTGCCACAGCGACCTTCGCGCATTCTCATCGACGTGTCGCGCTGCGGAGTATTCGGCGGTGTTGGAGGTGCCGGATGTTGAATTGGACGTTTACGCGTAACAATCAGATTACGGATCTGTCCGGACCGGACGGAACATCGATTTCGACAACGCCACCTGAACCGGCGCCACCTCCGCAAAAACCGAAGATCGCAATCGCGCTTGGCGGCGGTGCCGCGCGCGGCTGGGCCCATATCGGCGTGCTGCGCGCGCTCGACGAAGAAGGCATCGAAGTCGGCATGATCGCCGGCACCTCGATCGGCGCGCTCGTCGGTGGCTGCTATCTTGCCGGCAAGCTCGACGAACTCGAAGCCTTCGCCCGCTCCCTCACCGTACGCCGGATCGCCGGCCTGCTCGATTTCGCCATCGGCGGCGGCGGCCTTTTCGGCGGCCTGCGGCTCACCAAGCGCATGCAGGAGCATTTGGAAGGCCTCAGCATCGAAGGCCTCGACAGGCCGTTCATTGCTGTTGCAACGGAAGTTCACAGCGGCCACGAGGTGTGGCTTGAAAAGGGATCGCTGATCACCGCGATCCGGGCCTCCTACGCCCTGCCCGGCATCTTCGAGCCGATCAAGGCGAATGGACGCTTGCTGATCGACGGCGCGCTCGTCAATCCGGTTCCGGTTTCGGTGTGCCGCGCCCATGAGCAGCAACTCGTCGTCGCGGTGAACCTCAACTACGATCTCTATGGCCGCTCGGCCGTCGTCAAACACAGCGCCGGCGCTGAATCCCTGGATGCGCCCGCCAAGGAAGCGCCGCACCAGTCGCGCCTCGGCATGACCAGCGTCATGGTCCAGGCCTTCAACATCATCCAGGACCGGATTTCCCGCGCCCGGCTTGCCGGCGACCCGCCGGACCTGGCGCTGCACCCGAAACTCAACGACATTGGTCTTTCGGAATTCCATCGCGCGGGCGAAGCAATCGATCGCGGCTACCACGAGGCAAAAGCGAGGCTGGTTGAAATTCGCCGCATGCAGGAAGTGCTCGTTCGCTGACGGAGCGTGCGCGGCATGAAAGCCGCGATACGCGGCGGCGCACTTACCGGTCGCCCAGGGTGCATCCTGAACACACGGGTGCTTCGCGGCTCCCAGGGGGATTAAGAGGGCGGCGCAATGCCGCCCTTTCCTGTCAGCCGGCGATATAGGCCTTGATCTGTTCGGTCTCGTGCTCGATGGCGCGGATGTGATGCTTGATCACGTCACCGATCGAGACGATGCCGGCAAGCTGGCCGTTCCTTTCGACCGGCAGGTGACGGGCCCTGAGCTTGCTCATCATTTCCATCAGGGTCTGAACCGACATGTCCTCGGTGCAGCAATAGACATTCTGCCACATGACCGCTGCCACCGGCCTTTCGAGACAGGTCGAACCCTGCTTGGCAATCGCTGCGACGATGTCGCGCTCGGTGAGGATGCCTGCGATCTGATCGTCCGCGTCGAGGATGACGACCGCACCGATATGATTGTCACGCAAGAGGATGGCAGCCTGTTGGACTGTCATCTGAGGGCCGACCGTTACGACATTCCGGCCCTTTTCATCGAGTATGGCTTTTACTGACATGCGCACATCTCCCGTTGCGACAACACCGGGTCGGCAGGGATAGGTCCAGCCATCTCACGTGCGGTACGGTCGGGCGATGGAACCTGTACCCTGGCCGCTTGCGAAAGCCGTCTCGCGTGCTCCTCAGACGCGGATGGCATTCGATTCCCGGCCTACACGGGTCGCCCAGTCTTTCGATCACGGGCGACCGTAACAAATGGTGCGCCAGCGCCCTGGGGAAATCAAGCGCTCACAAGCGCCGTCCGCCGATCTTTCGCTCCGTCAGTCACGCGGATCGAAAAGGCTGAAGAGCAGAAAGCCGAAGAGGAAGCCGCCGATATGCGCTTCCCAGGCCACGCTGCCCGCTCCGCCGGGGGTAAACATGCCAAGGCCGATCAGGAAATTGGTCAGGAACCAGATACCGGCAAAGACCACGACCGAGCGGTTGGCCAGAGCCTCACCGACGTCGAGCCGGCGATTGAGATGGGCAAACTGCCGGCTGATGCGTCCGCTCGGCGAGAAGACGAAGCGCGCGGCAGCCCCCATGAATCCGGACACCACGCCGGAAGCGCCGACGACGACGATCATTTCCCCCCAGTGAAACGCCGTATGCAGCGCGACTGCGGCCGCCGCCGACAGGCACCAGAACACGGCGAGACGCCCCATGCCGATCCGCCGCACGACCGGCGCACCGAAGGCCACCATCCAGAAGATGTTGAAGATCAGATGCTCCCAGCTTCCATGCAGGAAGGAATAGGTGACGGGGCTCCACAGCCAGGCAAGCCCCTGCTCGGCCAATGGGTGATCGTAGCGGGCCGGGAGAAAGGCGAAGTTGAAGATGATCTCCTGATCGATCGCCGGCGGCAGCACGTAGGTTCGCAGAACATGGATTGCGATCAGAAACAGCAGGATGAAGGTCAGCCCCGCCGGCAGATTGAAGGCCGGCTCGCGCGCCGGGTTCGCGGCGCTGTCGCGCTCTGCTTCCGGTGGCGTCGCCGTCTGATCTCGTTCCATGGTTGCTGTGTTCTCCTCTCAATGCGGCCCACACATTCCTGTGCGATCGCGGCAATGGCATGGCATCACCGGAATTAGGACTGGAGTTGGGGCGACCAGCCATAAGCAAACAAAAAAAGACCGTCCAGCAAAAACTGAACGGTCGCCAAGCTCAGATCCGAGCTCCAGTTCAAGTGCCGAAGACAACGCTTCGTAAAGTGATGTCCTCCCCTGCCAGTTGCGGCGGCGCACTGCAACGGAAACCGTTTGTTAACCTTAATTTCCGGCTGGCACGGTTTTCGCTCCTTAATCCTCAGAACCGAAATGCATGGCCGAAGATGTCTCGAACCGGGACACAACGGGCCGCAGGAATGGAATGAAAGAAGCGATGCGCAGCAATACGACGACGGAGCTTTTCCGATACTGGAACACCATTCGCGGGAAGCGCGAGCTTCCGCGCCGCGACGAGCTTGAACCTTCCGACATCAGAACGCTGCTGCCGAACCTGTTCATTCTCGAGCGCGACCGCAATGCCGGCATCTCGTTTCGCCTAGCGGGAACCCAGGTGTGCGCCCTCTTCGGGCAGGAGCTGCGCGGGCGGCAATTCGGCATGCTCTGGCTCGGCAGCCAGGCGGCGAAAACGCAGCGCATCACCGGCCAGGTCATGACGCACCGTGTGCCGCTCGTGCTTTCGGCCAAGGGCCGTACCGCCGACGCGCGGGAAGTCGATATCGAAACCCTGCTTTTGCCGCTTGCCTCCAGCGAAGGCGAAAGTGACCGGGTCCTTGGCGCCCTCTCACCTCTTTCCCGCCCGTATTGGTTGCATGCAACCTCAATCGAATGTCTCGATGCGACGGGCATGAAGGTTCTTGACCCTGATCGGACCGCTGTTTTTCGCGACGAGGAAACCGAACGACAGAGCGATGCCCTTGCGAAATCGCCTGCCGCCGGCGCATTTTCGCGCGAATTCCGCCAGTTCGGGCATCTCCGCATCCTCGAGGGTGGGCGCCGCGATTGATCGCGCCGACTGTCCCGAGATGATGTCAGGGACCAACCGGAGGACGAACCTTCTATTAACTTGAAAAGGCTAAGCTCCGCCAGCCAAGCTATGTCGCCACAGAGTCAACATGTTCTCGTTTCAGCACGCACAGAATACCGCTCCGAAACCGCACCACGAAGGTGCGTTCCAGCGCGTTTCCGTGAATCTGGCGGGGCGGCTGATGCTTGCCAATCGTGACGAGTTCGAGTGCACCGCCATCGACATGTCGCCCGGCGACGTCCTGCTTTCCTCGCCGGCCCAGCCGCGCGCGGGCGAACGCATCATCGCCTATGTCGATCACGTCGGTCGCCTCGAAGGCACGGTGTCTCGCATCGCCGATGGCGCTTTCGTCATCCAGCTCAACGCGACCGAGCGCAAGCGCGAGAAGCTCGCGGCCCAGCTCACCTGGATCGCCAACAAGCATGAGCTCGGCCTGCCCGAAGACCGCCGCCACGATCGCCTTGCGCCGCGCAAAACGGTAACCGAATTGACGCTCGACACCGGCGAAAAGTTCCCGTGCCGCATCATCGACCTTTCGCTGTCCGGTGCTGCCGTCGACATCGAGAACCGCCCGCCGATCGGAACCGCCATCCTCCTGGGAAATATGAAGGGCCGGATCGTCCGTCACTTCCAGGAAGGCTGCGCCATCGAGTTCTTGGGCATCCAGTCCCGTGAGGCACTGACCGAATTCCTCTAACGGCGCGCCTGCGCCGTCCTTCGGCTACCCGCCTTGCATTGAGCAACGCTCCTAGCCCGACCATCTCCCGAACTGTCCTTCAGACATAAAACCGTCTTCGTGCTTCTTTTGTGCGGCAAAGAACCCCCGCTCCCACATCGCTCCGCTCGGCTACGCCCGAGGGAACGCGCTAAAGGCGTGCTCGCTTAGGCCCTACGTCCCCGAGCCCGAAGACACACGATGATCGGTGGCAACCGGAGCGGTATTCGCGAGCAGAAGCGCGCCGCATCCGCGCCTGGATCATTTCGAGACAAGTCCGGCGCCGCGATCAAAATGCTCTCGTCGTCCGCAAATATTTTTCCGGTGGAATTCAAGCGAAAACGCATATTTCAAGTCAAAACTCTCCTGAAGTGGCAAGTACAGACGCTGCAAAGACGCATCTCCTGCCGTGGCCGCGCCGCAGTTTTTGCACCGCCCAGTCGCTCGTTTCCCGCATAACCAAGCAAATACAGCGGGTTAAATGCTTAACAAATTACGTCTCCACCAGCGGGCGGAGCTAAAATCGATAAAATTTGATTCAAATTCGATTCAAATACAAATAAAATTCTATTCTTGTTTTATTCTTATACGACTTTCATTTGTACTTGTTTTTAGCTCGCAAGTTCGCGAGCGATAAAAACGTCTGTGCCATTGTCGAACCATAACGGGGAGACAATCATGCTCAAGACAATCACCAAGCTGATCGCGGTTGCGGTCCTTTTCACCGGCGGCCTTTTCGGCACGGCTCAGGCGCTTCCGGCCAACATGGTCGTGACCGGCTCCACCAACCCGCCGATCGGCCACTACGAGTTCTGCAAGATCTATGCGTCGGAGTGCACCTCCAACGGCAAGGATGGCGGCCCGATGGTGCTGACCCGCGAAGGCTGGCAGAAAATTCTCGAGATCAACTACGACGTCAACCAGGCGATCACTCCGATGACCGACATGGAAATCCATGGCGTCGAAGAGAAGTGGTCCTATCCGGAAACCGTCGGCGATTGTGAAGACTACGTCCTCCTGAAACGCCGCAAGCTGATCGAAAACGGCTTCTCCGCATCCGACCTGCTGATCACCGTCGTGCTGCAGCCGAATGGCGACGGCCATGCCGTCCTCACCGTTCGTACCGACCGCGGCGACTTCATCCTCGACAACATGCGCAACAAGGTGCTGCTGTGGTCGGATACCGAATACACCTACCTCAAGCGCCAATCGACCGAGCATTCCGGCCGCTGGGTCAAGCTTCAGGACGGCCGCACCGTTGCCGTCGGTAGCGTTCGCACGCAGTAAGATCTGATACACAGGCGAGCCGCCACCCGGCGGACGTCTCCCAACGGGCCTCGGTCAGTCCATTTTCCCCGTCCAGACCGAGCCTCGGCCGGTTCCGTGTCCCTCGGAACCGGCCGTTTTTTTGCGGCCTTGCCTCCCCGGACGCACGCAGGCATAGGGCATTCATCGAAAGTTAACCGTCTTCGACCAGCGTCGGGCAAGCGGCGTCCGCCACACTTCGGTCCGCCGCCAACCAGGGGCTCGACACTCGACTTGGGCGCGGCCAACGCGACGGGACGGCCACCATGAGCAACGCTCCAAACGGGATAGACGAACCGGAACTCCGGCCGCTGCTGTCGGCCCGCTTCATCTACCGGGTGACGGCGGTCGTTGTTGTGCTCGCAGCCCTGACGGCGGCAATCGCGTTCGCGGGAAGATGGTTCGGCGAAAACCTGGCGCTGGCCGGTCACACCGCCAGCAGGGAGCCCTACGATATCTTCATCGGACAGGATCATCTGCGGCTGCCGGCGAACATGATCCGCTTCGAGGCCCAACGTGCCACCTCGATCGTCGGGCGTGTCGATGTCTACCTGACATGGCCCGGCCTTGAAGGTTACAGCGACGAAAATCGCGACCTCTTCAACGACGTCGACGCGCCTGAAAATCTGATCTTCCTGCAGATTTCGCAAAGCACGATGTCCCGCGACATGTCGGGTCGGGTGGAGCCGATCTACAAGCAGGTCTTCGACGGCACTCCATCCCCCGGGCCGAACGGACTGCTTTTACATGCGACCAAAGCTGCCTCCAGCTACGCAGGCGAAGTCTTTTATACTGCGGAGCGGACAGGCCAGGCGCCCTACGTGGTCCGCTGCCTGAAATCCGATGCGCAAACCATATCGACCAGCGCCGACTGCCAGCGCGACATTCATGCCGGCAAGGACCTCGTCGTGCTCTACCGCTTCGCCAACAAACTGTTGCCGCAATGGAAGGAAATCGACCACGCGATTACAGCTTTCATCAAAAGCCGAATCGTGCCCTGATTTCGTCCAACTGATGTGGTGCAGGCAGGCACCGCATCATTGCGCTACACCGGAATTGTCTTTGTACGAATGCGTCCGATTCCGGAAACCAATCATTCATCATAAACCGATTGGTAACGCTATGCCGATACTGTCTCGAGAACGGTCGTTCCCGGAGGCGGCGTCCGGACAACCCCATGACATGAGAATAAAGAGCAGCGTAGTGTCCCAAACCGGTTTTTTTGATCTCGCGAAGCGCCCGTTCGGCGCTCTTTCAAAGATGGTAAAGCGGGTCGTCCTGGCAGGCACCATTGCCTCGGTCGCCTTTGTGTTGCCCGGCTTTGCGGCGTCGACCTACGCCAATCCCAAATATTCGGGCATCGTCGTCGATGCCAAGACCGGCAAGATCCTCTATGGCGAGGATGCCGACGAACTGCGCTATCCGGCGTCTCTCACCAAGATGATGACGCTCTACCTCACCTTCGAGGCGCTCGAAGCCGGTCGGATCAGCAAGTCCACGCAGATTCCCTTCTCGAAGAATGCGTCCGCGGAACCCCCGTCGAAGCTCGGCGTGCGCGCCGGCCAGTCGATCACCGTCGAACAGGCGATCCTTTCGCTCGTTACACGGTCGGCCAACGATGCCTCCACGGCACTTGGCGAGTATCTCGGCGGCTCCGAGCAACGCTTCGCCCGTATGATGACGAACAAGGCGCGCGCGCTCGGCATGACGCGCACGACGTACCGCAACGCCAACGGCCTGCCCAATCCGGAACAGCGCACGACCGCACGCGACCAGGCCCGCCTCGGCCTCGCGCTTCGCCAGCATTTCCCGCAGTATTACGACTACTTCTCCACGCGCAGCTTTCGCTTCGGCAAGCAGACCATCGGCAACCACAACCGCCTGCTCGGCAATGTGCGCGGCGTCGACGGCATCAAGACCGGCTACACGCGCGCTTCCGGCTTCAACCTCGTGACCTCGGCCCAGCTCGACGGCCGCAGCATCGTCGCCGTCGTCATGGGCGGCACCTCGGGCGCCAGCCGCGATGCACAGATGCGCCGCCTGGTCGCGAAGTACATGCCGGACGCATCGCGTCGCGGCAACGGCAACCTGATTGCCGAGACCAAGCCGACCCCCGTTCCGGCCGAAGAGACCCAGGTTGCAGCCGCAGCGCCCGTTGCCGAGACGCCGGTCGTCGCAGCCGTCGCCGCTGGCCATGACCTGCCCAACACCGGTCCCGTTCCGGATTTCCGCTACAACGGCGAAAGCGCCAGCAGCGTGCAGATGGCCTATGCCGGCAACAAGCGTGCATCGGACAACCCTGTCCTTTCTCCGAAAATCGTTCCCAACACGCTCGACGCGCAGAGCCTGAAGCTTCGCCAGCCTGCGACCGCAGCGATGGTCGACACCCAGATCACCAATTCCGTGCCGAAGAAGGCAGAGGCTGTTGCCAAGGCAGAGCCTGCTGAAGTCGCAAAGGCCGAGCCGATGCCGGCGCAGCCGCAGGGCTGGGTGATCCAGATCGGTGCCACTCCGGACAAGGATCAGGCCATGACGCTGCTCGGCAACGCCAAGGACAAGGGTGGCAAGGCACTGCGCAACGCGCAGCCGTTCACCGTCGCCTTCGGCCAGGTATA
Organism: Ensifer sp. ENS06; assembly: GCF_014852205.1. Taxonomy (NCBI): domain Bacteria; kingdom Pseudomonadati; phylum Pseudomonadota; class Alphaproteobacteria; order Hyphomicrobiales; family Rhizobiaceae; genus Ensifer; species Ensifer sp. ENS06. Next base: position 1,520,003 of record NZ_JACVBC010000001.1, on the reverse strand, counting down.
CCGCGCCCGCTTCGGCGGCTTCGATGACCAGAATTCGGCAGTCAACGCCTGCAAGGCCTTGAAGAAGAAAGGCATCTCCTGCTGGGCCAGCCAGCAGTAACGACGAAATTTGGCGGCCGGATGTGTTTGTTTTCCGGCCGCCTTCCTCGGATTTGTACAGCGTAACGAGGTTAAACATGGCAATGAACGAGAACGTTCCGGGTGTCACCCCGCTGCCGGGGCGACGGGCTAAACCGTCGCGCATCAATCTGCACCCCCTGCACGAGGCGGCCATGCGCATCGCCGATCTCGGCCTCAATCGATCAAAGGCCAAGACACGCGATCTCGTCGGCATGCTTTTGACGCACGGAGCTCGAGCCTGGCGCTCGACCCAGCCGCGCGCGGGCATCCACCTTCACGTGACGGCGCCAAACCGGCGCCATCCGCTGAAGATGCGGATCACCTGAACATTCACAGTTCGAAAGGCGGCCACGGCCGCCTTTTTGCTTTCTGGCTGGATGATGGTGCGGCCTCGGTAGGACCGTTTCGCGCGCGCAGAAGAGTGCGAAAGCAGGCGACACCTTCAAGGACGCGTTGGTTGCCGCTCGATTGCCAAGAGCTCAGCAAAATGCCCGCGGCATAGGACTTCTAGAGAAGCCCGAGTTCGGCCAGTTCGCGCCGCAGTTCGAGCGGCATCTCGGAGCCGCCGCCCGATAGCGACGCCAGGTCGCGCGGGGCGTCCTTGTCGGTCAGGTAACGCCATCCCTGAAACGCGCGACGCGGCTGCAGTTCGGTTTCGATCACTTCCGGGCCCAGCAGCAGATTACAACGGCCGATACCTTCGCCGTCGGTAAAGGTCTCGATGCCGATGAGCGGCTGGCGCGCCTGCACGCTGCCCTTGATCACCCAGTAGAGCGAGCCGCCTTCCAGCAACTCCTCCACGCGTTTGGGCACCATGCGCGTCGTGTGGAACGAATGCGGCTCGAGGCCGGCGGCCATGGCCGCCATCGCCTTGCGCGAAACCCATTCGCGCAGGTCCTCGATCGATTCCGCTCCGACGCAAAGCTTTATGAGATGTAGAGACATGGCTTTTTTTGAACACCCGTCCGGCCGTTGCGGTCAAGCGGCCAGACGTCGTTCATCCACAATCACCGCAATACGTCCGGTCGATATACCGGCGTCTGGGCTTCGAGAGGCTTGAAAGCCTCAACATTCGACAACGTTGACCGCAAGACCGCCAGTCGATGTTTCCTTGTACTTCTCGTTCATGTCGACGCCCGTCTGCCGCATCGTCTCGATGCAGGCGTCGAGCGGCACGAAATGCTTGCCGTCACCTTTGAGCGCCAGAGAAGCGGCCGTCACCGCCTTGACCGCGCCAAGCGCATTGCGCTCGATGCAGGGCACCTGCACGAGGCCGGCCACAGGATCGCAGGTCATGCCGAGGTGATGTTCGAGTGCAATCTCGGCGGCATTTTCGATCTGCTCGGGGGTACCGCCCATAACGGCAGCAAGGCCCGCCGCCGCCATCGCGGACGCCGAGCCGACTTCGCCCTGACAGCCGACCTCAGCGCCGGAAATCGAGGCGTTGTGCTTGATGATGCCGCCGATCGCGGCAGCCGTCAGCAGATAGTCGCGAATGCCTTCCTGGTCGGCGTCGTCATGGAAATGCATGTAGTAGCGGATCGTCGCCGGCACCACGCCTGCGGCACCGTTGGTGGGCGAAGTGACGACGCGGCCGCCGGCGGCATTTTCCTCGTTGACCGCCATTGCGTAGACGCTCAGCCAATCGTTGGCGAGCAGAGGATTGGCCTTGTTGGAACGCCACTCCTCCTGCAGCTTGTCGTGGATCGAGCGGGCGCGGCGGCGAACCTTCAAGCCGCCGGGCATGATGCCGTCCTGGCTCAAGCCCCGGTCGATGCAATTGCTCATGGCGCCCCAGATGCGGTCGAGCCCGGCGTTCAGCTCGTCCGGCGACATCGTCGCCTCTTCGTTCGCCCGCTTCATCTGCGCAATCGTCAAGCCGGAGCGCGCAGACATGTCCAGCATTTCCTGGGCCGAGGAGAACGGGAACGGCACCTTGACGCCCGTCGCTTTGTTCTTCGAGGCGCGCATGGCCTCAAGTTCCGTGTCGGTCACGACGAAGCCGCCGCCGATCGAATAGTAGATCCGCTTCAACAGCAGCCGGCCGTCACGGTCGAAGGCAGAAAACGACATGCCGTTGGCATGGCCGGGCAACGGCACCTTCTTGTCGAAGACCAGATCGGTCTTCGGCTGGAATTCGTAGGACGGATGGCCCGGCGGTGTAATGCGGCCCGTGCGTTCGACCTCATCGATGAGGGCATCCATGCGATCCGGATCGACGAGATCCGGGCGTTCGCCAACGAGTCCGAGGATCACCGCCCTGCCCGTTCCGTGGCCGATGCCGGTGTGGGCGAGCGAACCGTGCAGGCTCACCTTGATCGCCGCAACGGAGGCATGGGACGGACGTGGCCAGTCGTCGGAAAGGATGAGATCGAGAAAGCGATTGGCGGCCGACATCGGCCCCATCGTATGCGAGCTCGAAGGCCCGATACCAATCTTGAACACGTCGAAGACGGAAAGAAACATAAGCTGCCTGCCCCGGAGACTGACCCGCGACGCACGGGCATGATCGCCCGGCACCGCATTCACGATTGCCTCGATACCACGCTTCGAAGTCTATGCGAACCGGCGTGATACCCTCTTATTTGCTGGTGGATTTTACGCCTTGATCGGTGCCGATTTAAGGAGATCCGCAAGCAGATATAGGAACGAAGCCTAAGCGATCCCATAGCAGGCCGTCAGGCGGTCAACCGACATTCGATCCCGTCCGTGCGACATTGACCTCCCGCAAGGGCTCCGGGTAGCGCCACCGGTTGCCTGGAATCAAAAACGGCGCGGCTTTTGGGAAGCCGCGCCGTCAATCAGTGGACTTTTCTAGATACTAGATATCAAAGGCCGCCGAAAAGATAAGCAAGAACAAGAACGCCAGCGAAACCAGCCACAGCGCGTGCAGTTACGCCCCAGCAAGACTTCTGAATTGTATTGTCCATGATGTCTCCGAAAACACTCTCAACGGCCGCGGGCAGCACAGTGGGCGCCCGCGTCTGGGGCCATGCATATTGAAGAAAGCGTAAATGCGCAATGGGGGAATGTGGCGGAAAGGTGTCAAGCCCGTGCGACCGAACACAGGATCCTGGTGAAAACCGCACAAATGGTCGGTACGGCCGGGAAGAAATTCCGCCGCAATTTCATCACAGTAGTTGACGCGTCGCGGATTCCGACACCGCCCCGGCCACCTTGCAATTTCCAAAAGCCATGCCAAAAACACGTGTATGACCTTCGAAGATTACATAGCGCTTGTCGTGTTTATCCTGCTTTGGGCGGGTTTCAGCTGGGCGACCGATGGCACGCGCGGCTTCAAACGCGTGAGTCTTACGCGCCTCATGAACGAGCATCGCGGCCGCTGGATCCGCAATTCGCTCAACCGCGACCTGAAGATGATCGATACGCAGATCATCGCGGGGCTCCAGGCCGGCACCGCTTTCTTCGCTTCAACAACCATCTTCGCGCTCGGCGGCTGCTTCGCACTGCTCGGCGCTACCGAACAGGCGCAGATGATCTTTGCCGACATGCCCTATGTCTTCCATGGCGGGCGCACGGCGTTCGAGCTGAAGGTCGGCGGCCTCACCTGCCTCTTCGGCTACTCCTTCTTCAAGTTCGGCTGGTCCTACCGGCTGTTCAACTATTGCTCGATCCTGATGGGTGGCATCCCGATGACCGCCGACATGCAGCGGGATCGACATGCGGCGGAGAAGGCGGCCGAACGGGCGATCCGCATGAACGTGCTTGCCGCCAAGCACTTCAACGCCGGTCTCCGGGCGATCTTTCTTTCGATCGGCTATCTCGGCTGGTTCATCAGCCCCTATGTGTTCGTGGCGCTCACCGCCTTCGTCATCTTCGTCTTGACCCGCAGACAGTTCTTCTCGGAGGCGCGTTCCGCGCTCCTCAAGGACGCAACACCCTGACAATCCGCGCAACCGGCGCGCCGGACGGCTGCGGATCGCAGCCGCGGCGTTCCATCAGCAATCAAGGACGCGTGCCTGGCGCAAGCCAGGCCTGCCACTCTTCCTCACGCCAACAGGATGGCGAATGCCCATGTCCGATATCCATGTGACCGCACCGGCAGCAGAGACCCCAGCGAAACCGACAGGCAGGCGGCTCGCCTTCATCGATGTCGCGCGCGGCGTGGCGCTGCTTGCCATGGCGACCTATCACTTCGTCTGGGACCTCGAGTTCTTCGGCTATGTCGCAGCAGGCACGGCCGGCACCGGCGGCTGGAAGATTTTTGCGCGGCTAATTGCCAGCAGCTTCCTGTTTCTTGCCGGCTACAGCCTCGTGCTCGGACAATGGCCGACGATCCGCATCAATGCGTTCCTGCGCCGTTTCGCCAAGATCGCCGGCGCCGCAGCGCTGATCACGATTGCCACCTATTTTGCCTTCCCGGACACCTTCATCTTCTTCGGCATCCTGCACGCGATCGCCGCGGCAAGCCTGATCGGTCTGATATTCCTCAGGCTTCCTGCCGTCGTTTCCTTCGCCGCAGCCGCCGCGGCCATCGCGGCACCCTTCTATCTGCGCTCGCCGATCTTCGATGCGCCCTGGCTCTGGTGGGTCGGTCTGTCCGAGACGCTGCCACGGTCCAACGACTACGTGCCGCTTTTGCCGTGGCTCGGGCCGTTTCTGCTCGGCCTTGGTGCCGCCAAGCTCTTCCACGCGCGGCTGGTATCCGCTCTTGCAAGCCGGCCCTCCACAGATGGCAAGGGGCGGCTGTGGATGACGCCCCTCGTCTTCGGCAGCCGTCACAGTCTGGCCATATACCTCATTCACCAGCCCGTGCTCATCGGACTGGTCTATCTCTTCTCGCTGATCTCTCCGCCGACACTGCCGGATCCCAAGGAAGCCTACCGCAGCAATTGCGTTGCGGCCTGCAACCAGGGAAATCCAGCCGTGCCGTGCGACAGCTTCTGCGGCTGCACCCTCGACCGTCTGGTGGAACAGAACCTGTTCGACAGCCTGAACAGGGGAGAGATCAACGTCAGCAGCGATGAACGCATTGCGCGAATCGCGCAGCAATGCACAATGAACGTGCAATCAGGGGACTAGGACATGAATGCCTATCGTGCCAAGCCGCTGAACTTCCCATGGCCGGCCCTTCTCTACGGGGTCGCCACTTTTGCGGCGCTTCTACTGGCGCGACATTTTCCCATTCCGGTGGCACATGGCCACGGCTGGTTTCCCTGGATCAGCGGCGGCGCTCTGATTGTCGTCGCGATCTGGCTGGCCCTCTGGGCCGTCAAAACTCTCCTCGATCGGCATACAGCGGTCATGCCCTACCGATCGGCCACATGCCTGGTTACCTACGGTCCGTTCCGCTTCACCCGCAATCCGATCTATCTCGGCTACACCTTGATGATGATCGGCTTTGGTTTGGCGACGCTCAATCCCTGGTTCTTCATCATGGCAATCGCAGCCGTGATGCTCACGACGCTCTTTGCCATCCGCAGTGAAGAGCGGCACCTGCTATCGCGCTTCGGTTTCGAATTCGAGCGCTACTGCCGGCATACCAGCCGTTGGATCTGAGCGGCGGCAGGGATACACGCCGCAAAAAGGGCAGCGCGAACGCTACCCTTCGAAATTTCCAGACATAAACCAGCAACCCTTCAGGTGCCGACGCCGATTTCGGCCAAACGCGTCAGGCACGCTTCCTCGACATTGTCGAGTTCCGTCAGCGTATCGTCGATGTCCTTGCGCTTCTGGCGCAGCTCTTCGCGCTTTTCCTCGACGCGCGACATCAGCAGCTGAAGCTGGCCGAGCTCGCCGGGCGGGTCCTTGTAGACCTGAATGATTTCACGGATCTCGGCGATGGTGAAGCCGATGCGGCGCCCTCGCAGAATCTCCTGAATGAGCCGCCGGTCGGCCGGCCGGAACAGGCGCGTGCGACCACGGCGCTCCGGATGGATGAGGCCCTCGTCCTCATAGAAACGCAGCGTTCGCGTGGAAATGCCGAATTCCCGCGTCAATTCGGTGATGCTATAGTATTTATCCACGCTGCCATTCCATGTGTTCCTGGGCATGCACTATCGTTGACCTTGACGTAAAAGTCAAACAACGCGCCACGTTACGTGACGTGGAACCACCAGGTGGCGATGCCGAGAAAGCTGAAGAAGCCGGTGATATCGGTAATGGCCGTCACGAAGACGGCGGAAGAGACCGCCGGGTCGGCGCCAAAGCGATCGAGGCAGAGCGGCACGAGGATACCGCCAAGGGCCGCAGCCATCATGTTGATCAGCATCGCAGTTGCGATGATGCCGCCGATGTTCGGGTCCTGAAACCAGAGACCGGCAAGAAGCCCGATCAGCGTGCCGAAGATCATGCCGTTGAGCAGCCCAACGCCGGCTTCACGCCGGATGATGCGCGGCGCGTTGTGAATGTCGAGACCCCGTGTTGCGAGCGCGCGCACGGTAACGGTCATCGTCTGCGAACCGGCATTGCCGCCCATGCCCGCAACGATCGGCATCAGGATGGCGAGAGCCACGATCTGCTGGATCGTCGCGTCGAAGAGGCCGATGACCGAAGCGGAGATGCAGGCGGTCATCGAATTGATGAACAGCCAGGGCACGCGCGAGCGCGATGCCTCCCCGACGGAGTCCGAAAGCTCTTCGTCGCCGACGCCGCTCAGGCGCAGCAAGTCTTCCTCGGCCTCTTCCTGAATGACGTCGACGACGTCATCGATGGTGAGCACGCCAACAAGCCTGCCATTGTCATCGACGACGGCCGCAGAAAGAAGGTCGTATTGCTCGAATAGCTGGGCCGCCTCTTCCTGGTCCATCTCGGCCGGAATGGCATGGCTGGTGTCGTGCATGATCGCATCGACCTTGACCGAACGCTTGGTTCGGAGGATGCGGTCGAGGTCAATGGCGCCGAGCAGCTTGAAGGTCGGGTCGATCACGAAGATCTGCGTGAAACTCTCCGGCAGGTCCTCGTCTTCGCGCATGTAGTCGATCGTCTGGCCGACAGTCCAGAATGGCGGCACCGCCACGAACTCGGTCTGCATGCGCCGGCCGGCCGTGCTTTCGGGGTAATCCAGCGAGCGTCGCAGGCGAACCCGTTCGGTAAACGGCAGCTTCGCCAGGATCTCGTCCTGGTCTTCCTGGTCCAGGTCTTCCAGAATGTAGACCGCATCGTCCGAATCCATCTCGCCGATGGCCTCGGCGATCTGTTCGTTCGGCATGTGCTCGACGATATCGAGACGGATCGCTTCGTCGACCTCCGTCAGTGCCGAAAGGTCGAATTCCTTGCCGAGCAGCGAAACCAGCGCCAGGCGCTGATCGGGCTGGATCGCCTCGAGCAGGTCACCCATTTCCGACGAGTGCAGGTGGGCAACGTGCTGGCGCAGATAGATCGTATCGCGGTCGGCGATTGCCGCGCCGACATGCATGAGAAAATCAGAGCGGATAGAACCGTCGTCGGCATAAATGTCCGAGCCGTCAAAGGCCTTGACGTCTTCTGAGCCGCGGTCTTCGTCGCCAGTATTGCTCATGCGCGCCCTCGAAACGATTTGCTGCTTCCCGGCCGTCCGCCTCGCGAGCCGGAAAGAATGCGTCCACTGACGTTTGCCTCGCCCTCATCCGCCGCCATGGGCGGGAATTCTGGCCTTACAGCGTGCTAGCGCAAAGCCCTGCCGAGGTCCACAGCACAGATACCACCGGGCGCGCCGCAACAACAGATTTATTCAAGCTGTTGCAAATACATGAAAAACCGGCTGCTTCTCGACACAGTCGACATCGACCGCGCGATCGGCTAGCACTTCAGTCGAGATATCGGAGGCGCAACACCCATTTGGCGCCGCCAAGGAAGATCTGATGGCCATTCGCCCCATTGTCCGCTTTCCCAACCCGCTGCTGACGCGGAAGGCGGAGACGATCACCCGCTTCGACGCGGCATTAGAGGCGCTGGCCGCGGACCTTCTCGACACGATGCGGGACGCCCCCGGCGTCGGCATCACCGCGCCGCATATCGGCATCCTGGAGCGCGTGACGGTGATCGAGCTCGATCGCGAAAGCGGCGCCAGGACCTTCGTCAATCCGGAGGTCATCTGGCGTAGCGACGAGAAGGCGACCCATACGGAAGGCAGCGTCTCGATGCCGGGCATCCTTGAAGAGGTCGAACGCCCCCGCGCCGTTCGCGTCCGCTACCAGACGCTTGGCGGCGAGACGATCGACGAGGAAGCCGACGGCTTCATGGCCACCTGCCTGCAGCACGAAATCGACCAGCTCGACGGCATCTTCTGGACACAACGGCTCTCGCGCCTGAAGCGCGATCGCGCCATCAAGAAGTTCGAAAAGCTGACCAGGGAGCAGGCGCGCGGCTAGCGCACCGATTCCCTGCTCGCAACATCACGTCATAGTCACCAAGGACCGAACCATGAAACCGACCTATCTCGCCCTCATCGGCCTCCTCGCGCTCGCCGGCTGCAACAGCGCCCAGCAAGATCTCGAGCCCCTGCCCCAGAGCCTGACCTATGGCGAGAACGCGGCCAGCAGGAAGACACAGGCCGCACCGGGCGCCATGATCCAGAACCGCTTCATGTATGAAGGCCAGATGGTCTACGAGACCTACGAGGTTCAGCCCGACCGCACCTACAAGCTCGTCCGCCGCCGCATGGACCAGAGCGGACCTGCCGGCAACAACTGACACGGATCAGGGCGGACGGGCGCAGCGACCTCTGTCGCCCGTCGCCGCTATGTATTTCGAGCCGCGTACACCGCCGTTTCGAAATCGAGATAGCTCCCGAACGAAGCGGGATCGGCAAAGGGCAGTATCTGTGTCGCCCACAGGCCACCGAGACCGTTTTGGCGATCTATCCAGTAGTAGAGGTTCGCAAGCCCCGCCCAGGCTAACGCACCGGCTGGCCGTCCCGTCGGTGCTGCTTCATCGTTGATCATGAAGCTTATCCCCCAGGACTTCGGCATGCCGGGGAAAAATTCGGCGTCGTGCGACAGGCTTCTTATTACCCCCGGGAGCCTCTTGATCTTCCTTTCTCCGAGGCCGTTCCTTGCCGCCATTTCGACCGTTTCCGTCTTCAGCACCCGACCGCCGGGTGACATCCCGTCGTTGAGCCACATGCGGATAAATTTGGCGTAGTCGACGGCCGTCGAATAGAGACCGTGCCCGCCCATCTGGACCTCCGGGTCCTGCGGGAGCCTGAAATCAGGCAACGGCGACAAACGTCCGGCATCGTCCCTTTGGTGCAAGGTAACCACGCGGGATGTCATGGATGCGGTCATTGCAAAGCCGGTGTCTTCCATGCCAAGCGGCTGGAGGATGCGTTCCGCCATCACAGCGCCAAGCCGCTTGCCGGTGATGCTCTCCACGACCTGCCCGGCCCAGTCCAGGCTGCTCCCATATTCCCAGTCGTCGCCCGGATCGAAGAGCAAAGGCGTCCGGATGGATGCATGGGACGCGGTGATCACGCTCGGCTGTCCATGTTGCCGCGCCAACCGGGCATAGGTCTCGTTGAAAAAATCGTAGCCAAAACCGGCCGTGTGCAGGAGCAGCATGCGCGTGGTGATGTCCCGTTTGGGCGGGCGGAGTTTCGGATTCCCCGCGAGGTCAAACCCCTCGATCACCTGCAGCGTGCCGATTTCGGGCGCGTATTGCCTGGCGGGAGCGTCGAGATCGAGCTTGCCCTCCTCGACCAATTGCAGGCAGACCGTCGCCGTGATCGCCTTCGTCATCGAGAAGATCGCAAAGACGCTGTCGATGGTCATATCCGTCGCGCCAGCCAAAGAGCGCTTTCCGGTGGCGCCCGCGTAAAAATTGCCATGGCGATCCGTGGCGATTGCGACAACGCCTGGCACGCCATCGGCGGAAGCGACCGCGGTATTGAGGATTGCATCGGCAGCAGTCTTGAGATCGCCGGACAAAGGAACCTCCCGCACAGCCAAGGCTTCGACACGCGTGGCGGTCGTGCCACCCTTCACGTTGAACCGCCGCGCAAATCTTAACATCAAAGGGCGGCCCAAGCCATTTTCTAACGGCTGTGGAAAAAGAGTGCCGTCGGCCAACTCAGCGCGAAACGAGCGAGACTCGGATTGCCAGAAGGCATCGCGATGCCGCCGATCAGGGCGCGCCAGAACGGGGAAGCTAAACATGGATTTGAAACAAAAAACCCGGCCGAAGCCGGGTATTTGGTGCGGTCGAGAAGACTCGAACTTCCACGGGTTGCCCCACAGCGACCTCAACGCTGCGCGTCTACCAATTCCGCCACGACCGCATCGTGGTAGGGCCGACTTGCGTCGGCGCGGCTGCATGTAGCAAAAGCCCCTTGAGTGCACAAGGGATGGCTGTGGACAAATTAAACGATGGCGACGGACGGGAGGGCATTCACAGTGCGGCGCTAAAAAAGTCAGCGTTCAGCGCGCGCATTTCAGACCAGCGAACGAACCTCCCCGACGCCTTTCGAGGCTCGCTCTCGCCACGACGGGATCGTCGGCAATTCGTTCGGCATTCGCGCGCAAGATGAGCGACGGCCGCCACCCCTATTCGAACGCATGATATGGACTGGAAGACAAAAGGGATGCGCCGGTTGCGCCCGGGCAGAAGGCCTATTTGGCTAACACCAGGATTAAAAACAAAAAACCCGGCCGAAGCCGGGTTTTTTTGGTGCGGTCGAGAAGACTCGAACTTCCACGGGTTGCCCCACAGCGACCTCAACGCTGCGCGTCTACCAATTCCGCCACGACCGCATCGTGGTAGGGCCGACTTGCGTCGACGGGGCTGCATGTAGCAAAAGCCCCTGGGGGGCACAAGGGGATCACGACAGAATTTTGACGGGAAATGAAACTATTTCAACAGCCCGCCCGAGGAGCCCCGGAAACGCTGGACTCTTGCCTCGCGCCATCCCATGTACAGGCTCTAAAAAACAGGAATGCCGAGCGAATGCAGCGTGAAAATCTGAGCCAGGACATGTTTGCCCCTCCGAAATCACCCCCGGTTCGCTGGCGGATTGCCGGCGAACTGGTCGATTATCCGCAGGCCGTCGAGCTGATGGAGCAGGAAGCCGCGGCGATTGCCGCCGGCACCGCAGATGAACTGGTCTGGCTCGTCGAGCATCCGCCGCTCTACACGGCCGGCACCAGTGCCGACGCCGCCGATCTCGTCATGCCCGACCGTTTTCCGGTCTTTGCCACCGGCCGCGGCGGCGAATACACCTATCACGGCCCGGGCCAGCGCGTCGTTTACGTCATGCTCGACCTCAAGCGCAGGAAGCAGGACGTACGCGCTTTCGTCGCGGCACTCGAAAGCGTCGTCATCTCCACGCTCGATTCGATGAACGTTCGGGGCGAGCGGCGTGAAGACCGGGTCGGTGTCTGGGTGCGGCGCCCGGAAAAGCCTGCCCTGCCCGACGGCTCCATGTCGGAAGACAAGATCGCCGCGATCGGCATCCGCCTGCGCAAATGGGTGAGTTTCCATGGCTTTGCGCTCAACGTCGACCCGGATCTCGACCATTTCGGCGGCATCGTGCCCTGCGGCATTCGCGGTTATGGCGTCACCAGCCTCGTCGATCTCGGCCTGCCCGTGATGATGCCGGACGTGGACATCCGCTTGCGCGAGGCCTTCGAGACCGTGTTCGGTCCGACGCGGAACGACGCGCCGTAAGCCCGTTCAACTTGCCGCTCGACGTCCAGCCTGCCGCTCACGCCAGATGATGAAGAGGCCCGAGCCAACGATGATGGCGATACCAAGCCATTTGGAGAGCGACGGAAAGTCTCCGAAGATGAGATAACCGAGCGCCGTCGCCGTGACGATCTCGAAATAATGAAACGGCGCGAGCAGCGAGACGGGTGCCGCCCGGAACGCCTTGACCACCAGCAGATGGCCGTAGCCGGATAGTGCGCCAAGCACGATCACGAGCATCCAGCCAAGCGGCGACTTCGGCAGCGACGGCACGAAATCGGCGCCGCCCATGCCGTTGCCGATCAGGATCACCAGCGCCATCGTCAATGTGCCGCCGATGCCGGCAATTGTCTGCATCGTTAGCGGCGAGTCGCCGGTACCGACAGCGCGGTTGAGGAGCAGGTAGCAGGCAAAGACGAAGGCGCAGGCAACCGGCAACAGCGCGGTCAAGCCGAAAGCGGCAAAGCTCGGCTGGATGACGATCATCGCTCCACCGAAACCGACGACAATGGCGAGCCAGCGCCGCCAGCCCACTCTTTCCTTGAGGAACACCGCCGAAAGGCAGGTCAGGATGAAGGGCTCGACGAAATAGATGGCGAAGGTGTCGGCAAGCGGCATGTACTTCACCGATATGAAGAAGAACAAGGCCGCGGTCGCCAGCAGCACACCGCGCAGCAGATTGGCCCAGGGCCGCTTTGGCCTCAACGCCCGCAGGCCACCGGCGCCAAGCAGCATCGGTAGCGTCGCCACCAGTTGGAAGAAGAAGCGGTAAAAGGTCACCTGCCCCGGCGACATGCCCTCATAGACGGCCATGTATTTCGCAATCACGTCCATACCCGGCAGGATGACCATGGCAAAGAGCATGATGGCGACGCCCTGCATCACCGTGTCGGTGTGTTCGGTGGTCGCAGTTCGGGCGTCTGTCATGGGGCAAGCTCCTGTGGCCGCCGCACATTAGAGCCTACGCGTTGGTTTTCAACGGCCGAGGATGCGACGGAGGAAGAACTATCCGCGCCCCAGCCGCAATTGACGGTGTTTTTGGCGCTTCGGGGTGGTCCCTCGCCGCCCAAATGCCTATAAGCTCAGGACAATCTTCCGCCCCGGATCTCATGGTCAGCCGTCGGCCCCATGGTTCGGGACCTTTGAACGTGACCGTGGCAAAGGAGATGTCCATGCGCTTGTCCACCGAAACGATGATTGCCCGCCTGCGCGACACCAGCGACGGTGATACGCTGGGAGGACGCATCTGGAGGGCGCGCGACGCCGCAAATCTCAGCGCCAAGGAACTGGCCGATCAACTCGGCGTGCGCACGGAGACGATCGCGGCCTGGGAGCGAGATCGGGCCGAACCCCGCACAAACCGGCTGTTCATGCTTGCAGGCGTACTCGGCGTCACCCCGGCCTGGCTGATCGCCGGGCTCGGCCGCGCGCCGGATGCCGACGCAATCGACGAGAAGGACGGCCTGCGCGAGCAGCTCGCCCTCGTCAAGAAGCTGCACGAACAGACCGGCAAGGCGATTGCCGCTCTTGAGATGGAACTCAATCGCGTTCAACAGAACATTCGATAACCTATTGCGATTCCACTTAGGGCCGCCGTTCTGGCGGCCCGACGTCATTTCAGTCCAAGGAGAAAATAGATGGATGTACGCGCCGCCGTTGCCGTTCAGGCAGGCAAGCCGCTCGAGGTCATGACGGTTCAGCTCGAAGGCCCGCGGGCCGGCGAAGTGCTGATCGAGGTCAAGGCCACAGGCATCTGCCACACCGACGATTTCACCCTGTCCGGCGCCGATCCGGAAGGCCTGTTCCCGGCGATCCTCGGCCATGAAGGCGCCGGCATCGTCGTCGACGTCGGCCCGGGTGTGACCTCGGTGAAGAAGGGCGATCATGTCATTCCGCTCTACACGCCCGAGTGCCGCTCCTGCCCGTCGTGTCTGTCGCGCAAGACCAATCTGTGCACCGCGATCCGCTCGACGCAAGGCCAAGGCCTGATGCCTGACGGCACCTCGCGCTTCTCGATCGGCAAGGACAAGATCCACCACTACATGGGCTGCTCGACCTTCGCCAACTACACGGTGCTGCCGGAGATCGCGGTTGCCAAGGTCAACCCGGACGCCCCCTTCGACAAGATCTGCTACATCGGCTGCGGCGTGACGACCGGCATCGGCGCCGTCATCAACACGGCACAGGTGGAAATGGGTGCGACTGCGATCGTCTTCGGTCTCGGCGGCATCGGCCTCAACGTCATTCAGGGCCTGCGCCTTGCCGGCGCCGACATGATCATCGGTGTCGACCTCAACAACGACAAGAAGGCCTGGGGCGAACGCTTCGGCATGACCCACTTCGTCAACCCGAAGGAGGTCGGCGATGACATCGTGCCTTACCTCGTCAACATGACCAAGCGCGGAGCCGACCAGATCGGCGGCGCCGACTACACCTTCGACTGCACCGGCAACACCAAGGTCATGCGCCAGGCGCTCGAGGCCTCGCATCGCGGCTGGGGCAAGTCGGTCGTCATCGGCGTTGCCGGCGCGGGCCAGGAGATCTCCACCCGGCCGTTCCAGCTCGTCACCGGCCGCAGCTGGATGGGCACCGCCTTTGGCGGCGCGCGCGGCCGCACCGACGTGCCGAAGATCGTCGACTGGTACATGGAAGGCAAGATCGAGATCGACCCGATGATCACCCACACGATGCCGCTCGAAGACATCAACAAGGGCTTCGAACTGATGCATTCTGGCGAGAGCATCCGCTCGGTCGTTCTCTACTAAGCTGCTATTTTGATTCAAGGAGGCGCCGGAGACGATTGATTTCCGGCGCCTTTTTCAGTCCCGTTGAGAAGTTGATTCAAGATGATCTATGTCGACGCAGACGCCTGCCCGGTGAAAGCCGAAATCCTGAAAGTGGCCGAGCGCCACGGGATCGAGGTGACCTTGGTCGCTAATTCGGGCCTGCGCCCTTCGCGCGACCCGATGGTGCACAATGTCATCGTCTCGGCAGGCTTCGACGCGGCCGACAACTGGATCGCCGAACGGGCGCACGAGGGCGATATCGTCGTTACCGCCGACGTGCCGCTTGCCGTTCGCTGCGTTGCCGCCGGCGCACTTGTCACCGGCCCCTCCGGCCGGGTCTTCGACAAGGGCAATATCGGCATGGCGTCTGCGATGCGCGATCTCGGACAGCACCTGCGCGAGACCGGCGAGAGCAAGGGCTACAACGCCGCCTTCACACCGCGCGATCGATCCGCCTTCCTCGAAACCCTTGACCGACTCGCGCGTCAGTCGAAAAAATGATCGCGCAACGGGCGGGACCATGGGGCCCGCAATCGCAGGGGCACTAGCATGGCAGCGACGACTAAGCTCAGGCACTGGCCGTTTTACACTGCCATTCTGTGCGCGCTCGCAAGCGTGCCTGTCCTCTGGTTCGTGGCGCAGCGTTTCGCCCTTGAAGGGGCAGCGATCACCTTCTTCTGCGTCTATCTCGTCCTATGCTGGCGGCGCTTGCGGATGATGACCGGTCGGCATCTGAAGACCCATGCCAGGAACACCGACGAGCCCGAGGTCGTGATCCTGCTCGTGACGTTCGGGGCAGCCGCGAGTTCGCTCGTATCCCTGTTTTTCGCGCTCAACGGCGAGAAGTCCGGCTCGGCGCTGGCGCTCGGCCTCGCCTTTGCCTCCGTTGTGCTCGGCTGGGCAACGATCCACATGATGGCAGCCATGCACTACGCCCATGTCTATTGGGTCCCAGCGCCCGATGGTCTGACCACCGAACCGGCACGCGGACTCGATTTTCCCGAAACGCCCGAGCCCGGCGGCTTTGACTTCCTCTATTTTTCCTTCGTCATCGGCATGACGGCGCAAACCTCCGATGTCGCCATCACCAAGACGGCCATGCGGCGCATCAACCTGATACACGCCATCGTATCGTTTTTCTTCAACACCGTGCTCGTCGCCGCCGCCGTCAATGCGGCCGTGCAGCTTGCCGGCTGAGCATCTTTATCCAAGGAGCATCCCATGAAAGTCCTTTCGCAAAATACCGCCTTCGGCGGCATGCAGGGCGTCTTTTCGCACGAGTCCGAGGCATGCAAGGGCGAGATGACCTTCGCCGTCTTCGTACCGCCGCAGGCAATCAACGAGCCGCGGCCGGTGCTCTGGTATCTCTCCGGCCTCACCTGCACGCATGCGAACGTCATGGAGAAAGGCGAGTACCGGCGCATGGCCGCCGAGCTCGGCTTGATCGTCGTCTGCCCGGATACGAGTCCGCGCGGCACTGATGTTCCCGACGAACTGACGAACTGGCAGATGGGCAAGGGCGCAAGCTTCTATCTCGATGCCACCGAAACGCCCTGGGCCGAGCACTACCAGATGTATAGCTACATCACCGAGGAGCTGCCCGCCTTCGTCAGCCAGCACTTCCGCATGGACATGAGCCGCCAGGGCATCTTCGGCCATTCGATGGGCGGTCACGGCGCCATGACCATCGCGCTCAAGAACCCGGGCCGCTTCAAGAGCTGCTCGGCCTTCGCCCCGATCGTCGAGCCTTCGACCGCCGACTGGTCGATCGGCGCCTTCGAGAAATATCTGGGCGCGGACCGCGCCGCATGGCGCCAATATGATGCCTGCGCGCTCGTCAAGGATGGTGCGCGCTTCCCCGAGTTCCTGATCGATCAGGGCAAGGCCGACAGCTTCCTTGAAAACGGCCTGCGTCCCTGGCTGTTCGAGGAAGCGGTCAAGGGCACCGGCATCGATTTGACGCTGCGCATGCATGAACGCTACGACCATTCCTACTACTTCATCTCGACTTTCATGGACGATCATCTGCGCTGGCATGCCGAGCGGCTGATCTAGCCACCGAATGGCGCAATTCCGTATGAAAGCCGCTTTCGCGGAATTGCGCCATCAATCTACCCGGAGCGACTGATGACCCACCTTCTCCTTGTTGGCGCCGGCGGCGCGATCGGCTCGATGCTGCGTTATCTCGTCGGTCTCTGGGCCGTTCACCGCTTCGGGTCCGGCTTTCCCTGGGGCACGTTTGGCGTCAACATAACGGGGTCGTTCCTGATCGGCGTGCTCGCTGAAGTGATCATGCGCAAGTTCGGCGCCTCGCCGGACATGCGTGTCTTCCTCATCACCGGTATTCTCGGCGGTTACACCACCTTTTCCGCCTTCTCGCTGGACGCAATCACGCTCTTCGAGCGCGGCGATGTCATGCTATCGGCCGTCTATGTCATCGCCAGTGTCGCGCTTTCGATCCTCGCGGTCTTCAGCGGGCTGGCTCTGATGCGCGCAATAGTCTAAAGGCTCGTCTTACAGGCGCTGCGTATCCAGGGGACACGCGGCGCATTGCTGCATTGTCCTTCAACCGTTGTCGCTTCAAGGGCATTGTCATGCAGCAACGAAAATATTGCGGCAGCCTTTGCGCGCCTGAAGCTTCCTCTTTGCGTCATCCCAACGCAGGGGCTTCGGACCGACGCGCGACGCTGCGACCAAACAGAAGGCAGGTTCGCTCAAATGGCAGGCATAGAACACAGGCAGGTGGACGGTGACGAGGCGGGCATGCGCCTGGATCGCTGGTTCAAGGTGCATTTTCCGGGACTGGGCTTCGGCCCGCTGCAGAAGCTTTTGCGCTCCGGCCAGATCCGCGTCGACGGTGCCCGCGCCAAATCCGACACGCGGATCCAGCCCGGCCAGACGATCCGCATTCCGCCGCTCGGAGTGGATCCCAAGGAAACCAAGACCGGGCCGATCGCCGGACGCGACCTCAGGAACTCACCCGACGGCGAACTGCTGTCGCGCATGGTGCTGCACGAGGACGCCAAGGTTATCGTGCTCAACAAGCCTGCCGGCCTTGCCGTTCAGGGCGGCTCGGGCGTCAACCGACATATCGACAAGATGCTTGAAGCCTGGACCAACCAGAAGGGCGAAAAGCCGCGTCTCGTCCACCGGCTCGACCGCGACACGTCAGGCGTGTTGGTGATCGCCCGCACCCGGGGTGCAGCGCAGAAGCTGACCGCCGCCTTCCGCGAGCGCGACACCAAAAAGACCTACTGGGCGCTGGTCAAGGGCGTGCCGCGCAAGCGCGAAGACCGCATCTCCACCTGGCTCGTCAAGGAGCAGACGCCGGATGGCGACCGTATGCGCATCGCCAAACACGGTGAAGACGGTGCCGACCACGCCATCTCCTACTACCGTATTCGCGAACAGGCCGCACAGAACCTCGCCTGGCTGGAGATGGAGCCCTATACCGGCCGCACCCATCAGCTTCGCGTCCATGCACTGCACATTGGACACCCGATCCTCGGCGACCCCAAATATTTCGACGCCGACGTCAATTGGAGCCTGCCCGGCGGCATGCAGAACCGTCTGCATCTGCACGCGCGCCATATCGATATTCCTCACCCGGACGGTGGCCGCCTGCGCGTGACCGCGCCGCTGCCACCGCACATGGTCCAGAGCTGGAACCTGCTGGGCTTCGAAGAGAACGAGCCTGGCGAGGACGACTGATGAAACTGGCGCTTTTTGATTGTGACGGTACGTTGGTCGATAGCGGAGGCCTGATCCATGAAGTGATGGCGCGCACCTTCGAGGCCTTCGATCTCGAGCGCCCGCCCCTGTCGGCAACCAAGAGCATTATCGGCTTGACCCTCGACATTGCCATCGCGCGCCTGCTCGGCCGTGAACATGTCGACGATCAGGCGCTGGCGATGACGGCGCACTACAAGTCGATCTTCGCCGGCGTTCGCGCAGAGGCAGGCTTCCAGGAGCTTCTGTTTCCGGGTATCGCCGACATGATGCAGACGCTGTCGTCACGCGACGCACTGTTGATCGGCGCCGTAACCGGCAAGTCGCGTCGCGGCCTGACGCATATTTCCGAGACTCACGGCTTCGACCGGATTTTCTTCGTGTCCCGCACCGCCGACGACTGCCCCTCCAAGCCGCATCCGGCCATGGTGACGGAATGCTGCTTTGAAGCCGGCATCGATGCGAAGGATACAGTCGTCATCGGCGACGCGATCTACGACATGCAGATGGCCAAGGCCGCTGGAGCATCCGCCATCGGCGTCGCCTGGGGCTATGCTTCCGTTCCCGACCTCATCGAGGCGGGCGCGGATTTCGTTGCCCGGACGCCGGCCGACATCATTGAATGGATGGAACACAATCATGTCTGATATTCGCGACGAACTCAGCGGTGCGATGAGCCACGAGGATCCGGTCCGCCGCGCGCAAATCCAGATGCTGAAGCCACTGCCGAAGCGCTTCTACAAGGACGTCAGCGTGGCCGCGGCCGATGGCGATACGCACGCGGTGCTGCTCGACGGCCGCACCGTGCGCACGCCGGCCAAGCAGCCGCTTGCCGTGCCGACGCGCAAGCTCGCCGACATGCTCGCCGCCGAATGGGATGCGCAGGCAGAGGTCATCGATCCCGGCAAGATGCCGATCACGCGAATCGTCAATACCGCACTTGACGGCGTCGCCAAGGACCAGCGCTCGGTCTTCGACGATATCCTGCGTTTCGCCGGAACGGACATGCTCTGCTATCGCGCCGATAGCCCGGAGGGCCTCGTCGCCCGCCAGAACGAAATCTGGAACCCGGTGATCGAGTGGGCCCAGCAGGCACTCGGCGCCCGTTTCATACTCGCCGAAGGCGTGATCCACCAGGAGCAGCCGGAGGAAGCGCTTTCCGCCTATGCCGAAGGCCTGCGCGCCTTCGCAACCCCGCTCGGCCTCACCTGCGTCCACACGGTGACGAGCCTGACCGGCTCTGCGTTGCTGGCGCTCGCCTTCGCTTCCGGCCGGATATCCGCCGAAAAAGCCTGGACGGCCGCCCATGTCGACGAGGACTGGCAGATCGAACATTGGGGAACCGACGAGGAGGCCTTCCGCCGCCGCGAGAACCGCTGGCAGGAAATGCAGGCGGTCGCCACGGTTCTTGACGCCCTGCGCTGACGACACCGGATACCACGGAATGCGAAGCGGGCTGCGTGTCTTCCGACGCGCAGCCCGCTTTCTTTTTGGTTCAATATGTCGCCGTCAGAGCGGCTCTGTTCGCGCTAACGTAACGGAAGCCAATAGCCGCAGCGTTAAGCGGCCAGCTTCAGGCCGGCGATACCGCTGACGATGAGCGCGATGCAGCCAAGGCGAACGAAGGTTGCCGGTTCGGCAAACAGGAAAATGCCGAGGATCACGGTGCCGACGGTGCCGATACCGGTCCAAACAGCGTAAGCCGTACCGAGCGGCAGGGTCCGCACGGCGAGACCGAGCAACGCGATGCTGAGGATCATCGAACCGACGGTCAGGATCGTCGGTGTCACCCGCGTAAAACCATCCGTGTATTTGAGACCAATTGCCCAGCCGATTTCAAGAATACCGGCAAGCAGAAGAAGGAACCAGGCCATGTCAAACTCCCAAAGTTTGGAGCGAGGCCGTCCCCGCGGATGTTCGGTATCGCCTTTGCGAACCGTGCAGCCGTCTGCAACGCGGGTTCTATCTCACACTCCAGTTTCGCCGGCAAGGCGGTCAAGGGCAAATCAGCCTTGCGTCCGCGGCAAAGCTAAACCATTTCACGCTGTCGTTGAAACCATGGAAACGTGCGAGGCGCTGAGGGTCTGCAAGTCTGCCCCCTACGGTGCGTTGCGCTCCCGACGGAGTTTCGCCCACCATTCCAGCCGCTTGCGGATCTCGCGCTCGAAACCGCGCTCCGGCGGATCATAGAAGGTTCTGCGCCCCATCTTCTCGGGGAAATAGTCCTGGCCGGAAAAAGCATCCGGCTCGTCATGGTCGTAGCGGTAGCCGTCGCCGTAGCCCTCACCCTTCATCAGTTTCGTCGGGGCGTTGAGGATATGTTTCGGCGGCAGCAGCGAGCCGTTTTCCTTCGCCGCCCGCATCGCTGCCTTGTAGGCGGTATAGACGCCGTTCGATTTCGGCGCGGTCGCGAGATAGACGCAGGCTTCGGCAAGCGCCAGTTCGCCCTCGGGCGAGCCGAGATAGTCATAGGCGTCCTTGGCGGCGTTGCAGATCACCAGGGCCTGCGGGTCGGCAAGGCCGATGTCCTCGACCGCCATGCGCACCAGGCGCCGCCCGAGATAAAGCGGATCCTCGCCAGCATCGAACATGCGGCAGAGATAGTAGAGTGCGGCATCCGGATCAGAGCCACGCACCGCCTTGTGCAAGGCCGAGATCAGATTGTAGTGGCCGTCCTGGCCCTTGTCATAGACGGGCGCCCGGCGCTGTACGATGTTCTGGAGTGCTGCCGCATCGAAGATCTCGTCGCGGCGCGCGGCGCGCCAGACTTCTTCCGCCAGTGTCAGCGCAGCGCGACCGTCGCCGTCGGCCATACGGATGAGGCTGGCGCGCGCATCCGCATCGAGCGGCAGTTTCTTGGCCTCGGACTCTTCGGCGCGCGACAGCAGTTCCTCGATGCTGTCTTCGCCATGCGGCTTGAAGGTCAGCACCCGGGCTCGGGACAGGAGAGCGGCGTTGAGTTCGAAGGATGGGTTTTCCGTCGTCGCGCCGACAAGGATGACGGTGCCGTCTTCCATCACCGGCAGGAAGCTGTCCTGCTGTGCCCGGTTGAAGCGATGAATCTCGTCGACGAAGAGCAGCGTCTGACGGCCGGACATGCGCCTTGCCCGCGCCGCCTCGAACACCTTCTTGAGATCGGCGACACCGGAGAAGATCGCGGAGATCTGCTCGAAGGCGAGACCCGCCTCCCCCGAAAGCAGCCGCGCCACGGTCGTCTTGCCGGTTCCGGGCGGCCCCCAGAAGATCATCGACCCGAGCGAACCCGAAGCAATCATGCGCGACAGCACGCCGTCCTCACCGGTCAGGTGATCCTGACCGGTGACTTCGGCAAGCGTTCGCGGGCGAAGCCGGTCGGCAAGCGGTCTTGCCGACGCCATTTCCGGTGGCTCGTGGGCGGTGAACAGGTCGCTCATCGGAAGAACTGACGGATGAGCTGGCCGTCGCGCTCGATCTCGACACGCCAGAAGGAGGCATCGTCGGCCATTACCTGTTCCAGCGTCTTCGACGTGTCAATCGCCGTGCCGTTGACCGACCGCACGATGTCCTTCGGCTCGAGGCCGATGCGGGCGGCGGGCGAACCGCGGTTGACCTGCATGACGACGACGCCCTGCAGCGAGGTCGACATGCGCAGCTCGTCGGCAAGGCGCGGCGACAGGTTGGCAACGACTGCACCGGCGAAGGGGTTACGACCTTCGATCAGCCGTTCATCCCGTGGCGACGTTTCTGGAGCCCGGTCGAGCTTGATCGTCACTTCCCGCGGCTTGCCGTTTTCCGATACGGTGACGCGCGCCTCATGACCGATGCCGACCGTCGTCAGGCGATAACCGAGTGCGTCGGGATGTTCGACCTCGATGCCGTTGACGGCGGTGATCACCTGGCCGGGCTTGATACCGGCCTGTTCGGCCGGGCCACCGGCCACGACGGCGGTCACCAGCGCTCCGCGGGCGCGGCTGAGGCCCAGGGCTTCGGCCACTTCCGAAGTGACCGGCTCGAAGCTGGCGCCGATGAAGGGACGCACGAAGGCGCCGTTGCCACCTTCGGCCGACGCAACGAAGACCTTCACCAGATTGGCCGGGATGGCAAAGCCAACGCCGTTAGAACCGCCGCCCTTGGAGAAGATCGCGGTGTTGATGCCAATGAGCTGGCCGTTCATGTCGATAAGGCCACCGCCGGAATTGCCCGGGTTGATCGCCGCATCCGTCTGGATGAAGAAGCCGAAATCACCCGAGGAGACCTGATTGCGCGCGAGCGCCGAAACGATGCCACTCGTCACCGTCTGGCCGACGCCGAAGGGGTTGCCGATCGCGAGAACGAGGTCGCCGACCTCGACTGCATCGGAATCACCAAGCGGCACGATGTCGAAGGGACCGTCCGACTGGATCTTCAAAACAGCGAGGTCGAGCCGGTCGTCCTTGAGCACGATCTTGCAGGGAAACTCGCGGCCATCGGCCAGCGCCACCTTGATATCGTCAGCGCCCTCGATGACGTGGTTATTGGTCACGACGATGCCGTTCTTGCCGACGATCACCCCGGAACCGAGCGAAGACTGCTTCTCCGAGCGGTTCGGCATGCGTTGGCCGAAGAACTCCTCGAAGAAGGGGTCACCGGAGAAAATCGAACGGCGCTCGACCACCCGCTCGGCATAGACGTTGACGACGGCATTTGCCGTCTGCTTGACGAGAGGCGCAAAGGAAAGCTGCATTTCGGTCCGCGATTGCGGAACGCTCTTGGCCTCCTGGGCCAATGCCGGACAGGCGAGAGAAACAGCGATGACGAGCGAAACAAGCGCTCTTCGACCTACGATCATGTGAAGCATTCTCCTATTCGTCGCGGCTACGTTCAGATAGGATTTCGCGGGAAAAAAGGCAAATGTTGGCGCAGGATATGCAAAGTTGCCGGCTTCACGCGCTACGCACGAAAACGTGGTTCGCAACCCCTTTCACGGTGATCGAAAGTCTGGTGAGTTCATAGAAGACAAGGCTCATAAATCACTTCGGAAAAGACCATGCCATCTTACCGCCCGCCGCGAATCGTTTCCTCCGAGATCACCCCGGAGGCCCTCTTCTTCAACCGCCGCACCTTCCTCGGGGCTGCTGCCGGCGGCGGCATGCTGCTTGCAGGCAGCGGCACGGGGCTGGCGGCCGCACTCGGCGCGCCCAAGAGCAAATACACTGTCGACGAAGACCTGACGCCGGAGGCCGACGTCACCAGCTACAACAATTTCTATGAGTTCGGGACCGGCAAGGGCGACCCGGCTGCCAATTCGAACAGCTTCAAGGCAACGCCCTGGACGGTGAAAGTCGATGGCCTCGTCGGCAAGCCGAAGGAATTCGGGCTCGAGGAACTGCTCGCGCTCCCGATCGAGGAACGCGTCTACCGCATGCGCTGTGTCGAGGCCTGGTCGATGGTGATCCCCTGGACCGGGTTTCAGCTCTCGGCCCTGCTCGACAAGGTAGAGCCGCTTGGCAGCGCGAAATATGTCTCGTTCGAAACCGTGGTGCGCCCGTCGGAAATGCCGGGACAATCCGGTTTCTTCCAGCCGCTTGCCTGGCCCTATCGCGAAGGGCTGAGGCTCGACGAGGCCCGTCACCCGCTGACGCTGCTGTCCGTCGGCGTCTACGGCAAGACGCTTCCCAACCAGAACGGCGCGCCGATCCGGCTGGTTACCCCCTGGAAATACGGTTTCAAGGGGATCAAGTCGATTGTGCGCATTTCGCTCACGGAAACCCAGCCACCGTCCACCTGGAACCTCTCGGCGCCGAACGAGTACGGCTTCTTTGCCAACGTCAATCCGGCGGTCGATCATCCACGCTGGAGCCAGGCAACGGAAAACCGCATCGGCGGTGGCGGCTTCTTCGGCTCCAACCGGCGCGATACCCTGCCCTTCAATGGCTATGCCGACGAGGTGGCCGGACTTTATGCCGGCATGGATCTCAGAGCGAACTATTGATCATGGCCCGCCTGCCCTCGCTACCGAAACGCTACCATTCGGCCTCGGTCTGGGGGCTCTACGGCTTTGGTCTGCTGCCCGCCGCCTATGCATTCTATCTCGGCGCTACGGGCCAACTGCCCGGAAACCCGGTCAAGGAATTCGAACACCTGCTCGGCCTGTGGGCGCTGCGTTTCCTCGTCGCGACATTGGCGATCTCGCCGATCCGCGACCTATTCGGCATCAACTGGCTGCGCTATCGGCGGGCCTTGGGTTTGCTGGCGTTCTACTATGTGCTGATGCACTTCCTTGCCTACATGCTGCTCGATCAGCGGCTAAACTTTCCGAGCATACTGGCCGACATCGCCCGCCGCCCCTTCATCACCATCGGCATGGCCGCACTCGTCATGCTGATCCCGCTGGCGCTCACCTCCAACAACTGGTCGATCCGCAGGCTCGGTACGCGGTGGAACACGCTTCACCGCCTGGCCTATGTGATCGCCACCGCCGGCGCCGTGCATTTTTCGATGTCGGTGAAGGTCATCGGCGCCGAACAGCTGCTTTATCTCGGGCTCGTCGCCGTACTGCTTGTCTGGCGGCTGGTGCGCAAGCCGTATCTGCGGCGCAAGCGACAGGCGGCCAATGCGCCGGTCAGAACCGCCGCCGGAAGCGCCTGCGGCCATCTTCGCCTCGCCAGGACATCGACCCTCGATCGCATTTCGACGAAACGGTGACAGAACGAGCACACCGCCAAACGCACGCTAAGCAACAGCCCCAAAAGAAAAAGCGGCCGGGTGACGAACACCCGGCCGCTTCAATTTTCTGCCTTCGATCGGCTTAGGCTGCTTCAGCAGCTTCGGCTTCTGCAGCAACGCGGGCGAGATCCTTCGCGCCCTTTGCCGAGACGTCGCGGTCAACGAATTCGATGACGGCGAGCGCGGCGTTGTCGCCGTGACGGAAGCCAGCCTTCATGATGCGCAGGTAGCCGCCGTTGCGGGTGGCGTAGCGCGATGCGATCGTGTCGAACAGCTTGGCAACGACAGCGGCGTCGCGGATCTGCGAGATCGCCTGGCGGCGAGCGTGCAGGTCACCGCGCTTGCCGAGCGTGACGAGCTTCTCGACGATCGGGCGGATTTCCTTGGCCTTCGGCAGCGTCGTAACGATCTGCTCGTGTTCGATCAGCGAAGCTGCCATGTTGGCAAACATCGCCTTGCGGTGGCTGGCGGTTCTATTCAGCTTGCGGCCGGCTTTACCGTGGCGCATGGCTATTCTCCTTCACTTGCAGGCATTCGCCCGCAGTCTAATGGTTAGTATTGGTCTTCGTAACGCTTGGCGAGATCTTCGATGTTCTCGGGCGGCCAGGACGGCACTTCCATGCCGAGGTGCAGGCCCATGGAAGCGAGAACTTCCTTGATTTCGTTCAGCGACTTGCGACCAAAATTCGGCGTGCGGAGCATTTCTGCTTCGGTCTTCTGAATGAGGTCGCCGATGTAGACGATGTTGTCGTTCTTCAGGCAGTTGGCCGAACGGACCGAAAGTTCCAGTTCGTCGACCTTCTTGAGAAGCGCCGGGTTGAAGGCGAGTTCGGTAACGGCCTCTTCCTCTGCTTCCTTCTGCGGCTCGTCGAAGTTGACGAAGACCGACAGCTGGTCCTGAAGGATGCGGGCCGCAAATGCGATCGCATCTTCACCGGTGACGGAACCGTCCGTCTCGATGGACATCGTCAGCTTGTCATAGTCAAGAACCTGGCCTTCGCGGGTGTTTTCCACCTTGTAGGACACCTTCTTGACCGGCGAGTACAGGCTGTCGACCGGGATCAGGCCGATCGGAGCATCTTCCGAACGGTTGCGATCAGCCGGCACGTAACCCTTGCCGTTGTTGACGGTGAACTCCATGCGGATCTCCGCGCCCTCGTCGAGGGTGCAGATCACATGGTTCGGGTTGAGGATTTCGATATCGCCAACCGTCTGGATGTCACCGGCGGTTACAACGCCCGGACCCTGCTTGCGCACGACCATGCGCTTTGCGTCGTCGCCATCCATCTTGATGGCGATTTCCTTGATGTTGAGCACGATGTCCGTCACATCTTCCCGGACGCCCGGGATAGAGGAGAACTCGTGCAGGACGCCGTCGATCTGCACTGCGGTGACAGCAGCACCGCGCAGCGACGACAGCAGCACGCGGCGAAGCGCGTTGCCGAGCGTCAGACCGAAGCCGCGTTCAAGCGGTTCCGCAACCAACGTTGCCTTGGTGCGGCCGGAGGAGACGAACTCCACCTTGTTCGGCTTGATCAGTTCCTGCCAATTCTTCTGGATCATGTTTTCTGCCTTCCGTTCGTTGCCACCATCCAATCGTGACAACCGAGCCCCGAAGACCGGGAGCGCGCGTCTGCGCCCTCACCGGCATGTTGAATGCATATGATCAGACGCGGCGCTTCTTGCGCGGGCGGCAGCCGTTGTGCGGGATCGGGGTCACATCGCGGATCGAGGTGATCATGAAGCCCGCAGCCTGCAGCGCGCGAAGAGCGGATTCACGGCCGGAACCCGGACCGCAAACTTCGACTTCCAGCGACTTCATGCCGTGTTCCTGAGCCTTCTTGGCGCAGTCTTCAGCGGCGATCTGTGCGGCAAACGGGGTCGACTTACGCGAACCCTTGAAACCCTTGGCACCGGCAGACGACCAGGCAATCGCGTTGCCCTGTGCGTCGGTGATGGTGATCATGGTGTTGTTGAACGACGAATTGACGTGCGCGACGCCAGACGTGATGTTCTTGCGTTCGCGACGGCGAACGCGGGTGGCTTCCTTGGCCATAGGATCCCTTTCTTAGATCTCTGCACCGCCGTAATTCCAGCGGCTCCACCGGGAAAAGGATTTGACGTCCCCTGCCCTGCATCTTCATTTCCCGCAGGACGAGATATCGTCCGGCGAACATATCGCCCGGCCGGATCGGCCGAACAAAGGTCAGGCAAACGCCCTTCCAAACTGCAAAAGGAGGCCGGCGTTTGACACCAGCCTCCCAATCTCCCTTTTCGGGAAATTACTTCTTCTTACCGGCAATCGCCTTCGCCGGACCCTTGCGGGTGCGGGCGTTGGTGTGGGTGCGCTGACCGCGAACCGGCAGGCCACGACGGTGACGCAGGCCGCGGTAGCAGCCAAGGTCCATCAGGCGCTTGATGTTCATCGAGGTCTCGCGACGCAGGTCACCTTCGACCTGGTAGTCGCGGTCGATCGTTTCGCGGATCTGCAGGACTTCAGCGTCCGTCAGCTGATGCACGCGACGATCAGCCGGAATACCGACCTTCTCGATGATTTCCTGTGCGAATTTCGGGCCGATCCCGTGAATGTAGGTCAGCGCAATAACTACGCGCTTTGCCGTCGGGATGTTGACGCCAGCGATACGTGCCACGTCTATTCTCCTTGCGTTCCAGTTGCCATCCGGCAATAGGTGCTTCGTTACGCGACCTCGAAGAGCCGCACGTTGATTGAGGTTCGAGACACGTCAAAAACGACCGTACCCGGACTTCATTTTCTTTGAAGACCGCGCCGACCGCTCTCATGTCGCGAGTTGGCGCTGTCTTTGGCGGAATCGGCCGGAAAAGTCAACTCCCCGGCAGTTCCTTTTCGGCAAAGACCAGTGTCTAAGCCAGAATCTTCTCGATCTCGGCGGTGACGGTGTTCACTTCCGCCATGCCATCAACCGTTCTGAGCTGCCCCGTTCCGGCGTAGTGCTCGGAGAGCGGCGCCGTCTTTTCACGGTACTCGGTCAGGCGGCGCTTGAAGGCTTCCGGATTGTCGTCCGAACGGACGGTGCCGCCGGCTGCGATGGTTTCCGCTACGCGATTCTCCATCCGCTTTACAAGGGCTGCCTCGTCGACCTTGAGCTCGATTACGGCATCGAGCTTCAGACCCTTGCCCTCGAGCATCTTGCCGAGCGCAATCGCCTGCGGAACCGTGCGCGGGTAACCGTCGAGGATGAACCCCTTCGCGCAGTCCGGCTGGTCGATGCGATCCGACACGATTTCGTTGACGATCTCATCGGATACCAGCTGACCGGCATCCATGACCGCCTTCGCACGCTTGCCGACCTCGGTCGCCTGGGCGACGGCCGCCCGCAGCATATCTCCTGTGGAAAGCTGCGGAATGCCGTATCTCTCCGTCAGAAGCTTGGCCTGTGTCCCCTTGCCAGCGCCCGGCGGTCCCAAAAAAATCAGTCTCATCGTCCCCTCTTTCCTCCGCGCAGCTTCGACTTCTTGATCAGCCCCTCATATTGCTGTGCGATGAGGTGGCCCTGGATCTGTGCTACCGTATCAAGGGTGACGCTGACAACAATCAAAAGCGACGTACCACCAAGGTAGAACGGCACGCCGGTCTGAGCGATCAGAACTTCCGGCAGAATGCAGACGAAGATCAGATAGGCCGCACCGATCACGGTGATGCGCGTCAGGACATAATCGATATATTCCGCGGTACGCTCGCCCGGACGAATGCCCGGAATGAAGCCGCCGTGCTTCTTCAGATTGTCGG
Source organism: Ensifer sp. ENS06 (assembly GCF_014852205.1). Lineage (NCBI taxonomy): Bacteria > Pseudomonadati > Pseudomonadota > Alphaproteobacteria > Hyphomicrobiales > Rhizobiaceae > Ensifer > Ensifer sp. ENS06. The sequence goes on along the minus strand of NZ_JACVBC010000001.1, from coordinate 1,491,296 downwards.
CAGTGTCCTTCGGATTGAACACGATCGCGGTGTAGAAGAAGGCGAAGAACGCGATCATCGCACCGTAAAGCACCATGTAGAGCGGCTTGCCGTGCGCAAGTGCACCGACCACGGTGGTCGCCCAACCCGGCAGCGTCGCCGTATTGGCAAAGCCTGCGAGCGTTGCCGGCAGAAGCAGCAGCGACGAGGCGAAGATCGCCGGGATGACGCCCGCAGTGTTGAGCTTCAGCGGCAGGTGCGAGGTGTCGCCCTGGAACATGCGGTTGCCGACCTGGCGCTTCGGATACTGGATCAGAAGCCGCCGCTGCGCACGTTCGACGAACACGATGAGCGCGATCACGCCGACGACCATGACGATGATCGCGAGGATCAGCGGGGTGGACAGAGCGCCGGTGCGGCCGAGTTCGAGCGTGCCAGCGAGAGCCGTCGGCAGATGTGCGACGATACCGGCGAAAATGATCAGCGAGATGCCGTTGCCGATGCCGCGCGAGGTGATCTGTTCACCGAGCCACATCAGGAACATGGTGCCGCCAAGCAGAGAAATGACGGTCGAAACACGGAAGAACCAACCCGGATCGTTGACGAGGCCGTTGCCGCTCTCGAGGCCGACGGCGATGGCGTAAGCCTGCGCCGTGCCGAGAAGCACCGTGCCGTAACGGGTGTACTGGTTGATGATCTTGCGGCCCTGCTCGCCTTCCTTTTTCAGCTGTTCCAGTGCCGGAACGACAGAGGTCATCAGCTGAACGATAATCGAAGCAGAGATATAGGGCATGATGCCGAGCGCGAAGATCGCCATGCGCTCAACTGCACCGCCCGAAAACATGTTGAAGAGGCCGAGGATACCGCCGCTCTGGCCGCGGAATGCCTGGGCAAACGCTTCCGGGTTAAGACCGGGCAGCGGGATATAGGTGCCAAGACGGTAAACCAGAAGCGCACCAAGCGTGAACCAGAGCCGTTTCTTCAGATCTTCCGCCTTGGCGAAAGTCGAGAAATTCAGGTTCGAGGCGAGCTGTTCCGCTGCAGAAGCCATGCAATTCTCCGCGTACCAAATCTCGGAATCAGCGGGAACACCCGGTCCGTTCCGGAAGGACTAACTTTTCGTCTTGAAAACCGGACGCTAGGCGATTGTGTCTGCAATCGGATGCCTCACCGTGGTTTCCGCTATGTCCGCCGCGGCGAGCGATTCGCGCTTGCGGACGTGAGGCTCACATATGGGAGCAAAACCGCCCGGAGTGAAGCACCCCGGGCGGTTCATCAATAATATTATTCAGCAGCCGCAGCGAGCAGCTTGATCGAGCCGCCAGCCTTTTCGATCTTCTCGATCGCCGACTTGGAAGCACCGGCAACTTCGAGCGAAACCTTCGCCTTCAGTTCGCCGTCGGCCAGAACGCGGACGCCGTCCTTTTCGCGACGGATGACGCCGGCAGCCTTGAGGGCAGCTGCGTCAACGGTCTTGGAAGCGTCGAGCTTCTTGGCGTCGATTGCCGTCTGGATACGGCCGAGCGACACGACAACAAACTCCGAAGCGAAGATGTTGTTGAAGCCGCGCTTCGGCAGACGACGGTAGATCGGCATCTGGCCGCCTTCGAAGCCGTTGATGGCGACGCCCGAACGAGCCTTCTGACCCTTCACACCGCGACCGGCGGTCTTGCCGGAGCCCGAGCCGATACCACGGCCAAGACGCTTACGGCTGTGGGTCGAGCCTTCGTTGTCCTTGATTTCATTCAGTTTCATGAGCTTATCCCCCTCACTTCTCGTCGACGACGCGAACGAGGTGCTGGACAGTCCGGATCATGCCGCGGACAGACGGAGTGTCTTCCAGCGTGCGAACCCGGTGCATCTTGTTGAGGCCCAGACCGATCAGCGTCTGACGCTGTACGGCCGGACGGCGAATGGGGCTACCGATCTGCTCGACGGTAACGGTCTTCGCTGCGACTTCTTTCTTAGCCATCTGTCAGCTCCCTTATTCTTCGGAAGCAGCGCCGGAGGAAACACGACGAGCCTGGAGCGTGGCGTACTTCATGCCGCGCTGAGCTGCGATGTCCTTCGGGTGCATCTGGTTCTTGAGGGCGTCGAACGTTGCGCGAACCATGTTGTAGGGGTTCGACGAACCGGTCGACTTGGCAACGACGTCATGAACGCCGAGCGTTTCGAAGACGGCGCGCATCGGGCCACCAGCGATGATACCGGTACCGGCCTTGGCCGAACGCAGCAGCACCTTGCCGGCGCCATGACGGCCGTGAACGTCGTGATGCAGGGTACGACCACCACGCAGCGGGACGAAAATCAGGTCGCGCTTTGCGGCTTCGGTTGCCTTGCGGATGGCTTCCGGCACTTCGCGTGCCTTGCCATGACCGAAGCCAACGCGGCCCTTCTGGTCGCCAACGACGACGAGAGCGGCGAAACCGAAACGACGACCGCCCTTCACCACCTTGGCGACGCGGTTAATTGCTACGAGCTTATCGACAAATTCGCTGTCGCGCTCTTCGCGGTTCTGGCGATCTTCGCGAGAACCCTTTCTTTCCTGTGCCATTGTCCTTTTCCTTTTTCTTTTCCGGGTGCAATCGGCAGATTGACAAAAGTCGCCCCCGTCCGATGGATCGGATGCGACCGGAAACCTATGAGAGTGCCAGGCAGGCGCAACGCCCGCCTGGCGACCGATCAGAAGTTCAGACCACCTTCACGGGCAGCATCGGCCAAAGCCTTGATGCGGCCGTGATAGATGAAGGCGCCACGATCAAAGACAACGTCCTTGACGCCAGCCTTAGCGGCACGCTCAGCGATGAGCTTGCCGACGGCAGCAGCAGCTGCCGTGTCAGCGCCCGTCTTCAACGACGAACGCAGATCGGTATCGAGCGTGGAGGCAGACGCAAGCGTCTTGCCGGCCACGTCGTCGATAACCTGTACGTAGATGTTCTTCGACGAGCGATGAACCGACAGGCGCGGACGGCCATTGGCGACCGCCTTGATTTGACGGCGCACGCGGTTGGCGCGACGCACAAGAGTATCTTTCCTGCTAGCCATTTCGCGTGATCCTTACTTCTTCTTGCCTTCTTTGCGGACAATCCGCTCTTCGGCATACTTGACGCCCTTGCCCTTGTAGGGCTCGGGGCCGCGGTATTCGCGGATTTCCGCGGCAACCTGGCCGACCTGCTGCTTGTTGATGCCGGACACGATGATTTCGGTCGGCTTCGGAACAGCAATCGTGATGCCTTCCGGGGTCTGGTAGACGACGTCGTGGCTGAAGCCGAGCGCCAGCTGCAGGTTCTTGCCCTGCAGCGACGCACGATAACCAACGCCGTTGATTTCGAGCTTGCGCTCGTAACCGTCCTTGACGCCCTTGAAGATGTTCTCGATCATCGTGCGGGACATGCCCCACTTCGAACGAGCATCCTTGCTCTGGCTGAGCGGCTGTACAACAACCGCATTTTCTTCGAGCTTTACCGATACTTCGTCGTTTGCAACAAAGAACAGTTCGCCCTTCGGGCCCTTCGCCGTTACCTTCTGGCCATCAACGCTTGCCGTGACGCCTGCCGGAACCTGAACGGGCTTCTTACCGATACGAGACATTTTTATACCTGTCTGTTCGCTATGGAGAACTTGCTACCGTCTTCGATTAGAAGACGGAGCAAAGGATCTCGCCACCAACATTCTGTTCGCGTGCCTGATGATCGGCCATCACGCCCTTCGGGGTCGAAAGGATGGTGATGCCGAGGCCGTTCGCGACCTGCGGAATGGACTTAACCGAGACATAAACTCGGCGGCCCGGCTTGGAGACGCGTCCGATCTCACGGATCACGGAAGCGCCTTCGTAGTACTTCAGTTCGATGTTCAGCTCGGCCTTGCCGTTGCCGAATACGACTTCGGAGTAACCACGGATGTAGCCTTCAGCCTGAAGAACATCCAGAACACGTGCACGGAGCTTCGAAGCCGGCGTGGAAACGCTCGACTTGCGGCGAGCCGCGCCGTTACGGATACGGGTGAGCATATCGCCCAGCGGATCAGTCATTGCCATGTGCCCGTCTCCTTACCAGCTCGACTTGACAATACCCGGCACCTTGCCGAGGTTGCCCAGTTCGCGAAGCGCAATACGCGACATACGAAGTTTACGATAGAAGGCGCGCGGACGGCCGGTAACTTCGCAACGGTTGCGGATGCGGGTCTTGGATCCATCGCGCGGCAGGCCTGCCAGCTTGATGGTTGCCTTGAACCGCTCTTCAATCGGCAGAGACTGGTTCATGATGGTCGCCTTCAGAGCGGCACGCTTTGCAGCCTGCGAGGCAACCAGTTTGCGGCGGCGCTTGTTCTTTTCAACTGCGCTCGTTTTCGCCATTACAGTTATCCTTCTTTACGCTTGTCGTTACGGATTACTGACGGAACGGGAAGTTGAACTCTGTGAGCAGAGCGCGAGCTTCGTCGTCGTTAGTAGCCGTCGTGCAAACGATGATGTCCATGCCCCACATCTGATCAACCTTGTCGTAGTTGATCTCAGGGAACACAATGTGTTCCTTGACGCCCATGGCGAAGTTGCCACGTCCGTCAAAGGACTTCGGATTGAGGCCACGGAAGTCGCGAACGCGCGGAAGCGCGATGTTCACGAGGCGATCCAGGAACTCAAACATCCGAACGCCGCGCAGGGTAACCTTGGCACCGATCGGCATACCTTCGCGAAGCTTGAAGCCTGCGATGGAGTTGCGAGCGCGGGTGATTACCGGCTTCTGACCAGCAATCGCTGCGAGGTCGGCTGCAGCAACGGTCGGCTTCTTGGAGTCGCCCGTCGATTCGCCAACGCCCATGTTGATGACGATCTTGTCGAGGCGCGGGATCTGCATTTCGTTGGCGTAGGAGAACTTCTCCTGCATAGCCGCACGAATACGCTCGACATATTCCTTCTTGAGCCGCGGCTCGTAAGCGGACTTAGCCATCGATCACTACTCCCGAACGCTTGGCCACGCGGACCTTCTTGTCGCCATCGATCTTGAAACCGACGCGGGTCGGCTTGCCGTCCTTCGGATCGGCAATCGCGATGTTCGAAAGATGGATCGAGGCTTCCTTGTTGATGATGCCGGCTTCCTGGCTCTGGGTCTGGCGCTGGTGACGCTTCACCATGTTTACGCCACGCACGACAGCCCGGTCTTCCTTCGGCATTACCTGTACGACTTCGCCGGTACGACCCTTGTCCTTACCGGTGAGAACGACGACTTTGTCGCCTTTGCGAATCTTTTGCATCTCTCAACGCTCCCTTAGAGTACTTCTGGAGCCAGCGAGATGATCTTCATGTGGTTCTTGGCGCGAAGTTCGCGCGGAACCGGTCCGAAGATACGGGTGCCGATCGGCTCTTTCTTGTTATCGATAAGAACGGCTGCGTTGGTGTCAAAGCGGATGACAGAGCCATCCGGACGGCGGATGTCCTTCGCAGTGCGAACGACAACAGCCTTCATGACATCACCCTTCTTTACGCGGCCGCGCGGAATGGCTTCCTTGATCGAAACGACAATGATGTCGCCGACCGACGCATACTTGCGCTTGGAGCCGCCCAGCACCTTGATGCACATGACACGACGTGCGCCGGAATTATCCGCCACGTCGAGGTTTGTTTGCATCTGAATCATGTCAGGTCGCCTTCTTGTTGTTACCAGGCCGGTTGGGTCGAAACCCCCTCGCCCGGCTTATAGTGCTCATCTCAAAGCAAAAGAACGCCCGGAATCGAGCGTTCCCCTGCTTCAATTGCGTGCTTCATACAGGTATTTTCCCAAGACGCAAGGGTCTTGGCGTCAAAACCTGCTGAAATCAAGCGTGGGCGGCGACTACCGTCCAGCGCTTATCCTTCGAGATCGGCGCACATTCCTCGATGGAAACGACGTCACCAACCTTGTACTGGTTGTTTTCGTCATGCGCCTTGTACTTCTTGGAGCGACGGACGGTCTTCTGGAGGATCGGATGCGCAAAGCGGCGCTCGACCCGTACGACGACGGTCTTGTCGTTCTTGTCGCTGACAACAGTGCCCTGCAGAATGCGTTTCGGCATATTTTCTGGTCCTTAGGCCTTGGCTTCTGCCGCCTTCTGGCGGGCAATGGTTTTGACGCGTGCGATGTCCTTGCGGACTTCGTTGATACGCGAAGACTTCTCGAGCTGGCCGGTTGCCTTCTGGAAGCGCAGGTTGAACTGCTCCTTCTTCAGCTTGGCGAGCTCTTCGTTGAGTTGATCGGCGCTGAGAGCGCGAACATCTACGGCTTTCATGAGTTCACTCCTTACTCTGCGATACGCTGCACGAAGCGCGTCTTGACAGAGAGCTTGGCAGCGCCAAGACGAAGTGCCTCACGGGCAAGTTCTTCGCTGACACCATCGATCTCAAACATCATTCGGCCGGGCTTGACCTTGCATGCCCAGTATTCGACCGAACCCTTACCCTTACCCATGCGGACTTCCGTCGGCTTGGCGGTGACCGGAACGTCAGGGAACACACGGATCCAGACGCGGCCGGCGCGCTTCATGTGACGCGTGATCGCGCGGCGGGCCGCTTCGATCTCGCGTGCATTCACGCGGTTGGGTTCCTGAGCCTTAAGGCCGAATTCGCCGAAAGCGAGATCAGATCCGCCCTTGGCTACGCCCTTGATGCGGCCCTTGAACTGCTTGCGATACTTCGTACGCTTTGGCTGCAACATTTTTTTACTTCTCCGATATTGGCTGCCAAACGCGAATGTTACGCGTTTTCACGACGGCGGTCACGATCGCCACGGTCGCGATCACGGCCTGCCGGGCCCTGGTTGTCACTTTCGATCGCGCGACGCTCCGAAGCCATCGGATCGTGCTCAAGGATTTCGCCCTTGAAGATCCAGACCTTGATGCCGCAGATACCGAAAGCGGTTTCCGCTTCAGCCGTGCCGTAGTCGATGTCCGCACGCAGCGTGTGCAGCGGAACGCGACCTTCGCGGTACCATTCGGTACGAGCGATTTCGGCGCCACCGAGGCGGCCGGCGCAGGTGATCTTGATGCCTTCGGCGCCAAGACGCATGGCCGACTGAACAGCGCGCTTCATCGCACGGCGGAAAGCCACGCGGCGCTCGAGCTGCTGGGCAATCGACTGAGCGACGAGGGTCGCGTCGACTTCCGGCTTACGCACTTCAACGATGTTGAGGTGCGTTTCGGAGCTGGTCATCTCGGAAAGCTTCTTGCGGAGCTTCTCGATGTCAGCGCCCTTCTTGCCGATGATCAGGCCCGGACGAGCGGAGTGAATCGTGACGCGGCACTTCTTGTGCGGACGCTCGATTACCACCTTGGCGATGCCGGCAGCCTTCAGTTCTTCCATCAGGTAAGCGCGGATCTTCAGGTCTTCGTGAAGAAGCTGGCCGTATTCGGCGTTGTCCGCGAACCAGCGGCTGTCCCAGGTCCGGTTGATACCGAGACGGAAGCCGATCGGATTAATCTTCTGACCCATTATGCGGCCTCCCCTTTGGCTTCCACTTCACGGACGACGATCGTCAAGTGCGAGAACGGCTTTTCGACACGCGATGCACGGCCGCGACCACGAGCGTGGAAGCGCTTCATGACAATCGACTTGCCAACGTAAGCTTCTGCAACGACGAGCGAATCGACGTCGAGATCGTGGTTGTTCTCCGCGTTTGCGATGGCAGATTCAAGGGTCTTCTTGACCGTCTCTGCAATGCGCTTGCGGGAGAATTCCAGTTCGGCCAGAGCGCGATCGACCTTCTTGCCGCGGATCATCGCGGCAACCAGGTTGAGCTTCTGGGGGCTGACGCGGATCGTGCGCGCAACTGCCTGCGCCTCATTATCCTTCAGCCGGCGTTCGGCTTTTGCCTTGCCCATTGTTACTTCCTCTTTGCCTTCTTGTCCGCACCGTGACCGTAGTAGGTCCGGGTCGGAGAGAATTCACCAAACTTGTGGCCGACCATGTCTTCGTTGACGCTGACCGGAACGTGCTTGCTGCCGTTGTAGACGCCGAAGGTGAGACCGACAAACTGCGGAAGGATCGTGGAGCGGCGGCTCCAGATCTTGATCACTTCGTTGCGACCGCCTTCGCGGACCTTCTCAGCCTTCTTGAGAAGATAACCGTCAACGAACGGACCTTTCCATACTGAACGAGTCATTCGAGACTTCCTCTCTTACTTCTTCTTCTGGTGGCGCGAGCGCATGATGAACTTGTCGGTCGACTTGTTCGAGCGCGTACGCTTACCCTTCGTGGGCTTGCCCCACGGGGTAACCGGGTGACGACCACCCGAGGTACGGCCTTCACCACCGCCGTGCGGGTGGTCAACCGGGTTCATGACGACACCGCGAACGTGCGGCCTCTTGCCACGCCAACGCGAACGACCAGCCTTACCGTCATTGATGTTGCCGTGGTCGGGGTTCGACACGGCGCCGATCGAGGCGAGGCAGGAACCATGCACCAGGCGCTGTTCACCAGAGTTCAGGCGAAGGATCGCCATGCCCTGGTCGCGGCCAACGAGCTGTGCGTAGGTACCGGCGGAGCGAGCCATCTGGCCGCCCTTGCCCGGCTTCATTTCCACGTTGTGGATGATGGAGCCGACCGGGATGTACTGCAGCGGCATCGTGTTGCCGGGCTTCACGTCAACGGCCTTTTCCGAAGCGATGACCTTGTCGCCAGCAGCAAGGCGCTGCGGAGCGAGGATGTAGGCCTTTTCGCCGTCGGCGTAGTTGACGAGCGCGATGAACGCGGTGCGGTTCGGGTCGTATTCCAGACGCTCGACCGTGCCTTCAACGTCGAACTTGCGACGCTTGAAGTCCACCAGACGATAGGTGCGCTTGTGACCGCCGCCCTGGAAGCGAACGGTGATGCGACCGAGGTTGTTGCGACCGCCCTTGGAGGACAGGCCCTCGGTCAGCGCCTTCACCGGCTTGCCCTTGTAGAGGCCGGACCGGTCAACGATGACCAGCTGGCGCTGGCTCGGGGTCGTCGGATTGAAACTTTTCAATGCCATTTTCTTGTTCCCTTTTGGGTTTTTACCCTAATGGGCCTATCCGTTAGAGACCGGTGGAGACGTCGATGGACTGACCGTCGGCGAGCGTAATGACCGCCTTCTTCACGTCCTTCTGCTTTCCGGCAAAGCCGCGGAAACGCTTCGTCTTGCCCTTGCGGACCAGCGTGTTCACGGCCGTAACCTTGACGCCGAACAGAGCTTCGACTGCAGCCTTGATTTCAGGCTTCGAAGCGTCCTTGGCGACGTTGAAGACGACCTGGTTCTGTTCGGAAACCAGCGTCGACTTTTCAGTGATCGAGGGGGACACGATCACGTCGTAGTGGCGAAGATCCGTCATTTGAACCGCTCCTCCAGAGCTTCCACGGCAGCCTTGGAAAGCACGAGCTTGCCACGGCGCAGAATGTCGTAAACGTTGATGCCCTGAACCGGCAGAACGTCCACGTTCGGGATGTTCTGGGCTGCGAGCTTGAAGTTGTTCTCGATCTCGGCGCCGCCGATGATGAGAGCGTTGGTGAGGCCGAGCGACGCGAATACGCCGGCGAGAGCCTTCGTCTTGGCTTCCTTGGCAACGAGATCGTCGATGACGATGATCTCTTCAGCCTTCAGCTTGGCCGAGAGCGCATGGCGCAGGCCGAGGGCGCGAACCTTCTTCGGCAGGTCATGGGCGTGGCTGCGAACAACCGGGCCATGAGCCTTGCCACCGCCGCGGAACTGCGGAGCACGAGCGGAGTGGTGGCGGGCGCGGCCCGTACCCTTCTGCTTGTACATCTTGGCGCCGGTGCGGGACACTTCAGCGCGGCCCTTGGCCTTGTGCGTGCCCTGCTGCTTCTTGGCGAGCTGCCAGCGAACGACGCGGGCAATGATGTCTTCACGGGGTTCGAGGCCGAAAATGGCGTCAGAAAGAGAAACCTTTCCTGCGTCCTTGCCCTCGAGGGTTTTGACGTTGAGATCCATTATTCGGCTCCCTTACTTCGATGCTTCGGCGCGCACAGCGGCCGGACGCGGAGCGCCTTCCGGGGTGCCCGACTTGATGGCGTCACGAACGACGATCCAGGCACCCTTGGAGCCGGGGACAGCGCCCTTGACCAGGATCAGACCGCGGTCTTCATCGGTCGATACGACTTCGAGGTTCTGAGTGGTGACGCGCGTCTGGCCCATGTGACCAGCCATGCGCTTGCCCTTCCAAACGCGGCCCGGGTCCTGGTTGGAACCGGTAGAACCATGCGAACGGTGCGATACGGAAACGCCGTGCGTTGCACGCAGACCGCCGAAGTTGTGGCGCTTGATGGCGCCGGCAAAGCCCTTACCGATCGTGGTACCGGTGACGTCGACGAGCTGACCGGCGACGAAATGGTTCGCCGTCAGTTCTGCACCGATGTCGATCAGGTTGTCCGCGGAAACGCGGAACTCGACGAGCTTCGCCTTCGGCTCGACGTTGGCAGCAGCAAAGTGGCCGCGCATCGCCTTCGGCGTGTTCTTGACCTTGGAGCGGCCAGCACCGAGCTGGACAGCAACGTAGCCGTTCTTTTCTTCCGTACGCTGGGCAACCACCTGGCAGCTTTCCAGCTTCAAAACTGTAACCGGGATATGCTCACCGGCGTCGTTATAGACGCGGGTCATTCCCACTTTCTGTGCAATCACACCTGAACGCATTGGTTCATTCCTCTTGAGAGTTAGTGACGGAGCAAGCCCCTTCACATCTCTGGTTTAAGGTTTCCTCGAGATCATCCGATCTTGAGGTCGCCCGTTTTTGGAAGCCGTTGGACCGAGGTCCACGTACCTTCCTTGTTTATTAAAGCTTGATTTCCACGTCGACGCCGGCAGCCAGGTCGAGCTTCATCAGCGCGTCAACGGTCTGCGGGGTCGGGTCTACGATATCGAGAAGGCGCTTGTGGGTGCGCATTTCGAACTGTTCACGGCTCTTCTTGTCGACGTGCGGCGAGCGGTTGACCGTAAACTTTTCAATGCGCGTCGGCAGCGGTACGGGACCGCGCACGCTTGCACCGGTACGCTTTGCAGTCGACACGATTTCGCGCGTCGAGGCGTCGAGGATCCGGTGATCAAACGCCTTGAGGCGGATGCGGATGTTCTGGCCGTTCATACGACTTATCCTTGTTCAGGTTACTTGCGGTTTCCGTGGAAAAACACGCAGTGAACTTCGTTTAATTTCGGCCAGTCCGCTAACTTTTCAAAGATCGGAGGGACAGGGTTTCCCCTGCCCCTTCCTATTTGAGCGGCCGTGGCCGGCCTGTCTTTCTGTGAGCGCACAACGTCGAAGCACCGTGCAAATCACGCGTGGGCGCCATTTGCACTATTTCGTCGTCTTCGGCAAGCCGTGCGACCAACTAAATCTTTCGGGGCGGGTATGTCCAAGGCGCATAGCACATGCGCCTTGTGTCTTCCCGCCCTCAGTCTCGTCGATTACTCGACGATCGAGGCAACGATGCCTGCGCCGACGGTACGGCCGCCTTCGCGGATTGCGAAGCGCAGCTTTTCTTCCATCGCGATCGGAACGATCAGCTCAACGGCAACGGTGACGTTGTCGCCCGGCATAACCATTTCCGTGCCTTCCGGCAGCGTCACGATGCCCGTCACGTCCGTCGTGCGGAAGTAGAACTGCGGACGGTAGTTGGTGAAGAACGGCGTATGACGGCCGCCTTCTTCCTTCGTCAGGATGTAGGCTTCAGCCATGAACTTCTTGTGCGGCTTGACCGAACCCGGCTTGCACAGGATCTGGCCACGCTCGACGCCGTCACGGTTAACACCACGGATCAGCGCGCCGATGTTGTCGCCGGCCTGGCCCTGGTCGAGCAGCTTGCGGAACATTTCAACGCCCGTAACCGTCGTCTTCGACGTGTCGCGGATGCCGACGATTTCGACTTCTTCGCCGACCTTGACGATGCCGCGCTCAACGCGACCGGTCACAACCGTACCACGGCCCGAGATCGAGAACACGTCTTCGATCGGCATCAGGAACGGCTGGTCGATCGGACGCTCAGGCGTCGGGATGTAGGCGTCAACAGCTGCCATCAGCTCGCGGATCGCGTCTTCGCCGATCTTCTTGTCCGAATCTTCCAGAGCAGCAAGAGCCGAGCCCTTGATGATCGGAATGTCGTCGCCCGGGAATTCGTAGGACGACAGAAGTTCGCGAACTTCCAGCTCGACGAGCTCGAGAAGCTCGGCGTCGTCAACCTGGTCGACCTTGTTGAGGAACACGACGATTGCCGGAACGCCAACCTGACGAGCGAGCAGGATGTGCTCGCGGGTCTGCGGCATCGGGCCGTCAGCAGCCGAGCAAACCAGGATCGCGCCGTCCATCTGCGCTGCACCGGTGATCATGTTCTTGACGTAGTCGGCGTGGCCGGGGCAGTCAACGTGAGCGTAGTGACGGTTCGGCGTCTCATACTCAACGTGCGCCGTCGAAATCGTGATACCACGGGCCTTTTCTTCCGGAGCAGCGTCGATCTGGTCGTACGCCTTGAACTCGCCGAAGTACTTCGTGATCGCTGCGGTCAGCGACGTCTTGCCATGGTCAACGTGGCCAATCGTGCCAATGTTAACGTGCGGCTTGTTGCGCTCAAATTTGCTCTTTGCCATTTCCGGCTCTCCGTTTTCTATCCCCTACCGGGGAAAACTTTTAACTTCTGTCAGCGTCTTGGTATTCCGGTCACTTCTGACCGGAATACTTCGCCTGGATTTCCTGCGCGACGTTCGACGGAACCGGCGCGTAGTGATCGAAGGTCATCGTGTACTGCGCACGGCCCTGAGACATGGAGCGCAGGTTGTCGACGTACTTGAACATGTTCGCCAGCGGAACGTTTGCGTTGATCACAACGGCAACGCCACGCGATTCCTGGCCCTGGATCTGGCCACGGCGGGAGTTCAGGTCGCCGATAACGTCGCCGACGTAGTCTTCCGGCGTTACGACTTCGACCTTCATCATCGGCTCGAGAAGCTGTGCACCAGCCTTCTTGGCCGCTTCGCGGAAGCAAGCACGCGATGCGATTTCGAAGGCGAGAACCGACGAGTCGACGTCGTGGAATGCACCGTCGATGAGCGTCGCCTTGACGCCGAGCATCGGGAAGCCAGCGAGCGGACCCGAAGACAGAACGCTTTCGATACCCTTCTGAACGCCCGGGATGTATTCCTTCGGAACAGCACCACCGACGATCTTGGATTCGAAGACGAAATCTTCGCCATCCGGGTTCGGTTCGAACACGATCTTGACGCGCGCGAACTGACCGGTACCACCGGACTGCTTCTTGTGCGTGTAGTCTTCTTCGTGCTGACGCGTGATGGTTTCGCGGTAGGCAACCTGCGGAGCACCGACGTTGGCTTCAACCTTGAACTCGCGACGCATACGGTCGACGATGATGTCGAGGTGAAGTTCGCCCATGCCAGCAATAATCGTCTGGCCGGATTCCTGGTCGGTCTTGACGCGGAACGACGGGTCTTCAGCTGCCAGGCGGTTGAGCGCGAGGCCCATCTTTTCCTGGTCGCCCTTGGACTTCGGCTCGATCGCGATCTGGATGACCGGCTCCGGGAATTCCATGCGCTCGAGGATAACCGGCTTCAGCGGATCGCAAAGCGTGTCACCCGTGGTGGTTTCCTTGAGACCGGCAAGAGCAACGATGTCGCCTGCGAAGGCTTCTTCGATGTCTTCACGCGAGTTCGAGTGCATCTGCAGCATACGGCCGACGCGCTCGCGCTTGTCCTTGACCGTGTTCATGACAGACGAGCCCTTTTCGAGCTTGCCCGAGTAGATGCGTGCGAAGGTCAGCGAACCGACGAAGGGGTCGTTCATGATCTTGAACGCGAGCATCGAAAGCGGCTCGGCGTCGTCAGCGTGACGCTCGATCTCGGCTTCGGTCTTGGCGTCGATGCCCTTGATCGCCGGAATGTCGAGCGGCGACGGCAGGTAATCGACAACCGCGTCGAGAAGCGGCTGAACGCCCTTGTTCTTGAACGCGGTACCGCAGAACATCGGGTGGAACTTCACGTCGATGGTGCCGCGGCGAACGAGTTCGCGGATCTTGTCGTTCGAGGGCATGTTGCCTTCGAGGTAGGCTTCCATCGCGGCTTCGTCGATCTCGACAACGGTCTCGATCAGCTTCTCGCGATATTCTTCGGCCTTGTCCTTCATGTCGTCCGGAATCTCGACGACGTCCCACTGGGCGCCGAGCGATTCGTCGCGCCAGACGAGAGCGTTCATCTCGACCAGGTCGATAACACCCTTGAACTCGGTTTCAGCGCCGATCGGCAGCTGCATGACGACGGCGATCGCGCCCAGACGGGTCTTGATCATCTCGACCGAGCGGTAGAAGTCCGCGCCGGTCTTGTCCATCTTGTTGCAGAAGATCATGCGCGGAACGTTGTACTTTTCCGCCTGACGCCAGACGGTTTCCGTCTGCGGCTCAACACCGGCGTTGGCGTCGAGCAGCGCGATGGCGCCGTCGAGAACGCGCAGCGAACGCTCGACTTCGATGGTGAAGTCAACGTGGCCGGGGGTGTCGATGATGTTGAAGCGGCGAGCCTTGCCGTCACGACCCTTCCAGAAGGTGGTCGTCGCAGCAGACGTGATCGTGATGCCGCGTTCCTGTTCCTGCTCCATCCAGTCCATGGTAGCGGCGCCGTCGTGGACTTCGCCGATCTTGTGGGACTTGCCGGTGTAGTAGAGGATGCGCTCGGTCGTCGTGGTCTTGCCGGCGTCGATGTGCGCCATGATACCGAAGTTACGGTAATCTTCGATTTTGTATTCGCGTGCCATAGTGGACTGCCTCTTGAGACGTTCGCGCCAGAATTACCAGCGATAGTGCGAGAACGCACGGTTGGCATCAGCCATCTTGTGCGTGTCTTCGCGCTTCTTCACGGCGCTACCACGGTTGTTCGCTGCGTCCATGAGTTCGCCGCAGAGGCGATCAACCATGGTCGTTTCGTTGCGCTTGCGTGCAGCCGTGATCAGCCAACGGATGGCGAGAGCCTGGCGACGCTCCGGACGAACGTCGACCGGAACCTGGTAGGTTGCACCACCAACGCGACGCGAACGCACTTCAACGTGCGGCGCGATGTTGTCGAGCGCGGAATGGAATACAGCGATCGGCTCCTGCTTCAGCTTGGCCTGAACCGCATCGAACGCACCGTAAACGATGGTTTCAGCGACCGACTTCTTGCCGTGCAGCATGATCGCATTCATGAACTTCGTGACAACCAGATCACCGAACTTCGGATCCGGGTTGATCTCACGCTTTTCTGCTCTATGACGTCTGGACATACTTCTCGTCTCTTCAAACTATTTAGCGCTCTACCACGCGGAGGACCTCGCGCAGCGCCGGGATTTTCAAAACCGAATTACTTCGGACGCTTCGCACCGTACTTCGAACGGCGCTGCTTGCGGTTCTTGACGCCCTGGGTATCGAGAACACCGCGGATGATGTGATAACGAACACCCGGAAGGTCCTTAACGCGGCCGCCACGGATCATCACGACCGAGTGTTCCTGAAGGTTGTGGCCTTCACCCGGAATGTAGCCGATGACTTCGAAGCCGTTCGTCAGACGAATCTTGGCAACCTTACGCAGAGCCGAGTTCGGCTTCTTCGGGGTCGTCGTGTAAACGCGGGTGCAAACGCCACGCTTCTGCGGGTTTTCCTGCAGAGCAGGAACCTTGTTGCGCTTTACCTGTGCCTGACGAGGCTTACGGATCAGCTGGTTTACGGTAGGCATATACCCATCCCTTGCAAAATCTTGTCACATTACCCTTGCGGGCGGATCGTTGCCGTCGCCGGCAGTTTCGAACGCCTCATGAAATGCGCAAAACAAGGGCCGATCCGCCTTTTCCGCAGATGGCCCCAAATAAAGCAGAGGACGCACTATTTCGTGCGTCGTGCGTGCAGCATTGTAGTCGTCAGCGTGCGTTTCGAACCTTGTTTGAGGCGAACTTCAGAACGCGACGTTCCGAACCAGCCAGCCTCACATGGGCTCCGATGCGGCGGGGTGTACTGATTTCAAGGCGAACAGTCAAGGGCAATTAAGAAATATTCCCGGACGCGTGCGCCCGGCATGCCTGAAAAACAAGGCTTTTGCACATGGTTTGGCGCCTGGCGCCCGCCTCATCTGCCCTTCTGTGCCCGGAGTGTCTGACGGGATTAAGGAATCGGCAACCACTTTGTGGGGGTTTTCCACGATGATCGACTCGCTCTCAACGGAAGCGTCCGCGCGGCATTGCATTTCCATCGCGCTGATTCAAAAAGGAAGCTAAGGTCGCACCAAACCCATTCGAAAGGAAACAAAATGGCCGTCACCCCAGACAACGACAATGCCCCGGACGAGCCGATGGTGTTCATCATCATCGGCAAGGCCTACGAGACCGACGGCGATGAGGACGGCGTGGACATTCACGTAATGCTGAAGGCGCCCGACGACGATACCGCGGTACGCGAAGCGCTCAACGCGCTTGCAGAAGAAGGTTTTCTCGAGGCCGACCTGGACCAGATCGGCACATTGACCGACGTTCCGAGCGAAGAGCCGCACGCGTCCGCCTATCAGGGTGCGCTCGAAGGCGAAGTCGCAATCATCCGCTTCAGCTGAGACGCTGCAAGACAGCCCATCGCACCAGCTCCCAAGACCGTATTTGCAAAAGAAGAAGCCGCCGAGATCGCTCTCGGCGGCTTCTTCTTTTGTGAGGTTGGAGGGCGAACACGCCCTCCCCCATTATTCGGCTGCCGCGTTCTCGCTTGCGAGATCGGCGAGCATCGGCGTTGCCACGTCTGCACCGGTGCCGCGACGACGCTCTTCCAGGATCATTTCGTCGCGCGCGGTTGCGATGCGACGGATCTGGGTCATCGTGCCGCCGGTACCGGCCGGGATCAGACGGCCGACGATGACGTTTTCCTTCAGACCCTGCAGGCCGTCGGTCTTGCCGGCGATTGCGGCTTCCGTCAGGACCTTCGTGGTCTCCTGGAACGACGCTGCCGAGATGAACGACGGCGTCTGCAGCGAGGCCTTGGTGATGCCGAGCAGGACCGGATCGCCGTAAGCCGGCTTCTTGCCCTGTTCGATCAGGCCGTCGTTGACGTCTTCGAGCTCGATGCGGTCGACGTTGTCGCCGACGATGTAGGTCGAGTCACCGGCGTCGGTGATTTCAACCTTCTGCAGCATCTGACGGACGATCACCTCGATGTGCTTGTCGTTGATGACAACGCCCTGCAGTCGGTAGACTTCCTGGATTTCGTTGACCAGGTAGGAAGCAAGTGCTTCCACGCCCTTGATCGCCAGGATGTCGTGCGGCGCCGGGTTGCCGTCGAGGATGTAGTCGCCCTTTTCGATGTAGTCGCCATCCTGAAGATGGAAGGGCTTGCCCTTCGGGATCAGGTATTCGACCGGCTCGACACCGTCTTCCGCCGGCTCGATCAGAACGCGACGCTTGTTCTTGTAGTCGCGGCCGAAGCGGATCGTACCATCGATCTCGGCGATGATGGCGTGATCCTTCGGACGACGTGCTTCGAACAGTTCGGCAACGCGCGGCAGACCACCGGTGATGTCCTTGGTCTTGGCGCTTTCGAGCGGCGAACGTGCAAGCACGTCACCCTGCGAAACCTTCGTGCCCGGTTCGACCGACAGAATGGCGTCAACCGAAAGCATGAAGCGGGCGTCGCCACCACGCGACAGCTTCATGACTGCGCCGTTCTTGTCCTTGATGACGATCGCCGGCTTCAGGTCCGTACCGCGCGGCGTCGAACGCCAATCGATAACCTGACGCTTGGTGATGCCGGTGGACTCGTCGGTCGCTTCCAGAACCGAGATGCCGTCGACGACGTCTTCGAAGTGAACGGTACCTTCCACTTCCGTCATCATCGGACGGGTGTAGGGGTCCCATTCGGCGAGACGCTGACCGCGCTTCACCTTGTCGCCGTCGTCGACGAAGATCTTCGAACCGTAGGCAACGCGCTGCGAGGACCGCTCGACGCCACGTTCATCCAGGATCTGGACGGCCATGTTACGACCCATGGCGACGAGAACGCCGTCAGAGTTGCGCAGCATGTTGCGGTTCTTGATCTGGACCGTACCTTCGTAGGACGCTTCCAGGAACGACTGGTCAACCACGGTCGCCGTACCACCCAAGTGGAAGGTACGCATGGTGAGCTGGGTGCCCGGTTCACCGATCGACTGTGCGGCGATAACGCCAACCGCTTCGCCCATGTTGACCGGCGTACCACGAGCCAGGTCGCGGCCGTAGCAGACGCCGCAAACGCCCGTCTGGATTTCGCAGGTCAGCGCCGAGCGGATGCGGATCGACTGAATACCGGCCTTCTCGATCTCGATGACATCCGGTTCAAGGATCATCCGGCCGGCGTCGACGATGCGAGCGCCCGTGACCGGGTGATCGATGTCGTCCAGAGCCGTACGGCCGAGAATACGAGCGCCAAGCGAAGCCACGACCTGACCGGCATCGACGATCGCCGTCATGGTGAGGCCCTTGTCGGTGCCGCAATCGACGGAGTTGACGATGCAATCCTGCGCGACGTCGACGAGACGGCGGGTCAGGTAACCGGAGTTCGCGGTCTTCAAGGCGGTGTCTGCCAGACCCTTACGGGCACCGTGGGTCGAGTTGAAGTACTCGTTAACGGTCAGGCCTTCCTTGAAGTTCGAGATGATCGGCGTCTCGATGATTTCGCCCGACGGCTTGGCCATGAGGCCACGCATGCCGCCCAGCTGGCGCATCTGGTTCGGAGAACCACGAGCACCCGAGTGCGACATCATGTAGATCGAGTTCATCGGCTTCTGGCGACCATTGTCGTCGAACTCGACCGCCTTGATGCGGGCCATCATTTCTTCGGCGACCTTTTCGGTCGCCTTGCCCCAGGCGTCGACAACCTTGTTGTACTTTTCGCCCTGGGTGATGAGGCCGTCATTGTACTGCTGCTCGTATTCCTTCACGAGCGCTTCAGTGTCGCCGACGATCTTCACCTTGGTGTCCGGAATGACCATGTCGTCCTTGCCGAACGAAATGCCGGCGCGGCAGGCATGGGCGAAGCCGAGCTGCATGATGCGGTCGCAGAAGATGACCGTGTCCTTCTGGCCGCAATGACGGTAGACCGTGTCGATCATCTTGGAGATGTTCTTCTTGGTCATTTCCTGGTTGCAGGTGTCGAACGGCACGTTGACGTTGCGCGGCAGCAGCTCGCCGATGATCATGCGGCCAGGCGTGGTTTCATAGATCTTCGTAACCGGGTTGCCCTCGGCGTCGACGGTCTTGAAGCGGCCACGGATCTTGGCGTGCAGCGTCACGGCCTTGGTTTCGAGCGCGTGGTGCAGCTCGCCCATGTCCGAGAACGCCATGCCTTCGCCCGGCTCGTTCTGGTTCAGGATCGACAAGTAGTAGAGACCGAGAACCATGTCCTGCGACGGAACGATGATCGGCGCGCCGTTTGCCGGGTGCAGAATGTTGTTGGTCGACATCATCAGCACGCGGGCTTCGAGCTGAGCTTCGAGCGACAGCGGCACGTGAACGGCCATCTGGTCACCGTCGAAGTCGGCGTTGAAGGCCGTGCAGACGAGCGGGTGCAGCTGGATCGCCTTGCCTTCGACCAGGGTCGGTTCGAAGGCCTGGATGCCCAGGCGGTGCAGCGTCGGCGCACGGTTCAGGAGAACCGGGTGCTCGCGGATGACCTCGTCGAGGATATCCCAGACTTCCGGCTTTTCCTTTTCGACGAGCTTCTTTGCCTGCTTGACGGTGGACGAGAAGCCCTTGGCGTCAAGACGCGCGTAGATGAACGGCTTGAACAGCTCGAGCGCCATCTTCTTCGGCAGGCCGCACTGGTGCAGCTTCAGCTCCGGGCCGGTCACGATGACCGAACGGCCGGAATAGTCGACGCGCTTGCCGAGCAGGTTCTGACGGAAGCGGCCCTGCTTGCCCTTGAGCATGTCGGACAGCGACTTCAGCGGACGCTTGTTGGCGCCGGTGATGACGCGGCCACGACGGCCGTTGTCGAACAGCGCATCGACAGATTCCTGCAGCATGCGCTTTTCGTTGCGGATGATGATGCCCGGGGCGCGCAGTTCGATCAGGCGCTTCAGACGGTTGTTACGGTTGATGACGCGGCGATAGAGATCGTTCAGATCCGACGTCGCGAAGCGGCCACCGTCGAGCGGCACGAGCGGACGCAGATCCGGGGGAATCACCGGAACGACCTTCATGATCATCCATTCCGGGCGGTTGCCGGAATCCATGAAGTTCTCGACGATCTTCAGCCGCTTCATCAGCTTCTTCTGCTTCAGATCCGAGGTCGTCTCAGCGAGCTCGGCGCGCAGGTCGCCGGCGATCTTTTCCAGGTTCATTGAAGCGAGCATTTCGTAGATCGCTTCGGCGCCGATCATGGCGGTGAACTGGTCTTCGCCGAACTCGTCGACGGCGAGCATGTAGTCTTCTTCGCTGAGGAGCTGGTTTTCCTTCAGCGACGTCAGACCCGGCTCGGTGACGATGTAGTTTTCGAAGTACAGAACGCGCTCGACATCCTTCAGCGTCATGTCGAGCAGCGTCGAAATGCGGCTCGGCAGCGACTTCAGGAACCAGATGTGGGCAACGGGAGCGGCGAGCTCGATGTGGCCCATGCGCTCACGGCGAACGCGCGACAACGTCACTTCGACGCCGCACTTTTCGCAGATGATGCCCTTGTACTTCATGCGCTTGTACTTGCCGCACAGGCACTCGTAGTCCTTGATCGGTCCAAAGATGCGCGCGCAGAACAGACCGTCGCGTTCCGGCTTGAACGTGCGGTAGTTGATCGTCTCCGGCTTCTTGATCTCACCGTAAGACCAGGAAAGAATCTTCTCCGGCGAGGCGATCGAAATCCGAATGGAATCGAAGGTCTGTGCAGGCACCTGCGGATTGAAAAGATTCATGACCTCTTGGTTCATGCCTGTCTCCTTTACGGGCTTTACGCCCTGAGCTTGGCGAGGGTGCCGACAAATCCCGGGCGCCGGCCCCTGCCCCATAAACAGCTAAAACCGCATTGGCTGCGGCTTCGTTCCTGCCGGAGACGTCAGCGTCTCCCGGCGGAAACGGTGCGCGCCGCATGAGCGGCACGCACCTTGGGTCTCTTTACTCGGCTGCGTCGGGCAACTGCGCCGCGCCAGCCTCGTCGACCTTCGAGTTTTCCAGCTCGACCGAAAGGCCCAGCGAGCGCATTTCCTTGACGAGAACGTTGAAGCTCTCCGGAATGCCCGCTTCGAAGGTATCGTCGCCACGGACGATCGCTTCGTAGACCTTCGTACGACCGGCAACGTCGTCCGACTTGACCGTCAGCATTTCCTGCAGGGTGTAGGCGGCGCCGTACGCTTCGAGCGCCCAGACCTCCATTTCCCCGAAGCGCTGACCGCCGAACTGCGCCTTACCACCGAGCGGCTGCTGGGTGACGAGCGAGTACGGACCGATCGAACGGGCGTGGATCTTGTCGTCGACCAAGTGGTTGAGCTTCAACATGTAGATGTAGCCCACGGTCACCTGGCGGTCGAACTGATCGCCGGTACGGCCGTCATAGAGCGTCGACTGACCGGTCACCTTCAGACCTGCCTGCTCCAGCATCTCGTTGACGTCGGCTTCGACAGCACCGTCGAAGACCGGCGTTGCGATCGAAACGCCGCGACGGGTCTGCTCGGCCAGGCGCACGATCGACTCGTCGTCGTACTGCTTGATCGGCTCACCCTTCGGGCCCGACCCGATGACGCTGTCGATGGTGTCGCGCAGCGGCTGGATATCGGCACCTGCCTTGTAGGCGTCGAGCATCGCGCCGATCTTCTGACCCATGCCGGCGCAAGCCCAGCCAAGGTGGGTTTCGAGGATCTGGCCGACGTTCATGCGCGAAGGCACGCCGAGCGGGTTCAGAACGACGTCGACATGCGTGCCGTCTTCCAGGAACGGCATGTCTTCGATCGGTACGATACGCGACACAACGCCCTTGTTGCCGTGACGGCCGGCCATCTTGTCACCCGGCTGGATCTTGCGCTTCACAGCGACGAAGACCTTGACCATCTTCATGACGCCCGGAGGCATTTCGTCGCCGCGCTGGACCTTCTCGACCTTGTCCATGAAGCGCTGTTCGAGGCGCGACTTGGATTCGTCGTACTGGGCGCGCAGAGCTTCGATCTCGCCCTGAGCCTTTTCGTCTTCGACGGCGAACATCCACCACTGCGAGCGGGGGTATTCGCTGACGACGAGGTTCGAAAGCTCGGTGCCCTTCTTGAAGCCCTTCGGGCCGGCAACGGCCGTGTGGCCACGCAGCATGTCGACGAGACGGGCGTAGACGTTGCGGTCCAGGATCGCCTGTTCGTCGTCGCGGTCCTTGGCGAGGCGTTCGATTTCCTCGCGCTCGATCGCCATCGCGCGCTCGTCCTTCTCAACGCCGTGGCGGTTGAAGACGCGAACTTCGACGACGGTACCGAAGGTGCCCGGGGGCATGCGCATCGAGGTGTCGCGAACGTCGGAGGCCTTTTCACCGAAGATGGCGCGCAGAAGCTTTTCTTCCGGCGTCATCGGGCTTTCGCCCTTCGGCGTGATCTTGCCGACGAGGATGTCACCCGGCTGAACCTCTGCACCGATATAAACGATACCGGCTTCGTCAAGGTTGCGCAGCGCTTCTTCCGAAACGTTCGGAATGTCGCGGGTGATTTCTTCCGGACCCAGCTTGGTGTCACGCGCCATCACTTCGAATTCTTCGATGTGGATGGAGGTGAACACGTCGTCGCGCACGATCCGCTCGGAGAGCAGGATCGAGTCTTCGTAGTTGTAGCCGTTCCACGGCATGAACGCGACGAGCGCGTTGCGGCCGAGAGCCAGGTCACCGAGGTCGGTCGACGGACCGTCAGCGATGATGTCACCCTTGTTCAGGATGTCACCGACGGTGACCAGCGGGCGCTGGTTGACGCAGGTGTTCTGGTTCGAGCGCTGGAACTTCTGCAGACGGTAGATATCGACGCCCGACTTCGACGGATCGAGGTCTTCGGTGGCGCGGATAACGATACGCGTCGCGTCAACCTGGTCGACGACACCGCCACGACGGGCTGCAATAGCAGCGCCGGAGTCACGGGCAACGACCGGCTCCATGCCGGTACCGACGAACGGTGCTTCGGCGCGCAGCAGCGGCACGGCCTGACGCTGCATGTTCGAGCCCATCAGTGCGCGGTTGGCGTCGTCGTTCTCGAGGAACGGGATGAGCGCCGCTGCGACCGAAACGAGCTGCTTCGGCGAAACGTCCATCAGGTTGATGTTGTCGCGCGGCGCCAGCATAACTTCGCCGGCGTGACGGCAAACAACGAACTCTTCAGCGAACGAGCCATCGTTCTCGAGAACCGAGTTTGCCTGGGCAACGTGGTACTTCGCCTCTTCCATTGCGGAGAGATAGACGACGTCGTTCGTCACCTTGCCGTCAACGATCTTGCGGTACGGGCTTTCGATGAAGCCGTACTTGTTGACGCGGGCAAAGGTTGCAAGCGAGTTGATCAGACCGATGTTCGGGCCTTCCGGCGTTTCGATCGGGCAAATACGGCCGTAGTGGGTCGGGTGAACGTCGCGGACTTCGAAGCCGGCGCGCTCGCGGGTCAGACCACCCGGGCCAAGAGCCGAAAGACGGCGCTTGTGGGTGATTTCCGAAAGCGGGTTCACCTGGTCCATGAACTGCGACAGCTGCGAGGAGCCGAAGAACTCGCGAACGGCGGCCGCAGCCGGCTTCGCGTTGATCAGGTCCTGCGGCATGACCGTGTCGATTTCGATCGAGGACATGCGTTCCTTGATCGCGCGCTCCATGCGGAGCAGGCCGAGACGGTACTGGTTCTCCATGAGTTCGCCAACCGAACGAACACGGCGGTTGCCGAGGTTGTCGATGTCGTCGATCTCGCCCTTGCCGTCACGCAGCTCGACGAGCATCTTGACGACAGCCAGGATGTCTTCCTTGCGCAGGATGCGCACGGTGTCGGCAACTTCGAGGTCGAGACGCATGTTCATCTTGACGCGACCGACGGCCGAAAGGTCGTAGCGCTCGGCATCGAAGAACAGCGTGTTGAACATGGCTTCCGCGGAATCCATGGTCGGCGGTTCACCCGGACGCATGACGCGGTAGATGTCGAACAGGGCGTCCTGACGGTTCTCGTTCTTGTCTACGGTCAGCGTGTTGCGGATGTAGGCGCCGACATTGATGTGGTCGATGTCGAGAACCGGGATCTCGTCGAAACCAGCCGAGAGGATGACCGGAAGGGTCTTCTCGTCGATTTCGTCGCCGGCTTCGAGATAGATCTCGCCGGTGCTGTAGTTGACGACGTCTTCGGCAAGGTAGTTGCCGTAGAGGTCATCATTGGTCGCCTTGAGCGCCTTCAGGCCCTTTTCCTGCAGCTGGCGCAGCAGACGCGGGGTCAGCTTCTTGCCGGCTTCGACAACGACTTCGCCGCTGTCGGCGTCGACCATCTCGGTGATGGCCTTCTGGCCCTTAAGGGCGTCCGGCTGGAACGGCACGCGCCAGCCTTCGCCGTCGCGCTGGTAGAGCGACTTCGTGTAGAAGGTGTCGAGGATTTCCTCGCCGTCCATTCCGAGCGCCATCAACAGCGACGTCACCGGAATCTTGCGGCGACGGTCGATACGGGCATGAACGATATCCTTGGCATCGAACTCGATGTCGAGCCAGGAACCGCGGTAAGGAATGACACGGGCCGCAAACAGCAGCTTGCCCGACGAGTGGCTCTTGCCCTTGTCGTGGTCGAAGAACACGCCCGGCGAACGGTGCATCTGCGAAACGATGACGCGCTCGGTGCCGTTGACGATGAAGGTACCGTTGTCGGTCATGAGCGGCATGTCGCCCATGTAGACGTTCTGTTCCTTGATGTCCTTGATCGACTTCGCGCCGGTATCCTCGTCGATATCGAACACGATGAGGCGCAGCGTCACCTTGAGCGGCGCTGCGTAGGTCAGATCGCGCTGACGGCATTCTTCGACGTCGAACTTCGGCGGCTCGAATTCGTACGAAACGAATTCAAGCATCGATGCGCCCGAGAAGTCCTTGATCGGGAAAACGGACTTGAAAACAGCTTGGAGCCCTTCATCAGGGCGACCGCCCTTGGGCTCTTCAACCATCAGAAACTGGTCGTAGGATGCCTTCTGAACCTCGATGAGGTTCGGCATTTCTGCGACTTCTGGAATTTTACCAAAAAACTTGCGTACGCGCCTGCGACCGTTAAACGAAAGGGTCTGAGCCATCGTCGCTCCTTGTCAATCTTGCATCCGGGCCTGCAACGGACGGGAACCGATGGCCAGTCGACCCCGTCAATCAATGAGTAGTTCAATCTCGTCCAACCAACGAAAAACGCTCAGCGCGGATTGCTGTGCTGCCTTCCGTTCGAGACCATCCTCTTGAAGAACCCATTACCCAAAAGCCGTTTTTCGACAGGCTTTTGGGTAATATGTTCTAAAAACGGTCAAAGAGAGGCGGCCTGAAAAGGCCACCTCCCCTTGCATGTAGCCGAATTACTTGACGTCAACCTTGGCGCCAGCGTCTTCGAGCTTCTTCTTGAGGTCAGCAGCTTCAGCCTTGGAAACTGCTTCCTTAACCGGCTTCGGAGCGCCTTCGACCAGGTCCTTGGCTTCCTTGAGGCCGAGGCCGGTGATGCCGCGAACTTCCTTGATGACGTTGATCTTGTTGGCGCCAGCGTCAACGAGGATAACGTCAAACTCGGTCTTTTCTTCTTCAGCAGCAGCCGGAGCAGCAGCGCCGCCAGCAGCAGCGACAGCTACCGGAGCAGCAGCCGAAACGCCCCACTTCTCTTCGAGCAGCTTGGAAAGCTCAGCAGCTTCCAGAACGGTCAGCGAGGAGAGGTCTTCAACGATCTTTGCGAGATCAGCCATTTTACTTTTCCTTTTGTTCGGTTCGAACTGGTTTTAAATACAACAGCGAAAATCCGCCTTAGGCGGCTTCGTCCTTCTTGGCATAGGCCGAGAACACGCGAGCAAGCTGGCTTGCCGGTGCCTGAACAACCGTTGCGACGCGGGTTGCCGGGGCATTGAGAAGGCCCAGCAGCTTTGCGCGCAGCTCGTCGAGCGAAGGCAGGGTCGCAAGCGACTTGACTGCTTCGGCGTTGAGCGTGGTCGTGCCCATGGCGCCACCGAGAACAACGAGCTTGTCGTTGGTCTTGGCGAAATCCATGACAACCTTAGGAGCCGTGATCGGGTCTTCGCTGTATGCGATCAGCGTCTGACCCTTGAAGAGATTGGTCATCCCTTCCGACTCGGTGCCCTGAAGAGCGATCTTGGCCAGGCGGTTTTTCGCGACTTTGACGGTGCCGCCAGCAGCGCGCATCTTCGAACGGAAGTCGTTCATCTGCGCAACTGTGACACCAGCATAGTGGGCCACGACAACCGAACCGGAAGCCTTGAAGACTTCGTTCAGCTCCGTGACGAATTCGCGTTTTTCCGCTCTTTCCACTGTCTGTCTCCAGTAGACAGGGTTGCAATAATGCAGCCCCATCGGGTTTGCCTTTGTCACCCGAGATCGAGCTCGATCCCTGATAACGCTTAAGGATCCTGTCCCTTGGCGTTCCCGGAAGAGCCGGGTCTGACACAAGGCAAGCGAGGTTCGAACCGAATTTCGACGCCTCCGGCGTCATGGCGAAATTCAGATCTTACCCGTCTCATGCAGGCCGAAGTGATTAAGGTATAACCACCCGCAATCTCGGACAGGAGTTCCGGATCGAAATCCGGATTTCCGGCCCCGAAGGGCCGGAAACTCTTTCTCGGGCCGAAGCCCGAAAATTCTTTAGGCGACGCTGAGCGTGGCCGGGTCGATCTTGAGACCCGGGCCCATGGTCGACGAAATCGCGACGCGCTTGACGTAGTTGCCCTTGGCGCCGGTCGGCTTTGCCTTGATCACTGCGTCAGCGAAAGCACGGATGTTTTCTTCCAGTGCCTTGGCGTCGAAGGACGCCTTGCCGATGCCAGCGTGAACGATACCGGCCTTCTCGACGCGGAACTCAACGGCGCCGCCCTTGGAAGCCTTGACGGCACCAGCGACATCCATCGTAACCGTGCCAACCTTCGGGTTCGGCATCATGCCACGCGGGCCGAGAACCTTACCGAGGCGACCGACGAGCGGCATCATGTCCGGGGTGGCGATGCAGCGATCGAAATCGATCTTGCCGCCCTGGACGATTTCGACAAGCTCTTCTGCGCCAACGACGTCAGCACCAGCAGCCTTGGCTTCGTCAGCCTTGGCGCCACGTGCGAAAACGGCGACGCGAACCGAGCGGCCGGTGCCGTTCGGCAGGTTGACAACGCCGCGGACCATCTGGTCAGCGTGGCGCGGGTCAACGCCGA
The DNA here is from genome assembly GCF_014852205.1 of Ensifer sp. ENS06. Lineage (NCBI taxonomy): Bacteria > Pseudomonadati > Pseudomonadota > Alphaproteobacteria > Hyphomicrobiales > Rhizobiaceae > Ensifer > Ensifer sp. ENS06. Next base: position 1,463,990 of record NZ_JACVBC010000001.1, on the reverse strand, counting down.
GGTTCATCGCAACTTCGACGGTTTCGTCGAACTTGGCAGTTGCGCGTTCCTTGACCATCGAGACGGCTTCGGTAAGACCGTAGATCTTCGTCGGGTCAACGCCCTCGCGGGACTTCTGTACTCGCTTTGCAATCTTCGCCATGGTCTTAGCCTACCACTTCCAGGCCCATAGCGCGGGCAGAGCCCTCGATCATGGCCATTGCGCCTTCGATATCGGCGGCATTGAGATCCTTCATCTTGGCTTCGGCGATCGACTTGATCTGAGCCTTGGTGAGCTTGCCAGCCGAACCGCCCTTGCCGGGGGTCTTCGAGCCGGACTGGATCTTTGCTTCCTTCTTCAGGAAGTAGCTGACCGGCGGCTGCTTCATGACGAAGGTGAAGGACTTGTCCTGGTAATAGGTGATGACGACCGGGATCGGCATACCCTTTTCCATTTCCTGCGTGGCGGCATTGAACGCCTTGCAGAATTCCATGATGTTAATGCCACGCTGACCGAGCGCAGGACCGATCGGCGGAGACGGATTGGCCGCCCCAGCCTTCACCTGCAGCTTGAGCTGGCCTGCAACTTTCTTAGCCATTTCTCTCTGCCTTTCTAAAATCCCCTCGCGACGGATCGCTCCAGGGACCTGTTATGCCAGTTACCCGGCTCTTGCCGACCTCAATGGCCGGCGGCTGCGGTTGCGTGGTACGGAACATCCGACCCGGCTAAGGCCGGCATCCTTCCACGCGCATGCGGATTTCTCCGCCAGAATGGGCCTAAACCCACCCTATCCTTTTAAGGCCTTATCAGACCTTCTCGACCTGACCGTATTCCAGCTCGACCGGGGTCGCGCGGCCGAAGATCGAAACTTCGACCTTGAGGCGCGAACGCTCTTCGTCGACATCCTGAACGACGCCGTTGAACGAGGCGAACGGACCGTCGGAGACGCGAACCTGCTCGCCGATCTCGAACGAGACCGAAGGCTTCGGACGCTCGACGCCATCCTGGACCTGACCGAGGATGCGCTCGGCTTCATGGTCCGGAATCGGAACCGGCTTGCTGTCGGTACCGAGGAAACCGGTCACCTTCGGCGTGTTCTTGATGAGATGGAAAGCCTCATCCGTCAGGTTGGCGCGAACCAGAACGTAGCCCGGGAAGAACTTGCGCTCGGCGTCAACCTTGCGACCGCGACGCACTTCGACAACCTTCTCGGTCGGCACGAGAATCTTCTCGAACAGGTGCTCGAGACCCTTCTGCTTGGCCTTTTCCTCGATCGATTCAGCGACCTTCTTTTCGAAGTTCGAATAGGCGTGAACAATGTACCAGCGCGCAGCCATACTAGCCTCCACCCAATCAAGCGCCAACGTTGAGGATGAGGCCGATCGCCCAACCCATCAACTGGTCCGCAGCAAAGAAGAAGGCAGCGGCAAAAAAGACCATGACAAAGACCATCAGCGTCGAGATCATCGTCTCGCGCCGAGAGGGCCAGGTCACTTTCGACGTTTCAGAGCGAACCTGCTGCAGAAACGTTACCGGATTCGTTTTGGATGCCATGTAATGCTCACGCCATTACGGCGCGTAAAGCCGATGATTCAGCCCCACGCACCGCGTGTCTGTTTGGACCCTACATAAAGACCGATTTTAAAAACCACAAGAGCCAATCAGTCTTTTCTGTGAATTTCGTCGACCGGCTAACCGATCCTTAAACTTACTCTGCCGAACCCTCAGCTCTTACGCAAGCCTGGAGAGAATGGCAGGGGCAGAGGGGCTCGAACCCCCGACCTGCGGTTTTGGAGACCGCCGCTCTACCAACTGAGCTATACCCCTATTCGGCTGCGTGCCCGTTCAACAACGTCTCGCCGCCTCAAGTCAGCGGCTTCATATTCAGTTTGCCGGAGGATGACAAGCACCTTTCAACGCCGATCCGAAAAAATCCGCATTCAATCGCATCTATCCCCTGCCCTGCCGGCCGGAGTGCCCCACAAAGAAAGGCAAGTCATTGCCTCGTCACTCAGAAATGGTCGCGGCGCTGCGGGCATTCGCTATCCTGCCAGAAGCTCTCCTCACCGGAATCGATTCGCATGTCGCGTATCACGCTGGTCGAATATGATCCTCTCTGGCCGTCGCTCTTTGAGGCGCGGGCGCTTTCCATCACCGCCCTGCTCTCGCCTTTCGTCCGCGAGATCCACCACATCGGAAGCACGGCGATACCCGGACTGGCCGCGAAGCCGAAGATCGATATCGATGCGGTGGTAGCGGACGTAGCGGAACTGCCGGAGCTCAGCGCTCGCCTCTGCAACGCAGGCTACACCTTTCACGGCGACCCGCACGCAAGCGACCTATGGACGTTTACTATGGCAACGCTTGCCTATGGCACGCGGCTCTATCTCTGTGGAGACGACAACGCCGCCCATGCGGCACGTCTAGTGCTCAGGGACCGGCTGCGTGACGCTCCCGAACTCGCCAGCCGCTACGAAGCCCTGAAGCGGCAACTCGCAGAGCAGGCCAATGGCGATTGGGATATCTACACCCACGGCAAGCGCGCCTTCATCGACGAAGTCCTGGCGACAACCGAAACGAAAAAGGCCCCGCCGTTGCCGGCGGGGCCTCTCTACTGATCTGAAATCAGTCGATTACTCGACGATCGAGGCAACGATGCCTGCGCCGACGGTACGGCCGCCTTCGCGGATTGCGAAGCGCAGCTTTTCTTCCATCGCGATCGGAACGATCAGCTCAACGGCAACGGTGACGTTGTCGCCCGGCATAACCATTTCCGTGCCTTCCGGCAGCGTCACGATGCCCGTCACGTCCGTCGTGCGGAAGTAGAACTGCGGACGGTAGTTGGTGAAGAACGGCGTATGACGGCCGCCTTCTTCCTTCGTCAGGATGTAGGCTTCAGCCATGAACTTCTTGTGCGGCTTGACCGAACCCGGCTTGCACAGGATCTGGCCACGCTCGACGCCGTCACGGTTAACACCACGGATCAGCGCGCCGATGTTGTCGCCGGCCTGGCCCTGGTCGAGCAGCTTGCGGAACATTTCAACGCCCGTAACCGTCGTCTTCGACGTGTCGCGGATGCCGACGATTTCGACTTCTTCGCCGACCTTGACGATGCCGCGCTCAACGCGACCGGTCACAACCGTACCACGGCCCGAGATCGAGAACACGTCTTCGATCGGCATCAGGAACGGCTGGTCGATCGGACGCTCAGGCGTCGGGATGTAGGCGTCAACAGCTGCCATCAGCTCGCGGATCGCGTCTTCGCCGATCTTCTTGTCCGAATCTTCCAGAGCAGCAAGAGCCGAGCCCTTGATGATCGGAATGTCGTCGCCCGGGAATTCGTAGGACGACAGAAGTTCGCGAACTTCCAGCTCGACGAGCTCGAGAAGCTCGGCGTCGTCAACCTGGTCGACCTTGTTGAGGAACACGACGATTGCCGGAACGCCAACCTGACGAGCGAGCAGGATGTGCTCGCGGGTCTGCGGCATCGGGCCGTCAGCAGCCGAGCAAACCAGGATCGCGCCGTCCATCTGCGCTGCACCGGTGATCATGTTCTTGACGTAGTCGGCGTGGCCGGGGCAGTCAACGTGAGCGTAGTGACGGTTCGGCGTCTCATACTCAACGTGCGCCGTCGAAATCGTGATACCACGGGCCTTTTCTTCCGGAGCAGCGTCGATCTGGTCGTACGCCTTGAACTCGCCGAAGTACTTCGTGATCGCTGCGGTCAGCGACGTCTTGCCATGGTCAACGTGGCCAATCGTGCCAATGTTAACGTGCGGCTTGTTGCGCTCAAATTTGCTCTTTGCCATGGGTACGTTTCCTGTGGTCAAGTATGAATAATGATCAGCCGGCAGGGCCGGTTTGTGGAGCCGTTTAAGGGTTTCAGGGGATTTGCGCAAGACTTAATTGCGCGCGCCCGGACCGGCCGCCGCTGGCCTTTTCCTGCCGATATATAAGAAGCGCGCGACGCCGCTACAAGATTCGGTGCTATCGAGCTACGAATCGCAGCCGCAGTAAAACATTCAAACGCTTAGCGATGAAAGTTGACTTGATACATTAATTCGAAAAGAAGGAGGAAGCCGCTATTGGAGCGGGTAGCGGGAATCGAACCCGCGTATTCAGCTTGGAAGGCTGCTGCTCTACCATTGAGCTATACCCGCGGGCCTTCGATCCAGAAGCAGAATGGTGGAGGGAGTTGGATTTGAACCAACGTAGGCTGAGCCAACGGATTTACAGTCCGTCCCCTTTAACCACTCGGGCATCCCTCCATTATTCTGTCGGGATCTTTCGACCAAGCATTTGAGATCGTGAGACAACCAGCGACTTGGCCGTGCCGCTCTCGATCTGTGGCCGGGTATATGACTGCCCCGTTTCGTCCTGTCAACACGGGTCAGCGGAAAATTTCCGATTTTCTCCACAGCCGTAAAAAAGGACCCGACGCTGAAAACCGTTTCGCCCCGCGTGCAACCTCTCTATAAGACGCCAATGAGCAAAGATCGCACCGGCGACAAGAGCGCCAAGGACACCCATTACGCCAACCTTCGGCGCGCGCATCGCGACGCCAAGCGGGAACGTGGCGAAATCCCCACGCCAAGAGAGGACAAGCGCCGAAAGGCGCCGGCCGACTGGAAGCCACAGCCGCTCTCGCCCGAGCAAGTTCTACTCTATGGCCTGCACACGGTTCGCGCGGCGCTGGACAATCCGGCTCGCGAGGTCATCCGTCTCAGCGTTACGCCGAACGCGGCCGCCCGCCTGGAACTCGGCGAGCTTTCGGCCCTGCCCTTCCCGGTCGAAACGGTGACGCCGCAGGATCTCGACAAGATTCTCGGTCCCGACGCGATCCACCAGGGCGTGATGCTCGAGACCCGCCCATTGCCGCATCGCCGGCTCGAGGCTCTGCGCGACTGCCCGCTGATTCTCGTGCTCGACCAGGTGACCGATCCGCACAATGTCGGCGCCATCATGCGCTCGGCCGTCGCCTTCGATGCCGGCGCGCTGATCACCACCATGCGCCACAGCCCGACCGAATCGGGCGTGCTCGCCAAATCGGCCTCCGGCGCGCTTGAGATGATCCCCTATATCCAGATCACCAACCTTGGCGATGCCATCGAGGAACTGCATCGGCTGGGCTTCCAGACGATCGGACTTGATTCGGAAGGGCCGCAGCCGCTGGAAGGGACATTCAGCGGCGAAAAGATCGCCCTCGTTCTCGGCTCAGAGGGCAAGGGGCTTAGGCAGAAGACCCGCTCGATCGTCAACGATCTTGCCCGGCTCGACATGCCCGGCGCGATAAAGTCGCTGAACGTATCGAACGCAGCGGCGATCGCGATGTATGCGGCGCGCCAGCATCTGAAGCGCTGACATCACCAGGTGTTCCGGGCGGCCTCACCGCAAAGCGCGGCGGCCCTCCGCAGCTCACAGACAACGGCGCCAAAGCCGAGGCGGTAACGCGAAATAGCGCCTGTGGAAATTTCCGCACCGGTGGGATCGCGGAGCGCTGCGCCGTGCAGTTTCGAAAAAGATCGGAATGAGGACGGCAAGCCGCTCTTCTGCGTCAGAAACGGATCGATTGCTCCGCAAGGCTACCCGGTGTGCTCATGCCAGCCGTAGGGCAGCCTTCACGCAGTTTCTTCCAGGTCGTGACGTTGAGGTTCATCTCGCAGCGCGCGAGATAGGCGTTGCCGTCGACACGCAGGCAAGCGACCTGCCCAAGTTCGTATTTGGAACCGTCTCGATTGCGGCAGGTGCAGCCATGATCCGGCGGCGCAGCAAGGGTCGCTTCGGCGGCGAACAAAAAGGCCACCGCAGCGGTCATGCCCCAAAGGATCGCCCGCCCGTCCATCATGAGGGCATTATAAAGCAGATATCGATGTTCGAAAACGGACAATGCCGGCTGCTTGCGCAACCGGCACCGTCCGCACGTGGGGCATACGCCCCTCCCACCGGATCACCTCGGTGATCCGCTGAATTTGGTCTTAGCTCGCCAGGCGAAGCACGCTGCCTTCCGAGATGGTCTTTTCGGCCTCGGCGATCGCAAACTGCTTGCTGTCGGCGCTGAGGTTCAGGCCTTCGGCGCGCACGAATTCGACATCGGTGATGCCAAGGAAGCCGAAGACCGTCTTCAGGTAAGATTCCTGGTGATCCATGACGGCTGCCGGGCCGGCGGAGTAGTGGCCGCCGCGGGTCGAGGCGACGATAATCTTCTTGCCCTTGGCGAGGCCTTCCGGACCATTCTCGGTGTAACGGAAAGTCTTGCCGGAGACGGCGATGCGATCGATCCAGGCCTTCAGCTGGCTCGGAATGCCGAAGTTGTACATCGGAGCGCCGATGATGACGGTGTCGGCGGCGAGGAATTCTTCCAGCATGTCGCGGCCAAGCTTGACGTCGGCAGCGAGACCCGCGTCGACGCCTTCGAGGTCGGCCGGGGCCATGATCTGGGCGCCGGTCAGATGGGGCAGCGAGCTGGCAGCGAGGTCGCGATAGGTCACCTGCGCATCCGGGCGGTCAGCCTTGACCTGCGCGGCAAGGGCGGCCGTCAGACGGCGGGAAACCGAGTGGTCGCCAAGGATACCGGAGTCGATATGAAGAACGTTCATGGGAACACCTTTGTGTTTACGTTGCGGTGATCCACATATGAGGGGAAAACAATGGCCCGATAAGCCAGCGGATATTTGACATACTGTTTCCAGACGGAAACAATCATACCCATCATCCGCACCTCGGAGACAGGACAATGCAGGATCTGAACGACCTCGGGCTTTTTGCCGCCGTCGTGCGAAACAACGGCTTCAGTGCTGCGGCACGGGACCTCAATATACCCAAATCCAAGCTCAGCAAACATGTGGCCCGCCTTGAGGAGCAGCTCGGTGTGCGGTTGCTGGAGCGCTCGACCCGCAAGCTGCGTGTCACCGATATCGGCCGGGTCTTCTATGAGCATTGCCAGAGCCTTCTCGACGGGGTGGCTGCCGCCGAAGCCGAGATCGCCGCCGTGCGCGCGGAGCCCTCGGGCACGGTGCGGCTCGCCTGCCCGCTCGGTTTCACCCCTATGCTTGCCGACATCCTGCCGGCGTTTCACCGCCGCTACCCCGGCGTCCGGCTGCTGATCACCGCCACCAACCGTCGCATCGATCTGATAGAAGAGCGGGTCGACGTGGCGCTGCGCGCCCGCGGGCAGCTCGATACGGACAACCAACTCATCATCCGCAAGTTCGGCGAGGTTCGCGAGCGGCTTGCAGCCAGCCCCACCTTCCTCGCCCGCGCCGGCGAGATCACGATCGAGAACCTCAGCCAGCAGGCGACGCTGTCGATGAACGAACAGCACCCGACCGATGTCTGGCGGCTGGTTTCGATCGATGGCAACACGACGGAAATCACCCATCGTCCGATCGTCGGCTGCAGCGATTTCCTGATTCTCGAACGCGCCGCGATCGAAGGGATGGGGGTCGCCCTCTTGCCTGACCATATCTGCGAGCGCGCTTTCCGCGCCGGCGTCCTTGCGCCGGTGCTGCCGGAATGGACGTCGAACGACGTCGTCGTGCACCTCGTCTTCCCGTCCCGCCAGGGCATGTTGCCGGCGACCCGGGCGCTGATCGACTATCTCGCCGAAAACCTGCTCAACGCCCTGCAGAAATGCCGCGAGGTTCCGGTGCGCATGGGACCGTCCTTCGACATCTGATGCCGCCGCGCTGCGGCTTTTCCGATCAGCAGCGGCAGATCATCAGCACGTCGCCGTCGGGATCGCGAATCGTGAACCATTGCCCGGACTGCACCGGCGTCACGATCTCGAGACGCACGGAGAGCGCCGGACTAAGCGATGCGGGAGCCGGTGATCGATCGAGCGTTGACCGCTTACTCCGACCAAGGCTCCGCATCTCATCGGCGGCAAAACTCGCCGCCGTCCGCAAGCTCGGCAAAAGACTTGGCGCCGACGTCATATCGATAGGCGATCACCTCCACTGTGCAGGCGTCCGTCGATCGCGCGCAAGCCTCCATCGAAACGCAGAGATGGTCGTTAGCACCCCAGACCTTCGCAGGGGGATTGTCATAGGTGCCTTCGTAGATCGTCTGCGTCCGCTTGCCGCCGTCACGCCACTCAACCACGATCTCCGAACCAAAGTGGTCATAACCGATGTTGCTGTATCCCACGGAATAGCGGACCGCCCCCAAACCGGAAACTTGGGTCGCGCCCGAACTCATCTCCGCCCAATCGGATCCCTCCTGCGCGTTGGCAGGGCTCCAGACGACAAACCCACAAAGCAGAACGACCGCCCATCTGACCGGCGCCAGTGCCGCGGGGTTGGTAAGGCTGCTTTTGGCGGCAGCCGAAAGAACGTGTTCGATGACCAAGACCTTTCCAAGAGAGCCAGCTGACGAATGCTCGCCCTCCGTTCATCGGCGCTGGAGAAACAATCGGCGGTGGCCGAAACCACTGATTCCCTATATTTCAGGAGGATGAGAACTCTTGGAAGACTGATCATCTCCGCCGTCCTGGCGTTCCTTGTAAGCCTTATCGTCGCGGGCCTGTTCCTACCCGTCTACGGCATATTCGAGGGCGGGCCGTACAACTGCCTGAAGGATGGCATTGCGGTATGCATCGCCGGCATACCGCTGAGCGCGCTGATCTATGGGCCGCTATTTTCGATTGCCGGCGTTCTGATCGGCACACCAGTGTTCATGGCCATCTTTGCGATGCGTGACTAACTGCTCGCTTTGCGCCGACGGTATACCCGCGGCAACACGCCGAACCTGAAATTCCGGCTCGAATAGCCGCCAAAAATTCGGAAAAAACAATGGGGAAGAAATGAAGTGGTGCCCCCAGAGAGACTCGAACTCCCGACCTACTGATTACAAATCAGCCGCTCTACCAACTGAGCTATAAGGGCACTTGCTTTGGTGGGAGTTACCATAATCTCATGTGGTGTAAAGCAAAATTGCGAATTGTCCCAATTTTTCAGATGCGTTCGGTTCCGGGCCATGCCAGAAACGATAGAGAGAGATTGCCGCTGGCGGCGCATAACATATCGAGCGGACTAGAGTTTCATGGCCCGAACGTTCACTTCCCTAGCCTTTCTCGCCTCGTCCGCGGAAGAGGCACAAAAGGCTGCGGCTGATCTCAAGGCGATCTATGGCGACCATGATCCGTCGAAGGCCGATGTGATCGTCGCGCTTGGCGGCGACGGCTTCATGCTCCAGACGCTGCATCAGACCATGAACAGCGGCAAGCTGGTCTACGGCATGAACCGTGGCTCGGTCGGGTTCCTGATGAACCGCTACAGCACCGAGAACCTGACGGACCGCATCTGCCAGGCAGTCGAGAACGCGTTTCATCCCCTGGAGATGCAGACGACCGACGTCTATGGCGAGAGCTTCACGGCACTTGCGATCAACGAGGTCTACCTTTTCCGCCAGTCCTACCAGGCGGCGAAGCTCCGCGTCCTGATCGATGGCAAGACAAGGCTGGAGGAGTTGACCTGCGACGGCCTGCTGGTCGCCACCCCTGCCGGCTCCACCGCCTACAATCTCTCCGCCCACGGGCCGATCCTGCCGCTCGAGGCCCCGCTTCTGGCGATGACCCCGGTCAGCGCCTTCCGCCCGCGCCGCTGGCGTGGCGCGCTTCTGCCGAACCATGTCACAGTCGAGATCGAAATCCTTGAGGCCGACAAGCGGCCGGTAAACGCGGTGGCCGACCATCAGGAAGTGAAGTCCGTGGTCAAGGTGAAGATCGCCGAATCGGAAAACATGACGGCGCGCATCCTCTCGGATCCCGATCATTCCTGGTCGGATCGCATCCTCGCCGAGCAGTTTTCGAACTGAGCGCACGTTCTCCGCGCGACCTATGGTATCATCATGCCGGCTAAGTTTCCGCCGGCCCGCAGCAAACGGCAACCGAGCCGCCGCCTTAAGGACGACGACCCAATGCACAGATCCGCCCTCCTCGCGCTGTTCCTGTTTCTCAGCAGTGCCGGCGCCAAGGCTCAGGATGCCAACATCGTTCCGCCTGAGGCGACCTTCGTGACCAGCACCGGCTACTGGGAGGAAAGCGGAGAGCCGCTTTCATCCCTCGATCCGAACGCGGCCGCCGAGAAGCCGGGCGACGCCCGGCGCGGTTACTACAAGCTGATCGCGCTTCGCCAGGCGGATGGAACCGCCCAGATCCATCTGCAGCAGGTGGCAGCGACCTCGGCCGGCCCTGTGGTGATTTCGTCGGCGGAACTCGAAGAATTCTCCGCGCTCAAGGCCTACGTCACCGACATCCGCCCGGAGACCTCGACCGGTGTCACCGCGCAGCCCGGCATGTTTGCGACCGTCTATCTGAAGACGGACCCGTCGGTGAGAGAGCCCGAGAGCTGGACCGTGCTCATCGACGATCTCGGCGACATCAAGATCGAGCGTGCCTCCAACTGAGCAAAAGCAAGGGCCGGATGCGAACACCCGACCCTCTTCAATTGCATTGGTGCAGACCGCTGTCTGCCTTAGTTCAGATCATCCACGACGGCATCCGCGCCGCCGCTGACGCGGTGCGCAAGGGCGGCCTCCATGAACTCGTTGAGTTCACCGTCAAGAACGTCGCCCGGTGCCGTGCTTTCAACGCCGGTGCGCATGTCCTTGACCAGCTGATAGGGCTGCAGAACGTAGGAGCGGATCTGGTGGCCCCAGCCGATGTCGGTCTTCGACGCGGCTTCGGCGTTGGCGGCCTCTTCCCGCTTCTTCAGTTCGGCCTCGTAGAGGCGCGCACGCAACATGTCCCAGGCCTTCGCCCGGTTCTTGTGCTGCGAACGTTCCTGCTGGCACTGCACGACGATGCCCGACGGGATGTGCGTGATGCGCACGGCCGAGTCGGTCGTGTTGACGTGCTGACCGCCGGCGCCTGACGAGCGGTAGGTGTCGATACGGCAATCGCTCTCGTTGATGTCGATCTGGATCGAATCATCAACGACCGGGTAGACCCAGATCGAGGAGAACGAGGTGTGGCGGCGCGCGTTGCTGTCGTAGGGCGAGATGCGAACCAGGCGGTGCACGCCCGATTCGGTCTTCAGCCAGCCATAGGCATTGTGGCCCTTGACGAGCAGCGTCGCGGACTTGATGCCGGCCTCTTCGCCGTCCTGGATTTCCAGAAGCTCGACCTTGTACCCCTGGCGCTCGGACCAGCGGGTGTACATGCGCAAAAGCATGTTGGCCCAGTCCTGGCTTTCGGTACCGCCGGCACCCGAATGCACTTCGAGATAGGTATCGTTCTGGTCCGCCTCGCCCGAGAGCATGGCTTCGACCTGCTTCTTCGCCGCTTCGTTTCTGAGATCCCGCAACGCCTGTTCGGCGTCGGCGATGATGGCGGCGTCGCCCTCTTCCTCGCCGAGTTCGATGAGTTCGATGTTGTCATTGAGCTGCTGCTCGAAACGGCGCAGGCCATTGATGCCGTCATCGAGTTGCTGGCGCTCGCGCATCAGCTTCTGCGCTTCCGAAGCGTCGTTCCAAAGCGCCGGATCTTCCGCTTTGTTGTTCAACCAGTCCAGTCGTCTTACCGCCTGATCCCAGTCAAAGATGCCTCCTCAGCAGGCTTATGGCCTGCTTGATTTCGTCGACAATGTTCTCGATTTCGCTGCGCATGATCCTGCTTCTTTTGAACCGATAGGAAAGTGAGCGTCAAATAGCGATGCCCACCGCTGATGTAAAGGCGGCGGGCATCGCGTGAAGGGGATAAGGATTAGAACAGGCCGTTGGAACCGGAGGTCACTGCCTGGTTCGCCTGCGGCGAGTTCTTGAGGATCTCTTCTGGCGGCACGTACTGGTCAAGACCGCCGATGACCGAGAAGGTGTCGGCCGGGCCGGTGCCGGGCTTGAAGGCCTCGATGATCGTGTCCGGCTCGCCCTCTTGGGCGGCCATGCCGGTCTTGCGGTTGACGGCGACCATGCTCATGCCTTCGGGCACGACGAACTTGCTCGGGCGCGTGCCCTTCACTGCTTCTGTCATGAAGTCATTGAAAATCGGCACGGCGAGGCTGCCGCCGGTCGCGCCGCGGCCAAGCGGGGCCGGGTTGTCGAAGCCGAGATAGAGGCCTGCAACCATGTCCGGCGTGTAGCCGACGAACCAGGCATCCTTTTCGTCATTGGTGGTACCGGTCTTGCCGGCAACCGGACGATCGAGCTTGATCTTGCCGGCAGCCGTGCCGCGCAGCACCACGCCCTCCATCATCGACGTGATCTGGTAGGAGGTCATCGGGTCGAGCACCTGCTCGCGGTTGTCGGTGAGAACCGGTTCTTCCTGGCTCTGCCAATCGCCGGCGTTGCAGTTGTCGCAGGTGCGGTCCTCGTGACGGAAGATCGTCTTGCCGTAGCGGTCCTGAATGCGGTCGATCAGCGACGGCTTGATCTGCTTGCCGCCGTTGGCGAGCACGGAATAGGCCGAGACCATGCGCAGAACAGTCGTTTCGCCCGAGCCCAGCGACATCGCAAGCAGCGGCGGCATCTTGTCGTAGATGCCGAAGCGCTCGGCATATTCGGCGACAAGGTTCATGCCCATGTCGTTGGCAAGGCGAACGGTCATCAGGTTACGCGACTTCTCGATGCCGAGACGCAGCGTCGACGGACCGGCCGAGCCGCCGCCGTAGTTTTCCGGGCGCCAGACCTGGCCACCAGCGACGATCTCGATCGGCGCGTCGAGAATGACCGATGCAGGCGTATAACCGTTGTCGAGGGCCGCCGCGTAGACGAAGGGCTTGAACGACGAACCCGGCTGGCGCATCGCCTGCGTCGCGCGGTTGAATTCCGACTGGCCATAGGAGAAGCCGCCGACCATCGCCAGAACGCGGCCGGTCTGCGGGTCCATGGCGACGAGGCCACCCTGCACCTTCGGCGGCTGGCGCAGGCGGTATTCGCCCTTCTCCGACAGCGGCTCGACATAGATGACGTCGCCGGCGCCGAAGACGCCTTCAGGCGATTTCGCCGACTTGCGGTCGCCGCTGGCGGAACGGTAGGCCCACTGCATGTTCTTGGCGGAGATATGCCCGGTGACACGCTCGGCGACAATCTTGCCCGAGGCTTCCTTCTCCGGCTGAATGCCGATCTCGGCGCCCTGTCCATCGACGGAGAGAACAACGGCAAGCTTCCACTCCGGCACGTCGTTGAAGGCAACGACAGCGCCCAGCGGCTCGCCCCAATCGCCACCGATTTCGATCGACTTGACCGGGCCGTGGAAGCCGCGACGCTCATCGTAGCTGAGCAGACCCGCCTGCAGCGCCTTGCGCGCGGCGATCTGCAGCCGCGGATCGAGCGAGGTGCGAACCGACAGGCCGCCTTCATAGAGGGCGTTGTCGCCGTATTTCTGGATGATCTGCCGGCGGACTTCCTCGGCGAAAAAGTCGGAGGCGAAGAGATGCGCCCCACCGCGACGCGGGTTGACGCCGAGCGGCTGCTTCTTGGCTTCTTCGCCATCGGCCTTGGTGACGTAGCCGTTCTCGACCATGCGGTCGATTACCCAGTTGCGGCGCTCAAGCGCCGCTTCGGTCTTGCGGAACGGATGATAGTTGGCCGGTCCCTTCGGAAGGGCTGCGAGATAGGCGGTCTCGGCAATGGTAAGCTCAGTCACAGACTTATCGAAATAGGTCAGCGCCGCACCGGCTATGCCGTAGGAATTCAGGCCGAAGAAGATCTCGTTGAGATAGAGTTCGAGAATGCGGTCCTTGGTGTAGGCCTGCTCGATGCGGAAAGAGAGGATTGCTTCCTTGACCTTGCGGTCGATCGTCTGGTCGGACGAGAGCAGGAAGTTCTTGGCCACCTGCTGCGTGATCGTCGAGGCGCCGACCGGGCGACGGCCGGAGCCGAAGTTCTGCAAGTTCACCGCGATGGCGCGCGCAAGACCGGTGATGTCAACGCCCGGGTGCTGATAGAAGTTCTTGTCTTCAGCCGAGATGAAGGCCGCCTTGACGCGATCCGGGATGGCCTGGATCGGCAGATAGAGACGCCGCTCACGGGCATACTCCGCCATCAGCGCGCCGTTGCCGGCGTGGAAGCGCGTGGTCACCGGCGGCGAATATTTCGCCAGCACCTCGTAATCCGGCAGGTCCTTGGTGACGACACCAAGATAGAGCGCCACGGCCCCGGCCACACCCAGCAGCAGAAACGCGCCAATCCCGAAGAAATATCCAATCAGCCTGATCATCAGTCAGATACCGGTACCTTAATTATCGTCCAATTGCCGAACCGCCCGACTGACAGTCCATGCTCTGTCCTGCCGGCTTCTATACAGCGGGCCGACCAAACTCTTTCACGAGAAATCGTCTGGCGTCGCAACGCCCCACCTAGCCCGGCTCCTCATATGGCGGGGAACTCCGGGCTTCAACTCGTTTCTCAACAAATCCGGGCGCAATTCCGGTTAGGTCCCGGATTGTGCGTAAAATAGGGCTGTTATGCGATAATCCCGTGCGCATCCCGTTGAAAAGCATAGCGCTGTTACCGGGGCGACACAAATCACTTCGTTCCCGGGCCTGCCTTCAAGCGTCAGCCGCCGCTGGCGATGGCCTGCGCGCGGTATCGCTGAACAGCGACCGCAAGACGCTCTGAAACCTTCTTGCGCCACTCCGGATCCAGCAGCAGTTTTTCGTCCTCCTTGTTCGACAGGAAGCCCAGTTCAAGCAGGATCGAGGGCACGTCCGGCGCCTGCAGCACGCGGAAGCCGGCAAAACGGTGCGGATTGTTGATGAGATTGATCTGGCCCTCGAAGGACGTAACGACGGCGCGCGCCATGTTGACCGAGAAGGCCTGCGTCTCGCGGCGCGTCAGATCGATCAGGATGTCGGCCACTTCCGCCGGCTCGCTCTGAAGCGGCACGCCGGCGATTTCGTCGGACAAATTTTCGCGGGCGGCAAGACTTGCGGCCAGATGGTCGGAGGCCTTGTCGGAGATGGTATAGACCGTCGCGCCGCGGATGTCCTTCTGGCGCAGCGCGTCCGCATGAAGCGAAATGAAGAGATGGGCGCCCTTGTTGCGGGCGATCTGTACGCGCTGGGGAAGCGAGAGGAAGACGTCCTTGTCGCGGGTGAGGAAAGCCTCGATCCCGGCGCCCTTGTTCAGGGCCTCGACGAGATCTTTCGCGAAGGCGAGCGTTACATGCTTCTCCTCCGTCTTCGTCTCGCCGGCGAGCGCACCGGTATCGATGCCGCCATGGCCCGCATCGATCGCGATGATGAACGGCCCGCCTTCCCTCGTGGGAGCGACGGCAACCGGCCTGTCGGTCTTGGCGGCGGCGACCGATCCGGTCCACTGCTGTTCGCCGAGAAGCGCATCGAAGCGCGCCTGGTCGACGCGCTCGGCATCGAGCACGAGCCGGTAGCCCTTGCCCCCCTCTTCCGCGACGACTTCCGCATGGGTTACCGCCACAGGGCCTTTCGCCGAAAGAACGATGCGGGAGTTGCCCGCCCCCATGCCGCCGTAGCGGATCGCATCGAAGAGGCCGCGCGGTTCAAGGCTGTCCGCCTTGAGACCGAAGGCCGTTTCCGGCAGGTCGACCACGACGCGAACGGGATCGGCTACGTAGTGCAGGGAGAATTCCGGTTTGCGATCGAACTCGACGACGACGCGCGTGCGTGCATCGTCACCGGCGATCCGCGCAGCAAAGGCGAGCAAAGGACCCGGCTCGGCGGCAACAGCCGCGGGCACGTTCAAAAGAAAACCGCCGGCAAGCAGCGATGCTCCGAGCAGAAGCCTGCCCGTGCGCGACATCAACGACAACAGCGAACCACGCATACAAACCGCCAAAGGCCTCACCTCGGGCTCTCCACCACTTTCTCAGAAAACCAAACAGCAGCCGACGCACGGCTGCTGGACGCACAGGTTGATCAATGAACCCTTATGGTTAACCAATGCTTGACAATGATCATCTTCCCCGCCCCGCCGGGACAATCGATTTACCGTTTATCGACCTACTCCACGTGGACAAGCGAATCGATCATTATTGTGGCGGCACGGGCTTTTCCCTTGCCAATGTGACATAGAAAACATAAAAGCGTCACAAGGAGAAAGTGTTGACGGGATAGAACAGTCGACCGGGCAGCCGGAGCTTCTCCAAAGCTTGGCGCCAGGGTGCGGTCGAACCGGATTGACCGGTTAACTTATCGCAATTCCGCGGTCGCAAGTGTTCATCCGCCGTCGCTGCATTTCCTCCCCGTACACTGGATCGCAAATTTCCGGCGGTGGCCGGAGTTCTTGATGGTGATTTTTCACCGACGCCCGCAAGCGGGCGCATTCATCGGGTCTTCATGAGACCTTGGACATTGGCATTCTTGTTTGGTCATTGATGTTGACTCAGCAGTATCGGTCAGAAGTAGCGCGGCCCCGGGACACACATGTTCCGGCTGTCGTCTGGCTGCTGCACCATCGCCTGCGCCAAACAGGAACTTTCATATCCGGCGCACCTTCCGACGTGTTTGGCAGTCTTCCTAAGGAAGCAGGTCTGTCTCCCGTTCCGCTGGCGCGCCGAGGAGCACAGCTTAGATGGCAGAGAAAATGCTTATCGATGCGTCTCATTCAGAAGAGACGCGCGTCGTTGTCGTTCGCGGGAACCGCATAGAAGAGTTCGACTTCGAGTCGGAACATAAGAAGCAGATCCGCGGCAATATCTATCTGGCGAAGGTCACCCGGGTGGAGCCCTCGCTCCAGGCCGCCTTCGTCGACTACGGCGGCAACCGCCACGGGTTCCTGGCTTTCGCCGAAATCCATCCCGACTACTACCAGATCCCGCTCGCCGATCGTCAGGCGCTCTTGAAGGCCGAAGCCGAAGAAGCGCGGCGTGACGACGACATCGAGCATGTCGAGACCGCCCCTGCCCCGGCAAGCGAACTTTCCGTTCCCGTAGACCTCGAAGTCGTCGCGGAAACTGAAGCCGAGCCGGTCGCAGCGGTCGCTGACGCCGCACCGGTCGTCGAAGAGGAAGCGCCGGCCGAAAAGCCGAAGGCGAAGCCGAAGCGCACCCGCAAGACCAAGGCCAAGACCGCTGAAGAAGCGGCTGCTGCATCGACCGATGGCGACGAGAGCAATGGCGGCGAAATGGCTGCCATGGTCGATACCGACGCCATCTCCGAGGATGTCGACAGCCGCCGTCGCCATGACGACGACGATGATGACGACGACAGTCACGACGGCGAAAAGGAAATCATCGAATCCGTCGGCGCCGAAGACGCCATGGAAGAAGTTCCGGATCGCCAGGTTCGCAAGCCGCGCAAGCAGTACCGCATCCAGGAAGTCATCAAGCGCCGCCAGATCCTGCTGGTTCAGGTCGCCAAGGAAGAGCGCGGCAACAAGGGCGCGGCACTGACGACCTACCTGTCGCTCGCCGGTCGCTACTCGGTGCTTATGCCGAACACCGCACGTGGCGGCGGCATCTCCCGCAAGATCACCAATCTGCAGGACCGCAAGCGCCTGAAGGAAATCGCCCGCGGCCTCGAAGTGCCGCAGGGCATGGGCGTGATCCTGCGCACCGCCGGTGCCAACCGCACCAAGGTCGAGATCAAGCGCGACTTCGAATATCTGATGCGCCTGTGGGAAAACGTCCGCACGCTGACGCTGAATTCCACGGCCCCCTGCCTCGTCTATGAAGAAGGCAGCCTGATCAAGCGCTCGATCCGCGACCTCTACAACAAGGACATCAGCGAGATCATCGTTTCCGGTGAGGAAGGCTACAAGGAAGCCAAGGGCTTCATGAAGATGCTGATGCCCAGCCACGCCAAGGTGGTTCAGCCTTACCGTGACGTGCATCCGATCTTCTCGCGCTCCGGCATCGAAGCGCAGCTCGACCGCATGCTGCAGCCGCAGGTAACGCTGAAGTCCGGTGGCTACATCATCATCAACCAGACCGAAGCCCTGGTTTCGATCGACGTCAACTCCGGCCGTTCGACGCGCGAGCACTCGATCGAAGACACCGCTCTCCAGACGAACCTGGAAGCGGCGGAAGAAGTGGCACGCCAGCTCCGCCTGCGCGACCTTGCCGGCCTCGTCGTCATCGACTTCATCGACATGGAAGAAAAGCGGAACAACCGCTCGGTCGAGAAGCGTCTGAAGGATTGCCTGAAGAACGATCGCGCCCGCATCCAGGTCGGCCGCATCTCGCATTTCGGCCTGCTCGAAATGTCGCGCCAGCGCATTCGCGCCTCGGTGCTCGAATCGACGATGCAGACCTGCCCGCACTGCAACGGAACGGGTCACGTCCGCTCGCAGTCTTCGGTTGCACTGCACGTCTTGCGCGGCATCGAGGAACACCTGCTGAAGAACACGACGCACGACATCACCGTGCGCACCATCCCGGATATCGCGCTCTACCTGCTCAATCAGAAGCGCGGCACGATCATGGACTACGAAGCCCGCTTCGGCGTTTCGATCATCATCGAGGCTGATGCCCATGTCGGCGCACAGCACTTCGCGATCGATCGTGGCGAGCCGGTCGAAAACCCGGTCAAGATCGAACAACTGCTGCACTTCGAGCCGGAAGAGGAAGAAGACGACGTCGTGATCGAAGAGGATCTCGACGAGGAAGAAGCAGAAGAAATTGCCGGCGAACAGCGGCAGGAACAGCCGAAGGCTGCTGCCCAGTCCGACGATCAGAACGGACGCAAGCGCAAGCGCCGTCGCCGCCGGCGCGGCAAGGGCGGCCAGCAGGCCGAAGGCAGCGCTCTCCAGGTCTCCGAATCGGCAGGCGATGCCGACGACGGTTCCGATGAGGACGAAGGCGATGACGAGGGCGTCGATGCAGACGCCGCGACCGCCGATGGCGATCAGAAGCGCAAGCGCCGCCGCCGCGGCAAGCGTGGCGGCCGCCGCAACCGTCCGGAAGGCGAAGGTGAAGGCGAAGGCGAAGGCCAGCTTGAAGCCGGTGCCGATGCGGAAGCCGGCGACGATGGCGCAGAAGAAGCCGAAACCGTAGAGGCACCGGCCGCTGCGGCCGAGGTCGAAGTGGCTGTCGCTGTTGAGGAAACGGCTGTGGTGGCCGAAGAAGCCGAGGTGGCGGACGTAAAGCCTGCCAAGCCGAAGCGCACCCGCAAGAAGGCCGTCAAGGCTGAAGAACCGGCAGTAAGCGTCGACGAAGTTGCTCAGGCAGTGATCGAAGACCAGCCTGCGGTTGCCGACCCGGCCGTCGAAGCGGTGGAAGAGGCTGCGGCCGACCTTGCCGAAACCAAGCCTGTGCGTGCGAACCGCGACCTCTCGAAAATCGCTTCCGAACCGGTGGTAACGTCGAGCGCGACGAAGCCCGAAGAGGAAGAGCCGGGCAAGCCCAAGAAGGGCGGCTGGTGGCAGCGCCGCGGCTTCTTCTAAGAAGCCGCGCGGCCAGCGCCAAATTCTGAAAACACGAAAGGCCCGGAGCGATCCGGGCCTTTTCCTTTGGGCGGATGGCAGAAGGGACTTGCCCCTGCCTGCCTGTTCAGAGCGTCACGCCAGCCAACGCGCGATCCTGTCCATGGCCTCGACCATGTCGGCCTCGGCGCCGGCATAGGAGAAGCGCATTGTGCGGTGCCCTTCCAGCGGATCGAAGTCGAATCCCGGGGTTGCCGCGACGTTGATCTCGGCGAGCATCCGCTTGGCAAAGGCCATGCTGTCATTGGTAAAGCGGGTGACATCCGCATAGGCGTAGAAGGCACCGTCCATCGGCGAGGCGATCGAGAAGCCGATCTCCGGCAACCGCTTCATGAGCATGTCCCGGTTGGCGGCATAGGCGGCCTTGTAACGGTCGAGCTCCTCATGCGCGTTGAGCGCTGCTTCTGCCGCGATCTGCGAGAGCTCGGGCGGCGAGATGTAGAGGCTCTGGGCGATGCGCTCGAAGCCGCGCACCTTGTCAGCCGGCAGCACCATCCAGCCGATCCGCCAGCCGGTCATGCAATAGTATTTCGAGAAGGAGTTGATGACGATTACCTCGTCGGTCACCTCCAGCGCGCTTGCCTCTTCGCCGGCAAAGGTCAGTCCGTGATAGATCTCGTCGGAAATGAAGGCGATCGATTCGGCCCGGCAATAGTCAGCCAGCGCCTTGAGGCCCGCCCTGCCCGTCACCGTTCCGGTCGGGTTGGCTGGGCTCGCCAAAAGCACGCCCTTCAATGGACGGCCTATTTTCGCAGCGGCACGCGAAAGACTTTCAGGCGTCAGAGTGAAGCCGGTCTCGGCATTGGCCTCGACCTCGACGACCGTCAGGCCAAGCGCTGCGAGGATGTTGCGATAGGCCGGATAGCCGGGCCTCGCGATCGCGACGCAATCGCCAGGATCGAAGAGGGCCAGGAAAGCGAGATTGAAGCCTGCGGATGAGCCGGTGGTGACCGCGACCCGCTGCGGATCGAGCGCGATGCCGTGGCGCTTTTCATAGTGCCGGGCGATTGCTGTGCGCAGCGACAAGGTGCCGAGCGCATCGGTATAGCCGAGCCGGCCATGTTCAAGCGCTTTGCGCGCCGCTTCAAGAGCTGCCTTCGGCGCCGGGTGGGCGGGCTGCCCGACGGCCATCGAAATCACCGGGTGGCCGGCATCCCGGCGACGAGTCGCCTCCGCCAGTACGTCCATCGCATGGAAAGGTTCGACGGCACTGCGTTTTGACAAATCTACCAACGGAAAATCCTCGATATGCGGCTGTTCTCCAGCCCTTTGCCCGATGAAAATGACCTTCACAAGTCCGCGAGTGCCGTATTTCCGCCGATTTTGCCGTTTCGTTTCCGCGGCACCCACCCTATGCTGCCGGCATATTGCGGATACGAGGAATCCTGTTGTCATTCAGAACAGCCGGTTGACCCGGCGACACGCGATGGACGACACACGGGATACGCAAGGACAACGAGGTAGAAATGAACTTCAGCACCAAGATGATTGCCGCCGGGACGCTCGCAGCGCTCGTGGCCGGGGTCAGCCTGCCCCAGAACGCATTCGCGCTCGACGCGAAGCAGAAGGAAGAGATCGGCGCCTTCATCAAGGAATACCTGATCGCCAATCCGGAGATCATGCTCGAGGTCCAGGAGGCGCTGACGACGAAACAGCGCGCCAAGCAGCAGGAAGCGGCGGAAAGCGCGATCACCGAGAACAACAAGGCGATCTTCAATTCCGACTACGACATGGTGCTCGGCAATCCCAAGGGGGACGTCACCGTTGTGGAGTTCTACGACTACAACTGCGGCTACTGCAAACGCGCGCTTTCCGACATGGACGACATCCTCGCCAAGGACAAGAACGTGCGCTTCGTGCTGAAGGAACTGCCGATCCTCGGACCGGATTCGCTGGCCGCCCACAAGGTGAGCGCCGCCTTCCGCCTGGTCGCTCCGGAAAAATACGGCGACTTCCACCGGGCGCTGCTCGGCGGGGAAGACCGCGCCACGGAGGAGACAGCGCTTGCGGTTGCCGCCAAGCTCGGCGTCTCCGAAAAGGACCTGCGCGCGAAAATGGAAAAGGAGCCGCATGATGCGGCCGTGCGCGAGGCCTACAGCCTTGCCAACGACCTCGGCATCACCGGAACGCCCTCCTACGTCATCGGCAACGAAGCGGTCTTCGGGGCAGTCGGCGCCGACGAGATCGAGGGCAAGGTCGCCAATATGCGCGAATGCGGCAAGACCGCCTGCTGACAAACCTTCCCATGACTGTGGACAAATCCCGCGGGGGCCCAAAGGGCTTTTCCTCGCGGGACCATCAGTCTATAGGTAACCCTCCATGACCGGACCGGAATCCCTTATGCCATCGACCATTTTCGTGCTGAACGGCCCCAACCTGAATGCGCTGGGCAAGCGCGAGCCGGGTATTTATGGCGGCCAGACCCTGGCCGACATCGAGGCCATGTGCAAGGCAGAAGGCAAGGCGCTCGGATTCGACGTCGATTTCCGCCAGTCGAACCATGAGGGAATGCTGGTCGATTGGCTGCACGAGGCCGGCAACGTCGCCGCGGGCGTGGCAATCAACCCGGCCGCCTATGGCCACACGTCGATCGCGCTTCACGATGCCATCCGCGCCATCGGCATTCCGGTCGTCGAACTGCACCTCTCGAACATCCATGCGCGTGAGGAGTTCCGCCACAAGTCGATGATCGCACCCGCCGTCAAGGGCGTCATCTGCGGCTTCGGCGCCCAGAGTTACATTCTTGCGCTGCATGCGCTAAAGAACCTGACAAATCCGTCGAAATAAAAAGAACACAAGAGGCTCATATTCCATGGCTGACAAGAAACCAGGTATCGACCAGGCGCTGATCCGCGATCTCGCCAACATTCTCAAGGACACCGATCTGACCGAGATCGAAGTCGAGCAGGACGACCTGCGCATTCGCGTTTCGCGCAACGGCACGCCGGTTGCCATGCCGATGGCCATGCCGCAGATGCCGGCTTACCAGATGCCCGCCGCAGCGGCCGCTCCCGCAAACGCCGTTGCTGCTCCTGTCGCCGAGAGCGCCCGTGCATCGAAGAATGCCGTGACCGCGCCGATGGTCGGCACTGCCTATCTGTCTCCCGCACCGGGAGCCCGCCCCTTCGTTGAGGTCGGCGCCACGGTCAAGGAAGGCCAGACGATCCTCATCATCGAAGCGATGAAGACAATGAACCAGATCCCGGCTCCGCGCTCGGGCAAGGTCACCGAAATCTTCGTCCAGGACGCAGCCCCCGTCGAATATGGCGAACCGCTGATCGTAATCGAATAAGGCGGCGCGGCGATGATCTCGAAAATTCTCATTGCCAATCGCGGCGAAATCGCCCTTCGCGTGCTTCGTGCCTGCAAGGAACTCGGCATCGCCACGGTCGCCGTTCATTCCACGGCCGACGCCGACGCCATGCATGTGCGCCTCGCCGACGAGAGCGTTTGCATCGGCCCGCCGCCCTCGCGCGATAGCTATCTGAACATTCACCAGATCGTCGCCGCCTGCGAAATCACCGGTGCCGACGCTGTGCATCCAGGCTACGGCTTCCTGTCGGAAAACGCCAAGTTCGCCGAAATCCTTGAAGCGCACGACATCACCTTCATCGGCCCGACGGCGGAACACATCCGCATCATGGGTGACAAGATCACCGCCAAGCAAACGGCGCAGGAACTTGGCATCCCGGTCGTTCCGGGCTCCGACGGCGAAGTGAAGCCGGAAAACGCCCTCGAAGTCGCCCGCAAGATCGGTTTCCCGGTCCTGATCAAGGCGACCGCCGGCGGCGGCGGCCGCGGCATGAAGGTCGCCCGCAGCGAAGCTGACCTCGAGGAAGCCGTTGCGACGGCCCGCACCGAAGCGCTTGCCGCTTTCGGCAACGACGCCGTCTACATGGAGAAGTACCTCTCGAAGCCGCGCCACATCGAAATCCAGATCGTCGGCGACGGCGCCGGCAATGCGGTGCATCTCGGTGAACGCGATTGCTCGCTGCAGCGTCGTCACCAGAAGGTCTGGGAAGAGGCAAACTCTCCGGCGCTCAACGTCGACCAGCGCATGAAGATCGGCCAGGTCTGCGCCGACGCCATGAAGAAGCTGAAGTATCGCGGCGCCGGCACGGTCGAATTCCTCTACGAAAACGGCGAGTTCTATTTCATCGAAATGAACACCCGTCTTCAGGTCGAGCATCCGATCACCGAGGCGATCACCGGCATCGACCTTGTGCACGAGCAGATCCGCGTCGCCTCCGGCGGTGGCCTCTCGGTCCGGCAGGAAGACATCGTGTTCTCCGGACACGCGATCGAGTGCCGCATCAATGCCGAAGACCCGCGCACCTTCGTCCCATCCCCGGGCACGATCACGCATTTCCATGCGCCGGGCGGTCTTGGCGTGCGCGTCGACTCGGGTGCCTATCAGGGCTACCGGATCCCGCCTTACTACGACAGCCTGATCGGCAAGCTGATCGTGCACGGCCGTACCCGCGTCGAATGCATGATGCGTCTGCGCCGCGTGCTTGACGAATTTGTCATCGACGGCATCAAGACGACGCTTCCGCTGTTCCAGGACCTGATCAATAATCAGGACATTGCCAACGGCGACTACGATATCCACTGGCTGGAGAAGCATCTGGCCGCCACGTCCGAGTAAGGACCTGACATTGAAGGGGACGCGCAGCAAGCAGCCCGATATTACGCCGGACATGCTGCTGCGCGCCTATTCGATCGGCCTCTTCCCGATGGCCGATTCGGCTGACGACCCGGAAATCTTCTGGGTCGAGCCGGAAATTCGCGGGGTGATCCCGCTCGCAGGCTTTCACACCTCTCGCAGCCTCGCCAAAACCATCCGCCGAAAGCCCTTCGACATCCGCTTCAACACCGCGTTCGAAGCGGTCATGGACGGCTGCGCTGCCCCTGCTCCCGACCGGCCAACCACCTGGATCAACAACAAGATCCGCACGCTCTACGCGACGCTGCATACGATGGGCTATGCCCACAGCGTCGAGGCGTGGGAAGGCGACCAACTGGTTGGCGGACTTTACGGCGTTTCGCTCGGCTCGGCCTTCTTCGGCGAAAGCATGTTTTCCAGACGCACCGACGCCTCGAAGATCTGCCTCGTCCATCTGGTCGAGCGACTGAAGGCGCGTGGCTTCGAACTGCTCGATACACAGTTCACCACCGAGCACCTGAAGTCGTTCGGTGCCATCGACGTGCCAAAGGCGGAATACGAAGTGCTTCTGGCGAACGCGATGTCGTCGCCCGACCTCGCCTTCTAACCAAGCCAAATCTCAAAGAATGGGAATACGCCGCCGCTCAGCGCTTCTGCGCGGTGTCCGGCGGCGGCAGGTCCGAGGTCGCCTTGCAGGACTGCAGCCAGACGTCATAGACCGGATGCTCGACGGCGTTCAGACCGGGGCTATCGGCAAACATCCAGCCGGTGAAGATGCGGCGGATCTTGCGGTCGAGTGTGATTTCCTCGACCTCGACGAAGGTCGTGATCTTCTGCGCTTCCGTGTCGTCACGGCTGTAGCAGACGCGCGGCGTGACCTGAAGGGCGCCGAACTGCACGGTCTCGCCGATGTAGACGTCGAAAGTGGTGATGCGGCCGGTGATCTTGTCGATACCGGAGAACACGGCGACGGCGTTGGAAAGGCGGGCTGCGTCAACCGCTTCCGCAGATGCGACCAGCGGCAAGGCGGCAAGCAGGGACAAGCCCAAACGCCGTGTTCCTTGGCCGATTGCCTTGCGCAGATCAGAACCTGCCATAGTCGCCTGTCTCCCGCGTATCCTGTTCGTCATCGATGGATTTCAGGCGCTAACCATCAATTGTGGCCGCGCCATGATCGAGGAACCCATTCCGCGGTCCGTCGTCGTCACTGAGAACAGATTGTTCAGGAGCCGGGCGTCCAGGCGTCGTAGTCGCCGGTCACGCGGGGACGCTTGCCGGTGGCGGCAATCGAGCCCTGCGGGCGGTAGGCGTTGGCCGTTCCGGTCGGATTGACGCGGTGCGCCTTCTGCCATTCGCGCGGCGTGTACTTTTCATCAGCCGGAGAAACGTCGGTCCGGTGATGCATCCAGCCGTGCCAGCCGGCCGGAATGGCGGAGGCTTCGGCGTAGCCGTTGTAGATCACCCAGCGGCGGGTGCGGCCTTCGGAGTCCTTGCCGCCCTGGTAGTAGACATTACCGAGTTCGTCTTGACCGACCCGTTGACCGTGGCGCCAGGTGTGAAAGCGCGTTCCGATCGTCTGTTCGTTCCACCAGGTGAAAATCTGCAGCAGGAGCTTCATGGATGCCGTCCTTGACCGGCCGTTGGGAAGGCGGCCAGATACCAAAACAATGTTCCCGCTTATGCCCCGCCGCTCAGGGCTTGTCCAGTGATTCCGAGGCGGAGGCGGTCATTTCAACGGCAGCTGAAAGCCGAAGTGGCTGCGCGCAAAGCCGAGACGCTCGTAGAACCGATGCGCATCGGTGCGCACGGCGTTGGACGTGAGCCTTACCTTCTTTGCGCGCTTCTCCCGCGCCTCGCCGATCGCATGGCGCATCATGCGCTCACCGATCCCACGGCCGCGCATGTCCGCACGCGTCTGGACCGCTTCGACGATCAGGCTGGAGCTTCCACGCCCCGACAGAGACGTGTGCAGCGCGGTTTGAAAAGTGCCGACGACCTGCCCTTCAAGAACCGCAACAAAGAGTGTCTGCAGCGCCGAGGCTTCAATCCGGTCGAAGGCAGCGGCGTAGTCCGCGAAGGCCTCGGGGTCGGTCGTGTCGCCGTGGCCGCCGAGCGGATCATTGGCGAATAGCGCGACGATCGCTTCGAGGTCCTTACGCTCGGCCTTGCGGATCAAGAGTTCGGTCGCGTCCATGGTTTCCTCGCTCACATCGTTCGTCGCCCGCGGATCAAACACCCGGAGGTAACGGCGCGATGACAGAGCCGTGCCTCTCAAGCTTATCCACAGGCATGCGAAACTTCAGGCAATCGGACGGATCGCCTAGCCGAGAAGCGGCTTTTCCAGAGCGATGGCCGGCAGACCGGACGGGTCGTCAACCTGGGTCTCGCCCACTTCGGCAAAGCCGTGCGCGCGATAGAAGGTGAGCGCGTGCAGGTTCTGCGGCTCGACCTCGACGCGCATGCGCTCGGCGTCCGGGAAGCAGGTTTCGAGTTCGGCGAAGATATCGCGGCCGACGCCCTGGCGCTGGAACTTCGGAAGGACATAGAGCTGGTGCAGCACCACCGTCTTGGCTTGCGTGTCGGACATCGCCGCATAGCCCATGCCGCCCAGCTGCCTTCCATCGTCGGCAACAAGAAACTCGGCGTTCTTGCGCGCGAGCCGGGCTTTGAGCGCCGGCAGCGAATGCCAGCGCTCCGTGAGTTCGTTGACCTTCTCGACACCGTAGAAAGTGTCATAGGTCGCGTGCCACGTTTCGATCAGCAGAGCGCGAACCTTCTCCAGGTCGCGCTCGCTTGCCGTGCGCACGAAGAACATCGTTATTCCTCGATGCCGAGCTTGGCCTTCACGAGCGCCTGTACAGCCTGCGGGTTGGCCTTGCCGCCGGTCGCCTTCATCACTTGGCCGACGAACCAGCCAGCGAGCGAAGGCTTGGCCTGCACCTTGGCGACCTGATCCGGGTTGGCGGCGATGATCTCGTCGACGGCCTTCTCGATGGCGCCGGTGTCGGTCACCTGCTTCATGCCGCGCGCTTCAACGATCTCGGCCGGGTCGCCGCTCTCGTTCCAGACGATCTCGAAGAGGTCCTTGGCGATCTTGCCGGAGATGGTCTCGGCCTTGATGAGATCGATGATGCCGCCGAGCTGTGCCGGGGAAACCGGAGTCTCTTCAATGGCTTTGCCGGCTTTGTTCAAGGCACCGAGCAGGTCGTTGATGACCCAGTTGGCGGCAATCTTGCCGTCGCGCCCTTCGGCAACCGCCTCGAAATAATCGGCGATCGACTTTTCGGAGACGAGCACCGAGGCGTCATAGACCGAGAGGCCGAGGTCGCGCACGAAGCGCTCCTTCTTGTCGTCGGGCAGTTCCGGCAGGTCGGCCTTCAGCGCCTCGACGAAAGCATCGTCGAACTCCAGTGGCAGCAGGTCCGGATCCGGGAAGTAGCGGTAGTCGTGCGCGTCTTCCTTGGAGCGCATCGAGCGGGTCTCGCCCTTGTTCGGGTCGAACAGGCGGGTCTCCTGGTCGATGCTGCCACCGTCCTCAAGAATGCCGATCTGGCGGCGTGCCTCGTATTCAATCGCCTGGCCGATGAAGCGGATCGAGTTGACGTTCTTGATTTCGCAGCGCGTGCCGAAGCCCTCGCCCGGACGACGCACAGAAACGTTGACGTCGGCGCGCATCGAGCCTTCGTCCATGTTGCCGTCGCACGTGCCAAGATAGCGCACGATCGAGCGCAGCTTCGTCATGTAGGCCTTGGCCTCATCCGACGAGCGCATGTCCGGCTTGGAGACGATCTCCATCAGCGCCACGCCCGAGCGATTGAGGTCGACATAAGACATCGACGGATGCTGGTCGTGCATCGACTTTCCGGCATCCTGTTCCAGATGCAGGCGCTCGATGCCGATCTCGACATCCTCGAACTGGCCCTGACGATCCGGCCCGACCGAAATGATGATCTTGCCCTCGCCGACGATCGGATCCTTGAACTGCGAGATCTGATAGCCCTGCGGCAGGTCCGGATAGAAATAGTTCTTGCGATCGAAGATCGAGCGATTGTTGATCGCGGCCTTGAGGCCGAGACCGGTGCGCACCGCCTGCTTCACGCATTCCTCGTTGATCACGGGCAGCATGCCGGGCATAGCGGCATCGACCAGCGAGACGTTCGCATTCGGCGCATTGCCGAACTCCGTCGATGCGCCCGAGAACAGCTTCGAATTGGAAAGCACCTGGGCATGGACTTCCATGCCGATGATGACTTCCCAGTCGCCAGTGGCGCCGGGGATGAAGCGTTTCGGATCGGGGGTGCGGACGTCGACAATGCTCATATCATGCTCTTCTTTGAAGCCTGAATTCTTGGTTTCTCGGTAGAACAATTGGTCCGCCGGTGCAAGTTGTTCGGCTGGATCAGAAGCGCCATATGCAATCTCATGCGGACAGCGAGCCTCTCTTAACCACCGTTTAGCGCCTATCGGCAAGACTTCGCTCATGTCCATCGGCCCTGCCCTGCTCTCGTTCGCAATTCTCGTCAACTTGGCGGCCTTCGGGCTGTTCTGGTACGACAAGCAAGCGGCGCGCTCCGGCCGACGGCGGATCAGCGAGCGGACCCTGCTCACTCTCGCCTTTTTCGGCGGCAGCCCGGGAGCGATGACGGCGCGCCATATCTTCCGACACAAGACGCGTAAGGAACCCTTTCGCACGCGCCTCGCGTTGATCATCGTCTTGCAAGTGGCGCTGGCGGCCATTGGCACCCTGGCGTTGCAATGACACCTTGACGCGCGAACGACGGCCTTTTAGGAAGGCACCGTTCTATTGGAGTTTTTATGTTCCGTTCTTCGCCTGAGTCCCGGTAAAGCCCGTCCGCGTAATCCGCTTTGATTGCGCGCACGGGCCGGAAACGTCACCCCGCATCTTCAGTAATTTGCGGAACGTTTTCCTGCGTTCATACGAACGCGATTCCGGAACATTCAGACAATGGACATCTCGCGCGCAGAACAGCGCATTCTTCATCATTTGGCCCAGGGCGGCCGCATCGAAATCACCCGCGACGACAAGGCGATCACCGAAATCCGGTGCTTCACCCGTGACGGCTGGGTCTATCCCGGCTTCGACCTCGAACTTTTCCGCAAATTGAAGCGGAAGAAGGCGATTTCATCGTCCGGCGGAAAACCCTACCGTAT
The DNA here is from genome assembly GCF_014852205.1 of Ensifer sp. ENS06. Classification (NCBI taxonomy): domain Bacteria; kingdom Pseudomonadati; phylum Pseudomonadota; class Alphaproteobacteria; order Hyphomicrobiales; family Rhizobiaceae; genus Ensifer; species Ensifer sp. ENS06. The sequence goes on along the minus strand of NZ_JACVBC010000001.1, from coordinate 1,434,837 downwards.
CACGGAACGCGGGCTGCAGCTCGTGCGCTCCGAACTTAACAACCGCTAGCGGCGAATACGAACGATACCGGGCATGCCAGCATGCCCGGTATCGTCAGATGCGCACTTTACTTTACGGAAAGCGACTTACGTCGCGTGAGCGCTCGACGGGGCAGCGCATTGCACGCGGTCGCGGCCCGCAGCCTTCGCCTGGTAGAGCGCGCGGTCGGCCGCAAGCAGCAGGCCGTCGAGACCGGTGTCGCGGGTCATGACTTCGGCAGCGCCGATGCTGATGGTGACGGTGATCCTTCCGCCCTGCTCCAGATCGATATGGAGCGCGCGCACGGCCTCGAGCAGTCGCTCGGCGACCTTGAGCGCATCAGTCGGGGATTGCCGAACCAGCACAACGGCAAACTCTTCGCCGCCAAGCCGACCGACGAGATCCTCAAAACGCAGCGTCCCGCGAACGGCGCCTGCGACCGAGACCAGCACCTGATCGCCGACGGCGTGACCATAGGTGTCATTGATCGCCTTGAAGCGGTCGATGTCGAGCATCATTACCACGGTCCCGCCTTTTCGGGCGACCGGCGCTGCGATCAGCGCGGCCGCGCGCGCCATGAAGGTCGCGCGCGCCAGGCACTGGGTCAGAAAATCATAATCGACCGCATGGGACAGGCGCCCAATCAGCGCCCGTCGTGCGGCATCGACGCTGGCGACCGCCAGCGGGCAGAGCGCAAGAAGGGTCGTCCCCAGCCGGGTGGAGGTGAGCGTCTCCTCGGCAACGCCGCTGACGCCGAGATGCAGGGCGCCGGAGGCAACGGCAATCTGCGTCAACACACAGACGATCGCCGTCAGGATCGTCACCGGGAACAAGCCATAGCTGAGCGCGCACCACAAGAGTGCCGGCACCGGGAAAGCGAAAGCGCCTGGGCCGCCGATGACGAGCGCCGCAGCGCAGGACAAGACCAGGGAGACGAACGGCCAGACGGTTGCAAAAGCAGAGGCCGTTGACACCGCCGTTCTCGTGGCACGGGATCGCAAACCGTCTTCAGGAAGCGGCGCTGCCAGGAAAACCGGGAGCAGAACCACATAATTGACCAGCTCGGTGGTGAGCCAGGCGACGAATGCGTCCGCGACGGGTTTGCCGAAGGACAAGTGAACCGCGACCGCTCCGACGAGCGAGGCGCCCATCGCCGCCAGAGAGGAGGCAGCGAACATGTAAAGGACCGAGCGCGCCCGGCGCAGGTGCCGATGCTCCGGCGAAAAGCGGCGATAGAGCAGGAAGCCGATGACGACGCCGACCATGTTGGCCGCATTCAGCGCCGCAGCTTCATAGAGATCCGCGCCGGTCACCAGGTCCGCAAGAACGTAGGCCAATGCCGCCGTCAGCCATCCAGCCGGGCTGGCGAGCGACGGTTTTCTGATCAGCAGACCGAGCAGGATCGCATTTGCCGGCCAGATCGAAGCCAGCATGCCGACCGGGCGACTCAAGATGCCGAGCACGCAGGCGGTGAAGACGATCACGCCCAGGCCGGCAAGCCAAAACGAATGGTGGAAAGGTCTCAGAACCAACGGTCGCGGAACCGTTTTATCCAGCATCTGCAACAAGCGCCCCCCTTGCGGTGCCCCGCCACCACGTCATACCCCATAATATTTCATGGGCCTAATGAATGCGGTGTGAATAGGCCAGCCGGCTTTGCGCGTGGCTGCCATGCATGGGGTGGCGGGGTGTCAGTGATCCGGGCTTTGCTCCAGAGATTTGCTCAGACCGATGAAGGCAACATCGCTGTCGAGTTGCGGCGCATAGGCGGTCGACAGCCAACTCACGCCATAGCCGTGATTGCGGAAGAAGCGCACGGCGCGGTCGTTGCGCGCGTGCGTCTTGGTGGTGGCCGCGTCGAATCCGTCCGCAGCAATACGACGCTCGATCTCGGCAAGCAGCAGCCCGCCGAAGCCCCTGCCCTGGAGCTGCGGCTCGATCCACAGATCGGAGATCGCATTGTCGAAGTTCTCGCACGCCACCCAACCGCAGATGGCGCCCTCGCCTTCGACGAGCAAAACGGAAAGCCAGTGATCGAACAGAAAACGGAGAAATGCGGCCTCGGCCACGCGCCGCATCATTTCGCCATCGGCGAGGCCCGCAATTGCCGACTGCCAGGATCTAAGGCCGATTTCGGCCAGCCGGTCGACGTCGCCGGCGCGGGCATGGCGGATGACGGGCATGACGCGGTCTCCTTCCGCGACAAGAGTGGCTTTCAATGCAACCGAAGAAGAAAGGGCGGTACCTCGTCGGTACCGCCCCTCAAGAGATTACCACCATTTGGTGGGTGTGAAGCGGCCGGCCGCCTGTTCGATCACATGCGCCGTCTTGAACAGCGTCTCTTCCTCGAACGGCTTGCCGATCAGCTGCAGGCCAAGCGGCAGGCCCTTGTGGTCGAGACCGCCGGGAACGGCAATACCGGGAAGGCCGGCCATGTTCACCGTTACCGTGAAGATGTCGTTGAGGTACATCTTGACCGGATCGGATGCCAGATCCTCGTCGGCGATGCCGAAGGCAGACGACGGCGTCGCCGGCGTCAGGATGGCGTCAACGCCGGCATGGAACGCCAGTTCGAAGTCGCGCTTGATCAGGGTGCGCACCTTCTGTGCCTGCAGATAGTACGCATCGTAGTAGCCGGCCGAAAGCACGTAGGTGCCGATCATGATGCGGCGCTTGACTTCGTGACCGAAGCCGGCGGCGCGCGTCTTTTCGTACATGTCGACGATGTCCTTGCCGTCGACGCGCAGGCCGTAGCGAACGCCGTCATAGCGGGCAAGGTTCGAGGAGGCCTCGGCCGGAGCGACGATGTAGTAGGCCGGCAGCGCGTATTTCGTGTGCGGCAGGGTGATGTCGACGATCTCGGCACCGGCTTCCTTCAGCCAGGCAATGCCCTGCTGCCAGAGCGCTTCGATCTCTTCCGGCATGCCATCGACGCGGTATTCGCGCGGAATGCCGATCTTCATGCCCTTGATCGACTTGCCGATCGCGGCTTCGTAATCCGGCACCGGCAGATCGACCGAGGTCGTGTCCTTGGCGTCGACGCTTGCCATCGACTTCAGGAGGATCGCGGCATCGCGCACGTCACGGGCGATCGGGCCTGCCTGGTCGAGCGACGAGGCGAAAGCGACGGTGCCCCAGCGCGAGCAGCGACCATAGGTCGGCTTGATGCCGACGGTGCCGGTGAAGGCTGCAGGCTGGCGGATGGAGCCGCCGGTATCGGTGGCGGTCGCGCCGGCGCAGAGATGCGCGGCAACGGCTGCGGCGGAACCACCGGAGGAGCCACCCGGCACGAGATCCAGATTGGAGCCCTTGGCGCGCCACGGGTTCTTGACCGCGCCGTAGTAGGAGGTCTCGTTCGACGAGCCCATGGCGAACTCGTCCATGTTCAGCTTGCCGAGCATGACGGCGCCGTCGCTCCAGAGGTTCTGGGTCACGGTCGATTCGTAGCGCGGCGCGAAACCGTCGAGGATGTGGCTGCAGGCCTGGGTGTGCACGCCTTCGGTGGCGAAGAGGTCCTTGATGCCGAGCGGGATGCCTTCGAGCGCACCGGCCTTGCCGGCGGCGATACGCGCATCCGAGGCTTTGGCCATCTCTCGTGCCTTTTCGGGCGTGACGGCGATGTAGGCGTTGATCGCCTCATTGGCGGCATCGATCGCGCCGAGATAGGCATCGGTCAGTTCGACGGCGGTGATGTCCTTCGCGGCGAGCTTGGTGCGGGCTTCGGCAATCGTCAGGCTGGTAAGGTCGGTCATGGTAAAATCTGGCTTTCGCAATCAGAAACGTCGGGGCGGCTGGCGGGAGATTACTCGACCACCTTCGGAACGAGGAAGAAATTGCGATCGGAATTCGGCGCATTGGCAACGATGTCGTCGGCCTTGTTGCCGTCCGATACGGTGTCCGTCCGCTTCTTCATATCCATCGGCGTGACCGAGGTCATCGGCTCGACGCCATCGACATTCACTTCGGAGAGCTGCTCGACGAAACCGAGGATGCCATTGAGCTCACCCATCATCCGTTCGGCTTCTTCTTCGCTGACGGCGATACGGGCAAGGCGCGCGACGCGCTTCACGGTGGCAAGGTCTACGGACATGATCGTCTCCGGTAACTGGAACTTCCCCCGCTATAATGGCGCAGGGCGAGCCACGCAACGGGGGAATTGCCGGAGGACCGGGCCTCTCGTCAAAAGGCCCGGCGCAACATCAGATCTCGACGACGCCGCCGACGTGCGGCGTCGCCACCTTGGTCGACGCGCTTTCCATGCCGGCAACGAAGGTTTCCGGGGTCTGGTCGATGATCGGGAACGAGCCGTAATGGCAGGGGATGGCTGTCGAGAACTTGAAGAAGCGCTGGCAGGCCAGGGCCGCAACCGCCCCGCCCATGGTGAAACGATCGCCAATCGGCACGATGCCGATCTCCGGCTGATGCAGCTCGTTGATCAGCGCCATGTCGGAGAAGATGTCCGTATCACCCATGTGATAGAGCGTCGGCTCGTCCTCGAAATGCAGCACCAGGCCGTTGGCATTGCCGAGCGAGTGCGAGACGCCGTCCTCGGTCAGCTGCGCCGACGAATGCAGCGCGTTGACGAAGGTCGTCGAGAAACTACCGAGATTGATCGTGCCGCCGGTGTTCCCCATTTCCAGCGCCTTGACGCCATGCCGGCCGAGCCAGGCGGCAAGGTCGGCATTGGCAACGACCGTCGCGCCCGTCTCCTTGGCGATCGCAATGGTATCGCCGACATGGTCGCCGTGACCATGGGTCAGGAGAATGTGGGTGAGCCCGGCGGTCGCGTCCCGGCGCTCCTCGTCGCGGAACGCCGGATTGCCGGTAAAGAAGGGGTCGATCAGGATTTTGGACTTTGCCGTTTCGATGTGAAAGGCGGCATGGCCGAGCCATTTGATCTTCATGACGATCTCCCTGATGATTTGTCTGTCGCAACAGCATATGGATCAGACAACTCTCCGCGCAAAGATCGAATCGACAATCCCATGGCAATTCTCACCATCGAAGAACTCGCAGCCCAGCTACAGCCGAACCAGGCGATTGCAGGCCTCGACCTCGGCACGAAAACGATCGGCCTCTCGGTCTCCGATCTCGGTCGCCGCTTTGCGACCCCGCGCGAGGTGATCCGTCGGGTCAAGTTCGGCGTGGACGCGGAGGCGCTGCTGTCGGCAGCGACGAAAGAAAAGATCGCGGCCTTCGTCATCGGCCTGCCCGTCAATATGGACGGCAGCGAGGGGCCGCGCTGTCAGGCGACCCGCGCCTTCGTGCGCAACATGGAACAGAAAACGCCCCTGCCCTTCGTCTTCTGGGATGAACGGCTTTCGACCGTCGCGGCCGAGCGGGTGCTGATCGAGATGGACGTGTCACGACGCAAGCGGGCCGAACGCATCGATTCGGCCGCGGCCTCGTTCATTCTTCAGGGCGCGCTCGACAGGCTGGCGTCGCTGGCAAGAGACGGCCTCTCGGACTGAGGGGCCGCGGCACCGAAGCGGCGACGATACCAGGCGGCGATCTGGCGGCGCTTGCGAAAGCCGATGATGGCGAAAACGATCAGGCTGTCGACGACGATCGCGCGGGCTACGAGCGGCGGAATGGTTTCCGGCGGGATGCCGAGGACGTTTCCGTAGATCTGGAACACCAGATCATGGGTTTGGCGCGTCAGCATAAAGAAGCCGAAGCTCATGTCGTAGTACGACAGGGCGTACCAGGAGCCCAGCAGCAGGATCGGCCCGCCCCAAAGGATCAGAAACCACTTCATGCGGCTCCCCTTTCCGAGATCTGCCGAAAGACAACTGGGTAAATCGCGCGGTCAGCCAGCACGACGGCCACAAGAACCATAGCCGGAACTGCGATATCTAGCGCCAGTCCGGCAAAAAACATCATCATGATGATCATAAGACCAGTTCTCACCGAACCGCTCCATTCCGGAATCCATTAAAATTCCGGATCAATCTCCGCCCTTGCGGCGACCCGCGCAACGTAAACCATTTGTTAAGGTTAATTTTCACAGGGCAGTCCGGTCGCGGATCCTTGAAGGCGGGACACTCCCGTTTGATCGCCGCCTCGTGCCACTAGCGCATTCCGGTCGGCGATGATTTGAGGTAGCGATAGACGTCCCGCACGCAGGCCCTCCCCCATGACCGTCGTCTTTGAAAGCATCCTTCCCGTATTCCTCCTGGTTCTGCTTGGCGCCTGGCTCAAGCGTTCGACCTTGATCGATCAGGGTCTTTGGCTCGGGCTCGAGCAATTCGGCTACTTCATCCTTTTCCCGTCGCTGTTGTTTTCGACGCTCGCCCAGGCCGATTTTGCCGGATTGAAGGCCGATGCGACGGCGATCGCAACGATCGGAAGCGTCAGTTTGATGTCGGTCTTCGTGCTGCTGTTGTGGCCGATGCTGCGGAACCGCCAGGTATCAGGTGCATCCTTCACCTCGGTCTTCCAGACGGCGACACGCTGGAATGGGTTCATGGCGCTGGCGATCGCGCAGAAACTCTATGGCCCGATTGGCCTGACACTGACCGCCCTGGTGATGACGCTCGTGATCATCCCGATCAATCTCTACAATATCGGTGTTCTCGTCTGGTTCGGCGGTGGCAATCGCGACTTCCGCCGCTTCTTCGCCAAGATCGTCACCAATCCGCTGATCGTCGCCTCGGTGCTCGGTATTCTCGTCAACATGATCGGATTGAAGATCTACGGCCCAGTGATGGCCACGATCGATATGCTGGCAAGCGCCTCGCTCAGCCTCGGCCTGGTGATGGTCGGTGCGGGCCTGCGGGCATCCGATGCGCTGAAGCCCAGCAGGACGGCGTTGCTCGCGGTCTTCCTCAAGCTGATCGTGATGCCGGTCTTCATGGTGAGCGCGAGCTACCTGCTCGGCATTCGCGGCGATGCTCTGCTGGTCATCGCGCTCGGCGCGGCCGTGCCGACCGCGATGAACGGCTATCTACTGGCCAAGCAGATGGATGGCGACGCCGAACTCTATGCGGCGGTCGCGACCGTCCAGACGGTCGTTTCGTTCTTCACGATACCGCTCGTGCTCTGGCTGACGGCTTACGCCGCAGGGGGCTGACGGCTTACGCCGGACGTCCTGCGGCTCAGGCCGCAGGGGGATAGAGAAGGTCGAGGATGTAGGCGGAATCGAAGCGCGAATCGAGCATGCCGTAGGTCGAGCGCCACCCGGCAGCCAGGCGCGATTCGAGGAAGGCGTCGGCAATGCGACCGGCACCGAGACGGTAGAGCTCGGCGGCAGCGGCCGCGAGCGCCAGTTGCTCGACCAGCATGCGGGCCGCACCCTCGTCACGCTCGCACAGCGACATGGCCGCGCGCAGCACGTCGATCGTCTTGCGACCGGACGGGCCGAGATCGCGGGCCAGCACGACGAAGAGCTGCTCGAACAGATCCTTGCCCTTGGCGAGAACCCGCAGCACATCCAGCGCCATGACGTTGCCGGAGCCTTCCCAGATGGCATTCACAGGCGCTTCGCGGTAGTGGCGCGCCAGTGCCCGCTCTTCCACATAGCCGTTGCCGCCGAGGCACTCCATCGCCTCATAGATCAGAGCCGGCGCGATCTTGCAGGCCCAGTATTTCGCAACCGGCGTCATGATCCGCGCGTAAGCCGCGTCTTCCACGCTGCTGCGCGCCTTGTCGAAGGCTTCGGCCAGGCGGAACGAAAGTGCGCTTGCCGCGGCAACGTCGAGCGCCATGTCGGCGAGCACCCGCGTCATCATCGGCTGGCTGACGAGCGGCTTGCCGAAAACCTTGCGGCCGCGGGTATGATGTACGGCTTCGGCAAGCGAGGCGCGCATCATGCCGGCGGAAGCGAGCGCGCAGTCGAGCCGCGTCAGCGTCACCATGTCGAGGATCGTGCGGAGGCCTGCATCCGGCGCGCCGAGAATGAAGCCGAACGTGTCTGAGAACTCGACCTCGGAAGACGCATTGGAGCGGTTGCCGAGCTTGTCCTTCAGCCGCTGGAACCGCAGGCCGTTGGCGCTGCCGTCTTCCAGGAGCCTCGGTACCAGGAAGCAGGCAAGCCCTTCGCGGGTCTGCGCCAGCATGACGAAAGCGTCGCTCATCGGCGCCGACATGAACCACTTGTGGCCATTCAGCCGATAGATGCCCTCGCCCACGCGTTCGGCCGTCGAAGTGTTGGCGCGCACGTCGGTGCCGCCCTGCTTCTCGGTCATGCCCATGCCGACGGTGACGGCCGACTTCTGCATCCACGGACGGTTGGTGGAATCGTACTTGCGCGACAGGATCTTCGGCGCCCACTCCTTCTGCACCGCCGGCGACGCGGTGATCGCGGCCAGCGATGCACTGGTCATCGTCAGCGGGCAGAGATGGCCGCATTCGAGCTGCGCCGTCAGATAGAAGCGGATCGCCCGCGTCTTGTGCGACTGGTTGCGCTCGTCCGGCAGATTTTCCCAGGCGGACGCGTGCAGGCCCGAGGACATCGAGCGGCGCATCAGCGCATGCCAGGCCGGATGGAACTCGACGACATCGAGACGCTCGCCGAGCGGCCCGTGGGTCTTCAGCTTCGGCGGACCTTCGTTCGCCATGCGCGCCAGCTCCTGGGCCTCCGGCGAGGTGACGTAGCGGCCGAGCACGTCGAACTCATCGCGCAGCGTCTTGCTCATGCCCGATGTGATGTCGACCACCAGCGGATCGGAGCGATAGGCGTTGACACCGGACCAGGGCTTGGGCTGGTTGAGCTCGGCGAGTTTCTGTTCAGTCCGGTTCATCTGATTCATGGGCCGGTTCTAGCGCAAGTTTCTCGACCACGGAACGGGGCGAAGAAAAGATAGGATCGCCGTTGCAAGTTTTCTGCGGACTGAACCGCGCAAGCCTTGCCGTGCCGGGGACCAGGTCTTATAGAGCGACCACATTTCCAGAGCGCAAGGGCGGCCCATGATCACTTTCCCGCATCGCCACCTGCTCGGCATCAAGGGGCTCACGGAGCAGGATATCACCTATCTGCTCGATCGCGCCGATGAAGCCGTCCAAATCTCCCGTCAAAGAGAAAAGAAGACGTCGACGCTTCGGGGTCTGACGCAGATCAACCTCTTCTTCGAGGCCTCGACCCGCACGCAATCTTCCTTCGAACTTGCCGGCAAACGCCTTGGCGCCGACGTGATGAACATGTCGGTCGGCAATTCCTCGGTGAAGAAGGGCGAAACGTTGATCGACACGGCAATGACGCTGAACGCCATGCACCCGGACGTGCTGGTCGTGCGCCACTCCTCGGCCGGTGCCGCAGCCCTTCTCGCACAAAAGGTCTCCTGCTCCGTCGTCAACGCGGGCGACGGCCAGCACGAGCACCCGACGCAGGCGCTGCTCGACGCGCTGACGATCCGCCGCGCCAAGGGCAAGCTCTCGCGCATCATCGTGGCGATCTGCGGCGACGTGCTTCACTCGCGCGTTGCGCGCTCCAACATCCTGCTCCTGAACCAGATGGGCGCACGGGTTCGGGTCGTCGCACCGGCGACGCTGCTTCCCTCCGGGATCGCCGACATGGGCGTCGAAGTCTACCACTCGATGGCCGAGGGCCTGAAGGATGCCGATGTCGTCATGATGCTGCGCCTGCAGCGCGAGCGCATGGCCGGGTCCTTCGTGCCGTCTGTACGCGAATACTTCCACTACTACGGGCTCGATGCGGAAAAGCTGAAGGCAGCCAAGGCGGATGCGCTTGTCATGCATCCCGGGCCGATGAACCGCGGCGTCGAGATCGCCTCGGAAATCGCCGACGGGCCGCAGAGCGTGATCGAACAGCAGGTCGAGATGGGCGTTGCCGTGCGCATGGCGGTTATGGAAACGCTGCTTCTCTCGCAGAACCAGGGGCCGCGCACATGACCAGACCACTCGTTCTGAAGAACCTTCGCATCGTCGATCCCTCGCGCAATCTCGATGAAGTCGGCACTGTTATCGTCGGCGACGACGGCCTTATCCTTGCTGCCGGTGCCGATGCCCAGAACCAGGGCGCGCCGGATGGCGCCTTCGTCAAGGACTGCGCCGGCCTCACCGCCGTTCCGGGCCTCGTCGATGCCCGCGTCTTCGTCGGCGAACCGGGAAGCGAACACCGCGAGACCTTCGAGTCCGCATCGCGTGCCGCCGCTGCCGGCGGCGTCACCACCTTCATCGCCATGCCGGAGACCGACCCTGTCATCGACGACATCGCGCTCGTCGAATATGTGAAGAAGACGGCGCGCGACAAGGCGCTCGTCAACGTACACCCGGCCGCAGCGCTGACCAAGGGTCTTGCCGGCGAAGAGATGACCGAGTTCGGCCTGCTTCGCGAAGCGGGTGCTGTCTGCTTCACCAATGGTCGTCGCTCGATTCACGACACGCTGGTCCTGCGCCGCGCCATGACCTATGCGCGCGAATTCGGTGCCGTCATCTCCCTTGAGACCCGCGACAAGTATCTCGGTGCCAACGGCGTCATGCACGAGGGCCTGCTTGCAAGCTGGCTCGGCCTTTCCGGGATCCCGCGCGAAGCGGAGATCATTCCGCTCGAGCGCGACCTGCGCATCGCCGGACTGACGCGTGCCGCCTATCACGCCGCCCAGATCTCGGTTCCCGAATCGGCCGCCGTGATCCGTACCGCACGCGAGCGTGGCGCCAACGTCACCTGCGGCGTGTCGATCAACAATCTCGCGCTCAATGAGAACGACATCGGCGAATACCGGACATTCTTCAAGCTTTCGCCGCCGCTGCGCAGCGAGGACGACCGGATCGGGATGGCCGAGGCACTGGCCGACGGCACAATCGATATCATCGTCTCCTCGCACGACCCGCAGGACGTCGACACCAAGCGGCTGCCCTTTGCCGATGCTGCCGATGGGGCGATCGGCCTGGAAACGCTGGCCGCGGCCGCGCTTCGCCTGCATCACAGCGGCCAGGTTCCGCTGATGCGCCTGATCGATGCGATGTCGACGCGGCCGGCGGCGATCTTCGGTCTCGACGCCGGTACGCTGAAACCCGGCGCCAAGGCCGATATCACAGTCCTCGATCTCGACGAGCCCTGGGTGCTTTACGAAGAGGCGATCGTTTCTCGCTCCAAGAATACGCCGTTTGAAAATGCGCGCTTTACCGGGCGGGTCGTGCAAACCTATGTTGCCGGCAAGCTGGTGCATTCGGCCTAAGCCGAAAGCGGTCGCGCGGGAGGGGAACCGGTGGATCTATTGTCCTGGCAGCTTGGGCTGCCCTTTACGCTCTTAAGCCTTGCCTTCGGCTATCTCCTTGGCTCGATCCCGTTCGGACTGATCCTGACGCGCATGGCCGGGCTCGGCGACGTGCGCAAGATCGGCTCCGGCAATATCGGCGCGACCAATGTGCTGCGAACCGGCAACAAGAAGCTTGCTGCCGCAACGCTGTTGCTCGATGCCCTGAAAGGCTCCGCCGCAGCGTTCATCGCATCCTACTGGGGCGTCGAGGCGGGAATCGCCGCGGGCTTTGCCGCCTTCATTGGCCATCTCTACCCGGTCTGGCTTGGCTTCAAGGGCGGCAAGGGTGTCGCCACCTATATCGGCGTCCTGCTCGGCCTTGCTCCCCTCATGGTGCTTGCCTTCGCGGTCATCTGGCTCGGCATAGCGAAAATCAGCCGCTACTCCTCATTGTCCGCCCTGGTTGCAACGGCTATCATTCCGGTTCTACTTTACGCGGCAGGCAACGAGAAGGTCGCCCTCCTCTTTACCGCCATGACGGTCATCACCTGGGTGAAGCACCGCGCCAACATTCAGCGGCTGCTCGCCGGCACGGAAAGCAAGATCGGAGACAAGGGATAATGTCTGAGGCCAGCGCAGGACGAAACGGAGTGGCGCTGACCGAACGACAGAAGATATCCTGGCTCCGGCTCATTCGCAGCGACAATGTCGGCCCCATCGCCTTCCGCGACCTGATCAACCATTTCGGCACCGCGGAAAATGCGCTCGACGCCTTGCCTGAACTGTCGCGGCGCGGTGGAACCAGGCAGACCTATCGTGTGGCTTCCGTAAGCGAGGTCGAACGGGAACTCGAAGCTGCCCGACGCCACGGCGCCGTTTTCGTCGGCATCGGCGAAGCGGCTTATCCCTCGGCGCTGCGGCAGATCGACGGTGCTCCCCCTCTGCTCGCGATCAAAGGCGATCTCAGCGCGGCCGCCCGCCCGTCGCTCGGCATTGTCGGCTCGCGCAATGCGTCGGTCAGCGGCGCAAAGTTTGCGGCGATGATTGCGTGCGACGCCGGCCGCGCCGGTTATGTCGTGACCTCAGGTCTTGCGCGCGGCATCGATACGGCCGCCCACCGCGCCAGCCTTGATACCGGCACGATCGCTGCCCTTGCCGGCGGTCTCGACCGTCCCTATCCGCCCGAGAACGTCGGCCTGCTCGAAGAAATCACTGCCGGTCGGGGCCTCGCGATCAGCGAAATGCCTTTCGGCTGGGAGCCACGGGCGCGCGACTTTCCGCGCCGCAACCGGCTGATCGCCGGCATCAGCCTCGGCGTTGCGATCGTCGAGGCCGCGCACCGCTCCGGCTCGCTCATCACCGCGCGCTACGCCGCCGATTTCGGCCGGCTCGTTTTTGCGGTTCCCGGCTCGCCACTCGATCCGCGATGCCATGGCACCAACGATCTCCTGAAACAGGGCGCGATCGTCACGACCGGCCCGGATGACGTGATCGAGGCGCTGGCGCCACTCAGCCAGCTGGAGCTGCCGCTGCCGGGCGTGCGGGAACCGGATGGTCAGGCGCGGGCTGGTGTTCCGGCGAGCGCGAGCGACGGCGACCGCGCCGCGGTCAGCACCGCGCTCGGCCCGACGCCGGTCGAGATCGACGATATCGTCCGCCACACCGGGCTTTCGCCGGCTCAGGTCTATCTGCTTCTGCTGGAACTTGATCTGGCCGGTCGGCTTGATCGCCATGCTGGCGGCCTCGTGTCGCTCGCGACGCCCGAATGATGACAAGCCACAGCCACAGGCGGGCACGCCAGCGGGACCAATCACACGTTTCAGATCGCAGATTCCGCGTGTTTCCGCATGGTTCGCCCACTGGCCTCTCTTCGTTATTTTGGGCGAACCCCCTTGACCCCGTTCGAATCCCTGTCCATTTCGGGGCGTCGATATCAGGCGAAGTACGGCGCAAACGGCGCTGACGCCGAACCAGGACCGGTTGTCTCAGAAAATGACGATGAATGTTGTAGTGGTGGAATCGCCTTCCAAGGCAAAGACGATCAACAAGTACCTGGGCCCCGGCTACAAGGTACTGGCTTCGTTTGGTCACGTGCGCGACCTGCCGGCGAAGGACGGTTCGGTCCGTCCCGACGAAGACTTCGAGATGTCCTGGGAAGTCGACAGCGCCTCGGCGAAACGCATGAAGGACATCGCCGACGCGGTCAAATCCGCTGACGGCCTCATTCTCGCAACCGACCCGGATCGCGAAGGTGAAGCGATTTCCTGGCACGTACTTGACCTTCTGAAGAAGAAGAAGGTGCTCGGCGACAAGCCGGTCAAGCGCGTAGCCTTCAACGCCATCACCAAAAAGGCCGTTCTCGAAGCGATCGCTCATCCGCGCGACATCGACACCTCGCTGGTCGACGCTTACCTGGCGCGCCGCGCACTCGACTATCTCGTCGGTTTCAACCTCTCGCCGGTGCTCTGGCGCAAGCTGCCGGGCGCCCGCTCGGCTGGCCGCGTGCAGTCGGTGACGCTGCGCCTCGTCTGCGATCGTGAAAACGAGATCGAGCGCTTCATCTCCGAGGAGTACTGGAACATCTCGGCGCTCTTGAAGACGCCGCGCGGGGACGAGTTCGAGGCGCGTCTCGTTTCGGCCGATGGCAAGCGTCTTGCGCCGAAGGCTGTCGGCAACGGCGAAGAAGCAAATCGTCTCAAGACCCTGCTCGATGGCGCCGCCTATGTGGTCGATAGCATCGAAGCAAAGCCGGTCAAGCGCAACCCGTCGCCGCCTTTCACCACCTCGACACTGCAGCAGGCCGCCTCCTCCAAGCTCGGCTTCTCCGCTTCGCGCACCATGCAGGTCGCGCAGAAGCTCTATGAAGGCGTCGACATCGGCGGCGAGACGGTCGGTTTGATCACCTATATGCGTACCGACGGCGTGCAGATGGCGCCGGAAGCGATCGAAGCCTCGCGCCTTGCGATCGCCAGCCAGTTCGGCGACCGCTATCTACCGGAAAAGCCGCGCTTCTATTCGACCAAGGCGAAGAATGCCCAGGAAGCGCACGAGGCCATCCGCCCGACCGATTTCAACCGGACGCCGGACCAGGTTCGCCGTTTCCTCGATGGCGACATGCTCAGGCTCTACGACCTCGTCTGGAAGCGCGGCATCGCCAGCCAGATGGCATCGGCCGAGATCGAGCGTACGACCGCGGAAATCACTGCGGACAATGGCGGCCAGAAGGCCGGTCTGCGCGCCACCGGCTCGGTCATCCGCTTCGACGGCTTCATCGCTGCCTATACGGATGCCAAGGAAGACGGCGAACAGACTGATGACGGCGACGAGGATGGCCGCCTGCCGGAGATCAATGCGCGCGAAAACCTCGCCAAGCAGAAGATCAATGCCTCGCAGCATTTCACTGAGCCGCCGCCGCGCTATTCCGAAGCAAGCCTGATCAAGAAGATGGAAGAGCTCGGCATCGGCCGTCCCTCCACCTATGCCGCCACCGTCACGACCCTGCTCGATCGCGACTACATCACCAACGACAAGCGCAAGCTCATCCCCCAGGCCAAGGGACGGCTGGTGACAGCGTTCCTGGAAAGCTTCTTCACACGCTATGTCGGCTACGACTTCACCGCGTCGCTCGAAGAAAAACTCGATCAGGTCTCCGCCGGCGAGGTCAACTGGAAAGACGTGCTTCGCGACTTCTGGAAGGATTTCTTCGCCCAGATCGAGGAAACCAAGGAACTGCGCGTCACGAACGTGCTCGACGCGCTGAACGAGGAACTGGCGCCGCTGGTCTTCCCCAAGCGCGAGGACGGCGGCGATCCGCGCATCTGCCAGGTCTGCGGCACCGGCAAGCTGTCGTTAAAGCTCGGCAAGTACGGCGCCTTCGTCGGTTGCTCGAACTATCCGGAGTGCAACTTCACCCGCCAGCTTTCCTCCGACAGCAACGGCGAGGAGGCGGCGGTCTCGAACGAACCGCAGGCGCTCGGCAAGGATCCGCATACCGGCGAGGAAATCACGCTCAGGAGCGGCCGGTTCGGCCCCTATGTCCAGCGTGGCGACGGCAAGGAAGCCAAGCGCTCGAGCCTGCCGAAGGGCTGGACGCCGTCGACGATCGACCACGAGAAGGCGGTCGCGCTGCTGTCGCTGCCGCGCGATATCGGTGCCCATCCGGAATCCGGTAAGATGATCTCAACCGGGCTTGGCCGCTACGGACCGTTCGTGCTGCACGACGGCACTTATGCCAACCTCGAATCGATCGAAGACGTCTTCTCGATCGGCCTCAATCGCGCCGTCTCGGTTCTCGCCGACAAGCAGTCGAAGGCCGGTGCCGGCCGGGGCCGCACCGCTGCCGCGTCGCTCAAGGAACTCGGTGACCATCCCGACGGTGGCCCGATCACCGTTCGTGACGGCCGTTACGGCCCCTATGTCAACTGGGGCAAGGTCAACGCCACCCTGCCGAAGGGCAAGGATCCGCAGTCGGTGACGGTCGAGGAGGCACTTGTGCTGATCTCGGAGCGTGCTGCCAAGGGCGGAACGGCCAAGGGGAAGGCGACCAAGGCCAAGACGACCAAGGCAGCGGCGAAGTCCGAGGACGGCGCCAAGGCGACCAAGGCTAAGGCCAAGGCGCCCGCCAAGAGCAAAACAAGGACGGCCGCCAAGGCCAAGAAGGACTGATCTTGACCAGAATACCGCGCGACCCGACCGAACAGTCCGGCAAGAGAAGCCAGGGCAAGAAGCCTGCTCGCGCGGCAAAGGCCGGATCGGCCCAGCCAAGCGAGCCGATCATCCACGGCGCGGTCCCGCCGCGTGACGTGCTGATGCGCTTCATCGCTGAAAACCCGGACCGCGCCTCCAAGCGCGAAATCGCCAAGGCTTTCGGCCTGAAGGGCGAGACCCGTGTCGAACTCAAGGCCCTGCTGAAGTCGCTGGAAGTCGACGGCCTGGTCGAAAAGAAGCGCAAGTCGCTGGTGCGTCCGGGCGCCCTGCCCCCGGTGACCGTGCTCGACATCACCATCCGCGATGTCGATGGCGAGCTGATCGGCCGCCCCGCCGAATGGCTCGACGACGACGGCGTCGCACCGGCGGTGCTGATCAAGCAATCCGCCGTCGCCAAGGGTAAGGGCAAGGCTCCGGTGGGCGGTCTCGGCGACCGCGTTCTCGCCAAGATCTTCCCGGCCAAGGAACGGGGCGGCCCGGCCTATACGGCGCGCATTATCAAGGTGCTGGACAAGCGCAAGGATGCCGTGCTCGGCGTCTTCCGCTCGACGCCCGGCGGCGGTGGCCGCCTGATGCCGATCGAAAAGCGCGGCGAGGAAATACTTGTTGATCCGGAGTTCACGGGCAACGCTGAGGACGGCGATCTGGTCGAGGTGCAGCTGTCGCGTCTCGGCCGTTACGGTCTGCCGCGCGCGCAGGTGCAGACCGTCATCGGTTCGGTCGCCTCTGAGAAGGCGATCTCGATGATCGCCATCCATGCCCACGGCATTCCCCACGTTTTCCCGGAACGGGTGATCGAGGAGGCGAACGCCGCAGGCCCCGCCACCATGGCGCACCGCGAGGACTGGCGCACGCTGCCGCTGATCACCATCGATCCGGCCGACGCCAAGGACCATGACGACGCCGTTTATGCGGAGCCGGATCCGTCCGAGGACAATCCCGGCGGCGTCATCGTCACGGTGGCGATTGCCGACGTCTCCTACTACGTGCGTCCGAAGTCCGCTCTGGACCTTGAAGCGCTGAAGCGCGGCAACTCGGTCTACTTTCCCGATCGGGTCGTGCCAATGCTGCCCGAGCGCATCTCCAACGACCTCTGCTCGCTCAAGGAAGGCGTCGATCGCCCGGCGCTTGCCGTGCGCATGCGCTTCTCCAAGGAAGGCCGGAAGGCCGGCCATACCTTCCATCGCATCATGATGAAGAGTGCGGCAAAGCTCTCCTACCAGCAGGCGCAGGCAGCGATCGACGGCAATCCGGACGACAAGACCGGGCCGATCCTCGAGACGATCCTGAAGCCACTCTGGGAAGGCTATCGCATCCTCACGCGCGGCCGCGACCGGCGCCAGCCGCTCGAACTCAACATGCCCGAGCGCAAAATCATCCTGAAACCCGACGGTACGGTCGACCGTGTCTTCGTTCCCGAACGCCTCGACGCGCACAAGCTGATCGAGGAAATGATGATCCAGGCGAACGTTGCCGCCGCCGAGACGCTGGAGCAGAAGCGCCAGGTGCTGATCTACCGCATCCACGACCAGCCCTCGCTTGCCAAGCAGGAGAGCCTGCGTGAATTCCTGGCGACGCTCGACATCTCGCTCGTCAAGGGCGGGAACATGCGCTCGAACCACTTCAACGGCATCCTCGCCAAGGCCGAAGGCAAGCCCTTCGAGACCATGGTCAACGAGATGGTGCTGCGCTCGCAGAGCCAGGCGATCTACAGCCCCGAGAACATCGGGCACTTCGGCCTCAACCTTTTGAAGTACGCGCATTTCACGTCTCCGATCCGGCGCTATGCCGACCTGATCGTGCACCGGGCGCTGGTTGCCTCGCTCGGCCTTGGCGAAGGCGGGCTGACACCGCAGGAAGAGGCCGTACTCGACGACATCGCCGCCGAGATCTCGACTTTCGAGCGCCGTGCCATGGCGGCCGAGCGCGACACGGTCGACCGACTGATCGCGCATCATCTCAACGGTCGCGTCGGGGAGGAATTCGACGGCCGCGTTTCCGGTGTCACCAAGGCGGGACTCTTTGTCACCCTGCCGGCCTATGGCGCCGACGGCTTCGTTCCGATATCAACACTTGGACGCGACTACTTCATCTACGATGAGGCGCATCAGGCGCTTTCCGGCGAGAAGACCGGGCTCGGCTATCGCCTGGGCGATCCGGTACGCGTCAAGCTCGTCGAGGCCGTGCCGCTTGCGGGTGCGCTCCGCTTCGAGATGATCAGCGAAGGACGCAAGATGCCGACGGCAACGCGCTCCTTCCACAAGTCCGGTCGCAGGGATCGCACCGGCGCCCGGAAGAAGCCGGGAACACGGCCGCCGCGCGGCCGGCGATAGGGTCCCGATAGGACAGAGGAATGCACATGAAAGCGGCGTCAGGCGAAACACTTCATCTGGGCGGGTCCAAAAGCGACGAGCGCTCCGTTGGTCTTTCGATGAAGCGCGGCTTTCTCGGCCGCTGTCCAGCGTGCGGCAGCGGCAAGCTGTTTCGCAGCTACCTCAAGTCGGTTGAGACGTGCGCGGCCTGCGGCGAGCGCATGGACCACCACCGCGCCGACGACTTCCCGCCCTATATCGTCGTCACGATCGTCGGCCACCTCGTGCTTGCCGGCTACATGGCGACCGACCTCATCCTTCCGCTCAACAGCTGGCAGCATCTCGCCATCTGGGCACCGATCACCGTCATCAGTTCGCTGGCGCTGCTGCAGCCTGTAAAAGGCGCCGTCATCGGCCTGCAATGGGCGCTGAAGATGCATGGCTTCGGCGGACACGAAGATGCGCCTGAGGACGTGTTGCCCCCGAGAGACGAACGGGCATGAGGCCGGCGCGGGAGACGGGCAACGAACCCAAGCCTCCGCGTCCCGCGACCATGCGGCCCCGGGATGCCGCTTCGATCATGCTGCTCGATCGCGTTGGCGGCCGCGTGCGTGTGCTTATGGGGCGGCGCCACAGTGCGCACGCCTTCATGCCGGATCTCTATGTGTTCCCCGGCGGACGCCGCGATACCGGCGATCATCGAATTGGCTTCGGCTCCGATCTCCATCCCTCCGTCCTGCGAACGCTGAAGGTGGCCGGCGCGCGCGGACTGTCGGATGCCCGGGCGCGCGCGCTCGCGCTTGCCGCCCTGCGTGAACTTTACGAGGAAGCCGGCATCGCCATAGGCGCGCCGCTTCCTTCGGCCGAAGCTCCCGTTCCCTTTCTTCCCGATCTTGCAAAGTTGCGCTATATGGCTCGGGCCATCACCCCTCCAGGCAACACGAGGCGGTTCGATACGCGCTTCTTCGCCGTGTTCGCCGACGAGGCCGAAATCGATCCCACGCGGTTCCTGGACAGTCGGGAGCTTCAGGATTTGCAGTGGATCGATGTGAACGTTACTCCGTCGCTACGGATACCTGACATCACCGCGGTCATCCTCGCGGACCTCAGGAACGGACTGGACGCCGATCCTTCGCTGCCCTGCGAACGACCGGTTCCACTCTATACCTCGCGCCATGGGCGCTTCGTGCGCACATTGCTCTAAGGATCCGCGTCAGATGTCACAGCCATCGCCCGGTACGGCTGCACCGGTTGAGGAAATTCACTGGCGGTCGCTGATCGCGGCCGTTGCTGCCATCAGCGCGGTCGGCATCGCCATCGGCCTCGGCCTGCCGCTGCTATCCATCATCATGGAGAAGCGCGGAATTTCCTCGACCCTCATCGGCTTGAATTCCGCCATGGCGGGCCTGGCATCGATGGTGGCTGCCCCCTTCACGACGAAGTTCGCCCACCGGCATGGCGTAGCGCCAACGATGCTATGGGCCGTGCTGATCGCGGCCACCAGCGCGCTCGGCTTCTATTACATCACCAATTTCTGGCTCTGGTTCCCGCTCCGAATCGTTTTCCACGGAGCGATCACCGTCCTCTTCATTCTTTCCGAGTTCTGGATCAACGCGACGGCCCCGCCGAGCAAGCGCGGTTTCGTGCTGGGGATCTACGGCACATTCCTGTCGCTTGGGTTCCTGACCGGCCCGCTGCTGTTTTCGATCCTCGGCAGCGAAGGCCTCCTGCCCTTCCTCGTCGGCGCCGGCGTCATCCTCCTGGCATCCGTGCCGATTTTCCTCGCACGCGACGAAAGCCCCGTCATCGACGAGAAGCCCGAGCGGCATTTCCTGCGCTACGTCTTCCTCGTGCCCACGGCAACGGCTGCCGTCTTCATATTCGGCGCGGTCGAATCAGGCGGTCTCTCGCTGTTCCTCATCTTCGGGACGCGGTCCGGTTTCAGCGAATCGCAGGCAGCGCTTCTGCTAACGGTCATGGGGGTCGGCAATTTCATCTTCCAGATCCCGGTCGGCATGCTCTCCGACAGGGTCAAAGACCGGCGCACACTGCTCTCTGCGATGACGCTGATCGGTCTTATCGGCGCGCTGTTCCTGCCGCTGTTGGTCGAGAGCTGGTTCCTGATGGCAATTGTGCTGTTGTTCTGGGGCGGCTGTGTCTCCGGCCTCTACACGGTCGGCCTCAGCCACCTGGGCTCACGGCTTCAGGGCGCGGATCTCGCCGCCGCCAACGCGGCCTTCGTGTTTTCCTACGCCGTCGGTACCGTCGCTGGACCGCAGGCGATCGGCGCGGCAATGGACGCCACCGGCAACAACGGTTTTGCCTGGGCGATCGCCGGCTTTTTCGGTCTCTATGTCGCGCTTTCGGTGGTCAGGATCGTTTTGAAACCAAAACGGTCTTGACTTTTCGGCCGCGATTTGTAGTTTCGCGCCAACCTTGCCCGTGGCCCGCAACCGGTTGTCCACGGCTTTCATTGTTACAAAGGCAGGACGACCATGGCAAAAGCCACCACCATCAAGATCAAGCTGCTTTCGACAGCCGACACGGGTTTCTTCTACGTCACGACCAAGAACAGCCGTACGATGACGGAAAAGATGACGAAGACCAAGTACGACCCGGTCGTCAAGAAGCACGTCGAATTCAAGGAAACCAAGATCAAGTAAGATCGCCGGTTTTCGGGAATTGAAGGGCGCCGACCGCAAGGTCAGGCGCCCTTTCCTTTTTAGGCCAATGCCTTGAGCATCTAGCGTAGGCGCTGAGTGAAACGGGTTCCACGCCAGGGGGAGGAAACGGCTCGCCCGCCCCTGCTATACCCCCAGAATCAAAACGCCGCCCCGAAGGCGGGACGGCGTGTCGGAAAGGGGGTCGGCTGGCCTCTGACTGCGGCACGAGGATTCCGCGGACGCCAAAAGCCAACCGACCGACCCCACGACCCAGGAGATGCGGCGGACCTGAGCATCATGGGGTAACGAATATCGCAGAAGGCTGGATGCCCCCTCTTTCATGAGCATCACCTGAAAATAAAAAAAAATCAACGAATTCTTAATGCGCGGAGCGGTGCCGCTCGGCGCATGGTTAATTCTGTATCAGACCTGGACAGGCACACTGCATGATCTCTGCTGCCACCCAAACTCCCCGGTAGCAACAGGTGACGCGAGAATACAACTTTGAATGCAGGCCGCAAGAGGCGGGCAAAGAAATTCCCTGGGGTGCTTTGAGGCCAGAAACGCAGGAGGCGCGGCTCAGGCGGCGGCTGCCACCACCCGATTTCGGCCTTCGTGCTTGGCCTGATAGAGCGCCGTATCGGCGCGCTTCAGCAGCGCTTCGGCCGTGTCGCTGCCGGGCCTGAGCGTGGCAATCCCCATGGACGCGGTGACCTTCAGGGGGCCGTCCGCCTGCGGGATCGCAAATGGCAGGCTTTCGATGATCGTGCGCAGACGCTCGGCGACACCGGCCGCCATTTCGGCTGACGTATCCGGCATCACCAAGATGAACTCTTCACCGCCGAACCGGCAGGCAAGGTCGGCACCCCGCACCGTCGTGCGGATGCGATTGGCGAATTCCCGCAAGACTTCGTCGCCAACGTCATGGCCGTAGGTGTCGTTAACCTGCTTGAAGCGGTCGATATCGGTCATGCAGATGGACAGCGGCCGACCGCGCGCAGCAGCCCGATCCATCAGCAGTTTCAGGTGCGTGTCGAAATAGCGCCGGTTATGCAGCCCGGTGAGGCCGTCGGTGACGGCAAGCTCGATGGTTTGCTGCACGCTCGACCGCAGCCTGTCATTGCAGTGCTTGCGCCGGATCTGGGTCATCGACCGGGCAATCAGTTCATTGGGATCGACCGGCCGCATCAGATAGTCCGTCACGCCCAGATCGAGCGCGCGGACGACCAACTCATCGCTGCCCTGCTCGGCGATCAGCAGGATAGGGATGAAACGGGTGCGCTCCAGCGAGCGCAACTGCGAGCAGAGCCGCAGCGGATCGTAGTCGTCGAAATTCGCATTGACGATAACGAGGTCGAAATTGTTCTCCGCCGCCTCGAACAATGCCGCCTGCGGATCGGAGATGACCGAGACCTCGGCAATCGGCTTGAGGGCGCGCTGCAGCCGCTCCTGCGACGAGCCGCGGCCATCGACGAGCAGGACGTTGCCGGGCTCGTCAGGCCGGTCCGCCCGGCCAACATCTTCAAGCCCGATCGTCTGCGCCGTCTGGGCCCGCAGGCGCAGCTCATCGCTGACGTTCTTCAGCCGCACCAGGCTCTTCACCCGCGACATCAGCTGCAGATCGTTGACGGGCTTCGTCAGGAAATCGTCGGCGCCGGCCTTCAGACCTCGCACGCGATCAGAAGGCTGGTCAAGCGCGGTGACCATGACAACCGGGATATGTGCCGTCTTCGGGTTCGCCTTCAGCCGTTCGCAGACTTCGAAACCATCGAGACCGGGCATCATGATATCGAGCAGCACCAGGTCGATGGGCGTCTTTTCGCAGAGCGCCAGGGCGGCATAACCGTCACTGGCCGTCAGCACGTCGAAGTACTCGGCAAGCAACCGGGCTTCGAGCAGCTTCACATTGGCCGGAACGTCATCGACAACAAGAATACGCGCAGTCATATCAATTTTCCCGCCGCTCAGGCATCGCCCAGGTAGGTTTTGATCGTCTCAATGAACTTCGGTACGGAGATCGGCTTGGAGACATAGGCTTCGCACCCGCCCTGGCGGATCCGCTCCTCATCGCCCTTCATCGCAAAG
This sequence comes from Ensifer sp. ENS06, assembly GCF_014852205.1. Taxonomy (NCBI): domain Bacteria; kingdom Pseudomonadati; phylum Pseudomonadota; class Alphaproteobacteria; order Hyphomicrobiales; family Rhizobiaceae; genus Ensifer; species Ensifer sp. ENS06. The sequence goes on along the minus strand of NZ_JACVBC010000001.1, from coordinate 1,411,892 downwards.
GCGGTCACGGCGATGACCGGGATGACGTGTAGCTCATCGTCTTCCTTCAACCACTTCGTCACTTCCAGACCGGAAACCTCCGGCAGCTGAATGTCCATGAGAATGAGATCGGGCCGATGCTTGCGCGCGAGCTCGAGCGCCTCCATGCCGTTGCGAGTCTGGATCGTCGCATAGCCGGAGGCCTCAATCAGGTCGCGGAAGAGCTTCATGTTCAGCTCGTTGTCCTCAACAATCATCACCTGTTTGGGCATGTCGATCCCTTGCTGTCCATCGTCACCTTGCAAGTCTCCTCAGGACAATTAACGTGCGGAGCCGACGACTCGACCCATTTCCTCAACGTCAGAGATAGGCCTATTTGGTTGAAAAATAGGTAACTCCGCACGTAAAAACCATACGGGGACAAACCATTGAAGAGCGCCGACGAAATCGCCATCGACATTCTCTCCTGGCTTGCCGGCGAGCCTGAGCTTCTGTCCCGCTTTCTGGCGCTGACCGGCACGGACCCAACGGCGTTGCGCAACGCGATTGCCGAACCCGGCTTCATGGGCGGGCTCGTCGCCTTTCTGATGGACCATGAGCCGACCCTGATGGCATTCTGCACGGCGACCGGTACGGCGCCTGAAGACGTCGTGCGCGCCCATATGGCACTTTCCGGCCACGCAGGCTTCGAGGATTGAGGGTGGCAAACGCGCCGACAGCTCACAGCATAACGCTTGGAAACCGCCCGCTGATCGTCAGCGACATCGACGATGTCGTGCTTGAATTCATCAATCCGTTCAAAGCGTTCCTTGGGAGCTGCGGCCATGTCCTCCTGCCCCGATCGTTTCGCCTGACCGGCAACATCATCACCCACGCGGACGAGCAGCCGGTGACGGAGCCAGAGGTCAAGATCCTGCTCGACACCTTCTACGGCTCGCAGGATCGTTGGCAAACGCCCGCCGCCAAGGTCGTCGAGACCCTGGCCGCATTGTCGGAGGAAGCCGATATCGTCTTTCTGACTGCGATGCCGCCGCAGCACGCCGCGGTTCGTCGCGCTCTTCTTGACCGGCTCGGCCTGCCCTATCCGCTGCTTGCGTCCGAAGAGCCGAAGGGGCCGATCGTCCAAAAACTTCACGGCAGCCGCACCGTCCCCCTCGTCTTCATCGACGACATGCTTCGCAACCTGCGATCGGTGAAAGATCACGCGCCGACCTGCCTGCCGATAAACCTCATGGCGGACTCGGAGTTCAAGGCGCTCGCGCCGAAGCTCGACGCCGACATCCGCGCCGTCGCAGACTGGCCGGAGGCAGCCGGAGCCATTCGCGCGCACTTCCGCGGCTAGCCCGGATCGGCTGCCCGTCGGCGCAAATTCAGCCGCGCCGGCGCTGCGCAAGACGCGCCGGGTGATCCTTTTCAACGGCGACAATTGCATTGTGATTTCCAATCTCGCCTCCTTGAGACTCGCTAGAGTAGAGCTTAAGGTCGCAATGTTCAATATTTGTTCCCGATATGCCCGACAGCGCTGCTCACTCTCCAGGCTTCTGCCGCGACTGCCTCAAGGAACAGGCGGCGTCGGTGCGACGCTGTCTTGCCTGCGGCAGCCCGCGCATTCTGCGGCATGCGGAGCTCTATGACCTGACGCTGGCGCACATCGACTGCGACGCCTTCTATGCCTCGATCGAGAAGCGCGACAACCCGGAGCTTGCCGACAAGCCGGTGATCATCGGCGGCGGCAAGCGCGGTGTGGTCTCCACCGCCTGCTACGTCGCCCGCATTCACGGCGTGCGCTCGGCCATGCCGATGTTCAAGGCGCTGGAAGCCTGCCCCCAGGCCATCGTCATCAAGCCCAATATGGAGAAATACGCCCGCGTCAGCCGCGAGGTGCGCACGCTGATGCAGGAACTGACCCCGCTGGTGCAGCCGCTGTCGATCGACGAGGCCTTCCTCGAACTCAGCGGCACGGAGCGGCTGCATCACGATCCACCGGCACGCACGCTTGCGCGGCTCGCCCGCCGGATCGAGCAGGAAGTCGGCATCACCGTCTCGGTCGGCCTCTCCTATTGCAAGTTTCTCGCCAAGGTGGCGTCCGACCTGCAAAAGCCGCGCGGCTTTTCCGTCATCGGCCAAGCCGAGGCGCTGGAGTTCCTGCGCGAGAAGCCGGTGACCCTGATCTGGGGCGTCGGCAAGGCCTTTGCCGCCACGCTGGAGCGTGACGGCGTGCGCACGATCGGGCAATTGCAGACCATGGAGGAAGGCGACCTGATGCGGCGCTATGGCACCATGGGGCAGCGGCTCTTTCGCCTATCGCGCGGGCTCGACGAGAGAGCGGTCGAAATCGACGGCGAAGCCAAGAGCGTTTCCGCAGAGACGACGTTCAACGACGATATCGCGCGCTATGACGACCTGGTCACGCATCTGCGGCGCCTCAGCGAGCAAGTGGCCCACCGGCTGCGAAAGTCGGAACTCGCCGGCCAGACGGTGGTTCTCAAGCTCAAAACCGCCGACTTCAAGATCCGCACCCGCAATCGGCGCCTGGATAGCCCTACCCGCCTTGCCGACCGCATTTTCCGCATCGGCCTGCAGCTTCTCGAAAAAGAGGCGGACGGAACGAAGTATCGGCTGATCGGCATCGGCGTCAGCGATCTCTCCGCCCCGGATCTCGCCGATCCGCCCGATCTCGTCGATCCCGCGGCCACCAGGCGCGCTGCGGCCGAGGACGCGATCAACAAGCTGCGCGACAAATTCGGCAAGGCGAGCGTCGAAACCGGCTACACTTTCGGCACCAGAAAACGCGATCCGTGAGACCGCAAGCGTGCTTGCCCGAGCAGGCACGCTTCGCAAAGCGATCACGCAACCTTGATCGACAGCCCACACAGCAGGATGAATTCCTTAAAGATTGAAGGCTAGGCTTGTTCGCCAAGTCACGTGTTGGGTTGAGTGTATGGTATCGCGTTTCGCTCTCACCGCCAGCGTCGTCGCACTGCTTTTGTCGCCGGCTACCGGCTTTGCAGGCAGTCGCGGGCCGCTGCAGATCATCGTCTCGAAAGATCAGCAATCGCTCGTCGTCTATGACGGCGACGCTGTCATTGCGACATCACCGGTCTCGACCGGCAAGGCGGGCCACACGACGCCATCGGGCATCTTTTCGATCCTGGAAAAGCGGCGTCATCACAAGTCGAACATCTATTCGAACGCGCCGATGCCGTTCATGCAGCGGCTCACCTGGTCGGGCATTGCTCTGCATGGCTCCAACCATGTGCCGGACTATCCGGCGTCCCATGGCTGCGTGCGGTTGCCGAGTGAATTTGCTGCCTCGCTCTACAAGTTGACCGAGCGCGGCGTGCACGTGCTGATCTCCGACCGGCAGATAACGCCCTTGGAGGTCAAGAGCGCCCTACTCTTCCGCCCGGCCCCGATCGATCTCCAGCCGCCGCTTTCCGACGTGCCGCTCAGACCGGCGATCAGCCAGGCCGGCGATGCGCCGGTGGAAGTGGCGATGCGGGAGCCGCCCGGCGGCGCCAATTCGATGCGATCCACCGAGGAGCCGATCCGTATCCTGATCACCCGCAGCGATACCCGCGACACCATGCGCGAGGTTCAGACGTCCCTGGATTTCCTCGGCTACGCGCCGGGCGCGATCGACGGCCATGCCGGGCCGGCGACGATTGCGGCCCTGCGTGCCTTCCAGGCAAGCGAAGGCATCGACGGCGACGGCAAGCTGACACCGGACCTGACCGACAGGCTCCTGCGCAAGGCCGGACGTACGCCGCCGCAAAACGGCAAGATCCTCGTGCGGCAAGGGTTCGAGCCGCTCTTTGAAGCCGGGCTTACGATCGACAAGCCGGAAGAGGCGCTCGGAACGCATTTCCTCCAGTTCCGGCACAATGAAGAAGAAGGTGCCGAAGGCAAATGGTTCGGCGTCTCGCTCGAGAACCACCTGCCCGCCTCGACGAAGAAGCGACTCGGCATCTCCACGGAGGCCGATCCCTTCGCCTATAACGGCATCCAACGCACGCTGGCGCGCGTGACGATCTCCGACGATGTGCGCAAGCGCGTGGAAGCGTTGCTCGCCGAGGGCTCATCGCTCTCGATTGCCGATGTGGAAAGCGGGTTGGAGACCGGTCAGGGCACCGACTTCATCACCGTTACCCGGACACGTCCCGGCGACTGATCTGCGAGACCGGCAGACAAGCACCCGGCGAGCGTCCCGCCGCGGGTCGATAGGTTCCAAGCCGGCTCAATCGCCGCTCCACCGCAATTCAGTGGAGCCCCGCCTCGGATTACACCAGTTCGACGTCGATGACGCCCGGCGCCGAGCGCAATGCTGCAGCGATCTCCGGCGAAATCCGGAACTTCTCGTTCAGTTCAACCTCGATCTCGCGCTGGCCATTGTCCTTAATGACGACGAAGGAGACGAGCCCGTCGCCCTTCGTGTTGAGGTGCGAGGCGATCGACTTCAGCGGTCCGGAATCGCGCACATAGACGCGCAGCGCCTTCTGCAGTTGCAGCGATTCTTCTTCGAGCGACCGCAGCGTCTGGATGCGCAGGCCGATGCCTTCCGGCCGCTCTTCCGCCGCCACGGTCATGACCAGCGACTTGCCGGGCTCCAGCAGGTCTCGATACTGGTGCAGCATCTCGGAGAACAGTACCGCCTCGAACTGGCCGGAGGAATCCGAGAAGGCGATGATGCCCATCTTGTTGCCGGTGCGCGTCTTGCGCTCCTGCTTCGAGGTTACGGTTCCGGCGAGCCTTCCGGCCGTCGCCCCCTTCTTCACAGCGCCTGCGAAATCGCCGAAGGTCTGCACGCGCATCTTGGCGAGCAGCGCATTGTAGGTGTCGAGCGGATGGGCAGACAGATAGAAGCCCAGAACCTGGAACTCACGGTGCAGCTTTTCCGAGGCAAGCCACGGCGTGTAGGTCGGAAGCGCAATGCGCTCCGGCCCGGTGGCCGCCCCTGCACCGAACATGTCGCTCTGCCCGCTCGTCTTGTTTTCCTGAGCCCGCTGGGCAAACCCGAGAATACGATCGAGCCCGCCGACCAGCTCCGCTCGGTCGTAGCCGAAGCAATCGAAGGCGCCGGCGGCAATCAGGCTTTCAAAGACACGACGGTTGAGCAGCTTGGGGTCGATCCGGAGGCAGAAGTCTTCGAGGCTTGCGAAGGCCTTGTCGCCTCGAACCTCAACGATGTGCTCGACGGCTGATTCGCCGACGCCCTTGATCGCCGCAAGCGAGTAATAGATGCGGCTTTCGCCCGTCTGGAAGTGCCGGAACGAGGTCTGTACCGACGGGGCGATCACCTCGATGCCCAGGCGCTTGGCATCCTGGCGGAAGTCGTTGACCTTTTCGGTGTTGGACATGTCGAGCGTCATCGACGCCGCCAGGAACTCCACTGGATAATGCGCCTTCATGTAGGCGGTCTGATAGGACACGATGGCGTAGGCTGCCGCGTGCGACTTGTTGAAGCCGTAGTTGGCGAACTTGGCGAGCAGGTCGAAAATGAGGTCGGCCTGCGGCTTCGACACCTCATTCTTGACGGCGCCATCGACGAAACGGGCGCGCTGCTTGTCCATCTCCTCCTTGATCTTCTTGCCCATGGCGCGGCGCAGAAGATCGGCCTCGCCGAGCGAGTAGCCAGAGAGCACCTGGGCGATCTGCATCACCTGCTCCTGGTAAACGATAACGCCCTGCGTTTCCTTGAGCAGGTGGTCGATCTTCGGATGGATCGACTCGACCTCTTCCTCGCCATGCTTACGGGCGTTATAGACCGGGATGTTCTCCATCGGGCCCGGGCGATAGAGCGCCACGAGTGCGATGATGTCCTCGATGCAGTCGGGCCGCATGCCGATCAGCGCCTTGCGCATGCCGGCACTTTCCACCTGGAACACGCCGACCGTTTCGCCGCGCGACAGCATCTCGTAGGTCTTCAGATCATCGAGTGGGATGCTCGCGAGATCGACCTCGATGCCGCGCTGCTTGACGAAATCGACCGCGACCTTCAACACCGTCAGCGTCTTCAGGCCGAGGAAGTCGAACTTGACGAGACCGGCCTGCTCGACCCACTTCATGTTGAACTGGGTGACCGGCATGTCGGAGCGCGGATCGCGATACATCGGCACCAGCTGCGACAGCGGCCGGTCGCCGATCACGATACCGGCGGCGTGGGTCGAGGCGTGGCGGTAAAGGCCTTCGATCTTCTGGGCGATATCGAGAAGGCGGGCGACCACCGGCTCCTTCTCGGCCTCTTCCTGCAGGCGCGGCTCCTCCTCGATCGCCTTGGAAAGCGGCGTCGGGTTGGCGGGGTTGTTGGGCACCAGCTTGCAGATCTTGTCGACCTGACCATAGGGCATTTCGAGCACGCGACCGACGTCGCGCAAGGCGGCACGGGCCTGCAGCGAACCGAAGGTGATGATCTGCGCCACCTGTTCGCGACCGTACTTGCGCTGCACGTAGCGGATCACCTCTTCGCGCCGGTCCTGGCAGAAGTCGATGTCGAAGTCGGGCATCGAGACGCGCTCGGGATTGAGGAAGCGTTCGAACAGCAGCGAGAAGCGCATCGGATCGACGTCGGTGATCGTCAGCGCATAGGCGACGAGCGAGCCGGCGCCCGAGCCGCGGCCCGGCCCGACGGGGATGTCGTGCTGCTTGGCCCATTTGATGAAGTCGGCAACGATCAGGAAGTAGCCGGGGAACTTCATGCGCTCGATGACGCTCAATTCGAAGGCCAGGCGCTCGCGGTATTCCTCTTGGGTGTAGCCGGGCGCCATACCGAGTCTCGCGAGACGGTCTTCGAGGCCCTCCTCCGCCTGGCGACGCAGTTCGTCCGACTCGGCGCGCTCGGCCTCCTCCGGATCCGCCGTCGCGCCGGTAAAGCGCGGCAGGATCGGCCCACGGGTCTTCAGCATGAAGGAGCAGCGCCGGGCGATCTCGAGCGTGTTTTCCAGTGCCTCGGGCAGATCGGCAAACAGCGCCGCCATTTCTTTGCGGCTCTTCAGATAGTGGTCCGGTGTCAGGCGGAACCGGCTGTCGTCCGACACCATGGCGTTGTGCGCTACCGCCATCAGGGCGTCATGCGCCTCATAGTCGGAGGGCGACGGGAAGAAGGCTTCGTTGGTGGCGACAAGCGGAATGTCGAACTTGTAGGCAAGCTCGATCATCCGGCTCTCGTGCCGCCGGTCGTGGCCACCGTGGCGCTGCAGCTCGATATAGAGCCGATCGCCAAAGAGATCATGCAAGGCTTCGAGACGCGCTTCGGCGAGCGCCGTGGAGCCCGCCTTCATGGCGATATCCACCGGGCCACCGGACGCGCCGGTCAGCGCAATCAAGCCCTCGGTGCCGCATTCGCCAAGCCAGGAGCGCGTAATGCGCGTCGCCTGGCTGCCCTCGCCGCTGAGATAGGCACGGCTGACGAGATCGACGAGGCGCGTATAGCCGTCATCGGTGGCGGCGATGAGCACGATCGATGGCAGCTTGGCGAGCTGATGCCCATGGCCGCGCCGATCCCCCTCGGTCTCGTCCTCCATGTCGATCGACAGCTGGCAGCCGGTGATCGGCTGCAGCCCGTCACCGGCTGCCTTCTGCGAGAATTCGAGGGCTGCGAAGAGATTGTTGGTGTCGGCGATCCCGATCGCCGGCTGGTTATCGGCGACCGCCTTGCCGATGACCTTCTTCAGCGGCAGAGCGCCTTCGAGCAAGGAGAAGGCAGAGTGGACGCGCAGATGCACGAACTGCGGATCCGTGCCGAGCGCCTCACTCGATGCTGCCTTGCTGTCGTCTGCCATTGTCGCACCCTGATTCCTGTCCAGTCGGAAGGATATCCCGTTTATCGCCCGTCATGTCCAGATTCCCCTGACATGTCGTCCCCCTTATTCAACGGGGATGAGACGCTTTGCGGAGGTGCTTGAGAGAAGATGTTGACGCCCGCCTTCAGAGGCCGAGCGCAATGAAAGAGATGCTTGCGATGAACAGGCTCATCGACGCGAAGGCGGCGAGGTCACGAACAAAATCAGTCATAACATGGCTCCTTTTCCGTTATGTTTTTACTTTGTTCCATTTTTGTTCACGCGTCAAGCAGTGCACAGGCATTCTGTTCACGATGGTTAACATCGCGCCCGAATGCAGGTTAACTGACGACGAGCCGCTTGAGGAAAGCGCGGCGCCCGCATATCAAGAGGAACGACCACGCGGAGCGCTCCGACATGCTTGCACGCCTGATTCTCCCCTTGCTGATCCTGCTTCCGACCACCGTCTCCGCAGCAGAGACGATAGACCCCGCCCGCATCGTCTCGGCGGCGACCGGCGACTGGAACAAGGACGGGAGCCCGGATCTCGCGCTCATCGTACGACCCGCCGAAGGCAGCGACGAGGACAACGGCATCTATCTCTACCTCACCGGCGACAACGGCGCGCTGGCATTAAAGTCGGCCATTCCGAACAAGGTCTGGGGTCAGTTCGAACTCGTCGGCCAAGCGCCGTCGATCGAGGCGCTGCCGAGCGGCTCGTTGCTCATCACCAGTCAGAACGATGCCATCGGGCGCGACCGCTGGGAACAGAAGCTGACGGTCGCCTATCGCAACTTCGACTTCGTCGTGGCGGGCTACACCTACTCGTCCTACGATACGCTCGATCCGGACAACACCGCGCAATGCGACCTCAACGTGCTGACGGGCAAGGGCAAATCGAACGACAAGCCAATCACCGCGAAAGGCGAGCTCATCCTTCTCAAGGACTGGAGCGACGATCGCGGGCAGAAGGCGTGCGGCCTGTAATAACCGGGCGATTGTTCTCTATTTGTTCTTTACAACTTCAGCGGATCGCGACATCCTCCGGCGCGAACGTATGAGGAACAATCATGGCCGCGCTCGAAGCACTCAGAGAATTCATCGTTGAAGCCAAATCAAAAACCTATGTCGGCGGCGGCGGGCAGCGACCGTCGTCACGCCCGGGTTCCCACGACATCGGCTACGAGCGGGATAGCTGGAGCTACCTCGACAGCTATTTCGGCGGGACCGATTTCGCAGGCCAGGAGACCGTGTGGCAGAATGACGAGCCGCACTGGGCGATGAACTACTTCGGCCGGATCATCCGTCCTGACCTCATAAACGGCGAAAAGGCAGGCGTCGTCATCAGGGCGGCGCTTCAGGCGATGTACCGCGACAAGCGGCATTTCCTCGGCGGCACGGAGTTCCGGCACGCCCATGGCTACTACATCGACAACAGCCGCGGCGACACCGCACATTTTTCCGGGCATGAGGTCATCTTCGTCGACGGCGAGGAAGCCTACGAGCTCGACTATCGCGGCGGTCTGATCAGGCGTTGAGGGCAAGGCCCGCAGCAAGTGACGCAGGAGCGCGCAGCGGTTCGCGAATCTGAAGGATCGCGGCGCGCTTTGGACGCCAAACGCCGCGGATGGCCGGCGAAGCTGGTAGTCGCTGTGTCAGACGCACGCATTCATTCAAGAAACGACGTTGCAAGTCACAGCGTGGGGTCAATCGTAACGCAAGGCTTGCACCGGATCGAGGCGCGAGGCGCGCCAGGCCGGAAAGATCGTGGCGAGGAAGGAAAAGGTCAGCGCCATGACGACGACGAGTGCGGTCTCGTCGCCGTTCATATCGGCCGGGAGCTGGTTGAGGAAATAAAGCTCAGGGCTGAATATCGTCGTTCCCGAGATCCAGGAAAAGAACTGCCGGATGGATTCGATGTTGAGGCAGACGACGACGCCGAGCGCCACGCCCGCGACCGTTCCGGCGACGCCGATTGCAGCCCCCGTCATGAAGAAGATGCGCATGACAGAGCCCGAGGTCGCGCCCATGGTCCGCAGGATCGCGATGTCGCTGCCCTTGTCCTTCACCAACATGATCAGGCCGGAGATGATGTTGAGTGCCGCGACCAGCACGATCAGCGACAGGATCATGAACATCACGTTGCTCTGGACCTCGAGCGTCGAGAAGAAAGTCTTGTTGCGGTCGCGCCAGTCGGTGATGAAGATTTGCCGTCCGGCCGCATCCTCGATCGGCTGGCGCAACTCCTCAACGACATCAGGATGCTCGACGAAGATCTCGATCGACTGGACCAGTCCCTCGGCGTTAAAGAACAGCTGCGCTTCTTCAAGCGGCATGAAGATGATCGTCGCGTCATACTCCGACATCCCGATCTCGTAGATTGCCGAGACGGTATAGGCCTTCACACGCGGGTTCATGCCGAGCGGCGTCACGTCGCCGTTGGGCGAGGTCAGCGTGATGGTACCGCCGACCGTTATGCCAAGCTGTTCGGCCATGCGCGAGCCGATCGCCACGCCAGAGCCGGAGGCAAAGCCGACGAGATCACCGGACTGGATGTGGCCGGAAACCGACTTCATCTTGCTCAAGTCGTCGGCGCGGATGCCGCGCACCAGCGCGCCGGTCGAACTGTCACCGACCCCTTGCGCCAGAACCTGGCCTTCGACCATCGGGATCGCCATGGTGACGCCCTTGACGCCCGAGAATTTAGTCGCCAGTTCCGGATAGTTGTTGAGCGGACCATCGATCGGCTGGACGATCATGTGGCCGTTGATGCCGAGGATGCGGGAAATGAGCTCGGTGCGGAAGCCGTTCATCACCGCCATGACGATGATCAGCGTCGCCACCCCGAGCATGATGCCGACGAAGGAGAAGCCGGCGATGACAGAGATGAAGGCTTCCTTGCGCCTGGAGCGCAGGTAGCGCCAAGCCACCAAACGCTCGAAGGCGGAAAAGGGTCGGCTGGAGGACTTTTCAGGCTGCGCTGCGGCCTGCACCCGATCTTCGGTCACGGCGGTCATCCTGCCTTCCTTCGCCTCATCACTTCGTTGCGACCAGCTTGTCGATCACCGCTTCGACAATCATCGAGGGCGGTCTAGATTTACGTCGAGAGACTGTAGGTGCGCCAGCGAAAGGCAGGCTGACGTGGCGGCGTCCGAGTGGTCGTCGCATCCGCCCTCCGGCACACTCACTTCATCTCGACGACCTTGCCGTCTTCGATCGTCACCCGCCGATCCATCAGTCCGGCGAGCTCGTGATTGTGCGTCGCGATCAATGCCGCGAGGCCCGACTGCCGTGCCAGCGCTTCCAGCGCCTCGAAGACATAACCGGCGGTCTCCGGATCGAGATTGCCTGTCGGTTCGTCGGCAAGGAGAACGAGTGGCGCGTTGGCAACGGCGCGCGCAATCGCAACGCGCTGCTGCTCGCCGCCGGAAAGTTCCGCCGGGCGGTGATCGGCGCGGTGGCCGATGCGCATATAGTCGAGCAACGCCCCAGCCCGCTCCGCGGCTTCCGCCTTGGGCAGACCGGCGATCAACTGCGGCATCATGATGTTCTCGAGTGCCGAGAACTCAGGCAACAGGTGGTGGAACTGGTAGACGAAACCGATCTCGTTGCGACGGATCGCCGTGCGCCGATCGTCGTTGAGCCCGCCGCAGGACACCCCGTTGACCAGCACCTCGCCGCTATCGGGGCGCTCCAGCAGACCCGCCACATGCAGCAGCGTCGATTTTCCGGTCCCTGACGGCGCGACCAGCGCCACGGTCTCGCCGCTTCTCAGCGTGAAGTCAGCACCCTTGAGGATGGAAAGGAACGTCTCGCCTTCCCCATAGTGTCGTTCGACGCCGGAAAGCTGCAGTGCCACGCGCGCATTCATTGAGGTGATGTCCTTGTCATTCGTAACGCAGGGCCTGCACCGGATCGAGGCGCGAGGCGCGCCAGGCCGGAAAGATCGTGGCGAGGAAGGAAAGGGTCAGCGCCATGACGATGACGAGTGCAGTCTCGTCTGCGTTCATGTCGGCCGGAAGCTGGCTGAGGAAATAAAGCTCAGGGCTAAACAGCGTCGTTCCGGAGATCCAGGAGAAGAACTGTCGGATGGATTCGATGTTGAGGCAGACGACGACGCCGAGCGCCACGCCCGCGACCGTTCCGGCGACGCCGATGGCAGCCCCGGTCATGAAGAAGATGCGCATGACAGAGCCCGAGGTCGCGCCCATGGTCCTTAAGATCGCGATGTCGCTGCCCTTGTCCTTCACCAACATGATCAGGCCGGAGATGATGTTGAGCGCCGCGACCAGCACGATCAGCGTCAGGATCATGAACATCACGTTGCGCTCCACCTGGAGCGCGGAGAAGAAGGTCTTGTTGCGGTCGCGCCAGTCGGTGATGAAGATCTGCCGTCCGGCCGCGTCCTCGATCGGCTGGCGCAACTCCTCGACGACATCTGGATGTTCGACGAAGATCTCGATCGACTGAACCAGTCCCTCGGCGTTGAAGAACAGCTGTGCCTCTTCAAGCGGCATGAAGATGATTGTTGAATCATATTCCGACATGCCGATCTCGTAGATCGCCGAGACGGTATAGGCCTTCACACGCGGGTTCATGCCGAGCGGTGTCACGTCGCCGTTGGGCGAGGTCAGCGTAATCGTTCCGCCGACCGTTATGCCAAGCTGCTCGGCCATGCGCGAACCGATAGCGACGCCAGAGCCAGAGGCAAAGCCGACGAGATCGCCGGACTGGATGTGGTCAGAAACCGACTTCATCTTGCTCAGGTCGTCGGCGCGGATACCGCGCACCAGCGCGCCGGTCGAACTGTCACCGACCCCTTGCGCCAGAACCTGGCCTTCGACCATCGGGATCGCCATGGTGACGCCTTTGACGCCCGAAAATTTGGTCGCCAGTTCCGGATAATTGTTGAGCGGACCATCGATCGGCTGGACGATCATGTGGCCGTTAATGCCGAGAATGCGGGAGATGAGCTCGGTGCGGAAGCCGTTCATGACGGCCATGACGATGATCAGCGTCGCCACCCCGAGCATGATGCCGATGAAGGAGAAACCGGCGATGACAGAGATGAAGGCTTCCTTGCGTCTGGAGCGAAGGTAGCGCCACGCCACCATACGCTCGAAGGCGGAAAAGGGTCGGCTGGAGGACTTTTCAGGCCGCTCTGCGGCCTGCACCCGATCTTCGGTCACGGCGGTCATCCTGCCTTCCCTCGCCTCGTCACTTCGTTGCGATCAGCTTGTTGATCGCCGCTTCGACGGTCATCGTCTCGCGCTCGCCGGTCTTGCGGTCCTTGACCTCGACTTCGCCATTGGCGATCGAACGCGGTCCGACGATGATCTGGACCGGAACGCCGATCAGATCCGCCGTCGCGAACTTCGCACCGGCGCGGTCGTCCCTGTCGTCGAGCAGCGCCTCGAATCCAGCCTTGCCGAGTTCGGAATAGAGCGTCTCGCAGGCGCCGTCGCAAGCGGCATCGCCCGCTTTCATGTTGATGATGACGCCATCGAACGGCGCGATCGACTTCGGCCAGATGATGCCGTTGTCGTCATGCGAGGCTTCGATGATCGCCGGCACCAGACGGGTCGGACCGATGCCATAGGAGCCCATGTGCACTGCATGCTCCTTGCCGTCGGGGCCGAGAACCTTGGCGCCCATGGCTTCGGAGTACTTGGTGCCGAAATAGAAGATGTGGCCGACTTCGATGCCGCGGGCCGACAGTCGGTCGCCCTCGGCAACCGCGTTGAAGGCTGCCTCGTCGTGCATTTCCGACGTCGCCGCATAACGCGAGGTCCACTTGTCGAAAATCGTCTTCAGGCCGGTAACGTCATCGAAATTCGTGTCTTCGCCCGGAATATCGAAGCCGAGGAAATCCTTATGGCAGAAGACTTCGGACTCGCCGGTATCGGCAAGAATGATGAATTCGTGGCTGAGATTGCCGCCGATCGGGCCGGTATCGGCGCGCATCGGAATGGCGCGAAGGCCCATGCGCGCGAAGGTGCGCAAGTAAGCGGCAAACATCCGGTTATAGGCGTGTTCGGCCCCTTCCCGATCGAGATCGAAGGAATAGGCGTCCTTCATCAGGAATTCGCGCGAGCGCATGGTGCCGAAGCGCGGACGGATCTCGTCACGGAACTTCAGCTGGATGTGGTAGAGGTTGAGCGGCAGGTCGCGGTAGGACTTCACGTAGGAACGGAAGACGTCCGTGATCATTTCCTCGTTCGTCGGGCCGTAGAGCATCGGCCGGTCCTGCCGGTCCTTGATACGCAGCATTTCCTTGCCGTAGGCGTCGTAGCGACCGCTTTCCTGCCACAACTCGGCAGACTGGAGGGTCGGCATCAGAAGCTCGATCGCGCCGGAGCGGTTCTGCTCCTCGCGGATGACCGCGTTGACCTTGTCGAGAACCCGCTTGCCCAGTGGCAGCCAGGTATAGATGCCCGAAGACTGCTGCCGGACCATGCCCGTGCGCAGCATGAGGCGGTGGGAAACGATTTCCGCTTCCTTGGGATTTTCCTTCAGGATGGGCATAAAAAAGCGGGACAGGCGCATGACGGGTTCCAGAACTTGATGAACGTCGCACTATCGGCGGATTCGGGCGAAATGACGTTGAGCGAGATGCCGGCTTCACCTTTTGATTGGTAAAGGCGACCGCTGCTTCTCGGGTCGGGCTCTCCATTTTCCATCACCGGCAAAGCCGGCAGGAACCTTTAGGAGCCTTGCGTTCATAGCTGCTTCGCCGGCGGAAGAAAACCCTGCTCTCCGTTGTCACGGACAGAGAAAGCATCCACGGATTTTCAGGGGGAACTCGACGCCGCTCCTGCGTCAAAAGAGCACGCTAGTAACAAGATTACGACAGTAATTGTCAACGGGAATATTTTACCCGACTGTAGCAAAAATGCAAAAAAACAGGATGACAGAGCCCAATGTTTGGGCTAGTTTCGGCTCACAAAACAGGCATGAAGACTAAATTCTTGCCGACTTTCGCGGTCAAGTCTTGGGAGGATAAGATCTTAGGCGCGATTCGTCGCTGCCGCCGGAAACGGATTAAAGATCACGCGAAACTTGAAAAACAAGGCTTTTAGCCTTGTTTTTTTTTGCTTTTCAGCAAGAGACAGACGCGCGAAGCACCTCGCAAAATTGAACTATGTCAATTTCACGGCGGTCAATCCTGCAATTGCCCGGGTTTTGCCCGCGGGCATGCGCGCAGGCTCCGTCAAGGCACAGATGTGCCCATCAAATTGCACAGAACATGTCGCATTGAGAGCGACCGGCTCACGCGGCGGCCGCGATGAACTTATCAATCAAATTTTGGGTAGAAACGCGGAATGGAATCTATGCCGTAGCCGAGCCTGACGGACAGGATATACCAGGCAAGTTGAATGACGGCCGCAATCACCGTCGTCAAAAGCACAACACGCTTGGCGTTGAACTTCGCCGGGGCGCTCTCGACACTCCCCGGAACGACGCTGTTTTCTTCAGCCTGAGTGCGCACGCCGAGGGGCAGCACGGCAAAGAGCGTGATCCACCAGATGATGAAGTAGATGGCAAAGGTCGAAAAAAGCGGCATTTCAAGCTCCCGGTGAAGGCGATCGGCAAGACAGCGAGCAACCCGCGTTTCGCCGCGACTTCCGCGACATTCCGTCCGCCTTATAGCGCTGACCGCCCGATCGCACAAACCGGCATCGCGCGATCTACTGTCACACCTCTTCGAGTTCGATCAGCGTACCCTGAAAATCCTTGGGATGCAGGAAGAGCACCGGCTTGCCATGGGCGCCGATCTTCGGCTCGCCATCGCCCAACACTCGCGCTCCGGCGGCGCGCAACGCGTCGCGCGCCGACAGGATGTTCTCTACCTCGTAGCAGATGTGATGCATCCCGCCCGAAGGGTTCTTCGCCAGGAAAGCGGCAATCGGTGAGCCCTCGCCGAGCGGCTCAAGCAGCTCGACCTTGGTGTTTGCAAGCGTGACGAACACGACGGTGACGCCGTGTTCGGGCAACGCCTGTGGCTCGGTGACGGAGGCGCCGAGCGTCGAGCGATAGCTTTCGGCGGCGGAGTGAAGATCCGGCACTGCGATGGCGATGTGGTTCACTCTTCCAAGCATTGCGATCTCCCGCTTTGACGTCCGGTTCCGCTTACATGGTCACGGGCGACCGGCCAATCAGACTTTGGTGACAAACACCGTGACGATCGGCTTCTTGCCCCAGATCTGGTTCGCGGTGCTGCGCACGGCGCGGCGGACCGCCTCCTGCAGCATTGCCAGATCCTTGCGCTTTGCCCGCGGAATGCTCTCGACGGCGCCAAGAATGGCGTCATAGAGCGTGTCCTCCATGTCCTCGCCCTCGTCGTCGAACTCCGGCAAGCCGATCGCGACGATATCCGGGTCGCCCAGGAAATCGTAGCGGCTGTCGAGAACGACGTTGACGGCGACATGGCCGGCGAAGGAGAGCTTGCGGCGTTCGCCGATGCCCATCTCCTCGAAATCGCCGATGAGGCTGCCGTCCTTGTAGATGCGGCCATGGGGCGCTTCGTCGATCACTTCGGCGGGACCTGGCGCAAGACGCAGCATTTCGCCGTTCCTGAGACGCGGAACGCTGGCGATGCCGGACTGCCGGCCCAGTTCGCCATGCGCCGTCAGATGCGCCGCCTCGCCATGAACAGGTACGAGGATCTGCGGCCGCAGCCACTGGTACATCTGCTGCAGCTCGGTGCGACGCGGGTGGCCGGATACGTGCACCAGCGCCTCGCTGTCGGTGATGATGTGGATGCCCTGTTCCACCAGGCCGTTCTTGATGTCGTTGATCGCCTTTTCGTTGCCCGGGATCGTGCGTGAGGAAAACACGACCGTGTCGCCAGCCGAGAAGGCGACATTTCGCATCTCGTCACGGGCGATCTTGGCAAGGGCAGCCCGCGGCTCGCCCTGGCTGCCAGTCAGGATGACCACGACCTTGTCGCGCGGCACGTAGCCGAACTCGTCTTCGGCGAGGAAAGGTTTGATGCCTTCCATCAGCCCAAGATCCGTAGCGACGGCGACGACCCGCTTCATCGAACTGCCGAGCAGGAGCACATCCCTGCCGGCCTCTTCCGCCGCTTCGGCGATCGAGCGGATGCGCCCGACATTCGAGGAAAACGTCGTGATCGCCACCCGACCTTCAGCGTTGGCGATGATCTTCGTCAGGCTTTCGGAAACCTCCTGCTCCGACGGCGAAACGCCGTCGCGCATCGCATTGGTGGAATCGCAGACGAGCGCAAGCACACCTTCATCGCCGATCTGGCGGAAGCGTGTCTCGTCGGTCAACGGTCCGAGCGACGGGTGAAGGTCGATCTTCCAGTCGCCGGTATGAACCACAGTGCCGACCGGCGTGCGAATGATCAGCGACATTGGCTCGGGGATCGAGTGGTTGACGCCGACGGCCTCAATCTCGAAGGGGCCGACATTGATACGGTCGCCCTGCTTGAAGATCGTGATGGGGATCTCGCCCCGGCTCTTCTCGAAGTCCCGCTTGGCTTCGAGCATGCCTGCCGTGAACGGCGAGGCATAGACCGGCACATTGAGACCGGGCCACAGGTCGTTCAGACCGCCATAGTGGTCCTCGTGCGCATGGGTGATTATGATCGCCTTGAGATTGCGGCGCTCTTCGGCGAGAAAGCCGATATCGGGGAGCACGAGGTCGACCCCCGGGAGCTCTGGCCCCGGGAAAGTCACACCGCAATCGACCATGATCCACTGGCGGCTGCCCGGCCGTCCGTAGCCGTACAGGCCAAGATTCATGCCGATTTCGCCGACGCCGCCGAGCGGCAAGAACACCAATTCTTCTTCTTGCGCCATGTCGTGTTGCGCCCCTGTTCCAAATTTATCCGAAAAATACGTCGCCGGCGGCAATCGCCTGCGTCATGCCGTTGCCGGTGTCGAGCACCAGCCGTCCGGCCTCATCAATACCGGCAAAGCGCCCTGAAAGCGACCGGTCCGGCAGGTTCACGGTTATCGTTTCACCGATGCCGCGGGCTGCTGCCCGCCATTGTTCGATCGTCGTGGCGATACCGGCGCCCCGATCCCAAACCTGCAGGGTCTCCGCCATCGTCAGGAACAGGCGCGCAAACAGTTCGTCGGGCGAAACCGACGCACCTTCGTTGGCCAGCGACGTCACGGGATAGAGCCCTTCATCCGGCTGGACCGCGATGTTGATGCCGCAACCGATGACCAGCGCCCGGCGCCCGTCCGGGAGGCTTTCGCCTTCAAGCAGGATACCGCAGGTCTTCTTGCCGTCGATCAGGATGTCGTTCGGCCACTTGATCTCCACCGGCGCCGAACCCGGCGGCATCACCTGGCGGATCGCCCTGTGAACGGCGACGGCGACAGCAAGCGGCAAAGAGTGCAGGTGCTCGACCGGTGCCGGCTCGATGAGGAGAAGCGAAGCGTAGAGATTGCCCGGTTCGGAGAACCATGCCCGGCCGCGACGTCCGCGCCCGCCGGTCTGCCTGATGGCCGTGACCCAGAGATTGCCCGGGTCACCCTGGCGCGCACGCGCCAGGCATTCACTGTTGGTCGACCCGACCGCATCGAGAGCGACGTGCCGGAAATCGTCGAGCGAGATCCGGCCGCCGCTTTCAAAGGCGATCAAAAGAAAGTCCGCGCCGCGACTTCAGCGGCGTTTCCGAGCGGGCCGCCGATGAGCACGTATCCGAGAACGAACAGGCCCGAGAGACCGAACACCAGCCGCAGTTCGCCGGCGGTACGGGCGAACTCGCCCTTGGCATCGTCGAACCACATCACCTTGATGACGCGCAGGTAGTAGTAAGCGCCGACGACGGATGCGAGAACGCCGATGATGGCGAGCGCATAGAGCTGGGCTTCGATGGCCGCCATGAAGACGAAGTACTTCCCGAAGAAGCCTGCCATCGGCGGGATGCCGGCGAGCGAGAACATCAGGACGGTCAGCACCGTCGCCATGAAGGGGTTGGTCTGAGAGAGACCGGCGAGATCGTCGACGTTCTCGACGTTTTCGCCTTCCTTGCGGCGCATCGCCAGGATGCAGGCGAAGGTGCCAAGCGTCATGACCATGTAGATGAGCATGTAGAGCAGCACGCCGCGAACACCAGCCATGGAGCCGGCAGCAAGGCCGACCAGCGCGTAGCCCATGTGGCCGATCGAGGAATAGGCCATCAGGCGCTTGATGTTCTTCTGGCCGATCGCCGCGAAGGCACCGAGCAGCATCGATGCGATCGAGATGAAGACGATGATCTGCTGCCAGTCAGCAACGACAGGCTCGAAGGCGTTGATGACGATGCGAACGAGGATCGCCATGGCGGCGACCTTCGGTGCCGCCGCAAAGAAGGCGGTGACCGGCGTCGGCGCGCCTTCATAAACGTCAGGCGTCCACATGTGGAACGGCACGGCCGAGATCTTGAAGGCTAGGCCGGCGAGTACGAAGACCAGACCGAAGATCAGGCCGAGCGAGCGGCCTTCAGCCGTCAGCGCAGCCGCGATCTGGGTAAAGCCGGTGTGGCCGGTGAAGCCGTAGATCAGCGACATGCCGTAAAGCAGCATGCCCGAAGAAAGCGCACCGAGGACGAAGTACTTCAGGCCGGCTTCCGTCGAGCGGATGCTGTCTCGGTTGATGGCAGCGACGACATAAAGGGCCAGCGACTGCAGTTCCAGCGACAGGTAGAGCGAGATCAGGTCGTTGGCCGAGATCATCAAGAGCATGCCGAGCGTTGCCAGCACCAGAAGCACTGGGAACTCGAAACGGTCAATCTGGGCGGAGCGCGCATGGCCGACCGTCATCACCAGGGCGGTGATGGAGCCGATCAGGGCCAGAACCTTCATGAACTTGGCGAAGGGGTCCGACAGGAAGGCGCCGCCATAGGCTTCGCCTTCACCGGTCTTAAGCACGAGCCAGAGGCCAGCGATGATCAGGAGGGCAACCGCAAGACCGGTGACCGTCGACGCCGACTTCTCGCCGGAAAACACGCCAATCATCAGCAACGCCATCGCGCCGACCGCGAGGATCAGCTCGGGGATCGAGAGTTGCAGGCTTGCAAGGAGGGTTTCAGCAGTCATGTCCAATCACGTCCTGTGGTCATTGCACCGAAAGCGCAACGTTTTGCGCTGCCTGCAGGGCTGCGGAGTAGTTGTTGACGAGCAGATCCACGGAGGCCGCGGTCGCATCGAAGATCGGTGCCGGATAGACGCCGAAGAAGATCGTCAGGATCACCAGCGGATAAAGGATGGCCTTTTCGCGCGGCGACAGGTCGAGCAACGCCTTCAGGCTTTCTTTTTCCAGCGCGCCGAACACGACCCGGCGATAGAGCCAGAGCGCATAGGCGGCCGACAGGATCACGCCGGAGGTGGCAAAGAGCGCAACCCAGGTGTTGGCACGGAAGGCACCGACGAGGGTCAGGACTTCGCCGACGAAGCTGGACGTGCCCGGCAGGCCGACGTTCGCCATGGTGAACACCATGAAGGCGACGGCGTATTTCGGCATGTTGTTGACGAGGCCGCCATAGGCGGCGATTTCGCGGGTGTGCAGGCGGTCGTAGACAACGCCGACGCAAAGGAAGAGCGCGCCGGAGACGATGCCGTGCGACAGCATCTGGAAGATCGCACCCTGCACGCCCTGAACGTTGGCGGCAAAGATACCCATCGTCACGTAGCCCATGTGCGCAACGGACGAATAGGCGATCAGCTTCTTGATGTCGGTCTGCATCAGCGCCACCAGCGAGGTGTAGATGA
The DNA here is from genome assembly GCF_014852205.1 of Ensifer sp. ENS06. NCBI lineage: Bacteria > Pseudomonadati > Pseudomonadota > Alphaproteobacteria > Hyphomicrobiales > Rhizobiaceae > Ensifer > Ensifer sp. ENS06. The sequence continues at coordinate 1,391,407 of NZ_JACVBC010000001.1, read as the reverse complement.
TGGCGACGACCGAAAGCGTGAAGACGAACGGCGCGAAGTAATCTGAGGCCAGCGGGAACATCGGCAGCGAGAAGCGCAGGAAGCCGTAACCGCCGAGCTTCAGCAAGACGCCGGCCAGAATGACCGAGCCCGCCGTCGGCGCCTGAACGTGTGCGTCGGGAAGCCAGGTGTGGACCGGCCACATCGGCATCTTCACCGCAAAGGAGGCGAAGAAGGCGAGCCACAGCCAAGTCTGCATCTGGCGCGGGAAGTTATAGGCCAGTAGCTGCGTGATGTCGGTCGTACCGGCCTGCCAGTACATCGCCATGATCGCGAGCAGCATCAGCACTGAGCCGAGCAGCGTATAGAGGAAGAACTTGTAGCTGGCGTAAACGCGGTCCTTGCCGCCCCAGACACCGATGATGAGGAACATCGGGATGAGACCGGCTTCGAAGAACACGTAGAACAGCACGATATCGAGCGACACGAAGACGCCGATCATGAACGTTTCCAGAACCAGGAACGCGATCATGTAGGCCTTCAGCCGCTTCTCGATCGACAGCCAGCTCGCCAGTACGCAGAACGGCATGAGGAAGGCCGAGAGCACAACGAACAGCATCGAGATGCCATCGACACCGAGATGGTAGGAAATGCCGGTGCCGAGCCACTCATGCTTCTCGATCATCTGGAAGCCTGGGTTCGAAGAATCGAACTGGTACCAGATGTAGACCGACACGGCGAAGGTGAAGATCGTCGTCAGCAGCGAAACGTTCAGGATATTCCGGCGGCCGTAGGCGCTGTCTTCCCTTGTGAGCAAGAGAAGCAGGACGCCGACGAGCGGCATGAAGGTGACCGCGGAAAGTACGGGCCAATCGGTCATCAGAAGGAACTCCTGAACATCATCCAAGTAACAAGCGCGGCAATGCCGATCAGCATCGCAAACGCGTAGTGATAGAGGTAACCAGTCTGCAGGCGGACAACGCGGTCAGTAACGTTGAGCACACGTGCGGCAATGCCGTTCGGGCCGTAGCCGTCGATCACGCGACCGTCGCCTTCCTTCCACAGGAAGGTGCCGAGCCACTTGGCCGAGCGCACGAACAGGAAGTCATAGAGCTCGTCGAAGTACCACTTATTGAGCAGGAACTGGTAGAGGCCACGGTGCTGCTCTGCCAGATACTTCGGCAGTTCCGGCCGGCGGATATACATGTACCAGGCCGTGAAGAGGCCAATCGCCATGGCAGCAAACGGGCTCCACTTAACCCACTTCGGCACGTGGTGGTACTCATGCAGGATTTCGTTTTCCGCCGAGGTGAACAGCGCACCCTTCCAGAATTCGGCATAGCCTTCGCCGAAGAAGTGATCGTGGAAGATGAAGCCGGCGACCAGCGCACCGACGCCAAGGATATAGAGCGGCACCAGCATGACCTGCGGCGATTCGTGGACGTGATGCATGACATCCGAGGAAGCGCGCGGCTTGCCATGGAAGGTCATGAAGGTCAGGCGCCACGAATAGAAGCTGGTGAAGAGTGCAGCGACAACGAGCAGCGCATAGGCGAAACCGGAAACCGAGCTATGGGCGGCATAGGCGGACTCGATGATCGCGTCCTTCGAGAAGAAGCCCGCGGTACCGATGATCGTCCCAGGGATGCCGACGCCGGTCAGTGCGATCGTGCCGATGAACATCATCCAGTAGGTAACCGGAATGTGCTTCCGGAGACCGCCCATGTAACGCATGTCCTGCTCGCCATCGACGGCGTGGATGACCGAACCGGCACCCAAGAACAGCAGAGCCTTGAAGAAGGCGTGCGTGAACAGGTGGAAGATCGCCGCGCCATAGGCACCGACGCCGAGGGCCACGAACATGTACCCGAGCTGCGAGCAGGTCGAATAGGCGATGACGCGCTTGATGTCGTTCTGGACGAGGCCGACGGTCGCCGCGAAGAAGGCGGTGATCGCGCCGATGATGGTGACGACGGTCAGCGCATCCGGCGACAGCTCGAACACCGGCGACATGCGGGCGACGAGGAAGACGCCGGCGGTAACCATGGTCGCGGCATGAATGAGAGCCGAAACCGGGGTCGGGCCTTCCATGGCGTCCGGAAGCCAGGTGTGCAGCAGGAACTGCGCCGACTTGCCCATCGCGCCCATGAAGAGCAGCAGGGATGCGGCGGTGATGGCATCAGCCTTGTCGAGGTGCATGCCGAACAGGGTGACGACGGCCTCCCCTGCTCCCGCACCTTCGGCCGGCAGATAGGTCTTGGCGGCAGCGAAGATCGTTTCCAGGTTGACCGAGCCGAACAGCACGAAGACCAGGAAGATACCGAGCGCGAACCCGAAGTCACCGACGCGGTTGACGATGAAGGCCTTCATCGCAGCAGCGTTGGCCGACGGCTTCTTGTACCAGAAGCCGATGAGCAGGTAGGACGCAAGACCCACGCCTTCCCAGCCGAAGAACATCTGCACCAGGTTGTCCGACGTGATGAGCATCAACATCGCGAAGGTGAAGAGCGACAGATAGGCAAAGAAGCGCGGACGATGCGGATCGTGGTGCATGTAGCCGATCGAATAGACATGCACGAGGGTCGACACCGTGTTGACGACCACGAACATGACCGAGGTCAGCGTATCGACGCGGAACGCCCATTCGACATCGAAGGTGCCGGACTGGATCCAGCGCAGCACCGAAACCTTGATCATTTCCTGGTGGCCCATGGCGACGTCGAAGAAGACGTACCAGGAGAGCGCAGCGGCAATGATCATCAGACCGCTGGTGACATATTCCGATGCCTTGGCGCCGATCGAACTACCGAAGAGGCCGGCGATCAGAAAGCCGATCAAAGGCAGGAAGACGATAGCCTTGATGATGGTATCCATAGCCCAATCAGCCCTTCATCATGTTGACGTCTTCAACAGCGATCGAGCCGCGGTTGCGGTAGAAGACGACGAGAATTGCAAGTCCGATAGCCGCTTCCGCAGCCGCGACGGTCAGGATGAACAGGGCAAAGACCTGGCCAGTGATGTCATTCAGGAACGCCGAGAAGGCGACCATGTTGATGTTGACCGCAAGAAGAATGAGTTCGACCGACATCAGGATGACGATGACGTTCTTCCGGTTCAGGAAGATGCCGAAGACGCCCAGCGTGAACAGGATGGCGCTGACGGTGAGATAGTGGGAAATTCCGATTTCCATTTTTTGTTCCTCGATCTCGCGTCCGACTTAAATGCCCTGGCCGGGCTTGACCGTGACCACTTCGACGGCGGTCTCGGGCGTGCGGGCAACCTGCTGCGGGATGTTCTGGCGCTTGATGTTTTCGCGGTGGCGCAGGGTCAGCACGATCGCGCCGATCATGGCGACGAGCAGGACCAGGCCGGCGATCTGGAAGAAGTAGACGTAGTGCGTGTAAAGCACGTCGCCGAGCGCTGCCGTGTTCGTGCGGTCGGCGACCGCCGGGATCGGCATCGAAATCGACTTGGCGATCTCGGGCGAGAACGTCGCACCGCCAACCACGATGATGAGCTCGGCTGCAAGGATCAGACCGATCAGCGCGCCCACCGGCGCATATTCAAGCACGCCGGCCCGCAGTTCCGCGAAGTCGATGTCGAGCATCATAACCACGAACAGGAACAGCACCGCGACCGCGCCGACATAAACGACCAGCAGGATCATCGCGAGGAATTCGGCGCCAGTCAGCAGGAACAGACCTGCCGCGTTAAAGAAGGTCAGGATCAGGAACAGAACCGAATAAACCGGGTTCCTGGCCGCAATGACCATGAATGCCGACGCCACCGCGATGAAGGCAAAGAGATAGAAAAAAAGAACCTGCAGACCCATGATCGGTGCCTTCTTCGTCTTGCACGGCGTGAGGCGCTTCTGGCCCCACTCCACAGGCAAAGCCGGACACGCGTCCGGCCGTTGCCCAAACCTATGTCACATGCACCGCCCTCCCCGGGGCGGCGCTACGCTCTGGCCTCAGCGATAGGGCGAGTCCATTGCGATGTTGCGTGCGATTTCCCGTTCCCAACGGTCGCCGTTGGCGAGGAGCTTGTCCTTGTCGTAGTAAAGCTCTTCGCGCGTCTCGGTGGCGAACTCGAAGTTCGGGCCCTCGACGATGGCATCGACCGGACAGGCTTCCTGGCAGAAACCGCAATAGATGCACTTCACCATGTCGATGTCGTAGCGAACCGTACGGCGTGTGCCGTCGTTGCGGCGCGGGCCGGCTTCGATGGTGATGGCCTGTGCAGGACAGATCGCCTCGCACAGCTTGCAGGCGATGCAACGCTCTTCACCGTTCGGATAACGGCGCAGCGCATGCTCGCCGCGGAAGCGCGGGCTGACCGGTCCCTTTTCGAAGGGGTAGTTCAACGTCGCCTTCGGCTTGAAGAAATAGCGCATCGACAGAAAGAACGCGCCGACGAATTCCTTCAGGAACAGCGAGCTGACGGCTTGCGAAAGACCGGCCATCATTTACCTCCAGAGTTGCCGGCCTGGGAGCGACCGGCGGTATGCTGCCAAACGTGAGCCATCGTCATGCGGCTCCCGTCAGCTTGAGAACGAACGCAGTGATCACGACCATTGCGAGAGAGATCGGCAGGAAAACCTTCCAGCCAAGACGCATCAGCTGGTCGTAGCGGTAACGCGGCACGAAGGCCTTCACCATCGCGAACATGAAGAACACGAAGGATGCCTTCAGCACGAACCAGATGATGCCGGGTACCCAGTTGAGGAACCAGACGTCCACCGGAGGCAGCCAGCCACCGAGGAACAGGATCGTCGTCAGCGCGCACATCAGGCAGATGGCGGCATATTCGCCGAGCATGAACATCATGTAAGGCGTGGAGCCGTACTCGACCATGAAGCCGGCGACGAGTTCGGATTCCGCTTCGGGAAGGTCGAAAGGCGGGCGGTTCGTTTCGGCCAGCGCCGAAATGAAGAACACGATGAACATCGGGAACAGCGCCAGCCAATGCCAGTCGAGGAACGACGCCGGCAGGCCGAGGTTGGTGCCGATGCCGCTCGACTGCGCGTTGACGATGTCCGTCAGGTTCAGCGAGCCGACGCAGAGCAGGACGGTGACGATAACGAAGCCGATCGAGACTTCGTAGGAGACCATCTGAGCTGCGGAGCGAAGCGCGCCGAGGAAGGGATATTTGGAGTTCGACGCCCAGCCGCCCATGATGATGCCATAAACTTCGAGAGAAGATATGGCGAACACGAAGAGGATGCCGACGTTGATGTTCGCGATCACCCAGCCGGCGTTGAGCGGGATCACGGCCCAAGCGGCGAGCGCCAGCGTCACGGAGACGAGCGGGGCTAGCAGAAAGATCGCCTTGTTGGCGCCGGCCGGGATAACCGGCTCCTTGAAGACGAACTTCAAAAGGTCGGCGAAGGACTGGAAAAGTCCCCAGGGGCCCACCACATTCGGACCACGGCGGAGCTGAACTGCAGCCCAGATCTTACGGTCTGCGAGCAGGATGTAGGCGATGAAAAGCAGCAGCGCGACCAGGAGCAGCAGCGACTGGGCGACCATGATGATCGCGGGCCAGACATAGGTCGAAACGAAAGCGTCCATGATACTCTATTCCCTCGCGCTCATTCCGCCGCAGCTTTGAAATTGTTGCGTGCCAAAGCCGAGCATTCGGCCATGACGGCGGATGCGCGCGCTATCGGGTTCGTCAAATAGAAGTCTTTGACCGGAGACGCAAACACGGATTTGCCCATCTCACCGGCTTTTTGACCAAGTGCGGCAATTTCGTCGCCGTTGCCGTTCGCGATCGCGTCGATATCGGCGAAATGCGGGTGGGCCGCATAGAGCTTCGAGCGCAATTCGCCAAGCGAATCAAAGGGCAGCTTCTTGCCGAGCACGTCGGAGAGCGCGCGGATGATCGCCCAGTCCTCGCGTGCGTCGCCCGGTGCGAAGCCGGCGCGGTTGCCGACCTGAACGCGGCCTTCGGTGTTGACCCAGGTGCCGGACTTTTCGGTGTAGGTCGCGCCCGGCAGGATGATGTCGGCGGCATGTGCGCCGTTGTCGCCGTGCGAGCCGATATAAACCGTGAAGCCGGACTTGCGTTCCGCAAGGTCGATCTCGTCGGCGCCGAGCAGGAAGAGAACTTCGGAGGCGGTGACCATCTCGGCCGCCGTCTTGCCGTTCGCGCCCGGAACGAAGCCGAGGTCGAGACCACCGACGCGGGAAGCGGCCGTGTGAAGAACGGCAAAACCGTTCCACTCGGCGGTAACCGCACCGACAGCGCCTGCGAGCTTGGCGGCGGCAGAAAGAACGGCAGCGCCGCCCTCCCCTGCAACAGCACCCTGGCCGATGAGGATCATCGGGCGCTGCGCCTTCTTCAAGGTCGCTGCAAACTTGCCCTTGCCCGAGACGAGCTCGGCGAGCGTTTCGGTGCCGGCGCCGAGATACTCGTATTCGTAACGCAGTTCGCCCGGCTCGCCGATCACGGCGATCGGGAAGTTGCCCATGCGGTAGCGCTTGCGGATGCGAGCGTTGAGAACCGAAGCCTCAAAGCGCGGATTGGAGCCGATGATCAGCAGCGCGTCAGCGCTTTCGATGCCAGCGATCGTCGGGTTGAAGAGGTAGCTGGAGCGGCCGAGCGACGGGTCGAGTGCGGCACCATCCTGGCGGCAGTCGACACTCTCGGAGCCGAGCGCTGCGATCAGCTGCTTCAGCGCGTACATTTCTTCGACCGAAGCGAGGTCGCCGGCAATGGCGCCGATCTTGTCGCCGGAAGTCTGGGCGACGGCAGCCTTGACCGCCTGGAAGGCTTCGCCCCACGTTGCCGGCTGCAGACGGCCGTCCTTCTTGACGTATGGACGATCGAGGCGCTGCGTCTTCAGGCCATCCCAGATGAAGCGGCTCTTGTCGGAGATCCACTCTTCGTTGATGTCCTCATTGACGCGCGGCATAATGCGCATGACTTCGCGGCCGCGGGTATCGACGCGGATCGCCGAACCGAGCGCGTCCATCACGTCGATGGATTCGGTCTTGTTCAGCTCCCACGGACGGGCGGTGAAGGCAAACGGCTTCGAGGTCAGCGCACCGACCGGGCAGAGGTCAACGACGTTGCCCTGCAGCTCGGAGGTCATCGCCTGCTCGAGATAGGTGGTGATCTCGGCGTCTTCGCCGCGGCCGATCAGGCCAAGTTCGGCAATGCCGGCAACTTCGGTCGTGAAGCGAACGCAGCGCGTGCAGTGAATGCAGCGGTTCATCACGGTCTTGACGAGCGGGCCGATATACTTGTCTTCGACGGCGCGCTTGTTTTCCTGGTAGCGCGAGCTGTCGATACCGAAGGCCATGGCCTGGTCCTGCAAGTCGCATTCGCCGCCCTGGTCACAGATCGGGCAGTCGAGCGGATGGTTGATCAGCAGGAATTCCATCACGCCTTCGCGCGCCTTCTTGACCATCGGCGTGGTCGTGAAGACTTCCGGCGCTTCGCCGTTCGGGCCCGGACGGAGGTCGCGCACGCCCATGGCGCAGGAAGCGGCGGGCTTGGGCGGCCCTCCCTTCACCTCGATCAGACACATGCGGCAGTTGCCGGCGACCGAAAGCCGCTCGTGGAAACAGAAGCGCGGAACTTCAGCCCCGGCCTCTTCGCACGCCTGAAGCAGCGTGAAATGATCCGGTACCTCGATCTCTTTTCCGTCGACTTTCAGCTTTGCCATCTTCGTACTCAATCCTGTCTTCCGTCCGTCGGCCCATCGGCGACGCACAATTCCAACACAGCCTTGCTGCTTGCGGGCGATGGCCGTCCCCGGTCCCCGCCCTGTTGTCTCAAGCGCCTTTCAGCGCCTTGGCCTGTCCAACCCAATCGTCCCGCTTGATCCGCCCGCCGAAACCGAGTTCGTCGTCGAAGCGGGCGACATCCGCCTCGCTCCAACCGGCGATGTCGGCAAAGCCGCTGATGCCCTTCGCGTTCAGCACCTGCTCGAGCTTCGGGCCGATGCCGGAGATCCGCTTGAGGTCGTCGGCGGCTTTCGCCTTGGCGCGCGTCGCGCGAACCTTGACCACCTTTTGAGTGGCAACCTTCTCGACCACCGGCTTTGCGGCTGCGCGCTTGGCAGGCGCGGACGGCTTGGCGACCGGTTCCGGCTTTGCGTCGGCCTGCACTGTCTTTGCGACAACGGCAGTCGTCGTGTCAGACGCTGCGGGCTCTGCCCGCTTCTGCGCCGCCTCGACGGCCCCTTGCATCGCGCCGATCATGGCGCCTGCAATCTGGGTCGTGAGACCGAAGCCGATCGCGGTCGCTGCTGCAACTGCGGCTGCCGGGTGAACCATCAGCGGATGCAGCGGCACCTGTGAAAGGCCCTTCATCCATTCGCCCATGCCGAACGGGTCGGCCGGATCGCCGCCAAGCGGACGTGCGAACGGAATGCCTGCTTCGGCCTGTCCCTTCATCTGTCCCTCTTCGCGTGCGCCGGCCATCGTCGGGTTACTCCGCCGCTTCCAGAACCGCGCCATGCGACGACGCATTGCGCGTATATTCGTCGATGCGCTTTTCCATTTCCGGACGGAAATGCTTGATCAGGCCCTGAATCGGCCAGGCAGCTGCGTCGCCGAGGGCGCAGATCGTGTGGCCTTCCACCTGCTTGGTGACGTCGAACAGCATGTCGATTTCGCGCTTCTGGGCGCGGCCCTGAACCATGCGTTCCATGACGCGCATCATCCAGCCGGTGCCTTCGCGGCACGGCGTGCACTGACCGCAGCTCTCGTGCTTGTAGAAGGCCGAGAGACGCCAGATCGCCTTGATGATGTCGGTCGACCTGTCCATCACGATGACGGCGGCGGTTCCAAGACTGGAACCGACCTCGCGCAGACCGTCGAAATCCATGATCGCGTCCTTCATCTGCGCGCCGGGCACGCAAGGAACGGACGAACCGCCGGGAATGACGGCAAGCAGGTTGTCCCAGCCGCCGCGGATGCCGCCACAGTGCTTTTCGATCAGCTCATGGAACGGGATCGACATCGCGTCTTCGACCGTGCACGGGCGGTTGACGTGACCGGAGACCGAATAGAGCTTGGTGCCGTGGTTGTTCGGCCGGCCGAAGCTCGTGTACCAGCCGGCGCCGCGGCGCAGGATGGTCGGGGTGACCGCGATCGACTCGACGTTGTTGACGGTCGTCGGGCAGCCGTAGAGGCCCATGTTGGCCGGGAACGGCGGCTTCAGGCGCGGCTGGCCTTTCTTGCCTTCAAGGCTTTCGAGCAGCGCCGTCTCTTCGCCACAGATGTAGGCGCCGGCACCATGGTGCACGTAGATGTCGATGTCGTAGCCGAGCTTGTTGTTCTTGCCGAGCAGGCCATAGGCGTAGCACTCGTCGATCGCCGCCTGCAGCGCCTCGCGCTCGCGAACGAATTCGCCGCGGACGTAGATGTAGGCGACATGGGCACCCATGGCGAAGCTGGCGATGACGCAGCCTTCGATCAGCGTATGCGGATCGTGACGCATGATGTCACGGTCCTTGCAGGTGCCGGGCTCGGACTCGTCGGCATTGACGACGAGGTAATGCGGACGGCCGTCGCTTTCCTTCGGCATGAAGGACCACTTGAGGCCCGTCGGGAAGCCGGCGCCGCCACGACCGCGAAGGCCGGAAGCCTTCACTTCGTTGACGATCCAGTCACGGCCCTTTTCGAGCAGCTGCTTGGTGCCGTCCCAGTGGCCGCGCGCCATGGCGCCCTTCAGGGACTTGTCCTTGAGGCCGTAGATATTGGTAAAGATGCGGTCTTCATCTCTGAGCATAATTCACCTCTTTACCGCGGCTTCTTGCCGAAGACCTTGATGTATTCGGCTTCGCCGCCCTTGGCGAGCGCCTTGGCCTGCTTGACCCAGTCGTCGCGTTCGATGCGGCCCTTGAAATTCAGGTATCCGTCGACCCACTCGCGCTCCGCCTTCTTCCACGAAGCAACTTGCGCGTAGGTGTAGATGCCCAGTTCGTTGAGCGTACCCTCGATCTTCGGACCGACGCCCGAGATCAGCTTGAGGTCGTCGGTCGCTTCCGGCTTCTCGATGCCGGCCGGACGGTTCTTGTCCTCCAGCGACGGCTTGCCGGAGACGGCAGCAGCCTTGGCCGGCTTCGACTTGTCGACAGTGTCGCCTTCCACCTTGGCGTTGGCAGCGGCTTCCGCCTTTGCCGTCGCCGGGGTCTTCAGCGATGCGTCGGTCACGGCCGACGCGGTCTTGGCGCGGCCGGCATTCGACGGCGGCACGGAGACGGCCGGAGCATCGCTCACCTTCTTGGCGGCGCTGGCCGCAGCCTTGGCCGGAGCCGCATCCGCAAGCATGAGGGTCGTCGGGCCGCCTTCCGGAGCCGAATAGATGCGATCGATCTGCGGACCGGGGGTGACTTCAGCACCCTTGCCTGCTTCGAAACGGTCGATGATCTGCTCGAGCTGCTCGGGCGTCAGGTCTTCGAAGGTGTCCTTGAAGATCATGACCATCGGCGCGTTGACGCAGGCGCCCTGACATTCGACTTCTTCCCAGGAAAGCGTGCCACTCTCGTTCAGGGTGAAGGGATCATGGGCAATCTTGCTCTTGCAAACCTTGATCAGGTCTTCGGCACCACGCAGCATGCAGGGCGTCGTACCGCAAACCTGGATGTGGGCGCGCGTGCCGACCGGCTTCAACTGGAACTGGGTGTAGAAGGTCGCAACTTCGAGCGCGCGGATGTACGGCATGCCGAGCATGTCCGCGATCGACTCGATGGCGGCCTTCGTGACCCAGCCGTCCTGGTCCTGAGCGCGCATCAACAACGGGATGACGGCAGACTGCTCACGACCCTTGGGGTACTTATTGATCGTTTCCTTCGCCCAGGCGGCGTTCTCCTTGCTGAAGGCAAAGCTCGCTGGCTGGACGGTGTCTTCGGCTAGTCGACGAACGGACATTCTAGTGGACACCTTATCAGTTAATCGAACCGCACCGCGATTTCGTCACCGAGACGAACTCACAGGCATAGGCTGACTGGTCTTTCTGCAAAAATACGATGTAGCGCGTGCCATTGGCGACCGCGGCCTTGATCTCGTAGCCCTTGGCAACGAGATCGGCCATCGAGCCCCCGCGCATGCCGCCCGACGTCGCGCCGCTTTCGACCTGCTCCTGCGCAGAAACGGTCGATGCAAGCGCGAGAAGAGCGAGCGTGGCCAGGGGCGCGAGACGCATCAGCGGTCCACCTCACCGAACACGATATCGAGGGAGCCCAGCACGGCCGAAACGTCGGCAAGCTGGTGTCCCCGACAGAGGAAATCCATCGCCTGCAGATGCGCATAACCTGGGGCACGGATCTTGCAGCGATAGGGCTTGTTGGTGCCGTCGGAGACGAGATAGACGCCGAATTCGCCCTTCGGCGCTTCGACGGCGGCGTAAACTTCGCCGGCCGGCACGTGGTAGCCTTCGGTATAGAGCTTGAAGTGGTGGATGAGCGCTTCCATCGAACGCTTCATCTCGCCGCGCTTCGGCGGAACGATCTTGCCGTCGAGCGACGAAACCGGACCGACCTTGGCATCGCCGAGCAGACGATCGACGCACTGGCGCATGATGCGAGCCGACTGGCGCATTTCGATCATACGGATCAGATAACGGTCGAAGCAGTCGCCGTTCTTGCCGATCGGGATATCGAACTCGAGATCCGAATAGCACTCGTAGGGCTGCGAACGACGCAGGTCCCAGGCAGCGCCCGAGCCACGCACCATCACGCCCGAGAAGCCCCAGGCCCAGGCATCGTCGAGCTTGACGACGCCAATGTCGACGTTGCGCTGCTTGAAGATGCGGTTGCCGGTCAAGAGTTCGTCGATGTCGTCGACGGTCTTCAGGAACGGATCGATCCACTTGCCGATGTCTTCGACGAGTTCGTGCGGCAGGTCCTGATGGACGCCGCCCGGACGGAAGTAGGCCGAGTGCATGCGCGCGCCGCAGGCACGCTCGTAGAACACCATCAGCTTTTCGCGCTCTTCAAAGCCCCAGAGCGGCGGCGTCAGCGCGCCGACGTCCATGGCCTGAGTCGTGACGTTCAGAAGATGCGAGAGGATGCGGCCGATTTCCGAATAGAGGACGCGGATGAGCTGGCCGCGGATCGGAACTTCGGTCGCCGTCAGCTTCTCGATCGCCAGCGCGTAGGCATGCTCCTGGTTCATCGGCGCCACGTAGTCGAGGCGGTCGAAATAGGGCACGGCCTGCAGGTAGGTCTTGGTCTCGATCAGCTTTTCGGTACCGCGATGCAGCAGGCCGATATGCGGATCGACGCGCTCGACGATTTCGCCATCAAGCTCGAGCACCAGACGAAGAACGCCGTGCGCCGCCGGATGCTGCGGACCAAAGTTGATGTTGAAGTTGCGGACGTTATGTTCGGTCATACCGATTGCTCCAGGTCGGACGGCAGCCGTTCACCGGCTACCGCGGACCACTTAGTCTCACCGTGCTTTCGCCTTCTCGTCGCCGGGCAGCACGTAGTCCGTGCCTTCCCAGGGAGAGAGGAAGTCGAAGTTGCGGAATTCCTGCTTCAGTTCGACGGGTTCGTAGACGACGCGCTTTGCTTCGTCATCGTAACGCACCTCGACAAAACCGGTGACCGGGAAGTCCTTGCGCAGCGGATGTCCTTCGAAACCGTAGTCCGTCAGGATGCGACGCAGGTCAGGATGGCCGGTAAACAGGATGCCGTACATATCGTAGGCTTCGCGCTCGAACCAGTCGGCACCGGGATAGACCGGCGTTGCCGACGGAACCGGCTCGTTCTCGCCGGTTGCGACCTTGACGCGCACGCGCAGGTTCTGGCGCGGCGACAAGAGATGATAGACAACGTCGAAACGGTCCGGCCGCTGCGGCCAGTCGACGCCGCAGACATCGACGAAATTGACGAAGGCGCACTGCACATCGTCACGAAGGAACGTAAGCAGCGCGATCAGGTTCGCCGACGTCGTCGTCAGCGTCAGCTCGCCATAGGCCAGCGATGCGTCGGAGATCAGCGCACCGCGCGTTTCGCGCAGGTAGGACGCAAGCTCATTCAGGGCTTCACTCATATCAAAGATCCCCTGCCCTTAGCGCTCGATCGTGCCGGTCCGGCGGATCTTCTTCTGCAGCAGGAGCACGCCGTAAAGCAGCGCTTCTGCCGTGGGAGGACAGCCTGGCACGTAGATGTCGACGGGAACGACGCGGTCGCAACCGCGAACAACCGAATAGGAATAGTGGTAGTAGCCGCCGCCATTGGCGCACGAACCCATCGAGATGACGTAACGCGGCTCCGGCATCTGGTCATAGACCTTGCGGAGCGCAGGCGCCATCTTGTTGGTCAGCGTGCCGGCGACGATCATGACGTCGGACTGGCGCGGCGAGGCGCGCGGCGCAAAACCGAAGCGTTCGGCGTCGTAGCGCGGCATCGACATCTGCATCATTTCGACCGCGCAGCAGGCGAGACCGAAGGTCATCCACATCAGCGAACCGGTACGGGCCCAATTGATGAGCTCGTCGGTCGAGGTGACCAGAAAACCCTTGTCGGCGAGCTCATTGTTGATCTCGCCGAAGAATGCATCATTGCTGCCAATCGGCTTGCCGGTGGAGGGATCGATGATCCCTTTCGGCTTGGGCGCAACGAGCGTGGTGCCGGAGGTCAGTTCCATTCCAGCGCTCCCTTCTTCCATTCATAGATAAAGCCGATCGTCAGCACACCGAGGAACACCATCATCGACCAGAAGCCGAACCAGCCCAATTCATGGAACGAAACCGCCCAAGGAAAGAGGAAGGCAACTTCGAGGTCGAAGATGATGAAGAGGATCGACACGAGATAGAAGCGGATGTCGAACTTCATGCGGGCGTCGTCGAACGCATTGAAGCCGCACTCGTAGGCCGACAGCTTTTCCGAATCAGGAGCCTTGAAGGCGACGGCGAAGGGAGCAATCAGAAGCGCCACACCGATCACCAATGCGATTCCAATGAAAATCGCGATCGGAACGTAGGAACCGAGAAGTTCAGTCATTGTTATCCGTCCCTGCCTGCGGGAGGGCGCATGGGAGAGCGCCAGAACAACAAATCTCGCAGGCCGAAAAATATGTTGCAACGCCGGAGTGGTTAGCGCAGCCCGCGCCGTCGCGCAAGCCTTGAGGGGCCATTTAAACCGCTTCGCAACACAGGATCGGACGGGTGATACCGACAAAGCGCGGATTCGCAGGCCGACGCGAACTTTACGGTAAAACAAAGCGAGACGAGACAGATTGCCGCAGCGCACAATCCGGCCCCAGGGCCGACGCAATTCGCAGTAAGGACGGAGAGAAGAAATGGCGCGAGTGACGGGGCTCGAACCCGCGACCTCCGGCGTGACAGGCCGGCACTCTAACCGACTGAGCTACACCCGCGCATGATGACCGCGAACGGTCATTAGTACCACCATCGGCCCTCGTTGAGAACACCTAGGCAAATCCAGATCAAGAGTGGCGCGAGTGACGGGGCTCGAACCCGCGACCTCCGGCGTGACAGGCCGGCACTCTAACCGACTGAGCTACACCCGCATCATCTTGACTTGGTTGAGGCGTTTCCGCCCCGCATCGAGCAGCAGCGCCGTTCGATGAGCGGCTAACTAAGCGGTTCGGATTGGGGTGTCAAGCGTGTTTGAAGACAAATCCGTGACGGAGTGAAAATTGATCCACAGGGCGATAAAAGGATCGAAATCGGAATGGACCAATGGCGCCTGCCGCCACCGGCCCGTCGTCACCTATCCCAACACGCACTCGTCGATGCGCGTACACGGAGGCTGATTCCGGATTGCCTCCCCTCCCTCCCCCGTTCGCCGTTACCGAGGCACCGTCCGCGCATTTTGTCCACAAGCACGAAGCCCGCAGTTTCAGGGTGTCGCGCAACCGCCAACAAAAAAAATCATAAAAACGATACAAATGCTCTTGCGGTTTTTTTCGGTTACGCCTAGATCACGGCCACCGACGCGGCGGACTGATCCGGTCCAAACGCGGAAGGGCGATTAGCTCAGTTGGTAGAGCGCCTCGTTTACACCGAGGATGTCGGGAGTTCGAGTCTCTCATCGCCCACCATTTTCTCCCACAGAAAATCATCACCAAATCTGCTCAAATTGCTGTTCGCGTTATCGCGTGCCGTTTGCGATAGGCCTGCCGCTTCGAATTGCTTTGGCTTTAGAGCTCAGCCGTCAACGGTCGGGAATCAGGGATTCGACGGCCTCGATCGCGATACCCGCCACCGTCAGCCTCGCCGGAGCAGCAAACCCGCCAAATCCCAACGTATCGATAGGCCCACCGGTGCTACCCGCCGCGATACTGCTCGTCGCTGACATGCTCCAGCCAATCCACAGCCTTGCCGTCGAGCGCTTCCTGAATCGCAAGATGCACCATGGCCGTATCGGGTGCTGCACCGTGCCAGTGCTTTTCGCCCGGCGGGAACCAGACGACATCGCCCATACGAATCTCTTGCACAGGGCCACCCCAGCTTTGCACGAGACCACGGCCGGCGGTGACAACCAGGGTCTGGCCGAGCGGGTGCGTATGCCAGGCCGTCCGAGCGCCGGGCTCGAAGGTGACGCTGACAGCGCGGACGCGCGCCGGGTCTGCGGCCTCGATCACCGGGTCCTGGCGTACCGTGCCGGTGAAGTATTCCGCCGGGGCGCGCATCGAAGGTCTCGATCCACCGGGTATGATGTCCATATCTCGTTCCTCCGATTTTCGTGTGTGGCGCTCGTCGTCAGCGAAAGTGCGCTACGGCCAACAGGCCCGACCTCGCCCGCGAGCCTATCATAACCTGTGGATTGTCACAGTCGGACAGGCCTCACGGGCGATCTCGCAAAGATGCTCGTGGTGCGTCAGATAGATCACCTGGCCGACGCGGGCCATTTCGGCCATCTGCTCGAAGGCGCGGCCGGCGCGTCCGTCGTCGAAGGTCTCCATGATGTCGTCGGCGATGAAGGGCAGCGATTCGCGCGCGGCTGCGATTTCGTGATAGCCGGCGATTCTGAGCGCCAGATAGAGCTGAAAGCGCGTGCCCTTGGAGAGATCCTTGGCAAGCTTCGACCCACCGGCCGCCGCATTGGCGATCAGGAACTCCTGTCCCCGGTCGGACTGCGCCGACAGGCCGGAATATTCTCCGCCGCTGATCCGGCTGAAGGTCTCCGACGCGCGCCGCATCATTGCGCTGCGATGCCGCTCGCGGAAAAGCCGGAGCGCGGTCTCGGCGGCGATTACGCCGGCGCGAAGCCGCAGATAGGCAAGCGCCTTGTTTTCGATGTCGAGCAGCAACGTCCGCCGCTTCTGTTCGAGTTCTGCGACCGTGTCGCCGCCTTCGACAGCCGCGAGCGCCTTTTCTCTTTCCCGCATCTCCGTATGCAGTTCACTGACGTCGCGGTCGCTTTGTTCGAGTGCGGCATCCAGCCGTGCCAGCTCCAGCCGCACCGCCGTGTCATCGAGTTCCGCGAGCAAAGCCTCCGCCTGCGTGCTCTCGGCGACATCAAGGCGGGAGGCAAGATCCGCCTCCGATTCGGCGATGCGTTCACGCAGGCGCTGCTGTTCCCGACCGGCCTCGAATAGCTGCGCGGCCTCATCGAGCGTTTCGCAGTCGAAGAATTCAAGCACCTGCCGCCTGCGCGCCACATGGAGTTCCCGCTCCGCACAGGCGACACGCCGCTCTTCCTCCAGGCGGGCGATTTCGGCGAGGAAGGTTGCGCGGCGATCCGAAAGCCGCTGCGCCTCGGCGGCGCGCGTCTTCAACGTCATGTAGGTCGTCAGTGTGTCATCAGCGGCCGTCCCGCGGGCAAGCTCGGCAATGGCACGGTCGAATTCAACCTGGTCCTTGCGCATGCCGGCGATGCGATATTCGAGGTCGGCCTTGCGCTGCGTCAGCTTATCGAGCTCCTGCAGGATCGTCAGCATCGGACCGGTCTGCTCTGGCGTCAGCGGTTCGCTCCGCGCGGCCAACCAGCTTTTGGCAAGAAGTTCCGACCATTGTTCTTGCCACGCGTCCATCGCGTCTTCAGCCAGATCGAGCGCCGACTGCCGGCTTTCCAGAAGCGTTCGCGCCCGCTTTGCCGCCTCACGGGCTGCGTTGCGGGCGCCGTCCAGCGCACGCGCCTGCGACACCGCCTGCTCGGCGGCAAGGAGAAGGTTGTCGAGCCGCTCCGGCAGGCGTCCGTCGATATCTATGGCCGCAAGCTCCTCGCGCAAGCCGGCAATCGCTTCGGCCTCCTCGGAATGGGCGCGATCGAAATCCTGGCGCGCCGCGCGCAAATGCGCGCGCAGGTCCAGCGCCGCAAGCCGTGTGGTCAGCCAAGCCTCCAGCTGCGTCAGACGCATCACGCTAGGTAAGCCGCAGGCCAAGACGGCTGTTGCCAAAACCTGCGCTTGCGTCGCCGCGTCGGCCAGAGATTGCTTCTCCTGCTGACGCAGCGTCGCGATGCGGGCACGCCGCTCGGCGATCGACAGCGACAAGCCGCGCATGTCGGCAAGCTGCGCCGTGTCCGCAAGGCGTCGCGCGGAAACCTCATCGTCTTCGCTCATCGCCTGCTCGAAGGCAGTGGCCGTTTCCAGAGCAAGCTCCGCCTTGTGCTGGCGCCACGCTTCATTGCGGCGCTGACGCAGTGCTGAGGCCGAGAAATCGTCCATCGTGCCGCCAACGGCGGACAGCCCGGCCAGCCGCGCCTCGTCCCCCGCCAGCAACTCCTGCTCGGCGGCGATGCGGTCGACAACTCGCAAATGCCGCTCCTCCTGACTGGCAGCTGCCCTGCGCCAGGTCTCCAGCGTTGCCGGCGACGGGGCGTCGAGCGCGAGCAGGTCATCGGCCGTTCCGGCAAAGGGCCTCAGCTGCACAAGCTTGTCGGCGAGTTCCGCATCCAACCGGTCGATGGCCTGTTGCGCCGCCTGCTTGCGCAGGACGCAGTCGCTGCGCCGCAACAGCGACAGCTTTTCGGCAAGCCCGGAGACGTCCGCTGCCCCCTGCTCTTCGAGCCGTAGCAAATCGCCTTCAGCGTCCCGATCCGATTCGACGGCGCTCTGCAGCTCCAGGCGAGCCGAAGCGACACGTTCGACGAGGGCCGAGTGCCGGCGCGCCAAATCCTGAAGCTGCGCGCCGGTCCCGGCCGCAAGTAAAAGCGACGCGGGATCGCGGTCAGCCGGTTCGCCGAGCCGCAACAGGCAGCCAAGAATTTCTGCCCCGGTCCGCGCCAGATCCTCCAATCGAGACGGCATGTCGCGCGCCGCGGTGACATAACGCGCATCAAGCGCGGTTTCCTGAAGCGCGGTCAGGCGCTCGATCAGGCAGAGGCCTTCCTTGTCGAGCGGCATTTCCTCGAGCGCATCGCGGCGATGCTGCATCTCGCTGTCGATCTGTCGTAGCCTGATCTCCGTCTCCGCCTCCTGGCGCCGAAGCGCCGGCAGTTCACTCGCCCACTCCGCTGGCGGGACCGGCAGCGGCGGAGCGCCCGCCAGTTCCGCACGGAGGGCGCGCAGCCTGCCGAAATGGGGCAACGCTTCGACCTCGACTTTCAGGCGGGCCCGCGCCAGCCGCAACTCGGCTCGACGCGTGATCGCTTCGTCGTGGCGTTCACGCGCCTGCGTCAGCGTCTTGCGCAGCGCCGCATATTCGCGTGCATTGATATCGAGCGCATTGCGTTCGACCCTCAGGGCCTCAAGCTCGCCTTTCAGTTCCGCAAGCTGATGCTTGCGCGCCTGTGGCCGGTAGAAGCCGTCGGCCTGCCCGCGCAGGGCCGCAAGGATCGCCGTGCTGTCCGGCAGGCCCGAGCTCGCCGAAAACAGCAGTGACCCGAGTTCGCCCTCGCTTTTCAGGATCGCCTCGCCGCCCTTCTCGATGCTCTCGTCGTCCAGCGAGAACATCATCTGGTAGGTGTCGCGATCGATCGCGCCGAGCGCTCCGGAAAACGTGTTGTCGGGCAAGGGCTGGTCGTCGAGGCCGACCAGTGAATTCGTCTTTCTCTTGATGCGGAAGACCCGATCGAAGCGGCCGGCCGCTTCGATCGTGCCGCCCACGCGCATCGTCTGGTAAGGGTGCAGGAAGCCGTAGGGGCTCGAATGCTCGATGCCGAAGAGTAGGTCGAGAAAACCGGAAAACAGAGTCGATTTTCCAGCCTCGTTCGGGCCGTAGACGATGTGGAGGTCGGGAGTGCCGGGCACGCCATCGCCGAAGTCAAGGCGACGATCGGTAAACTTGCCGTAGCGGACGAGATCGAGCGCGCTGATCCGCATCAGTGGCCACCCTCGCCGGCGCCACCGCCATGAAGATGGGCGAGCACCTCGGCGGTTCCCGACACACCGGCTTCAAACGCCAGCCGCGCGACCGCCTCTTCGTCCGGCGCCAGCGATTGGCGAAGCTCGGGCGGAAGCTGTTGCAGGACGTCTTCCACGGCCGCCAGCACGTCCTGGCGAAACCCGTGCGCCGGCAAGACGTCCGCTTCGACGAGCGCCGCCAGCTCTTCGACGGGATCGAGCATGGCGCCCGGTTTTTCGGTCCGGGCGTTGCCGCAGGTGAGTTCGACCTTCTCGATCCAGCAGCCGGCGATGCCGGCGGCAATGTTGTCGATCTCCGCCCGCAACAGGTCCGCGTCACGGCGAAGGCGCCAGGCCAAGGGCGTCGCGCCTGCGAGCGTCAGACGCAGGATGACGTTCTCTGCCGCCGCTTCACCACAGGTGCGCGAAAGCGCCTGCCTGACGGCATCGAGCATGTCGCGCCATTCCGTGATGCCCGTCAGATCGACACGAAGGCGTTCGAAGCTGGCGATGCCGATCGCCCGCTCGGCAAGACTGACATGGCCGTCGTCGTCGACCGTGACGAACGACACGCTCTTCACGCCGACTTCATTGATGTCGCGACCCTGCGGCATACCCGGCATCACGATGAAGGGCTCCGCCGCATGGACCTGCCGCTGGTGGATGTGGCCGAGCGCCCAGTAATCGAAGCCATGGGCAACGAGATCGGCGACGCTGCAGGGGGCATAGAGATCGTGACCTGCGGCCCCTGCGAGGCTCGTGTGCAGCATGCCGATGTTCACCGCACCGGGCACCGGCGGCTGGAAGGCCGGAAGCAGGCTTTCGGGCGCATGCGGGCTGGCGAAGCTCACGCCGTGCACATAGACGTCGCGACCGCTTGCCAGCGTCTTGGCGACCACCGCCTTTGCCCTGCCCTTGAAGACGTGGGCGGATGGCGGCAGGGTCAGTTCATTGGTGACCTGCGACTGGGCGTCGTGGTTGCCGCGGATGATGAAGACGCGGATGCCGTGTTCATCCAGCCGGCGCAGTTCCCGTCCGAGAAACAGGGCCGTGTTCATCGACGTCTGGCTGCCGTCATAGAGATCGCCGGCAATCAGCAGGGCATCGGCCTCTTCGGCGATGCAGAGATCGACGATCTTGACCAGAGCCTGCCGCGACGCCCCGCGCACGATCTCTGCGAGGTCGGCATTTCTAAGGGCGAGGCTGCGGAGAGGCGAATCGAGATGCAGGTCTGCGGTATGGACGAAACGGAAGGGCATGGCCGACCATGGCCGTCCCGCCACCGCCCGTCAATCAGCCGTCACACGTCATCCACTTGCGAGATGCGCAGGCTCCCGGCAAGCATATTTCAGCCTGCTGAAGTAAAGGCGGCGCTAATACAAATGCTGTTGGCGGCGATTGTTAACATCGTCTGTTCAAGACATCGCGGCGCTACCTGCAAATATCAGATTATACTCACTTTAATTGATTAGGGCT
Source organism: Ensifer sp. ENS06 (assembly GCF_014852205.1). NCBI lineage: Bacteria > Pseudomonadati > Pseudomonadota > Alphaproteobacteria > Hyphomicrobiales > Rhizobiaceae > Ensifer > Ensifer sp. ENS06. The sequence goes on along the minus strand of NZ_JACVBC010000001.1, from coordinate 1,370,735 downwards.
TTTGTAAGATCTTGTTCGATAGGTTTGCCCCGGCTGCGTTTCAAGCGCGTCCAGGCACCGGAATGATTCCTGCTTCGGCTATCCGCTCCGTCATGACGATCAAGAGCCGGAATGACTTAATTCAAGTACAATTTTACGGACGGCCGTCCTTCCGGGGGTACCATGTCACGGCTCAAGATTTCCCGCACGCTTATTGCCCTTTTCCTCGTGGTCGCCGTTATCGTTTCGGCGCTTGCCGTTTCATCTCTCGGCGGCATCAAGATGATGAACGAGCGCAACAACGAGATCGCCACCACCTGGCTACCGCGCGTCTCGCTTTCCCGCGCGCTCGAAACGCAGCTTTCCGATACCCGCATGGCGTTTGCCCGCCATCTGATTTCCCTGACGCCGTTTGAAAAGAAGGCAGCGGAAAAGGTCATCGGTGAGACCGTCGGAGGCTTCAACAAGCTCGCCGACGAATATTCGAGCCTGATGGTCACCGATGCCGACAAGGCGGCGCTCGACAATGTCCGGACTGCCTATCAGGCCTATCTCTCCGTCGCCGAAGGCATGGTCAAGCTCTCCAACAACCTCGAGAACATGAAGGCGCAGAGCGTCTTCAAGGTCGAGATGCGCGAGACCGAAGGCAAGGTCGACGAGGCGATCAAGGAAATGCGGGCGCTGAACCTCGCCGGCGCGGATGCCGCCGTTGCCGCAAGCTCGGCCACGCATGACCAGATCCGCATGATCGAGATCGGCGTCATCGCCCTTGCCGCCGTCATCGTGCTCGGCGCCATCCTCTATGCCGTGCGCGGCATCGCTCGCCCGATCCAGATCATCACCCGCTCGATGGCACGCCTTGCCGAAGGTGACACCGACAGCAGCATCCCCTATGGCGCCCGCAAGGACGAAATCGGCGAGATGGCCCGTGCGGTCGAGGTCTTCCGCCAGGCGGCGATCGCCAATCAGCATCTCGAAGCCGACGCCCAGACACAGCGCGCCAAGGCGGAAGCCGAGCGTCTGCGCGTGACGGAAGAAGCGGAAGCAGCAGCCCAGCGCCGCCTTCAGGAAGCCACCGCCGGTCTTGCGAGCGGCCTGCGCCGCCTTGCTTCGGGCGATCTCGCTTTCCAGCTCAACGAACCCTTCTCGCCCGATTTCGAGCAGCTGCGTCACGACCTGAACCAGGCTGTCGCCCAGCTCGCCGACACGCTTGCCGCCGTCTCGTCAGCATCGGGCAGCATCGACAGCGGTGCCCGTGAAGTCAGCCAGAGCGCCGACGACCTGTCGCGCCGGACCGAGCAGCAGGCAGCGTCTCTGGAAGAAACGGCGGCAGCACTCGACCAGATCACGGTCAATGTCGGCAATTCGTCAAAGCGCACCCACGAGGCCCGCAGCGTTGCCGGCCAGGCCAACGAAAGCGCCCGCAAGTCCGGCGCGATCGTCTCGGGCGCGGTCGACGCCATGGGCCGCATCGAGCATTCGTCGAGCCAGATCTCCAACATCATCGGCGTCATCGACGAGATCGCTTTCCAGACCAACCTGCTGGCGCTCAACGCCGGCGTCGAAGCAGCACGTGCCGGTGATGCCGGCAAGGGTTTCGCCGTCGTCGCCCAGGAAGTGCGCGAGCTTGCCCAGCGCTCGGCCAACGCGGCCAAGGAGATCAAGGATCTGATCCGCAACTCCGCCGTCGAAGTCGAAAGCGGCGTCCGTCTCGTGCGCGAAACCGGCGAGGCTCTTCGCACGATCGAAGGCTTCATCGTCACGATCAACCAGCATATGGATGCGATCGCCGTCTCGGCACAGGAACAGTCCGCCGGGCTCTCCGAGGTCAATACGGCCGTCAACCAGATGGACCAGGTCACCCAGCAGAACGCGGCGATGGTCGAGGAAGCCAATGCGGCAAGCGCGACGCTTGCCCAGGAAGCCGGCCGTCTGCGCGAACTGATCGCGCGCTTCACGCTCGCCGAGGCTGGCGGTCACGGCTACGCCCAGTCGACCAACGGCGCGCGCTGGGCCGCCTGATCGCGATCGGAGGCGTCGCGCAAGTCGTGTGACGCGCAAACGGTCGCCTGTCGCGAGAATTTCTTGCCGCATCGAGTGAAACGGCCGCCAGAAATGGTGGCCGTTTCTTTGTCGGCGATGGAGTTACCGTGAAACGCCGGAGGTTTGTGTCGACAAATCCGGCAATTATAACTATCACTAATGTTACTGCCATTTCACATGGCACCTCATGAAATTCCAGCGACGATCATGAAGAAGACATTTGAAGTTTCCGATAGACTGTTCGAGCTTTATCACCGGGTTCACCGGCTGGTGAACGAATCGATGACCGAGGAAGGCGTGTCGCTGGCGCGCAGCAAGTTCCTCTTCTTCCTCAGCAAGCTCGGCCCCTGTCGTTCGACCGACATCGCCTGTGCGCTGAACTTCGCGCCGCGCACCGTCACCGAAGCGATCGACGGCCTGGAGCGTGACCGCCTGGTCATGCGCAAGCCCGATCCTGAAGACCGGCGCGCCAAGATCGTCTCGATCACCGAAACGGGCCGCGTCGTACTGGAAGCCGCAGAGCATCCGCGCAAGCAGCTGCTCGAGGAGATCTTCTCGGCCCTCGACGACGAAGAACTCGACGCGCTCTTTGATATCGTCGGCAAGCTGGTCGACCGGACGGACGAGATCCGCAAGCGCAAGGATGAGGCCGAAGAGGCAGCGCAGATCGCGATCGCCCGCTAGGAGCGTTCTCGCTCGTCGCAAATCACAAGTGCCGAAACAGAAAGAGGCCGGGACGTCATGTCCCGGCCTCTCCCGTTTTCTCCGGGCGGTAACGCTTACATCGCGTTAATGGCGCCAATGGAGAAGAACAGGGTTTCGCCAGAGGAGTCGTCGACGCCGTCATTGTCGGTGACGACATAGCCGTTGCCGGCGGCATCGACGGTGAAGCCTTCGACCTTGTCGACGACGTAGCCATTCAGCGCCTTCAGTTCCGGAATGAGGTCACGAACCTCTTCCTTCTTGACGACGGGCAGTTCACCGCCAAGGGCAGCTGGCTTCAGTTCCGAGAGCGCAACGCGATAGATCTTCTTCAGCTTGGCAGCCTGACCGATCAGGTTGTCGCGCTCGATGACATAGGCATAGTCGCCGTGGACGGAAATTTCCGACAGACCAACCCAGCCGTCACCGGCCTTTTCGAGTGGGTAGCGCACGGCGCCCCATTCTTCGCTCTTCACGTTGTAGGAGACGAGCTTGACGAAGCCCTTCTCGTCATCCTTCCATTCGCGCTGAACCGCCATCCACAGCGTCTGCTCGTCGCCTTCGCCGACAACGGTGATGCCTTCGAAGCCAAAGCGGGTTTCGCCGGCACGCAGCGCTTCCGGCAGGGCGATTTCCTTCTTGATCTCGCCCTTCTTGTTCACGTGGAAGATCGCGTGGCTGTAGAGCTTGTCGGAGTTGCCTTCCGACGCAAGCCAGAAGCCCCCTTCCCCGTCATTGGCGATGCCTTCGATGTCGAGCTTCTGCGCCGGTGCGCCATCGCGGGTGATGGCGAGCGCTTCGGTGATCAGCGCCGGCTTCTGGGTGGCGTCGATGGTGAAGATCGTGGGCTGCGACGAGTAGACCGAATCGTTGACGGCGCGCAGGAAGCCGGGCTTGTCGGCGACGGCAGCGAGACCGGAGAGTGCGCCGAAGCCGATCGGCAGGCCATCCTTCTCGGCGGAGCGGATCTGCGGATAGACCGCTTCGCCCTCGGCACGCTCATAGATCATCACGTGCGAGCGCGCGCCGCCGTCCTCGACGAGATCGACTTCGTTTGCGGTCGCAAAGAGATTGCGCGCGGGGATCGCGACGGCGCCTTCCGGCGAGATGCCCGACGGCAGGAGCTGCAGCAGCTCAGGCTCGGCGCCCGTATCCTTGTAGACGCCGACGATCGAGGCACGCTCGGACAGAACGAAGAACAGGTTGTCGTCACCGAACTTCGCCGCTTCCAGGCCCTCGGGCTCAACGCCCTTGGCCGAAGAGCGCTTCTCGGGATAGTGGCCGATGGCGGCAATCGCATGCTCGAAGCTCGCGCCCGATTCGAAGAGTACCTTGCCGGTGGTGTCGAAGATCGTGAAGCCGCGCGAACCGCCTTCATAGTCGCCTTCGTTGGCAACAACGATGCGGTTGTCGTCGAGCCACTTCACCGCGTCGGGCTCGCGCTTGCGGCCCGGCTGCTCGTCCTTGAAGGCAATCGCGCCGTTGCGCTTGGTGTCGATGTTCTTGAGGTCGACCGTGCCGGCAGAGAAATGCGTCTTCACCGTTCCCGTCTTGCCGTCGATGATGACGATGTGGTTGTTCTCCTGCAGCGTCAGCGCGATCTCGTCCTTGCCGTTGAAGGAAACGAATTCCGGCTCCGGGTCTTCACCGGCGATTTCGGCAAGACCGGTCAGCGTCACGCGCTTCAGCGAACCGCAATCGGCAACACCATCCTTCAAAGACAAGATGACGAGGTCGCCGGCCGGCATCTGCGGGATCTTGCCGTCGTTCAGCTCTTCATCGCGCTCGTTCTCGATGGCGATGGCCGCCAGCGTGCGGTCCTTGTTGACGGCGATCGAATCCGGCTGGCCGCCGAGATCGCAGGTGGCATCGACTTTCTTCGAGGCCAGATCGACGATCGCAAGGAGCCCCGAAGGCTTGACGAAGCTTTCGCGCGTGTTGACCGCGACGAGTGCCTTTGCACCGGCGATGGTGACCGAGGTCGGCTCGCCGTCAAAAGAGACCGTGCCGGCTGCCTTCGGCGCCTTGGCATCGGTGATGTCGATCAGGCCGACGCGCTTGCCGGGGCTGTCGGAATAGACAAGCGTGTTGCCGTCTTCGCTGGCCGTGATGATTTCGGCAGATGTCGGCGCCTTGCGCGCATCGCCTTCCGGCAGGTTATCGGCAACAGCAAAGGATGCAATGCGGTTGAAGACGGGCTCGGCCGCCGCAGGAAATGCTGCGGATGCAAGAAGAACGGCCGCAAGCGCGGTCACGCGCGAAGTGATGGTCATGAAATCCCCCATGTGCGAACACTGAAAACATGGGGGTTCTGCGCGATGCCGATGACAGCCGAATGACAACGCTTGGGTTTTACACCGTTCCGGTTGCAGGCGCGGCGCGCTCGCGCCGCAACTCGTTGCGCATGATGAACAGCGAGGCGCCAAGGATCAGCACTGCGCCGACCCAAAGATATCCTGTCGGCGCGTAACCGAAGACCAGCCAGCCCGCAAAGACGTTAAGCGGCAGCTTCAGATCGTCGAAGGGCTGCACATAGGCGGCGTCGGCAACAGTATAGGCGAGCGTCAGCAGATATTGTGCGACTACGGTCAGTATCCCGGCGAGCAGCAGGAAGCCGAGTGCTGTCCCATCCGGCATGGTGAAGCCGGCCGAAAGCGCGATGGCGCCGTTGATCGGGGTCAGAAGCACAAGCAGCCATACGGTGATCGTTTCGGGGCGCTCGAGACTTGTGAGGCTCTTGGTGATGAGCGACGAAGCGCCCCACAACAGCGCCGACAGGATCGGCAAAAGGGCGGCCCAGCTGAAGCTGTCCGACCACGGTTCGAGAATGATCATCGCCCCGGCGAAACCGACCGCGGTTGCGGCCCAACGCGCCGCGCCGACGCGTTCACCGAGAAACAGGCGGGCGCCGAGGATGATGAAGAACGGCGAGGTCATGACCAGCGCGATCGCCTGCCAGATCGGCACGTGCGCCAGACCGGAGACCCAGGCCCCCACACCGAAGGCGGCCAGCACCACGCGCGCGATGTGACGCCAGGGATAGTCGGTGCGCATGGCCGACAGCCCGACGCGTCGCAGAAACGGCAGTGAGAAGAGGAAGGCGAAGGCATATTGCCAGAACGCCATGGCGGTGGCTGGAAAACCGAGCTTCATCGTCAGCCATTGGGTGACGACATTGAGGCCGGCGAAAGCGATCCCGGCCAACACCATGAAGCCGGCTCCGGCCATGGCGCGCGAGGAGGAAAAGCCGAGGGAAGTCTGATTCATGTCATGCACCCTGAAAGCGGACCAAACACAAATCAGGACGCATGAGCGCACGGCACGACGCCGGGCATCCCTGCCCTTCGTGCCAGCGACCATTCTCTTTCATCCGGACTATGACCGTCGGCTCCGGAGTTGCACCGGATCTGCTGACCCTCTCCCCAAAAATCGAGGAAAGGCGCTCGCGGGCTTGGGCCACCTTCGCGCGTCTCCAAGACGCCGCGCTGTCATGCCCTTACCGCCGGTGGGGACTTTCACCCCGCCCTGAGAATGGGCAAGCCCTAGAGCAAATGACGGACACCCGCAAGGGCTGCCCCCAAAATGCGAAAGGGTCCGGCTTGCGCCGAACCCTCGAATACCTGGACTGCCGGCCTCGTGTCCGGCCGCCAAGCAAATCTCATCAGCCGTTGACGGCATCCTTCAGGCCCTTGCCGGCCGTGAACTTCGGCACGTTGCGTGCCGGGATGTCAACTTCCGCACCCGTGGACGGGTTACGGCCCTTCGAGGCTTCGCGGCGCGAAACCGAGAAGTTGCCGAAGCCGACCAGGCGAATGTCGCCGCCGTTCTTCAGCTCAGCCTGGATGGTCTCGAAAACTGCATCAACTGCAGAAGATGCGTCGGTCTTGGAAAGTCCGGCCTTCTCAGCAACGGCAGACACGAGCTCATTTTTGTTCATGTTTCCACCCCTTTCAGATTGGTTCGAAACGACTGTGTTTTAAGGCGCGGCGGCTTGCGCTTCGCCCGCGTCTTGCCTTTCCCAATTGCGCCTAATCCCTTGGAATGCAAGGCTTGCAGGGCGCTTTTACAACAAAAAAGACCGGCCAATGGCCGGTCTTCCCAATTTTTCTGCAAAATGAGCGCCGCGCGAGCCGGCTGCACCCATTTTCAAGCGCCCGTCAGTGGGCGACGGAGGAGCCTGCTTCGTCCTGCGAATCAACCGGTGCTACGGTTGCCGGCTCGTTTGCCGGGTCCCAATCGATCGGTTCCGGCATGCGCACCAGAGCGTGTTCGAGCACCTCGCCCACCCGCGAAACCGGGATGATTTCGAGCGCGTTCTTCACGTTGTCCGGGATCTCGGCGAGATCCTTGGCGTTCTCTTCCGGGATCAGCACCTTCTTGATGCCGCCCCGCAGCGCTGCCAGGAGCTTCTCCTTCAGACCGCCGATCGGCAGCACGCGGCCGCGCAGCGTGATCTCGCCGGTCATTGCGACATCCTTGGAGATCGGGATGCCGGTCATGATCGACACGATCGTGGTTGCCATGGCGACGCCGGCCGAAGGGCCATCCTTCGGCGTCGCACCTTCCGGTACGTGCACGTGGATGTCACGCTTGTCGAACAGCGGCGGTTCGATGCCGAAGTCGATTGCGCGCGAGCGGACATAAGAAGCCGCCGCGGAAATCGATTCCTTCATCACGTCGCGCAGGTTGCCGGTGACGGTCATGCGGCCCTTGCCGGGCATCATGACGCCTTCGATCGTCAGAAGCTCGCCGCCGACCTCAGTCCATGCGAGACCGGTGACAACACCGATCTGATCGTCACGTTCGGCTTCGCCGTGGCGGAAGCGCGGAACGCCCAGATAGTCGTTGATGTTGGCAGCGTTCACTTCGACCTTCTTGGCCTTGCCCTTGATGATCTCGGTCACGGCCTTGCGGGCGAGCTTCATCAGCTCGCGTTCGAAGTTACGCACACCGGCTTCGCGGGTGTAGGTCTGGATGACCGCCATCAGCGCGCCGTCTGTGACCGAGAATTCCTTCGGCTGCAGCGCGTGGTCGCGGATCGCCTTCGGCAGCAGATGCCGCTTGGCGATTTCCAGCTTTTCCTCTTCCGTGTAGCCGGCGATGCGGATCACTTCCATGCGGTCCATCAACGGCGCCGGGATATTCAGCGTGTTGGCGGTGGTGATGAACATCACGTTGGACAGGTCGTATTCGACCTCCAGGTAGTGGTCCATGAAGGTCGAGTTCTGTTCCGGATCCAGCACCTCGAGCAGCGCCGACGACGGATCGCCGCGGAAGTCCTGGCCCATCTTGTCGATTTCGTCGAGCAGGAACAGCGGGTTGGACCGCTTCGCCTTCTTCATCGACTGAACGACCTTGCCCGGCATGGAGCCGATATAGGTGCGGCGGTGGCCACGGATCTCGGCTTCGTCACGAACGCCGCCCAGCGCCATGCGCACATATTCGCGGCCGGTCGCCTTGGCGATCGACTTGGCGAGCGAGGTCTTGCCGACGCCCGGAGGGCCGACGAGGCACAGGATGGGGCCCTTGATCTTGGTCGAACGCGCCTGCACGGCGAGATACTCGACGATGCGCTCCTTGACCTTGTCGAGGCCGAAATGATCGACGTTGAGCACTTCCTCGGCATGGTTCAGGTCGGTCTTGATCTTCGACTTCTTGCCCCAGGGCAGGCCGAGCAGCCAATCCAGGTAATTGCGAACGACGGTGGCTTCCGCCGACATCGGGCTCATCTGGCGCAGCTTCTTCAGCTCTGCATCAGCCTTTTCGCGCGCTTCCTTGGAAAGCTTGGTCTTGGCGATACGCTCTTCGAGCTCGGCCATCTCGTCGCGGCCGTCCTCGCCGTCGCCGAGTTCCTTCTGGATCGCCTTCATCTGTTCGTTGAGGTAGTACTCGCGCTGGGTCTTCTCCATCTGGCGCTTGACGCGCGAGCGGATGCGCTTTTCCACCTGCAGGACGGAGATCTCGCCTTCCATGAAGCCGAGCGCCTTTTCCAGGCGCATCTTCACGCTGGTGGTCTCCAGCATTTCCTGCTTTTCGACGATCTTGATCGACAGGTGCGAAGCGACCGTGTCGGCCAGCTTCGAATAGTCCTCGATCTGGCTGGCAACGCCGACGACCTCGGGAGAGATCTTCTTGTTGAGCTTTACGTAGCTTTCGAATTCGGAGACGACCGAGCGGCTGAGCGCCTCGATCTCGACCGGATCTTCCTCCGGCTCGCTCAGGCTATGCGCCGAAGCCTCATAGAATTCCTCGCGCGGCGTGTAGCCGTCGATTTTGGCGCGCGCGCGGCCCTCGACCAGTACCTTGACGGTGCCGTCGGGCAGCTTCAGCAGTTGCAGAACGTTGGCGATGGTACCGACTTCGTAGATCGCAGACGGTTCCGGATCGTCGTCGGTGGCGTTGATCTGGGTGGCAAGCATGATCTGCTTGTCCGTGCCCATGACTTCCTCAAGCGCACGGATCGATTTTTCGCGGCCGACGAAAAGCGGCACGATCATATGCGGGAAGACTACGATGTCGCGGAGCGGCAGGACCGGGTAGGTCGCGCTTTCAGTCGCCGGTGACGTTTTGTTCGTCATGTCATTTCCTTTCCGTCCCGATTTCGGGCCCGTATCCGGGAGCCCTACAGGCACTCCCGGCTGTCATATTTTCCACATGAAAGTGGAGTGCGACCGCGTCCATTTCAAGGCTCGACGCAGACATCCACAAACAGTGGCCGGGTCCTTCTGACTACGCATCAATGCTGTTGCGGACCTTGCGACGGACTACAAGCTCATGGACCGCAACCATTAAGGTCCTTCATTGAATCGTCACATCATTGCGTTGTTTGCGGCACTTTAGCAACAATCGAATTGTGAAATCTGCGCCCCGGCGCAGGTGTCTCAACAGCTAAGTGTGAACACATGAAGCAGACATGAAAAAGCCCGCACGAGGCGGGCTTCTCAAAGGGTAATTCAGGACGCTCAGGCCGAAACGTTGGTCTTTTCGTCCGACCGTTCCGAGTAGATGTAGAGCGGCCGGGCAGCGCCCTTGACCACCTCGTCCGAGATAACCACTTCGCGCACGCCTTCGAGCGTCGGCAGCTCGAACATGGTGTCGAGCAGGATCTTCTCCATGATGGAGCGAAGGCCACGGGCACCAGTCTTGCGCACGATCGCCCGACGCGCGATCTCGCGAAGCGCGTCCTCGTGGAAGGTCAGTTCGACGTCTTCCATCTCGAACAGGCGCTGGTACTGCTTGATCAGAGCGTTCTTCGGCTCGGACAGGATCTGGATCAGCGCATCTTCATCGAGATCTTCCAGCGTCGCCAGAACCGGCAGACGACCGATGAATTCCGGGATCAGGCCGAACTTGACGAGATCTTCCGGCTCCAGTTCGCGCAGAACTTCGCCGACACGGCGATCTTCCGGCGAGCGGACCGTTGCGCCGAAACCGATCGAGGTCTTCTCGCCACGGGCGGAGATGATCTTGTCGAGGCCGGCAAAGGCACCGCCGCAGATGAACAGGATGTTGGTCGTATCCACCTGCAGGAATTCCTGCTGCGGATGCTTGCGGCCGCCCTGCGGCGGTACCGAGGCAACCGTGCCTTCCATGATCTTCAGAAGCGCCTGCTGCACGCCCTCGCCCGATACGTCGCGGGTTATCGACGGGTTGTCGGACTTGCGCGAAATCTTGTCGACTTCGTCGATGTAGACGATGCCGCGCTGGGCGCGCTCGACGTTGTAGTCGGCAGCCTGAAGCAGCTTCAGGATAATGTTCTCGACGTCTTCACCGACATAACCGGCTTCGGTCAGCGTCGTTGCGTCGGCCATGGTGAACGGCACGTCGATGATGCGGGCGAGCGTCTGGGCGAGATAGGTCTTGCCGCAGCCGGTCGGGCCGACCAGCATGATGTTCGACTTCGCAAGCTCGACGTCGCTGCCCTTGGCGGCGTGCGCCAGGCGCTTGTAATGGTTGTGAACGGCGACCGAAAGGATGCGCTTCGCCTGCTGCTGGCCGATGACGTATTCGTCCAGAACCTTGATGATTTCCTGAGGCGTCGGAACACCGTCGCGGGACTTGACCATCGAGGTCTTGTTCTCTTCGCGAATGATATCCATGCACAGTTCGACGCATTCATCGCAGATGAACACGGTCGGTCCGGCAATCAGTTTTCGGACTTCGTGCTGGCTCTTGCCGCAGAACGAACAATAAAGTGTATTCTTCGAGTCACCGCCGTTGCTTCCGCTGACCTTGCTCATTTCCACTTCCTTCCAGCACGCCGGACACTTTCAAGATAAGTATCGCGGACCACTCAATTTGCCCTGAGCCTCAACCTCAAACAGGGCTTCCGGGAGTACTCACCGCCCCAGGCGTAAACGCCCGACGCAGTCGCAACGACTCTCCCAACTCCGAACGAACACTACGCTGACAGATTCCAACATAGCATTAATGGTTCATATTACCGGCTTTACCCTGTCGATAAAGCCCTTGAGCCATTACAATTGTGTCACAATTACATCTATCCCGACACAAATGCGCGTTATCAGGCCTGCTCGCCGCCCTCGATCTCTTCGCGCGAGGTCAGAACCTTGTCGACAAGGCCCCAGCTCAGAGCTTCGTCCGCATTCATGAAATGATCGCGATCGAGCGTCTGCTCAACCTCTTCATAGGTCCGTCCGCAGTGCTTGACGTAGACCTCGTTGAGGCGGCGCTTCATCTTCAGGATGTCCTTGGCGTGACGCTCGATATCCGAGGCCTGGCCCTGGAAACCGCCCGAGGGCTGGTGAACCATGATGCGCGCGTTCGGCGTGGCGAAACGCATGTCCTTGTGGCCGGCGGCCAGGAGCAGCGAACCCATCGAGGCGGCCTGACCGACGCAGAGCGTCGAAACGGCCGGCTTGATGAACTGCATCGTGTCGTAGATCGCCATGCCCGACGTGACGACGCCGCCCGGCGAATTGATGTAGAGCGCGATTTCCTTCTTCGGGTTTTCCGCTTCAAGGAAAAGAAGCTGGGCGCAGACGAGCGTTGCCATCTGGTCTTCGACCGGGCCGGTCACGAAGATGATGCGCTCCTTCAGAAGGCGCGAAAAGATATCGTAGGAACGTTCACCGCGGTTGGTCTGTTCAACAACCATCGGCACCAGTGCCAGGGCGGTATCAACGGGATTTCTCATATCGAACCTTCATCAATCGGGTTCGCAAAACCTTTGCGAACCGGGAATCACGGGATTTACCTTCTGCTCCTACATAGAGTGTCAACACCCTTCACTTCAAGTCGCGAAGCTTCGATAAGCTTAATCGAAGGTCCGCTTTGCTTCGAAGTTCGGCCGTCCTCCACACATGGTTGGCGATAGAACATTTTTCCATCGATATCCTCGGTTGAGGCGATGGACGCAAACTCTGCACACAGGCTTCGGTGATATCGGTAAACGAAGGGGAAATCCGCGAACCTGGGCGCTGTTCACAGCTGCGACTCGATCGGCAGCACACGGATTACCCCGGCGATCATGCGCCTTGCCAGGCTCGCGTCCGGCTCGTGGCGCACCAGCCGCTCGGAGCCATTGGCGCGGTCACGCCAGACAAGACGCGATCCTTCGATGTCGACCCGGTAGCTGATCGACGGCGAAGTTTCCTCCTCGAACATGGAAGCCAGTTCGCCGGCGAGTGCCGCATCCTGAAAGACGACGCCCATTTCCGTGTTGAGTGAAGCGGAGCGCGGATCGAAGTTCATCGAGCCGACAAAACCGTTCAGGCCATCGACCACGAACGCCTTGCTGTGCAGGCTCGCGTTGCGGCGTCCGAACAATGTCATGCGGTGTCCCTCGGCGACATCGCCCTGCTCCTTCAACTCGAAGAGCGCGACGCCGGCCCGGATGAGCTTCCGGCGATATTTGACATAACCGCCGTGAACGGCGGCAACGTCGGTCGCTGCAAGCGAATTGGTCAGGACCGCCACGCGAGCGCCGCGCGAAACAATGGCGGCGAGTTCCCGCGTGCCGGCAACGCCGGGAATGAAATAGGGCGAGATTATCCGCAAGTCCCGCGTGGCTGCCTCGATCAGCGGAAAGAGTTCGCGCAACAGCCAGTTCTGGCGCCGCTGCATCAGCGCCTTTTCCGGCGGATCGGATGCCAGACGGATCTCGGAACTCCAGTGAAGCCGCCGTGTGCCTTGGTAGATCTCCGCCTCTTCAACCGCCTTGTCGACGCGCTCGAGATAGAACCGGCCTGCCGGCGTGCGCGCCAATCCTTCGACGGCATCGCGCAGTGCCGGCAGATACTGCTTGCGCGGCGTGCGCAGCGCCGCGATCGGGAGCACGGATGTGCTGTTCCAGTAGCGGTCGAACATGGCAGACGCCTGCTCCAGCACGGGTCCGACCATCCAGACATCGAGGTCACGGAAATTGGAGAGCTCGGCGGCATCGAAATAGGCGTCTCCGATGTTGCGGCCGCCGGCTATCGCAACGCGGCCGTCGGCTACCCAGAGCTTGTTGTGCATGCGGCGCGTGGCGCTGAAGGCGCGGATCGCCATTTCGAAGCCGCGGCGAAAGCGGTCGGTGCGCGCCCGGCTCGGATTGAAGAGCCGTACGTCGATATGGGGATGGGCGTCGAGTGCGATGCACATTCGGTCATGGATGCCCGCATTGATGTCGTCGAGCAGCAGCCGGACGCGCACGCCACGGTCCGCGGCGGCCAGGATCTCGCGGGCGAGAAGAAGACCGGTCAGGTCGCCCTTCCAGTAGTAGTACTGCAGGTCGAGGCTGCGTCCGGCGCGCCGTGCTGCGTGCGCTCGGACCACCAGGGCCTCGATATTGTCGGAAACAAGCGCCACCCCATTGGCACCCGCCTGCCCCGCAACGAGCGGCGCCACATATCGGTCGAGCTCCGTGCCGGCATCGGCCAGCGGGAGTGCGCTTGACGGCGGCCCGTGCGGGCGGCGGCCGAACCGGCCGTAGACATAGAGAACCGTCGCCACAACCAGTCCGAGGATGGCGGCAACGGTGAACAGGATAGAGGATCCCATCGAAAACTCGCCCGTGCCTTTAGGCCGCCCCCGTACGCCCGGCTTCGACCCGTCGGCCGTCTCTTTGTTCCGGCTGCGCCGCCTTCAGGTCGATCGAGGCCTTTACCGGCAGATGATCCGAGGCGATCCGCGCCAACGGCGAATCGTGCACGGCGACCGACGTCACCAGGCTATGCGGGTTTCCGAGCACACGGTCGAGCGGCAACAGGGGAAAGCGTGAGGGAAAACTGGCGACCGTCGCGTGGGACGGATCGAATACCGGGCTGAGGAAGGACAGCGATGAACGCCGCCCCATCCGCCATTCATTAAGGTCGCCGATGAGCAGCGTCGGCCGCCCGTTCGCGTCGGACGCTGCCTCGAGGATCGCCTCGGCCTGCTGGGCACGCGAATGCCGCAGAAGTCCTAGATGGGCGGCGATGATGCGCAGCGGCCCCACTTTCAGATCGAGATCGACGACCAGCGCACCGCGCGGTTCCACGCCGGGCAGCTTGAGCTGCCGCACGTCGGAAACGGCGCCCTCACGCAGCAGCAGGACATTGCCGTGCCAGCCATGCCCCTTGGTCGAAAATCCGGAAATCGGCACCGAAACAAGGTGTGCCTCGCGGCGCAAATGCTCGAGATCGAGCAGACCGGCACGCTCACCGAACCGCTGGTCGGCCTCCTGAAGCGCGACGATATCTGCGCCCAACTCACCGATGACATTGGCGGTACGACCGGGGTCGAAGCGCCCGTCGGTGCCGACGCATTTGTGGATGTTGTAGGAGGCGATGACGATATCGCCACGGCTGACCGCGGCTTCGCGATGAACGACGGTGGGGCGTCTCTTGCGGATCGCAGCGACGATCCCCGCCGATAGACTGGACTGGTTTTTTCCCATGCCGCTCCCTGCTTGCTGGCCGCATCATGCGCAAATAGGTCGCCTGGTGCCACAGAAAAAGGGAGGAAAGCGGAAGTTTGTTCCCCGTGGATAGCACGCCGGGAGATACGGACGCCGGCAGCAAACGCGCGCTACCGGCGCCCCTTCCCGCGCTTTCGTTCAATCGGCCGGCCCTGCAAACAGGATCAGATTTCCGTCGGGATCGAGCACGATAAACGTCCGTGCGCCCCAGGGTTCCGTGCGCAACGTTTGGTGAAAAAAGACCCCGGCCGACTGGTAGCTCAGGAACAATTGCTTGATGTCATTGGCGGTATCGAGGGCGATGGAGGCGGAAAGCAGGTGCTCGCGCTGCCGGATGTCGCCGACGAAGACGGGTTCGCAAACGAGACGCAGAGCGAGCCGAGCATTGTCCCGGATCACCTGCCCATAGAAGGGCGGATCGCCGTAGACGAAATCGACCGCAAAGCCGAGCTTCTCTGTGAAGAAGTCGCACGCGGCGCTGATATCGGCAACGAACAACTGCGCGGCTGTCGATTGCAGCACCGGCTGCGGTGTGGCGGGTTTGGATTGCAAGGTCATTGTCAGGGCTCCTGATTTGAGCGCCTGCCAACTGTCGAACCCCGATTGACGCGCGATCAGTTCCTGCGCGTCGGCGAGCTTGAACTCCGACTTGAGAATGGTCTTGTCGTCAAGATCGCGGAAGCGCGGCAAGGCAGCCCTGATCTCGGCTGCGACCGGATAGTATTGGTCGCGATGCCATCTGAGGTATTGCTTCGCCTGCTTCTTCAGGTTTTCAAAGTTTGGCATGGGCGCAACTACGGTCTGTGTTCCGTAGGCGGGCGTTGCCCTTTCAGCCCTCTGCCGATGCGCCCTACGCAGCCAGCAGAGATTGGCCGCCATGGCACGTGCTGTCAACGCCCCGATGGCCGCGGGTGCCGATATCCGCCCTTGCCGGCCGAACCGCGGTTCCCTTAGACATAGGGACCATTGAAGTCCGCGTAGAGCCGCTGCCATGCCTGCCATTTCCATCGACCGCACGCTGAGGCGCGTTTCCATCAACGCGCGCGATCCAGCCTTCTACCGTGATCCGCTCGCAGCCTATGCCGAGATCCATGCGCAGTGCCCGGCCTTCTTCTGGGAGGAACGTCAGCAATGGTATTTCGCCGGCTACGACCTGGTGAACGCACTTTTGCGCGACCGACGCTTCGGCCGGCAGATACTGCATGTGGCGACACGCGACGAACTCGGCCTGCCGCTGCCGAAGCCGCATCTGAAGGATTTCGACGCGCTCGAAGAACATTCGCTGCTGGAACTCGAACCGCCGGCGCACACGCGGCTGCGCACGCTCGTCAACCGGGCCTTCGTCTCGCGGCAGATCGAACAGCTCCGGCCGGACATCGAGCAACTGTCGCATGCCCTCATCGACGGCTTTGCCGATGACAGCGAGGTCGAACTGCTGAAAAGCCTTGCCGAAACGCTTCCCGTGACGATCATCGCCCGCATGCTCGGCATTCCCGTCGAAGCGGCGCCCGATCTGCTCGACTGGTCGCATCGCATGGTCCGGATGTATGTCTTCAACCCGAGCTACGAGACCGAACTCGACGCTAACCAAGCCTCCGCGGATTTTGCCGACTATCTGCGCGGCATCATCGCCGAGAAGCGCCGCACCCCCGCAGACGACCTGCTGACGCACATGATCACCTCGGAAAAGGATGGCGAGCGGCTGTCGGAGGCGGAGTTGGTCTCGACCACCGCCCTCCTCCTCAATGCAGGTCACGAGGCGACCGTGCATCAGATCGGCAACGCGGTGAAGACGATCCTGCAATCCGGACTTCCGGCGAAAGACCTCTTTGCCACGGAAAGGGCAACCGCGCTGACGGTGGAGGAGTGTCTGCGCTTTGCGGCACCGCTGCATATTTTCCAGCGTTATGCGCTCTCGGATATCGAACTCGATGAAGGCGTCACTCTGCGAAAGGGCGACAAGATCGGCCTGCTGCTCGGAGCGGCGAATGTGGACCCGAAGAAGTTCACCGGACCGAACGCGTTCCGGCCGACGCGCGACGAAGGCGCCAATGTCTCTTTCGGAGCGGGCCTGCATTTCTGTATCGGCGCGCCGCTTGCCCGGCTGGAGCTCAATCTGGCGCTGCCTATCCTGTTTCAGCGCCTGCCGAACATGCGGCTGAAGAACGAGCCCGAGGTCAAGGACGCGTTCCATTTTCACGGCCTGGAACGCCTCGACCTCGTCTGGTGACGAGCACCGAAGACTGATCTCCGGTGCTTGAGCGATCACAGACGGATGACATAGTCCTTGCGGGTCGTCTCCACGACCTCCCAGGTGCCCTCAAAGCCGGGACGCAGGATCATGCTGTCGCCGGCGCGCAGATGCGCCGCTTCGCCGCCATCCTGCGTGACGATCGAATAGCCTGAGAGGATGTGGAAGTATTCCCACTCCTCGTAGACGATCCGCCATTTGCCGGGCGTCGATTCCCAGACCCCGGCATAGAGACCACCTTCGGCCTCCTCAAGGTTCCAGGTCTTGAACTGCGGCGCACCTGAGATGAGCCGGTCGGCCGCAGGCGTACCGATTTCCGCCTCGGCGGTGGACAGGTCAAACTTCTGCATATTCGTCATCTTGGCACCCTTGCGAAGGGCGCGCTGGCGCGCCCTTCGCGGCTAGTGTTTCAAAGCTTTGCCAACGACTGTTCGAGATCGGCGATGATGTCCGAGACATCCTCAATGCCAACCGACAGGCGCACGACGTCAGGGCCGGCGCCGGCCGCCACCTGCTGCTCGGGCGTCAGCTGGCGGTGCGTGGTCGAGGCTGGGTGAATGACGAGCGAGCGCGTGTCGCCAATATTGGCGAGGTGCGAGAACATTTCCAGCCCCTCGACGAAACGCTTGCCCGCCTCGTAGCCACCCTTGAGCCCGAAGGTGAAGACGGCACCGGCGCCCTTCGGCGAATAGCGCTGCTGCAGGGCGTGGTTCGGGTCGTCCTCCAGCCCGGCATAGTTGACCCAGGAAATCTTGTCGTGCGTCTTCAGCCACTTGGCGACCGCAAGCGCGTTGTCGCAATGGCGCTGCATGCGCAGCGGCAGCGTTTCGGAGCCGGTCACCAGCATGAAGGCATTGAACGGCGAGATCGCCGGACCGAAGTCGCGCAGGCCGAGGACGCGCGCGGCGATGGCGAAGGCGATGTTACCGAAGGTCTGATGCAGCACGACGCCGGCATACTCCGGACGCGGTTCGGACAGCATCGGATACTTGCCGGACTTCGACCAGTCGAAGGTGCCGCCATCGACGATGACGCCGCCCATGGAGTTGCCGTGGCCGCCGATGAACTTCGTCAGCGAATGCACGACGATATCGGCGCCATGCTCCAGCGGCCGCAACAGGTAAGGTGTGGCCATGGTGTTGTCGACGATCAGCGGCAGGTCGTGCTTGCGGGCAACCTCGGCGATGGCGGCAATATCGACGAAGGTGCCGCCGGGATTGGCGAGGCTCTCGATGAAGATCGCCTTGGTGCGCCGATCGATCTTCGCCTCAATGGAAGCCGGATCGGCAGGGTCGGCCCAGCGGACCTGCCAGTCGAAGGACTTGAAGGCGTGGCCGAACTGGTTGACCGAGCCGCCATAAAGCCGGTTGGCGGCAATGAAATTGTCGCCCGGGCTCATGATCGTGTGGAAGACGAGGAGCTGTGCGGCGTGGCCGGAGGCGACGGCGAGCGCCGCCGTGCCGCCTTCGAGCGCGGCAATACGCTCTTCGAGCACTGCCTGCGTCGGGTTCATGATGCGGGTATAGATGTTGCCGAACTGCTGGAGACCGAAGAGTGCCGCCGCATGGTCGGTGTCGTTGAAGACGAAGCTCGTCGTCTGGTAGATCGGCGTCGCCCGTGCACCCGTGGTTGGGTCAGGTTGCGCCCCCGCATGGATTGCGAGCGTGTTGAAACCAGGATTGTCTTTCGTCATTTCGTCCCTCCCGTGACCAGAGCGCGGCCGCCAACCGGCGCGCCGGAGATGCTCTATCACCTTGAATCTACGCGTGAACCGCTATCGAACCTGCGCAGTTGCACGCGCAAGCCGCGGCACTATTCCAGAGCCTTCGCATGCGGTCAAAGAGGATTTTTCAAGAACTGACGGTTGTATGGTCCGCCGGCGATGTGCCGCCCGAGATCAGCCGATCAGGCGTGGGTACTCGATCGCCGGACAGCGGTCCATGACCACCTTGATGCCGGCGGCTTCCGCTTTCGCCGCAGCGCCGTCATGGCGCACGGAGAGCTGGCCCCAGATCGCCTTCGGCAGCGTCTCCAACGCGAGAATCTCGTCGACGAGCGCCGGCAGGGCGTCGGCAGCGCGGAAGACGTCGACCATATCGATCGGCTCCTTGATATCGGCGAGCCGCCCGACCACGGCCTGGCCCTGGATGCTCTTGCCGACATGCCCGGGATTGATCGGGATTACCCGGTAGCCCTTGCGCAGCAGAAACGCCATGACCCGATGGCTCGGACGCTCAGGATTGGGCGAAGCGCCGACAAGGGCGATCGTCTTGGTCTCGCGCAGGATGTCTGCGAGATAATAGTCCGGGTAAGCGTCGTGGTTCATCTGCAGCTTCGGATCCGTTCGTGTTAAACGGTCGTATAATGATGGCGAGGCCGGCCAAGTCAACCGTGCGGCCCGCTCGTCCCCCGCCAAAGATTGCCACTTCCGCAAGACTTTCCGGTTGCTTTTGCGCCCGTGCGGCGCGACAAGCGTCTCAACGCCCGCTACACCGTTTCCGAGGTTTCAATCTTGCCGCTTGATGTCATTGCGCTCGTCCTGTTCGGGGCGTTGTTGCACGCGACCTGGAATGCGTTGGTCAAGGCGGGAACGGAAAAGTCGCTCGACGCTGCGATGATCGCGCTCGGGGCCGCAGCCGTCGCCATCCCCTTCCTGCCGTTCATGCCGTTGCCCAAACCGGAAGCGTGGCCATACATCCTGGTTTCGGCACTGTTCCAGTTCGCCTATTTCCAGCTCGTCGCCGCATCCTATCGCGCCGGCGACATCGGCCTTGTCTATCCGCTGATGCGCGGAGCGGCGCCGTTGATCGTCGCGATGACCAGTGGGGCGTTGATCGGCGAAAAGCTCACCTTCGGAACGATGATCGGTATCCTAACGATCTCTGCCGGGGTACTGACGCTCGCCTTCGAGTCGCGCAAGGGCGGCAAGAACGCGATCGTGCTTGCGCTGCTCAATGCCTGCGTCATCGCAAGTTACACCTTTGTCGACGGCATCGGCGCGCGCGTCTCGGGCAATGCGATCTCCTACACGCTGTGGATGGCGCTGCTGCCACCGGTTCTGCTTTTCACCTGGGCCTTTGCCCGGCGCGGCATCAAGCCGGTCGCCCGCCACGTCTACAAGAACTGGTGGCGGGGCCTCATCGGCGGCGCCGGCTCGATCGGCGCCTATGGCCTGGCGCTCTGGGCGATGACCAAGGCGCCGGTCGCGACCGTCGCGGCACTCCGCGAAACCTCGATCCTCTTTGCCGTGGTGATCTCGGTCGCGTTCCTCAAGGAGCCGGTCAGCGTCTGGCGCATCGCAGCGGCCTGCGTCATCGCGCTCGGCGCCCTGCTCCTGAAGCTCGCCTGAGCGTCAGTCTTCCTTCCATTCCGGCATGCGCTTGCCGAGGAATGCGCCGATACCGTCCTCGGCATCGCGCGCGAGCATGTTCTCGACCATGACGCCGACGGCATAGTCGTAGGCCTCTGGCAGGTCCATCTCCGCCTGGCGATAGAAGGCCTCCTTGCCGATCTTCAGCGCCTGCGGCGACTTCGAGGCAATGACTGCTGCGTATTTGTCGACCACCTGGCGCAGGTACTGCTGCGGTACGATGCGGTTGACGAGACCGAAATCCTTGGCGGTCGAAGCGTCGATGGTCTCGCCGGTGAGCAGCATTTCCATCGCCTGCTTGCGATGTGCCGCACGCGTGAGCGCGACCATCGGCGTCGAGCAGAAGAGGCCGATATTGACACCGGGCGTGCAGAAGGTGGAGCTGTCGGTGCAGATCGCGAGGTCACAGCTTGCGACGAGCTGGCAGCCAGCTGCCGTAGCCAAACCATCGATCTCGGCGATGACGGCCTGCGGCAGCCGGGTGATTTTCAGCATGAGATCGCCGCAGAGGCGGATCGTCCGTTCGAAGAAGGCCCTGCCCCGGTCGTCGTCTTCGCGGTGCGCAGTCATTTCTTTCAGATCGTGACCGGCGGAAAACAGCTTGCCCGTGGCGGCGAGCACGACGACCCTGATGTCCTTGGCGGTGGCGACCGCATCGAACTCGGCGTGCAGCGCCTCCATCATGGCGATCGACAGCACGTTGGCCGGCGGGTTGTTGAGCGTCAGCCGCAAGACGGGCCCTGACTGTTCACGCAGCAGCAGGCCGTTCGGCTCTTCCTTCTTGAACGACACGACGTCGGCCATCTTCTTCTCCTGAAACTTGAATTTGGTTGGTGGTACGCCGGCCACGCGTGCCGTGCAAGCCGACAGCACACCCCGGTGACGCATTCCGCCTACGACCATTTTCCGCCTTGCGTCCGGCCACCAGCCGGTTTCAGGTGACGGACAGACATGTTGAAGGACAGAATGCATGACCATCGAGCCGATCATGACCGTCGACGACCTCAACCGATTTCTCGACACGGATTTCCCGCAGGTCCATACCGACGGCAAGGTCTTCCATGTCACGGCTGTTGGACCCGGCTTTGCCACCATGCGGCTCGACCCGAACGAACGGCATATCCGGCCAGGCGGCACGGTTTCCGGCCCTACCCTTTTCGCGCTCGCGGACGTCTCGGCCTATATCGCATTGATCGCCCATATCGGACCGGTTGCGCTTGCCGTCACCACCAATCTCAACATCAACTTCCTGCGCAAGCCCGAGCCGGAACCGCTCGAATGCACCTGCCGCATCCTCAAACTCGGCAAGCGGCTCGCCGTTCTCGACGCGTCGATCGTCAAGGTTGGCGACGACGACCTCGTTGCGCATGCCACAGCGACCTATTCGATTCCGCCGCGATAATTTGTGGTATCAAAATACCATACATATAACATATTGTTTTTGCTTATCTTTATTTCCATGTCGCAGATTTCGCGTTCTTGACGCTTGTTTCGCACTTGCGTATAAGCTGCCGCAGATCGCGGTCCTCTGAGGGCCGCTTTCTCTTTTGCCCGGGAAACTGGACAAAACCAAGCAACAAGAAACGCCCAGCGGTTCGCCGCTCGGGTCCAAAGAAAGATTTTTGATATGGCAACCTTCGTTCAGAAGCCTGCAGAGGTGGAGAAGAAGTGGATCATCATCGACGCCGAAGGCCTCGTTGTTGGTCGCCTCGCTTCCCTCATCGCAAACCGCCTGCGCGGCAAGCACAAAGCTACCTTCACCCCGCATGTTGACGACGGCGACAACGTCATCGTCATCAACGCCGAGAAGGCAGTTCTGACGGGCAAGAAGTACACCGACAAGAAGTACTACTGGCACACCGGCTACCCCGGCGGCATCAAGGAGCGCACCGCGCGCCAGATCATCGAAGGCCGCTTTCCGGAGCGCGTCATCGAGAAGGCCGTCGAGCGCATGGTTCCGCGCGGTCCGCTTGGCCGTCGCCAGATGAAGAACCTGCGCGTATACGCAGGCGCCAACCACCCGCATGAAGCACAGCAGCCGGCCGTCCTCGACGTCGCCAAGCTGAACAGCAAGAACACAAGGAGCGCCTGATAATGGCTGACCTTTCCGCTCTCAAGGAAATCGCCACGACCGCGGAACCGGCTGCTCCGGTTCACGTCAAGAAGGTCGACGCCCAGGGTCGCTCCTACGCGACCGGCAAGCGTAAGGACGCTGTCGCCCGCGTATGGGTCAAGCCGGGCACCGGCAAGATCACCATCAACGGCAAGCCCTACGCGGCTTACTTCGCCCGTCCGGTTCTGCAGATGATCCTGCAGCAGCCGATCGTCGCTGCTGCCCGTGACGGCCAGTTCGACATCGACGCGACCGTTGCTGGCGGTGGTCTTTCCGGCCAGGCCGGTGCCGTTCGTCACGGCATCTCCAAGGCACTCACCTACTTCGAACCGGGCCTGCGCTCGGTCCTGAAGCGCGGTGGCTTCCTCACCCGCGACAGCCGCGTGGTCGAGCGTAAGAAGTACGGCCGTGCGAAGGCACGTCGTTCGTTCCAGTTCTCGAAGCGTTAATCGCTTCAACTGCGACACTTGGAAAGGCGGGGCTTTGCTCCGCCTTTTTTTGTTATCATCCGCCCCACCGTTTCCCGCAACGTCGACCCCTCGAGGCACAGCATGACAAGCTCCCCCGTCGCCAAGACCCCAGAGCCGCCCTATTACATCGTCACGTTCGCCTCGCGGCGCACGGCAGGCGACCACGGCTACGACAACATGGGAGACGAAATGGAGCGACTTGCGCGCGAGCAGCCGGGTTTTCTCGGTCTCGAAAGCGTGCGCGGCGCCGACGGCTTCGGCCTAACCAATTCCTACTGGGCG
This sequence comes from Ensifer sp. ENS06, assembly GCF_014852205.1. Classification (NCBI taxonomy): domain Bacteria; kingdom Pseudomonadati; phylum Pseudomonadota; class Alphaproteobacteria; order Hyphomicrobiales; family Rhizobiaceae; genus Ensifer; species Ensifer sp. ENS06. The sequence continues at coordinate 1,347,623 of NZ_JACVBC010000001.1, read as the reverse complement.
GATGAGGAGAGCATCGCGGCCTGGAAAAACAATGTCCGCCACCTGACGGCCCAGCGCCTCGGCCGCGAGCGCTGGTACGAGGATTATCAGGTTCGTGTGGGCAAGATCGAGCGCCAATACGGTTTCGAACGCCCCTAGTTCTGCGGCTGCGCACGGTCGCCGCCGGCAAGCGGGCTAAATCGGCAACTCCGTCGTCGACTTGAGTTCGCGCAGGACGAAGCTCGACACCACGGTGCGCACATGGGGATTGCGCATCAGATAGCGCGTCATGAAGGTATCGTAGCTTTCGACGTCGTTGGCGCGGATCTTCAGCATGTAGTCGAATGTGCCGGATAGAGCGTAGCACTCCATGATCTCCGGCCGGTCGCGCACGACGGCGGAAAAGGCGGCAATCGCCTCGTCGTGATGATCTTCGAGCGTCACATGGGCGATGATACAGAGTTTCAGGTCGAGCTTTGCCGGATCGAGCAGCGCCACGCGCTTGCGAATGACGCCATCCGTCTCCAGTTCCTGCAGCCGCCGCCAGGCCGAGCTTTGCGACATGCCAGCTTTCTCCGCGAGATCGGAGAGCGACTGGCCGCTATCGGCCTGAATGAGCCGCAGCAGCTTTCGCACGGGCTGAAGACTTTCTTTCACATCAGCAGGCATTTCGAATTTTCCTCCCGGGATCAGGCGTCAACCTGGCAACTGTGGAACAAATACTCGCTCCATCCGCGATACAATCGCAACAGGAGAGTTCATCTGACGAATGAGGAGACGTCATGACGAAGGAAAGCAGCTACACGGCCAAACTGCCGGAACCGGACGGCACCTATCACTATACCCCGGAAGAAGATGCAATCTGGGGCGAACTGTACCAGCGGCAGATGAAGCTTCTGGCCGACAAGGCGTGCGACGAATACCTCGAGGGCGCCAAGACGCTCGATCTCGGCCCTGACCACGTGCCGCAGTTGAAGGACGTGAACCGCCGCCTTGCCGAAACCACCGGCTTCGGTGTCGAAGGTGTTCCCGCCCTCATTCCGCCGTCCCGCTTCTACGAACTGCTGTCCCAAGGCAAGTTTCCGCTGGCGACCTTCATTCGCCGCCGCGAGCATATCGATTACATCGAAGAACCCGACATCTTCCACGAGGTCTTCGGTCACTGCCCGCTATTGACCAACCAGAGCTACGCCAATTTCGTCCGCCGCTTCGGCGAAAAGGCGGTTTCGCTCGGCAAGGGCTATTCCTGGCACATGTTCCGGATCTTCTGGTTCACCGTCGAGTTCGGGCTGATCAACACGTCGAAGGGCCGCCGCTGCTATGGCGCCGGCATCGTGTCTTCGCCGAACGAGACACGGAATGCGATGGGAACTCCAGGCGTCGAGTTCCGCCCCTTCGACCTGATGACTGTGCTGCGTACACCCTATCGCATCGATATCGTCCAGCCGATCTATTACGTGATCGACAGTTTCGCCCAGCTGGAAACGATCATCGAAGAGGATATCGCCGCGCGCATCACCGAAGCCAAGGCGCTTGGCGATTTCGCCCCGACCTACGAAGCCAAGGCCTCGTAATCGCCGAAGAAACGGCCGGCAGGGCCTTGCCTTGCCGGCAACGATTGTCCAACCTTCCGCCACCACAGGTTTGAGCGGGATGCGCGCAGAGGATGCGCGCTTTCCGGCTCCGAGGCAGAGGCGGGATATGGCGAACAGGACGATCGATCATGCGCTGACGGCGCGCTCACTCACATCGGCGGCGTCCGATCCGACCCATGCCGGGATTCTCTCCTTCATGCGCCGCAAATATTCGAAGCAGTTGAAGGGTGTCGATGCCGTCGTCTGGGGCATTCCCTTCGACGCCGCCACTTCGAACCGCCCCGGCGCGCGCTTCGGGCCGCAGGCGATCCGCCGCGCCTCGGCAATCTTCGACAACGATCCGCAGTACCCGTTCGACCGCGATCTCTTCGCGGAGATGGCGACGGTCGACTATGGCGACTGCCTCCTCGACTATGGCAATCATTCGAAGACGCCGGCAACGATCGAACGCGAAGCGACTAAGATCATCAGGAGTGGCGCCTATCTGCAGACGCTCGGCGGCGACCACTTCGTCACCTACCCGATCCTGAAGGCGCAGGCGGCTCTGCACGGCCCCCTCGCCCTCGTCCAGTTCGACGCCCACCAGGATACCTGGCCGGATGAACGCGGGCGCATCGACCACGGCTCCTTTGTCGGCCGTGCGGCGCGCGAGGGCCTGATCGATACAGATGCCTCGATCCAGATCGGCATCCGCACGCACGCGCCTGAGGATTGCGGCATCCGCATTCTCTATGGCTACGACGTCGAAGAGATGAGCGCTGCCGAGATCGCCGAGACGATCATAAGGCAGGTCGGCGAGCGCAAGGCCTATCTGACCTTTGATATCGACTGCCTCGACCCGGCTTACGCGCCTGGCACCGGCACACCGGTCGCCGGCGGCCCGTCGAGTGCCAAGATCCTCTCTGTCCTGCGCAAGCTCGGAGCGCTGACCGTGGTCGGCAGCGACGTCGTCGAAGTGGCGCCAGCCTATGACCATGCCGACGTCACCGCAATCGCCGGTGCGACGGTCGCGATGTATATGCTGGGCCTGCATGCGGAGAAGCTTGCCGAGCGTGCGCCGCTTCGCTGAGCGCTGCCGTTGCGGTGAATGGCCGCTGCTTATATAGGAACAGGTGGGTTTGGCGGCGTTCCGCCGGCCCGTTGAGAAATTGATTCAATTCTATGCCAGAATGATTCCGGAACGGCTTCTAACTGTCTGGCAGAACGGGAAAATCATGAAACCGAAGATCTTCATCGATGGCGAACACGGCACCACGGGCCTGCAGATCCGCACGCGCATGGCCGGCCGTAGCGATCTCGAACTGCTTTCCATTCCGGAAGCGGAACGACGCAACGCCGCGATGCGAGAAGATCTTCTGAACGAAGCAGACATCGCCATCCTCTGCCTGCCGGACGACGCCTCGCGCGAGGCGGTTTCGATGGTCTCGGGCAACAACAAGGTCCGCATCATCGACACCTCGACCGCGCATCGGATTGCTCCCGACTGGGCCTATGGCTTTGCCGAAATGGACAAGGCGCAGCCGGAGAAGATCCGCAGCGCCCGTTGCGTCGCCAATCCCGGTTGCTATCCGACCGGCGCGATCGGCGTGATCCGGCCGCTGCGCCAGGCCGGCATCCTGCCGGACGGCTATCCGGTGACGGTCAACGCGGTCTCCGGCTACACGGGCGGCGGCAAGCAGATGATCGCGCAGATGGAAGACGAGACCAATGCGGATCACATCAGCGCACCGCACTTCCTCTACGGCCTGACGCTCAAGCACAAGCATGTGCCCGAGATGAAGATGCACGGGCTACTCGACCGCGCACCGGTCTTTGCGCCCTCGGTCGGCAAGTTCGCACAGGGCATGATCGTCCAGGTGCCGCTCTATCTCGAAGACCTCGCCGCCGGCACGACGCTGGAGACGATCCATGCTGCAATCGTCGCGCATTATGCCGGCCAGTCGATCGTCGAGGTCGTGCCGCTCCAGGAGAGTGAAAAGCTCGGCCGCATCGACGCCACCGAGCTTGCCGGCAAGGACACGATGAAGCTTTTCGTCTTCGGCACCCCTGGCGGCAACCATGTGAACCTCGTCGCCCTGCTCGACAATCTCGGCAAGGGCGCTTCGGGCGCGGCGGTCCAGAACATGGACCTGATGCTGTCGGCCTGATCGGCACTGAGCTCAAAACAAAAGACCCCGGCGAGCCGCTCGCCGGGGTCTTTTCTTTTTCCGGAGCTCGTCCGGCGTCAGTCGCGCAATTCGATCGCCGTCGACCGCGGATACTCGCCGTAGAAACCGCGCCAGTGGGCGATGGCAAAGCCAAGCACCACAAGCGCGCCACCCTGGTGCGCCACGCCCCAGCCGACCGGCACCTGCAGCACCAGCGTGGTGATGCCGATCACCGCCTGCACCGAGACGAGCAGGAACAGGAGCACGGCGCGGCGCGCATGGGTGGTTTCGGGTGCGGCCCGCAGCGAGGCAATCATGTGCATCAGTGCGAAGGCAAAGAGCACATAGGCGCCAATGCGGTGGACGAACTGGACCGTCTTCGGGTTCTCGAACAGGTTGATCCACCAGGGCTGCTGCAGGAACAGGTCCTGCGGGATGATCGCGCCATCCATCAGCGGCCAGGTGTTGTAGCTGAAGCCGGCATCGAGACCGGCGACGAGCGCGCCGAGATAGATCTGGAACAGACTGAAGATGGCGATGATCGCCGCCATCTTGCGCGAACGGTCGGTGGGCGCCGTGTCATTCGAATGCGCGCTCAGCCCGCGGAAGATCCACATACAGGCGGCAAAGATCAGACAGGCGATGACGAGATGCGTCGCAAGCCGGTACTGGCTGACCTCGGTGCGCTCCACGAGGCCCGATGAAACCATCCACCACCCGATGAACCCCTGGAAACCGCCAAGCGCAAGGATACCGAGCAGCGGCATGCGCAGCTTGCGCTCGACCTTTCCGGTGAACCAGAAATAGGCAAGCGGCAACGCGAAGATCAGGCCGATGGTGCGGGCAAGCAGACGGTGCGCCCATTCCCACCAGAAGATCGTCTTGAACTCGTCGACCGTCATGCTGCTGTTCATCTGCTGATACTGCGGAATGCGCTGGTAGAGCTGGAATTCCTCTTCCCACTCGGCGACCGTCAGCGGCGGGATCACGCCATGGATCGGCTTCCACTCGGTGATGGAGAGGCCCGATTCGGTAAGCCGCGTCGCGCCGCCGACGAGCACCAGGGCAAAGAGGGTGAACAGCACGACTGCCAGCCAGCCGCGGATCTGCCGGCGGTTGCGGTCGGTCCTGCCGATCTCGTTTCGAAGCATTTGTTCAGTCGCCATTTCGACGCCGGCCATCATGTTCCCTCTGGTGTCGCAGGGTTGTCGGCGGTGCAACCGGACGGATCAACGGTCGCACCTTCAGGAAAGCCGTTGATTTGCACCAGAGCGGCATGCAAAACAAGGCCGAAACCTTTGCGGCATGCGGTCGCGGCCGCTCCGCGCGCATTTGCCCATGTGAAAGATATGAAATGCCCGTACGCCTCAGAAAGCTGATCGGCACGATCCTGATCATCATCCTCGTCGTCGTCTATGCGCTGGCCGCCGTCACCTTCGCCTCGCTGCTGCTCGGCGCTGCCCCCTGGTACGTGCATCTGGCCTACTTCTTCTTCACCGGCCTGCTCTGGATATTGCCGGCCATGCTGATCATCAAATGGATGGAAAAGCCCGCGAAGGATCGTTGATCCTCAATCCGGTAGCCATTCGGGGGGACGCCCATGCGACTTGCAGTTATCGCTGACATCCACGGCAACGATCTTGCGCTCGAAGCGGTGCTCGCCGACATCGATGCGCAAGGGATCACCGATATCGTCAATCTTGGCGACCATCTGAGCGGCCCCCTCAATGCCGCACGCACGGCCGACATCCTCATCAAACGGGCGATCCTTTCGATCCGAGGCAATCACGATCGCTATCTTTTGACCATGGATCCGCATGAAATGGGGCAATCTGATCGCGCAGCCTATGATCAATTGCAGCCGCAGCACCGCGAATGGCTGGCGACCCTGCCCGTCGCACACGTCCACGAGGAAGCGTTCTTCCTGTGCCATGCGACGCCGACCGATGACGAGACCTACTGGCTGGAGGCCCTGACGGCCGATGGCACCGTCCACATGGCGCAGCATTCGGCCATCGAAGCGAAAGCAGCCGGCGTCGACTATCCGGTTATCCTGTGCGGCCACACCCATATCCAGCGCGCCGTGCGGCTTTCCGACGGCCGCCTCGTCGTCAATCCCGGCAGCGTCGGCTGCCCCGGGTATGAGGACGACCAACCGGTGCCGCACAAGGTCGAAGCAGGCTCCCCGGACGCCCGCTACGCGATCATCGAGAAATCGGCCTCGGGGTGGCACGTCACCTTCCGCAATGTCCCCTATGACTGGATGGCAATGTCCCAGCTTGCGGCCAGCCGCAACCGCATGGAATGGGCAAAGGCGTTGGCCACCGGCTTTCTCGATTGAAATTTGCGCGCGCTTCACATTCCTCGCTTCACGCTTTGCTAACCGCGTTCGCCGGTTATTCCCAATCGGCTTCATAAGTATTCCCGAATTAAAGCGATCGTAGCGGGCTTGAGGTTCAATCTCTCCGCAACAAGGACCGGACGGCACCTGCGATGACGAACTCGGAACTCACCATGGACGGCTCCGGCGACCGCCGCGCGCACGCGTCCTTGCGTGCAGATCCCACCGATGCCGCCGGCCGCTTCGAAATCTCGCTTCACCGCAATATGGAGGCGCTCGAATCCGAGTGGCGCGTGCTCGACGGTCCTCCTGAGAACTCGCTGCATCATGCCTATCAATGGTGCAGCGCCTGGGCTGCGACCCATGTCAGCGACCTGGCCCTTCTGCGCGTTACCTTCGATGGCGAACTCCTGCTCGTCCTGCCGCTGGAAGTGGCGCGCGGACGCTTGTTTCGAACGGCAAAGCTGATCGGAACCGAGCATAGCAACCTCAACACCGGGCTCTTTGCCCCCAACGCCGCGGCGATCATCAGCACGCCCGCGCTTGCCGACGCGCTTGCCCGCGCCATCTGTGGCGCACTGCGCGGCCTTGCCGACATCGTCATGCTCGATCGTCTACCGAGCGACTGGCGCGGCGCCCCCAGCCCCTTCGCCCTGCTTTCGGGCGTTGCCAATCCCAACCCGTCGTTTCAGCTTCCCCTTCTCGGTGGCATTCAGCCGACACTGGCCCAGCTCAACGCCAAGCGGCGGCGCAAGAAGATGCGCATTTCCGAGCGACGGCTGGCTGAAATGGGCGGCTACGACTATGTGGTCGCGCGTACGGGTGACGAGGCCCACGCGCTGCTTGATACCTTCTTTCGGCAGAAGGCGACGCGTTTTGCTGCGCTCGGCCTTCCCGATGTCTTCCAGGACAAGGAAACGCAGGCGTTTTTCCATGCGCTCGCCGCCCGTATGGGCGACGACGTTCAACTCATGGAACTCAATGCCATCCGCCTGCGGGGCGAAAACGACGGCCGCATCGTCGCCGTCGCCGGACTTTCCCGCAAGGCAGATCACGTGATCTGCCAGTTCGGGTCGATCGACGAAGCTTTGGCCGGCGATGCCAGCCCGGGTGAATTGCTGTTTTACCGCATGATCGAGCGCCTATCGGGGGAAGGCGTGCGCCTGTTCGATTTCGGCGTCGGCGACCAGCCCTACAAACGCTCCTGGTGCACGATCGAGACACCGCTGCGCGACATCGTGTTGCCGGTGACGTTCGCCGGCCGGCTCGCAGGCCTGCGGCATCACCTCGTCGTGAGGGCAAAAAGGGCGATCAAGGCGAACCGGGCCGTTTATGCCCGCATCCAGCGCACGCGACGGCACAGGCAAGACAAGACCTTCGACAGCAGCGCCGACTGATAACCTAGATAAGAGGACGGGGCCCAGGCGCGTTGTCGCCGGTGACCGGCGAGACCATTATGCCGCGTCGCGGTCCGGGTATTCGGGGTCCGATTGTACCTGGCCAGTCATCAGCACAATGTCGCGATAGCCCGCTGCACCGAATCCGGTCAGCACCTCGACGATCCGCTCATCGCTCACCGACGGCGCCGACAGGATGATTTCCGCGCCATCGCGGCCAGCGATCTTCTCAACAGCCATTTCATCGGCAGGGCCGCATTCGAGCAGGACGAGATCATAGGCGTTGGTCAAGGCGTCGATGATCATCTTCAACCGGTCGATGCCGCGCATCGCCTGACGCGGATCGGCATCGCCCTGAGGAATGATGTGCGCGTCGGAAAAACGGTCGGCGTGGATCGTGTCCGTGAAGGGCACCTCCCCCGCCAGCAGGTTGGTGATCCCAGGAAGCTGCTGCGAGCGCGCCATCAGGCGTGTCGGGCAGGCAGAACCCGTCAGGTCGATCAATACGACCTTCAGCTCCTCTTCGGCCAGCAACCGGGCGAGCATCACGGTGGCGGTAGAACCCTCGTCTCCGCCGGGCGAAACCGAAATCGCAACGCGCACGTTGGTGGCGCGCAGATGCTCGGCGACGGCCTCGATCGAGAAATCCGCCTCGGCGGCCTCTTCCTCCATGTCCGGTGCAAGCGACACGTCCATCGCAGGCAGCAAGTCGACGGCGTCATCAGCCGCGGGCGCAATTGCAGGCGAAGCCTGAGCCATCTCGACCGGCGGCAAATCGGCGACGCTTGCGGCCAGCGCCGGACGCGGGTGGACCGGTGCCCGTTCACCCGTAGCCGCGACCGGCCGCAAGGCTCGTCCGCTGAAAAGCTCGCCGAGCATGATGCCAATGCAGGTCAGGAGGAACGTGGCAAGCGCTGCGACGATCGTGATCGGCAGCACTTTCGGGAAACTCGCGCCGGTCGGAACCACGGCACTCGAAATGACCCGTGCATCGGCCGGCGTCGCATTCTCCACCGTCCGCGATGTCGCTTCGCGGTAGCGCGCGAGATAGGTCTCCAGCAATTGCCGCTGCGCCGTTGCCTCGCGCTCGAGCGCGCGCAGCCCCACCTCTTCTTCGCCCGCCCGAGCCGACTGCGCCTTCAACGCATTCAGCTGCTGGGTCAACTGCTGTTCGCGCAGTTCACCGACCTTCGCCTCGTTTTCAAGGCTCGTCAGGATCTTGCGGGTCTCGGAGCTGATCTGGCCGCGGATGCCTTCGAGCTGCGACTTCAGCGCCTTCAGGCGCGGATGACCGTCGAGCAGGGTCGTCGAAAGATCGGCGACCTGCGCCTGGAGATTGGCCTCGGTTTCCTTCAGCCGCTGGATCATCTGTGAACCGACGACGTCGGCGATCGTGTCCGGCGCGCGGCCGCTCGCAAGCGCCGAACGCACGCCGGCGGCACGCGCCTCCGCATTGGCACGCTCGCCGCGCACCCGGGTCAGCTCCGTCGAGATGTCCGTGAGCTGCCGCGTCGCGAAGTTGGTGGTTTCGCCGGTTGGTAGCAGGTCCGACGAGGCGCGATAGGCCGCCACCTTCGCCTCGGCGTCGCGCACCTTCTCGCGCAGATTGGCGATCTCCGGTTCGAGCCAGCGTGTCGCCTCGGAATTGGTGTCGAGTTTCGCACCGCTCTGGAGCGCCAGGAAGACCTTCGCCATCTCGTTGGGCACTGCGGCCGCAAGCTGGCGGTCCTTCGAGGTGAAGCCAATCGCGATCACCCGCGATTTCTCCACCTGGTAGACCTGGAGCTTGTCGGAGAATTCCTTGAGCACCCTCTCCTCGGGCGGCATCTCCAGCGGGTTCTTCTTCAGCCCGAGCATGACGAGAAGATCCGAAAGCGCCGAGGGCGCCGACGACGGGTCGAATTCCTTGAGCTCATAGAGCTTCATGTTGCGGGCGACCTGCTTGATGAGATCGGCCGACTTGAGCACCTGTACCTGGCTGAGGATGCCGGATTCATCGAAGACGCGGTCGGCGCCCGCCTGCGAAGCCTGGTTGGGGCCGCTGAACTCCGGCTCGCGCGATTCGATGAGTACACGGGTTTCGCTCTGGTAATCCGGCGCGATCATCTTTGCTGCGCCGAAGGCAAGCGCCGCCACAGCGACGGTGGCGAGCAAAACCTTGACGCGCCGATCCCAGACGGCGCGAAACAGGCCGCCGAGGTCGATATCCACATCCTGTTGTGCGCTGCCGCTTCCCGACATGCTAGTCGCTCCGAACCTTCAAATCTCGCCGGACCGTAAAGGAACATGGTAACGCAAGGGTTAATGCGATCAACCTGCGGATGATAAAGACGGGGCGGTATCGCCAGGTCTCCGCGAAAATTCTACCGCGAGTTTACCTGCTATTAACCCTAACGGACCGATAACGTCACAAAAGCTGGTCGTTTCCGGAGCCTATGAACCGCATGTCCACCGCAGCTATCAAGACGGGTCTCGCGATCACGGCGGCAGCGCTGTCGATGTTGCTCGGCGGCTGCACGAGCTACCAGCCCGCACCCAAGGCCTTCAGTGAAGCCACGATCCAGCCCTATCGGCTCGACAGCGGCGACCGCCTGCGCATCAATGTCTTCGAACAGGCCGGTCTCAGCGGCACTTACACGGTCGATCAGGCCGGCTACGTCGCCTTCCCCCTGATCGGCACCGTCGCCTCGCGCGGCAGGACCCTACCTGAACTCGAGGGCATGATCGCCGCCAAGCTGAAGCAGGGCTATCTGCGCGATCCAGACGTCACGATCGAGGTCGATCGCTACCGTTCCGTCTTCATCATGGGCGAAGTCGGCCAGGCTGGCCAATATGCCTATGTGCCCGGCATGACCGTGCAGAACGCGATCGCTGTCGCCGGAGGATTCTCTCCGCGCGCCAATCAGTCCAACGCCGACATCACGCGCAAGATCAATGGCCGCATCATCACCGGCCGGGTGCCGATCACCGACGCGGTTCTTGCCGGCGACACGATCTATGTTCGCGAACGCCTGTTCTGATCTCGATGCAACAAGAGCGGCCTTTGCGCATCATCCACTGCTTCAGGTCGCCTGTCGGCGGGATATTCCGCCACGTGCGCGACCTGGCCGAGGCGCATGCCAAGGCCGGCCACGAGGTCGGGATCCTCTGCGACAGCACGACGGGTGGCAGTCACGAGGATCGGTTGTTCGACGAAATCCGCCCCTATCTGGCGCTCGGCCTCATACGGATGCCGATCCATCGCTCGGTCGGGCCGTCGGATTTTGCCGCGTTGTGGCGCGGCTATAAGGAAATCAGAAGTTTGCGACCGGATGTGTTGCATGGGCACGGCGCCAAAGGCGGCGTCATTGCCCGGCTCATCGGTTCAGCCTTGCGGGTCAACAGGTATCGCGTAGCCCGCCTCTATTCGCCGCATGGCGGCAGCCTGCACTACCGTCCCGGCTCTATGACAGGCCGGCTGGTCTTCCCGGCGGAGCGGATCCAGCAGCGGATTACCGACGCCCTCGTCTTCGTCTGCGATTTCGAGCGGCAGACCTATTTCGCAAAGGTCGGCGCGCCGCGTGAGCGCAACGAACTGATCTACAACGGCATCGACGACCTAGAGTTCGAGACCGTCCCGCCCGGGCCGGATGCGGTCGACTTTCTCTATATCGGCATGATGCGGGACCTGAAGGGTCCCGATCTGTTTGTGGAAGCTTTCGCCCAGACAGAAAGGCTTGTCGGCAGGCCGCTGTCGGCGCTTATGATCGGTGACGGCCCGCAGCAGCAGGAATACAGCGATCTGGTGCTGCAGCAGGGCCTCGCCCGCCGCATCCGCATGCAGCCGGCGATGAAGACGCGCGAGGCCTTCGCGCTGACGCGCAACATCGTCGTTCCCTCGCGCGCCGAGTCCATGCCCTATATCGTGCTCGAGGCGCTTGCCGCGCGGAAGCCGGTCATCGCCAGCCGTGTCGGCGGCATCCCGGAAATTCTCGGACGCGACAGCACCGCACTTGCCGAACCCGCCAATGCCCGGTCGCTCGCCGACATCATGGCCCGTGCAATCACCGAGAAGGACTGGGCGGCACGTGTGATGCCCGATCCGAGCACGTTCAAGTCGCAATTTGCAGCTTCGGTAATGTCGGCGGATATGCTAAGCCTCTATCGGGAATTGTGCCGTTACCAGCCGCCCGCCGATAGCGTGTTGCCCACAACGTAAGCGTTTCTTAGTGGCTTTCTGCTATCCCGGCTGAGGGACTTCAGCGCCGGAAGACAGCCATGAACAAGTTTGACCGCCCGGGTTCGTTCGATCCCGAAGCGCTTCGCAAGAAGATTTCGGAAATCCGCGCCCGCGCGCCCGGCGAAATGCCGGGCGAAACGACGACCACGGATCTCAATCCGCTTGCGCGGCAGATCGCCGAGCAGTTCAGCGCCGATACCTATTCGCCTGCGATGATCATGGGGCTGATGCGCCTGTTCGAATTCAGCGCGCTCTTTACGATCGGCTATGCCATCAACGCGCTCTATGTCCAGCCGGGCTTCGAACAACTGCCGCTTTACCTGGCAATTCTCGTCGGTGGTTCCGCATTGGCGGTCGCCGCCATGCAGATCGCCGACACCTATCAGATCCCGGCGTTGCGCGCCTGGCTGCGGGTGATGCCGCGCATCCTCGCCTCCTGGGCCATCGCGTTTGGCGGCATCGCCATCGCGCTGTTCTTTCTGAAATCCGGTCACCAGTATTCGCGCGTCTGGTTCGGCGGCTGGTTCATCGGCGGCGCAATCTTTCTGATCGCAGAGCGCGCCTTCATCGCCTATTCCATCCGCCATTGGGCCCGAAACGGCACGATGGAACGCCGCGCGGTCGTCGTCGGCGGCGGCCAGCCGGCCAAGGACCTGATCCGCACGCTCGAGGACCAACCCGACAACGACATCCGCATCTGCGGCATTTTCGACGACCGCGACGAGCGCCGCTCGCCCAATGTGATCGCTGGCTACCCGAAGCTTGGGACGGTCGACGAACTGGTGGAATTCGCCCGCCTGGCGCGCATCGACATGCTGATCATCTCGCTGCCGCTGACGGCGGAGAAGCGCATTCTCCAGCTTCTGAAGAAGCTCTGGATCCTGCCGGTCGACATCCGGCTCGCCGCCCACGCCAACAACCTGCGGTTCCGCCCGCGCAGCTACTCACATGTCGGCGATGTCCCCATGCTCGACATCTTCGACAAGCCGATCGCCGATTGGGACTCGGTCGCCAAGCGCGGCTTCGACATCTTCTTCAGCCTGGTCGCCCTCGTGCTTCTGTGGCCGATCATGCTCGGCGCGGCGATCGCCGTCAAAGCGACGTCCCCGGGCCCGATCATCTTCAAGCAGAAGCGGCACGGCTTCAACAACGAGACCATCGAGGTCTACAAGTTCCGCTCGATGTATACGCATATGAGCGACCCGACGGCCCGCAACGCCGTGACCAAGCGCGACCCGCGCGTTACCCCCGTCGGCCGTTTCATCCGCAAGTCCTCGATCGACGAACTGCCGCAGATCTTCAACGTGCTGAAGGGCGAGCTGTCGCTCGTTGGGCCGCGGCCGCACGCCGTGCTCGCCCAGACCCAGAACCGAACCTACTCCGACGTCGTCGAAGGCTATTTCGCCCGCCACCGCGTCAAGCCCGGCGTCACCGGCTGGGCGCAGATCAACGGCTGGCGCGGCGAGATCGACAATGACGACAAGATCCGCCTGCGCACCGCCTTCGACCTGCACTACATCGAAAACTGGTCGTTGCTCTTCGATCTCAAGATCCTGTTCCTGACGCCGTTCCGGCTTCTCAATACCGAGAACGCCTATTGAGCACCGTCGATACAGGTCGGCTCCCGATCGCTCGCCCCCAGCTCGCGGCGCTCTCGCTGCTTGGCTCCGGGCTCGTCGCCTTTGCCGTGTTTCTCTCCGGTTTCGTCATTTTCGAGCCGGCGCCCTATGAGCTGTTCCTGGTCGCGCTCATCGGCCTTTGGGCGCTCGTGGGCCTCAAGATCTCGCGCAGCGTCGCCCCGCTGCTGACGCTTCTGACCCTGTTCATGGTCGGCGGCATCCTGTCCCTGACGGTCATGACAGACCTGACGAAGGGGCCGATGTACATGGCGGTCTCCGGCTTCCTGGCGCTCTCCTCGGTCTTCTTCGCAGCCATCATCGAGGACCGCCACGAACGCCTGCGGCTGATCTTCAATGCCTGGACGGCGGCGGCCATCATCACCGCCCTGCTCGGCATCCTCGGCTATTTCGGCGCCGTGCCGGGCGCGGAAAGCTTCACGCTCTATGGCCGCGCCAAGGGCGCGTTCCAGGATCCGAACGTCTTCGGCCCGTTCCTCTCGGTGCCGGCCATGTACCTCATCCACGGCATCCTCACGCAGCCCATCCAGAAAGCCCCCCCGAAGATCGCCGCGCTGATGGTGCTGGCGCTTGGCGTCTTTCTTTCGTTCTCCCGCGCAGCCTGGGCCCTCAACCTCTTCTGTGTCGTCGCCTTCGTCTTCGTCATGCTGCTCAAGGAGCGAAACGGCCTCTTCCGCCTGCGGATTCTGGTGTTGGCTCTCGTCGGCGGGATCATGATCGTCGGCGCCCTCCTCGTCGCGCTGCAGTCCGAGCAGGTCGCAACACTCTTTTCCAGCCGCTCGCAGCTGGTGCAGGACTATGACGGCGGCCACCTCGGGCGCTTCGATCGCCACCGGCTAGGCTTCCTGATGTCGATGGAAAAGCCGCTCGGCATCGGCCCGATGGTTTTCAGCACGATCTTCCCGGAGGACGAGCACAACGTCTGGCTGAAGTCGCTGACGTCCTACGGCTGGCTCGGCTTTGTCAGTTACGTGACGCTGATCGTCTGGACGCTCTCGCTCGGCTTTCGCTTTCTGCTGCTCAACCGCCCATGGCAGACCTATCTGATGATCGCCTGGGTCGCCGTTCTCGGCCATGTCGGGGTCGGCAATGTCATCGACACGGACCATTGGCGCCACTTCTATCTGCTCATCGGAATCATCTGGGGATGCGCCGCCCTTGAATATCGCCATCGCCGGCAGGCGCGCGCCGGCCGGAGCTCCTGACCATGGAACATGTGGTTCCGCGCCGGTCGCCGGCCCCTCCCCTCAAGCTCCTGCAGGTGCTGGAGCCGAGTGGCGGCGGCTCGGGCCGACACTTTCTCGATCTGTGCCGCGGCATGCACAAGCGCGGGCATCACGTCGAGGCCGTCTATTCGCCGGTGCGCGCCGAGGAAGGTTTCGTTCGTGAACTGAAGGCAATCGGCCTGCCTGCCGTACACGCCGTCAACATGAAGCGCGCACCCGGACCGTCTGACGCCATCCGCTTTCTCGAACTCCGCCGCATCATGCGGGCCAACAGTTTCGACATCATCCATGGCCACAGTTCCAAGGCCGGTGCGCTGACACGCCTGCGGCTGCCTGGTTCTCATGTTCCGCGGATCTACACGCCCCACGCCTTTCGCACACTGGACCCGACGCTCGGCCGTGGTGGACGGTTGATCTACGGCGCGATCGAATGGGCGCTGGCCCGTTTCTTTACCGATCAACTGATCTGCGTTTCCGACGACGAGTTCCACCATGCGCTCTCGCTGCATATGCCCGAGAAGCGCATGTCGGTGATCGTCAACGGCGTGGCACCGCCCTCATGCGAAATGGCGCAGACGCTGCGCGCGAGCTTCGGGATCGCGCCGGACGCTTTCGTCTTCGGCTTTGTTGGACGACTTTCCGCACAGAAGGCGCCGGAACGGCTGATCGCAGCGTTCAAGAGTGTTGCCGCTTCCGTCAGAAACAGCCACCTGGTCCTGGTCGGCAGTGGCGAGCTCGAAGGTGACCTTCGCAAGGCGATCGCCGAAAGCGGACTGCAGAACCGCATGCATTTGACCTCCGCCTTCACCGGCCCGCAAGCCGTTCCCGCCTTCGACCTCCTGGTGATGCCAAGCCGCTACGAGGCCATGTCCTATGTGATGCTCGAAGGGGCCGCCGCCGGCAAGGCGATCATCGCAACCGACATCGGTGGCGCGCGCACGGTGATCGAGGACGGGCGGAACGGTTATATCCTGCCCAATAGCGACGACACGTCCGCGCTCGCCAAGACCATGATCCAGGCGGCGGAGCCCGAAACGTTCAAGGCCCTGTCGGCTAGCGCCGAAAACCTGAAAGACCGCTTTACGCTCGCCGTCATGCTCGATAGCACAGAGGCCCTCTACCAGAAGGCGGCCTCAAAGCGGCAGACGGTCGACATGCTCCAGTCAACCAGGTAGCGCAGAAAGAACGGCGTGATTGCCGCGCTGTATTCTCGGGAAAAAAAGAGGCCCTGCTGAAGGACCTCTTTTGCTGCGGTCGCAGGATCGCTTAAGGCGTCGACCCTTCTGCGCCCGAACCGCCACCGGTATCGGGATTTGAACTCGGCGCCCCGGTATCACCGTTGGCGTTTGCGGTGCCGGTATCAGGGTTGGAGCTCGGAGCACCGGTGTCCGGGTTGGAACTCGCTGTACCCGTATCGCCCGGCGACCCGGTGGGCTGGCCCGGAACGAGGATGACGGCGTCGTCTGCACGGGCAGTGCCGGACGCCGAGATGAGCGGCATTGCCGTCAGGGCCGAAAGCCCGAGCAACGACGCGGCAAAAATCTTCGAAAACGTCTTCATTACATTTCCTCCTTTGGCAGACAGACGCCCGCCATGAGGCCATTCCATCACTTTCGCGAGGACGGCGATCGACCCCAGCCGCGTGGACCATCGCACCGGAACGAGGCATTTTAGCGATTTCCGATGGGCGATAAATTTTGTCAGGCGCAAGCGACAAAACCGCATCCGATCTCGGAGCAGACACGGTGGGCCAAAGCGAAACAATCAGCAGGCGTTTGAGATTTTTGCCGGGGCAATGGGTGCCCGAATGCGCGATTTTACGCGTGGAACTACTGGCTACCGCCAGCCGCCAATTGCGGTAGCGCTGCTGTATGACTGAAATCAAAGAGGAAAATGGTCGGAGCGGCGGGATTCGAACCCACGACCCCTTGACCCCCAGTCAAGTGCGCTACCGGGCTGCGCTACGCTCCGAACCGAGGAAACCCCTATATAACCAACGCTTAGAGCGCAAGCGGGAAAATGCGGCCTGGATCGAAAAAGGAACAAACGGCGTGGAAAAGTATGTTTGGGAACCGAAAGTCCAACGGGACTTCCGCAAACTCACAGCATGGCGTCGCACCTGTGATGCGACCGTGGACATAGAAAGCTCCCGCCATTCGCGCGCCACTGGGTGTCTGCAAGTTCCGATGCTGCCTGACGAGGGACTCACCGACCGGCCGTCCGTCTACCGAACCTTCACCAAAACGAGATCCCGTCGCTCGAAACTTGCTGCCTAACGCAACGTGAGCTTGCCATCATGGATGAATTGAGGGACAGTTTGATACTGGCCCTTGAGGCCTGGAGCGTCTCCCCTGCTAGGAGAAAACCATGCCTCTTAAGTCCCTTATGGCCCTCACCGCGCTTGCGCTTCTCACGCTCTCCGGCTGTGCGACCTCCGGTTCGACCAACACGACCTATGCGCAGTGGACCGGCCCCTACCCGGAGCCCGACGTCTCCGCGGCGAGCCCCGGCGGCTTCCGGATCTCCTACTGACGCTTTCAATCCTTGCTGGAATAGTCGCGCGGGCGCCCTGCGGACGGATGCGTATATGCCCCTCTTCGGCAGGAAGCCCGCAGACGGCACCATCTCGGCAATCGTGTAAAAGGTGTCTGTGGAGGCAACCGTATTCGGCAGACGTTCGGCCGTGCGGAACCGGTCTTGATAATCGCCTGCTATGGCTTTCTCAGCGCACCTGGTCGAGAAGCCGCTTGCATTCCAGGAGGTCGTAGAGCGCCTCCTGAAGCAGGGCGCGATCTTCCTTGCCAACGGACGACGATTTGCCGAGCGAGATCTCCGGCACGTCGTCGCTGTTGCCGCCGAAGGAGAAGAAACGGCGGCTCGCCGGCGCCTTGGCGCGGCCGACGATCTGATCCTCCTCGGAAAGACCAGCCTTCGGCGGTGCCGGCTCCTCGTTGCTGGAGGCTGCCAGCGCCTCGACGGTCGCGAGATCGCCGCTTGCAATCGCCGCGACGAACTTGTTGCCGTTGGTCTTCAGGAGCTTCTGCACGCCCTTGATCGTATAGCCGTGATCATAGAGCAGATGCCGGATACCCTTCAGAAGGTCGACATCCTCCGGCCGGTAGTACCGCCGGCCGCCGCCGCGCTTCATCGGCTTGATCTGCTGGAAGCGGGTTTCCCAGAAACGCAGGACATGCTGCGGCAGATCGAGATCGTCAGCGACCTCGCTGATGGTGCGAAAAGCGTCCGGGCTCTTTTCCATATCGTTCCCAATCCATGCCGTGCGACTCAGGCTCGAAAGCCGTAGTGAGCCGATACCGCGCCAATGATGGCACGAATCGGCTCCATTTCAACGGCTTATGGATGGGTTTTCAACCACATTTGTGGCTGTCGTCAGGCGTTCACGAAACGGGAGATACCGGTTTCTGCTTGGCCCTGCGGCCCAGATGCGCCTTCAGGACGCGCTGCTTCAAGACATTCGACGCCTTGAAGGTCATCACGCGCCGGGGCGAAATCGGCACTTCCTCGCCGGTTTTCGGGTTTCGCCCGATGCGTTCGTTCTTGTCGCGGACCTGGAAGGTCGCGAAAGAGGACAGCTTCACACTCTCGCCACGCACGATTGCGTTGCATATTTCGTCAATGACGGTTTCCACCAATTCGGCAGACTCTGTCCTCGACAGACCCACCTTGCGAAAAACCGACTCAGCCAAGTCCGCCCGTGTTACTGTTTTTCCGCTCATCTTCCCCCACCAACGTCTGGTACGCCGATCAGCGTCCGAAGACTATTGCCCTTGCCTTTTGCGGTCAAGCGTCTGTTGCTTAAGCAATTTCTTTACCAGCGGAGAAGCACGGAGCCCCAGGTGAAGCCGCCGCCCATGGCCTCGAGCAGGACGAGGTCGCCCTTCTTGATCCGGCCGTCGCCCGCCGCCGCATTCAACGCCAGCGGAATGGAGGCTGCGGAGGTGTTGCCATGGAGATCGACCGTGACCACAACCTTATCGAGAGGGATGCCGAGCTTCTTGGCGGAGCCGTCGATGATGCGCCGGTTGGCCTGGTGCGGCACCAGCCAATCCAGATCTTCGGCCGTCGTCCCGGTCGCCTCGAAGGCAGCCTCGATCACATCGGTGATCATGCCGACCGCGTGCTTGAAGACTTCGCGGCCTTCCATCTTCAGATGGCCGACCGTCCCAGTGGTCGAAGGGCCGCCATCCACATAGAGCTTGTCGCGATGTGCGCCGTCGGAGCGAAGCTTCGCCGTCAGCACGCCCCGGTCGGCAATGGTGCCCTCGCCTTCCTGGGCTTCCAGGATGATGGCGCCGGCGCCGTCACCGAAGAGCACGCAGGTCGTGCGGTCGTTCCAGTCGAGGATACGCGAGAAGGTCTCCGAGCCGATCACCAGCACGCGCTTAGCAAGCCCACCGCGGATATAGGCATCCGCCGTGGTAACCGCGTAGACGAAGCCCGAGCAGACCGCCTGCATGTCGAAGGCCGCGCCATGGCGCATGCCGAGGCGGTCCTGGATGTTGACAGCCGTTGCCGGAAACGTGTTGTCGGGAGTGGAGGTCGCCAGGATGATCAGGTCGATATCATCAGGGGTAAGCCCCGCATTGGCGAGCGCAGCACGCGCGGCACCTTCGCCGAGCGAAGCTGTGGTTTCGCCCTCGCCGGCGATGTAGCGCTGCCGGATGCCGGTGCGCTGCACGATCCACTCATCGGACGTATCGACCTTGGATTCCAGCTCCTGATTGGTGACCACGCGCTTCGGCAAAGCTGCGCCGAAACCGCGAACGACGGAACGGATCATCTATTCAAACCTCATCATTCATGCCGGCGGAAAGGGCCTTGGGCGGTTCGCCGCCATGGTACTTCGCCAGATCGAGCTCGATCTTCGACTTCAGGCCATTCTTCACCATGTCGTAGCCGACGTCGATCGCGGCTGCAAAACCCTCAGCATCTGCACCACCATGGCTCTTGATCACGACGCCATTGAGGCCGAGGAACACGCCGCCATTGACCTTCCTCGGGTCCATCTTCTCCCGCAGGCGGTCGAATGCGCCCTTGGCCAGGATGTAGCCGATCTTGGCAAGAAGCGTGCGCGACATCGCCGCGCGCAGATATTCGGCGATCTGGCGCGCGGTGCCTTCTGCGGCCTTCAGCGCGATGTTGCCGGAAAAACCTTCCGTGACGACGACGTCGACGGTCCCGCGACCGATGTCGTCGCCCTCGACGAAGCCGTAATAGTCGAAGCCGTCGATGTTGGCTTCACGGATCAGGCGGCCGGCTTCCTTGACCTCTTCCTGTCCCTTGATTTCCTCGACGCCGACATTCAGCAGCCCGACCATCGGCCGCTCGATCTCGAACAGCGCCCGTGCCATGGCGCCGCCCATCAGCGCGAAATCCATCAATTGCTGCGCGTCCGCGCCGATCGTCGCGCCGACATCAAGCACGATGCTCTCGCCTTTCAGCGTCGGCCAGATGGCGGCAATCGCCGGCCGTTGAATTCCCTGCATGGTGCGCAGACAGAAGACCGACATGGCCATCAGCGCGCCGGTATTGCCGGCGGAAACAACGACATCTGCCTCGCCGGCATTGATCGCGTCGATCGCTTTCCACATGCTCGACTTGCCGCGGCCTCGGCGAAGCGCCTGGCTCGGCTTCTCGTCCATGGCGACTGCAATCTCGCAGTCGTAAAAGGTGCTGTTGGCCTTCAGCTTCGGATGTTTTTCAAGGAGGCCCGCGCACTGCGCTTCGATGCCGAACAAAACGAACTTGATGTCCGGATGACGTTCAAGCGCCCTTGCGGCGCCGGGGATGACGACTTCAGGACCATAGTCGCCCCCCATCACGTCAAGTGAAATTCTGACCACGCGTGTCTTATCCTTCATTTCTGCCACACAACACGTGCCGCCGCGGCGTACTCAACGGAAACGCATTGACGAAACATATTGCTTCTGACGCTTGAGCCAAGCACGCGGCAGATCGCTTTAGCGGCTCTTCTGGCCGGTTTGGGGCCAAAATACTGCTTTTCCTTTGCGTGACAACCGAATTGTAGATGACGCTTTCGCGACCTCAGTCCTTTTTCCAGTCCTTCAGGACCGCAAAGGGGTTCGGCTTCTTGTCATCGGCAGATGTGCTCTCGATGCGCTCGCCGAACGTCACGCCGGGCTTACGGGGATAAGGCTCGATCGCGAGTGCAACCTGCTCGCTGACGACGACGCCGGCGTCGATGGTGTCGCCGATAAAGGTATCGGGAATATCGGGGCCGTCAGGGTCGAGAATCATCTCGCCACCGTCATTGCTCGCCTGGCGGGCAAGCCGCGAGCCCTCGGGCACGAAGATCGCTTCGACCGGTTCGTCGATATCGGCTTCGACCGGCTCAAGAGTGACGACACAGCTCTGCACGACGCGGGCCCTGACGTCGCCCTTGATCTTCACGCCATCCTTCTTCCAGCGCGCGATCTGCAGGTCGGCTTCGAGCGACAGAACCTCGTTGATGTTCCAAAGCGCGGCAAGCGCCTTGCGCTCGCGCTCGTTGGCGGAGAGATGCACGCTGACCGCGTTCGCCGAAATGTGCCCGACTTTCACCGGATAAGAAAAGGCCGCCTGACTTTCGTCTTTCATGATTGGATCCTTCCTCGCGCGGGCTACCTGGCACCCATCGCGAACGCAGCCGCCAACCGGCTGCCGGTGGCGACGCTCTTGTTTTCTATTACGCCCCAGCCGGCGGAATGTGCAACTGGCCGATTTCGACGGCGTCTTCCGCGACATCGACGAGCTGGGCCTCAACCGCCAGCAGATAGCCAGCAAGCGCAACCATCGAAGGCGCCGCGTCGCCGCCATCAGGATGGAAGTTGCGCCTGAGCGCTGCCGCCAGGGCCTCGACGTCCCTTGCTTCCAGCGCCGCCGCATAGGATTCGAGTCGACCGTAATACATGCCGGCCAACTTCTTCATCTTCTTCGGCACGCCGGCATCGCCGACGCCGAGCTCGCGGATCGAGTGATCCACATCCTCGAAGAAGGCATCGATGATCTCCTGGGCGATTTCCTGGCCAGGCCTTGCCGAAGCACGTGTGCGGCGGAAATAGAGGATCAGCGTCGCCGACAGCATCTCGAACCGGCCCATGACCGTGTCCGGAACATCGAGGTCGGTGTAAAGGTAGGGCTGGCGTGCCGCCGCCGTCAGCAATGCATATTGCCGCTCGACAATCGCGGTGTTGCCACTTTTTCTTTTAAACAGTCCAAAAATCATCACAAAGCTCGGGCTTGGCTTTCTCGAAATGCGCGCAAGCGCCCATGACGTTGTTGCATGACAGCCGAAGCTGGTTTACCGAAGCAGGCACGAATTGCAATGGCGGATCTGCCATCGTTTCTCCAAGGGGAGCTGTCGTTGACGAAGCGGTATTTGAGAAAAAACTTTAAGACCCTCGGCCGCGTGGCGGTCGTAGCCACCATCGCCGGTTTTACCCTTTCCGCCTGCCAGTCCGCCAATGTCGGTGAAGTTCTCCATCAGGGCTATGTGGTTGATCAGGAAACGCTAAACCTCGTTCCGGTCGGTTCCAGCCGCGAGCAGGTGCTGCTCTCGCTCGGCACGCCGTCGACGACCGCGACCTTCGACAACGAAGTGTTCTACTACATCTCGCAGACGCGCAAGCGCCCTGTCGCCTTCATGAAGCCCAAGCTGATCGACCAATCGATCCTGGCCGTCTATTTCGACAAGGAAGGCACCGTCAGCCAGCTGGCTCACTATACGCTGAAGGACGGCAAGGTCTTCGACATGCTGACACGCACGACGCCGACAGGTGGCAAGGAAACGAGCTTCCTCGGCCAGCTGCTGACGGGCCCCGGCGCCGGTCAGGCCGCGGCGCGCAGCCTGTTCAAGGACTTCGGCAACTAAGCCTCCCCATTCCAAACAAAGGCCCGCGGAACGATGTTCCGCGGGCCTTTTGTTTGCGCATCGATGCGATCAGGCGAGGACGGCCAGAAGCAAGAGCGCCACGATGTTGGTGATCTTGATCGCCGGGTTCACAGCCGGCCCGGCCGTGTCCTTATAGGGGTCGCCGACGGTGTCGCCGGTTACCGACGCCTTGTGGGCGTCGGAGCCCTTCAGATGGCGTTCGCCATTCTTGTCGACAAACCCGTCCTCGAAGCTCTTCTTGGCGTTGTCCCAGGCACCGCCGCCCGAGGTCATCGAGATCGCCACGAAGAGGCCGTTGACGATGACACCGAGCAGAGAGGCACCGAGAGCCGCGAAAGCCGAAGCCTTCGAGCCCGAGAGCAGCAGCACGCCGAAATAGACGACAATCGGCGCCAACACCGGGAGCAGCGAAGGAATGACCATTTCGCGGATCGCCGCTTTTGTCAGAAGGTCGACGGCGCGGCCATAGTCCGGCCGTTCGGTCCCCTGCATGATGCCGGGCTTTTCGCGGAACTGGCGGCGAACCTCCTCGACGATCGACCCGGCCGCACGGCCGACCGCAGTCATCGCGATACCGCCGAAGAGGTAGGGAATGAGGCCGCCGAAGATCAAACCCGCGACCACGTAAGGGTTGGAGAGATCGAAGGAGATCTGCCCGACATCGGCGAAGTACGGATACTTGTCGCCGTTGGCGGCAAAGTAGCTGAGGTCGTTCGAGTAGGCGGCGAAGAGCACCAGCGCACCGAGACCGGCCGAGCCGATCGCGTAGCCCTTGGTGACGGCCTTGGTGGTGTTGCCGACGGCGTCGAGCGCGTCGGTGGATTTACGCACTTCCGGCGGCAGATGCGACATTTCCGCGATGCCGCCGGCATTGTCGGTGACCGGACCGAAGGCGTCGAGCGCCACGATCATGCCGGCAAGGCCAAGCATGGCGGTGACGGCGATGCCAGTGCCGAAGAGGCCGGCAAGCTGGTAGGTGGCGATGATGCCGCCGACGATGACGATCGCCGGCAAAGCCGTCGATTCCAGCGAGACGGCCAGACCCTGGATCACGTTGGTGCCGTGACCGGTCACCGACGCCTGGGCGATCGAGTTGACCGGCCGCTTGTTGGTGCCGGTATAGTATTCCGTGATCACCACGATCAGGGCCGTTACGATCAGGCCGAGAATACCGCAGAGGAACAGATTCCAGCCGGTGATCTCCTTGCCGGCGACGGTGCCGATCGTGCCCCAGCCGATGGTGAAGGACGTGGCGGCGCCGAGACCGAGGATCGACAGGACACCGGTCACGATCAGGCCCCTGTAGAGCGCACCCATGATCGAGTTGTTGGACCCGAGCTTCACGAAGAAGGTGCCGACGATCGAGGTGATGATGCAAGCCGCGCAGATGGCAAGCGGATAGACCATGACGGTCGCAAGCACAGGCGTGCCGGCAAAGAAGATCGCCGCCAGAACCATGGTCGCCACGACCGAGACCGCATAGGTCTCGAACAGGTCGGCTGCCATGCCGGCGCAGTCGCCGACATTGTCGCCGACGTTGTCGGCGATGGTTGCCGGGTTGCGCGGATCATCCTCGGGAATGCCGGCTTCGACCTTGCCGACGAGGTCGCCGCCGACGTCGGCACCCTTGGTAAAGATGCCACCGCCGAGACGGGCGAAGATCGAAATCAGCGATGCGCCGAAGCCGAGCGACACCAGTGCGTCGATGACTTCGCGCGAGGCGGGCTCATGACCCAGGCCGGCCGTGAGGACGACGTAGTAGACCGAGACGCCAAGGAGCGCGAGGCCGGCCACAAGAAGGCCGGTGATCGCGCCGGATTTGAATGCGATATCGAGGCCGGAGGCGAGGCTCACGGACGCCGCCTGGGCAGTGCGGACGTTTGCCCGGACCGAAACATGCATGCCGATGAAACCCGCGGCACCCGAAAGGATCGCACCGATCAGAAAGCCGAAAGCGGCGGCGGGAGAAAGAAGAACCCAAGCGGCGATGAATACGACGACGCCGACAATGGCAATGGTCTTGTATTGACGCGTGAGATAGGCCTGCGCCCCTTCACGAATGTAGCCTGCGATTTCTTGCATGCGGGCGTTCCCCTGGTCGGCGGCAAGCACCGACTGTGTTGCCCAGATGGCATAAGCCACCGCGAGCAACCCGCATGCGATAACGCCCAATAAAATGGTCATTTCGCATTACCCTCCGTTACAACCCGCGGACTCACTCCCGGCCGCAGGCCCCTCAAAACCGCGAATCACGCACCACCTCCTCAAGCAGCACCCCTCACGGCGCGGCCAGAGTGCGGTTGCAACAGGAGATCGTCAAGCCCCGAGAAACGCCACTGGCGGCGCCTCGTTCGCTTTAGATTTCAGGGGAATGGAGCGTTAGGCGGCGGCCTTGCGCGGCGCCCGCTTCAGGAGCAGCAGGAGGATAAGGCAGACGATCGTTACCGGCCACACGACCGCGTTCAGCATGTCCCAGCCATAGGCGGTGAGCACCTTGCCCGAGGCAAACGACGACAGCGCCACCGTGGTGAACAGGATGATGTCGTGGAAGGCCTGAACCTTGTCGGCCTCCTGCGGGCGATAGCTGCTGGCAACAATCGCCGTCGAGCCGATGAAGCCGAAATTCCAGCCAAGGCCGAGCAATACGAGCGCGCCCCAGAAGTTCCAGAGCTCGATACCCATATGCGCAACCGCGGCGCAGGCCATCAGCAGAAGGAGGCCACAGCCGACAATGCGCTCGGCGCCAAAGCGGCTGATGAGCATGCCGGTGACAAAGCTCGGCGCGAACATCGCCAGCACGTGCCACTGGATGCCGAGCGTGGCGAGTTCGGTCGAGAAGCCGCAGCCGATCACCATGGCGACCGGCGCCCCGGTCATCATGAAGGTCATCAGCGCGTAGCTGGAAATGCCGCAGATCATGCCGGTGGCGAAGCGTTGGCTGCGGACAATCTCGCCGAGGGGACGGACAGACTGATCGTGGTGGGCACTCACCATTGCGCCCGGCTCGGGCAGCCGCAGCGGCGCGAAAAACAGGGCTGCAACCAGGCAAATCGGCATCAGGACGACGAAAGCCCCGGCAAAGGAAACCGGCGCGAACAGGTCGCCAGCAAAAATGACGATCTGCGGACCAAGAACGGCCGAAACGATTCCGCCGCCAAGGATCAGCGAGATTGCCTTGGGCTTGTAGAACGACGGCGAGGCGTCGGCGGCAGCGAACCGCAGCTTCTGCGTAAAGCCGTTCGACGAGCCGAGCATCGCAAGGGCGAAGGCGAAAAGCCAGAAATTCTCGCGGAAGAGCGCGACGGCGGCGAGTGCTGCCCCGGCGGCCGCTATTGCGGTCCCGCTCATGAAGGCGAAGCGGCGGCCGATCAGGCGCGACAACACCGCAACCAGCACGACGCCGAGCGCCATGCCGACGTTAAAGGCAGTGAGCGGCGCGGTGGCCAGCGACTTGTCCTCCGCCAGCATCTGGTAGCCGGCGACACCGCCGACCGAAAAGCAGATGGGCCCGACGACGCCAAGAACGGCCTGTGCGGCTGTCAGGAGGTAAACGTTGCGGCGTGTTTCGCGAAGGGTGTTCCCCATGTCCTCAGCAGCAGCCGCAACCATCGACCTTACTTCCTCGGTTCGCCGCGGACCTGCTTGGCAATGCGGTCGAGAACGGCATTGACCAGCTTGGGCTCATCATCCGAGAAGAAAGCCTTGGCGATCTCGACATACTCCGTGACGATCACCGGAACCGGCACGTCCTTGCGCTCGAGCATCTCGAATGTACCCGCGCGCAAGATGGCACGCACGGTGGAATCGAGGCGCGACAGAGCCCAGTCGTCCTGGAGTGCCGAGCCGATCAGCGGATCAAGCTTGCGCTGGTCGCGCACGACACCGGCGACAATCGACCGGAACCAGGAGGCGTCCGCCTTCAGGTAGGTGTCGCCGTCGACATCCTGTCCGAGGCGATGCGCTTCGTATTCAGCAACCACTTCCAGGACACCGGTGCCGCCGATGTCCATCTGATAGAGCGCCTGCACCGCAGCGAGGCGTGCTGCACCGCGCTGGTTGACCTGCTTCAGCGGTTGATCCGAGGGGGTTTTCGTCACTTTTCCGTGCCCAATTTCTTCTTAAGTTCAATCATGGTCAGTGCCGCACGCGCAGCAAAGCCACCCTTGTCGCCTTCCGACCGGCGGGCGCGCGCCCAGGCCTGGTCGTCGTTCTCCACCGTCAGGATACCATTGCCGATCGCAAGGCTCTCGCTGACGGCGAGGTCCATGATCGCGCGCGAAGACTCGTTCGCGACGATGTCAAAATGGTAGGTTTCGCCGCGAATGACCATGCCAAGGGCCACGAAACCATCATATTCGGTGCCGCCCTCGTCGGCGCCGTCGAGTGCCATGGCAATCGCCGGCGGGATTTCGAGCGCACCCGGAACCGTCACGATATCATAGGTGGCCCCGGCTGCGTCCAGCGCATGCTTGGCGCCGTCGAGCAATGCATCGGCCATATCGTCATAGAAACGCGCTTCCACAATCAGGATGTGGGCTGCCGTGGTCTCTGCCATGGATCACCTGTCTTTGAGAGTTCCGCGCCGGATGCGACCGGCTGAGGCGGCGGTAAAACCACGCCCGGCGCCGAATGGCAAGCAAATTCCGCCGCAGACGGCCTTTTGCCGCGTTTACAGGGCCGCAACATGCGGCCGTTGCCGCTGCAAAATGCCAATGCCGTGGGTCTTGCGCGGCCGCGTTGCTGGCTCCAAGTTCGAAGCCGTCGATATCAAGCTGGATTTTTCGTATGCCCGAAATCGGTTCGACCAACATCGTCCTGCCCATGAAACCTCTTGGCGTCGTCTTCGACATGGACGGATTGCTCTTCGACACCGAAGCGCTCTACCGCGACGCGATGATCCAGACAGCGGCAGCGCTCGGTCACAACATGCCTGTCTCCCTTTATCTCGATACGATCGGGCTTTCGGCCGAGGCGACGCGCATGTTGCTTCGCGGTCGCTTCGGCGATGCCTTCGACCTCGCTCAGTTCTGGGAGCGTACCTCGGCGCAATTTGCGACAATGGCGACGACCGAGCTGCGGCTGAAGCCTGGCGTCGTCGATCTCCTCGACCTGCTTGACGGCATGGGCCTGCCGTTTGCGATTGCCACCTCGTCACAACATCACGACGTACAGCGCAATCTCGACCGGCACGGATTGCGCGACCGCTTCCCGACGGTCGTTGCCTATGGCGACTACGATCATGGCAAGCCGCACCCGGCCCCCTTCCTGACGGCTGCAAGTCGGCTCGGTATCGCGCCGCAGTATTGCCTCGCTCTCGAAGACAGCCACAACGGCGTGCGTTCGGCTTCGTCTGCCGGCATGATGACGGTCATGGTGCCCGATCTCCTGCCTCCGACCGAAGAAATGAAAACCCTTTGCGTTGGGATCGCCAGGTGTCTTCACGAGGTCGCCACGGCGCTGATCGGCAGACGAACGTGACCGCGCAGCTCGGCGTTAAACCAACGCGCGATAGCGCCCATATGCTTTCGCCAATGGATTGCAACACTAGGATGTATTCCTGTAACCATCGTCGCTAATTTTAGCGATCGCAGGTTGACGACGGGACGAACGCGCGACACGGATAGAACGTATTAGCGTTGCCGCGACAACGGTACGCGAGGGAGGAACATGTGACCGATACGAAAAAGCCGATCGTTAATCCCAAAAACCTAGAACTCGACCACTGGACGCAAGGCACCTTTTTCGAATCCCGCGACGCCGCCTTCGGCGCGCTACTCGGCCTCAAGGATCTGGGCATCGGCTACGGTGAAGTACCGCCGGGCAAGTCCGGCTGCCCGTTCCACAATCATCACGTCGAAGAAGAACTTTTCATCATCATCGAAGGCGAAGGCACGTATCGCTTCGGCAGCGAGCGGTATCCGGTCGGCCCCGGCGACATTCTGGGCGCCCCTGCGGGTGGACCGGAAACGGCCCACCACCTGATCAACACCGGCTCGGTGCCGCTCAAGTACCTTTCCATCTCGACCAAGGCGGCCACGGAAATCTGCGAGTATCCGGACTCCGGCAAATTCCTTGCCAGGACGCGTGGTTCCGATGGCCAAAGACGCTTCCTTTTCACCGGCCGTCCGGAAAGCGATGTCGACTACTGGGACGGCGAGCCCGGCGCCTGATTTCATCACAGCTTAGGATCGAATATGCATAGCGTTCCCATTATCGAGACCGACCGCCTCATCCTGCGCCCCTACCGCCGTGACGATTTCCCCGCCTATTCCGCGCTGTTCGGCGATGCCGAGGTGATCCGCTATGTCGGCGGGGTGCCGTTTACGCGCGAACAGTCCTGGACGCGATTCCTGCGCCAGGTCGGCATGTGGCACTATTTCGGCTTCGGCTTCTTTGCCATCCAGGACCGGGAGACCGGGGGTTTTCTCGGCGAGGCCGGCTTCCACGACGTGCACCGCGCCATCACACCTTCGCTCGAAGGGACGATGGAAACCGGATGGGCATTGTCACCGAAAGCGCACGGCAAGGGGCTGGCGACGGAAGCCGTCAGTGCGGCGCTCAAGTGGGCCGACCACCAGTTTCCGAAGCTACGCAAGACCTGCATCATCGACGTCGGAAACCGCGCTTCGATCCGGGTCGCGGAGAAGCACGGCTTCAAGGAATTCTGGCGAACGACCTATCACGGCAACCACGTGATCATGTTCGAGCGCCACCAGAAGGCAGCAGCCGCGACAGGCGACCGAAGGGCTCGCGCGCACGCCGAAACATGAACAATTTTTAATTGTTTTCCCGATGCCAGCGCCATGGAAAGGGCCACATTCCGGCCCAGTTTCCTAGTCGTTGGCACGACGCGCCCTCCCCAAGAAGGGAGCAAACGCCGACCAATCAGTCGAAACAGTCCAGCGCCTTTGCTTGCGGGTGACAACGCCCGCAAACGAACCCTGCTGGCCGCCGCAATGGGCGATCCTCACCGGCCCGGAAACCCGCAAGGTTCCGCGTTCCCGTAACGGGTCGGCTTGCGCCTTGTTGCCGGCAAACAAAGGAGCATGACCATGAACCGCATAGCCAAGCTTTCCGTCATCGCTGCTCTCTCCGCCCTTTCCTTCGGCGGCGTCTCCTATGCTGCGAGCGCAGCCATGAACTGGCCGGCCGAAATCGACCACACCGTTCGCGATTTCAAGGGCGATCATTTCAACGTCGTCGACGTGGATACGCTGAAGGAATCGAGCCAGACGCGCATGTGGATCAACGAAGCGACGCCGCAACAGATTTCGTCCCTGCACGCGGCCGTCGAAGGCAACAAGCCGCTTGCAGCCAAGCTCAAGGCGCAGAATGTCGAGATGAACAACATTGCCGGCGCCGAACAGGCAGCCGATGGCAGCCTGACCCTCTACGTGCGTTGAGTGTCAACACCTCCCGAAACCAGAACCGCCCCCGATTGGGGGCGGTTTGCATTCGGCAAAAGAGGAAGTCGGCTTACTCCGGCTTTGGTGCCGGGAATTCGGCGAGGCGCGCCGCATAACGCGCCATGGTGTCCACCTCGAAGTTGACGAAATCGCCGGCCTTGCGCTCACCCCAGGTCGTGACCTCCAGCGAATGGCGGATCAGGAGCACGTCGAACTCGGCGCCGGCGACCTTGTTGACCGTCAGCGACGTGCCGTCGAGCGCGACCGATCCCTTCGGCGCGACGAATTTCGCCAGATGCTCAGGCGCCCGCAGACGAAAGCGCACAGCGTCGCCTTCCGCTTCCACCGACAGAATTTCCGCCTTGTCGTCGACATGGCCGGAAACCAGGTGGCCGCCGAGCTCGTCGCCGATCTTCAGCGAGCGCTCGAGATTGATGCGCGTTCCCTTGGTCCAGCCGGCGATCGTCGTCAGGCGGAGCGCCTCTTCCCAGGCCTCGACCTCGAACCAGCGCTCGTTGCTGCCGGCTTCAGGCAAAGCCGTCACCGTCAGGCAGACGCCGGAATGGGCGATCGAGGCACCCATGTCGATGGTCTTCGGGTCGTAGCTCGTGGCGACACGCAGCTTGATGCCTTCTTTCAGCGGAGTGACGGCATCGACGGTGCCGATATCGGTAACAATGCCTGTGAACATCAGTTCTCTCTTTCGTATTCCTCGAACAGATCGTCGCCATACCGTGCCTCGGCGACGCGCCGGAAGCCTGCCGGCACGGACTTACGGTCAAATGGGGATGCAATGCCGTTTTCGCCAATGGTCCCCGGTCCGGTGTAGAGCTGGATACGGTCGACCAGATCAGCATCGAGAAAGGCGCGTGCAGCCACAGCACCACCTTCGACCATCAGCGAGGAGATACCGCGGGAAGCGAGTGCCGCAAGAAGGTCGGCGATCGAGCCGGCTTCGAGCACCTCGACACCGGCGGCCTCCAGGGCCGCCTTGCGTGCTGCTCGGCCGTCATCAACGTCCGCATCCGCATCGCCGGATCCGTCGCTGGAGACCACGATCACCGGGACCGCCCGCGCCGTTAACACCAGTTTGGAGGAAAGCGGCAGGTCAAGCCGGCGGTCGAGAACGATGCGCAGCGGCGAACGATGTTCGAGCCCCGGCAAGCGCACGGTCAGTTCCGGATCGTCAGCCGCAGCCGTGCCGATCCCGACCAGGATCGCGTCGGTCTCCGCGCGCAGCATCTGTACCTGCCCGCGCGAAATCGGACCGGTGATGCGCACTTGCCCCTCGCCCTTGCGGCCGATCATGCCATCGGCCGAAACCGCAAGCTTGAGAGTCACATAAGGTCTCTTGCTGACCTGGCGCATGAGGTAGGCTTCAAGCGCGTGATGCCCTTCCTCGGGGAGCACACCGATATCGACGGTGATGCCAGCATCGCGCAGGCGCACGACGCCACGCCCGGCAACCCGCACGTCCGGATCGAGGATCGAAATCACCACGCGGGATATGCCGGAGGCGACAAGCGCATCGGCGCAAGGCGGCGTCTTGCCGTGATGGGAGCAAGGCTCCAGCGTCACATAGGCCGTAGCACCCCTCGCCTTCGCACCGGCCTCCGTCAGTGCCTGGGTTTCGGCATGCGGGCGGCCGCTCCGCGCGGTTACGGCCCGGCCGACGATAACGCCGTCCTTGACGATCAGGCAGGCGACGGAGGGATTGGTGGATGTCTGTCCGAGATGGTGGCGAGCCAGCCTCAGCGCCGCGGCCATGAACCTCTCGTCTTCACGGTTGGGCGCTGTCATGGCTCTATCCAGCGTAGTCTACTCGCCGGGATCGCGCGCGATCTTGGCGCTGATCTCGGTGATGACCTTCTCGAAATCCTCCGCATGGGAGAAATCGCGATAGACCGAAGCGTAGCGCACGAAGGCCACGTCATCGAGGCTCTTCAGTGCTTCGAGCACCTGCAGGCCGATTTCTTCCGAAGGGATCTCGGTCTCGCCGGAGCTTTCGAGGCGACGGACGATGCCGGAAACAGCCCGCTCGATGCGGTCGCGATCGACCGGGCGCTTGCGCAGCGCAATCTCGAAGGACCGCAGAAGCTTGTCCCGGTCGAAAGGAACCTTCCGACCGGTTTTCTTGATGATCATCAGTTCACGCAACTGCACCCGTTCGAAGGTCGTGAAACGACCTCCGCAATCCGGACAAATCCGGCGGCGGCGAATGGCATTCCCGTCCTCTGCCGGACGGGAATCCTTCACCTGACTGTCTTCAGAACCGCAATAGGGGCAGCGCATGGGCGACCGATCACATGTAGCCGTACATCGGGAAGCGGTCGGTCAGCTTGATGACCTTGTCGCGAACACCGGCTTCGACGGCGGCATTGCCCTCGTCGGAGTTGGCGACCTTCAGGCCGTCAAGAACCTCGACGATCCGCTCGCCGATTTCCTTGAACTCGGCTTCCTTGAAGCCACGGGTCGTGCCGGCCGGCGTGCCGAGACGGACACCCGAGGTGACGAAGGGCTTTTCAGGATCAAACGGAATCCCGTTCTTGTTGCAGGTGATGAAGGCACGGCCAAGGGCGGCTTCCGCGCGCTTGCCGGTTGCGTTCTTCTTGCGCAGGTCGACGAGCATCAGGTGGTTGTCCGTGCCGCCCGATACGATGTCGAGGCCGTTGGCCTTCAGCGTTTCGGCGAGCGTGCGGGCGTTCTTGACGACCTGAGCCGCATAGTCCTTGAACGACGGCTGCAGCGCTTCGCCGAGTGCCACGGCCTTGGCGGCGATGACGTGCATCAGCGGACCGCCCTGGAGACCCGGGAAGACGGCCGAGTTGATCTTCTTGGCGATATCTTCGTCGTTGGTCAGAATCATGCCGCCGCGCGGGCCGCGGAGCGACTTGTGCGTCGTCGTCGTTGCAACGTGGCAATGCGGGAACGGCGACGGATGCTGGCCACCGGCAACGAGACCGGCGATGTGGGCCATGTCGACCATCAGCCAGGCGCCGACTTCGTCTGCGATCTCGCGGAAGCGCTTCCAGTCCCAGATGCGCGAGTAAGCGGTGCCGCCGGCGATGATCAGCTTCGGCTTGTGCTTGCGCGCCTGCTCGGCGACGTTGTCCATGTCGAGCAGGTGATCGTCTTCACGCACGCCGTAGGATACGACGTTGAACCACTTGCCGGACATGTTGACCGGCGAACCGTGCGTCAGGTGGCCGCCCGAGTTGAGGTCGAGGCCCATGAAGGTGTCACCCGGCTGCAGGAGCGCCAGGAACACGGCCTGGTTCATCTGCGAACCGGAGTTCGGCTGAACGTTGGCGAAGTTGACGCCGAAGAGCTTCTTGGCGCGCTCGATCGCCAACTCCTCGGCGATGTCGACGAACTGGCAGCCGCCGTAGTAGCGCTTGCCCGGGTAGCCCTCGGCATATTTGTTGGTCATGATCGAGCCCTGGGCTTCGAGCACGGCGCGGGAAACGATGTTCTCGGAGGCGATCAGCTCGATCTCGTGGCGCTGGCGACCCAGCTCCTTTTCGATCGCACCGAAGATGTCCGGATCGCTGTCGGCCAGAGAGCGGGTGAAGAAGGCGTCATTCGTCTGTGCAGTCATCGGCGCGAGGCTCCTCTCAAGGGTGGCAGTTCTTTAGCTTCCTCGCACGGCGAGAGCAATATCCGCTGTGCGGTTTGCGTCATTTCCCCCATCTGCCGCGCCGAAATATCGCGGCGCTCAACCCATGAAAAAGCCGCGCTCCCAAGGGAAGCGCGGCTCGAAGAATTCCGTGTCGCAAATTCGCTTATTGCGGCAAGGCGTCCTGGTCGACCGAGCCGGGCGACTGCTCGACGCCATAGGGGGTCTGCAGCGCCAGTTCGGTGGCACCGTCGCGCTGA
The DNA here is from genome assembly GCF_014852205.1 of Ensifer sp. ENS06. Classification (NCBI taxonomy): domain Bacteria; kingdom Pseudomonadati; phylum Pseudomonadota; class Alphaproteobacteria; order Hyphomicrobiales; family Rhizobiaceae; genus Ensifer; species Ensifer sp. ENS06. Next base: position 1,313,888 of record NZ_JACVBC010000001.1, on the reverse strand, counting down.
TAGATATCGTCGCGGAACTGCACGACGCCGTCCTTGGCAGACCAGGCGGTGATGTAGGTGAAGAAAACAGGGACTTCCTCGGCGAGCGTGATCGGCGTGTTGACGCCGGTCTTGATTGTCGCCTCGATCTGCTGGCGCGACCAGCCGGGCGTTTCCTTCAGAAGCCAGGTCGAAAGGTCGCGCACGTTCTGTACGCGCACGCAGCCCGACGATTCGAAGCGCATCAGCTTGTTGAACAGGCCCTGCTGCGGCGTGTCGTGCATGTAGACCTGATGCTCGTTGTGGAAGTTGATCTTCGTCGACGACATCGCGTTGATCTTGCCCGGGTCCTGGCGGAACATCAGGTTCGGTGCCTTCTCGGCGTTCCAGTCGACGGTTTCCGGCGACACTTCGCCGCCGCTGCCATCAAACAGGCGGATCGAGTTGCGCGCCAGATAGGTCGGATCCTTACGCATCAGCGGCATGATATCCTTCTGGATGATCGAGCGCGGCGCGGTCCAGTAGGGGTTGAGGATGACCTCGTAAATCTTCGAGTTCAGGATCGGCGACTGGCGGTCGATCTTGCCGACGATCGCCGTGTGGCGCAGCGCCACGCGGCCGTTCTCGACCGCTTCGATGTAGGCCGCAGGGATGTTGACCATCACGTAGCGGCGGCCGAGGTCGCCGGACATCGACTGCAGGCGCACGAGGTTGGTCTGGAGCTGGCCGAGGCGGGTGTTGGCGTCGACATTGATCGCCTTCAGCGTGTATTCGCCGATGACGCCGTCCGCCGGCAGGCCGTGGCGGGCCTGGAAGCGCTTGACCGCGCCTTCGACGTAGCTGTCGAAGGACGAGGAGATGCCGGCCGAACGCGGCAGGTCGCCGGAAACCATCAGGCGCTGGCGGAGCTGCTGCACGGACGGATCGGTGACGCCGAGTTCAAGCTTGACGCTGGTCTGGACCGACGGCCAGCCGCCCTGGGACACGATGTTCTGATAGTCGAAGATCGCTTGCTGCACATGGGCGATCGTTTCCGGGCCGAAAACCGGCGTGTTCGAAACGACCGTCGTCGCGGTTCGCGATGCCCCTTTCGCGTCGAACTGGTCGTCCCAGGAGCCGCGGCGAGGCGAATTGATGATCTCGTTCAGGGCGTCCTGTGCGCTTGCCGCGCCGGCGACTGCCACGGCGCCGAAGGTCGCTGCCGAGCGCAAGAAGGCGCGGCGCGAGAATGCATCAATTCCATTCTTTTTCGACATAATCCTACCATCCCAATGCGTCGGCACGCGCCCTATGCGCTGACACGCACGTTGCCGGAGCCCTAACACGATCGTGGTTAACAAAGGTCAACCAACGAGCCACCCTGCCCTCACATGTCTTCACGATGCCGCGAGTGAGGACCCTCATCCGGCAGGCGAAACGCGAAACGAATCCACACGCAGGAAAACACGTGGGCGCACCTACCGCATGTCGTCGTCGCTGTCATAGCAATATGGCCAATTCGTGTCTGGGCGCGAGCGAACGGGGACATGGCATGCCTTTTGCTTTTCGCTGGACGCGACGGGGTTGCAGCCGAACCGGAAACGGCAACATTTTGATTTACTAATGTTTTTGGTTTGAAAAATCACGCGAACGCGAGGAAAGCGTGCCGCAGCGGTGCAGCTTTTCGGCAACAGAACGGGGTGCCGCAAATGGCAAAGGTCGGACACGCAGGGATTGCGCCCGACCCTTGAACTGGAGGTTTTGGCCTGATTACAGGCGATACATGATCGAGTCGTTCCAGAAGCGATCGAGGCGCTGCAGGAGCTTGTTCATCTGGGTGAACTCGTCCGAGCCGATGCCGCCGACCTTCTGGATCGAGCCGACGTGGCGCTCGTAGAGTTTGGCAACGGTTTCGGCGATTTCCTGGCCGTCTTCCGTCAGGCTGATGCGGACCGAGCGGCGGTCGACGCGGGAGCGCTGGTGGTTGATCAGGCCGAGATCGACGAGCTTCTTGACGTTGTAGGAGACGTTCGAGCCGAGGTAGTAGCCGCGGGAGCGAAGTTCGCCGGCGGTCAGTTCCGAGTTGCCGATGTTGAAGAGCAACAGGGCCTGAACGGCGTTGACGTCGCTGCGACCTTCGCGGTCGAACTCGTCCTTGATGACGTCGAGCAGGCGGCGGTGCAGACGCTCGACGAGGTGAAGGGATTCCATATAGAGACCGCGGATGGTTTCTTCCTGGGGGTCTCGGGGCTGAACTGCCTGCGGCTTCATCTTGGTGTTCATTTGACTGCCTCACTGTTTTGTTTGGCGGTGTCTGTTTGTCTTCCCGCCTTGAGTGAGACCCTATCGAATACGTCTAAAATTCTACTTAAACCGCAGCCTTAACAAGAGCTTGCCATTTGGCGACCCTGTCTCAGGGTGAATCAACCCTTACCTGCCTGGCGAGCCGCCAGCGCTGGTAGAAGATCGCCGCGCGGAAAAGAACGAAGGTAACGGCAACCGCCGCATGCAGCACGACCAGCAGCGGACGGCCGCCGAAACTGGCCGGATAGAACTCGTACATCACGATCTCGATGGCTGCCGCAACCACCCAGACGACCGGCCCCCAGGAGACGAGCAGCCACAGGCCGAGGGCGGCGACCGGATAGATGACTGCAAGTGCGGTTGCGGCCGCCCGCCACTCCGGCGTCAGGAGATCGAAGCGTCCGGCGCCGCCATGGGAAAAGCCGATCAGCATGGCCCAGTAGTTCAGCGCGAACCAGATGCATGAGGCGGAGACCAGACGCAGAAAGAGACCGAAGAGGATCTCGGTCAGCGACGGTTTCGGCACATGGGCAGAATCATGAAGCATGGCCGGCAAGATAGGGCGGGTCTTTGCCATCCGCCAGCGGCATCGCGCCGTCCCCTCCCCCATGGCTCCTCTTAAAGAGAAGAAATGCCGCAGCCCGTTCGCCGGCCGCGCGGTTCCCAATGGCGGCCAGCCCATGATAAAGCGCTTGGCTATCGACGATTTTCACGGGAAAGGCGCGGCGCGATGAACGACAGGACAAATCTTGTGGACAGGGTCACCGGCCATCGCCGCATGCGCCGCAACCGCAAGGCCGACTGGACGCGCCGGCTGGTGCAGGAAAACCGCCTGACCGTCGACGACCTGATCTGGCCGATCTTCATCGTGCCGGGCGAGAACATCATCCAGCCGATCGACGCGATGCCGGGCGTCAACCGCATGAGCATCGACAAGGCGGTCGAAGCGGTGAAGGAAGCGGCCGATCTCGGCATCCCGGCGATCGCCACCTTCCCCAACATCGACCTGTCTCTGCGCGACGATACCGGCTCCAACAGTCTTGCCGCCGACAACCTGATCAACCAGGCGACCCGCGCCTTCAAGAAAGCCGTGCCTGAGATCGGCATCATCACCGACGTCGCGCTCGACCCCTTCACCAGCCACGGCCATGACGGCATCCTGCGCAATGGCGAGATCGTCAACGACGAGACGGTCGAGACGATCGCAAGGGCGGCCATCGCCCAGGCGGACGCCGGCTCCGATATCATCGCCCCCTCCGACATGATGGACGGACGCATCGGCGCCATCCGCCAGGCGCTCGACGCTCACGGCCACCAGAATGTCGGCATCATGTCCTATGCGACGAAGTTCGCCTCCGGCTTCTACGGTCCCTATCGCGAGGCGATCGGCACCGGCGGCCTTTTGAAGGGCGACAAGAAGACCTATTACATCGACCCGGCCAACGGCACCGAAGCGATCCGCGACGCAGCCCTCGACGTCGAGGAAGGCGCCGACATGCTGATGGTGAAGCCAGGTCTGCCCTATCTCGATATCTGCTGGCGGATGAAGGAAGCCTTCGGCCTGCCGGTCTTTGCCTATCAGGTGTCCGGCGAGTATTCGCAGGTGAAGGCGGCGGCTGCCAACGGCTGGATCGATGGCGAGAAGGTGATGCTCGAAACGCTGCTCGCCTTCAAGCGCGCCGGCTGCGACGGCATCCTCAGCTACTTCGCGGTCGAAGTGGCCCGCATTCTCGCCAAAGGCCGCTGAAACGCACCGCTTGATCCCGGCTCCGATCCTTGTTTTGCAGGGAATGCCATCCCATATCCTTGCTGCAACCAAACGAGGCTTTGACCGATGACCATGCACAACGAAGAACTGAGGCTGCCGAGCAATGACTGGCGCGCCTATCAGGGCGTGCTGTCGCGACGCGTCTTTGCCTTTTTGCTCGATTACGCGAGCATTGCGCTCCTCTGGATCCCCGCGGCGGTCGTCGTCTTCTTCCTCGGCATCCTGACGCTCGGCCTCGGCTTCATGCTTTATCCGGCGCTCTTTGCGATCGTCGCCATGCTCTATTTCGGCCTGACGGTCGGTGGCCGCGAACAGGCCTCTCCCGGTATGCGCTTGATGGGCCTGGCGATTGCTCGAACTGATGGACGCCCGATGGACTTCCTGACGGCGATCGTCCACCTCGTCATCTTCTGGATCGCCAACGCGCTGCTGACGCCGCTGATCCTGCTGATCGGCCTTTTCACCGACCGCAGCCGCCTGCTGCACGACCTGCTGATCGGTACCGTCACGGTGCGCCGCGACATGTATTGAAACCGGCGCAGGCATAGAGCTGAAAGCGTAAGGCGGTGTTTTCCGCCTCACCGCCGCCACCTATTGTGGTCACCACTAAAATATCGGCCGGCGCAGGCGGAAGCGGCAAACGAGTGAGTTGACGTTTTCCATTCTTGCGCCATGCTACTGTCATGAACCACAGCGCGAAGAGTGACCTCCGCACTCGATGAACACACAGACCGCACCGTCTCCGCAATTTTATCTGACTGCGCCGGCAGCCTGCCCTTATCTGCCGAACGAGATGGAGCGGAAGGTTTTCACCCACATGGTGGGCGAGCGCGCGCCCGAGCTCAATGATCTCCTGACGCAAGGCGGCTTCCGACGCTCGCAGAACATCGCCTATCGCCCGGCTTGCGAGACCTGCCGCGCCTGTATTTCGGTGCGCATCCTCGCCAACGAGTTCAAGCCCACCCGTTCCATGCGCCGGGTGCTTGCCGCCAATCACGACGTGATCTCGGCGGAATATCCGGCCGAGCCGTCGAGCGAGCAGTACAACCTCTTCCGCCGATACCTCGACCGACGCCACCAGAAGGGCGGCATGTCGGACATGTCGGTGCTCGACTATGCGATGATGGTCGAGGACACCCATGTGCACACCAAGATTATCGAGTATCGCCTGAGGGTCGAAGGCGACGGCGTCAGCGAGAAGGCACGCGGGCCGCTGATCGCTGCGGCGCTCACCGACCGCATGGGCGACGGACTGTCGATGGTCTACTCCTTCTTCGACCCGACGCAGGAAGAGCGGTCGCTCGGCACCTTCATGATTCTCGATCACATTCGCCGCGCCCGGGAGCGCGGCCTTCCCCACGTCTATCTCGGCTACTGGGTGAAAGGCTCGCGCAAGATGGGGTATAAAACAAAGTTTTTGCCGCAAGAGCACCTCATGGCCCGTGGCTGGGAGCGCTATGAAGGCGGAGACACCACCCTGGAAGCCGCTCCTACGAAAACGGGTTAGAAATTGAGTTCATCTTCCGATGCCGCGATGCACCGGCGCGGCCTTGCCATCACCGGCCTCGGCGGCCTTGCCCTCTCCTTCGACATTCCGCTCATCCGATCCGCCGGCGGCGACGTCTGGTCGCTGCTCGCCGTGCGCAGCCTGTCGACTTTCGTGATCGCGCTCGGCGCCTGGTTCGTACTCAACCGGGTGCTCGGCCGGAAGATTTCGCTGCTGCCGGGCAAGACCGGCCTTTTGGTCGGCGTCTTCTACGGAATCAATTCCTGCACGTTCCTGCTCGCCGTCTTCAACACCTCGACGGCGAATGTGGTCTTCATCCTCGCCTTCACCTCGATGTTTGCCGCCATCCTCTCCTGGATCTTTCTGAAGGAGAGACCATCGAACGCGACGCTCGTGACCATGCTGGTCATGGTGCTCGGCGTCGGGCTGATCGTCCAGGACGGACTGGAAAGCGGTCACCTCTTCGGCGACGCCATGGCGGCATCCTCCGCCTTTCTGCTGGCAAGCGCGATTACGATCAGCCGTGCGAGCAAGCGCGACATGGCGCTGGTGCCACTGGTGACGGCGATCTTCCCGGCGGCCGTCGCTCTCCTGATGCTGCCGGCCGGCGGCTTCACGATCGCCGCCCCCGGCTACATCCTCTTCAACGGCCTGGTGATGATCCCGCTCGCCTTCTTCTGCCTTGCGACCGGGCCGCGTTATCTCTCAGCCCCGGAAGTGGGCATGTTCTATCTGCTAGAGACTATTCTCGCGCCGATCTGGGTCTGGATGGTCTTCGCTGAAACGCCGACAACGCAGACGCTGATCGGTGGCTCGATTCTCGTCTTCGCGCTGATCGGCCATTCGCTTTGGCAGTTGCGCAGCCGGTCGCTGAGAGCGGCCGTTGCCTGCGCCGAGTAACGCTGTTCAAGACTTGTCGTCGCGCTGACCGCTGGGCCGCGGACGACGCTGCTTGTGGTCGACGCCCCGATCGCGCACCGGCAGCGGCTCCTGCGGCTGTCCCAGCGAAGCCGGGCGGACGCCGGGCATCTCTACGCGCATGACCCACAGTTCGCGGTTGGTGTTGATCCAGGTGGCCGCGACGCTCAACGGCGCCGGATTGCCGATCAAGGCCTCGCCGTCGCGCCGTTTGAGGCGGGTGACGAGGCCTGCAGCCTCCAGGAGCGCGATGTGCGTCTCCAGCTCTTCGCGGGTTGCCGCGACGGCTACGGCAATATCGGCGACGCGCGCCTCACCGGCAAAAAGGATCTCGAACATCCGGCGGCGGACCGGGTGGGCAAGGGCCAGCAGGACGTCATCAAGGGCTGTGGCATTCGGCATCGCTGTCATCCCTGTTGGACGCGCAGTGATCCATTATAGCCTTCCGGCTTACAAGCGCCAGTTGCGCCTGCGTTTCATTTGGATTTCCAATGATTTAAGAGACTGCGCCAAACTGCGCCAAAACGAAACAGGAGCCACGCGGCCTCTCGACCGCATGGCTCTCCTTATCCCGGTCAGCCGCTGAACTTGCCGCTGCGCGGGAAGCCCTTCGGAACGACGCGGCCGGCAGAAGCGCGGTCGCCCTGCCATTCGATCAGTTCGTCCTTGGTCTTGGTAAAGACCCGGCCGGCGCTGTCTTCCCAGACGAGACCGTCGGCGATCGTGAAGCAGCGAATGTCGGAGATGCCGCCATCCTTGTAACGCTGCAGCCGCACGCCCTTGCCGCGTGCCATCTCGGGGATCTGAACGAGCGGGAAGACGACCAGCTTGCGGTTTTCGCCGACGACGGCCACGTGATCGCCCTTGACCGGAACGACCAGCTTCGCTTCGTCGCTGGCCGAGACGTTCATCACCTGCTTGCCCTTGCGGGTATTGGCGACGATATCACTTTCGGTGACGACGAAGCCGTTGCCGGCGACCGAGGCGACGATGAGCTTGCGCGCCGGGTCGTGAACGAAGGCCGTCAGGACGTCCTGATCGGTCTCCATGTCGACGATGATGCGCAGCGGCTCGCCATGGCCGCGACCGCCGGGCAGCTTGTCGCCGCCGAGCGTATAGACCTTGCCGCCTGTCGTGAAGACGAGGATCTTGTCGGTCGTCTGCGCCGGGAACGCCACCTTCAGCGCGTCACCCTCCTTAAACTGGAGCGAAGACGTGTCGGAGATGTGGCCCTTCAGCGCGCGGATCCAGCCCTTCTCAGAGATGACGACGGTGATCGGTTCCTTCTCGATCATCGCCTGCTGGATCGCCTCTACGTCGGCTTCCGGCGCATCGGCAAAGGTGCTGCGGCGCTTGCCGATCTCGGTCGCCTTGGCAAACTTCTTTTTGACTTCGCCGATTTCCCAGGCGACGGTCTGCCATTGCTTTTCGTCGGAGGCGAGCAACGCCTCGATCTCGGCCTTCTCCTTCGAGAGCGCATCGAACTCGGTGCGGATCTCGAATTCCTCGAGCTTGCGCAAGGAGCGCAGGCGCATGTTGAGGATCGACTCGGCCTGGAGATCGGTGAGCGAGAACCGCTCCATCATCACCGTCTTCGGCTCATCCTCTTCGCGGATGATGCGAATGACTTCGTCGATGTTCAGATAGGCGACGAGGTAGCCGCCGAGGATTTCGAGCCGGCGGTCGATTGCGGCCAGCCGGTGGCGCGATCGGCGCTGCAGCACTTCGCGGCGATGCGCCAGCCATTCCGACAGCACTTCGTTCAGTGCCATGACCCGCGGCACGCGTCCGAGCGACAGCACATTCATGTTAAGCGGAATGCGACTTTCGAGCTCGGTCAGCTTGAACAGCGATTCCATCAGGATGCCGGCATCGACCGAACGGGTCTTCGGCACGAGGACGATGCGGATGTCTTCGGCCGATTCGTCGCGGATGTCTTCGAGCAGCGGCAGTTTGCGGGCGACCAGGAGCTCGGCAATCTTTTCGATCAGGCGGGACTTCTGCACCTGATAGGGGATTTCGGTGACGACGATCTGGTAGCCGCCGCGCCCAAGGTCTTCCTGCGCCCAGCGGGCACGAACACGGAAACCGCCGCGGCCGGTGCGGTAGGATTCGGCCATGCTTTCCCGGCCTTCGACGATCACGCCGCCAGTCGGGAAGTCGGGCCCTTCGATGCCGCCCTTTTGCGGGTTGGCCGGATCGTAAAGCAGATCCTCGACGGTCGCGTCGGGATGGCGGATGAGATGCAGCGCCGCGTCGCAAAGTTCATGCGCGTTGTGCGGCGGGATCGAGGTGGCCATGCCGACGGCGATGCCGGTCGCGCCGTTTGCGAGCAGGTTCGGGAAAGCGCCGGGGAGCACGGTCGGCTCCTGGTCTTCCTCGTTGTAGGTCGGGCGGAAATCCACCGCGTCCTGGTCGATGCCTTCCAGGAGCAGCGAGCAGACGTCCGTCATCTTCGCTTCGGTGTAGCGCATCGCCGCGGCGTTATCGCCGTCGATGTTGCCGAAGTTGCCCTGGCCGTCGACCAGCGGATAGCGGATCGCGAATTCCTGCGACAGGCGCACCAGCGCGTCGTAGATCGAGGCGTCGCCGTGCGGGTGGAACTTACCCATCACGTCGCCGACGATACGCGCGCATTTCTTGAACGAGGAGTTGGGGCGCAGCCCCATCTCGCTCATCGCATGCACGATACGACGATGCACGGGCTTCAGCCCGTCTCGGACGTCCGGAAGTGCGCGGTGCATGATGGTCGACAAGGCATAGGCGAGGTAACGCTCTTCCAGCGCCGCCTTGAGGTCAACCGGCTGAATGTGATCGTCCCCGCCTGACGGGGGATTGAGGCTTTGTCCCATAGGTTCTTGCTAGCGCAACAAACCCGGAACGGCAAGGTTTTCAGGGCTTGCGCTTGTGGAGAACCCCCTCGCCCCAAATAACCGGCTCGCGCACCGATCCGCTTGCCCCGGCGCAATGTTCGTGCAACGGTCGCGCCGCTATGCGTCGGAGGCTGCCGACAGGTAACGTCCCGGAAAGCATGCCCGAGCAGGAAGATGTGCGGTTCGCCCAAGCGAATATAATTTCGCCCTGTTTCGTAATAGCTTCGGCTGGAGTTGATTTGGACGATTTGCAAGGGGGATCGCAGGACGCGCATTGGCAGACGGAACTGGCGGCCGCGCGCCGCCGACAAAGACGAATGCTGCCATGCGCCTACAGTTGACGCCCTCTCCAAGGGAACCAGATCAGCGACGCCTTATCTTCTTAAACAGCTACACAATCAAAGATTTTCACGAAGGAACTCGAAATGATGCACACGCGCAAGATCCGCCTGATGATGGCGAGCGCCGCGCTTCTCACGCTGACCGGCCCGGCCTTCGCGCTCGATGGCGCCGATTTGATGAAGAAACTCGACGCAGCGACGAACGCGAACGGCACCTCGATCACCTATGACAAGGCCGAAGTCGACGGCGACAAGGTGACGGTGACCGGCGTGAAGCTGAAGGTCGCGAGCCAGCCGGGCGACGCTGTGGACCTGAATATCGGGGACCTGACCTTTGAGGGCGTCGAGGAGACCGAAGGCGGCGGCTATTACGCCGAAACCGTTTCGTTCCCCGACGTCAATGTCAGCCAGGACGAAGGCGCCATTTCCGTCAAGGACATCCTGCTCTCCGGCCTGACGATCCCGGCCAATGCGACCGGCGGAACGATCAACGACATCATTCTCTATGAAAGCGCCAGCACCGGCCCGATCGCCGTCAGCTCCAAGGGCAAGGAAGTCTTCTCGCTCGAAAGCACCGAAGCCAACCTCGCGCGCCAGGAAAATGACGCCGGCTTCGACTTCGACGCGACCGCTTCCGGCATCAAGGCCGACCTGTCGTCGGTCGAGGACGCCAAGACCAAGGAGGCGATCGAAAAGCTCGGCCTCACCACTATCGACGGCGCCCTGACCATGAAGGGCAGCTGGGAAGTCGAAAGCGGCAATGTCGCGCTCGAAGAATATGCGCTCGACTTCAAGAATGTCGGCCGGCTGAACTTCGCTCTCGACATCTCCGGCTACACGCTTGCCTTCGTCAAATCGATGCAGGAAGCGATGAAGGCTGCCGAAGCCAATCCGAACAAGGAAGAGGCCAACCAGGCGATGGGTCTCGCCATGATGGGCCTCATGCAGCAGCTGACCTTCAACAGCGCCGAAATCCGCTTCGACGACGCCTCGATCACCAAGAAGGCGCTCGACTATGCCGGCTCGCAGCAGGGCGTGACCGGTGAGCAGATGGCACAGTCGCTGAAGGGCCTGGTGCCGATCATGATGGCGCAGCTCAACGTGCCGGAACTGCAGAACCAGGTGTCGGCTGCCGTCAACGCCTATCTCGATGGCCCGAAGAGCCTGACGATCAGCGCGGCACCGGAAAAGCCGGTTCCGTTCCCGATGATCATGGGTGCCGCCATGGGCGCGCCGAACACCATCCCGTCGGTGCTCGGCGTCAAGGTAACGGCGAACGACTAGTCGTTCAGGTCTCTCCCGGCCTCAGCCGAGCCCGGCAGAAGCCGACATGACGACCAGCCTTGCGCGCCGAGACAGGCGCGCAAGGTTTGATGGCGCCGCACCGGCTTCCCATGTCGCCCACGGCATTCACTCGACGGACTTCGCCGGCCGAAAGCTGCGCCGCCGCCCTCCCCTGAAAGAACAAGCATCGCCCTTACTTGCAAACCGCATAGTCGGATCACCTTGCACGCCCTTGTGGAGCACGCATCGGCTGCGGGGCTCTTTTCTTCCCGGTGAGCTATTGCTTGCGCCAAGAAATTTTCACCGTAAGGCGATAGCGTTTTTCATCGAAATCGTGCATGCCACCCTCAGGCAATTCAGAATCCGACTTCCAACGAACTTGAGAGCATTTAAGCCTCGAAGAGGACGTCTCGGACTTTGTGCAAATATACAAATACATGCCCGAATATCGTCTCCACGTTACGGCAGATCGGACGTAAATGCTCGCCTGGCTCCAGCAGTCTGTAAATTTCACTGAAGAATTGTTGGAGGGGAGATTCGCCCCCGTCCGAGCTGACTACTATACGGGCCCGCCCGGTAAGCCGTTGCGGCTGCTGCTCCAGGCGCGAACGGATTTCCTGTCGATCTGGCGGGCGAGCGACTATACCGAAACGGTCTCGCAGACCCGGATCCTTGGGCGGCAGATCATCGTCGTCAACTCGCCCGACCTGATCCGGCAGGTCGTCGTCAAGCGTCACGAAAACTTCGAGCGCAAGAGCCCGCAGATGCGCCGGGCACTCGAATTCCTGCTGGGCGACGGGCTGTTTATTTCGGACGGGGACACCTGGAAGCAACGCCGGCCGCTGGTGGCGGACATCGTCCACGCCAAGCGGGTCCCCTCTTTCGGGCCCGTCATGGAAAATACGACCAGCGAACTGGTCGAGCGCTGGAACCGCATGCCCGATGGCGCCGAGGTCAACGCGTTGCACGAAATGGCTGGGCTGACCGCCGAAATCATCGCGCGCAGCGTCTTCGGCAACCAGCTCGGCGACGGTAGCGCGGCGGCGGTGACCGAGGGCTTCACCAGCTACCAGTCGCTGGTCGATTCCATCAACATCGGTTACTTCCTCGGCTTTGACGACGGCCTGCCAGTGCTGCGCACGCCGAGCCTGCGTCGTTCGGTCAAGCGCATCCACGCAACTATCGACAAGGTGGTTGAGGATCACCTTGCCGGACGCGGTGACCACAATTCGATGGTCGAGCTGCTGATCCGGCGCCAGCAACGAAACCCGGAACTGAAACTCGACCTCGTCGCCTTGCGCAACGAGGCCGCGACCATCTTCATGGCCGGGCACGAGACGACGGCGGCGACGCTGACCTGGACCTGGTATCTGCTTTCGAAGGCAGGCTGGGTCGAGAAAGCCGTTCACGACGAAATCGCCAGGGTCTGCGGCGACCGGACACCGACGATCGACGACGTGCCTCAGCTCGAATGGTGCCGGGCAGTTATCGAGGAGACGCTTCGCCTCTATCCACCGGTTCCGATCCTGGCGCGGCAGACCCGTGAGGCGGATATGATCGGCGACGTTGCCGCAGAGCCGGGCTCGCTCGTGCTGATCGTGCCGTGGCTCCTTCACCGGACTGAAAGCCTCTTCCAGGATCCACACCACTTCCATCCGGAACGGTTCACCGAAGGCCGGCGCCCGACGCCCTACAGCTTCATCCCCTTTGCCAGCGGACCGCGCGTCTGCCCCGGCCTGCATTTCGGGCTGACCGAAGCGATCCTGTGCCTGGCGATCATCGCGCAGCGCTACCGGGTTCGTGTGAGCCAGCGCCACGCGGTCGAACCGATCTGCCGCCTGACCCTCAGGCCGAAGAATGGCCTGCCGGTCACCTTGCACAAGCGAGAGGCCCCGTCGCATGGCGCCGGATGATCCGCACGCGGCGCAGCCGATCGGCAAGCGCAGGGCCTGGATCTTCGCCGAGGAAAGCGCCCCGCGGCTCGCCGATGCACTGGCGGGTGGCGACAGGGCGCGGGCCTTCCGGCGCTATTGGATCACCGACAACATCTGGAACGTCGCCAACATCGCCGCCCATTTCGGCATGAAGCTGCTGCCGATGGACGCCTGCTCCAGGCTTGGGGCGGCGCTCGGTCTCTTCATGGTTCCGCGCTTCCACAAGGTGGCAACCCGCCGCGCCCGTGAAACCATCGAACAGTTGCGGCCGGACCTTGACGCCCCGCAACGCGAGGCACTGTTTCTCGAAAACTGTCGCGCTCAGGGACGGTTGATGACGGAGTTCTCTGTCGTCAACCGATTGCAGCAGCGGCCGGAGCGGCTGAAAACCGAGGGCCTTGCACCCATCCGTGAGGCGGCAAACCGCGGCCCAGTCATTCTCGTCGGCCTGCATCTCGGCAACTGGGAAGTGGGCACGATCGCATTCCGCAAGCTCGGCCTCCAGCCGCATGCCTTCTATGTGCCGCCCAAGGGCCGGGCCAAGGCGTGGATCGCCGGTCGGGTGCGCAGCAAGGCTGGCTTGCAGTTTCTGCCTCCGGGAATGGACGGGATCCGGCCGGCACTGAAGGTTCTGAAAGGCGGCGGCGTTGTCAGCATCTTCTGCGACGAGGGATTCGGCGGTATGATCCGCGGGCCGTTCTTCGGCCGCCGGCCGCATCAGGAAGGCAACATCGCCATCGCCATACGGCTGGCGCGCATGACGGGCGCTACGATCTGCCCCTGGTACGGCCTTCGCACCGACGACTTCCGCTTCGAATGCACGGCCTTGCCGCCGATACGTTTGCCGGCGGAGGAGCGCCCCAATGCCCGGCTGCTGGATGACATGCAACTGCTGAACGACACGATCGAGCCGGTCGTCCGCGCCCATCTCGACCAATGGTATTTCCTCGATAACGCGCTACGGCCGCGGTGAGCTTACTCGCGCCTTTTTAACGCCTGCACGTCGCGGCTTTGCGATCGGCGCTTGATGCCGGCCGGGTCTGGCCTATTTATTCCACCAAGGACCGAAATCCCTGTTCCTGACCGATAAAACGGAAGGAGAAACCCATGGGACTGAAGCAGGCGGACATTACAGCCATCCTTGGCCCGGTTGACGAGACGCTGATGGCCGAACTGCTTGCGACCGGCGCGACGGCCGGCGAGCTTGCGGAGGCGATCGCCTGGGTCAACAACGATGAAGCGCTGATCGGGGAAGGCCGCCATCTGCCGGCCGGCCGCGTTGCGGCGCTGATCGATATCTTGACCCCGGACAACGAAGAAGAGCGGAATTTGGGACTGTAGTCGCGAAAGCCGGTTGCCGGGTACGTCCGATTGCAAGCCGCCTTCCGGGCGGCTGGGTGCGTGAGGCCATATGTTCGTGTTGAGGGAGGTCCACAATGGCTGCCAAGGAAGTCAGGTTCAGTAGCGATGCCCGCGATCGGATGTTGCGCGGCGTCGACATTCTCGCCGATGCGGTCAAGGTCACGCTCGGCCCGAAGGGACGCAACGTCGTCATCGAACGCGCCTTCGGCGCGCCGCGCATCACCAAGGACGGCGTGTCGGTCGCCAAGGAAATCGAGCTCGACGACAAGTTCGAGAACATGGGCGCGCAGATGCTGCGGGAGGTCGCGTCGCGCACCAGCGACGTGGCCGGCGACGGCACAACGACGGCCACCGTGCTCGCACAGGCCATCGTCAAGGAGGGTGTCAAGGCGATCGCGTCCGGCATGAACCCGATGGATCTGAAACGCGGCATCGATCTCGCTGTCGACGCGATCGTCGCGAAACTGAAGACCCATGCGCGCAAGATTTCAAACAATGAGGAGATCGCGCAGGTGGGCACGATCTCGGCCAACGGCGACGCCGAAATCGGAAGCTATCTGGCAAAGGCCATGGAGCGTGTCGGCAACGAAGGCGTGATTACGGTCGAGGAGGCGAAGACGGCCGAAATAGAGCTGGAGATCGTCGAAGGCATGCAATTCGACCGCGGCTATCTCTCCCCCTATTTCGTCACCGACCAGGAGAAGATGCGGGTTGAATTCGAAGACCCCTACATCCTCATTCACGAAAAGAAGCTTTCCAACCTGCAGGCGATGATCCCGATTCTCGAAGCAGTGATCCAGGCAAGCCGGCCGCTGCTGATCATCGCCGAGGATGTGGAAGGCGAAGCGCTGGCGACGCTGGTCGTCAACAAGCTGCGCGGCGGGCTGAAGATCGCCGCCGTCAAGGCGCCGGGCTTCGGCGACCGGCGCAAGGCGATGCTCGAGGACATCGCCATCCTGACGGGCGGGACCGTCGTCTCCGAAGATCTCGGCATCAAGCTTGAAAACGTGACGCTCGCCAATCTCGGGCGGGCCAAGCGGGTGATGGTCGAGAAGGAGGACACCACCATCGTCGATGGCGCCGGCACCAAGGCGGACATCGACGGGCGCGTCGGCCAGATCAAGGCGCAGATCGAGGAAACGACCTCCGACTACGATCGCGAGAAGCTGCAGGAACGGCTGGCCAAGCTTGCCGGCGGCGTCGCGGTGATCCGGGTGGGCGGCTCGACGGAAGTGGAAGTGAAGGAAAAGAAGGACCGGGTCGACGATGCGCTGCATGCGACGCGGGCCGCGGTGGAGGAAGGCATTCTGCCTGGCGGCGGCGTCGCGCTGCTCCGCGTCGTCCACGCGCTCGATGGGCTCAAGCCCGAAAATGACGACCAACGCGTCGGCGTCGAGATCGTCCGGCGGGCGCTGGAGGCGCCGGTGCGCCAGATCGCCGAAAACGCCGGCGCCGAAGGCTCGGTCATCGTCGGCAAACTTCGGGAGATGAGCGACTTCGCCCAGGGTTGGAACGCGCAGACCGGTGAATATGGCGATCTCTACCGCATGGGCGTCATCGATCCGGCGAAAGTCGTGCGGGCGGCGCTGCAGGATGCGGCGTCGGTCGCCGGCCTGCTTGTGACCACCGAAGCGATGGTCGCCGAAAAACCGAAAAAGAACGTACCCACGCCACCGCCCGGCCCGGGCATGGATTTCTGACCCGCGCCAGGCGGTCGGTCGCCTAACCGGACGGCTGCCGGTGGCGCCCGACCTCGTCGATCGCAAGTTCAGCGATCGGCAAGAGGTCCGCTTCGCCGGCACCGTCCTGCGCCTGGACGGTCATGCCCTGGAGAATGGCGCCGACGAAGCGCGCGAGGCCGCCGGCATCGGTATCCGCACGTAGCTCTCCGTCCGCTATGCCCTGCCGGAAGCGCGCCTCCAGCAAGGCCAGCGTCTCACTGCGCAGGGCAGAAGATCACCGTCGTCGCCATGACGAACACGACCTTCGAGGGCATGTGGGGTCCGTTCACCCGCGAGGTTCGCGACGCCGTCTACGGCAGGCACAGAACAGACATGGCGCAGACAAAGAAAAAGCCCGGCGAGACGATCGCCGGGCTTTTCTCTTGGGGTCAGGTCGTTCGACCTCAGTCCTTCTTCTGCGGAATCGGGCGGATCGCCAGTTCGCGCAGCTGGGCCGGCGTCGCTTCGGACGGTGCGCCCATCAGGAGGTCGACGGCCTGCTGGTTCATAGGGAAGATCGAGATCTCGCGCAGGTTCTTGGCGCCGACGAGCAGCATGACGATACGGTCGATGCCGAATGCCATGCCGCCATGCGGCGGTGCGCCGTACTGGAAGGCGCGGTAGAGGCCGCCGAACTGATCTTCGACCTCCTGCTGCGACTTGCCGGTCAGCTCGAACGCCTTGACCATGACTTCCGGAAGCTGGTTACGGATCGAGCCCGAGGCGATTTCGAAGCCGTTGCAGACCATGTCGTACTGGTAGGCCTTGATCGACAGCGGATCTTCGCCGTTCAGCGCTTCCAGACCACCCTGCGGCATCGAGAAGGGGTTGTGGGCGAAGTCGATCTTCTTTTCGTCTTCCAGCCATTCGTAGAACGGGAAATCGACGATCCAGCAGAATTCGTAGCGGTCGCGGTCGACGAGGTTCAGTTCCTCGCCGGCGCGGGTGCGGGCTTCGCCAGCAAACTTGTAGAACTTGGCGGGGTCACCGGCGACGAAGAAGCAGGCGTCGCCGTCGTCGAGGCCGAGCTGGGTGCGGATCGCATCCGTGCGCTCTTCGCCGATGTTCTTGGCGAGCGGGCCGGCGCCTTCGAGCTTTTCGCCCTCCTTGCGCCAGAAGATGTAGCCGAGGCCGGGCTGACCCTGGCTCTGCGCCCAGGCGTTCATGCGGTCGCAGAAGGCGCGCGAGCCACCGGTCTTGGCCGGGATCGCCCAGACTTCGACCTTCGGGTTAGACGCGATCATGTTCGCGAAGACCTTGAAGCCGGAACCGGCGAAGTGTTCGGTAACCGCCTGCATCTCGATCGGGTTGCGCAGGTCCGGCTTGTCGGAGCCGTATTTGCGGATCGCCGTGTCGTAAGGAATGCGCGGGAACTTTTCCGTCACCGGCTTGCCGTCGGCAAACTCCACGAAGATGTCGCGGATCACCGGTTCCATCGTCGACCAGACGTCTTCCTGCTCGACGAAGCTCATTTCCAGGTCGAGCTGGTAGAACTCGCCCGGCAGGCGGTCGGCGCGCGGGTCTTCGTCGCGGAAGCACGGGGCGATCTGGAAGTAGCGGTCGAAGCCGGCGACCATCAGCAACTGCTTGTACTGCTGCGGCGCCTGCGGCAGGGCATAGAAGCTGCCGGGATGGATGCGCGAAGGCACGAGGAAGTCGCGCGCGCCTTCCGGCGACGAGGCCGTCAGGATCGGGGTCGTGTATTCGGTGAAACCGACGTCGCCCATGTGGCGGCGCATCGACGAGATGATCTGGGTGCGCTTGACGATGTTCTTGTGCAGCGTGTCGCGACGCAGATCGAGGAAGCGGTACTTGAGGCGCACGTCTTCCGGATAGTCCGGCTCGCCGAAGACCGGCAACGGCAGTTCCTTGGCGGCCGAGAGAACCTCGATCTCCTGCGCATAGAGTTCGATTTCGCCGGTTGGCATGCCCTTGTTGACGGTGTCGTCCATGCGCGCCTTGACGAGGCCGTCAATGCGCACGACCCATTCGCCGCGAACGGTCTCGGCCGCCTTGAAGGCGGGGCTGTCGGGATCGGCAACGACCTGGGTGATGCCGTAGTGGTCGCGCAGGTCGATGAAGAGCAGGCCGCCATGGTCGCGGACGCGGTGGACCCAGCCCGAAAGGCGAACGGTGGAACCGACGTCCGACTTGCGGAGGGCGGCACAGGTGTGGCTGCGGTAACGGTGCATCGTCTTATCCCGGAATTGCAAAGAGCCGCGCAAGCTCGTGGGACACAGCGCGCGGCAACATGGTCAAAATCGGGCGGAAAAGCGCATGATGCGCAGCCTTTGTCAAGCTGCAGCGCCCGCTGCCGCCCCCGATGGAGGTGCGTTGTAAACGAAGGCAAGAGCCAGTCCAAGACCGCTTGTGACAGAAGGCGGCCGAAATGCCGCGAAAAGAACGGCAATCGTCACAATTCGGGACTGTCCGGCGGCAGAATGCGGGGCTACACATGAGCAAGGCCCGATAGTGATCCCACCCGAGTCGTGGCCGCCTGCCCGGATGTCGCCTGCCCCATGTCCCAGATTCGCCCGCTTATCCCCCTCCTCGTCACCGCAGGCATCCTCATCGGCGGCAACGGCCTGCAGGGCACTTTCATCTCGCTGCGTGCACTCGAAGAAGGTTTCTCGACATCGCTGATCGGCGTTATCGGCGCCGGCTACAATATCGGCTTCGCGCTTGGCTGCGTCTACGTCACCCGCATCCTGCGCTCGATCGGTCACATCCGCACCTTCTCGGCGATGGCGGCTATCGCTTCGGCCGCAGCCATCTCGATGGTGCTCGTCATCAATCCGCTGATGTGGTTCCTGATGCGGCTTCTTGCCGGCATCTGTTTCGCCTGCCTGTTTGCGACAGTCGAGAGCTGGCTCAATGCCAGCGTCACCAATAAAAACCGGGCCCGCACGCTTTCGGTCTATCGCCTCGTCGACCTCGGCTCGGTCACGGCCGCACAATATGTCATTCCTGGCATCGGGCTTGGCGGCTTCGAGCTTTTTGCCATCATCTCCATGGCGCTGACGCTGTCGCTGGTGCCGATCTCCTTTGCCGACCGCTCGAGCCCTGTGGCCCCGGAGGCGATCCGCTTCGACGTCAAGGCGCTCTGGAACATCTCGCCGCTTGCGACCGTCGGCTGCATCGTCGTCGGTCTGACCAACGCCGCCTTCCGCTCGCTCGGGCCGATCTATGCGCAGGGCATCGGCCTGTCGGTGACGGCAATCGCCACCTTCATGAGCGCCGGCATCATCGGCGGCGTCGTGCTGCAGTATCCGCTCGGCCACTATTCCGATCGGTTCGACCGCCGCCTGATCATCCTGATCGCCACCTTCGGGTCGCTGCTCGCAGGCTTGTTTCTCGCCTTCGGCGCCGGCAACGACGAATGGCTGAACTTTGCCGGCATCTTCCTGTTCGGCGCCTTTGCCATGCCGCTCTATTCGCTCTGTTCGGCCCATGCGAACGACCACGCGGCCGAGGGGCAGCATGCGCTCGTCTCCGCCGGCATGCTGTTCTTCTGGTCGCTGGGCGCGATCATCGGGCCGCTGTTTGCCTCCTTCCTGCTCGAGATCTTCGGGCCGCAGGCGCTGTTCATCTACACGGCAGCGATCCTCTTTCTGTTCATGCTCTACACCCTGCAGCGCATGACGGCGCGCGGGCCGGTGCCCGCCGGGGAGCGCGCCTTGCCGTTCCGCAATCTCCTGCGCACCTCGTCCTTTTTCAACAAGCTCGCCGCCGGCAACAACCACAAGCGCAAGGATCGCTGACCTGCGGCAAGATGCGCGCGATCCGGATAATTGCTGAACGCAATAATCAGGTTTAGAACCGGGGCACCTCAAACAGCAGCCGAGATTGCCGAAATGCCCGTCATCAGCCGCCGCACCTTCCTCCAAGGCTCCGCTGCTCTCGGAGGCGCCTTCGCGCTCGGCGCCGGCATGGCGGCGCGCGCCGGCACCGCACCCGATCCGCAGATCCTGATGGCACAGCTTGCCGAAGCCCAGATCGCCAAGGATGGGCTTACGCCCAAGGTCATGACCTACGGCTTGGGTGAGGCTCCAAGTACCGGCATGCCGCCCGTCCTGCGCATGCGCAAGGGCGAGCCCTATGCGGCCCGCCTCTTCAACCGGCTGGACGAGCCGACGACGGTACATTGGCACGGACTGCGCATTGCCAACGCCATGGATGGCGTGCCGGAACTGACGCAGCCCTATGTCTATCCGGGCGACCGTTTCGACTATGTGTTCACCCCGCCGGATGCCGGCACCTTCTGGTATCATCCACATTGCAACACGCTGACCCAGATGGGTGCCGGCCTGACCGGCATGATCGTCGTCGAAAACCCGGACGATCCGACGTTCGATGCCGAGATCGTGCTCAACCTGCGCGATTGGCGGCTCGGCACCGGCGGCGCGTTCATCGACGCATTCAAGCCGCGGGATGCGGCCCGCGGCGGCACTTACGGCACGGTGCGCACCGCCAACTGGCAGCAGGAGCCTACTTACGATGCACCGGCCGGCGGCCTGGTGCGCGTACGCATCGCCGCAACCGACGTCACCCGCATCTATACGATCGGCCTTGAGGGCGCTGAGGCGATGGTCATCGCGCTCGACGGCAATCCGGTCGACAAGCCCTTTGCACTTGATCGCTACGATTTTGGGCCCGGCCAGCGCGTCGATCTTATCGTGCGCATGCCCGACGGCGAGGGTCAGACGGTTGCGCTCGGCAACCTGCGTGGATCGCATCCCTGGACGATCGCGCGCTTCCGGTCAGCCGGAGCGTCGCTCAAGCGCGATCTTCGGGATGTCAGCCCCCTGCCTGCCAACCCGATCGCGGAAGCCGACCTCTCCACCGCCACCCGCGTGCCGCTCGAACTGACGGCGACGGCCGAGCACAAGGCGACGCCTTCGATCTGCGGTTCGCTTGGCTACACCTTCTGGGCGATCAACAAGGTTCCGTGGCCGGGCGACACGCCCGATCCGATCGCGCCGATCGAGGAGATGAAGCTCGGCAAGAGCTATGTGCTGGAGGTCGCCAACCGGACGCCGCATGCGCACCCGATCCATCTGCACGGCCTGAGCTTCCGCATTCTCAATTCCAACAAGCGGACTTTCCTGCCGCCGCCGACCGATACGATCCTGCTTTTGCCCGATGAACAGGCGGAAGTGGCGCTTGTGGCGGACAATCCGGGCGATTGGGTCGTGCATTGCCATATCATCGAGCACCAGAAGACCGGCATGACGGGTTATTTCAAAGTCGTCTGAGATTTCGATTGTGACAGATGCCGCGAAGAGTTACACGAAATTCCAAGCCGCATTTTCGCCACAGTGATTTAAATCTGATGATTGAAACAACAGCAGACCTTGAGGCCGCCTGCCAGCAGCTGGCCCTATCAAATTATATTACGATTGATACCGAATTTCTTCGCGAGACGACTTTCTGGCCGGAGCTTTGCCTGATCCAGATGGCGAGCCCGGACCTTGCCGTCATCGTCGACCCGATGGCGAAGGGCATCGATCTTGCGCCCTTCTTCGCGCTGATGGCAAACCCTGAGGTCATCAAGGT
Source organism: Ensifer sp. ENS06 (assembly GCF_014852205.1). Lineage (NCBI taxonomy): Bacteria > Pseudomonadati > Pseudomonadota > Alphaproteobacteria > Hyphomicrobiales > Rhizobiaceae > Ensifer > Ensifer sp. ENS06. Next base: position 1,292,362 of record NZ_JACVBC010000001.1, on the reverse strand, counting down.
GTTCCATGCCGCGCGTCAGGACATCGAGATCATCTTCCATCTCGGAAACCTTATTCCGCATCCGATCTTCGATACGCAGGTCGCAGCGATGGTTTGCGGCTTTGGCGACAGCGTTTCCTATGACCAGCTGGTCAACCGCGTCACCGGCACGCAGATCGACAAGTCCTCGCGCTTTACCGACTGGAGCCGCCGTCCGCTGACCGAAAAGCAGCTCGACTATGCGCTGGCCGACGTGACGCATCTGCGCGACATCTACAAATACCTGGCGGCAGAACTCGAACGCGAAGGCCGTTCGCTCTGGCTGACCGAAGAGATGGCCATTCTCGAAGCCCGCGACACCTACGACCTGCATCCTGACGACGCCTGGCAGCGGCTGAAGATGCGGGTAAAGAAGCCGATTGAGCTCGCCGTGCTGAAGACGGTCGCCGCCTGGCGCGAGCGCGAGGCACGCGCCCGCAACGTGCCGCGCGGCCGCATCCTCAAGGATGACGCCATTTACGAGATCGCCCAGCAGCAGCCGAAGGATGCGGAAGCACTGGCACGGCTCCGGACCATCCCCAAGGGCTGGGAACGCTCCACCGCCGGAACGGCGGTCGTCGAGGCCGTCAACGAGGCGCTGGCGATCCCGAAGACCGATCTGCCGAAGCTTCCGCGCCAAAGCCATGCGCCGGAAGGTGCTGCGGCCGCTGGCGAGATGCTGAAGGTGCTTTTGAAGCTGATCGCCGAGAAGCAGGGTGTCGCCGCGAAGATCATCGCCAACAGCGAAGATCTCGACAAAATAGCTGCCGAGGGCGAGAAGGCGGATGTCGCCGCGCTCAAGGGCTGGCGGCGCGAACTCTTCGGCGAAACGGCACTGAAGCTGATCAACGGCGACGTTGCCCTGCGCTTCGTCGACAAGAAGATCGAAGCAGTGGAAATCAGCGCCGAGATCACGTCCGCGTCAGCTTGAAAAAGGGATTGGGCGGAGACAAGTTTCCGCCTGAATCCAGCTCTAGCGAAGGGCCGGGCGGAACAGAATCACCATCGTATCAAACGATGTGACGTGAGCCGGCGCCTTGGGCAACGCCGACCGACACGGATGCCGCCTCTTCCGGTACCGGAGCTTTCTGCATGCGTTGGCGCTTTTCTACTTTCGAAGGACTTCTCTTGCTGCTGGTCGTCGCAGGCGCCGGCGCGGTCTACGCATGGGTTTTCTACGGCAAGGGCGCCTTGATCGGCGCGACCTATGCGCTCTTCATGTGCCTGCCGATCATCGCCTTCGAGCGACGCATCATTTTCCGGCGCCTGCATCGACGGATCCACGCCTTTTCCACGCCGGTCTTTTTCGTCGCGTCGCTGGTGATCTACTTCGTGCTTCTCGACATCGGATATGCCGCCGCTGGCCTGCTCATGCAGTCGGGCGGCGTCATGGAGGACCATTGGATGGACGCGATGATGCCGTCCAAGACGGTCCTAATCTTCGCGCTCGGCGTATCAGGTTCGCTCGTCTTCATCCTCAGGGTTCGCGAACTCCTCGGGCGCGACGTCTTTTTGAGCCTGCTCACCGGCCGCTATCGCAGACCGGTCGAGGAAGAACGCGTCTTCCTCTTCATCGACCTGGCCGGCTCGACCGCCTATGCCGAGAAACACGGCGACCTGCGGATGCAGGAGTATCTCGGCAGGCTGTTTGCGACGATCGCCGACCCGGTCATGCGCTACCGCGGCTCGATCGACGACTATATCGGTGACGCCGCCGTCATTACCTGGCCTTTCGATCGCGCCACCAACAATGCGGCCTGCATTCATTGCGTCTTCGACATTCTGGAAATGATCGATGCGGATGCGCGCCGTTGGCAAAAGGAGTTCGGCGAGGTTCCGCGGCTGCGCGCGGCGCTTCATGGCGGCACCATCGTCGCGGCGGAAATCGGGCTCGACCGGCACAAGATCACCTATTTCGGCGATACGGTGAACACCACCGCCCGGCTCGAAGGTTTCTGCAAGACGCTCGGCCACCAGGTACTGATCTCCACCGATCTCGCCCGCAAGATGCGTCTGCCGCATTATGTGCGGGTCGAGGATCTCGGCGAGCACGCCGTCAGAGGACGCGGGCAGAAGCTTGGCGTTCTGTCGTTGCGCGCAGGCAGCGCGGCTCCTCAGCTGGCATCGACCGCGGCCGAGTGATCCCGGCCGGCGCGCAGGGCATCGATCGGCCGGATCGCGATCGCCGTCAGCCGTGCAGCTTGGCACCCTTGGTGATCTTGTCGACCAGCTTCCTGTCCGCATGAATGGCAATGCCGGCGACTGCCGCGTCGTCCGGCCTGGTCTCGGCGAAAACCGCACGGTTGGCGTGGTCGTGACCGGTGGCAAACATGCCGTCGACATAGATCGAAGCTTTGACCTCTCTTTCGATCGCGCGCCGTTGAATGTTGCCGAGCGTCTTCCCATCTGCGGCAAGGACGATGATCGGCTGGATGCTCAAGGCGTTGTAGACGTTGCCGGCGCCATCGCGATAATCTTCGCCGATGATCCCGGGCTTCTGTCCGGCGATCCCGGTGGCGAGGAAGGCGGTGACGTTGAGCTTCTGCCAGGTTGCCAGGTCCTCGCGCAAGACGATTGCAAATTTGGTATCGAACATGACGGCCATCTCCATTTCAGCCCGACAGGGCGTGCCGGAAGACGCATTATCGGACGGCGCTGCGATCGATCTTGAACGATTGTGCGGCGCGCCCGGCGACGGCATTCGGGTTGCGCCTGCCGTCGATGGCATCGAGCGCATCGAGGCGCGCCTGCATGGAAAATTTTTTGAGCCGCACCGCCACGACACCTATGCCATCGGCGTAACGCTCGGCGGCGTCCAGACGTTTCAGTATCGCGGCGAAAGCCGCTTCAGCAATCCTGGAAGCATCATCATCCTCCACCCGGACGAGATCCATGATGGCGGCGCGGGAACGGAGATCGGGCTGCGCTACCGGATGATGTATCTGCAGCCGGAACGGCTACTCGCAGCCCTTGATGAAACCGACCGCTCCCTGCCCTTCGTCGCAGCCCCTGTCGTGGGCGACGAGGCGCTGCGGCAGGCGGTCGGCGAAGCCGTGATGGATCTCGACAATGGCATCGACGAACTGGCGCTCGACGATATCCTCGTGCGGATCGCCGAGGGGCTCTACCGTCACGCCGGCACCAAGGACGCCAAGCCCGCAAAGGCCGACAAGCATGCCGTTCTACAGGCGAGCGAATTCCTTCGCGCCAATCTCGAACGGCCCGTCGGCTCGCAGGAACTTGAGGCGGTGAGCGGGCTCGATCGCTTCACGCTCGCCCGGCAATTCCGCCGGGTTCTCGGCACCAGCCCCCATCGCTACCTGCTGATGCGCCGGCTGGAGCGGGCACGGCAGATGATCGCCCGGGGCGAAAGCCTTGCCGGTGCTGCGCTCGAAACCGGCTTTGCCGACCAGGCGCATTTCACCCGTCATTTCAAGCGCGCCTACGGCCTGACGCCCGGCCGCTGGGCAAGCCTCGCCGTCGCCGGCTAATCCTGTCACCAAAGCTTCATCGGGTTGTAAAGCAAGCATCACCCAACCGTCATCATAGCCGCCTATCGGGTTGCGGACTGCAGCGCCGCGCGTCCTAGGACGCGCAAGGGTCGCTGCAGCACGTCGAATTTGCTGCACGTCTGCCTCCTTGGATCTAGGGCGATCCAAGGAGACATGCAGAAGGCTCCAACCCAAGGTGAACCTCATGACGAAAACGCTTCTCGCCACCGCGGCTCTTTCTCTTTTGATGACGATGGCCGCCTCGGCCGAGGAAAAGTCCTTTACCGCGACGCTGAAGGGCCACGCGATCCTGCCGGCCAACACGATCATCGCCGCCCCCTCGGACGCACCGGAATACCTCAAGACCTCCGGCAAGTTCACCACCGCGGACCGCAAGCGTGCCGAAGCGCTCGGCACCGTTCCGGGCAAGGACGGCGTTCGCCTGACCGGCCTGTCGCTGCCCTTCGACGGCCAGCCGATGCAGGGCTTTTCCGGCATCAAGGCGATGGAAGACGGCACCTTCTGGAGCCTCTCCGACAACGGTTTCGGCAGCAAGATGAACTCCAGCGACGCCATGCTGATGCTGCACCACGTGAAGATGGACTGGGACGCCGGCAAGGTCGAAGCACTGAAGACGTTGTTCCTGACCGACCCGGACAAGAAGGCCCCCTTTCCGATCGTCATGGAAGGCTCGGACAAGCGTTATCTCACCGGCGCCGACTTCGACGTCGAATCGATCCAGCCGGTTGCGGACGGCTTCTGGGTCGGTGAAGAGTTCGGCCCCTACATCCTCAAGTTCGATCTCGACGGCAAGCTGACCGATGTGATCGCGACCACGGTCGACGGCAAGCCGGTGCTTTCGCCCGACAATCCGACGCTGACGCTGCAGGGCGATCCCTCGAAGAAGACGCCCGCCTTCAACCTGAAGCGCTCCGGTGGCTATGAAGGCATGGCGCTTTCCAAGGACGGCAGCAAGCTTTACGGCCTGCTCGAAGGCCCGCTCTGGACCGACAGCGAAACGGTCGAGCAGGCCGATGGCCGCCCGGCGCTGCGCATCATCGAACTCGATGTTGCGAGCAAAGCCTGGACCGGCCGCAGCTGGCTCTATCCGCTGGCTGAAGGCGGCGAGGCGATCGGCGACTTCAACATGCTCGACGACAAGACCGCACTGGTGATCGAGCGCGACAATGGCGCCGGCACGGTGGACAAGGCCTGCGCCGATCCGAAGGACCCGAAGCCGGACTGCTTCGCAACGGGCTCCAAGGTCAAGCGCATCTACAAGATCGCCTTTGACGACAACAATGCCGGCAAGGCCGTGCGCAAGATCGGCTACATCGACCTCTTGAAGATCGCCGATCCGGACAACAACAAGCGCCAAGGCGGCGGCGAAGGCTTCTACGATATGCCCTTCGTCACCATCGAGAACGTCGACCGCGTCGATGAGACCCACATCATCGTCGGCAACGACAACAACCTGCCGTTCTCGGCCGGCCGCGCGCTCGACAAGGCCGACGACAACGAGTTCGTGCTGCTCGAAGTCGGCGACTTCCTCAAGGCCGAATAATCAAAAGGGCGCGCGAACATAGGTTCGCGCGCCCTTCCCGTTCGACCGGTGACTTTTCGGCGTCAGCTTTCGAAGTGGAAAGCGAGACGCTTGCCAGTGAGCTTTCCAAGCTGCTGCAGGCGTCCATCCAGGCGCTCGCCCTGGAATTCCGAATAGTCCGCAGGCACGACGATTTCGAGATCCACGTCCGGCAGAGACGACTTGCGGAACGTCAGGTTACGGGCAATCCCCGGCATCGATGCGGAGAAAAGATAGGCGACACGCAAGAGGCCGCCGAGCAGCTTTGCCAGTTCCAGCAGGCGCGGCGTGGTGATGCCGGCAAGTGCGTTCGTGGCGCCGTCGTCGTTGAGCCCCTCGAAGCGGTAATAATTGGAAAGCGCAATATAGGCGCGGCCGGCATGGGTAATGCCGGAGAAGGTCGAGTGGGCGATGATGTTCAGCGCCTGGAGACCGCGATAGTCGGGGTGCGCCCGCCAGCTGATATCCGCGAGCAGGCAGGCCGCCTGGCGATACCGGCCTTCCTCTTCCGTCTCCTCAATCCCGAAGAACGGCACCATGCGACCGGTCCAGTCAGCCAGTTCGCGGGCGTGCTCGGGCGAGCGGGCACGCAGGATGGCGATCTCGTTGGCCGCCGTCAGCAGCGGATCCTGAGCACGTTCCTCGTCCCTCAAGAGCGAGAAAAGATAACCTTCGCGAACGCCGAGCGCCGAGAAGGAAATCCGCTCCGGCTTCATGATCTCCAGCGCTTCCTGCATGGCGATCGCGCCGAAGGGCAGAAGGCTGCGGCGGCTCTTCGAGATCGTCGAATAGGCGGACGGCTTGATGTTCTTCGGCTCGATCACTTCCGGCAAAAGCGCCATCGCCTCGTCAAAGGAAATCTCGTAGCCCTGCATCATGTGCAGCGGATAGTCGCGGATCTCCATGTGCAGCTTGGCGATCGAACGCCAAGTGCCGCCGACCGCATAGAACGTCCGTCCCGTGCCGGTCTTCAGCACCGCCGAGTTCTTCATGAACTTGCGCACCCAGGTGCGCGCCTTGGTGAGTGAGCCGTTGCTGTGCTCGAACAAACGGATACCGCCGAGCGGGAGGGTGATGCCCTTGCCGATTTTCGTGCCGGAGACCTCGACGAGTTCCAGCGAGCCACCGCCAAGGTCGCCGACGACACCGTCGGGATCGTGATAGCCGCTGACGATGCCCATCGCGGAATAATAGGCCTCTTCCTCGCCGGTAAGGATGCGGACCTTGTGACCGAGGATCGCCTCCGCCTTCTCGATGAAGGCGGGCCCATTGCTCGCCTCGCGTGCGGCGGCCGTCGCCAGCACATACATCGAGGTCGCACGCGCCTGCTTGGAGAGCGCGTGAAAGCGATGCAGCGCTTTCAGCGCGCGCTCGACGCTGTCTTCATCCATGCGTCCGGTCGCATCGATGCCCTTGCCGAGACCGCACATCACCTTTTCGTTGAACAGCATGGCCGGCGAGCGGCTCAGGCCTTCATAGACGACAAGGCGGATGGAGTTCGAACCGATATCGATAACGGAAACCGGGCGGATGCCGGGCAGACGCCCCTGCGCTTCAGATTCGACCATGCAATTCCAGTTTATTTGTGCCAGCCGCTCTTCCAGCCGGCTATGAGCTTCGGTGCGCTGGACTTCAGGGCCTCGCCCCGGCCGGAGAGGCTGGGATTGGTCATGAAATAGTGCTGTGCGTTGAAAGGCTCGGCATCCTTGCCGACTTCCATCCGGCGAGAGGTGCCATCGGGAAGAATTTCGTAGCTCTGCTGGTTGTCGATGAGATTACCCAGCATGATCTGCGACAGAACCTGTTCGTGCACAGTCCGGTTGATGAGAGGCACGAGCGTCTCGACCCGCCGATCCAGATTGCGCGGCATCATATCCGCCGAGCCGATATAGACAAGGGCATTCTCCGATGGAAGCCCGTGACCGTTACCGAAGCAGAATATGCGGGAATGTTCGAGGAATCGACCGACGATGGACTTGACACGGATATTGTCCGAGAGCCCCGGGACCTGCGGGCGCAGGCAGCAGATGCCGCGCACCACCAGGTCGATTTCGACGCCGGCGCGGCTCGCCTTATAGAGCGCGTCGATGATCTCCGGATCGACGAGCGAGTTCATCTTCATCCAGATCGCCGCCGGGCGCCCGGCCTTGGCATGCTCGATCTCTTCGTCGACGTGCCTGAGAATGCGCGGGCGCAGCGTGTGCGGCGAGACGGCCAGCTTCATGCCCGCCTCCGGCTCGCCGTAGCCGGTGATGAAGTTGAAGATGTTCGCCATGTCGTGGGCGATGACCGGGTTGCAGGTGAAGAACGACAGGTCGGTGTAGATCTTCGCGGTGACCGGGTGATAGTTGCCGGTGCCGAGATGGCAGTAGGTCCGAAGCTTGCCCTCTTCGCGCCGCACCACCATCGACATTTTGGCGTGGGTTTTCAGTTCGATGAAGCCGAAGACGACCTGGACGCCGGCGCGTTCGAGGTCGCGCGCCCAGCGGATATTGGCTTCCTCGTCGAAGCGGGCCTTGAGCTCGACGAGCGCCGTCACCGACTTGCCGGCCTCGGCGGCGTCGATCAGGGCGCGCACGATCGGGCTGTCGTTCGACGTGCGGTAAAGCGTCTGCTTGATGGCGACGACTTCAGGATCGCGCGCTGCCTGCAACAGGAACTGCACGACCACGTCAAAGGACTCGTAGGGGTGATGCACCACCATGTCCTTCTCGCGGATCGCCGCCAGGCAGTCGCCGGCATGCTCGCGCACGCGCTCGGGGAAACGCGGATTGTACGGCTCGAAGCGCAGATCATCGCGTGGAGCCTTGGTGATTTCGGACAAAGTGTTGAGTGCCAGCAGTCCCGGCAGGACGGCGATCCGGTTTTCCGGGACGCCCAGTTCCTGCACGACGAACTGGCGCAGCGACGCCGGCATTTCCGAATCGGTCTCGATGCGGATCACCGAACCGCGGCGACGGCGCTTCAGCGCGGTCTCGAAAAAGCGAACGAGGTCTTCCGCCTCTTCTTCCACCTCGATATCGCTGTCGCGAATGATGCGGAAGGTACCGGAGCCTTTGACCTCATAGCCCGGAAACAGCCGGTCGATGAACTGGCTGACCATGTCTTCGAGGGTGATATAGCGGATGACGTTCTTGACGTCGGGCAGCCGGATGAAGCGGTCGAGTGCCACCGGCAGACGCAGGAGCGCCGTCATTGGCTCGCGGCCGGTCTTGCTGACGAGCTGCAGGCCCATCGAAAAGCCGAGGTTCGGAATGAAGGGGAACGGATGCGCCGGGTCGATGGAGAGCGGTGTCAGCACTGGGAAGATCGACTGATCGAACTCGTTGGCAAGCCAGCTCCTGTCCTGCACCGAAAGCGAGGCCGGGCGAACGATCAGGATGTCTTCCTTGGCGAGATACTGCTGAAGCACGGCGAGCGAGGCCTGCTGCTCCATCTGCAGATTGTCGATTTCCTTCAGGATGTCTTCGAGCTGCTCGACCGGGGTCTTGCCGTCGGGCGAACGCATCGAGAGGCCCTGGCGCACCTGGCCTTCGAGGCCGGCGACGCGCACCATGAAGAACTCGTCGAGGTTGGCGGCAGAGATCGACAGAAAGCGAACACGCTCCAGCAGAGGATGCGCCGTGTTCAGCGTTTCCTCGAGCACGCGGCGATTGAACTGCAGCCAGGAAAATTCGCGGTTGATGAAGCGCTGCGGGCTCGTCAGCAGGTCGACGTCCTCCGCCGATGCCTGGTTTTCGTTCACCGCAGATAGCGCGTTATCCATGCTTTTCAGATCCCATTGCTCCGGCTGCACCGGCTATCTCAGTTTGACGACGGTTCTGTGACAGTCAATCGGACCGACGCTGATTTCCCAGTTCTTCGAGAACTTCGGAAGCGAGCGCGCGTGAAAGCTTCGTGCCGCGGGCCAGCGCCAGATGGTCGATGCGCTCGACGATCGTCTGCGCTGCCTCCAGCGAGCGCTCCATGCGCTGGACGATGTAGCCCACCAGCCGCTCGTCGACGAAAAGCTGGCGATCGGCAAAGAGCTTGATCAGCACCTGCGTCAGCAATTCGTCGTCCGGCTCACCGATCTCGACCACGGTCGCCGCCTTCAGGCGCGAGCGCAGGTCCGGCAGCGTCACCGGCCAGGACATCGGCCAGAGCCGCGTCGTCATCAGCAGGCTGGTGCCGTGCTGGCGCACATTGTTGATGACGTGGAACAGCGTCGTGTCGTCGAAGCCGCTGCGGTCGGCATCCTCGAAGAGAACAGGTCGTTCGGCCGCGATCAACGCGGCATCGGAGCCGGCGAGCGGGTGGATCACTTCCGCTCCTGCCCGCTCCTTCCAGATGCTGGCGAGATGCGATTTTCCCGAGCCGATCGGGCCGGCGATGATGACCACGGGCGCCGGCCAGTCCGGCCAGTGGTCGACGATGGCGATGGCCGCGCTCAGCCTGTCGGAGACGAGCAGGTCCTCACGACCCGTCGCCGGGTCGTGGCCGAAAGCCAGGGGGATTTGTTCGAATGGGCGTTTTGTCATGCTGTACTCGGGACAATCGTCGGAAATCAGGCGGCCTTGTCGCTCTTCGCCTTCTTTTCCACGGCCTTGCCGTGCCCGTGATAGAGGTCGCTATCAAGGTAGCGCTGGATGCCGAAGCGGACAAGCACGCCGATGGCGGCTGCTGCGGGCACCGCGACCAGAAGACCGACGAAGCCGAACAGTGCACCGAAGGCAAGCAGCGCAAACATCAGCCAGACCGGATGCAGGCCGACGCTTTTGCCCACCAGCTTCGGCTGGAGGATATTGCCCTCCATGAACTGGCCGCTGAAGAAGACGGCAAGCACGAGGCCGATCCACAGATAGTCCGGCCAGAACTGGACCAGTGCGACGCCAACGGCGAGCACCAGGCCGACCATGGATCCGACATAGGGAATGAAACTGATCATGCCGGCGAAGAGACCGATCAGCAGACCGAAATTGAGACCGACCAGCGACAGGCCGATCCCGTAATAAAGACCAAGGATGAGGCAGAGCGAGCCCTGCCCGCGCACAAATCCGGCGATCGTCGCGTTCATGTCGCGGGCGATCTGGCGCACATCCGAGACGTAGTCGCGCGGAACCCAGCTATCGACCTTCTCGACCATCCGGTCCCAATCGAGCAGGATATAGAAGGCGACGACAGGGGTGACGACCAGCAGCGAGATGACGTCGAGCAACGCCACGCCGGAGTTCCAGATCTGCTGGAAGAGCGTGCCGACGAAGGCCGCACCCTGTTCGAGCAGTTTGCCGGAGCTTTGCTTCAGCGAGGGCATCTGGCTCGCGAGCCAATCGGGAATCAGCCGCGTCTGCGCTTCGTTGACGAGCACCTGCAGCTTGGCGGCATAGCCGGGGATGTTCGCAATGAAATCGGCCGCCTGGCTGACGACGACAGGAATGATGACCATGAGGGCCAGCACGAAGACGACGACGAAGCCGATCAGGATCACGACCGTCGCCATCAACCGGCTCAAGCCGAACCGCTCCAGGCGGTCGGCGACCGGGTCGAGGAAATAGGCAAGCGCCATGCCGGCCAGGAACGGCAGCAGGATCGAGCTGAAAACCATGAGGAAGGCAATGAAGGCGGCAAGCACCAGTAGCCAGAAAATGACCTGGCGCTGCAATCCGGAACCGCTGACCTTGATATCCATGACACTCCTCGTGAGGCGCCGCTCGCCACTGTTGCGTATCACAACCCTGTCAAGGAGATAGGGGGCGGTGCGCGTAACGGTCAAGTCCGACCGGTGCAGTCATCCAGTTTATAGCCAAGCTGACTGGCTTGCGCCGTGGGATATGGGCAAAATGGTGAAAAAACGCCGCCAAGGCCTGCTCTCGGCTTGCACTCCCTTGCCTGCCGTGCCAATCGCATCCGCAAAATACCTGTCGCACGACGAGCCTTGGAGAACGAGCATGAGCCAGTCGGGAAAGAACGGTCTCACCTATAGCGACGCGGGCGTTGATATCGACGCCGGGAACCTGATGGTCGAGAAGATCAAGCCGCATGTGCGCTCGACCCGACGGCCCGGCGCCGACGGCGAAATCGGCGGCTTCGGCGGTCTCTTCGATCTCAAGGCCGCGGGCTTCACCGACCCGGTTCTGGTGGCCGCCAATGACGGCGTCGGCACCAAGCTGAAGATCGCCATCGACGCCAACAAGCACGACACCGTCGGCATCGACCTCGTCGCCATGTGCGTCAACGACCTCGTCGTCCAGGGCGCCGAACCGCTCTTCTTCCTCGACTATTTCGCGACCGGCAAGCTTGACCCGGACCAGGGTGCCGCGATCGTCGCCGGCATCGCTGCGGGCTGCCGCGAATCCGGTTGCGCGCTGATCGGCGGCGAGACCGCCGAAATGCCCGGCATGTATTCGGGCGGCGACTACGATCTCGCGGGCTTTGCCGTCGGCGCTGCCGAACGCGGTCAGTTGCTGCCGGCCGGTGACATCTCCGAAGGCGACGTCATCCTCGGCCTCGCCTCCTCCGGCGTGCATTCCAACGGCTATTCGCTGGTGCGCAAGATCGTCACGCTCTCGGGCCTTGCCTGGGATGCTCCTGCTCCGTTCGGCGAAGGTACGCTTGCCGATCTCCTGATGACGCCGACGCGCATCTATGTGAAGCCGCTCCTGAAGGCGATCCGCGAGACCGGTTCGATCAAGGCGCTCGCCCACATCACCGGCGGCGGTTTCCCTGAGAACATTCCGCGCGTGCTGCCAAAGCACCTCGCTGCCGAGATCGACCTCGACGCGATCAAGGCGCCGAAGGTGTTCTCCTGGCTTGCCCAGACCGGCGGCGTTGCCGCCAATGAAATGTTGCGCACCTTCAACTGCGGCGTCGGCATGATCGCCGTCGTTCCGGCCGACAAGGCCGCAGAGGTTTCCGCCGTGCTCACCGGCGAAGGCGAAACCGTCTTTACGCTGGGCCGCATGGTCGCCCGCGACGAAGGTGCAGCCGGCACGATCTACAAGGGCAACCTGGCCCTATGACGACGGAAGTCTCGACGGGCAAGAAGCGGGTCGTCGTCTTCATCTCTGGTGGCGGCTCCAACATGCTGGCGCTCGCAAAGGCAACGGCCGAGCCGGATTTCCCGGCCGAGATCGTCGCCGTCATCGCCGACAAGGCGGATGCCGGCGGCCTCGCCAAAGCCGAGGCGCTTGGCATCCCCACCCGTGCTTTCCTGCGCAAGGACTTCGACAGCAAGGACGCCCACGAGGCGGCAATTCTTGCCGAGCTCGACCGGCTGTCGCCGGACATTATCTGCCTCGCCGGCTATATGCGTCTGCTGTCGGCGACGTTCATCCAGCGCCACGAGGGACGCATCCTCAACATCCATCCGTCCTTGCTGCCGCTTTTCCCCGGCCTGCACACCCATCAGCGGGCTATCGACGCCGGCATGAAGGTCGCCGGTTGCACTGTGCACTTCGTCACCGAAGGCATGGACGAAGGCCCGATCCTGGCGCAGGCGGTGGTTCCAGTCGTGCCCGGAGACACGTCCGACAGCCTTGCTGCCCGAGTGCTGACCGTCGAGCACCGCACCTATCCGATGGCGCTTCGGCTGATGGCCGAGGGCAAGATACGCATGGAAGGCGGTCGCGCTGTGAGCAAGAGCCTTGGCGAGGCGACGGGTACGCTGATTTCGCCGGGTGCGTAATCACGCCGGGTTGCTTTGTCCCGACCGCAGCGCATCTCACGCGGTTAACGCCCCTCTGTCATGCCGGGCATCTCCCCCGCAAGGGGGGAGATCAGCAGATGGCGACCACTCGGCGGTCATTACCGGTTCGCCGGTGGCAACTCTATCTGGCGCAGAAGGATACCCCCATCGTCAACATCGAGCCGGCGGGCAATCTCGTTCAGTTGTAGCGGGTGGGCGCGTCTAGCCGATCTCCCCTTTGTGGGGGGAGATCCCCGGCGGGGCAGAGGGGGGTAAGCCTCACGCCCCCACACACCGACCGTTCACTTCGCCGAAGCCAGCCGGCGATCGAGGGCATCAAGCACGCGCCGTGTCAGCGCCGGATAATCCTCGTCGAAGTGGTGGCCGCCGTCGATGCCGATGACGTCGACGCCGGTGCCCTTCAGTTGCGGGCAGGCATCGTCCTCTTCGTCGGTGCCGTAGATGCATTGCACCAGCGCCGGATCGATGCGCTTGATATCGTCGAGCGGATCACCACCCTTGCCGTCGCCCGAAGCTCCTAGCCAACCCAGCACAGAGACCTTGTAATCGACCATGTGCGAGAGGGCCATCAAGGTCACCTGACGAACATGGGCCTTTTCGCCGGCCGGCAGCAGGTTGAAGGTTCGCGGCAGCACGTCGGCACCGAAGGAATAGCCGATGAGGAGCACGTTTCGCACGTTCCAGTGCTTGCGGTAGTAGCTCATCACCTTGGCAAGGTCGTCCGCCGTCGCCTGCGGATCGCGCTCGGACCAGAAGTAATGCAAGGAATCGAAACCGACGACCGGTACACCCTGCTGCTGCAGCACGTCGCCGACTTCCTTGTCGATATCGCGCCAACCACCGTCGCCCGAATAGATCACCGCCATCGTGTCACGGGTCGGCTTTGCGTCGAGGATGGTCAGGGGCAAGCCGAACGGATTGCCGGCGTCGCGCTCGCTGTCGATGATATCGGTGAGGTGATCGGACAGCGTCGTATAGGCGTCGTCGTCACTGTCCTCCTGCTCGACGTCCGGATGCTTGGCGATCAATGCCGCCACATGGGCGCGCCCGTCGGCCGATGCCGCGGGTGAAAAGACGACGGAAACCGGATCCGGCAATGCCCCGTCGGTCAGGCCGTAGACCATGCGGTCGCCCTTCTTCACCTTTTCGGCCGGGGTGCAGAGTTGCTTTTCAAGCGCGATCCCCTCTTCCGGATCAATCGCAAGTGTTTGGCCGATGGTGGCAGGCGGTGTCTGGGCAGCGATGGCGAGTGCCAGCGCACCACCGGCACCGACGCCTGCGACGACGGGCAATTGGTAAGCGTCGGTGCCGACGGCACGCTGCACCTGCTGGCTCAGCGATTCGATGTCGGAGACCATGTAGATGCAGTCGCCATCATCCTTGGCGAGTGAAGCGAGATAGGCCTTGAGGTCGATGCCGACAACGACTGTCTTGTCATCGGTGAGCGTGTCGGCGATCGCCTGTTCCTTGTCCGTCCAGCCGGCGGCGTCCGACAGCAGCACAACAAGTGCGGCCGCCTTTTCCTTCGGCAGCATGATGCGCGGCGACGGGATCATCCCGGTATCGTAGCTCTTCGGCGCGTCTTCCGCGAGAGCGGGGAACATCGATGCGGAGAGCAGCAGCGCCGCCGAAGTCAGGCATTTCCAGGCGTTCGCGACAGGGATCATTTCTTCACCACTCCCTTGAGACCGCCGCCGATCAGGAATGTCGCATCCATCAGGGCGAGGATCGGATTGATGCCGCCACTGGCGACAAGATAGCGCGGTTGCCACTGCGGATGAAACTTCGACTTGAAGGCGCGCAAGCCCTTGAAGTTGTAGAAACGTTCGCCGTGTTCGAAGAAGGTGCGCCCGGCCCGGTCCCAGACCGGCGCGATCTGGCGCGTGGACATGCCCGACAGGGGCGCCATGCCAAGGTTGAAGGTACGGTACCCCTCGGCCTTCAGATACTCCATCACCTGGGCGAAGAGAAAATCCATCGCGCCCTTCGGCGCATCCGGCGAAAAGCGCATGAGGTCAACGGTCCCCTCCTCCTTGGTCGCCGTCACCAGAATATTGGCAAATGCGACCGTACGCCCACCACAGGTGAGGATCGCCACCGGCTGCTCGCGAAGATACTCGGGATCGAAGGCACCGAGCGAGAAGCCTTTCTCCTTGGCATTGTGATGCGCGAGCCAGGCATCGGAGACCGCGGTCAGGTCAGGCATGACGTCCGGAACGTTTTCGGGCGCTACGACACGGAACTCGAGCCCGTCGCGCTGGGCGCGGCTCACCTGCTGGCGCAGGTTCGCCCATTTGCCCCCCTTCAGCTCGAAGCGGGCGAGATCGACGCGCGCGAGTTCGCCGAGCCGGAAGGCGCGCAGCCCGGCATCGGCATAGTATGCAAGCCCCAGGGGCGAGACCTGGTAGAAAACCGCCCGGCAGCCGGCCGCGCGCGCCTTTTCGATGAAGTGCCAGATCAGCTCCGGCCAGGCATCGATCGGGCCGACGGGATCGAAAAGCGCGATCCAGGAACGAGCACGCTGGCCATACATGATGAAGGCTCGGCCGTCGGCGGAAAACAACAGGCTCTTGTCGCCCATGCGCACCAGATTGGCATCGGACATGTCCTGCGCCTCGACGATCGAGAGCGCCCGCTCCATCGCGTCGTCGGAGGCAGGCTCGGCGGCTCCGGTTGCCGGGCGCATCAGGCTCCAGATCGCAAGCATGCTCGCGCCGATCGTTACGCCGAGAAGCGCGCGCAGGCCGCGGGGGGCTTCGGCGGAGAATTCGAACTGCCACCAGAGCTCATGGCTGTATTCGACATCGCGATAGACGAAGAGCAGCACGACCAGCGCGCCCAGGCAGATGACCCCGAGCGCCGTCAGCCACGGCACCGTCAGCGCCTGCCCGAACAGCGAGGCCGGCCGCACGAACAGGCGGCGGCTGACGATGAGCCCCACCAGGAAGAAGGCCAGCATGCCCGCTTCCACCACGGCGATCGCCTTGATCAGCGACAGCAGCAGCGCGGCGATCCCGATCACGATCGAGGCCCACCAGGCGCCGTCAAGCCTCAGCGCCAGTCCGCGCGAGACGACCACCAGGGCAAGGCCGAGCAGGCTGGCGAGGAAGTGTGCGCCCTCGACGATCGGCAAGGGCAGCAGTCCTTCGAGGAATGCCAGGTTCTCGTCGGGCGTCGGGGTCACGCTGGAAAGAACCAGCATGATCGCCAGCACGATGCCGAGCGTTGCCAAAAGCAGCGGCGTCATGCGGCCGCCGATGCGCCGCACGCTGGAGGCAACCGGATGACCGGACAACTGGCGGAGTTCGATGCCGATGACGACGGCGATCGCGATCACGAGCGGCAGAACGTGATAGATCACGCGGTAGAGCACCAGCGCGCCAAGAATGGTGTCGACATCGGCATTGTGGCCGAGCGTCGCGATGATGATCGTCTCGAAGACGCCAAGACCGGCCGGCACATGGCTCAAGACGCCAACGCCGACGGCCAGCGAATAGACCGCAAGGAGGGCCGGCCAGCCGATCGTGCCGGCGGGTAGAAGAACATAGAGAACGGTCGCCGAGGCGGCGAGATCGAGCGCCGTCACCAGGAACTGGCGCGAAACGGTGCGCGAATCCGGGAGCCGAAGCGTCAGACGCCCGATGCTGACCTCGCGCCCGTCACGGGCAAGAAAGAACACTGTGAACAGACCGCCGAGGATCACGGCCGCGATTACGCGCAATACCAGAGGATCCATCCCGGTCATCGGCGCCACATACTCGCCGACGGCAAGCAGGCTGAGGCAAGTCACCGCCAGCAGCCCGAGCCCGAAGGCGAGCGTCACGAAGGCGATGATGCGGGCGATGTTCTCAGGCTCGATGCCGAGGCGCGAATAGGAGCGGTAGCGGATGGCGCCGCCACTGAGCGCCCCGAACCCCGCAGTATTGCCGACCGCATAGGCCGAGGCCGCCGTCAGCGCCACATCGGCATAGGGCAGCTTTCGCTTGACGTAATCAAGCGCGCTGACGTCATAGAAGGTGAGCGCGAGGAAACTCAATGCGGTGAAGAACACCGCCGCCGCGACGGAGATCCAACTGGTATCCGCCAATGCCTGGACGACCTCGTCGTACTGGACTTCGGACGTCAGGTGAAAGATCGCAAAGCCGAAAAGTGCGATTACGAAGAGCGTACCGGCAGCCGATAGATAACGGCGATTGCGACGCAGGAAGGAGAACCAGCCTCCCTCCGCCTGTTGCTCGTCGTCGGTTGCACGTTCCGGTAGGGAGGATGTCATGAAGCGCCCATGTCGATAATGAGGACATCAGCGCTTTAGCTTACCCGATACGGATCAAAAAGTGAAATATCGGTAATAAATTATACCCTTATAAAACAATCCCTTAGGCAAACAGCTGCTGCCGGTTGAGCTGCGCCCACTGCAGGAGCATGATCGTCTTGGCATCGCAGATCTCTCCGGTCGCGATCATTGCGACGGCTTCGTCGAAGGGGATTTCCAGCACTTCGATGTCCTCGCCCTCATGCGCAAGCCCGCCGCCGTCGCCGCGTTTCTCGGTGGCGTCGATGTGGCCGGCAAAGAAGCTCGTGCGTTCGGTCAGCGCCCCCGGACTCATATAGACATCGAAGAGGTGGATGACGTCCTGGACGTGGTAGCCGGTCTCCTCCAGCGCCTCGCGGCAGATCGCCTCTTCCGGAGTGTCGCCGTCGAGGAGCCCGGCGGCCGCCTCGATCAGATAGGCCGGGTCGCCCTGGAGCAGAACGGGAACGCGAAGCTGCCGCACCAGGATGACGCTCTGGCGCCTGGCATCGACGAGCAGGATGGTCGCCGCATTGCCATGGTCGTGGATCTCCCGCTTCAGCGTCACGGTCGCGCCATCGGACATCTGCTGTTCGAACGTCACCTCTTCCAGGTGCGCAAAGCCCTTCCACAGCGTGCGGCGGCCGACGATCCTGACGCGTGGGTCATGCTGGGTGCTCATGCAACTTCCTTCTCCGGCGAGTGCAATCCCGCCCTTTCAGCCATCAGTGGATATGTTCCGCTGCCGTGCGATCTTCCCGCTCCATCTGCAGCGTCGTGTGGTGCAGGTCGAACGTCGCGCGCAACTGCTCCTCGATTGCACGGCGCACGGTCTCGGCATCGGCACCGTCGGCAAGTACCGCATGGGCGGTCAGCGACGGCTGGCTCTGGGTGATCGCCCAGAGGTGCAGGTCATGCACGGAGGCAACACCGGGAACGGCGGCAATCGTCGCGTGGACATCGGCGAGGCGCATGCCCGGCGGCACGCCTTCGAGCAGGATGTTGACGCACTCCTTCAGCAGCACCCAGGTGCGCGGAAAGACCATGAAGCCGATGCCGACAGCGAGCAGCGAATCCACCCACTGCCAGCCGGTCAGCCAGATGACCACCGCGCCGACGATGACGGCGAGCGAGCCCAGCATGTCCGACCAGACTTCGAGATAGGCGCCGTTGACGTTGAGGCTTTCGTCCTTGTGGCTGGTGAGCAGCCGCATCGAGGCGAGATTGACGAGAAGGCCGATGACGGCAATCACCAGCATGCCGCCGGACTGGATCTCCTGCGGCTCGGACAGCCGCTTCCAGGCCTCATAGAGAATGTAGAAGGCGACAGCGAGCAGGAGCAGCGCGTTGAAGGCGGCAGCCAGGATCTCGAAGCGGGCGTAGCCATAGGTGCGCAAGAGGTCTGACGGGCGACGGCCGACATGGATCGCGACGAGCGCGATCGCAAGGGCCGCCGTGTCGGTCAGCATGTGCATGGCGTCGGATATCAGCGCCAGGCTGCCGGTCAGGATGCCGCCGACGACTTCGGCCAGCATGAAGCCGCCGGTCAGGCCAAGCGAGGCCCAGAGCCTCGAAAGCGGCGTGCTCGTGACATCTGCATGGTGGTGGTCGCCGCTCATGGGAGGTTCCGTCTGCCGTTCTACAACCTGACTTAGCGCGCCAACCTTACCCAGACCCTGTTGTCGTGAAAGGCGGCACCACCATAGGGCGCCACCGCATCGGCGCCGGTGAGCACGTTGATGCCCTCCCCGTCGAGATGCGCGCCATTCGGCCACAGGCCCTCGGCGATGACGACGCCGCGACGGGCGCCGCCACCGATCTTCGCATGCAGACGCACCTCGCCGCGGACGTTGCCGAGTTGGACGACATCGCCATCGGCAATGCCGAGTTCTGCAGCATCTTCCGCATGAACCATCACTTCCGGGCGCACTTCCTTCTGGATCGAGGACGGCGTCTCGGCAAAGGTCGAATTCAGGAAGGATCGAGCCGGAGAGGTCGCCAGCCGGAACGGGTGCTCGGCGTCGGCAACCTCGATGAGGTCGACATGATCAGGAAACTCCGGCAGCGCCTGGTGCGGCCCCTGAATGCCCATCGACTTCGGCGGCCGGTTCGGCGCCGGCGTCCCCGTCCAATCCGCCTTGAAGCGGAACTTGCCGTCCGGGTGGCCAAAGCCGTTGAGATAGTGCGCCTCCTCGAAGGCGGGCTGACAGTCGAGCCACTTCTCCCGTTTCATCTCTTCGTAGCCGATGCCGTAGTTGGCGAGCAGCCGATCAATGTGCTCACGCTCGGTCAGGCCGAAGCCGGCATGATCGGCAACGCCAAGGCGCTTGGCCAGTTCCTCGATGACGAACAGATTGGTGCGCACGGTCGAGGGTGGTTCTACCACCTTAGGGCCGATCAGGATGTGCTGATGGCCGCCGCCGCGATAGAGATCGTCATGCTCCAGGAACATGGTGGCCGGCAGCACGATATCGGCAACAGCAGCCGTATCGGTCATGAACTGCTCGTGCACGGCAACAAAGAGGTCGTCGCGCAGGAAGCCGCGCTTCACCAGCCGCTGCTCCGGCGCGACGTTCACGGGATTGGTGTTCTGGATCAGCATCGCCGTCACCGGACCGCGGTGGCGCAGCGCCTCGGCGTCGCCGGTCAGCACTCGGCCGATCTGCGACTGGTCAAGCATGCGCACATCCGGATCGTGAAAGGCCGAGCCGATCAACTCGCGCTTGTCGAGCTTGAAGATATCGTTGTTGGAGTGGAAGGCACCGCCGCCTTCGTGTTTCCAGGAGCCGAGCACGGTCGCCACGGATGCCGCCGCGTGGATGGCGACGGCACCGTTGCGCTGGCGCGTGAAACCGTAGCCGAGCCGGAAATAGGTCCGCGGCGTCGCGCCGACCAATTTTGCAAAGGCCTCGATTTCCTCGGCCGAAAGGCCGGTGATCGCCGACGCCCACTCCGGCCCGCGCGACTTCAGATGCGCTTCAAGGCCGGCCGGATCGTCGGCGAATTTCGCCAAGTAGGCCCGGTCGGCGTAGCCGTCGCGAAACGCGATGTGCATCACGGCGCAGGCAAGTGCTGCGTCGGTGCCCGGCTTCAGCACCAGGCCCATGTCCGCTTGCTTGACCGTCGGATTGTCGTAGATGTCGATGACGACGATCTTCGCGCCGCGATCCTTGCGGGCTTTCACCGCATGGGTCATCACGTTGACCTGGGTCGCAACCGCATTCGTGCCCCAGATCACCACGCAATCGGCCTTGGCCATTTCGCGCGGGTCGGGGCCGCGCAAGGCGCCGGTCGCCATGCTCAAACCGGTCCAGGCCATGTTGGTGCAGATCGAGCCGAAAAAGCCGGAATAGCGCTTGGCGTGACGCAGCCGGTCGATCGAGTCGCGCTGCACCTGACCCATGGTGCCCGCATAGAAGTATGGCCACACGGTCTCGGCGCCATATTTCTGCTCGGCGCGAATGAACTGATCGGCGATCTCATCGAGCGCGGCCTCCCAGCTCACTTCCTGCCAGCCGCCCTCGCCCTTGGCGCCCTTGCGGCGCTTCGGCACCATCAGACGGTCGGGATGATAGATGCGCTCGGAATACCGCGCCACCTTGGCGCAGATCACGCCGGCGGTGTAGGTATTGGCGGCTGCACCGCGTACACGGCCGATCCGCCCTTCGGCGGTCAGGTCGACTTCCAGGGCGCAGGCCGAGGGACAGTCGTGCGGACAGACCGAGTGGCCGATGGTTTTTTCTGCTTTGATGGGGGTCGCAACGTTCATGGCTTTTCTATATGGCATCGGCATTTCGGCTCAAAGAGCCAATCGCCCACCCATCGCAACTATTGATCACAGCCATCGGCGGCGCTCATGAACTATCGGCACATCTATCACGCAGGCAATTTTGCCGACGTCCTGAAGCACGCAGTGCTGGCGCGGCTCGTCACCTATCTCCAGCAGAAGGAGAAGGCGTTCCGCGTTCTCGATACCCATGCGGGCATCGGGCTCTACGATCTCTCCAGCGAGGAAGCGCAGAAGACCGGCGAATGGCGCGACGGCGTCGGCCGGCTGCTCGAGGGCGAACTGCCACCGGAGATCGCGGCGATCCTCGCCCCCTACCTGTCCTCCATCCGCGCGCTGAACCCCGGCTCCGAGCTGACGCTCTACCCTGGCTCGCCGAAGCTCGCGCGCATGCTCTTCCGACCCCAGGACCGGCTTTCGGCGATGGAGCTGCATCCGGACGACTACGAAACGCTGCACCGGCTGTTCGACGCCGATTTCCAGAGCCGCGTCACCGAGCTCGACGGCTGGCTGGCGCTGGGCGCGCACCTGCCGCCGAAGGAAAAGCGCGGATTGATTCTCGTCGACCCACCCTTCGAAAAGGAGGGCGAATACGAACGGCTGGTGGATGGCCTTGCGCGCGGCTACCGCCGCTTTACCGGCGGCGTCTATTGCCTGTGGTATCCCTTAAAGCAGGGCGCGCCGATCAAAGCGTTTCATGAGGCGCTGAAGGCGCTGGACATCCCGAAGATGCTCTGCGCCGAACTGTCCGTCAGAAGCGACCGGGAAACCACAGGGCTTTCCGGTTCCGGCCTCATCATCGTAAACCCGCCCTTCACGCTGAAGAGCGAGCTCGACCTGCTGCTGCCGTTCCTGAAAAGCCGGTTGGGGCAGGATCGTTTCGCGTCCAGCCGCTGCTTCTGGCTGCGCGGGGAAGAACAGACAACCCGAGGGGCTTGACGGACGGGCGCGACGCACCGCAATCTCATGCGACGACATAGGGAGACGCCCATGACTCGCACGCTCGCCGCCACGCTTCTCATTTCGCTTTCCCTCGCCGGCGCTACGGCGCCGGGCGCCATTGCCGCCGACTACATCGGCAGCAGCCAGGCGCAATCCTACAACGCCGGGGTCTGCAGTGAATCCTCGGTTCTCGGCTTCATCACATCCCGTTTCGAGTATCGGGATGCAAACTACCTGCACGCCAATCTCTCGATCGCCGAGATCCGCGACATGGGGCAGAATCGGCAGGAGTTCCGCGACGAGACGCATCTCGTCGAGCGTGAATATTGCTACGGAACCGCTGTGATGACCAACGGCGAACAGCGTGCGCTCTATTACCTCATCGAACGCCCGTGGGGCTTTGCCGGCGTCGGCAGAAGCATCGAGTTCTGCGTCGGCGGCCTCGATCCCTGGTATGTCTACGGCGCCTATTGCGCTTCGCTCCGTTAATCATGAGATCATTCCGGAAAACGCGCCGGCTTCTGCCGGCGCTTTTCGTTGCAGCAGCCCTCGTTGGCTGCAGCGATCAGAACACTGAAAAGGCGCCGACGGCGACGGGAACGCAAGCCACGAAGGCGGCCGTTACGGTGCCGGTCGGCAGCGGCTTCGATTTCTATGTGCTCTCGCTTTCCTGGTCGCCGACCTGGTGCGGCGACAATGACCCCAAGGGAAAATCCAGCCAGTGCGAAGTCGGCGGCAATCGCGGCCTGATCGTGCATGGCCTGTGGCCGCAGAACGAACGGGGCTATCCGGACTTCTGCCCGACACGCCAGTCCGATCGCGTGCCGTCGTCGCTCGGCAAGCAATATCTCGACCTCATTCCATCGATGGGCCTGATCGGCCACCAATGGCGCAAGCACGGGACCTGCTCCGGCCTCAGTCAGGAGGAATACTTCGCCGTCACGCGCGCGGCGTGGGACCGGCTGACGCTGCCATCGGAGCTCGCACCTCCCCCGCAGGAAAAGGGCCTGCGCGTCGCCGCCATCGAAGATGCGCTCGTTGCCAAGAATCCCGGCATGACGAAGGACGCGGTCGCCGTGACCTGCGAGGGTAGTCGGCTCGAGGAAATCCGGATCTGCTTCGACAAGTCGCTCAATTTCCGCGCCTGCCCGGCGGTCGATCGCCAGGCCTGCCGAAAGGAAAGCGTGTCGCTGCCCCCCGCGCTTTGACCAGCCGCAGAAGGCGCCTTTTAGAAACCCATCTCGCAATCCCTGGAAGGAAAGACGCCCGATGAAGATATTGTACTCGCCCGCCTCGCCCTATTCGAACAAGGTGCGCATGGCGGCGCATTATGCGGGCTATGCGGCCGAAAGTGTCTTGACCGACACCAATGCCAATCCGCCGGAGCTGATCGACAACAATCCGCTCGGCAAGATCCCGACGCTGATTCTCGACGACGGACGGGCGCTCTACGACAGCCGTACGATCATGCATTTCATCGACCGGGAGACCAAGGGCAAGCTCTATCCCAGGAACGCCGAAAAGCGCACCGACGTCGAGTTGCTGGAAGCGCTATGCGACGGCGTCTGTGACAGCCTGCTGTCGATCGTCTACGAGAAACGCTCCCATCCGCCGGAAAAGGTGCACCAGCCCTGGATCGACCGGCAATGGGAAAAGGTCGAGCGCAGCCTCGACCATCTGAATGCCAACCTGCCGAAGACCGGGGCCAAGCTCAATGCAGGCCATTTCGCACTCGCGGCGATGCTGCGCTACATCGAGTTGCGGTTTGCCGGCGAATGGCAGAAGGGGCGTGCCAAGCTGAAGAACTGGCCGGCGAAGTTCGAAAAGCACTTCCCGGATTACCCCAAGTTCATGGCCTAACGTGCAGACACAAAAAAGGCCGGGTCTCCCCGGCCTTTTCTTTGATCCGGCAGAAGCCGATCAGAACTTCACGCCCATACCGACTTTAACAGCGTGCTCGTCGTAGCCGGACGAGACCTTGGTGCTGCCCATACGGAAGTCCTTCGAACCGTAGTCCGTGTAACGGTACTCGACGCGTGCGGTGATGTTGTCCGTGACGAAGGTTTCAGCACCGACGCCTGCGGTCCAGCCGACCATGGTGTTCTTGTCGGAAGCGCCGCCGACGGTGCCCTTGGTCTGGCCGACGGCAAGACCTGCGGTACCGTAGACGAGGACCGGGTTCAGATCGACACCGACGCGGCCACGGAGCGAGCCGTTGACGCCCTGCTTCATGCGCAGGTTGCCCTTGGTCGAATCCTGGCCGGAGTAACCGATATCGGCTTCGCCGCCGTATACCATCTGGCCGTCCTGAACGTTGTAGCCACCATAGAGGCCGCCGCCGAAGCCGGCTGCGGTGTTGCTGCCGGTCGCATCGTGCTGGCCATGCTTCCAATCGGCGGTACCGCCGACATAGGCGCCCGACCAGTTCTTGACTGCCGGCTCGCTGTATTCGGCCTGCGGAGCTGCCGGAACTTCGTCGATCGCGTCTGCAGCCTGGGCGGCCTGGAAGGCGATGAGGGACACAGCCGAAGCCATGAGGGTGGTGGTGAGCGTACGCATAAACATTCTCCTTTTCGTCCCGATGCGCCGAGGGCTTGGGGTCCCACAGTGAAACATCAGGCAACTCTTAATTTAACCCGCCCGGTTGAGCTGAAATTGGCCAGCAAATGCGGATTCACAAGAGCCAAAATGTGAAATTTTGGTGGCACAAACGCGCCCGAAATTTGATGTTGCTTTGGCGCCACAGGAGATTTGTTAACCATAAATCAAGATTAACGAAAGCTATACTATAAGTACGCAAAATAATACAATTTACGCCAATTCCATTAATTTTTGGGCAAGGAATCGTCAGGGAGTGTTTCAGCCCCGCGTTTCTTCCCTATATCTTCGTCCGCGGACGCGAAGATTCGAAAAAGCGGGATGAAACGTTGAAGAAAGCACTGAAGGCGGCTCTCGTAACCGGGGGCGCCAAGAGGATCGGTAAAGCTATAGTGGAGGACCTGGCCGCCCACGGCTTTGCGGTCGCCATTCATGCCGATGCCTCGTTTGACGAAGCGCGGGCCCTGGCCGAAACCCTGAAGAAGACGGGAACGAATGCCGTCGCGATTCGAGCCGACCTTACGGATACGGGCGCGACATCGACACTGATCGAGCGCGCGACAGCAGCACTCGGCCCGATCGATCTGCTCGTCAACAATGCGTCGCTGTTCAAGAAGGATAGCCTCGATGCCTTCGACGAAGGGGTCTGGGACCAGCATTTCGCGCTGCATGTGAAAGCCCCTTCCCTGTTGGCGCGCGATTTCGCCGCGCAACTGCCGGCCAACGCCAGCGGGCTCATCATCAATGTGATCGACCAGCGCGTCTGGGCTCCCAATCCGCGCTTTTATTCCTATATGTTGTCCAAGTCGGCGCTTTGGACGGCCACCCGGACGATGGCGCAGGCACTCGCCCCGCGCATCCGCGTCAACGGCATCGGCCCCGGGCCGACGCTGCCGAACGAACGGCAGGACCCGAAGGATTTTGAGGCGCAGGTCGATGCGCTGATCTTGAAGCGCGGGCCGACGCTCGACGAATTCGGACGGACGATCCGCTTCCTGTTCGACACGCCGTCGATTACCGGACAGATGATTGCGCTGGACGGGGGCCAGCACCTCGCCTGGGAAACGCCCGACATCAGGGAGATAGTGGAATGAATGGACGCGTGCCGGCCGACGGCGGCATCCTTTATGATGGCAGCGAAGCGGAAGACGACGACGACGACGACCTGATCGAAGTGTCTGACGTGAGCGGCGTTGCGCCCGTCGTCGAGTGGCACGAGAATCACTCGGAGACCGAGGGACTGAAGGGCGCGGAGCTGATCCAGGCCTTCGTCAAGCTGCTGCCGAATGGCCCCGGCGTCTATCGCATGTTCAACGAGGCCGGCGACGTTCTCTATGTCGGCAAGGCGCGCAGCCTGAAGAAGCGCGTCAGCAATTATGCCCAGGGGCGCGGTCATTCCAACCGCATCGCCCGCATGGTGCGCGAGACCGCGAACATGGAGTTCGTGACGACGCGCACCGAGATCGAGGCGCTGCTGCTCGAAGCGAACCTGATCAAGCGCCTGAGGCCCCGCTTCAACGTGCTTTTGCGCGACGACAAGTCGTTTCCCTATATTCTGGTGACCGGCGACAGCCGTGCGCCGGCACTCTACAAGCATCGCGGCGCACGCAGCCGCAAGGGCGACTTTTTCGGTCCCTTCGCGTCCGCCGGCGCGGTCGGCCGCACGATCAATTCGTTGCAGCGCGCCTTTTTGCTTCGGACCTGCACCGACAGCGTCTTCGAGACGCGCACGCGCCCCTGCCTGCTCTACCAGATCAAGCGCTGTTCGGCGCCCTGCACCGGCGAAATCAGCGATCAGGGCTATGCGGAACTCGTTCAGGAGGCCAAGGACTTCCTCTCGGGCAAGAGCCAAGCGGTGAAGGCGACGATCGCTGCCGCCATGGGCGAGGCAGCCGAGAACCTCGACTTCGAAAGGGCAGCGCTTTACCGCGACCGCCTCGCCGCACTCAGCCACGTCCAGAGCCACCAGGGCATCAACCCCTCTGGCGTCGAGGAAGCCGACGTCTTTGCGATCCACCACGAGGGTGGCATCTCCTGCATCCAGGTGTTCTTCTTCCGCACCGGGCAGAACTGGGGCAACCGCGCCTATTTCCCGAAGGCCGACCCGTCGCTGCCGACGGCCGAGGTGCTCTCGCAATTCCTCGCACAGTTCTACGACGACAAGCCCTGTCCGCGGCAGATCCTGCTTTGCGAAGCGGTGGAAGAGCAGGAACTGCTCGGCCAGGCGCTCAGCGAAAAATCCGGATACAAGGTCGCGATCCAGGTGCCGCAGCGCGGCGAAAAGAAGGATCTCGTCGATCACGCGCTCGCCAATGCGCGCGAGGCGCACGGCCGCAAGTTGGCAGAAACGGCCTCGCAGTCGCGCCTGCTCGAAGGCTTCTCGGAAACCTTCAAGCTGGAGCGCACGCCGCGCCGCATCGAGATCTACGACAACTCGCACATCATGGGCACCAATGCCGTCGGCGGCATGGTGGTGGCGGGGCCGGAAGGCTTCGTCAAAGGCCAGTACCGCAAGTTCAACATCAAATCGACCGACATCACCCCGGGCGACGACTTCGGTATGATGCGCGAAGTGATGACGCGGCGGTTCTCGCGGCTGCTGAAGGAAGAGGGCAAACCGGACCGGAGCGTGGAGGTCGGTGACGATGCCGCTTTCCCCGCCTGGCCCGACGTCATTCTCATCGACGGCGGTCAGGGACAGATGACCGCGGTGCGCGCCATCCTCAAGGAGCTCGATGTCGAGGACTGCGTGACGGCGATCGGCGTCGCCAAGGGCGTCGATCGCGACGCCGGCCGCGAACGCTTCTTCGCGCTCGGTCGCGACAGCTTCACGCTGCCGCCGCGCGATCCGGTGCTCTATTTCATCCAGCGGCTGCGCGACGAGGCGCACCGTTTCGCGATCGGCTCGCATCGGGCTCGCCGCAAAAAGGAGATGGTCAAGAACCCGCTCGACGAGATCGCCGGCATCGGGCCGACGCGCAAGCGCGCGCTGCTCACGCATTTCGGCACCGCCAAAGCCGTCTCGCGCGCCGGCATCAACGACCTGATGGCCGTCGCCGGGATTTCCGAAACGGTGGCGCGGCTGGTCTACGAACATTTCCACGACGATGCCGGGAAATGAAAACCTGATGTCACAATTCACCCGGCGTTCACATGCGATAGGGCAAATATGACAGTTGACGACGATGACCTGTTGACCTCCGGCCAGCAAAGTCATTTCTGTACCTGACGAACCAGAGAACACGAATCCATGCCCACGCCCGTCGCCTACAGCATCCCGAACCTGCTCACCTATTTCCGCATCCTGATCGTGCCGCTGATCGTCCTTTGCTTCTTCGTCGAAGGACGGCTGCACAGTTCGGACTTCGCGCGCTGGACGGCAGTGGCGCTTTTTGCCGTTGCCTCAATCACCGATTTCTTCGACGGCTATCTCGCACGCATCTGGAAGCAGACATCGAACATCGGCAAGATGCTCGATCCGATCGCCGACAAGCTGCTGGTCGCCTCCATCCTGCTGCTGGTCGCCGCCGACGGCACGATCGCCGGCTGGTCGATCTGGGCTGCGATCATCATTCTGTGCCGTGAAATCCTGGTCTCGGGCCTGCGCGAATATCTGGCGGCGCTGAAGGTCAGCGTTCCCGTTACCCGCATCGCCAAGTGGAAGACGACGATCCAGATGGTCGCCATCGCCTTCCTGCTTGCCGGCCCGGCCGGCGACAAGATTTTGCCCTATACGACGGAAGCCGGTATCGTGCTCCTGTGGATTGCCGCCGCGATCACGCTCTATTCGGGCTACGATTACTTCCGCGCCGGCCTCAAGCACGTGGTCAACGAATGAGCACCGTCAACCTTGTCTATTTCTCATGGGTGCGCGAGCGTATCGGCAAGGGCGAGGAAACCCTCGACCTTCCCGCCGGTGTCGTCACCATTGCCGATCTGCTTCAGCACCTGAAGACGCTCGGCGAGGAATACGAGGCGGCGCTCGAACATGAAAACGTCATCCGCGCGGCCATCAACCAGGAACATGTCGACCACAAGGAGCCGATCGCCGGCGCCCGGGAGATCGCCCTGTTTCCGCCGATGACGGGTGGCTGAGGCCATGCGCGCGCCGGTGACCGTGCGCGTCCAGCGCGAGGATTTCGACCTCAATAGCGAGGTCGCAAAGCTTTCGGCCGGGCGTGCCGACATCGGCGCCATCGTCACTTTTTCCGGGCTTTGCCGCGACGAGGCAGGCACGCTTGCCGCCCTCGAACTGGAACACTACCCCGGCATGGCCGAGGCGGAGATCGAACGCATCTGCCAGGAGGCGATCGAGCGCTTCTCGCTCCAGGCGGCCACCGCCATCCACCGCTACGGCAAGATCCTTCCCGGCGAGAACATCGTGCTTGTCGTTGCCGCCTCGCGGCACCGGCAGGCCGCCTTCGACGGCGCCAACTTCATCATGGATTTCCTGAAGACATCGGCTCCCTTCTGGAAGAAGGAACATTTGGGCGACGGCACGACCGGCGGCTGGGTCAGCGCCAAGGATGCCGACGACACCGCACGGGACCGCTGGTCGAAGTAGCCGCCGTTCCTTGAGGTCAGGGAATGACCTTCTCCTTGCGCGTCACCGCCAGCACGATCACCAGAAATCCGAAGATCGCAAAGTCGCGCCAGAGGATCGGCCCATAGGCGCTCCATAGTGTTTCGAGCAGGCCGACCGCGGCAGCGCCGAGGGCTGCATAGAGCGGTGAGGCCTGGCCGCCGATCGCGGCGATGAACAGTACCTTGACGCCGAAAGTAAGCCCTGTGCCGAAATCCATGTTGCCGTAGTAGGACGCGGCGAGGATGCCGCAAAAGGCGGCAATCAGGGACGCCGCGCCATACGCGACGACGTAGACAGTGGCCGCGTCGACCCCGCAAAGCGCTGCAGCCCCCCGGTCCTCGGAGACGGCCCGCCAAAACCGCCCCGCCCGCGAATGGGTCAGGAACCAGTGCCCGGCCGCCACCAACGCCGCCATCAGCGCGGTATTGCCGAGTTGGATGACGGTCAACGTGACCGGGAAACGCGGATCATCCCAGAAGACGATGTTGGCATTGAGGAACGGCGGCAGCCACAGGCTGCGGGTCTCCGAGGCAAGCCGTGCCGTTTCCATCAGCACCAGCAGGCAGCCGAGCGAGGCGACGACGACGGTGTTGGCCGACGAGAAGGCCAACGGCCGCATGACATAACGCCCGGCGACGAGCCCGGCACCAACACTGAAAGTCAGGGCAGCCGCCGCACCGAGACCAAGGGCGGCCGGAAGCACCAGCCACAGTCGGTCCCAGCCGAAAGCAGCAAATAGCACAAAGATCTGGCCCGAGAAGGCAAAGAGCGCACCATAGGTGAGATCGGCCCGGCGGGTCACGGCAAAGGCGATCGCGTAGCCAAAGGCCAACGCCGCGTAGAGCGCTGCGACGGGAACGGCATTGGCGAGCTGCTGCAGAAAATAGAGCATGGCGCATCCGGAGCGTGACAAGATCAATATAACTGGTAAAATCAATTTTACCAGTTAGGATTTTTGCATGACCTTCACCTGGACAGCCCATCGATTTGCCGGCGGCGCCCTGGCACTGGATGTCGCCAATTCCATCGTCCTGCGTTTCGATCCCGAACGCCGGATCGACCGCTTCGCCGATGTCGTCGCACTCCATTCCTTTGCGGAAGCGGCCAACCGCTATAGCGCGGAGAGTGTACGCTTCGGCGCGCTTGCGCCTGTCGCCGCGGAGAACCGTGACCGGCTCTTGCAGTTGCGCGAAGCGACCGACCGGCATTTTCGCGCGGAGATCTCGGACACGGGCCGGCCGGAACTGTTGGCGGATCTGCTGGAAGCCATCGCCAGCGTCTTGCGCGGCTCGATGCACCAGGGCGGCCTGCTTTCGCTCGACACCGCAACGGCGCAATCGGCTCTCACGCTTGCCGCCAACCCCGAGCCCGATCGGCTGAAGATCTGCCCGAATTGCGGCTGGCTGTTTCTCGACCGCAGCCGCAACCGCAGCCGCACCTGGTGCGACATGGCCGTCTGCGGCAACCGCACCAAAGCCAAGCGCCACTATCACCGCAACAGGGAAGAGGCAGGCCCATGACAAGGACATTCGGGATCTTGGCCACACTTGCCATCGCACTCGCCACAGTGGCATGTCAGCGCGAGAGCGGCCCGGATCCGCTGAAGCTGACGGGCAAGATGTTCGTCTTCAACTACCGCCTCGCCTATGCGACCTACATGGTCACGCTGACGAAGGCCGAGGCGGTGCCCGACGGCAGCATCGTGGTGGCGCACTTCGAAAATCCGGCCGGCGGCGACGCGCTGACACTGGAGCGCAAGCTCTTTCCGAAGTTGGAGAAGGTGGTGCTGGAAAGCCCCGATGTCACCTGCGTGAAGAAGGATCGCCCCTATACGGTGTCGATCGAGGTGAAAGGCCCCGAAGGCCAGTCATTGCAGAAGCTCGAGACCACCGTCGTCTCCGATATCGATCAGGATATCATGCCGGCCAAACCGCTGGTCGAGGGCCCGGCCTACGACAAGAACCCGGCGGTCTTCAGCGGCGGCAAGGCACCAGCCCATTTCGAAACCGCGAAGTGCCCCGTCTGAGAGACCGGGCAACAAAAAACCGGAGCGTTTCCGCTCCGGCTCAAATCCTGAGTCAATTCAAGCCGCTATGGCTCGAACCGAAGATTTTGAATCAGCCAACGATCTCGGTGCCCGAGAACCAGTAGGCGATTTCTTCAGCAGCGGTTTCCGGAGCATCCGAACCGTGAACCGAGTTTTCGCCGATCGAGAGAGCGTGAACCTTGCGGATCGTGCCTTCGTCAGCGTTTGCCGGGTTGGTGGCGCCCATGACTTCGCGGTTCTTGGCGATTGCGTTTTCGCCTTCGAGAACCTGAACGATGGTCGGGCCGGAGGACATGAACTCGACCAGTTCGCCGAAGAACGGACGCTCCTTGTGAACGGCGTAGAAGCCTTCGGCTTCGCGACGGCTCATCCAGACGCGCTTGGAAGCGACGACGCGCAGGCCGGCATCTTCGAGCATCTTGGTGATGGCGCCGGTCAGGTTGCGCTTGGTCGCGTCCGGCTTGATCATCGAGAAGGTACGTTCAATAGCCATTGGCTCAAATCCCTTGTTTCTTGAGAAGTGGCGGTTCATTAGCCGCCAATTCCGCGCAAAACAAGGGGGTTCACCGATGATTCGGCTTAGGCCAGGCGGGTTTCACGCAGCCGTCACACTGCGCCCGAGCCCGCCATGCAGATCGAGGCAGCGCTCAAACCAGGCGGTGACGGGATCACCCGGCTGAAGCAGGCGCTGCGGCGAGACGATGCGCGCCCATTGAAACGCGCCGAAGACGATGTAGTCGGCGAAAAGCGGCGTTGCACCACCCAGAAAATCCTGAATCTTCAGCAAATGGCGCAAAGGCTCGAGCTTTTCCGAGAAGGTTGCGAGAGAGGATCCGCCACTTTCGGCCACGGCCTCGAGCGACGTGCCGAAGCGCTTTTCCCGGCTCTCGCGGAAATAGGCCTGATCGACGGGATCCAGCCTGTCGTGAATATCCCGGATAATGATGCGGGTGACGGCCGGGTGCAGCGTCGTCTGCGACCAACCCTCGACGAAGCGGGAGATCGCCATCGCCCCCTCGCCGGCAAAGAGCGCCGGACGGTCCGGATAGGTCCGTTCGAGATAAAGGGCGATCTCGAAGCTGTCCTTCACGAGCTTTTCTCCATCCCGCAGTAACGGCACCAGGTTCGTCGCCCCGTCCTCGACCGCTCGGATTTCGGTGAAACCGATCGGCACGGTGTCAAAGTCGAGCCCCTTGTGGGCCAGCGACATCGCGGTCTTCCACACATGCGGCGAGAAGGGACGCGCCCTGTCGGATCCACACAGCGAATAGAGCTTTCTAGTCATGCAAACTCTCCGGGACGATTGGCGTCCTCTTGAACGACATATCCGCCGCGTCATCAAATCAGTAAATTTCATGAATGATATCAGACACAGGAATGCGGTTCCGGGTTAGCGTCGCCATCCGCGACCGCAGCCATCAGGAAGGTAGCCGATGCTCGATCATTTTCGCATGTTCGCCGATTATAACCGCTGGGCGAACCGCCTCGTCTATGCTGCTGCTGCGGAGCTGACCGATGCCGAATTGCGGGAAAACCGCGGCGCCTTTTTCGGCTCACTGCTTTCAACCCTCAATCATATCCTTGTTGCCGACCGCATCTGGATGAAGCGCTTCACAGGCGAGGGCAATACCCCTGCTTCACTCGACACGACCCTGCACGAGGACCTCGCCGGGCTTACCGCCGCGCGGGCGGCCGAGGACGAACGCATCATCGCCTGGATCGACAACCTCAGCGATGAGCGCCTTGGCGCTTTGCTTAGCTACAGAACGCTCACCAATCCGGCGGCCGTCACGCAGAGGCTGGCGCCAACGCTCGGCCACTTCTTCAACCACCAGACCCACCATCGCGGTCAGGCGCACGCGACGCTCACCGCGCTCGGGCGCCCGTCCCTGATACTGGACCTGGCCCAGTTTCTGAGGACCCAAGGATCACAGTGGGCGTAACGGCGAGCGCAACGCCTCGAAGCCGAACAGCCGCAGTGGCCGGATCTCACGCCCGCGCCATGCGGTAAGCTTCTTCAAGAGCTGACGCTGGCCGAGCCATGCGACGAGGCCGAGCGCCACGCCGCCGACGATCGACAGCAGCGAAAAAGCCGCCGGCGGCAAGGCCGGCTGCATCGGCACCATCAGCAATTCCGGCACGAAGCGGTGCAGGATGTAGATGTGGAAACCCGCCGCCGACAGGGGCAGGATGAGCTGAGTCGACCAGCGCGGCAGACTGACGCGTGGAAGGTAAAGCAGCGCGGCCAAGACGGCGATCTGCAGCAGATATTTGATCTTCGTGCCGATCCAGACTCCTTCGTAGAGGCCGAAGAACAGGAAGGCCGCCGTGCCGGCCAGCATCAACAGCAGCCGCTGCCTGGCCGTTTCCGCAACGGCGGCGCACCAGCCAATGACGGCGAGATAGAAGATCCATGGCAGCGTGAAGATCTGGCGATTGCCGATCGGCCAGACGAGTGGCAGCGCCAGACGGGTAACAAGCGCGGCCAGAAGCAGGGCCATCCCGGCGGCGAAGGGTTTTGCCGACACGAAACGTCGAAACTGCGGGACGGCAAAAAGCCCGACGAAGACCACCATCATCTGGCAATAGGCCTCGATGAACCAGTAGAGATAGGGCACCATGCCGTGCGTTTCCGGCAGGGCCACGCCGAAGTTGCCGACGAGAAAGACCGAGGCCCAGGGCACCTCACCCCAGGCGACCGCATAGGCCGCAACGATCAGATAATAGGGGATCAGCACCTGCGCGAGCGGCCGCAGGATCGCCCAGCCGTCGCCTGCAAGCAGCGGTCCCATCTGAAAGCGCGCAAGGCTGAAGCCGGCGAGAACGACCATGGCCGCCGACCCGCCGGGGATCGGCCACAGGACCTCGTGGTGCAGGACGACCAGAAGAATGGCAAGCGCACGGATCAAGAGGTCCGTGCCGATCCGTCGCGTGGCAGTCTCGCGCCGTTCCTGGAGCGATAGCCCGGCGATCGGCAAGGTCTCCCAGGCATCCGGAACTTGCCCCAGCGCCTTTTCCAGCCCGATCGACAGCTGAACGAAGCGCAAGGAATCGCCACCGAGCGAGACAAAGCTGTCGGACCGCTTCACCCGCTTTGGATAGAAGACCTGGGCAAAGAGCCCTTCGATACCGCCGTTATCATTATCGCCACTGGCCGTCGCTTGGCGGGCTGCCATGTTCAGTGCGTTGTAATCGATCTTGCCGCTGGCAAGCCGCGGCATCTCGGCAAGGGGCGTCGCCTTCAGGTGGGCCAATGTCAGCCCGCTTGCCTGCGCCAAGAGCCGCCTGATCTCTTCGGCATCGCGGCTGCCGGCGTAAAAGGCGTGAAGGCCGGCATCGTCGCCGACAACGGCAGCGGTGATGCCGCGCGCCTCGAGCCCCGCTTCCAGCACATCGTGCGCGATCCTGAGCCCGGCGATCTTGGAGATCCGCTTCATGCGGCCGACGATCTGGAACAGGCCGTCGGCATGGCGCATGGCGAGGTCGCCGGTCCGCAATTCGGCAAGGTCGGCGCCGCGGCAGAGGTCATCCCGTGAAATGGCATAGCCCATCATGACGTTCGGGCCGCGATAGACGAGTTCGCCAGCCACGCCGTCGCTTTCGATCGGCACGCCGCTCTCGCTCACGATCAGAAGGCGTCCACCTGGAATGGCGACGCCGATCCTGTCCTCGTTGCCGGAAAGCTGAGCCGGCGGCACATAGGCGATGCGGGCGGTGGCCTCGGTCTGGCCGTACATGGCGAAGAAAGCCACACCCTGGGTGCCGAGATGGTCGTTGTAGAGTCGGATGACATCAGCGCTCAAGCGGCCACCGGCGACAGTCATGAAACGCAGCTTGGCGAAGCGACGGTCGCGGAAGCCCACTTTTTCCAGCAGCTCGTAGGAGTAGGGCACGCCCGAGAGGTTCGTGCTTCCGCTTTCCGCGAGACCATCGAGAAAAGCGGCATCGAGGATGGAGCCGCCGGGAATATAGAGGCTGGCGCCGACGGCCAGGTGAGAATTCAGCACCGACAGGCCGTAGGAATAATGGAGCGGCAGGATCAAGCAGCCGCGATCTTCCGCCGTCAGGCCGAGATAGTCCGCGATCGCCACAGCGTTGGCCGAAATGTTTTCCCGCGAGAGGCGCACGGCCTTGCCGCAACCGGTGCTGCCCGAAGTCGAGAGCATGACGGCCAGTTCGTCATGGGGCGTCCTGTCGCCCTGTCGCAGATGCTCCGTGCGCCAGCGGCCATCGATGCGACGGAAGCCGAAGTCTGGCTCGAAGGCATCGACCCAGGAGCCGGCAGCGCCGTTCTTCGGGGCTTGCATGGCGACGGCATGCCCGGCGGCGAGCGCTGCCAGATAGGCGACAATCGCATGCTCGCAAAGCTCGGCCTCGATCGTTACCAGCCCGCGCGGACCGCGAAAGGCAAGTGCCTGGCGGGTGACCCGCTCATGGAGTTCGCGATAGGTGACGATCCGTTGCCCGGAAAAGAGCAGCGCCGGCCGGTCGCCCCATATCGCCAGATCCGCAATGAACGAGAGGGACATGCTTGACCGTCGCTGTTTGCCCGGGCTCGATGCCCGATTTAGCAGCGCCGAATATAATTGGTGACTAAAGGCGTCAAGTATAAAGATGGCGACAGTTGACGACCGTCCATTCCCCCGCGACATGCGGTTGCGGTGGACGGAGGGCCGATGGAATTTAGCAACCATACCGGGCGGGAATCGCCCAGAGCTCGAAATCTTCAGACTCCCTTAAATGCGGCCTTCTCATAGTGGCGGCTTATCAATCCAGAGATCGAGAAGCGACCGGGGGCCACGACAGAATGAACAGGCAAGTTCCAGCGGATGCCAGCCGATCGCAGGCGAGGCAGGCGGCGATCATTCTGAAGGTGGCGCATGCGATGTCGGCGCACGGGATCGCGGCCCTGCCCCGCAATTACGAGCTTGTCTACGAGGCGCTATCCGGTCGCCTGCCGGAGCTTTCCCGCGAACTCGCCGCACTCGGGCACAACCCGCAGCAGGATGCGCTGGATGCCCTGGGTCTCAGGCATCACCTCATCTCCCATGCAGCACTTGCCGCGGACCGCGCGAGAGCCGCTGGCCAGGAAGCGCTTGTCGAGATTGCCGGAAAGCTCAGGCTCGCCTTGCTGCAGAAACAGAGCTTCAAGGATGAACTGGACCATTTCGCCGGCCGCCTGGCCACGGACCCCGTTGCAGGCATGTCCGAATTCGCCGACGACGCCGCGCGACTGCGGGAAGCGGCTGGCCGTTTGACGAATGAAGAAGGCGCTCTCCAGCAGGCGCTGGAAACCAGCATGAGACATCTCGCCGAACTCGAAGGCGAGCTTGCCGAAAGCCGGCGATCCCTGACCCGCGACCCGACCACGGGCCTGCCGAACCGCCTGGCGCTGACGGCAAAACTCGACTCGATCCTCGAAGCGGAACGGGCAGACCAGCCGGTTGCCCTGCTTCTTGCCTCGGTGGAAGGGCTGCGTGAAATGGCGGAGCACCACGGCGGTACGGTCGCCGCGAAGGCGCTTGCCAAGCTCTCGACGCTGTTTCGCAAGTCGATCAAGAAGGACGATTTCGTCGCCCGCGTAGGCCAGCAGGAGTTTGCCTTCGTGTGCCGGGATGTCAGCACCGAAAATGCCGAGGCCATTGCCCGGCGTCTGCGGCAGTCGGTGAAGGAACTGACGGTCACCCTCCCCGGACGGGCGCACACAGCCGAGACGCTTTCGCTTGCGGCCGGCATCACCCTTGCGCAACCGGCATCGACGAGCGCCGATCTGCTGACCCAGGCGGAGCAGGCCCTCGCCGGCGCACGCGATGGCGCCGGCATCCTGTGCTATTCGGCGGCCCTCGGCCGCGGCAGGGGCTACGGCCAGAGCGCCGCTTGACGCTTGCAAATCAGGCGGCGTCCGGGTGACGGCTTTCGTCGATTTCCGACGCCCTTTCACGCAGACAGCCCAGCAGCCGGAAGAGTTCGGTGCGTTCACAATCGTCGAGCGCTGAGAACAGCTCATCGATCGTGCGATGGCGCGGCTGCAATGCCGCCTCCAGCGCCAGCCGACCGCGGTCGGTGATCGAGATGATCTTCGCGCGACGGTCTTCCGGATCCGGTTCTCGCAGGACCATGCCGTCCCGCTCCAGGCCATCGATCGCTTCGGTGACGGTTCTGGCCGCAAAGCCGAGCGCCGAGGCGATATCCGCGCAGCGACAGGGGCCGAGCGTGTTCAGATAAAACAGGAATTTGCTGCGCGCGAGCGAAACGCCTTCCTCCGACATCGATGCGTTCACCAGGCGATGA
The DNA here is from genome assembly GCF_014852205.1 of Ensifer sp. ENS06. Lineage (NCBI taxonomy): Bacteria > Pseudomonadati > Pseudomonadota > Alphaproteobacteria > Hyphomicrobiales > Rhizobiaceae > Ensifer > Ensifer sp. ENS06. The sequence continues at coordinate 1,255,046 of NZ_JACVBC010000001.1, read as the reverse complement.
ACGCAGTGGTAGAGCTCGAAGAGCCGCTCGGCGACCTCGACTTTTTCTGTCATGGCAATGTACCTCATTTGGCAACGCCAAAACGAAACAACCCGGCCCCGCGTGGGCGGGACCGGGTTGTTCGGTCAACCGTCTGGCGTGACTTACTGCTTGTTTTGGTCGGCCTCGCCGAAAGCCCTGGCGCCGCCATTGGCGATCGCGCCGGTTGCCGTCGTGTCGACGGATTTGTCTTCAATGCCTGCATAGTAGTCGCCGCGGCTTGCGGTCGCGGACACGCCGGTGCCGGCGGAAGCCTCGGCGCGGCCGGTAAAGAGCGGCGTGGAGCTCACACCCTCGTAGTAGCTTCCGCCGGCGACAGCGGCGGACGCGCCGCCGAGCATGGCGGCCGCAACGAGGATTGCGGCAAAGGACTTCTTCATCGATCTGTTCCTTGGTGGAGATGTAAGGTCGGGGCTGAGCCCGCATAGGCGCTTGGGGTCGCCTCATAGGACCATCACGGTGATCCATCAAATCCCTTGAAATGGGGTGCGGGCCAAAACCCGCGCCCCCTCATTCATCGCCGTTAGCGCGAAATGCCCTGGTAGTATTCGCCTTCGCCGCCGATCACGCTCTTCGGCGCGACGCTGAAGTTTGCGACCGAGCCGGTGTTGGTGCGATCGACATAGCCGGCTTCGGAGCTGCCGATGGTGAAGGACGACTTGCCGGTGACGGCCGGCGTGCGCTCGGTATAGAGCGGCGTCGGGCTGACGCCTTCATAGTAGCTGCCGCCGGCAAAGGCAGCGGAAGCGCCACCGAGGATAGCGGTTGCAACGAGAGCGGCGGAAAGAGCGGTCTGGATTGCGGATTTCATGGTCTTCACTCCTGGGAGGCTCGTTCGGCTGAACGAGGTTTCATCAAAAATGTCCTTGGCCGGATCGGTCGTCCCTCGGAACGCGGGGCCACTGCCACTGGCGTTCGGTCGATCGAGGCGGTCAGAAGAGCGTTCCCCGCCCTTCCGTTATTGAGATGGTCCCTCACGATGAGGATGTGTAGTATCGATTGTCGGAACGCCTTGTTCAAAAATCGATAACAATGACCTCTTGAATTCCCGACCCGCCACAGCGGTGGCAACAGCACGCCGACGCCTCTTGCCTTCCCGGCCAAGTCCGGGCAAAAGGCCGCAATGATCCAGATTTCCGGCCTTTCCGCCCGCATCGCGGGACGTCTCCTCATCGAAAACGCATCCGTGACGCTTCCGGCGGGCACGAAGGCGGGGCTCGTGGGCCGAAACGGCGCTGGCAAGTCCACGCTGTTTCGCATCATAACCGGCGAATTCGCGTCGGAAGCCGGCACGATCGCGCTACCCAAAAACGCGCGCATCGGCCAGGTCGCGCAGGAAGCGCCCGGCACAGAAGAACCGCTGATCGAGATCGTGCTCAAGGCGGACAAGGAGCGCACGGCGCTGGTCGCCGAAGCCGAGACCGCGACCGATCCGCACCGGATTGCCGAGATCCAGACGCGGCTTGCCGACATCGGCGCCCATTCGGCCGAAGCGCGTGCTGCAAGCATTCTCGCCGGCCTCGGCTTCGACCATGAAGCACAGCTGCGTCCCGCCTCGTCGTTTTCCGGTGGCTGGCGGATGCGGGTGGCGCTTGCGGGCGTACTCTTTTCCGAGCCGGATTTGCTGCTGCTCGACGAGCCGACCAACTATCTCGACCTTGAAGGCACGCTGTGGCTCGAGGATTACATCCGCCGTTATCCGCACACGGTCATCATCATCAGCCACGACCGGGACCTCTTGAACACCGCAGTCAACGCCATCGTGCATCTCGACCAGAAGAAGCTCACCTTCTATCGTGGGCCCTACGACCAGTTCGAGCGGCAGAAGGCGGAAGCCGACGAGTTGCAGATGAAGGCGAAGGCCAAGAACGATGCGGCGCGTAAGCACCTCCAAAGCTTCATCGACCGCTTCAAGGCCAAGGCCACCAAGGCGCGCCAGGCGCAAAGCCGCGTCAAGGCGCTGGAGCGCATGGGAACGATTGCGGCCGTGATCGAAGATCATGTCCAGGGCTTCTCCTTCCCGGATCCGGAGAAGGAAGCGGCTTCGCCGATCATCGCCGTCACCCGCGGTACCGTCGGCTACGAGCCCGGCAAGCCTATCCTCAAGCGCTTGAACCTGCGGATCGACACGGACGACCGGATCGCGCTGCTCGGCTCGAACGGCAACGGCAAGTCCACTTTCGCCAAGTTCATCTCGGGTCGCCTCGCGCCTGAGGCGGGCGAACTGAAGATCGCTCCCAATCTCAAGGTCGGCTTCTTTGCCCAGCATCAGCTCGACGACCTGATCCCGACGCAAAGTGCGGTCGAGCATGTGCGCCGGCGCATGCCGGAAGCGCCTGAAGCCAAGGTGCGCTCACGCGTGGCGCAGATGGGGCTTGCGACGGAAAAGATGGAAACGCCCGCCAAGGATCTTTCCGGCGGCGAAAAGGCGCGGTTGCTGATGGGCCTTGCCGCCTTCGACGCGCCGAACCTTCTGATCCTCGACGAGCCGACCAACCACCTCGACATCGACAGCCGCAACGCGCTGATCACCGCACTCAACGACTATTCCGGCGCCGTGATCCTGATTTCACACGACCGGCACCTGATCGAAGCGACGGCCGACCGGCTGTGGCTGGTGCGCGACGGTACCGTGACGAGCTATGACGGCGACCTCGAAGATTACCGCAGCCTGATTGTCGGTGGCCCCAAGGCGAAGGACGAGAAGCCGAGGCCGACCGGTGTCGACGACAGCCTTTCGAAGGCGGACCAGCGCAAGGTCAATGCCGACAAGCGCGCCTCGCTGGCGCCGCTCCGCAAGAAGATCAACGAAATCGAATCCTTGACCGGAAAGCTGGAGAAACTGATTCAGGCACTTGATGTGGAACTTGCCGATCCGGCGCTCTACGAAAAGTCGCCGGCCAAGGCTGCACAAAAGGCCAAGGAACGCTCCGACGCGGCAGCGAAACTCACGCATGCCGAAGAGCAATGGCTCGAACTTTCCGCCGAATATGAAGACGCGATGGCCGGCTGACAGAAGCCGGCCCCGCCGTCGCCTCCCCTCCGTCAGCCCAGCTCGAAAGTGGTAATTCCGTAGATTCGCGCCAGCGGCAGCCCCGGATCCGGCCCACGATACATGCGCGCGGTCTCAAACACGGGCTTGAGATTGTAGCGATCGCAAAGTGCCTTGGCCGAGGCGTTCGGTTCAGGGATGTCGAGGTATACTTCGCTGCCGTTGACGCCGGCGGCAAGCTTGCGAAAGACCAGATCGGCGCCGGTCTCGGTGTCGGAAAAGAGCGGCCCGATCTTGTATCCGTTGCGGCAGGCCCGGATCGTCCCATAGGCCGCCACCGCGCCATCGCGCAGCAGCAAGACGCTGCGCCGCCCGTCGCTCGCCTTCAGCCACTCGCGCAGAAACACCTCGCGACGCGCCGGGACGAAGCGGCGATCATAGTCGATGAGGAGCGGCATATGCACCGGCGCGACCTCCAGAAGATCCGCGCCCGGCGGCTCGACCACGTCGATGATGCCGCCGTAGCGGATGTTCGCGTGGGCGTAGACGAAGCCGGACCGGCTATAGTTCTCCTGCTGCGCGACCACACCGTCCAGACCGACGATGCGCCGATCGGCAACCGACATCGCCTGTTGCCACAGCTGTCGGCCGATGCCCCTGCCACGATGATCCGGCCGGGTGATGAAGAAGCCGAGAAAGCCGAAGCTTTCGTTGTACCGCGCCAGTGAGATCGCGGCGACCGGCGCCCCCTCTCCATCCGCCACCCAATAACCCTCGGGGTCGGCTGCCCAGAAAGGCCCCGCGTCGCCGAGGCCGGGGTTCCACCCCTCTTCCGCGGCCCACTCGATCATGATGTCGAGGTCGGCTCGGCTTGCCCGACGGATCTGCTGCTGCATCGTTCACTCCTCGTTCGGGTGGTCAGACCACCCATGTCAGTCCAGTTGACGGCACGGCATCGCACGTCCACCGGTAGAGTTAGTGCGGCGACGTTGAGAGGGAATGACAATCTGTCGATTCCATCGACATCGATGTCATAGCCGTGGGCGGAGCGGCGGCTTGCTCCCGGTGTGCAATCTGCTACAAGAGCCGACAATAAGTCATACAAATCGAGCGGAACACCATGGCCCCCATCAAAATTGCGCTTGTCGGCATCGGCAAGATCGTTCGCGACCAGCACCTTCCGGCGATCGCCAAGAACAGCGACTATCAGCTGATTGCCGCCGCGAGCCGACATGGGACGGTCGACGGCATCGACAATTTCAAATCGATCGAGGCGATGCTCGACGCGGTTCCTGCGATTGAAGCCGTGTCGCTCTGCATGCCGCCGCAGTATCGCTACGAGGCAGCTCGCGTCGCGCTCGACGCCGGTAAGCACGTGTTTCTGGAAAAGCCGCCGGGCGCGACGCTCAGCGAGGTCGCGGACCTCGAGGCGCTGGCAGCATCGAAGGGGCTGTCGCTGTTTGCAAGCTGGCACTCCCGCTACGCGCCGGCCGTGGAAGCTGCAAAGTCCTTCCTGGCAACGACGACGATCAAGGATGTCCAGGTCATCTGGAAGGAAGACGTGCGGCACTGGCACCCGAACCAGGAATGGATCTGGGCGGCCGGGGGCCTCGGGATCTTCGATCCGGGCATCAACGCGTTGTCGATCGTCACCCACATCCTGCCACGCCCGCTGTTCGTAACGTCGGCCGTGCTCGAATTCCCGGAAAATCGTGACGCGCCGATCGCCGCCAACATCACCTTCACCGACGGCCAAAAATTGCCGGTCGCGGCGGAATTCGACTGGCGCCAGACAGGCAAGCAGAGCTGGGACATCGTTGCCCGCACGGCGGCGGGCGAGATGGTGCTGTCGGAAGGCGGCGCCAAGCTCTCCATCGATGGCAAGCTCGTGCACGAGGAGCCGGAGCAGGAATATCCGATGCTCTACCGGCGCTTCGCCGAAATCGTCAAAGCCGGGAAGTCGGACGTCGATCTGGCGCCGTTGCGCCACGTCGCAGATGCCTTCATGCTCGGCAAGCGCAAATTCGTCGAGGCCTTCCACGACTGATCTTCCGGACATGCCGGAAACAAAAAGCCCGCGGTCTCGTCCGCGGGCTTTTTTGTCGTAACGCTTGTAAACTCAGGCCTTCTTTTCCCAGCGACCATCGCGGTTCTGCTGCCAGTAGGTCAAGGTGTGGCCCTCGCCCTTCAGCCGCTTCCAATGGCCGCGCGCGCCTTCCAGCTGTTCCTGGTCATAGCCGTCGAACATGAAGACGATGCGCTCATAGGCCGAAACGTCAGGCGGGCTCGCGCCATCGACGACGAAACGCACCGTCGCCGCATTGGCATTGCCGTCGTCGGCGACGAGCAACACCGGCTGATCCGCCGCAAAGTCCCCGGCGTCAGTGCCATGCGGCAGGAAACTCTCGTCGCGATAGACCCAGAGATGCGTATCGAGCGCATCGCGGCGTTCGGCATCGACCGTCTGTACGACCACGCGCCAGCCGCGCTCGACACTCTTGTCGAGCAGCGGCGGCAGCGCGTCTTCCAGCTTCGATTCCGTCAGGTGGTAGAACAGGATCTCGGTCATGCCGATTGCCTCCCGCCTTTCATCACGTCCGGCATTGCCGATCAGGCCTCGTAGCTCGCCCGCACCAGCTCATCGAGCAGCCGCACGCCGAAGCCCGAACCCCAGGACTGGTTGACCTCGTCGGTCGGCGCGCCCATGGCGGTGCCGGCAATGTCGAGATGCGCCCAGGGGGTATCCTTGACGAAGCGCTTGAGGAACTGCGCCGCGGTCACCGCGCCACCGTGGCGGCCGCCGGTGTTCTTCATGTCGGCGAACTTGCTGTCGATCATCTTGTCGTATTCCCGGCCGAGCGGCATGCGCCACAGGGGCTCGTGCGTCGCGATGCCAGCGGCAAGAAGCTGCCCCGCCAGACGGTCGTCGTTGGAGAACAGGCCGGCATGATGCGTTGCAAGTGCGACCATGATCGCGCCGGTCAGAGTCGCGAGATCGATAATCGCCTGCGGCTTGAAGCGATCGTTGCAGTACCAGAGCGCATCACAAAGCACGAGACGGCCTTCGGCGTCGGTGTTGATCACCTCGATCGTCTGGCCGGACATGGAGGTCACGATATCACCCGGGCGCTGCGCACTGCCGTCGGGCATGTTTTCCACAAGGCCGATGATACCGATGGCGTTGACCTTGGCTTCGCGGGCAGCGAGCACGTGCATGAGACCGGTGACGGCGGCCGCACCACCCATGTCGCCCTTCATTTCCTCCATGCCGGCAGCCGGCTTGATCGAGATGCCGCCGCTGTCGAAGACGACGCCCTTGCCGACGAAGGCGAGCGGACGGTCCTTGGACTTGCCGCCCTTCCACTGCATGATGACGAGGCGCGGTGGACGGCTCGACCCTTGCGCGACGCCGAGCAGCGCGCCCATGCCGAGCTTCTTCATTTCCTTTTCGGTGAGGATCTCCACCTCGACGCCGAGCTTTTCCAGCTCCTTCGCCTTGGCGGCAAACTCGACCGGGCCCAGCACGTTGGCCGGTTCGTTCACCAGATCGCGGGCGAGGAACACGCCTTCGGCAACGGCCTGCGCCGCCGTGAACGCCTTTTTCGCCGCGATGACCGTGCCGGTGACGATCGTCACCTTGGTCGGCTTGCCGGATGGCTTCGCGTCGTCGTCGGCCTTCTTGGTCTTGTAGCTGTCGAAGGCGTAGGCATTCATCTCCATGCCGAGTGCAAAGTCCGCTGCCGCCTTTCCGGTCACGTTGGCGTCGGGCGCGTCGATGAAGACCGTCACCTTGTCGACCGAACCAAGCTTCGCAGCGACGGCTCCGCCCGCCTTCAGCCAGTCATGGTCCGTCAGCGCATCCGCGTCTCCAAGACCGAGCACGACGATTCGATCGGCGGGCGAGCCATGCGGCGCGACGATGTCGAGGGAGGAGAACGCCTTGCCGGTAAACTTCTTGATCTTCGCCGCCCTTGCGACGACGTTCTCGGGGTCGGCGACATCGGCGCCGGCAGCCGCCGACGCGCCCGCGCTCTTCAGCAGAACGGCGACGCCACCGCTCGGCTTATGGGACTTGGCAAAGGTGAACTCAAACTTCATCGACATTGAAAACTCCGGGTATTTCCTGTCTGGACGCAACCCTTTGGATCGAATGGATCTTTCCGGGAGATCGAGCGCCAGCCCAAGGGGATCTAGGCCGCACAACGCAACCGGACGACACGGCAAGGCTTATGGCAAGCCGGCCTGTTACCGGGCGGTTACAGTGGCAAATATTCGCATCATTCGCCACCGTCAAAGCTGTGGCCGGCACCCTTCTCGCTTTTCAACCGCTTGGCAAGATGCCCGCAGATGTTTACATGCGGTTAACCGAGGTTCTTCGCCTTAAATTATCCCTGTTGCTGCACAATTCGAGCAGCACGGGTGGCTGGCAAAGAACCGGGCTTCGGTTTACGGACATGGGCGAAATCCGGTTCGATAACCGCCGCCGGAACAGAAACATGAGCAGGATTTTGGACCGGACACGGGCATGAAGCTGATCGAACGCTACATATTCCGGCGTGCCGTGATCATGTTCCTCGCGACGCTCCTGCCGTTGCTTGGCATCACCTGGACGACTCAGGCGTTGACCAACGTCAACCTCGTCACCGACAACGGCCAATCCGTGCTCGCCTTCGCCAAGGTGGCGACCCTCATCCTGCCTTCCGTCATCACGATCATCCTGCCGTTTGCGCTGGTGATCGGCGTCACGCAGACGCTGACGACGATGAACACCGATTCGGAGCTGACGGTCCTCAACGCCGCCGGCAGCTCGCGCATGGCGATCATCCGACCGGTGGTCTACCTGGCATTGGGCCTCAGCGTGCTTTCCTTCGTGGTCGACAATTTCGTCGAGCCCTATTCGCGTATGGCCTTGCGCAAGATGCTGGCAACCGCCAACGCCGATCTGCTGTCGTCCGTCGTGCAGGAGAACACCTTCCGCAAGGTCGCAGACAATCTTTATGTCCAGGTTGGCGCGCGGCGGGGCGGCGGCGTGCTGCAGGGCATCTTCGTCGCCGATTCGCGCAATCCGAGCTTCGAGCTCGTCTATTATGCCCGCGAAGGCGCCATCGACGACAAGAGTTCGGCCCTGGTGATGAAAGACGGGGAAGTGCAGCGCAAGCTCCCCGACGGCAGCGTGTCGATCATCAAATTCGACTCCTACGCCTTCGATCTCGCCGACATGACCAAGACGACGCGCGAGGCGACCATTCGGGCAAAGGACCGCGACCTTCCCGGCCTGATCAATCCGGACCCGGAAGATCACGTCTACAAGAACAATCCGCTCGCCTTTACCGCCGAGCTCAACCGTCGCTTCACGGAATGGACCTTCCCCCTTCTCTTCGGCCTGATTGCGCTGGTCTTCAGCAGTGACGCACGCTCCCACCGCGAAGCTCGGCTTCATCCGATGGTCAGCGCGCTCGGCACGGCCCTGCTCATCCGCTGGATGACGTTCTATGCCGGCAACAGCGCCGAGGACTCCGTCTGGTTCGTGCCGTTGATGTATGCCGTGCCGCTGATGGCGGGCGCCCTCTGCATTCACCAACTCGTCAGCAACAGGCGACTGGACATTCCGATGACCGGGCAGGAAAAGCTGCAGGAACTCCTGGTTCGCCTGCGCCTGATGCGGCCTGACGCCGAGAAAGGGCAGCCGTCATGATGGGCACGCTCGGCCGCTACTTCTTCATGCGCTACGTTATCACGACGTTCTGGTTCCTCGTCGGGATCTTCTCGCTGGTCTTCATCATCGACTTCAGCGAACAGGCAAGCCGGCTGGCAAACCTGCCGCGCTACAGCATCTCCGGCGCCCTGTTGATGACCGCGCTCCGGATCCCGCTGATCCTGCAGCAGACGATACCCTTCGTCGCGCTGTTTTCGGCCATGGCGGCGCTGATTTCGCTCAACCGCCGCTACGAGCTGGTCGTGACCCGCGCAGCCGGTATTTCCGTCTGGCAGTTCCTGCGGCCCTTCATCCTCGGCTCCTTCCTCTTCGGCGTGCTGGCGGTCGTGGCGCTCAACCCGCTTGCTGCCTGGGGAACGAAGCGCGGCGAGGCGCTTTTGGCCGAATGGGGCTCCACGCGGAACGCCGATGCCGGCTCGATCCCGTGGCTGCGGCAGATCTATAACGGCACGGACACGATCATTGGCGCGCGCTCGGTTCAGGACAACGGCACGACGCTTCTCAACGTCACCGTCATCCACTTTGATCCACAGGGCACGATCATTCTGAGACAGGATGCGGCGTCGGCGAAACTCGAAGATGGTTACTGGCTTCTTAACGACGTCACGGAAACGCGCAACGGACAGCTTCCGCAACGTTTGAAAACAGCACAGCTGGCCACCAATCTTAAGCCGGAGTTTGTTCAGGAACGTCTTGCAAAGGCTGATTCCATTCAGTTTTTCGACCTGCCGCGCAAGATCGAAGTGGCCCGCTCCTTCGGTTTTTCGACCAACGGCATGGAAACTCAATTCCACTCAATGTTGTCGTTGCCGCTGCTGCTCGTCGCCATGACGCTGATCGCCGCTTGCGTGTCGCTGAAATTTAGCCGGTTTAACCAATCGCGCTCCGTAATTCTCGGTGGCATCCTTTCAGGCTTCGTGCTTTATGTCGTCACCGTGCTTGTCAAAGCATTCGGGAGCAGCGGCATTGTGCCTCCTTTCGTTGCAGCCTGGTTGCCAGTTGTTGTAGCGATGGCGCTGGGCTCGACGATTCTTTTAAATCAGGAGGATGGCTAGTGGCGGTAGTGAACCGCAAACGTATAAGGCTGATCAACGCTGCCCTGCTTGCAGGCGTGGCGCTGCAGACACTTGCCATGGGAATGAGTGCGCCTGCAATGGCGCAGCAGGCTTCGGACCGCCTCGATTCGTTGCGCCCGAACATGCCGGAAGACGCCAAGCTGCTTCTGTCCGCCAATGAGCTCGTCTACAACAAGGACGCCGAAAAAGTGATCGTGCGCGGCAACGTGCAGATCGATTACGGCGGCTACAAGATGGTGGCCCGTCAGGTCGAGTACGACCAGAAGAATGGCCGCATCTATGCATCCGGGGAAATCCAGTTCATCGAGCCGGGCGGCAACGTCGTCTATGCCGACAAGATGGATGTCACCGACGATTTCGGGGACGGTTTCCTCGAGCAGATGCGCATCGAAACCACCGATCTGACGCGGCTTGCTGCCACGAGCGGCGAGCGCCGGAACGGCGAAGAATTCATCCTGAACGAGGCCGTCTATACGGCTTGCACGCCGTGCTCGACCAAGCCGGAACATCGCTCGCTGTGGCACATCAAGGCCCAGCGCGTCATCCAGAACGGCCGCACGCGGACCATCCGTCTGGAGAACGCGCGCTTTGAGCTGTTCGGCAAGCCGATCGCCTATATTCCGGTCATGGAGCTGCCGGACCATACGGTCAAGCGCAAGAGCGGCTTCCTGTTTCCGACGTTCCGCTCGGCCCAGAAACTCGGAGTTGGCGTCGGCGTCCCCTACTACTGGGCGATCTCGCCCTATATGGACGCGACGGCGACGCTTACCGGCCTGACGCGACAGGGCTTCCTGCTGGAGGGAGAATTCCGCCAGCGGTTCCACAACGGCTTCCATACGCTGAACTTCGCCGGCATCAGCCAGCTCGATAAGGGCAAGTTCACGCCCGGCACCGTCGACGCGATGCATACCAATCGCGGCATGATCGCGTCGAAGGCTGAGTTCGAGATCAATCCGCGCTGGACCTTCGGCTGGAACGTACTCGTCCAGTCCGACGCCAACTTCGCCAAGACCTACGAGCTGTCGACGTTCGACGGCACCACCTATACCAATCAGGCCTACCTGACGGGGCTCGGCAAGCGGAACTACTTCGATCTGCGCGCCTTCTACTTCGACATTCAGGACGCCGACGCCAACAGCATCGAGGAAAACCAGCAGCCGGCGGCGCAGGTCCTCGACTATTCCTACAAGGCGCCTGATCCCGTGCTGGGCGGCGAGCTTTCCGCGACGTTCAACTTCACGAACGTGAAGCGCAACCGGCTCGACGCGTTTACCCAACCGGGCGTGGTCCGCTTCCGCGGCCTAGAAGGCACCTCGCACCGCCTGACCGGCGAGCTCGAGTGGAAGCGCACCTTCATCGCCCCGGGCGGCCTGGTCCTCACGCCGCTGCTGGCGGCGCGCGGCGATGCCATCGGGCTGAACATGGACAATCCGGGTCCGGCCTATACCGGCGACTTCAACACGAGCGATGCGGCAACGCGGCGCATGTTGACCGCAGGCCTCGAAGCCCGCTACCCGATCCTGTTCGTCGGCGAGGACAGCAGTCACGTTGTCGAGCCGATCGCACAGCTCTACGCGCGCCCGAACGAGCAATATGCCGGTGGCCTGCCGAACGAAGACGCGCAGAGCTTCGTGTTCGACGCAACGAACCTCTTTGACCGCGACAAGTTCTCCGGTTTCGACCGGATCGAGGGCGGCACCCGCGCCAATGTCGGCTTCCGCTACACGGGGACCTTCGACAGCGGCTACGGCCTGCGTGGCATCGTCGGCCAGTCGTTCCATCTGGGTGGCCTGAACTCGTTTGCGACGGACGACCTGGTCAAGGCCGGGGCGAATTCCGGTCTTGAGACCAAGAGCTCTGACTACGTTGCCATGTTCGGCATCGACGCACCGTCCGGCCTGATGGCGAGCGTTTCCGGCCGCCTCGACGAAAAGGATCTGTCGCTGCGCCGCGCCGATACCACCGTCGGCTATCTCGGCACGACCTGGCAGGCCGCGATGACCTATACGCGCATCGAAGCGCAGCCGCTCTACGGATCTCTGTCCAACCAGGATGAAATCCAGACCGCCGCCGCCTACCGGTTCCACGACTATTGGTCTGTATTCGGCGCGATCACCTATGACATCAACAAGGATGTCATCTCACGCAACGGTTTCGGCATAACCTATGACGATCAGGACACGCTGTTCTCGATCGTCTACAAGCAGGAACGCGATACCGATGCCAATGTCGCGAACGACTGGTCGATCGGCGCGAGAATCAGCTTCCGTACGCTCGGCGACGTGAACGTCGGCGACACCAAGTTCGAAGAGCTCGACTATTATTGATATCGTCAAGCGAGTGGGCGAGCCAAAAGTTCGCCCATTCGTCGATATCGGCACCGTCAAACGGTCTTGTCATCGTTTGGCCGCATGTATTATGCATTCCCTCCGACAAGATAAGGCAACGGCGCAAGGCCGGCAGGCGGACAAAGCCTGTCGACGGTGATAGTCCGGGATATAGGAAAAGAGAATGGGCGGGAAAATGTCGATCTTGAGGACACTGTCGGTACTGGCTTTGGCCGGCACCTTGAGCGTTGCAATATGCTCCGGAGCTCAGGCAGCAGCGAGCACGGTCAAGGTAACGGTCAACAACACGGTGATTACCTCCGGCGACATCGCCAAGCGCGTGGCCTTCCTTCGCCTGCAGCGCCAGAAGGGCGGCAACGACGAAGCCAAGAAGCAACTCGTCGACGAAGTTCTCAAGCGTGCTGAGATCGCACGCATCGGCCAGTCCGTCAGCACGCAGGAAGTCGATGCCGCCTATGCGCGCTTCGCCTCGGGCAACAAGCTTTCGACCGAGCAGCTCGGCAAGATTCTCGATCAGGCCGGCGTCGGCTCCGAACATTTCAAGCAATTCATCGCCGTGCAGATGAGCTGGCCGCGTGCGGTCAACTTCCGTTACGGCAGCTCTAACCGCCTCCAGGGCGCCGACCTCGTCAAGCGCATGATGGAAGGCGGCGGACAGAAGCCGGTGACCACCGAGTATTTCCTGCAGCAGGTGATCTTCGTCATTCCCGAGAAGAAGCGCGGCGCGATCACCGCGAAGCGGCAGGCGGAAGCCAACGCCTCGCGCGCTCAGTTCCCGGGCTGCGAAACCTCGAAGGTGTTTGCCGCCAACTATCGCGACGTGTCGATCCGCAGCCTCGGCCGCATGCTTGCCCAGCAGCTGCCTGACGAATGGAAGCCGCTGATCGAGAAGGCCGGCGAGAACGGCACCACCGGAACCCGCGTGACAGAAAAGGGCGTCGAGTACCTGGCGATCTGCAAGAAGCGTGAGGTCAACGACGACACCGCCGCCGAAATCGTCTTCCGCGCCGAGGATATCGGCAAGAAGAAGGCCGGTGGCGAAGACCCGAACAGCGAGAAGTACCTCGAGGAGCTGCGCAAGAAGGCGCAAATCGTCAACAAGTAATCACGACGGAAACATGCGCGAAACTACCGGCGGGCCCCTCGCCCTGACCATGGGCGACCCGGCCGGTATCGGGCCGGACATCAGCCTCTCGACCTGGCTCGGCCGCCGCGACCATGCGACGGCCCCCTTCCTTTTCATCGGCGATCCCGCAGTCCTTGCCGCGCGCGCCTCGATGCTCGGCTACACGGTGTCCATCCGCGAGACGGATTGCGCCGGCGCCCTCTCCCTCTTCGACACGGCGCTGCCGGTCCTGCCGCTTGCCTGCCCTGCCCCGGTCAAGGCCGGCGAGCCCGACACCGTCAATGCCAGCGCCGTGATCGGGGCGATCGACACGGCCGTGCGACTGGTGACCGCCGGACAGGCCTCGGCCGTGGTCACGAACCCGATCGCCAAGGCGGTTCTCTATGACGCCGGCTTCCGCTTTCCGGGCCATACCGAATATCTCGCCGATCTTGCCGAAAAGGCGACGGGACAGCCGGTGCTGCCGGTGATGATGCTGGCCGGACCGAAGCTGCGCGCCGTTCCCGTCACCATCCATATCCCCTTGAAGGACGTGCCGGAGCAACTGACGCCGGACCTCATCTACCGCACCTGCGCGATTACTGCGGCCGACCTTCGCAATCGTTTCGGACTTCGACAGCCACGGCTCGCGATCGCCGGGCTGAACCCGCATGCGGGCGAAAACGGTGCGCTCGGTCTCGAGGACGACGCCGTCATCCGGCCCGTCATCGACAGGCTGCGTGCCGAGGGTATCGATGCGGTCGGCCCGCTGCCGGCAGATACGATGTTCCATGATCGCGCACGCGCCACCTACGACGTGGCCATCTGCATGTATCACGACCAGGCGCTGATCCCGGCCAAGGCGCTCGGCTTCGACGATAGCGTCAACGTCACGCTCGGTCTTCCCTTCATCCGCACGTCGCCCGACCACGGCACGGCCTTCGGCCTTGCCGGCAAGGGCGTCGCCCGCGACGACAGCCTTCGGGCCGCGCTCGACCTTGCCGCATCGCTTGCGGCCAATATGCCAGGAGATACCCGCTGATGGCCGCCCTTGACGGTCTTCCTCCGCTACGCGACGTCATCCAGCGTCACGGCCTCGATGCCAAGAAGGCGCTCGGCCAGAACTTCCTGCTCGATCTCAACCTGACGCAGAAGATCGCGCGGACCGCCGGTTCGCTCGAAGGGGTAACGGTCATCGAGGTCGGCCCCGGACCGGGAGGCCTCACCCGCGCCATCCTCGCGCTCGGTGCCAAGAAGGTCATTGCGATTGAGCGGGACTCGCGCTGCCTGCCGGCACTTGCCGAAATCGGCGCGCATTATCCCGATCGGCTACAGGTCATCGAAGGCGATGCTTTGAAGACGTCGTTCGAGACGCTTGCCGACGATGGGCCGGTCAAGATCATCGCCAACCTGCCCTACAATGTCGGCACTCAGTTGCTCGTTAACTGGCTCCTGCCCGAGCGCTGGCCGCCCTTCTGGCAGTCGCTGACGCTGATGTTCCAGCGCGAAGTGGGCCTGAGGATCGTCGCCGACGCGGATGACGACCACTATGGCCGCCTCGGCGTGCTCTGTGGTTGGCGCACAAAGGCGCGGATGGCATTCGACGTGCCGCCGCAGGCCTTTACGCCACCACCGAAGGTGACGTCGTCCGTGGTCCATCTGGAGCCGGTGGAAAACCCGATCCCCTGCTCGGTCGCGGCGCTCGAGAAAGTGACGCATGCAGCCTTCGGCCAGCGCCGCAAGATGCTGCGGCAGAGCCTGAAGCCACTCGGTGGCGAGGCGCTGCTTGCCAAGGCCGATATCGACCCGCAGCGACGCGCCGAAACACTTTCAGTGGAAGAGTTCTGTCGCCTGGCCAACTGCCTCTGAGCGGGCATATGGATCGCAAGGCGCGCGCTACAAATAGCGTGAATCAAAAATGGCTCCTCACGGAGCCATTTCTTTTGAAGCCTTAGAACGGGTTTTCGGTCAGCAGCCCGTTGACGAAATCGAACAGGCCGGGGCGCCGGTCGCGGCGCAGGCGTTCGGCCTCGACGATCGCACGCACGGACGCAAAGGCGCGGTCGAGGTCGTCGTTGAGCACGATGTAATCATACTCCCGCCAGTGCTCGATCTCGGCGCGCGAGTTGGCAAGGCGCGTGGCGATCACCTCTTCGCTGTCTTCGGCGCGACGATGCAGGCGTGACTGCAGTTCAGCCATTGACGGCGGCAGGATGAAGATCGAGACGACGTCGCCCGCCATCTTCTCCTGGAGCTGCTGAGCGCCCTGCCAGTCGATATCGAACAGCATGTCGCGGCCCGCGGCCATGGCCGCCTCGACCGCATCGCGCGGCGTGCCGTAGAAGTTGCCGTGCACCTCCGCCCATTCGAGCAGCGAGTCGGTGGACCTCAGCGCCTCGAACTCGCGGATCGACTTGAAGTGATAGTGCCGTCCATCGATCTCGCTTGGTCGCCGCTGACGCGTCGTCACGCTGACCGAAATGCTCATCTCCGGATCGGCTTCCAGGAGATTGCGCGCAATGGTCGACTTGCCTGCGCCCGACGGCGAGGAAATGACGAGCATCAGCCCACGACGGGCGATCTTGATGGGCGAAGGGGTCGCCGGGTTCATACCTTACTCCAGATTCTGGACCTGTTCGCGGAACTGGTCGATGACGACCTTCAGCTCGATGCCGGCGGCAGACACAGCGGCCGCGTTGGACTTGGAACAGATCGTATTCGATTCTCGGTTAAATTCCTGTGCGAGGAAATCGAGCTTGCGCCCGACGGGACCGCCCTTCGACAGAAGCTCCCGGGCGGCAACGATGTGGGAACCAAGCCGGTCGATCTCTTCGCGAAGATCCGCCTTGGTGGCGAGCAAAGCGACTTCGGCATGGAGCCGGTCCCGGTCGAGCGACGAGCCGTTGTCCATCACCAGAGCCACCTGCTGCGCCAGCCGATCGGCAATCGCAGCGGCGCTACGTGACGGGTCGGACTCGACCGTCGCCGTCAGCCGCTCGATCGTCTCGACCTGTCCCAGCAGGATCTGACAGAGTGCCGCGCCCTCGTCTTCTCGCATCGCGCGCAAATCGGCGAGCGCACCCGCCAGACCTGCCAGGATACCGGCATCGAGCGCCGCACGCTCTTCTTCGCTTTCTTCCGGCTCGCGGAAGTCGACGATGCCGCGGATCGAGAGAAGCGTGTCGAACCGGAGCGGCGCGGGATCGACGAGATCACCGAGCTGGCCGCGCAGGTTCAGCACCGCCGTCAAGGCTGCCTGGTTGACCACGGCCTCGACGGCCGCCTCGCCGCCGCTGACGGAGAGGCCGATCTGAAGATTGCCGCGGGAAAAATACTCTGCTGCGAGCTTGCGCGCCTCGGGCTCGAAGCGCTCGAGCCCCTGCGGCAGGCGCAGCCTGAGGTCCAGGCCCTTGCCGTTGACGGAGCGCAACTCCCAGGCCCAACGACGGCGGCCGCTGCTGCCTTCTCTCCGGGCAAAGCCGGTCATCGATTGGAGCGGCATCATCACCTCCGTTGCGGTTTCAGCAGAAGCAATAAGGCGACGGCGCGGCATCCCGCAAGGGATATCCGCGCCGTGATTCGTCCGTCCACAATGCAAGCACCGCTGCGCGGCTATGCGCCGCCAGCAGCCGGCGTTATTGCGGCTGCGTGGCTGCCGGTTCGGCGGTGCCCGCGTCAGCCGCAGCCTTCGCCGCTTCTGCCGCCCGCTCCGCCTCGACCTTGCGCCAGCGGCGGACATTGGCATTGTGCTCGTCGAGCGTCTCGGCAAAGACGTGGCCGCCCGTGCCATCGGCAACGAAGTAAAGCTCAGGCGTGCGCGACGGATTGGCGACCGCTTCCAGCGCTGCACGACCAGGATTGGCGATCGGCGTCGGCGGCAGCCCCTTGATGATATAGGTGTTGTAAGGCGTCTGCTTGTCGATGTCCGACTTCAGGATCGGCCGGTCGGCCGGCTTACCGTCACCGCCGAAGATGCCATAGATGATCGTCGGGTCGGATTGCAGCCGCATGCCCTTGTCGAGCCGGTTGATGAAGACGGAGGCGACGCGCGGACGCTCGTCGGCGCGACCGGTTTCCTTCTCCACGATCGAGGCAAGCGTCACGAGCTCCTCAACCGTCGACACCGGCAGGTTGGGATCGCGCTTTTCCCAGATCTGGCCGACCAGCACCTTCTGGGCTGCGGCCATCTGCTGGACGATCTCGCCGCGCTTGGTGCCGCGCGTGAACTTGTAGGTGTCCGGCATCAGCGTGCCTTCCGGCGGCAGCTCCGTCGGCAGGTCGCCGACGAGCACCGGATCGTCGGCCAGCCTGTGGAACATCTGCTTGACGGTCAGGCCTTCCGGCAGGGAGACGGAGTAGAGGATCGACTTGCCCGACTTCAGGAGCTGCATGACCTCCTGCATCGACGAGCCGGCCTTGATCTCATATTCGCCGGCCTTCAGCGTCTCATTGTCGAGGTAGGCTTCGGAAACGAAACGGAAAACGCGCGCATCGGTGATGATGTTGCCGCGCTCGAGCCCGCTGGCGATCTCGCTCATGCCGGCGCCGCCCCGGACGATGAAGTTCTGGTTCGCCTGCAGCGGACCCGGCTTTTCGTACTGGTGCATCGCATAATAGACCGTGCCGGCAGCGGCGAGCGCTGCAAAGACAATGACGGTCATGACAAAGTTCAGGAAGATCACGACCTGGCTGCGGGCCTTGCGCGATCGTTTCGGCGGTTGCGGCACTTTTTCCGGACGCAAGGCCTCGTTTGCCGATTTCGGAATGATCGGTCCGTTGCTCGCGTTTTCACTGCGGCCAAATTGCGCCGCGCCGTTATCGTTTGAGTCGCTCACGATTATCCCGAACCCGAAATTCGCGGCCTCATTCTCTTCCTGCTTCCGGTGCGAATTTCGGACTGGACCGTGGCAGGCATAGGTCAAATTTATAAAACGGTGCCGCCCAGAAGGCCGACGTCCGCAGTTACTCAAAAATCCGCAGTCGGTGCAATCTCACCGAAGAACCACAGAAATGTGTCGAATCACCGTCCGTTCAAGAGAACCCGGCGGACGACCGACACTTTAATCCGGAACCACGGCCCGCGGCAAAAACCCGGCAAACCGCAATTCCAGGCAATGACTGAAGGACAATCTGACAGATATGCCTTGCGCGAACATCGCGGTCGGCGAGCGCCGTCTTCCGTGACGACGCCTCCTCCCACCACATGCTTGTAGCGAGCAATACGGCAAAAGCTGGATCATCGCGCCGCCTTTGACGGTCGGCGCGACAATTGGCTCAAGCGACGCTCCGGGCGCGCGATCAGGCGCCGGTGTAGCGGCGCAGGACCAACGAGGCGTTGGTGCCGCCGAAGCCGAAGGAATTCGAGAGCGCCACGTTGATTTCGCGCTTGCGCGCGACATGCGGCACGAGGTCGATCTTCGTCTCGATCGACGGATTGTCGAGGTTCAGCGTCGGCGGCGCAATGTTGTCGCGGATCGCCAGCGCCGAGAAGATCGCTTCCACCGCGCCGGCAGCGCCGAGCAGGTGGCCGATGGCCGACTTGGTTGAGGACATCGAGATCTTCGACGCGTGTTCGCCGACCAGGCGCTCGACGGCGCCAAGCTCGATCGTGTCGGCCATGGTGGAGGTGCCGTGGGCGTTGATGTAGTCGATATCGGCAGCCGTCAGGCCGGCTCGCTTCAGCGCCATCTGCATGCAGCGATAGGCACCGTCGCCATCTTCCGACGGAGCGGTGATGTGGAACGCATCGCCCGAAAGGCCGTAGCCGACGACTTCCGCATAGATCTTGGCGCCACGGGCCTTGGCATGCTCGAGCTCTTCGAGGATGACGACGCCGGCGCCCTCGCCCATGACGAAACCGTCACGGTCGATATCGTAGGGGCGCGAGGCCTTCTGCGGATCGTCATTGTGCTGGGTCGATAGCGCCTTGCAGGCGGCAAAGCCGGCGAGCGAGATCCGGCAGATCGGCGATTCCGCACCACCGGCCACCATGACGTCGGCATCGCCGAGCGCGATCAGGCGGCTCGCATCGCCGATCGCATGCGCGCCGGTCGAACAGGCGGTGACGACAGAGTGGTTCGGACCGCGCAGCTTGTGGCGGATCGACACCTGGCCCGAGGCAAGATTGATGAGCCGGCCGGGAATGAAGAACGGCGAGATGCGGCGGGGACCCTTGTCGCGCAGCGTGTAGCCGCCTTCGACGATGCCTTCGAGACCGCCGATGCCCGAACCGATCAGCACGCCGGTCGCGATCTGGTCTTCATCGTTCTCCGGCTTCCAGCCGGCATCGGCCAGCGCCATGTCGGCCGCTGCCATCGCGTAGACGATGAACGGATCGACCTTGCGCTGCTCCTTCGGCTCCATCCAGTCGTCGGCATTGAAGGTAGCATCGGTGCCGTCGCCGAAGGGAATGCGGCAGGCAATCTTGGCAGGAAGATCCTCGACCTCGAATTCGGTCACCTTGCGCGCGGCATTGTGCCCGGCAAGCAGGCGCGCCCACGTCGCCTCAGTTCCGCAACCCAAGGGAGATACCATGCCGGTACCGGTGATAACGACACGTCTCATAGTCCGCGACCCACCCTGACTTTTCCATTTCAGAGCCGGATCGGACCACGTGTAACGAACCCGATCCGGGCATCCATTTTAAGGTTCTTATTCACGATCAGAGGGATATGCGGGAAACGCTTGCTGATCGAAATCCCCGCTCAGCGCGGGATAGCCCACTTCCCTGGGCTGAAACGGGCCGCTTTAGGCGGCCCGTCCACGGCCGAAGCCGCTTTAAGGTATTAGGCCTGAGCCTTTTCGATGAACTTGACGGCGTCGCCGACAGTCAGGATCGAGTCAGCAGCGTCGTCCGGGATTTCAACGCCGAATTCTTCTTCGAAAGCCATGACCAGTTCGACGGTGTCGAGCGAGTCCGCGCCGAGGTCGTCGATGAAGCTTGCGCCTTCGCTGACCTTTTCGGCGTCGACGCCAAGATGATCAATAACAATTTTCTTTACGCGTTCTGCGATATCGCTCATGTCGGAGTTCCTCGACCTTCGTTTCTGTAGGCGCCTATTCCGGCACCGGTACTCTTCTGTAAGCCTGATAGACCAAGACGGCCCACCCGGCAATCCATCCAACCGGAACTGCGGCAAACCCAAGGCAGCCAAGGCTGCCGGGCACCTGGCGGGACCGGTCGACTGCTAACAGTCATGGCCCGATTAACACGGTTTAACGCTGTCGCAAAGTCCGAAAATGCCTGTCATTCGCTTGCTCAACATTGAATTTCAGGCATTTGGCAGGCGGCGTCCCGGGACGTTGAAGATCGCCCACCGCACAATCTCGGCGGGCGGCCCGTCCTGGAAAGCGGATCAGATCATGGCCATGCCGCCATTGACGTGAATCGTCTGGCCGGTGACGTAGCCCGCTTCGTTGGAAGCGAGGTAAACGACCGCCGAAGCGATTTCAGCGCCGGTGCCCATCCGCTTCATCGGGATCGCGCCCATGATCGCGTCCTTCTGCTTGTCGTTGAGCTTGCCGGTCATCGCGCTTTCGATGAAGCCCGGAGCCACGCAGTTGACCGTGACGTTGCGCGTCGCGATTTCCTGGGCCAGCGACTTGGAGAAGCCGATCATGCCGGCCTTGGAGGCGCAATAGTTCGCCTGGCCGGGGTTGCCGGTGACGCCGACGATGGAGGTGATGTTGACGATGCGGCCGAAACGGCGACGCATCATCGGATGGGTGAGTTCGCGCGTCAGGCGGAACACGGCCGTCAGGTTCACTTCGAGAACGGCATCCCAGTCCTCGTCGCTCATGCGCACGAAGAGACCGTCCTTGGTGATGCCGGCATTGTTGACGAGGATGTCGACGCCGCCAAGCTCGGCTTCGGCCTTCTCGCCGAGCGCCTTGACTTCGGCGCGGTCGGAAAGGTTTGCCGGGAAGAGCTGCACGCGATCGCCAAGTTCGTTGGCAAGCGCTTCCAGCTTTTCGACGCGGGTGCCGTGCAGACCGACGGTCGCGCCCTGGGCGTGCAGCATGCGGGCGATTTCTTCGCCGATACCACCGGATGCACCGGTAACGAGAGCCTTGCGGCCGGAAAGATCAAACATCTCTTTGATTCCTTATAACTGGAGCGCCTAGGCGTTCGCTCAGGCGAGCAAGGCGGCGAGTGCTGCGTCGATATCGGCGGGCGTATTGACGGCGATACCGTTGACGGTCTTGTCGATGCGGCGGGCAAGCCCGGTCAGGACCTTGCCGGAGCCGAGTTCATAAAGCGTCGTGACATTGTTGGCGGCAAACCATTCGACCGTTTCGCGCCAGCGGACCTGGCCGGTGACCTGCTCGACCAGCAGCCGGGCGATCTCGTCGGCATCGCTGACCGGGGCGGCGAGCACGTTGGCGATGACAGGCACCACCGGGTTACGCTTCTCGACCTTGGCCAGCGCCTCGCGCATCGCGTCGGCAGCCGGCGCCATCAGCGCGGAATGGAAGGGGGCAGAGACCGGCAGCATCAGAGCGCGCTTGGCGCCCTTTTCGGAAGCGAGTGCTGCGGCCTTCTCGACGGCAGCCTTCTCGCCGGAGATCACCAGCTGGCCGCCACCATTGTCGTTGGCGATCTGGCAGGAACCGAGCGCGGAGGCTTTGCGGCAGACGGCTTCGACATCCGCATGTTCGAGGCCGATGATCGCCGCCATTGCGCCCTTGCCGACGGGAACCGCCGCCTGCATGGCGTTGCCGCGGATGCGCAGGAGACGCGCCGTGTCGGCAATGGAGAAGGTACCGGCAGCACAGAGCGCCGAATATTCGCCGAGCGAATGGCCGGCGACGAAGGAAACCTTGGACTTGAGGTCGAGGCCCTTGGCTTCGAGCACGCGAATGACGGCCATCGATACGGCCATCAGCGCCGGCTGGGCGTTCGCCGTCAGCGTCAGCGTTTCCTCGGGGCCGTTCCACATGATCTCGGACAGCTTCTGGCCGAGTGCTTCATCGACTTCGGCAAAGACGGCTGCCGCTTCCGGAAAAGCGTCGGCCAGATCCTTGCCCATGCCGACAGCCTGGCTGCCCTGGCCTGGAAACGTGAATGCAATGCTCATGGGATCGTCCCTTCCCTAGATCACTAGGATTTCGGGTCGGCGCGACACGAAATCCTAGTGATCGGTTCTTATGAGTTAGAGCGGGATGCAGGCAGAAACCATACATCTCCGGCTTCCTCTCCATTCACATTCCTTACCGACGAGTCAAGCTTGGAGGCCGGCACGGACACGGCCGACGGGGCCTTTTGCCCTTGATCTTCAACAATCAAGGCGTAAGTTTGCCGCCCGATGTCGCTCTGCCCTACCCGATCACCAGGGTCGAGGCGACCGCTCCATTCCCGGCGCCAGCGCCCCTTCCTCCCAGGTCGGCGCCGCCCTTCACAAGGATACTTATCTAGATGCGCTACAACACGCTTGGCCGCACCGGCATCAAGGTCTCGGAAATCTGCCTGGGCACCATGACCTGGGGTTCACAGAACTCCATCGCCGAGGCGCACGAGCAACTGGATTACGCCTTCGAAAAGGGCGTTAACTTCATCGATACGGCCGAACTCTACCCCACGACCCCGCTTTCGCCGGAGACCTATGGCGACACGGAACGCTTCATCGGCGAATGGCTGGCCAGGCGCGGCCGGCGCGATGAGGTCGTCGTTGCGACCAAGGTCGCCGGCCCCGGCCGCCCCTATATCCGCAACGGCAACCCGACGACACCCGAGGGCATCGACCAGGCGATCGACGCCAGCCTCAAGCGGCTGAAGACAGATTATGTGGACCTCTATCAGCTTCATTGGCCGAACCGCGGCCACTACCATTTCCGCAATGCCTGGTCCTATGACCCGTCCAGGCAGGACAAGGATCATGTCGCGAGTGACCTCCGGGCAATCCTCGACAAGCTCGGCGACCTCGTGAAGGCCGGCAAGGTCCGCGCCATCGGCCTCTCCAACGAAACGGCCTGGGGCACGATGAAGTTCATCGACATGGCGGAGCGTCATGGCCTGCCGCGCGTCGCCTCGATCCAGAACGAATACAACCTGCTTTACCGCGCCTACGACCTCGACCTGTCGGAGCTGTCGCACCACGAAGACGTGGGCCTGCTCGCCTATTCGCCGCTCGCCGCCGGCCTCTTAAGCGGCAAGTACCTCGATGGCGCCAAGCCGAAGGGCTCGCGACTTTCGATCAACGGCGATCTCGGCGGCCGCTTCACGCCGCACCAGGAACCGGCCGTCGAAGGCTATGTCAAACTGGCACGCGAGCACGGCCTCGATCCGGCGCAGATGGCCATCGCCTTCTGCCTGGCGCGGCCGTTCATGGCTTCCGTCATCATCGGCGCGACCTCGATGGAGCAGTTGAAGACCAACCTTGGCGCCGTCGACCTTACGCTGTCGCAGGACATCGTGAACGGGATCCGGCGGCTGCACCGGATCTACCCGATGCCGATCTGAGCGTGAGACCAGATCGCCGATGCCGGTACCCCAGACGAAAGCGGAACTGCTTGCGGCGATCGACGTCCAGTTCGCCAGGCTGATGCGCGAGCTGGAACGGGTTCCTGACGAGCGCTACCGCGAACCGTCGCTCGAAGGCCACGCCAAGGGCACGATGATGAGCGTCGGCGACCTCGTCGCCTACCTCATCGGCTGGGGCGAACTGGTGATCAAATGGATCGATCGCGATCAGCGCGGCGAGCTGGTCGACTTCCCCGAGACGGGCTATCAATGGAACGAACTCGGACGGCTTGCGCAGAAATTCTATGCGGACTTCCACGCTCTTTCGCCGGGCGAGCTTGTCGCCAGACTGAAGCGCAGCAAGGCGACGCTCGAGGTACTCATCAGGGATCGCGACGAGCGGACGCTTTACGGGCGGCCATGGTACGGAAAATTCACGCTCGGACGCATGATCCAGTTCAATACTTCCTCTCCCTATGCCAACGCCCACGGCCGCCTGCGCAAATGGAAAAAGGTGAACGCGCTGGCGTAGAAAGCGGAAAAGACGCGGCAAGCCTTGCCTTCCGCGGAAAAATGCGTATAAGCGCGCTGTTCGAAATGCCCGGTCTTCTGGCTGGTGGCTGAACGGAGGGCCGGCTTCCTCGAGGGGAGCCGTTAGGATTGCACGTCTTTCCGGCCTCCCGTGTCTCCGCTCTCGACCGTCTCGATACAACACTTTCTTGCCGGCTGCCTGCAGCCACTAAGAACAGTCGTTGAGGCTTAGCCGCCGAGGTCCGGGCTGATTAACGCAAGAAAGGCAAGCCACAATGGCTCTTTATGAACACGTATTCCTGGCCCGCCAGGACATCACGCCGCAGCAGGTCGACGGTCTCGTCGAGCAGTACAAGGGCGTGCTCGAAGCAAACGGCGGCAAGGTCGGTCGCGTCGAGAACTGGGGCCTGAAGTCCCTCACCTACCGCATCAAGAAGAACCGCAAGGCTCACTACGTTCTCATGGACATCGATGCTCCGGCAGCGGCTGTTCACGAAATCGAGCGCCAGATGCGCATCAACGAAGACATCCTGCGCTACATGACGATCGCCGTCGAGAAGCACGAGGAAGGCGCGTCTGCCATGATGCAGAAGCGCGACCGCGACGACCGTCCGCGCCGCGATGGCGACCGTCCGGAGCGTGGCTTCGGCGACCGTGGTCCGCGTCCGGACCGTGGCGACCGCGAAGACCGCCCGCGCCGTCCGCGCGAAGACCGCGCGTAATCAAGAAGCTTTAGGAGATTAAGACAATGGCTGAAGTTTCTTCCGCTCCGGTTCGTCGCCCGTTCCACCGCCGCCGCAAGACCTGCCCCTTCTCGGGCGCAAACGCTCCGCGGATCGACTACAAGGACATCCGTCTTCTGCAGCGCTACATTTCCGAGCGCGGCAAGATCGTTCCTTCCCGCATCACGGCCGTTTCCCAGAAGAAGCAGCGCGAACTCGCCCAGGCGATCAAGCGTGCACGCTTCCTCGGCCTGCTGCCCTACGTCGTTTCCTAAGAACGGCTGACTCTCCGTCAGTCTTCTGACTCGACGGAACCCGACTTGTTGGGAGAGGCGCTCCCCTAAGGTGAGCGCCTCTTTCTCTCCCTTCCGCGATGGGCGCGGATCGGAACCGGCGCGATGCGCCAAAATCCCATGCTGGGGCTGCGCTTTGGCCATCCCCTAACTGCACGAAGCAGGACAGCGAACGTGACGAATGTGAACAGGACATCGCTGCTGACCGGCGTTCTCGCCGGCTTTACCGCCGCCCTCTTGTCGATGGGCGCGAATACGCAGTCGTCTCTTGCGATCGTCCTTTATGCCGCTTCGGCACTTCCAATCCTGATTGCCGGCCTCGGCTGGGGCAATGCCGCAGCGATCACCGCGATCGTCACGGCCGGTGCCACCGGTGCCGTTCTCGTTTCGCCCTACTTTGCGCTGCTGATCCTCGTTGTCACGCTGATCCCGGCCGGTTGGCTGAGCCATCTCGCCAATCTCGCCCGCCCGGCGTCCGAACTCGGCGGCCCGGACGAGGCGCTTGCCTGGTATCCGCTCTCCGATATCCTCAGCCATCTCGCCGGTCTGGTGACCGTCGGCATGATCATCGTCGGCGTGATCGTCGGTTATGGAGCCGATATCTCCGATCGCATGGTCGATATCGTCATTCAGGCCGTGAAGGCGCAGGACAGCGCCTACAACCCGGATGCGGCTGCCATCGCCCAGATCAAGTCGCTTTTCACCCTTGCTTTGCCGCTCGTCCAGGGCGCGATCTGGGTGCTGATGCTGTTTACCGCCTACTACCTCGCCACCCGCATCGTGCAGATGTCCGGCCGGTCGTTGCGCCCGCGCGAGGACATTCCGTCGACGCTGCGCATGCACCGCAACGCGATCTTCATCTTTCTCGGCGGCCTGGTCCTCACCTTCCTCGGCGGCGCACCCGCAACGATCGGCGCGCTGATCTGCGGAACCTTCGGCGCGGGCTTCCTGCTTGCCGGTTTCGCCTCCTTCCATTTCCGCACACGCGGCAAGTCCTGGCGGCTTCCCGTGCTGTGGATTGCATACCTGTCGGTGCTCGTGTTCACGATCCCGGCATTCTTCTTCCTCCTGTCCGGCCTGATCGATACGCGACGCACCATCGCGGTCACGCCGGTTGGAAAAAACTGACCAACGAACTGGAACTCTGAAAGGAAACCAACATGGAAGTCATTCTTCTCGAACGTATTGCCAAGCTCGGCCAGATGGGCGAAACCGTAAAGGTTCGCGACGGCTTTGCCCGTAACTACCTCCTGCCGCTCGGCAAGGCGCTGCGCGCCAACGCTGCCAACAAGGCCCGTTTCGAAGCTGAACGTTCGACGCTCGAAGCCCGCAACCTCGAGCGCAAGTCGGAAGCCCAGGCTGTTGCCGAGAAGCTCGACGGCAAGTCGTTCATCATCGTCCGCTCGGCTGGCGAAACCGGCCAGCTCTACGGTTCGGTTGCTGCCCGCGACATCATCGAAGTGCTCGCTGCCGAAGGCTTCAACGTCGGCCGCAACCAGGTCGACCTCAACCAGCCGATCAAGTCGATCGGCCTGCACAAGGTCACGCTGCACCTGCACTCGGAAGTCGAGATCTCGGTTGAAGTCAACGTTGCCCGTTCGGCCGAAGAAGCCGGTCGCCAGGCAAAGGGCGAAAGCCTGACCTCGGCCGACGCCATCTACGGCGTTGACGAAGACGCCCTGAAGCCGGAAGACTTCTTCAACCCGGAAGCCGAATTCGAAGGCGAAGAAGAATAAGCCTTAAAGGCCATTCAACACGCGAAAGCCCGGATCATCGATCCGGGCTTTTTTCTTGGTTGCGCGGCCGTTTCTGGCAATGGCTCTGTGGGCCACGGCCGTCTTATCCGTGGGCAGCAACAGGCGCGACACCGATGTTCGCCTGGTCCGGTGCAACGCGCACCGGCGCGTCCTTGTCGACGCGCACGACGACCGAAAGGCCGGGCGACAGCATTTCCGCCAGCGGCTGGCCGGGATCGACGACGATGCGCACGCCGACGCGCTGGGCCACCTTGGTGAAGTTGCCGGTGGCGTTGTCCGGACGGATGATGCTGAACTCCGAACCGGCGGCGGGCGAGAACCGCTCGATATGCCCCGTCAGCTCGTTCCGCTGCAGCGCGTCGACCGCGATGGCGACGGGTTGACCCGCCTTCATGCCGTCGAGCTGCGTTTCCTTGAAATTGGCGACGACCCAGACGTCGTTCGGCACCAGCGCCAGGAGTTGCGAGCCGGCCGTCACATATTGACCGATCCGCGCGCCGATCT
Source organism: Ensifer sp. ENS06 (assembly GCF_014852205.1). Taxonomy (NCBI): domain Bacteria; kingdom Pseudomonadati; phylum Pseudomonadota; class Alphaproteobacteria; order Hyphomicrobiales; family Rhizobiaceae; genus Ensifer; species Ensifer sp. ENS06. The sequence continues at coordinate 1,227,504 of NZ_JACVBC010000001.1, read as the reverse complement.
CACCGAGACGGCCGTCCCGCGGCGCGACGATGCGGGTATTGTCGAGATCGATTCGCGCGAGTTCGACGGCCGCTTCCGCCCCGCTCACCGCGGCTTGCAATCCGGCACGCGCGCCAAGCGTCGTCGCCAGCGCCTGCTTCGACACTTCCAGCCCGGCCTCTGCCTGGCTCACGGCAGCGCCGGCCTGCTCAAAGCCTGCACGCGCCTGGTCGGCATCACTGCGGGTCGAAACACCCTTTTCCGCGAGCGGGCGGATGCGGTCCCAGGTCGCCCGGGCCCGATTGAAGGCAGCCTTGGCACCATCGAGCTGCGCCTGGCTGGCGGCGATGCCCGCCTTGGCGGAAAGCTCCTGCTGAAAGGAATTGGCAAGTGCGGCTTTCTGCCCGGCAAGCGTGGCTTCCGCCTGCGCCACCTTCTGCGCATAGATGCGGTCGTCGATCTTGACCAGCAGTTGCCCGGCCTTGACCGTCTCGTAGTCGTGCACCGGAACGTCGGCGACATAGCCCGCAAGCTGCGGGCTCATGATCGTTACAAAGCCGCGCACATAGGCATTCTCCGTCGATTCCACCGAACTGTGGAACGGCGGCAGCCGCCAGGCGTAGAGCACAAGGGCGATACCGGCGATGCCGGCGAGAAGAACGATGATGCTCGTGGGAGAGCGCAAGGATTTCAACATGGTCGTCAACTCTGTCAATCAGGTGGCCGGCATCGGCGCAGGAGCGGACAATCTCTGCCTGAGCCAGTTGTAGAAGATGTGCAGCAGCAGCCCGGCGAGCGCGAAAAGCGCGACCGCCGAGGCAAGCAGGAAGGCGTCGTTGTAGGCGAGGATGTAAGCTTCGCGGGTCACCTGTTGTGACAACAACACGGTGCCCTCGCCGCCGAGCAGGGTCTTGTCGCCCATCACCTTGGCGTAGGCGGCGGAAAGCTGGTTGACGCGCTGGGCAACCAGAGGGTTCGAGAGCACGATCTGTTCCGCGAGAAGGTTGGAATGAAACTTTTCACGGATCGTGACGAAGGTACCGAAGGCGGCGGAGCCGATCAGGCTGCCGATGCTCTGGGTAAAGAGGAAGATCACGATGAAGCTGAGGATATAGCTCGGCCCCTTGGCGAGCGCCGCCTTGAAGCCGCGCGCCATGGCCGGCGGCAGGAAGAGCGCCGTTCCGGACGCGATCATCGCCTGGCTCAGATACATCTGCTCCGGCCGTGTCAGGCTGGTCGCCTGGCTGTCCATGTAGGCGCCGGCCGCCAGGAGGCCGAGTGCCAGAATATGCACGCGCTCCGCATGTTCAGGATTCATCAGCGCGGCGCAAAGCAGACCGCCGCCGATGGCCGCAGCAAGGATGATCCAATAGAGGGTTGCGACCTGCTCGAACTGGAGACCGAGCTGCTGGTAGAAGTTCGCAGCAACAGTCGATTGTTCGGAGGCGACCAGCCGGAAAATCAAGAGAACGGCGGCAAAGTGCACGATCTCCTTTGAAGCGATCCAGCGCACGTCGATCAACGGCACCGGGCGATAAAGCTCGATCAGCACCGCGGTCGTCAGCGTCGCTATCGAGACGACCAGCAGGACGCCGAGCCAAGGAGCCTCGAACCACCAGTAGAGGCGCCCCATGGTCAGGACCACGGCGAGGCAGCCGAAGGCGACGGCGACGAGGAGGTAACTCAGGATATCCATGCGCTGGATAACCTTGGCATGCGGGACCGGCGTCAGCGGCAGCAGGTAGATGATCGGCAGCGCGATCAGCGCCAGCGCCATTTCCAGCGTGTAGAGCGCATGCCACTGGCCATATTCGATCAAGGTCGGCGAGATCAGGCGGGTGACCGGCGCGGAAATCGTCGTGCAGGTGAGCGCCAGCGCCAGCCCGACGGTCAGTTTGCGCGCCGGCGGAAAGGCTTCGAGCATGTAGAGGAAGCCGAGCGTCGACATCGGTGCGGCGGCAATGCCGCTGATGAAGCGCACGACGATCGCCGAATGCAGATCGGAAACGAAGACGTTCATCAACGAGACGACGACGAAACCGGCGATGCTGATTTCGGCAAAACGGCGCAGCCCGTATTGGGCGCGGATCTTCACCAGCGCGATCGACAGGCTGACATTCGGCGCCATGTAGGCCGCCGAGAGCCAGCCGGCTTCGATGGAGGTCGCCGAAAGCGAGCCCTGGACCTGCGTAAGGTTGGCGAGCGCCAGGTTCATGCCGAGCCCCTGCGTCAGGAACAGGAGCACGGAGCCCAGGACATAGACCGCCGAAAGCAACAGACCTTTCTCGACGGGGGCCGGCACGGGGGTTGGCGCCGGTTCCGGCGCAATAACGGTTTCTCCGTGTTGGTCCTCGTCGACGGCCTCCGCGGCCTCAAGCTCGGAGGCAAGGCGATTGTCGTTTGCGGCGGCCGTCGCGACTGCGCCCATCGCCGTCACTCCCGCGCCAGCGACTGAACATTGTCGGCGATCGCACGAACCACCCGCTTTGTCACGGCAAGCTCGGCTGCGTCGATGCCTTGCAGCACTTCGGCCCGGATTTCGTCGGCAAGCCTGAGGATCTCGTCGGCAACGGTGCGGCCGAGTTCGGTCATATGGATCTGCTTGGCGCGTCGGTCGGAGACCTCGACCCGCCGCTCGATGAAGCCCTGCTTCTCCATGCCATCGAGCAGGCGCACCAGTGTCGGGGTCTCGATGTCGAGTTCGTCGGCGAGCTCCCGCTGGTTCAGGCCATCCTTCTTCGTCAAGGCGAAGAGCGCGCGGGCACGCGACAGCGTCAGCCCCTTCTCCTTCACCCGCGCATCGAACACGGCGCGCAGCTTGCGATTGAGCAGCGACAGGGCATCGAACAGTTCGCGGTTCACCGTGGGCTGATACATTGGTATCTTTTCCATATTACTAGCATGCTAATTATTCTGCCTCTATCTAATCCAAATGCGGTGGATTTTCAAGATGCGGATTTGAGGCAGAGGGCGACGGCGCTACACTTCGTTTCGTTGGGAAGGTTCGGGTGATTCGCGGCGTCAACGACCAAATTTGTGACGACGGCATAATCCGCATATTTGCGAGCCCCCGCCTGTGGATCAGTCGAACAACGGGAACAGCGCCGGGCGCGGTGACGTCGCTTCGCGACTGTGTCCCTCGTGCACTTGACCCGGCCCGCGCTAAAACGCAAACCGGTGCCACACCAGACAGAGGCAGAGATAAACGAATGAACGAAGCGTCGCGAAAGCTATCCCCTATCGGCAAGGATCAGGCGGACCAGCACTACCGCGAGGCCCCGAACAACCTCGAGGCCGAGCAGGCGCTGCTTGGCGCGATCCTCGTCAACAACGACGCGTACTACCGCGTCTCGGACTTCCTGAAGCCGGTGCATCTGCACGAGCCGCTGCACCGCAAGATCTACGAAGTCGCCGGCGACATCATCCGCATGGGCAAGATGGCGAACCCGGTCACCATCAAGACCTTCCTCAAGGCCGACGAGAAGGTCGGCGACGTGACCGTCGCGACCTATCTTGCGCGCCTTGCCGGCGCTGCCGTCTCGATCATCAACGCCGAAGACTATGGCCGGGCTATCTATGACCTGGCGCTGCGCCGTTCGCTGATCACCATCGGCGAGGACATGGTCAACATCGCCTATGACGCGCCGCTCGACATGCCGCCGCAGGGCCAGATCGAAGACGCCGAGCGCCGTCTGTTCGAACTTGCCGAGACCGGTCGATACGACGGCGGCTTCCAGTCGTTTAACGACGCCGTGGCGCTCGCCATCGACATGGCCGGCCAGGCCTTCGAGCGCGACGGCAGCCTTTCGGGCATTTCAACCGGCATCCTGTCGCTTGATGGCCGGATGGGCGGCCTGCAGCGTTCCGACTTGATCGTGCTTGCCGGACGCCCCGGCATGGGCAAGACCTCGCTTGCCACCAACATCGCCTACAACATTGCTGCGGCCTACGAGCCGGAAGTCCAGGCTGACGGCTCGTTCAAGGCCAAGAACGGCGGCGTCGTCGGCTTCTACTCGCTCGAAATGTCGTCCGAACAGCTCGCCACCCGTATCATCTCCGAGCAGACCGAAGTGTCGTCGTCGAAGATCCGCCGCGGTGACATCTCCGAGGCCGATTTCGAAAAGCTCGTCGCCTGCTCGCAGATGATGCAGAAGGTGCCGCTCTATATCGACCAGACCGGTGGTATCTCGATCGCCCAGCTTTCCGCCCGCGCCCGGCGCTTGAAGCGCCAGCGCGGCCTCGACTGCCTGGTGGTGGACTACATCCAGCTCATGACCGGCTCGGGCAAATCCAGCGACAACCGCGTGCAGGAAATCACCCAGATCACCACCGGCCTCAAGGCGCTCGGCAAGGAGCTGAACGTTCCGATCATCGCGCTCTCGCAGCTCTCCCGTGGCGTCGAAAGCCGCGAAGACAAGCGGCCGCAGCTGTCCGACCTTCGTGAATCGGGCTCGATCGAGCAGGACGCCGACGTCGTGCTCTTCGTGTTCCGTGAGGAATACTACGTGAAGAACCTGGAGCCGCGCGACGAGTTCGACCCGAAGTACGAAGAATGGAAGATGAAGATGGAGCAGGTGAAGGGCACGGCCGACGTGATCATCGCCAAGCAGCGTCACGGACCGACCGGTACCGTGAAACTCGCCTTCCAGTCGGAATTCACGCGCTTCACCGATCTCGCCGATCCATCTTTCACCCAGTACGAAGAACACTAGGGTTCCGTGGGGGCGGCCGGAGCGGGCTGGGAAAAATGTTTGCGGTTTCCCAGCCCGCTCTCAATTTCAAATGGCACGTGCCTTTTGAAGCGCGCCGCGCCAGCACAAACCTCTCAGAACACGAGGCGCAGCAGCGCTACCGAGACGACACCGACGGCGACCGATACCAGGAGCGGCAGCCGCATGGCGGCCACGGCCGTCGCGGCAGCGGCGATCGTTTCCGCCGGGCCAGTCACGAAGGCCGTCGGCGCGATAACCGCCATCAGCACGGCCGGTGGTATCGCCTCCAGTGCGCGCTTCTGGCTTTCCCCAATCGTCACATACCGGATCAGCACGAGGCCGCCGATGCGGGTCGCGATCGTCGCAACCGCCATGGCGACGATGGCGAGCAGTGTATTTGGATCGACGGTCATGCATGGGCCTCCTTGCGTGCACCGGAGAGAAGCGCGGCCACGACCCCGGCCGCAGCCCCGGCAGCGATGTACCAGACCCCTGGCAGCAACTGATGCGTGAGCACGGCGGCACAAGCGCTAGCCACCAGAACGGTACCCGTCTCCCGTCCTTTCCAGAACCCCATGACCAGCACGATGAAGACGGCGGGGAACGCAAAGTCGAGGCCGGTAACCTTCGGATCGCCCAGGAAGGCCCCAAGCAACGCGCCCGCAAGGCTCGTCAGCACCCAAAGGCAGTAGAAAGGCACCGCAAGGCCCGCATACCAGGCAGGCGTCAGCTTGCCGTTGCTCGCCCGCATCTCGGCCATGGCCCAGATCTCGTCGGCCAGAAGCAGCATCGAGGCATAGCGGGCCGGGCCGGAGAAACTATCGATCTTGCCGCCGATCGAAGCGCTCATCAGCACATGGCGGATGTTGACGAGCAGCGCCGAAAAGCCAAGCGCCGCCCAGGACGCCGGATGCGTCCAGATATCCATCGCGACGAACTGGGACCCGCCGGCAAAGACCAGCGCGCTCATCAGCGCCACCTCGGCCGGCGCAAGTCCCTTGCTCGCCGCCACCGCACCGAACACGAGGCCGACCGGCATGACCGCGACGATCAGCGGCGTCATAGCAACCGCCGCCGCCCGAAATTCCTGGAACGCACTTCTTTCCTGCAACGTCCACGTCTCCATTCGCGCGATGCGCCGCCCTTCCACACAGGCGCGCGATCGCAATTGCCCGAGTGTTCTAGGACTCGGGCTGCGGATCGTCTTGAACGAAAGTGATCAGCCGGCGCGGAAGGCCCCAGGGGTGACGCCGGTGCGCGCCTTGAAATGACGGCTGAAATGCGCCTGGTCGGCGAAGCCGCATTGATAGGCCGCGTCCACCGCCGACCAGCCGTGCCGCAGCAGCGTCTTTGCCGCCCGCACGCGCTTGTCGGTCAGGAACGCATGCGGGGTGATGTGGAACTCCTTGCGGAACGCGCGGATGAGGTGGGCGCGGCTGAGGCCGGCGACCTTCGCCAGTTCCTCGAGCCCGACGTCCTCGGCATAGTTTTCCGCCAGGAAGTCGCGCGCCCGGTGCACGGCCGATTGCTCGCGCGTTTCGATCGGCGTGATGATCGTGCTGCCGTGGCGCTCGAACATCGCGGCAAGCACCGCGAACATTTTTTCCTCCGCCTCGAGCGTCGCCCCCGACACTTCGAGCGTGCGGTGGGCCTGATGGAAGGAAAGAGCCAGGTCCGGCGCCTGCAAAACACGCTTGGAGAAGGATGGCGTGCCCTTGAAAGCGCGTCCGGTGACATCCTCGATGATGCTCACCAGCAGTTCGGCGCTCGGATAGACCATGCGATAGCGATAGCCGCTGCCGCCCGGATGACCGTCGTGAATTTCGTCGGGATTGATCAGATAAAAGTATCCGGGGCCGGCCTCCGAACGCTCGCCCTTGATCTTGCTGATCTGCGAGCCGGCCTCGATGGCGCCGATGCTGAAGGTTTCGTGCGCGTGCGGCGCAAATTCATGGGTGATGAAGGTCGCCGTCAGACATTCCATGCCCATGAAGCGGGAATCCCGCCAGAAGCGCGTGCGCTCGGCGCCCTCTATCGGCATGACATCGATGGCTTCTTCCTGCGAGATTGTCTGCATGGCAAAACCATAGTGCGCCTGCGCGGCTGCGTCTTGCACAAAAGTGCTCGTTTGCCTGGTCCATCCGCGAGGGCGCTGCGACAGGGGAATATTTGCGACGCTCTGCGCTTGGCTGTATTGATCCTGGATCATCCACGCAGAGTGCCCGGCATGCTTCCTCCAGACTTCCTTTCCGCTTCCAACCGGCTCACGATCGATCTTGGCGCGCTTGTCGACAACTGGCGGGCCATGAACAAGCGCTCCGGCAAGGCGCGTGCCGCAGCCGTCCTCAAGGCGGATGCCTATGGCATCGGCATCGCGCAGGCGGCCCCTGCCCTCTATGCGGCCGGCGCCCGCGATTTCTTTGTCGCCAATGCCGAGGAAGGCGCAGCACTCCGTCCGCTTGCACCGGACCGCCGGATCTACATTCTCGCCGGGATGTGGCCGGGCAACGAGGCGCTGTTCTTCGACAACGATCTGGTACCGGTCATCAATTCGGACGAGCAGCTGGCCGTGTTCATGGCCGCCCTTTCCGAGCGTGGCGACCACCCTTGCGTGCTGCATGTGGATACCGGCATGAACCGGCTCGGCCTTACGGTCGAGCAGGCCGTTGCGCTTGCGACAGACCCGGCGCGACCGGCAAGCTTTTCGCCGGTGCTGATCATGAGCCATCTCGTCAGCGCCGACGATCCGGACCATCGGCTGAATGGCCTTCAACTCCGTCGCTTCCATGAGGTGTCGACTGCCTATGAAGGGGTCGATGCGAGCCTTGCCAACTCCGGCGGCGTCTTCCTCGGGCCCGACTATCATTTCGACCTGACCCGGCCGGGCATCGCCGTCTATGGCGGCGAGGCGGTGACCGACATCCCCAACCCGATGAAGCCGGTGGTGACCGCCGAAGCACGGATCATCCAGGTGCGCGACGTGGCCGCCGGCGGCACCGCGAGCTATGGCGCCTCTGCCCGCTTCGACCGCGACAGTCGCATCGCCACGGTGGCTGTGGGATATGCCGATGGCTATCACCGTTCCGTGTCCGGCGGCGGCGTCACGCTCAGGCAGGCAACGCCATCAGGGGCCTTCGGTTTCCTGCACGGCCAGAAGGTCCCGCATGTCGGGCGCGTCACCATGGACCTCAGTCTCTTCGACGTCACGGACCTTCCTGAAAGCGCGGTACGACCGGGTGATTACATCGAGCTCTTCGGCCGGCACATCGCCATCGACGATGTCGCGCGCGCCGGAGGGACGATCGGCTACGAGATGCTGACCAGCCTCGGCCGCCGCTATATCAGGCACTATATCGACAGCGTCTGACGCGCTCCTTCAGCTCATTTTTCGGTTATTCTTGCAGAAATTCACCTTTTGTTCCGCACTTTGCGGCATTATGTGACGATACAGGTGATTCTTTGCCGCCGACGTCCCCTCGCGACGTCGGCGGTCTCACATTCCGAAAGTCGATGCCGATGGCGAAAGCGCGTACCCAATTCATCTGCCAGAACTGCGGCACGATCCACACTCGCTGGGTGGGAAAATGCGAAGGCTGCGGCGAGTGGAACACGATCATCGAGGACGACCCGACGGCGGGCATCGGCGGCGGTCCGTCGCGCGCGCCGAAGAAGGGACGCCCGGTGGCGCTCACCACCCTCTCGGGCGAGATCGAAGACGCGCCACGCATCCAGACAGGCATCTCGGAACTCGACCGGGTGACCGGAGGCGGCTTCGTGCGCGGATCGGCGCTGCTCGTCGGCGGCGATCCCGGCATCGGCAAGTCGACGGTGTTGATGCAGGCAGCGGCAGCGCTCTCGCGCCGCAAGCATCGCGTCATCTATGTCTCGGGCGAAGAGGCTGTGGCGCAGGTGCGTCTTCGCGCCCAGCGGCTGGGGGCTGCCGACAGCGATGTGCTGCTCGCTGCTGAGACCAACGTCGAGGACATTCTGGCGACGCTGTCGGAAGGCAAGCGCCCGGATCTCGTGATCATCGATTCGATCCAGACGCTCTGGAGCGACATCGTCGATTCCGCGCCGGGCACGGTGACCCAGGTTCGCACCGGCGTGCAGGCGATGATCCGCTTTGCCAAGCAGACGGGAACCGCCGTCGTGCTCGTCGGCCATGTGACCAAGGAGGGCCAGATCGCCGGTCCGCGCGTCGTCGAGCATATGGTCGACGCCGTGCTCTATTTCGAAGGCGACCGCGGCCATCACTATCGTATCCTGCGCACCGTCAAGAACCGCTTCGGCCCGACCGACGAGATCGGCGTGTTCGAAATGTCGGACAAGGGCCTGCGTGAGGTCGCCAACCCGTCGGAACTGTTTCTCGGCGAACGCAACGAGAAATCGCCGGGCGCCGCCGTCTTTGCCGGCATGGAAGGCACCCGCCCGGTTCTCGTCGAAGTGCAGGCGCTGGTCGCCCCGACCTCGCTCGGCACGCCGAGACGCGCCATCGTCGGCTGGGATTCCGCACGGCTCTCGATGATCCTTGCCGTGCTGGAAGCCCATTGCGGCGTGCGGCTCGGCCAGCACGACGTCTATCTCAACATCGCCGGTGGCTACCGCATTTCCGAGCCGGCGGCCGATCTAGCTGTGGCTTCCGCACTGGTTTCATCGCTTGCCGGGCTTGCCCTTCCGGCGGATTGCGTCTATTTCGGCGAAGTCAGCTTGTCGGGTGCCATCCGGCCGGTTGCGCATACCGCACAACGCCTTAAGGAAGCCGAGAAGCTCGGGTTCTCCCAGGCGGTCCTGCCGTCCGCTTCGACCGAACTGCCGAAAAACGGCAATGGCCGCTGGAGCGAGATGGAAAGCCTGCCCGATCTGGTGGCGCGCATCGCGGGGTCGCGAAACGCGCTGAGACCGGTGGAGGACGAAGACTGAAAGATGCGGATGCCGCAGGCCGCCCTTTAAGGGCCGCAAACAGGCTGCAAATGCCCTGAACTCAGGGCCGATGGCGGATAGGCTTGAGGAGACCCGGACGAACCGGGTCCGGAGTAAGGACAAAATGCCCATTACAATTCTCGACGGTATCGTTCTCGGCGTCGCCCTGTTTTCCGCAATCCTGGCCATGGTTCGAGGCTTCTCGCGCGAGGTGCTTTCGGTCGCGAGCTGGGTGGGTGCGGCGGCTGCCGCCTACTTCCTCTACCCGCATCTCCTGCCCTATGCGAAGCAGTATACCAACAGCGACACGGTCGCGATGATCGGATCGGCGGCGGTGATCTTCCTGATCGCGCTGATCATCATCTCCTTCATCACCATGCGGATCGCCGATTTCATCATCGACAGCCGCATCGGCGCGCTCGACCGCACGCTCGGCTTCCTGTTCGGCGCTGCCCGCGGCATCCTTTTGGTCGTCGTCGCCATGCTGTTCTTCAACTGGCTCGTCGCTCCGCAGCAGCAGCCGACCTGGGTCACCCAGGCCAAGTCGAAGCCGCTGCTCGACAATCTCGGCAACAAGCTGATCGCGCTTTTGCCCGAAGAGGCCGACGCCACCATTCTCGATCGCCTGCGCGGCAAGGACACGACCGGCGAAGGCGAAGGCGAAGCGCCGGCAACGACGCCCGGCCAGGCACCTGCGACGACGCCGGACCAGGCACCCGCCGACGACGCCCCGGCCACCAACGGCTGAGACAGGAACGATTTGCCGACAAAGCCCGCCCCGCGGGCTTTGTCCTTTTGGGGAATAACGCTTGCAGCCGTTTTCAGCTAAGATTGCTTGAAGACGGCGGGCCTGATCACGATATGCGCACCGGTACGGAGCAAAGGCGACTGTGATGACCGATAGATCCATCGAAATCCACGATGAACTCGAAGGCGACGAGCTGCACGAAGAGTGCGGCGTCTTCGGTATACTGGGGCACTCGGACGCGGCGGCGCTGACGGCGCTGGGCCTGCATGCGCTCCAGCATCGCGGCCAGGAAGCAGCCGGCATCGTCACCTTTGACGGCAAGCAGTTCTGCACCGAGAAGCGCATGGGCCTCGTCGGCGACCACTACACGGATCCGGCGACCCTGGCGAAACTGCCGGGCTTCATGTCGATCGGCCACACCCGCTACTCGACGACGGGCGAAGTGGCGCTGCGCAACGTGCAGCCGCTCTTTGCCGAACTCGAAGTCGGTGGCATTGCGGTCGCCCATAACGGTAACTTCACCAACGGCCTCACGCTTCGCCGGCAGCTGATCGCCGACGGCGCCATCTGTCAGTCGACCTCGGATACCGAAGTCGTGCTGCACCTGATTGCCCGCTCGAAGCAGTCCTCCTCTTCCGACCGCTTCATCGATGCCATCCGCCAGATGGAAGGCGGCTATTCGATGCTGGCGATGACGCGCACGAAGCTGATCGCCGCACGTGATCCGATCGGCATCCGTCCGCTCGTGATGGGCGAACTCGACGGCAAGCCGATCTTCTGCTCCGAGACCTGCGCACTCGACATCATCGGCGCGACCTATGTCCGCGACGTCGAGAACGGCGAAGTCATCATCTGCGAGATCCAGCCCGACGGTTCGATCACCATCGACGCGCGCAAGCCGGAGGTTTCGCAGCCCGAGCGTCTTTGCCTGTTCGAGTATGTCTACTTCGCTCGGCCGGACTCGGTCGTCGGCGGCCGCAGCATCTATGTGTCGCGCAAGAACATGGGCATCAACCTCGCCAAGGAAGCGCCGGTCGAGGCCGACGTCGTGGTTCCGGTGCCGGATGGCGGCACGCCGGCCGCCCTCGGCTATGCCCAGCAGAGTGGCATCCCCTTCGAATACGGTATCATCCGCAACCACTATGTCGGCCGCACCTTCATCGAGCCGACGCAGCAGATCCGCGCCTTCGGCGTCAAGCTCAAGCATTCCGCCAACCGCGCGATGATCGAGGGCAAACGCATCATCCTCGTCGACGATTCGATCGTGCGCGGCACGACATCGGTAAAGATCGTGCAGATGATGCGCGAGGCCGGTGCGTGCGAGGTGCATGTGCGCGTCGCGAGCCCGATGATCTTCCATCCGGACTTCTACGGCATCGACACGCCGGATCGTGACAAGCTGCTCGCCAACCAGCATGCGGACCTCGCCTCCATGTGCCGCTACATCGGCGCGGACTCGCTCGAGTTCCTGTCGATCGACGGTCTTTATGAGGCGGTCGGCGGCGAAAAGCGCGATCCGAAGTCGCCGCAGTTCACCGACCACTATTTCACCGGGGACTATCCGACCCGCCTTCTCGACCAGGAAGGCGCCAGCAATGTCCGCAAACTCTCGGTTCTCGCCAGCAACGGATAATCAGACAGAAAAATGACGATCGATCTCAAAGGCCGGGTGGCCGTGGTCACCGGCGCATCGCGCGGTATCGGCTATTTCACCGCTCTCGAACTGGCCAAGGCCGGAGCCCATGTGGTTGCCTGCGCCCGCACCGTCGGCGGTCTCGAAGAACTCGACGACGCGATCAAGGCGGCGGGCGGCTCGGCGACGCTGGTGCCCTTCGACCTTGCCGACATGCCGGCGATCGACAAGCTCGGTGGCGCGATCAACGAACGCTGGGGTAAACTCGACATCCTCGTTGCCAATGCCGGCGTGCTTGGCACGATCTCGCCGATTGGGCACGTCGAGGCGAAGGTGTTCGACAAGGTAATGAACATCAACGTCAACGCCACCTGGCGGCTGATCCGTTCGCTCGAGCCGCTGCTGATCAAGTCGGATGCCGGCCGTGCGCTGATCCTGTCGTCGAGCGCTGCACACAAGTGCAAGCCCTTCTGGGGGCCCTACTCCGCTTCGAAGGCTGCCGTCGAGGCTCTGGCCCGTACCTGGGCCGGCGAGACGCAGCGCCTGCCGCTGCGCATCCTCTCGGTCGACCCCGGCGCCACCCGTACGGCGATGCGCGCTCAGGCGATGCCGGGCGAGGATCCGGAAACCGTGCCGCATCCTTCGGAAGTCGCAGCCAAGCTGCTGCCGCTGGTTGGCCCCGACCAGACCGAGACCGGCAAGCTCTACATCGTGCGCGAAGACAAGATCGTCGACTACCGGCTGCCGGAATAAGCTTCGTCACACCGCTCAAATGAGAAAGGCCACCGTGTCGTCACGGTGGCCTTTTCATTTTGGGCATTGCCGGTCGGAAGGCCGATTCACGCCTCTCGCGAACTTGCGTTAGTCCTTGTCGCCCGGCAGGCCGTCGCCGCCGGTCGAAGGATGGGCCGGCCAGTCGCCGCCATATTTGCGCTGCCAGGATCGCGCGCCGAAGGGCAGCGTGATCAGGTAGCCAAGCGCCGTCACCGCCATCGTTTCCCATGTGTAGGTCATCAGCGTCGCGACGTAAAAGACGACGCCGAGGATGGCCGGCAGAACGAGGTCGCGGCGCACGCGGCTGTTTTCCGACTTGCCGGACCAGACCGGCAGACGGCTAACCAACAGGAAAGCGATCAGCACTGTATAGGCCGAAGCGATCAGGGCGAAGGTGCGCTCCGGAGCGAGACCCAGCAGGCCCAGGTAAACCGGCAACAGCACCAGCATGGCGCCCGCGGGCGCCGGCACGCCGACGAAATATTCCGACTGCCAGGACGCCTTGACCTGGCGCTCCGCCATCACGTTGAAGCGGGCGAGCCTCAGGCCCATCGCGATCGCGTAGATCAGTGCCGCGATCCAGCCGATCGAACGCGCCTGGTCGAGGATGAAGACATAGAGCACGAGGGCCGGCGCGACACCGAAGTTGATGATGTCGGCGAGCGAATCCATCTGGCCGCCAAAGTTCGACGTCGCCTTCAGGGCGCGCGCGACGCGGCCGTCGATGCCGTCGAGAAAGGCGGCGAGCAACACCATGGCAACGGCAAGCTCGATGCGGTTTTCAAAGGCGAGCCGGATACCCGAGAGGCCGGCGCAGATCGCGAGCACGGTGATCAGATTGGGGATCATCAACCGTAGCGGGATTTCGCGCAGCCGTGGGCCGCGTGCGGTATCGCTCGAGCCGCTGGCGTCCTCGGACGCCTGCCGCGTGTCGATCGGTTTTTCCTGTTCAGAGCCTTCCATAGACACTCCTTATGCGCGGCGGCTGATGACCGGGCCCTTGGCCGAGCCAAACTCGGCGAGCACGGTTTCGCCCGCAACGGCAGTCTGCCCGACGCTGACGCGCGGCTCGGAGCCGGCCGGCAGGAACACGTCGAGACGCGAGCCGAAGCGGATCAGGCCGAAGCGTTCACCGGCCTCCAGCGAGCCGTTCTCGTACTTCCAGCACAGGATGCGGCGGGCAACGAGACCGGCGATCTGAACGACGCCGATGGCGCCGTGTTTTGTATCGATCACCAGACCGTTGCGCTCGTTCTCCTGGCTCGCCTTGTCGAGCTCGGCATTGACGAACTTGCCGGCGCGATAGGCGACGCGGGTGATGGTGCCGGCCATCGGCGCGCGGTTCACGTGGCAGTTGAACACATTCATGAAAACGGAGATGCGCAGCATCGGTTCCGAACCGAGGTTGAGTTCTTCCGGTGGCAGGACCGTCGCGATCGACGAGACGCGGCCGTCGGCCGGGCTGATCACCAGATCGTCGTCGAGCGGCGTCATGCGCTCGGGGTCGCGGAAGAAGTAAGCGCACCACGCGGTCAGCACGAAGCCGATCCACATCAACGGCTCCCACAGGAAGCCAAGCACCAGCGACACGACGAAGAAGATCGCAACAAAGCGGTAGCCTTCCTTGTGCACCGGGACGAGCGTGTTGCGGATCGTATTGACCAGGCTCATGAACTCTACTCCAGATTTTCCGTGGAACGTGATCGTTTTCTATAAGTTAGCGCGGGATGCGGACGGAAAACCGCAAACGCTTTTCCTGCCCCCGCTCTAGCGCGAAATGTCCCGGCGGGCAACGCTGCCCGCCCGGTAGCGACAAAACGCGTCGCGCTCAGCAAAGAAAAAGACGCCATCAAACCGCCGGCTCGCCGCGGGTGACGATGCCGAGATCGTCGCTCTCGCGCACGCGCTTCAGTTGCTCTTCGGCCTGCGTCGCTTCGCGCTGGCGGCTCCACATCGAGGCATAGAGGCCGTCGCGATCGATCAGCTCGCCATGGGTGCCGCGCTCGGCGATGACGCCATCCTTCAGCACGATGATCTCGTCGGCATTGATGACGGTCGAGAGCCGGTGCGCGATGACAAGCGTCGTGCGGTTTCGCGAAACGACGTCGAGTGCCGACTGAATCTCCTGCTCCGTGCGCGTATCCAGTGCCGAGGTCGCCTCGTCGAGGATCAGGATCGGCGGCGCCTTGAGAATGGTGCGGGCGATCGCAACGCGCTGCTTCTCGCCGCCCGAAAGCTTCAGGCCCCGTTCGCCGACCATGGCCTGGAAGCCCTCCGGCAGCGTGCGGATGAACTCGGCGATCTGCGCGGCTTCGGCCGCCGCCTCGACTTCGGCTTCGCTCGCCGAAACGCGGCCATAGCGGATGTTGTAGGCGATGGTGTCGTTGAAGAGCACCGTGTCCTGCGGCACCATGCCTATCACCGAGCGCAGGCTCTTCTGCGTCACTGTGCGCACGTCCTGGCCATCGATGGTGATCGCCCCTTCCTGCACGTCGTAGAAGCGATAGAGCAGCCGCGAGAGCGTAGACTTGCCGGCACCGGAGGGGCCAACGACGGCGACCGTCTTGCCGGCGGGCACTTCGAAAGTGATGCCCTTCAGGATCGGACGCGCCGCGTCATAGGCGAAATACACATCCTTGAAGGCGATGGCGCCCTTGCCGATGACAAGTTCGCTCGCATTCGGGCGATCCACCACTTCGGCGCGCACGTCGAGCAGGTCGAACATATGCTCGATGTCGGTGAGCCCCTGACGGATTTCGCGGTAGACGAAGCCGATGAAGTTGAGCGGGATCGCAAGCTGGATCAGCATGGCGTTGATGAAGACGAAGTCACCCAGCGTCTGCTCGCCACGCTGCACGGCAAGCGCTGACATGATCATCATCACGGCCGTACCGGCGCCGAAGATCAACGCCTGGCCGAAGTTGAGCCAGCCGAGCGACGTCCAGACCTGGGTCGCCGCCGCCTCGTAGCGTTCCATCGACTTGTCGAAGCGACGGGCTTCCATCTCCTCGTTGCCGAAATACTTGACCGTCTCGAAGTTCAGCAGCGAGTCGATCGCCTTGGTGTTGGCGTCGGTGTCGCTGTCGTTCATCGAACGGCGGATGGCGATGCGCCAGTCGCTCGCGCGCACGGTGAACCAGATGTAGAGCCAGACGGTGACGGCGGTGACGAGGAGATAGCTGAAGCCGTAGCCCCACCAGAAGATCACTGCCGTCAGCAGGAATTCGATCAGGGTCGGAACGCTGTTGAGGATGGTGAATCGGACGATCGTTTCGATGCCCTTGGTGCCGCGCTCGATGACGCGAGAAAGCCCACCGGTGCGCCGCTCCAGATGGAAGCGCAGCGACAGCTGGTGCATGTGCACAAAGGTCTTGTAGGCCAGTTGCCGGACCGCGTGCTGACCGACGCTTGCAAACAGCGCATCGCGCAGCTGGTTCAAGCCGGCCTGCAAAAGACGCGCAAGGTTGTAGGCAAGCACCAGCATGACCGCGCCGGTCATGAACACGGGCAAAAAGCCCAGGACATCCGGCTTGCCGTTCAGCGCATCGGTTGCCCATTTGAAGGAATAGGGAACGAGGATCAGGACGACCTTGGCGATGATCAGAATGACCGTCGCCCAGATCACCCGAAGCTTGAGATCGGCCCTGTCCGATGGCCACATGTAGGGCCAGAGATTGGCGATCGTATGCAAGGGATTGCTGGTATCGGCCGAAACGGTTTTCTTCTGGGGTGCCACGTTCTGATCCGCTCTTACGTTTGCGCGCTTGGAGGCAGATTGTTGCGCATCCAAGCTCTGCGCCGAGCCTTCCCTGTAAACGAAGACCTGCGGCGCCGTCATCACCGTTCAATGAAAAGCGGCGCCCTGTCGAAGGCGCCGCCCTTGGTCTGGAGATAAGCATCCGTCGCAGCCGCCGCAATGTCGGCGGCCGCCGATCGGCTGCTTATTGCTCTTGTTTCATGTGCTTCTTGTGAATTTCCCGCGATTCTTCGTCCGGCAGCGCCTTGTCTGGCACGCCGAAGACCTGACCCGGGCGAATGCGGTCCGGATCCTCGATCTGGTCCTGGTTGGCGAGATAGATCGTGGTGTAGCGCAGGCCCGCGCCATAGACGCGACGCGAGATCTGCCACAGCGTATCGCCGCGACGGATGATCACCGAACTCTTGCTCTCCTTGAGCGGAGCCTGCTCGAGCGTCTGGGGCTGGTCGGGCGAGGTTGCAACGGCCGCGGTTTCGGTCGCCGGCTGCGCCGGTGTAGCGTCGTTTACAACTGCGCTCCCGGCACCCATCGCCTTTGCCAGTTCGCCCGGAGCCGGGGCATTGTCCTTCGGCTGGGCCTTCTCGGACGACGCCGGCGTGGCGCTGCCCTGCTCGGCAAGGACCGCACCAACCGTTTCATCAACCTTGGCAAGTGCCGTCGCCACGCTCGATGCGTCCTGAGGTGCAGCCTTCAGCGCCGCGAGCGCACTTGCGGAGGCCTTTGCGGCCCGCGTCGCGGAAGCGACGAGCGTCTGGTCGGAACTGTCGGCGAGGCGGAAATCCGCAAGCGATTTCAGCGCGATCTCGGTCGCCGAACGGGCGGCGGCCAGTTGCTCGCCATTCGGCACCTTGCCGTTGGCATAGAGACCCTTCAGCAGCGCAAGCGCCTTTCCAGCTTCCGCACGAAGGCCATCGAGACCCGCGGTTGCGGACGGTGTGCCCGAAGGTGCCACGGCCGCGACCTGCGATCCGGCGGGCCGGTCGAAGGGAACCGAAGCGCGCATCACAACCTTGGTGCCATCCTCGTTCAGCATGTCGGCCCGAATGATGTGGCTGCCCACCGTCAACTCGATCTGGCCGTCGACGACGAAATGGCCCTTGTCGTCGGCTTTCATTTCGCCGACGAGCCTGTCGTCGGCATAGACGCGGACCAAGGCGCCTGCCTTGGCGCTGCCGGCAACGAACATCTTGCTGCCTTCGATCTCGACGGCGCTCACCTGCAGGCCCGGCACGCCAGAAAGCTTGGCCGGCGCAGTAGCGGTATCGACCGCCTGTGGCGTTGCGGAAGCAACCTCGGCCGGCTTGGCGTCCACAGCCGCTGTCCCCTCCACCGTATCCGGCGTCGTGATCAGCCGGCTCGCCATGCCAGGCTTCGAGACCATGGCAAGCAGTTGACCGGACGGATCCTTGGGAACAGAAACGGTCGCGACCTCCTCGGAGCTCTTCACCGCACCGTTTTCGCCGGTGCTGCGCAGCGTGAGCTGATGGTCACCCGCCGGAAGCGGATCGTCGAAGACCGCGGCAAAGTCGCCGGTCGCGCCGACATCAGCGGTGCCGACCACCGTATCGCCGCTCAGGATCTCAAGCTTCGAATTCGGCTGGGCATGGCCGGCGATGACCGTCGAGCCATCGGGCTCCACGCGCAACACATCGAAACCGGGAATGGCGGGATCGGTTGCAGGCGCATTGGCGGCAGTCGCCGCGTCGGCCTTCGACTGTTCCTGCTGCGGCGCAGCATCCGTCTTTGCTGTCTCGGCAGAGGCGCCAGCCGCCTGCGGGCCACTGGTCGCAGGCGTCGCCTCGGTCGACTGTGTCGCGGTGCCTGCCGCCTGCTCCGCCGTTGGCTTCTGGCCGTCGTCGCGCAAGTTCGGTTGAATTACGAATACCATCAACGCTGTTGCTGCCACGAGGACAGAAATGGCCACCCAGCCGGCCTTATTTTTGATCATGCCACTCTCCACACGGAGCGGAGCAACGCTCCGCGCATGCCCTCTCATCGGCCTGCGGTGCGGGCTTGCGCCGTCATTATAGCGCAACAGCAAGCAACTCGTCCGATTTCTTCAATCAATCACTGAAATTGCTAGCGATTCGCGATTCGGCATACAAGCAGCCGAAGGCACGGCAACCCACAGAAAGCCGGGTTTCCCCTCATTTTTCTTGACCCATGCTGCGCTGCAATGTTTTTTGGGGGGCATGAGCACCGAGAACAGCACGATTCGATCCATCTGCGTCTATTGCGGGTCACAGCCGGGACGCGACAATGCCTACATGGAGGCCGGCCGCGCGCTCGGCCGCTCCATCGCCGATCACGGGCTTCGCCTGGTCTATGGCGGCGGCACACGCGGCATCATGGGAGCGGTCGCCAGCGGCGTGCTTTCCAACGGCGGCGAAGTCACCGGGATCATCCCTGAATTCCTGATGGACAAGGAAGCGACCCGCCATTCGCTCGGCCAACTGAACGAACTGATCGTCACGGCCGACATGCACGAGCGCAAGCACACGATGTTCGAACGCGCCGACGCCTTCGTGGCTCTGCCGGGCGGCATCGGCACGCTTGAAGAGATCGTCGAGATCATGACCTGGGCGCAGCTCGGCCGTCACCGCAAGCCGATGGTCTTCGGCAACATCAACAATTTCTGGAGGCCGATGATGGACCTCCTGCAGCACATGCGCGAAGAGGGCTTCGTCCACACGGCGCATCTGGTGCAGCCGCTCGTCGTCAACGATGCCGCCGACATCGTGCCGACCATCCTGGCGGCCGCCAACGGCGGCAACGGCCGCGACGGCGAAGCCGAGATCATCTCCAAGCTTTGAGAAACCTGTTCAGCCAACAAAAAAGGCGCGCCCCCGGCGCGCCTTTTTTGTTTCTATCGCAACCGACCTTATTCGGCCGGGCTTGCCTGCAGGGCGCGGCGCGCCCTGCTTTCAGCCAGCATCGCGCCGGTATAGATCACCAGCGCCGCCCAGATCAGGCCGAAGGCGATGAGCTTTGCCGTACCGAAGGGCTCATGGAAGACGAAGACGGCGATCACGAAAATCATCGTCGGCGCGATGTACTGCATGATGCCGATGGTCGAGAGGCGCAGGAGCTTGGCGCCATTGGCATAGATCATCAGCGGCACGGCCGTGACGATGCCGCAGGACAACAGCCACAGGACGTCGGCCATGCCGGTGTCACCGAAATGGCCCTGCCCCGTCGTCTCCAGCCAGATGATGTAGCCGATGGCCGGAACGCTCAGCAGCAGGACTTCCAGGAAGAAGCCCTGGTTGGGGCCAACCGGCAGGGTCTTGCGGAAGAAGGCGTAGAAACCCCAGGACAGGCAGAGGCCGATCGACACCCACGGCAGACCGCCGGCATCAAAGGCGAGCACGGCGACGGCGGAAGCAGCGAGCGCGATTGCGACCATCTGCGCCGGGTTCGGCCTCTCCTTCAAAAGCACGGCGCCGAGGAAGATCGAGAAGAGCGGATTGATGTAGTAGCCGAGCGCGGTTTCGATGGCGCGGCCCGCCCCGATTGCCCAGACATAGATGCCCCAGTTGATGGTGATGAGCACGGCAGTCAGTGCGGCCATGCACAGCATGCGCGGCGAGCGCAGTGCCGTCTTGATATCGTCGGTGCGCCCGAGCCAGAGCAGCACGAGACCTGCGAGCGGCACCGACCACACGATCCGGTGCGCCACCACTTCCGGCGCCGGGATATGGGCGACAGCCTTCATGAAGAACGGCAGGAAGCCCCAAAGCAGATAGGCGGTCAGCGCGAAGGCAAAGCCTTGTGCGGAATCGGTATTTTCGGCGGGTGCTTTCGGCTCGGCCATATCATCTTTTCCTGGTGTTTTGCCGGAGAGCCCTGGCGGCAACGGCCGCTCACCGGTCAGAAGGGAGGGCACAGCCAGTCGGCCGGCACGATCTCCCATTGGTGCGTCCTACCCCAATGGCCGGTGATGCACCAATTCATTTCCGTGAAGGGAGAATGAGTTTTGCTCACCCTCCCCCGGCCAGTTCATCAGCGTTACCGGGCCGATCGCCGAAATTACTCGGCGGCGATCAGCCCGACGTGGTCGCGGTTCTTGAGCAGCTTGAAGACGATGCTGTCCATCAGCGCCTGGAAAGACGCATCGATGATGTTGTCGGAGACCCCCACGGTCCACCAGCGTGCGCCCGTGCCATCGGTCGATTCGATCAGAACGCGGGTGATCGCCTCGGTCCCGCCATTGAGGATACGGACCTTGTAGTCCGCGAGCTCCAGGTCTTCGATTTCCGACTGGTACTTGCCGAGATCCTTGCGCAGCGCCAGGTCGAGCGCGTTGACCGGGCCGTGGCCTTCGGCGACCGACATCATCGTCTCGCCGTCGACGACCACCTTCACCACCGCTTCCGACACCGTCTTCAGATGGCCGTTGGCGTCGAAGCGGCGCTCGACCATCACCCGGAAGCTTTCCACGTGGAAGAAATCCGGCACCGTGCCGAGAATGCGGCTGGCGAGCAGCGCGAAGCTCGCATCCGCCCCTTCATAGGCATAGCCGGTCGCTTCGCGTTCCTTGACGATGGCGATCAGCTTGTCGAGCTTCGGGTCGTCCTTGCTGACGACGATGCCGCGGCGCTTCAGCGCGTTGATGAAATTGGCCTTGCCGCCCTGGTCGGACACCATGACCTTGCGCAGGTTGCCGATGCTTTCCGGCGCCACGTGCTCATAGGTGCGCGGATCCTTGAGCAATGCCGAAGCGTGGATGCCGGCCTTGGTTGCAAAGGCCGACGCGCCCACGTAAGGCGCCTGCTGGTCTGGCGAGCGGTTCAACAGCTCGTCGAAGGAATGGGCGAGCTTCGTCAGCTCCAGCAAGCGGTCGGCATCGATCGCCGTTTCGAAGCGGCTGGAATAGGCCTCTTTCAAAGCAAGCGTCGGGATCAGCGTGACGAGATTGGCGTTTCCGCAGCGTTCGCCAATGCCGTTCAGCGTGCCCTGGATCTGGCGTACGCCGGCCTCAACCGCCGCAAGCGAATTGGCGACCGCCTGGCCGGTATCGTTATGGGCGTGGATGCCGAGATTGGCGCCGGGCACGCCGGCAGCGATCACGGCCGCAACGATCTCGCGCACCTCCGGAGGCTGCGTGCCGCCATTGGTGTCGCAGAGGACCACCCAGCGCGCGCCGGCGTCAAAGGCCGTCTTCGCGCAGGCGAGCGCATAGGCGGGGTTGGCCTTGTAGCCATCGAAGAAATGCTCGCAATCGACCATCGCCTCGCGACCGGAGGCGACCACCGCCTCGACCGAGGCCCGGATGTTGTCGAGGTTTTCCTCGTTGGTGCAGCCGAGCGCCACTTCGACGTGATAGTCCCAGCTCTTGGCGACAAGACAGATGGCGTCGCTCTTGGCCGCGAGCAGCGCCGCGAGGCCCGGATCGTTCGACGCGGAAACCCCGGCGCGCTTGGTCATGCCGAAGGCGACGAAGGAGGCCTTCTGGGTACGCTTGCGCCCGAAGAATTCCGTGTCGGTCGGGTTCGCGCCGGGATAGCCGCCTTCGATATAGTCCATGCCGAACTGATCGAGCAGGCCGGCAATCGCAATCTTGTCCTCGACGGAAAAGTCGATGCCGGGCGTCTGTTGCCCGTCTCTCAGCGTCGTGTCGAAGAGGTAGATGCGTTCCCTGGTCATGGCTCTCGTCCAAATATGCTCGGTTTACTTTTGCTCGGTCTTGCCTGCGAACTGGTCCGTGGCGCGGATCAGCCGGTCGAGGATGCCCGGCTCGGAATATGCATGGCCTGCTCCCTCGACCAGATGCAGCTCTGATCCCGGCCAGGCCTTGTGCAGCTGCCAAGCGTACTTCGCCGGGCACGGCATGTCGTACCGCCCGTGGATGATGACGCCGGGAATGCCGTGCAGCCGGTGGGCGTCGCGCAGCAATTGGCCCTCTTCCATCCAGCCGGCATTGACGAAGAAGTGGTTCTCGATCCGCGCGAAGGCGTCAGCATAATCGTCGTCGGCGAAGGGCTCGCTGGTTGCGAGCTCCGGCAACAGCGTGATCGTCTCACCTTCCCAGATGCTCCAGGCCTTGGCGGCCGTAAGGCGTGTCGCCTTGTCCTCGCTCATCAGGCGGCGATGATAGGCGTGCATCATCTCGTGGCGCTCGTTCTCGGGAATGGGCGCGATGAAACGCTCCCACTTGTCCGGGAACATCTCCGAGACGCCGAACTGGTAGTACCAGTCGAGCTCGGCCTTGGTCAGCGTGTAGATGCCACGCAGCACCAGTTCGGAAACCCGTTCCGGGTGCTTCTCGGCATAGGCAAGCCCCAGCGTCGATCCCCAGGAACCGCCGAAGACCAGCCACTTGTCGGCGCCGGCCATCTCGCGCAGCCGCTCGATATCGGCGACGAGATGCCAGGTGGTGTTGGCTTCGATCCTGGCATTCGGCGTCGACTTACCGCAGCCGCGCTGGTCGAACAGCGTTACGTCGTAGAGCGTCGGATCGAACAGGCGGCGGTGGTTCGGCGAGATCGTGCCGCCTGGCCCGCCATGCAGGAAGACGGCAGGCTTTGCGCCCGGCGTGCCGGCCTTTTCCCAATAGACGGTGTGACCGTCGCCGACCTCGAGGTGGCCCGACGCATAGGGTTCGATTTCCGGATAAAGCGTACGCAAAACAGTCGTCATTTTCAGTCTTTCGTGAGCGGCCAGTGCACGGTGTCGTAGTCGGGATGCTGGCGGTTGGTTTCGAGAACGATCAGATGGCGGGTCGCCGAGACCTCGCTACCGTCATCCGTCTCCCTTGGTGGCAAGCCCGCGAGCCGTGAGAACCATATGACGCGGGATTCGACGCCGGACTGGTAAACGGGCTGTACGTCATCGGGGTCGTCGAGCGAGCCGAGCGCGATGTTGATGAAGTTCTCGTCGGGCATATCGTAGAACAGCGGCGTGCCGCAATCGCTGCAAAAGCCGCGGCGCACCAGATGCGACGAGCGGAACCAGGACGGCTGGCCCCTGGTAATATCGAACGTGTCTCGGGACGCATTGGCGAGTGGCATGAAATAGTTCCCGGTCGCCTTCTGGCACATGCGGCAATGACAGATATGCGGGTCCGCAAGCACGCCCTCGGCGCGGTAGCGCACGGCGCCGCATTGGCATCCGCCCGTATAGATGCGCGCGATGGTCACCGGAATGCTCCCGAGGGATGCCATTGATCGGTCTCGTGGTCGGGATGCTGGAACGAGATGATGCTTTCCTGCCTGGCGTAAAAATCCTGATCCTCAAGCACCGGCTGCTCGAAGATCGTATCGACCCAGGGCAGCCGCGAGGCGTGATTGACCTGGATTTTCGGCGCCAGATCGGTGCGATCGTCAAAGGTGCCGATGGCGATCTCAAGGCCACCCGGATGCCGATAGGTCATCGGCGTTCCGCATTTCGGGCAGAAGCCGCGGTCGATGTTGACCGAGGACTGGAAATAGCTCGGTTCGTCCCGCACCCATTCGACGCCATCCTTCGGCGCCGTCACCAGCGCCGAGAAGAACGAGCCGAACTGTTTCTGGCACATGCGGCAATGACAGATCGACGCGCGTCCGAGTTCACCCTTGATCCGGAAGCGGACCGCGCCGCATTGGCATCCACCTGTTCGAACGTTTTCGGTCATCGCTTCTCCTCCGGGGGCCAGGTCTCGGTGTCGTGGTCGGGATGCTGATAGGAAACGAGATTGGTCAGGAACTCGATCGCGTCCGGATCTTCCAGCGTATGAACGCCAGGCAGATCGGCAACGTGATCGACATAGGGCAGCTTACCCTCGACGCCCCATTGGATGGTCGGCACGATGCCTTGCGGCTCGTCGAAGGCAGCGATCGCCAGCGCCATGCCATCCGGTGCCTCGTAGGTCAGCGGCGTGCCGCAATCGGCGCAGAAGCCGCGTCGCGCGGCGTTTGACGACTGGAAGCGCTTGGGCTCTCCGCGGGTCCAGGTCACATGCGCGCCGCGAACCGAAACCAAGGGCATGTAGAAATTGCCGCTCGCCTTCTGGCACATGCGGCAATGACAGACGGATGCGTCACCGAGCTTGCCCTCGACGCGGAAACGGACCGCGCCGCATTGGCAGCCGCCGGCATAATGGGGCCTGTTGTCGAGACTCATCGCAACTCCTCCTTAGCCCGGCGCGTGGCAGACGGCTTCGATATTGTTGCCGTCGGGATCGAATACGAAGGCCCCGTAATAGTCCGGGTGGTAGTGCGGTCTCAGCCCCGGCTTGCCGTTGTCACGTCCGCCGACGGCAATCGCCGCTTCATAGAAGGCATCGACCTCGGCGCGGCTGCGCGCCGAAAAGGCGTAGTGGCGGCCCGGGCCTGCCTCGGCCGTTTCATGCAGCCAGAAAACCGGCCGCTCGCGGCCATAACCGCCGACCTTCACGCCGCCGGTGTGCTCCAACGGCACCATCATCAGCAAGGAGGCGCCAAGCGGAGCAAAGGCCTTGTCGTAGAACGACTGCGCCCGGTCGAAATCCGCGACGGGAATGCCCGTATGGTCGATCATCGCACGAACTCCTCTTTCATGCATGCGCTCCGCTTTCCGCTGCCCTTTCAGATGCCCTGTCCGAACCGATCAGAGCGATCGGACAGGGCTCTGGGGGCGGCCCACCGTCACCGTTTGATATCCCAGGTCGTCACCCGCTCGCCGGTTGCCGGATCCTTGCCGTCCTTCAGCTGAACACCCCGCGCCAGCAGATCTTCGCGGATCTTGTCGGCTTCCGCGAAGTTCTTCGCCTTCAGCAGTTCCAGACGGGCCCGCACGCGGCTGTCGATGTCGCGGACCAGCCCCTCGTCGAGTTCGACCGCCTGCGGCACCACGCCGATCAGCGCAGCACTTGCTGCGAAGGTGCCGAGCAGTTTCGGATCGGTCGCCGCCTTCTGGGCAAGCGCATGGACCGCCTGGACGGCTGCGACGGTGTTGAGGTCGTCGGCAAGTGCGGCGACCACGGCCGGGTCGGCCTCACCCGTGGCGTCACCCGGCACCGGCCACTTGGAGAGCAGATGCTCTGCCTCTTCCAGCCGCTTCACCGAAAAATCGATCGGCTCGCGATAGTGCGTCATCAGCATCGCGAGCCTCAGCACGTCGCCCGGCCACTGGCGGCCGGCGAACTTTTCCGTGTGCAGCAGTTCGTAGATGGTGACGAAGTTGCCTTCGGACTTCGACATCTTGCGGCCTTCGACCTGCAGGAAGCCGTTGTGCATCCAGACATTCGCCATCACCTCGGTGCCATGGGCGCAACGGGATTGGGCAATCTCGTTTTCGTGGTGCGGGAAGATGAGATCCAGCCCGCCGCCGTGGATGTCGAAGACCTCGCCGAGATAGCGGCTGCTCATGGCCGAGCACTCGATGTGCCAGCCGGGACGGCCCCTGCCCCACGGGCTTTCCCAGCCCGGTTCGTTGTCGCCGGAGAGCTTCCACAGCACGAAATCGCCGGGGCTTTTCTTATGCGCCTCGACGGCGACGCGGGCGCCGGCCTGCTGTTCGTCAAGGTTGCGCTTCGAGAGTTGACCGTAGTCGGCCATCGACTTGGTATCGAACAGCACCTCACCGCCCGCCTGGTAGGCGTGGCCCTTGACGATGAGCTTTTCGATGATGTCGATCATCTGGGCGATGTTGTCGGTCGCCCGCGGCTGGACATCAGGATCGAGGCAGCCGAGCGCCCTGGCATCGTCGAGAAACTGCGTTTCGGTCTTCTCCGTCACCCGGCGGATCGCGTCGTTGAGCGGCAGGGTCGGATAGTCCCGCAGCGCCCGCGCGTTGATCTTGTCGTCGACGTCGGTGATGTTGCGCGCATAGGTGACGTGATCCGCGCCATAGACATGGCGCAGCAGCCGGAACAGGACATCGAAGACGATGACCGGCCGGGCATTGCCGATATGGGCATAGTCATAGACCGTCGGGCCGCAGACATACATGCGAACGTTGTCGGGATCGATCGGCTTGAACTCGATCTTCTCCCGCGTCAGCGTGTTGTACAGCTTCAGTGTCGGCGTTCCGCCCATTGCCATTCTCCAAGATGCATACGACCGTAAAATACCGCGCCCGGGAGGCCCGCGCGTTTGTCATCTTGGATTTTAGGAGACGAAAACGGCCAGGCCAGCGGAGCGCTAGCGAATAATGTTCCGGCAGATAATGCAGATAACCGTTTTCATGGCCTCACTTATCGCGCGTCACCCGATTTCGGTCAAGAGGTCAGCCGCGTGCAAGCACAGCCGACTATCGAAAGGATTCCGCGGTCATGGATTTGTCGTGATTAGGCTTATCTGAGATCGCCATGCGGAAAACAGATTCGCGGTGTAGTTGGTAGCACACCACGAAATCCTGTCTCCGGAGAGCGAGGAGGAGCGTCGCTTTCGTGAAGACGTGCGAAAGCGACAGTGTATCCGGTTCGGGAAAGCATCAAGGAGTGAGTGCAAGTGAAAGCCGCAAAGACCAAAGACATCACCAAATCCGCCAACCTCGTCGAACAGTATCGCCCGCTCGGCCTGAAGGCCGTACTTGCCGCAGCGTTGCAGGTGAAGGCGAAGCCGGCTGGCAAGCTGACCAAGCGGCCAGCCTGACGGTTCCGACGCTCTTTTCCTTAAAAGAGAGACATCTGCCCGCCATCGGGCTCGGTCGGCTTGTCCTTGCCCTTTAGCTGGGCATTCGCAACCGACCTGGGCGTGACGGCATCCTGGATTTCGGGACCGGTGTTGACGACCTTGTTGACCTTGTCCGAGACAGGGATCGCCTCGAAGTAGTCCTCCGCGACGGGGCCGAAGAGATCGGCAACCTCGCGCGGCTCCTGCGTCTTGCAATCCAGCCAGCGGGCAAAATCCTCGGGCTGGATAACGACCGGCATACGGTCATGGATCTGTCGGATCGAGGCGTTGGCGGCCGTCGTCAGGATGGCCGCTGTGTCGACCTCGGAGCCGTCGGCCGAGGACCAGGTTTCCATCAACCCGGCGAAAGCGACGATGCCGCCCTTCCGCGGGCGCACCCAATAGGCCTGCGACGGCTCGCGGCTGCCTTTCGGCGGCCGACGCCATTCGTAAAAACCGGAGGCCGGCACGAGAACACGCCGGTGGCGCATGGCGGCGCGAAACGAGGCCTTGTCGATTGCCGATTCGGCCCGCGCATTGATCAGCAGCGGAAAGTCACGCGGGTCTTTCACCCAGCCCGGCATAAAACCCCAACGCACGAGCACCGCCTTGCGCTCCGGCAGGTTGCTGCCGGGTGCCGCGCGCTCGCCGGCCACGACAACCATGATCGGCTGGGTTGGCGCGATATTGAAGCGCGCCGGAAAGTCGTCGCTTTCCAGCAGGCTGAACAATTCCATCATTTCGTCGGGGGTCGCCGTCAGCGCAAAACGTCCGCACATGACATCGATGTGGCACTTCACGTAGGATGGGTCAACGCTACCGAGACGATTTGATTCCCTGATGCCGACCAAGCCCGAACTTGCTTCCTCCGTCATTCTAGAACGCGACGGTCGCTATCTGCTCGTTCGCCGGGCCAACCCACCGTCGGCCGACATGTACGCCTTTCCGGGCGGCCGTGCCGAGCCCGGCGAGACGCCGGCGGAGACAGCGCTTCGCGAATTGTTCGAAGAAACCGGCATCAAGGCGCGCGATCCGGTGCTGTTTGAAATCTACGATCTGCCGGGCAAGGAGTCCGAAGGGCGACACTTCCTGCTTTCGGTGTTCAGGGCCGAGGCGGATGCCGACGCGGTGGCCGTCGCCAGCGACGACGCGGCAGGGCTCGGCTGGTTCACCCCTGAGGAGATCTTCACCCTGCCGATCCCCGACAGCGTGCGCGAATGTGTGGAAAGGCTCTCCGGCACCGGCGCGAACGCCGCGACATCAGGCGACGGCCTTGAAACCGCCGACAATTCGGGCTTGATGAAATCATGATCCCTGTCCCGATCCTCGCAAGGCTCACGCTCGCCGGCATCGCCCTGACGGTCGCCACTGGTGCGGCGGCGCAAAAAACACCGACGAAAGAGGCGGCTAAGACCGAGACCGCAGCCCCTGCCCCGGCCGCTGTGGAAGAAAAGCCGACGCCCTATGACCAGCGGCTGATTCGACTCTCGGAAATCCTCGGCTCCGTGCACTACCTCAGGAATCTCTGCGTCAAGGAACCGGAAGACGTCTGGCGCCGCTCGATGCAGGATCTGATCGACAAGGAAACCGCCACTGAAGTCAAACGACGCGAGCGGATGACTGCCGCCTTCAACCGCGGGTACCGCACCTTCGCATCGGTCTATACGAACTGCACAGGCCCTGCGATCGTCGCCGAACAGCGATATCGTGCCGAAGGGGCAACACTTGCGTCAGAAATCGTCGCCCGCTTTGGAAATTAGCAATAAATTAACCTCTTTTCTCACGACCCCGTGTCGTTTCGGGAAAAGGCTGCTAAGTTCGTTAAGAGAGTGGTAAGAAGTGGCGAGTCCGTCACGGTCGTTCAGTCGGAGTTCAGCCGAACGGCCATAATATGAACCGCTTGCACAATGGAAGTCGCATGGAACGAATGATGGAACCAAGCCTGACCGACATCGATGACATGATCGTCCACGAGAAGATGCAGGCTGCGCTGGAACACCAGAGCGAGGCCTGGGCGGACGGAATGGCCGACGGTATCGAGCCGGAAATCATCGCCGATGCGGCCATTGCCCTTGCCATGCGGGAAACCGTTCGGCTTCATGGCGAAGACGGCGCCGAAGCAATGCTCAATTCGCTTCGCGAGCGCGTGCTCGCCGGCGAATTCTCGCCCCAGCGCACGATTCAGTAATATCAGGACTGCCCGATGCATCGGAATCTTGCAAACCGGACCCTTCCGGTTCGCCTCGCCACACTGCTGTTGGCCGGTGTCGCCTTGACCACCCCGGCAGCGGTTTCCCCCGCCTTCGCTCTCAGCGAATTGCAGGGCGCGCCGCAGCCCGTTCCGGCCGAGCAACAGCCTGCCGCCGGCGACCAGAAGGCGACGCCGCCTGCCGCCGAACCCGCTGCCGAAGAGCCGGACGAGGAAGAGACGCTTCCACTCGAAATCCCGATGCCCGACCCGCTGATCAACAAGTCGGCGACAGCCACCAAGGAAGATGCTCCCGAAACTGAAGAGCCGGAGCCGACCGGGCCTGTCGAAGTCCTGACCGACGTTTCCAAGATTCCGGCGCCGGTCGCCCGCATGCGCGAGCTGATCGTCGAGGCGGCGGCTTCCGGCGACATCGAGCGGTTGCGCCCATTGCTCGGCAAGGGCCCGAACCAGACCCAGGTCACCGGCGTCACCGGCGATGAAGACCCGGTGTCGATCCTGAAGAGCCTTTCGGGCGACCAGGAAGGCGTCGAAATTCTCGCGATCCTGCTCGACGTGCTGTCGACCGGCTTCGTGCTGGTAGACAAGGGCACGCCGCAGGAGGCCTATGTCTGGCCCTATTTTGCGGAAAAGAAGCTTTCGACGCTGACGGCACCGGAAAAGGTCGACCTGTTCCGCCTGGTCACCGCCGGCGACTTTGCCGACATGGAAGAATTCGGCAGTTACAACTTCTATCGCGTCGGCATCATGCCGGACGGCAAATGGAAATTCTTCATCGCCGGCGACTGAGCGCCGGCGACCTGCTTGCCGATGACAGCCGAACATCCTACCTCTTCGCCAAGAGATCGCCGGTGAGACCGGGGCCTGAGTCGGCCACGGCTACCAGGTGATCGTTTGCTAGGTTAGCGCGGGATTCTCCCCTCCCGTCGAACAGGATTCGAACGATGCCCAGAGTTCGCCTCGACGATCGTGCGATCGTCTCCATTTCCGGCAAGGACGCCGAAGATCTTCTTCAGGGACTGATCACCACCGACCTCGACGCGCTTGCGCCCGACGAGGCGCGTCCTGGCGCGCTTCTGACGCCACAGGGCAAGATCCTGTTCGAGTTCCTGATCTCCCGCGACGGCGATGGCCTACGGCTGGAAACAGCACGCGACCAGGCCGAAGCGCTGCTGAAGCGCATGACGATGTACAAGCTTCGCTCGGCAGTCGAGCTTTCGATCAGGGCTTCCGACGCCGTCACCGTGATATTCGACGAAGCAGCACCGACGGGTGCCTATCGGGACCACCGTTTCGAGAAGGCGGGCGTTGCGCTCTTTCGCGCCTATGGGGAAGCCACCGGCGACACGGCCGGCGCAGAAGACCTCGAACGGCTGCGGATCGCAGCGGGCATTGCGAATGCCGGTGCCGATTATGCGGTGCAAGACGCATTCCCCCATGACGTGCTCCTGGACAAAAACGGCGGCCTCTCCTTCAAGAAGGGCTGCTATGTCGGTCAGGAAGTGGTGTCGCGCATGCAGCACCGCAGCACGCCGCGCCGCCGGGTCGTGATCGTTTCGGCGGACGCCGCCCTTCCTCCCACGGGAACGACGATTACGGCGAACGACAAGTCGATCGGCGCGCTGGGCACGGTGCAGGGCAAGTCGGCGCTCGCGATCGTGCGCATCGACAAGGCCGGCGAAGCCATGGCGAATGGGATCCCGCTGCTCGCCGGCGACGTGGCGGTGACAATGGTTCTGCCCGAATGGACCGGCCTCACCTTCCCAACCAGCACGGACGAGGCAAGCGCGTGACGACGGCCCGCGCCTGGCAGCGCATGCTTTCCGGCCGAAGGCTGGACCTGCTCGATCCCTCGCCGCTCGATGTCGAGATCGGCGACATCGCCCATGGCCTCGCCCGTGTTGCCCGGTGGAACGGCCAGACCGCCGGCGATCATGCCTTCTCCGTCGCCCAGCACAGCCTGATGGTCGAAGATATTTTTCGCCGCAGCAACAAGTGCAGCACCGACGATTGCCTGCTGGCGCTTTTGCACGACGCGCCGGAATATGTGATCGGCGACATGATCTCGCCGTTCAAGGCGGTGGTCGGCGGCGGCTACAAATCGGTCGAGAAGCGGCTGGAAAGCGCCATCCACCTTCGTTTCGGCCTGCCGCCGCATTGCTCCAAGGAATTGAAGGACCGCATCAAGAAGGCCGATCATGTCGCGGCCTATTTCGAAGCAACGGTGCTTGCCGGCTTCTCCGTCGAAGAGGCGCGCAAGTTCTTCGGCCAGCCGCGCGGCATCACCCGCGAGACGCTGCTGATCGATCCCTTGCCGGCGGTCGAGGCGCAGCGCCTGTTCACCGAACGGTTCCTCACGCTGGAAGCGCAGCGCGTGCCCGCGCGCGCGGAAATCTGACATGCCCGGCATTATCGTTTCTCCGCTTTCCCGCATCGCCGAAATGGCCGTCCGCCATGGCTGCACCGAGATGATCAGCCTCGTCGCCAAGGGCCAGGATTTCCATCGCCCCGGCGTCATCGTCAAGGCGCGACATCTGACGCTCGGCATGAACGACATCACCTTTGCCGGCACCGGCGACCTCATTGCGCCGCAGGAAGACCATGTCCGGCAGATCGTAGCCTTTGCGCGCGAATGGGACCGTGCACGGCCGCTCCTCGTTCATTGCTGGATGGGCGTCTCCCGTTCGCCGGCAGCCGCCCTCATCGCCGCGCTCGCGGCCGAGCCGGACCAGGACGACGCGGAGCTGGTGCAGCGGCTGCGCCGCGCCTCGCCCTATGCGACCCCCAACAGCCGGCTCGTCGAAATTGGCGACGGCGTGCTCGCGCGCAATGGAAGGCTGATCGCCGCCGTTCGCGCGATCGGTCGCGGCGCGGATGCAGACGGCAATGCACCGTTCCTTCTGCCGCTTGCTTCCGAAGGAGCAGCCGTTGCCGATTGAGACGCAGCCGACAACGGTCGAGATCGGCCTCAATGCGGCGATCGTCGCCGTCGTCAACCGCAGCCCGCGCATCCTCGCCGTCAGCGAAAGTGACGGCGATGCGCGTGACAGCCTGCCCTTCGGTCCCTTCGATCCGGCGCTCCACCGGACCTTTGAGACGAGCCTGCGCGATCGCGTCGAAAAGCGTACGGCGCTGAAGCTCGGCTATATCGAACAGCTTTACACCTTCGGCGATCGCGGCCGTCAGCGGCTGCCGGGCGAAGAAGGCAAGCACATGGTCTCGGTCGGCTATCTGGCCCTGACGAGAACCGATGCCGAAAACACCGAACGGCTGGCCGAAGCCGGCGCGCATTGGCGCGACTGGTACGGCTACCTGCCCTGGGAGGACTGGCGGCAGGGTCGCCCGGCGGTGCTGGACCAGGCGCTCCTGCCGGCACTTGCCCGCTGGGAAACAGGTGTGTCCGGTGACGACCGAGCCGCCCGGATTGCCGGGCGCCGGGCGCGCATTCGCCTGGCCTTCGGCCTCGGCGATTTTCCCTGGGACGAGGAACGCGTGCTGGAGCGCTATGAGCTGCTTTACGAGGCAGGGCTCGTGCCCGAGGCGGCCATCGACGGCCACGGTAATGGCAACGACGTTCTGACCGCCGGGCTGGCGATGCGCCACGACCACCGCCGTATCGTCGCGACCGCGATGGCGAGGCTGCGCGGCAAGATCAAGTACCGGCCGGTCGTCTTCGAACTGATGCCGCCCGAGTTCACGCTGACCGATCTGCAGGCAACCGTCGAAGCGATCTCCGGGCGCCACCTGCACAAGCAGAACTTCCGCCGCCTGGTCGAAGGGGCCGAACTGGTGGAGCCGACGGGGATGACGTTGTCTTCCACCGGTGGGCGGCCGGCCGCTCTCTTCCGCTTCCGCCGCCAGATCCTCGACGAGCGCCCCGCCCCGGGGCTCAAGGTCGGTGGGCGATGAGGGCAGTACCGCCCACCAAATGGCGGATCGGCACCTAAAAACCTCCACCAGAACGCCCTACATATGCGGGGATGATGCTATAATCGGTGCAGTGGGACGCGACCGAACTTTCGCTGCCCGCAAACCATGCGGCGTTTACGACCGAGGTGACAACCATGCTGCTCGTCCTGACCCTGCTTACGTCGCTGCTCGGCACCTCGCCCCAATCGGGAACCGACGAAAAGCCGAAGATGCCCGACTACTTCAAGAACCAACAGGGCGGCGGCATGCAGCCGCAGACAACCATCTGCAATCTCAACAGCCAGGACCTGAACGGGCAGTTTCGGACCTGCCGCTACGACTGCGGCACGCAGATCACCGTCGGCGAACGTTTCTCCTGCCCGTTCATCATGCAGCGTTGACGTTCAAAACCTCGGTTAGCTTCTGAAAAGACGCAACTCCGGACGGAAAACCGCTTCGCACTTTTCCTGGAGTTGGCCTCTTTTGGGCGCAACTCCGGACGGAAAACCGCTTCGCACTTTTCCTGGAGTTGGCCTCTTTTGGGCGCAACTCCGGACGGAAAACCGCTTCGCACTTTTCCTGGAGTTGCTTACCTTTCGATCACCACATCAAGGCCGATGTCGAGCGTCGGGGCGGCCATGGTGATCTTCGAGGTCGAGATGTAGTCGACGCCGCTCTCGGCGATTGCCCGCACCGTATCGATCTTGACGTTGCCTGAAGCCTCCAACCGCGTCCGGCGGGCATCGACCGCATAGGCGTCGGCGGAGAGCTGCCAAAACGCGCGGTTGACCGCAACGGCCTCGCGGAGCAAGTCCGGCCCCATGTTGTCGAGCAGGATGACGTCGGGTTGAGCCGTCAGCGCCTCGCGCATCTGATCGAGGCCATCGACCTCGATCTCGATCTTGACGAGATGGCCGCAATAGGCACGTGCCGCATGGACGGCGCTGGCGACGCCGCCGGATACGGCAATGTGGTTGTCCTTGATCAGCACGGCATCGTCGAGGCCGTAGCGATGATTGGAGCCACCGCCCAGACGCACCGCGTATTTTTCCAGCGCCCGCAACCCAGGAATGGTCTTGCGGGTGCAACAGACCTTCGCACGCGTGTGGGCGATCTCGTCGGCGAATTTCGCCGTATAGCTGGCGATGCCCGAAAGGTGCATTAGGAAGTTCAGGCCAACGCGTTCGGCCGACAGCAGCCCGCGGGCGCGACCGGAGATCCGGGCGATCGCCGTGCCCGGCGTGACCCGGTCACCATCCGCCACCAATGCCTCGAAGCGGATCGACGGATCGACCAGACGGAAGGCGGCACGCGCAAGCTCCAGCCCGGCAACAACACCCGCATCGCGCACGTTCATGCCGGCCTTTGCGGTCAGCTCCGGCCCGATGGTCGAGAGCGTGGTAATGTCGCCGGCGCGGCCGAGATCCTCGTTAAGTGCGGCACGCACCTGGTCCTCGATCATCAGTGCGGGAAGTTCGGGGCGGAGGGCTGCGGTCATCTGCTTTTTCGTCCTTGAGTGTCGGTCCATGCAAGCGGCGCGCGTGAAATCACGCCGCTTCCGTCTCCGCCAGTTCGCTCGCCAGGCGGTTGGCGTCGGCGAGCGTCAGATAGGTGCGGCGGCACCATTCCGGCTGTTCCTGTGGGCAATCGGCGCGGAAGTGACCGCCGCGGCTTTCCGTGCGCCGCAGCGCGCCGACGGCGATCAGCTTGGCCGTGGTAATAATGTTGGTGAAGCGCATGCGGGTGTTGTCGCGCTCGAGCTGTGCGATCTCGCGGATCGCCTTTACCAGGCTCTCGCGGGTTCGGATCACGCCGACGCAATCGCTCATCACCTGGCGCAGGATCTTGAGTTGCGGGCTGTCCTCGACCGTCACCGGATCGTCATTCTCGCCGGCATTGTCGCCCCATTCGGTAAGCTGCGGCGTCGGCAGCGTGCCCTTGATGTTTTCGGCGATGCGGGCCGCAAAGACGACGGCTTCGAGCAGCGAGTTGGAGGCGAGCCGGTTGGCGCCGTGCACGCCGGTGGAGGTCACTTCTCCAGCAGCCCAGAGACCGTCGATCGAGGTGCGACCTTCGGCATCGGTGAGCACGCCGCCCATGTGATAGTGAACCGCCGGCACGACCGGGATGGCTTGCGTCACCGGATCGATGCCGGCCGCCATGCAAGAGGCATAGACCGTCGGGAACATCTCGGGGAAATGCTTGCCCACAGCCTTGGTGCAATCGAGGAAGGCGCCGCGGCCCGCCTGGACCT
Organism: Ensifer sp. ENS06; assembly: GCF_014852205.1. NCBI lineage: Bacteria > Pseudomonadati > Pseudomonadota > Alphaproteobacteria > Hyphomicrobiales > Rhizobiaceae > Ensifer > Ensifer sp. ENS06. Next base: position 1,192,035 of record NZ_JACVBC010000001.1, on the reverse strand, counting down.
CGGCAAAGACACCACGCGAAACGATGTCGCGCGGCGCAAGCTCGCCGTCCGGGTGGATATCGAGCATGAAGCGATGGCCGGCGGCGTTCAGAAGCTGGGCGCCATCACCGCGCAGCGCCTCGGTCGCGAGCGGCGCCGGATCCTTGCCGATGTTGATCGCCGTCGGGTGAAACTGCACGAATTCCGGATCGGCGATGATCGCGCCGGCGCGGGCGGCCATGCCGAGCCCCTGCCCGCACGCTTCCCACGGGTTGGTCGTGACAGCATAGAGATGACCGATTCCACCGGAGCAGAGCACGACGGCACGGGCCGGGAAAGCCACGCGCTTCTTCGACTGGCCGGCATCGGGCCGGGCGATGACGCCGGAGATGAACCGGCCTTCGCGCACGAGTTCCTCGACCACATAGCCTTCGATCACGCGGATCGACGGCGTCCGGCGGACGGCGGCTATCAGCGCTTCCATGATCGCCTTGCCGGCCATGTCGCCCTTGACGCGGACGATGCGTCGCTCGGAGTGGGCCGCCTCACGCGAGAGCAGCAGCTTGCCTTCGAGATCGCGATCGAAGGGCACGCCATATTCGAGCAGATCGTGAATGCGCGCCGGGCCTTCGGCCACCATCATGCGCGTCATCTTCTCGTCGACGATGCCGGCACCGGCGGCCAACGTGTCGGCGACATGTTTCTCGAAGGTGTCGCCGGGGCTCATGGCGGCGGCGATGCCGCCTTGAGCCCAGGCCGACGAGGCGCCGTGGCCGATCGGGGCTGCGGCAAGGATCGTCACCGGTCTCGGACTCAGTTTCAGCGCGCAGAAGAGGCCGGCCAAGCCACCACCGACGATGACGATATCGTCAATCCCGTTGAAGGATTGCGGGCGGAAATGGTCGGTCAGCATGATTCATTCTCCTCCAATGCGCATGCCTGCATCCGGTATGACCCGGCGGAAATTGTTACTGCTTGAGGTTCACCATGCGCTCGACCGCAAGGCGGGCGCGATCGGCGATATCAGGATCGACGAGAACCTCCTCCGTCATGGTCAGCAGGCTGTCGAGGATCTTCGGCAGCGTGATGCGCTTCATGTGCGGACAGAGGTTGCACGGCTTGACGAACTCGACGCCTTCGATCTCGGCCTGGATGTTCGACGCCATCGAGCACTCGGTAACGAGCAGCACCTTCGACGGGCGATTGTCCTTGACGTAGTTGATCATGCCGGAGGTCGAGCCGGCGAAGTCGCAGACGGCGATCACGTCCGGGTGGCATTCCGGATGACCGATGATCTCGATACCCGGATTGGCTTCCTTGTAGGCGAGCAACTCGGCGGCGGTGAAGCGCTCGTGCACCTCGCAGTGGCCCTTCCAGGTCAGGATCTTCTTGTTGGTCTGGCGCGCGACATTCATCGCCAGGTATTCGTCGGGAATGCAGAGAACCGTGTCGGATTCTAGGCTCTCGACGACATCGAGCACGTTCGATGAGGTGCAGCAGATGTCGGTCTCGGCTTTCACGTCGGCAGACGTGTTGACGTAGGTGACGACGGGAACGCCGGGGTAGCGCTGCTTCAGCAGGCGGACATCGGCGCCGGTGATCGATTCCGACAGCGAGCAGCCTGCCTTGGCGTCGGGGATCAGTACGGTCTTTTCCGGACTCAGCAACTTCGACGTTTCGGCCATGAAGTGCACGCCGCACTGGATGATGATTTCCGCATCGACTTTGGCAGCATCGCGCGCGAGCTGCAGCGAGTCGCCGACGATGTCGGCGACACAGTGGAAGATGTCCGGCGTCTGATAGTTATGCGCGAGGATGACCGCGTTACGCTCCTTCTTCAGCCGGTTGATGGCGTGCACATAGGGCGCGTAGACCGGCCACTCGATCGCCGGGATGAAATCCTTGACCTTCTCGTAGAGATGCTCGGTTTCGCGCGCGATCGCCGGCGTAAAGGCAAGCTCGGGCCTTTCGATGATGCCGAAGCGCTCAGCGGCGCTGACAAAAACCGGTTTCACCACGGCCGCGGTGCGGGGTGCAAGGCGCGTCATCGACATCTCCTCTCCGCCCCTCTTCCTGGGCGGGTTTTCAATTATGCTCAATATGAGCATAATTGAACCAAAACAAAAGCGGCAAAGCCGCATGGGTTGATTTAGAAAGTTTTGTGACAGAATTCAAGAATAGAAGCGCCGCTTTTCGCGGCGCTTCTGATTTTGGTTCGCGATCAGGCCATCGCCGGCCGTGCCACGCCCTTCTCCTCGATCGGCCAGTGGACGATTGCGGCGAAGACGCCGAGGGCTACACCGAGCCACCACACCGGATCGTAGGAACCGAAGTGGTCGTAGAGGTAGCCGCCCATCCACACGCCCAGGAACGAGCCGACCTGGTGCGACAGGAAGACGATGCCGCCGAGCAGGCCGAGGTGGCGCGTACCGAACATGATCGCGACCAGCGCATTGGTCGGCGGCACGGTCGAAAGCCAGAGCAGGCCCATAACGATGGCAAAGACGATGACCGAGGTCGGCGTCTGCGGCAGCAGCAGGAAGGCCGTCACCGCCACCGACCGCGCGATATAGATCAGCGCCAGGAAATAGGGTTTCGAGTAGCGCTGGGCGATGAAGCCCGCCGACAGAGAACCGATGATGTTGAAGAAGCCGATGAGTGCCAGCGCGATCACCGCATAGCGCGCGTCGATGCCGATATCGCCGATGTAAGCCGGGAAGTGCGCGGTGATGAAGGCAACCTGGTAGCCGCAAACGAAGAAGCCGGAAACCAGCAGCAGGTAGCTCTTGTGGCCAAGTGCCTCCTTCAGCGCCTCGCCGATCGACTGCTTGAATTGCGCCTCGCTCTGGCGGCCGGAGGACGCGTTGCCGCGCAGCGGGATCGCGAAGAACGGCACCACCAGCATGAGGACACCGAGATAGACCAGGCTGTCCGACCAGCCATAGGCCGAGATCAGCCCCTGGCTCAGGGGCGCGAACAGGAACATGCCAGCCGAGCCTGCCGCCGTGCAGATGCCGAAGGCGAGCGACCGTTGATGCGGCGTGACGTTGCGGGCAAAGGCGGAGAGCAGGATGCCGAAGGAGCCGGAGCCCACCGCCATGCCGACGAGCACTCCGCCGCCGATGTGCAGCCAGATCGGCGCGTTGGCGAAGGCCATGATGAAGAGCCCTGCAGCGTAGAGAAGGCCCGACATGGCGAGCACGCGCCACGTTCCGAACTTGTCCGCGATCGCGCCGAAGAAGGGCTGACTCAGGCCCCAGCAGAGGTTCTGCAATGCCATGGCAAGGCCGAAGGTCGTCCTGTCCCAGCCCGTATCGGCGAGCATCGGCAGCTGGAAGAAGCCCATCGCCGAGCGCGGGCCGAAGGTGAGCATCGCGACGACCGAGCCGGCCGCAATGATCAGCCAGGGCATCTCCTGACGGGCACTGGACGGCGCGGATGCTCCGGAAACAGCGGACATGGAATCTCTCCGATTGATGGAGCGCGATCCTAGGCGGCTGCTAAAACAGATAAAAGCCAATTAAATTGACGCCGCAATCACCGGAATTGATGCCTTGATCAAGCGGCGCTGCGGAACCGGTCGCGAAACGCTCTCGGCGTCATGCCCTTGGCCGCCTTGAACTGGCGATTGAAGTTGGCGAGCGAACGGTAGCCGACGGCATCGGCGACATGAGCGATCGAACGCGCCGAACCACTGAGCAGCGCGCAGGCCTCGCCGATCCGCAGGCGCATCAGATATTCCGAGACCGGCATGTTGAGGTGGCGCAGGAACAGGCGATGCAGGCCGGAAAGGCTGAGCGCGGCCAGATCCGCGAGTTCGTCCATCGACGGGTTTTCGGCGTAATGCAGGTGGATATGGTCGAGCACCCGGTCGAGGCGGCCGCGGTCGACCGATCGGCCTGATGGCGTGACGACCCGGCTCGACAGCGGTGTTACCGCCTGCTCTCGCGCCAGGATCGTCAGCATCGACAGGACGTCCGGCAGGCGCTCCTCCGGCGCCAACCGGCGCAACCCTTCGAACAGCGGCCGCACGCGGGTGGCCACTTCCGGCGTGAACTCCAACCCTGGAGCCGAACGCTCGAACATCGCCTTGACGCCGGCGAGTTCGACGAAGCCCTCCTCCAGGCGCTCCACCCATTCCGGATGGAACCAAAGCACCAGCGCCACGTGCGGTTCGGCCTCATCGACCTTGCCGGCGGAGTGCCAGGTGTGCGGCAAGTTGGAGCCGACCAGCACGAGATCGCCGTCCTCATAGGCGCCGATATGGTCTCCGATGAAGCGCTGGCCGCGCGAGTTGAGCGTCAGCGTCAGTTCGAACTCGGGATGATGGTGCCATTGGAACGGGATGGAATCGTCCAGCCGGCGGTCGAGCAAGATTGATGAGGCATTGGTCGGCCTCGAGATCTTCTGCAAAACAGCCTTCATGTTGCACCGCTTACCCCCTTAGAGGCCAGAATAGTATCAGTTTTCGCAGGCTTCGTGCAACAGCAGCACCAGTGAAAGGTCTAGGTTTTCTCCATCACCAATCAAGCTTCCTGAGGCGAGGAGATACCCATGCAGCCACTTAGAGACAGCCATCCGACGGCAGCCCATCTCGACATTCAACTGAAGGACATCCAGAAACGGCTGCCGTTGCGCGTGCTTTCGGAAGCGGACTGGCAGCACTGGATCACCAAGGGCTACGTCATCGTTCGTCAGGCGGTACCGGCGGCCAATGTCGAGCGGCTCGTCGAGTTGCTCTGGCGCTTCGACGAAAAGGATCCGGCCGCCCCTTCGACCTGGTATGCGCCGCAGCGACGCGAGCACAAGATGAAGGAACTCAACAACACCGGCATGCTGGAGATCTACAATCACCAGTATCTCTGGGACAACCGCCAGGAGCCGCGCATCTACGGCGCCTTCGTCGACATCTGGGACCGCGAGGACCTGTGGGTGACGATCGACCGCGCCAACCTCAACCCACCGAAGAAGGTCAAGGGCAATCCCAACGGCTTCATACATTGGGACGTCGACACCTCAATCCGGCCGCTGCCGATCGGCGTTCAGGGCGTGCTCAGCCTCAAGAAGCAGGACGGCGACGTCGGCGGCTTCCAATGCGTGCCGGAACTGTTCGAAAACTTCGAAAGCTGGGAGAAGACTCAAAGCGCCGACCGCGACCCGATGCACCCCGACATGACTGGTCTTTCGACCGTCAACATCGAGATGGAGGCCGGCGACCTGATGATCTTCAACAGCCTGCTGGCCCACGGCGTGCGACCCAATCATTCCGACGGCCGCGTGCGCATGGCGCAGTACATTTCGATGCATCCGGCGGAATGGGGCAATGTCGCCGAGCGCGAGGAACGGGTGCGCCTGTGGCGCGAGCTCGACCATCCGAAGCGCGACGCCTTTCCCGGCGACCCGCGCGAATGGGAAAAGCACAACGCCTCCCCCGCCAGCCTTTCGGATCTGGGCGCCAAGCTTCTCGGTATCACGCCCTGGGCTTGATACCGAGAAACGCGTGCGATCGTTTCCGGAATTGCTTCTGAACTAAGCCGAAGCACGCACCTTCATCGGCCAGCGCTCGCCGCGTCGGCCGATGATCTTGACCTCATCGCCGAGCTTCACGGTGCCTTCGCTGCGCGGCACCGCATTCCAGCCGAAGAGCACGCCGGTCACGCGGCGGTCGGCCGACATGCGCTTCTCCGCCAACCCCTGGATCGGATTGCCGCCGATGCGCTCGCCGGTGATCTGGTCCTGGGTCGTCATGATGCAGCGCGAGCAGGGTTTGACGAGATCGAAGCGGATGCCGCCGATCTCGACGCTCTCCCAGAAATCCTCCTCCCAGGCTTCATCGCAGTCGACGAGGATGTTGGTGCGGAACCGTTCCATGCCGACCGGTTCCTGGCCCTTTTCGGCAAGCGTCCGGTTGAGATCGGCAAGCGAACCCGTGGTCGTGATCAGGATCGGAAAGCCATCGGCAAAGCCGACGGGTGCGGCCGCTCCTGCCCATTCGGCGCCGACGAGCCGTTCGGCCGAGGCGTCCATATGGGCGAGCCTGACCGGGCGGCCGAACCATGAAGAGAGAACCTCGTCCGTCGTTTCATCCGACACGGCGGCATCGACCTCGCTGCCCCAAACGACGACGTTCAGACGACGGTCCGGATCGAAGCGGACGGAGATCTCCCGCTCACCCATCCTCAGGTGCACGCCGCCATCGATGTGGCTCGCCTCAACCTGCGCCAATGTCTGCAGTTCGCGCTGGGTGATAAAGCGCCCATCTGGCTGGATCAGCATGAAACGCCGGTCACCCTCGACGCCGTCGAGATTGACCGAGACCGTCTCGCGGGCAATCGCGCGACCGCTCTTCAGCGGATGAATGTTGAGGCCGGTCACCTTCATGGACAGTTCCTTCCATCTTCAAAAACTGATTCAAGCGCCTGACGATCCGATTCACCGGGCGGCTGCAATCCGTTGAAAGGCCTAGATCATTTCTCGGTTTGATGGAAACGGAGAAATGTTCCGGTGCAATCGGCGCGGCACAATCGCTCGCAGAAAAGCGCCCCACGCCCTTCCCGGCAACTAGATTTCATCCAGCATCATGGCGAGCACGTCGCGTAGCCGCTGCTCACGCTCGTGAGCCAGACGGCGGCCGGCCTCGGTCTTGAACCCGTCAGCGAGCCGGAAGAGCTTGGTCTCGAAATGATCGATGGCGAAGGCCTTGTCATCGAGCGCCCGCGCCTCAGCCAGCGGATCGAGCGGGTCGTAAAGGCCGCTGCCCATGCGCCCGGCGATGTAGAAGCAGCGGGCAGCGCCGACCATGCCGATCGCATCCAGCCGATCGGCATCCTGAAGGATCTTCGCCTCCAGGGTTTCCGGCGGGATGTTCGCCGAGAAGCTGTGCGTCAGGATGGCGTGCGCCACCGCGGCAATCTCATCCGTGCCCCAACCGAGATCTTTCAGAATGCCCGTCGCCTTTTCGGCGGCCAGTCGTGATGCCTGCGTGCGCAGGGGCGAGTTCTTCTCGACCGAGACGCAGTCATGCAGCAGCACCGCGGCGGCGAGCAAACGCGCCTCACTGCCCTCCTCCGCCTGGATGCGGGCGGCATTCTTCCAGACACGGATCAGATGTGCGGCATCGTGCGAGCCGTCATCGGCGGCGAAGGCATGCGGCAGCAACGCCGCCGCAAGTTCCTCATGCGGCGCGAAGGCGGCCGCGAGTTTCGAAATCTCTGTCATGATGTCCTATTGCTGTTCGGCAGGCTTTGCCGGCGCCGTCGGTGCAGCGCCAACGCCGGACAAGATCTTCTGGTAGAAGAGCCCTATCCCGATCAATACCCCGCCAAGGCCGATGAAGGACAGAGCCCGCAGGAAACCTTCGAGGTTGGACATGTCGATCAGGAACACCTTCAGCACGGCAACAAAGACCAGAACGGCCGACGCGATGCGGATGCTCTTGGCATGGAAGCGCGAGCCGAGCACCAGCAGCAGCACGCCGAGCAGCAGCCAGACGACCGAATAGGTGTAGGTCTCGCCCTGCAGAAAGCCCTTCCAGTCCGCGATGTTTTCCCCCTGCCAGGCACGGCGAACCATGAGGCTTGCCCAGGCGAAAGCAAGCACCGCGCCGCTGACCGCAAGTGCCATGACATAGGGCAAGGGCCGCTTGTCGCGTGCATACCAGGCGAGCCCCGCATAGCCGAGCCCCGGTAACAGATAACCGATCAACAGCAGGTCGAAGAACGGGATACGCCCCAGCAGTTCGCCGCTGAAATAGGGGTTGAGGCCGAGGAGATGCGCCGAAAGCACCGACAGCATCGAGAGCACGCCGAGGCCCATGCCGCCGTAGCGGAAGACCGGGCTCGGTGATTTCATGTCGAGGCTCATGAAGATCGCCGAGGCGCCGATTGCCAGCAGCGTGTAGATCGACTGCTCGCCGAGGGTCGGCACCGCGCTGTCGAGCACGCCGCCGTTCATCGCATGGCGCACCAGGATCGCGAGCGTCAACAGCACGAAAAGGCTGGCAAGCGCCTGCAGCAGGTTGCGCACGCGCGTGCCTGGCCAGGATCTCAGGAAATAGGCGGAGCCTGCAAGCAGCACGGCGGGAATGCCGTAGCCCGGCAGCAGCGCATTGAAGACGGGCGTAGTGCCGAGATTGCCGGCACCGACGATCGTCGGCTCCCAGGCGATGCGCCCGAGTACGACGACGGCCGCTGCACCAGTCATCCACGGAAGAATCGGCCAGGTGCGGATCCGCGTGGCGAGCGCATAGGCCGTTCCAAGCACGGCGATCGCAAGCGTCGTGACCAGCCCATCCGTCCAGGCGTGGAGGGCAAGCACGAGAAAGGTGAAGGAGCCGGCCACCAGCAAGCCGGCCGCCGTATCGCGCGCCATCGCCTCGCTTTCGCGGCGGTAGAGCCAGTCCGCAAGCGCCAGCAGCGCCGCCCCGGCGACGAGTGAGAACAGGCCGTGCGGCAGGTCGAAGGAATAGTTGCCGGTCATCAGGAACGACATCGCGACGAGCGCGACCGGAACGACCGCGGCGATGCCCGCCCAGAGTGTCGAATATTGCGGATGGGCGACGAGCCGGCGCGACAGCACGAAACCGCCGAGTGCGACGAACAGCGCCGCAAGCAGCATTGCGGTGATCATCGCGGTGCGCCCGGGCAGGACGACTGCCGGAAGAGCGTCGGCCAGCGAGGGATCGAGATAGGCGAGCACGCCGCTCAGCGCCGTCAGGCTCCAGACGCCAGCAACAGCGCCGACCGCTGAAAGCACGGCGGGATAGACTGCCGTTGTCCGCCAGGCGCCCAACGCCGCCAGCGCCGCAACGACAACTGCAAACTCCGCCACCGGAAAGCGGACCGCATAGACTGCCGGGCTGATGAGGAGGAGCGCAAGCATGGTGACGACGATCGCGGCCGAAATGGAGATTGCCGCGTGCGGTGGAACGAACAGGCGTTCCCATGGCCCGACGACGGCCCGGGGTCGGGTTGTCGCTTCGGTCGGCTCCAGCATTTCGGACCCTTCAGTCGCATCACGCACTTCGCGCGCTTCTGCCACTGGCTCCCGTTCGATGGCGGCCGGCCAGATAAGTCCGATGCCGGCGATCATCACAAGCAGGACGAAAGCGACCGGCCGTGCTTCGAAGGGCGATGCCGCAGCGACATAGGCAAGGCCCCAGAGCCCTATGCCAACATTGGCAAGCGTCGGCACTACGGTCCATCGGCGCAGCCGCGATGCAAGCAGGGTCGCGAGCCAAACGATCGCGAGGAAGCCGAAAAGAACCCAGGGGCGCGGTTCGTTGCTCGAAACCAGCGCCGGCGTGATCAGCGAGGCAAGCAGGCCGAGGCCAGCGAGCGCCTGCCCATGCAGCAGCGACAGACCAACCGTGGCGAGCGAAATCGCCGCCAGGAGAACGAAGGCCGTGCCCGTGCCGATATAGTCGTAGATGCCATAGGCGGCATAGGCGACCCCGAAGAGGGTGACGGCACCGGCCGCCGTCAGGATGCCGGGGATCATGGCGTTCTGGAATTCGTTGGCGATCACGGGCACCGCGCGCCGACGGATGACCTCGCCCGCCGCCATCAGCAGGAGGCCGAACAAGGCAGCAAGCGTCAGGCGAACCGCCGGGCTCAACAGCCCGGCATCGATTGAATACTTGACCATGAAGACGCCGCCGAGCGCCAACGCGATGCCGCCAACCCAGACGGCCCAACGGGCGCCGAGGCGACTTTCCAGGCTTTCGGTCTGACGGGGTACGGTTGCGACCGGCTGCGGTGCTTCCGTGCTGGCAGCGATCGTCTCCTCGCCCTCGATTTTGGCCGCGGCTCCTTCCGCATCGCCGAAAATCCGCGCGCCCTCGCGCGCACTGGCCGAGAAGGCGGCATCGTCCAGCGTCTCTGGCTCCGGCGTCTCCGACATGGCCGACAACTCGTCCGCAGCCGCAAACGCCTCGGTCGCCGTTTCAGCCGGGGCGCCTCCCCCCGGAGCGGCCTTCAGCGCCACGACCTCCGCCTTGAGGGCGGCGAGTTCGGCACCAAGACGCTCGGTCGTCCTTCGGTTGCCGAGATAGGCGGACAGGGCCAGAATAAAGGCAGCTAAAGCAATAAGTTCGAACATACTTTCCCCTGGCAGTCGCAATCGCCGGCGCGCGCAACCATACAGACTTTTATGCAAGCGCCAAATCTATAGACGGCCGAGCGCTGTAATCTCTTCACGGAAATGTCGCAGAACTGTCATGGGGCAGCTGGTACAGGCGGATGAACACCGCTGCCTTGCGCGGTGGTTTCCATCGTTCAACCAGGAGACCCGATCATGGACAAGCATCTCGCCCAGACGGAAGAGACCGAATTCAAGACGCTGACGGAACGCAGGGAAGAGCTGGAAGACGTCGGCCACAACTGTTCCGCCAATCCGACAATGGGCGACATCATCCACCGCCGCTTCTCGCGCCGGTCGTTCATCGGCGGCTCGCTGGCAGTTGCCGCGATCTCGACCACCGTCAGCCCGCTCGCTCTCCTGACCGCCGAAGAGGCACGCGCCGAGGACGGTTCGCGCTTCGACTTTACCGAGATCGAAGCCGGCGTCGACGAAAAGCACCATGTCGCCGAAGGTTACGATGCCGACGTCCTGCTTCGCTGGGGCGACAAGATCTTCGCCGACAGCCCGGAGTTCGACCCGAAGAACCAGACGGCCGCTGCCCAGGAAAAGCTGTTCGGCTACAACAACGACTATGTTGGCTTCATCCCGCTCGACGGCAGCGCCGACCACGGCCTGCTCGTCGTCAACCACGAATACACCAATGCCGAACTGATGTTCCCGGCCTTCGCCAGCGTCGTGAAGGAAAAGGTGACGAAGGACGGCAAGGAAGTCGAGGAAGAGAAGGTCGTTCTCGGCGAATACAGCAAGGAGCTGGTCGACATCGAGATGGCCGCACATGGCGGCACGATCATCGAGATCCGCAAGGTCGACGGCAAGTGGCAGCCGGTTCTCGACGGCAAGAACAACCGTCGCATCACCGTCAACACCGAGATGCAGATCACCGGCCCGGCCGCCGGTCACGACCGCCTGAAGACGCCGTCCGACCCGACCGGCAAAAAGGTGTTCGGCACGCTCAACAACTGCGCCGGCGGCGTCACCGCCTGGGGCACCTACATGATGGCCGAAGAAAACTTCAACGGCTATTTTGGCGGCGAGATTGCCGAGGACCATCCGGAATACAAGCAGCTGAAGCGGCTGGGCGCACCGGGCGGCCAGTATGAATGGGCGTCCTTCTACGACCGTTTCGACGTCTCCAAAGAGCCGAACGAAGCCAATCGCTTCGGCTGGATCGTCGAGGTCGACGCGCTTGATCCGACGTCGGTGCCGAAGAAGCGCACAGCCCTCGGCCGTTTCAAGCACGAAGGCTGCGAATCGATCGTCAACAAGGACGGCCGCGTCGTGCTCTATTCCGGCGACGACGAGCGCTACGACTATGTCTACAAGTTCGTGACCAAGGGCACGTTCAACCCTGACGATCGCGCCGCCAACATGGACCTCTTCGACGAGGGCACACTCTATGTCGCCAAGTTCGACGAAGACGGCACCGTCACCTGGATGCCGCTGACGCACGGCGAAGGCCCGCTGACCGAAGCCAACGGCTTTGCCTCGCAGGCGGACGTGCTGATCAACACCCGTCTTGCCTCCGACGCGCTCGGTGCCACCAAGATGGACCGTCCGGAAGACGTTCAGCCGAACCCGAAGACGGGCAAGGTCTACGTGATGCTGACCAACAACACCAAGCGCAAGGCCGAAGAAGTCGACGCGGCCAACCCGCGCGCCAAGAACGCCTTCGGCCACATCGTCGAGATCACCGAGACCGACGGCGACTTCGCGTCGCTGAAGAGCCGCTGGGACGTTCTCTTGAAGTGCGGCGATCCGAGCGTTGCCGAGGTCGGCGCTTCGTTCTCGACTGCCACCACCAAGAACGGCTGGTTCGGCATGCCCGACAATTGCGCCATCGACACCGATGGCCGCCTCTGGGTATCGACCGACGGCAACAACGAAAAGGACACCGGCCGCACCGACGGCATCTGGGCGATCGACACGGACGGCGCCGCCCGTGGCACGTCGAAGCTCTTCTTCCGCGTGCCGGTCGGCGCCGAAATGTGCGGCCCCTGCTTCAACCCGACCTCAGACACATTCTTCCTCGCCGTCCAGCACCCAGGCGACGCCGGCCTTGCAACTTACGAGACGCCGGCCACCCGCTGGCCGGACTTCCAGGACGACATGCCGGTACGCCCGGCTGTCGTCGCCGTAACGAAGCAGGGCGGCGGTCGCATCGGCTGATCAGGACTGCGATTACAAAGAGGAACGCCGCGCCATTCTGCGCGGCGTTTCTTGCTTCCGACATTGCTTGAGCGACGCAATTCCGGGCAGACAACCGCTTCGCACTTTTCCTGGAATTGCTCAGCTTGAAGTGACGCAATTCCGGGCGGAAAACCGCTTCGCACTTTTCCTGGAATTGCTCAGCTTGAAGTGACGCAATTCCGGACGGAAAACCGCTTCGCACTTTTCCTGGAATTGCTTTAACGCCTGAGATTGTCGATCGGGAAGATGGCGCAGGTTTCGGTGCCGTGGGCGAGCAGCTTGCCGTTACGGTCGCGCAGCCAGGCTTCGGAGGTCGCGATGGTGCGGCCACGATGCACGATGCGCCCCTCGCAGAAGACCTCGCCCATATCGGGCAGCAGCGGCCGCACGAGGTTCACCTTGAACTCGACCGTCGTATAGGCCTCCCCAGGTTTGACGGTGGTGAAGACAGCGCAGCCGAGGGCCGAATCCATGATCGTTGCCGTCCATCCGCCATGCACTGTGCCAAGCGGATTGAGGTGTTCCTCGGTCGGCAGCCCCTTGAAGACCACCCGACCCTCCTCGACTTCGCTCAACCCGAACTTCAGCGTCTTCGACATCGGCGGCGCCGGCAGCTCGCCGCTCAAAAGATCCTGCATTGCCTTGAGACCGCCATCGCGGGCGACGCGGTCGAGCGACAGCACGCCGACGCCGGATACGGACATGCCGGGATAAAGCTCTTGGTACATCGATAACTCCTGGGAATCAGGCGGCTGAGGATTGCGCTTTCAGCGCCTTCAGCGCCGCATGGACGAAACCGTCGCGGGCGGAAGAAACGTCGAGGCCGCGCGGCTCATAGACATGGCGGTGGAGGAAGAAGGCGGTCAGGCGGAAGGCGGCGGCGAGGCTGTCGTGATCCGCAGCCCTTCGCGCTTCGGCCGAAAGGAAGTCCGGCAACGCCAACATGCGGTCGGCATAACGCTCTCCGGCCTCCCGGCAGACCGCCCTGCCCGATTTCGGCGAGACATAGACGAGTTCGGTACGAGCGCCGGTTGCAACGCATTCGGTGAGATCGAGCCCGAAGCCGAGGTCGTTGAGGACTGCGAGTTCGAAACGGACGAACAATTCGCCGGCGTCGGCGGGATCGGCGAGATGGTCGACGATGACGGCCAGCGCCTCATAGAGATGCGGATGCGGGTCGCGCTCGGGAAGCAGCCTAAGGAGAGCGCCGAGCGCCTGGATACCATAGACCGAGGTCGCCGTTTCCATCAGCCGGGCGGCCCGCAGCTCCACCGGTTCGATCCGGAATTCGCCCATGTGCTCGTCGAGCCGGGCGCGCCAGGTGACCTCCACCGAGTTGCCCGGCTGCAGCACCGGCTGCATCGTGCGCGAACGCCCCGAGCGCACCATGCCGAGATGCCGGCCGTGGGTAGCGCTCATGACCTCGACAATGGCCGAGCTTTCGCCGTGCCGCCGGATCCCGAGAATGATGGCCTGATCGCTCCATTGCATGGCTACGGCATACACCCGCGGTCGAAAGCGGATCAAGCTGTCTTGCGGAAGCAAAACGCCATTGCCGACTGTAGCCTTTCGGCCACACCTAATGGTTGCCTCATTTGCGACATGCTGTCGCCGCCCCGACGCCGTCTTTGACATTAGAACGGAAGGGCGGCAAAAGCCGTGTCTCCCGCCCGAAAATGACAATCAGCAGGATCAAAACTTTATTATGTGTGTGTCCCGGAACAGCGCCGGCCGCCTGGCGCAGCTCTTCGCCCTTCTTCTCGCCACCTCGACGCTCGCAAGCTGCGTCACCACGTCGGGGCCAGCCAAGCCGAAGGGACCGGATCCATACTACGTGGCGATGTACGGCCCGCTGCCGAACGAGAAATTCCCACTGGATGCCATCGACATCAGCAAGGTCGACAAGCGCTATCTGCGCCAGCAGGTCGCCTACCAGACGCATGAGCCGCCGGGCACGATCGTGATCGATACCCAGAACCGCTTCCTTTACCTCGTGCAGGATGGCGGCATGGCGATGCGCTACGGCATCGGCGTCGGCAAGGCCGGCCTTGAGTTCGAAGGTGAAGCGCGAATCGCGCGCAAGGCCGAATGGCCGCGCTGGACGCCTACGCAAGAGATGGTGGCGCGCGAGCCGGAACGTTACGGCCCGCTTGCCGGCGGCATGGAGCCGGGCGTGCGCAACCCGCTTGGCCCCCGCGCGCTCTATCTATTCCAGGGCAACCGCGACACGCTGTTCCGCATCCACGGCACGACCGAGGCCTGGTCGATCGGCAAGGCCGTGTCCAGCGGCTGCATCCGTCTCTTCAATCCCGATATCATCGACCTCTACAGCCGCGTACCGGTCGATTCGCGCGTCGTCGTGCTGCAGGCCGAACCGCCGATGACGGAGCCGGCCGGCGGCATTCCCATGGCGAGCGCCGCCAATGGCGGCCTTCCTCCGATGTATTGAGACGCCGAATGCTCAGCCGGGCGCGCCTCAGTGACGCCCGGCGCATTCAGGCACATTAACGCCCGTCGCTCAAGTCGGCGCCGCACTGCAGACGACCGGCCGGCTAGGCCTGCGGCTCGAGCGCCGGCTTGCCTGAGAGTTCGCTGAGGTAATAGCCGTCGCGCAGGTTGATGCCGTATTCGAGCCAGGCCTTCATACAGGCGAGCATCTGCGACCAGCCCTCGCAGTTGACGTAGGAGCTCTTCTGCCCCTGCGCGTTCTCGCGCCAGCCGGTTTCGGCGATCGTCACCATCGTGGCGCCATCCTCCAGCGGCTGGAAGCGCATCTCCACACGGGTCTGGTAGGCATCCTCGCCCTCGGCGACCATGGCGCCCCAGCAAAAGACGATACGCTCGTTGGGCTCGACCACCTCCACCTGGATCGGCACCTCGCCCCACCAGCTCACGGTTGCGCCGGCCACCAGCGGCCCGCTGATGCCGCCGAGCGTCACGAAGTAGCGGCTGAGCTGGTCCGGATTGACGACCGCATCAAATACCTGGGCGACAGGGCGGCCGATCCGTCCGTTCACACGAAATTCAAAGGGCATGGCGTATTCCTCCTGTCGGGGCCAACAAGAGTATGTTATAGAAACATAACATGTCAACCGATTCGAAAGACGACCTGGTATTCAAGGCGCTCGCCAACGGGCTGCGCCGGCAGATGCTCGACGCCATGCGCCAGGAGCCGCAGACCACCGGCATGCTCTGCGAGCGCTTCAGCAATCTCGACCGCTGTACGGTCATGCAGCACCTGAAAGTCCTTGAGCAGGCCGAGCTCGTACTCGTCCGCCGCGAGGGGCGTGAACGCTGGAACCATCTGAACGCATTGCCGATCCAAGCGATCCATGATCGCTGGATCAGCCAGTATGCCGGCCATGCGATGTCGGTGCTGTCCGCCCTGCAACAGGACCTCGACCGGTAACCAGACCGATGGTTTCGGCTTTCAATCGATCGGCTTTCTTCGTATGAACGGCCGATACGTAAATTGGGGACATCGTCGTGCGCTACCTCATCACCGGCACCGCAGGCTTCATCGGCTTTCACCTCGCCAAGCGGCTGATCGACGAAGGGCATTTCGTTGTCGGCTTCGACGGGATGACCCCCTATTACGACGTGACCCTGAAAGAGAATCGGCACGCGATCCTCGCTCGCTCGAACGGCTTCAAGCCCGTCGTCGGCATGCTTGAGGACAGAGACGCGCTGCGCCGGGCGGCCGAGCTCGCCGAACCCGAAGTCATCATCCACCTCGCCGCCCAGGCGGGTGTGCGCTACAGCCTCGAAAACCCGAAGGCCTATGTGGATTCCAACCTGGTCGGCTCCTGGAACATGCTGGAACTGGCGCGGGAGCTTAACCCTAAGCACCTGATGCTGGCCTCGACCTCCTCGATCTACGGCGCCAACGAAAAAATCCCGTTTGCCGAAACCGACCGTGCCGACGAGCCGATGACGCTCTATGCCGCCACCAAGAAGTCGATGGAGCTGATGGCGCACAGCTATGCCCATCTCTACAAGGTGCCGACCACTGCCTTCCGCTTCTTCACGGTCTACGGCCCCTGGGGGCGGCCCGACATGGCGTTGTTCAAGTTCGTCGATGCCATCCACAAGGGACAGCCGATCGATATCTATGGCGAAGGCCGCATGAGCCGCGACTTCACCTATATCGACGACCTGGTCGAAGGCATTCTCCGGCTTTCCCATGTGGCGCCGGCGGAAGAAAACCGCGTGGCGGAGGAAAAGGCCGAGGACACGCTCTCGCGCCAGGGGCCTTTCCGCGTAGTCAACATTGGCGGCGGGCAGCCGGTCGAACTGATGACCTTCGTCGAAACGGTCGAGAAGGCGGTCGGCAAGCCGGCGGTGCGCAACATGCTGCCGATGCAGCAGGGCGATGTGCCCCGCACCTACGCCTCCCCCCACCTTCTCGAAGCGCTGACCAATTTCAAGCCCTCGCTTTCTGTCGAAGAGGGCGTGGCGCGCTTCGCTGCCTGGTACAAGGATTACTACAACGCGAACCGGTGAGCCGCTCACCAGCTACTCCCCACGGATTATTCTGCTGGCGGGACGGCTTGCTTTAAGCGCAATCGAGCATAAATGGGTGTGAACCTGAGCGCATAAGCAATTGCAAAAATACGCAATTGCACGTTCTATGAACTGAGCTCGCTGTGGAACACAACAAGGGAAAGAGCCTATGAAAATCACGATGATCGGCGCCGGCTATGTTGGCCTTGTTTCCGGCGTGTGTTTTGCGGACTTCGGTCACGACGTCGTTTGTCTCGACAAGGATGAGAGCAAGATCGACGCCTTGATGCAGGGGCGCATTCCGATCTTCGAACCCGGTCTCGACCAGTTGGTGGCCAGCAACGTCGCTTCGGGCCGCCTTACCTTCACGACTGATCTCGTTGCCGCCGTCGCCGACAGCGATGTCATCTTCATTGCGGTCGGCACGCCGTCACGGCGCGGTGACGGCCATGCCGACCTTTCCTATGTGCATGCGGCTGCGCGCGAGATTGCCGAGAACCTCAAGGGGTTCACCGTGATCGTGACGAAATCGACCGTTCCGGTCGGCACCGGCGACGAGGTCGAGCGCATCATCCGCGAAACCAATCCGGACGCCGATTTCGCCGTCGTTTCCAACCCGGAATTCCTGCGCGAGGGTGCCGCGATCGAGGACTTCAAGCGGCCCGACCGCATCGTCATCGGCCTTTCGGGCGACGACGCGCGGGCGCGGGACGTGATGACCGAGGTCTATCGTCCGCTCTATCTCAACCAGTCGCCGCTGGTCTTCACCTCGCGCCGCACGTCCGAGCTGATCAAATATGCCGGCAATGCGTTCCTCGCGATGAAGATCACCTTCATCAACGAGATGGCGGATCTCTGCGAGCGGGTCGGTGCCAATGTGCAGGATGTCGCCCGCGGCATCGGCCTCGATGGCCGAATCGGCTCGAAATTCCTGCATGCCGGTCCAGGTTACGGCGGATCGTGCTTCCCGAAGGACACCCTGGCGCTGGTGAAGACCGCGCAGGATTATGACAGCCCGGTGCGACTGGTCGAGACGACGGTGGCCGTCAACGACAACCGCAAGCGGGCCATGGGCCGCAAGGTCATCGCAGCGGCCGGCGGGGACGTGCGCGGCCGCAAGATCGCGATCCTCGGCCTCACTTTCAAGCCCAACACCGACGACATGCGCGACAGCCCGGCGATCGTGGTCGTCCAGACGCTGCAGGACGCTGGCGCCCATGTCATCGGCTATGACCCGGAGGGCATGGAAAACGCGAAGAAGGTGATCGACGGGATCGACTACGCCAGCGACCCCTACGAGGCCGCCAACGAAGCCGATGCGCTGGTGATCGTTACCGAATGGAACGAGTTCCGGGCGCTTGATTTCCGCCGGCTCAAGACCGTGATGAAGACGCCCATTCTCGTCGACCTCAGGAACATTTACCGCGAGGACGAGGTGGTAAAGCACGGCTTCAGCTATTCGAGCGTCGGCCGGTCGCTCTGACAGGAGCGGCTGCGCCCGCTCAGCCCCAAGAAGCTAGGCTTTCGGTATCGGCAAGGGTGGCAGGGTTTCCCAGCTCTTGCCGGCGAGGATGACGCAGCTTCGCCCATTGACGTCGGTGACGATCAGCGTCCAGCTGCCGTTGTCGGCAGCGTAAATCTCCATGATCGCCTGCTGGTTGATCAGCGCAGTTGCCGCCTGCTTCTCTTGATATTGCCGCGTCAGAAACGCGATCACTTCGGACCGGTCGGCACAATTGACCGGAGCCTGGGAGATCGCGGGAACGGGACGCGCCGCCACGCCCGCCGCCAAGAGGGCGACCAATGCCAGGCCGCGGATCGCACTGCCCACCATCACCGAACTCCTTTCACCGGACGCCCGGCGAAGGAGTTTGCGTTGACCTTTCCGTCGCCGGCCGGCTGCGGCATGGGCACAATATGTCCGCGCCGCCCTGCAGTCAGTATGGTGGAAAGGCCAGATTATTACAATTAGCTAATTTATAGAGCATGCGGCCGGGGACGCCGGATGCGCCCGCGGCGAAGGCCTGCCCTATTTGCGCTTCATCGCTTCCATCAGCGCCGCACCGAAGGCGCCCTGAGCCGGTTGCTGCGGCTTCTGCTGGCGCGGCACGGGACCACGATTGTTGTTGCCGCCCGCCGCGCCCGACCGCGGCTCGCGGCCCGTCTCGGCGCCACCATCCTTGCGCATGGTGAGGCCGATCCGCTTGCGCGGAACATCGACCTCCGTGACACGAACGGTCACCACATCGCCGGCCTTTACCACCTCATGCGGATCCTTGACGAAGCGATCCGCGAGCTGGGACACATGCACGAGGCCGTCCTGGTGCACGCCGATGTCGACGAAGGCGCCGAAGGCGGCGACATTGGTCACGGTGCCCTCGAGCTGCATGCCGACCTTCAGGTCCTTGATGTCGTCGATACCGTCGGCGAAGGTTGCGGTCTTGAAGCTCGGGCGCGGGTCGCGACCGGGCTTTTCCAGTTCCGCAAGGATGTCCTTGACCGTTGGCAAGCCGAAGCGCTCGTCGACGAAAACCTTCGGATCGAGGCTCTTCAGCGCGACGCTGTCGCCCATCAGCGCACGTACGTCGCGACCACAGGCAGCAACAATTTTCTTGGCGACACCATAGGCCTCCGGGTGGACCGAGGAGGCGTCGAGCGGCTCTTTGCCGTTGGGAATGCGCAGGAAGCCCGCGCACTGCTCGAAGGTGCGCGCGCCGAGCCGTGGCACGTTCAACAGTTCCTTGCGGCTCGCAAACGGGCCGGTCGCATCGCGATGAGCGACGATCGCCTCGGCGGAGGATTTTCCGAGGCCTGAAACGCGCGCCAGCAGCGGCGCAGAAGCCGTGTTGACGTCGACACCGACGGCATTCACCGCGTCTTCCACCACCGCATCCAGCGAACGGCTGAGCTTCGACTGGTCGACATCGTGCTGGTACTGGCCGACGCCGATTGACTTCGGCTCGATCTTCACGAGTTCAGCCAACGGATCCTGCAGGCGGCGGGCGATCGAGACCGCACCGCGCAGCGAAACGTCGAGGCCCGGGAATTCCAGGGCGGCGGTTTCGGAAGCCGAGTAAACCGAGGCGCCGGCTTCGGAAACGATGACCTTGGTCGGCTTCGGCGCCGGGAGCTGCGAGAGCATGTCGGCCACGAGCTTTTCGGTTTCGCGGCTGCCGGTGCCGTTGCCGATGGCGATCAGCTCCACCTTGTGCTTGCGAATGAGCGAAGCGAGTTCCGCCTGGGTGCCGCGGACATCGTTCTTCGGCGGAAACGGGTAGACGGTTGTGGTTTCGAGCAACTTGCCGGTGCCGTCGACGATGGCGACCTTGACGCCGGTGCGGATGCCCGGATCAAGCCCCATGGTCGCCCGCGATCCCGCAGGTGCGGCCAGCAGCAGATCCTTGAGGTTGCGGGCAAAGACGTGGATCGCCTCTTCCTCGGCGCGCTCACGCAGTTCGCGCATGAGATCGAGCGACAGCGACATGGAGAGCTTCACGCGCCAGGTCCAGCCGATCATCTCGGCAAGCCACTTGTCGCCCGGCAGGTGGCCACCGACATTGTAGGCGGCAGCGATCATGCGCTCGACCGGCTTGACCGGCGAGGTATCATCCTGGTCGACGACGATATCGACGGACAGCACCTCTTCGTTCCAGCCGCGCAGCATGGCCAGGGCGCGATGGCCTGGCGTCGTCGCCCAGCGCTCGGAATGATCGAAGTAGTCGGAGAACTTGGCACCCGCCTCCTGTTTGCCATCGACGACCTTGGCGCGCAGGAAGGCGGCCCCCTTCATGTGGTTGCGCAGGCGGCCGAGCAGATCGGCATTCTCCGTCATGCCTTCGGCGATGATATCGCGCGCACCATCGAGCGCCGTCTTCACATCGGCCACCTCTGCAGTCAGGAAGGCCGCGGCGCGGTCGGCAGGTGCTATGGAGCGATCAGCAAGGATCGCTTCTGCCAGAGGCCCGAGGCCACGCTCGCGGGCGATTTCCGCCTTGGTGCGGCGCTTTGGCTTATAGGGCAGATAGATGTCTTCGAGTTCGGCCTTGGTTTCGACGGCGGCGATCTTGGCTTCGAGTTCGGCGGTCAGCTTGTCCTGGCCGCGGATCGATTCGAGGATCGATGCACGGCGCGCCTCGAGTTCGCGCAGATAGGTCAGCCGTTCCGAAAGCATACGCAGCTGCGTATCGTCGAGCCCGCCCGTCACTTCCTTGCGGTAACGCGCGATGAACGGCACCGTGGCGCCCTCGTCGAGCAGCTCGACCGCCGCGACGACCTGCGAAGGTGTCGCCTTGATTTCGCTGGCGATGATGGCGGCGATGGGTTTTGCAGGGCTGGCCATATGGGAATTCCGTCTTTGCTGTTTGATCGGCGACCATAAAGGCGCAGACCTTGAAGGCCAAGTGAAGGCCTTCAGCGGAAAACCGGAACTCCACAGAAGATGGATCGGCCGCCCCGCTTTCAGACGGGACGGCCGATGGTTCAGCACGCCATGGCGGCAGGCTCGACATGCTCCTGCTCGGGCACGACGTCCCAGGTGTTGACTGGCTCGAGCGGTGGCCGGCGCTTTTCGAACTCGATCAATTGCCGCTCCCTCTCCTCGATATAGCCGCGCGAGGCCGGGACGGCACCGAGAGACGGTGAGATCTGCAGCTGGAAGATGAAGTGCTTGTCGTAGAGGAAGGCCGTCTCCGACGCAGCCAGATAGAACTCCCACATGCGGAAGAACCGCTCGTCATAGAGCTTGATCGCCTCTTCGCGCCGGGCGACGAAACGCTCGCGCCAGGCTTTCAACGTCCAGGCATAGTGCATCGGCAGGATTTCGACATCCTTCACCAGCAGCCGCGTGCGCTCGACGGAAGGCAGGACCTCCGAAATCGCCGGGATATAGCCGCCGGGGAAGATGTACTTCTCGATCCACGGGTTGGTGGCCCAGGGCTTGTAGATCTGGCCGATCGAATGCAGCAGCATGACGCCGTCGGGCTTCAACAGCGCGTTCATCTTGTCGAAAAAGTTGCCGTAGTTGCCGATGCCGACATGCTCGAACATGCCGACCGAGACGATGCGGTCGAACTGCCGGCCCTGCAAAGTGCGGTAGTCCTGCAGTTCGAAGCGGACCCGATCGGAGAGCCCACGCCTGGCGGCACGATCCCGCGAGACCTTCAGCTGCTCTTCGCTGAGCGTAATGCCGGTGACCTCAACGCCCGAGGATTCGGCCAGATACATGGCCATGCCGCCCCAGCCGGAGCCGACCTCCAGCACCTTCTGGCCCGGCTCCAGCAGGAGCTTTGCCGCGATATGCCGTTTTTTGGCGAGCTGCGCGGCATCGAGCGATATGCCCTGCGGTTGAAAATAGGCGCAGGAATATTGCCAGTCCTCGTCGAGGAACAGGTCGAAAAGCTTGCGATCAAGGTCGTAGTGATGGGCGACGTTGTGCCGGTTACGATTGACCGGGATTCGGCTCAGCAATTGCTGACGCGCCACATGCCACAGGCCGGTCATCGTGTTGGTGGCATTGGCCGCGTTCTCGATGCCGTTTTCCTTGACGATCGAGAGCACATCAAAGATGTCGCCCTTCTCGATGACGACACGCCCGTCCATATACATTTCACCGAAACGAAGACCGGGATCACGAACGATCGCCGCCTCCGCCTCCGCATCGATGATGCGGATTGATGCCGGCTTTCCGCTGCCGTCACCCAGGATCACTTTTTCACCGGAAGAAAATACAACCGTCAGGTTACCGTTGCGCACCAGACGGCGAAGCAATGTCAACAATGCTGCATTCATATCCCACCCCTACCAGAGCTACCAAACGTGTCCTGGTGCATGAGAGATGCGAAGGGTCGGCTCTTTCGGGGCTTCAGGAGTGGTTGCGCGGGGCGCATCGGGAACAGGCGCCAGCGCGTCCGGAAGCGGCGAGAACCGGCACGGGCGTAGCCTCACGGGTATCCGGCGGGCACATCGCCGCGAATTCGTCAGGCAGCCGCCATCGGGCTCCTATCCATCAGAACTCAAAATAAGGTAGGAAGCTTCGATCGATTGACAATGGGTTCTTTATGGCCCCTCATAAATTTGTTTCCTTAGCAAATGCTGAGAAACAAACCTAGATTTCAGCGACGCCTAGACCGGGTAGACGCGCGCGGTCATGGGCCCGGTCAAAATCGAGCAGCGGGCCTGCCGGAACGATGCGCGTCGGGTTGATGTGGACGATGCCATAGTAGCCGCGCTTGATATGGTCGATGCGTACGCTCTCGCGGATACCTGGCCACTGGTAGATCTCGCGGAGGTAATTCGACAGCGCCGGATAATCCTCGATCCGGCGGATGTTGCATTTGAACGCCCCGTGATAGGCCGCGTCGAAGCGAACGAGGGTGACGAAGAGGCGGATGTCGGCCTCGGTCAGGTGCTCGCCGGCGAGGTAACGATTGTCCGCAAGGTGGGCCTCCAGTTCGTCGAGCATGCCAAAGAGGCTTGCCACCGCCTCGTCATAGGCGCCCTGGGTCTTGGCGAAGCCGGATCGATAGACGCCGTTGTTGACACGCTCGTAAATCGGGCCGTTCCAGCGGTCGATCTCGGCACGCAGCGCCTCGGGGTAGAAGTCGAGCCGGTTGCCGGTGAGCCCATCGAAGGCCGAGTTCAAGATGCGGATGATATCGGCGGACTCGTTGTTGACGATCCGCCCTTCGCGCATGTCCCAGAGCACGGGAACAGAGACCTTACCGGTGTAGGTCGGATCGCTCGCCACATAGAGCTCGTGATGGAAGCGGATCTTGCCGACGCGCGCGCCGGCATCGACAGGCTCGTCATAGACCCAGCCATCTTCGCCCAGTTCCGGATTGGAAACGGTCAAGCCGACAATGTCCTGCAAGCCCTTGAGATTGCGGAAGGCGATCGTACGCGAGGCCCAAGGGCAGAGATAGGAAACGAACAGGCGGAAGCGCCCGGCCTCGGCTGGCAAGGCCTCCTGCCCTTCCGGGCCCGGCCTGCCATCGGGCGTGATCCAGCGATGAAACCGCGTCGGCTCGCGATGGAACGCGCCGCCCTTCATCTCGCTCGCCGCAACGTCGCCCTTGACCCATTTTCCCTCGACGAGCTGCGGCATCTCTTTCTCCTGGATCGCAAGTCTGTGACGGCTACCTCTCACGGGGCCCGGACCACGGTCAACCGCGCGCGCGGGTGACACATTGTTCGCAATCCGCGACACGCACGCACGCGATACGTGCAAAACAACATCGTCGCGCCACAATGTCGGGCAATCCCGATTCCCAGAGGAGAATCAGGATGAAGAAAGCGCTTGCCATTTTCGTGCTGTTTGTCGCGGTCGTGTGGTTGATGAACACATCGTTGTTCGTCGCGCCGCCGGCGGGCACCGCAAAACTGCTTGCCCACCGAGGCATGCATCAAACCTATCCGAAGGACAACGTCGGCAGGGACACGTGTACGGCAACGATCATCAGGACGCCGGAGCATCCCTATCTCGAAAACACGATCGCCTCGATGCAGGCCGCCTTTGACGCCGGCGCAGATGTCGTCGAACTCGACGTGCATCTGACGCCCGACAGACAGTTCGCCGTCTTCCACGACTGGACGCTCGATTGCCGGACCGAGGCCAAGGGCGTGACCGAGGAAACGCCGATGACGGCGTTGAAGTCTCTCGACATCGGCTATGGCTACACGGCCGACGGCGGCAAGACCTTCCCGTTCCGCGGCAAGGGCGTCGGCCAGATGCCGACGCTCGAGGAGGTGCTGGCCGCCCTGCCCGACCGCAAGTTCCTGATCAACTTCAAGAGCCGGCGCGCCGAGGAAGGCGCTGAACTCGCAACGCGTGTCGACGCGCAACCGCAATGGCGGGAGGCCGTGTTCGGCGTCTATGGCGGCGAGGAGCCGACCCGCGAGACGCTGAAACGCCTGCAAGGGATGCGAGGCTACGACCGGACGTCGACGATGGCGTGCCTGACCCGTTATCTCGGCTACGGCTGGAGCGGCCTGATGCCGGACGCGTGCAAGAACACGTTTGTGATCGTGCCCGGCAATTATGCGCCGCTTCTCTGGGGCTGGCCCGACCGTTTCGCTACACGGATGAAGGCGGCCGGAAGCGAGATCATCCTGCTCGGCCCCTATGGCGGCGGCGATTTCACCACCGGCATCGACACGATGCAGGATCTGGAAATGGTACCGCCAGGGTTCTCCGGCTACATCTGGACCAACCGGATCGAGATGATCGGCCCGGCGCTCGCAAAGCGGCAGGTCGCTGACGCCGGTACGAACTGACACGGGCAGCCGACTTGCCTGCGGCAAGCTTCGACCCTATGGCTTTGAGCAACCGTCGAAGCTGGCCGCAGCGGCGGACTCAACACCGCGGAAGGCAAGCGCATGAACGTCACGATCTACCACAACCCCGCCTGCGGCACCTCGCGCAACACGCTGGCGATGATCCGCAACGCCGGTATCGAGCCGACGGTGGTCGAGTATCTGCAGGCGCCGCCGTCGCGGCAGGCGCTGGAAAAGATGATTGCCGATGCCGGCCTGACGGTGCGGGACGCACTCCGCGAGAAAGGCACGCCCTATGTGGAACTCGGGCTTGGCGAGCCCACGGTCAGCGACGAACGGCTGATCGACGCAATGATGGCCCACCCGATCCTCATCAACCGCCCCTTCGTGGTGACGCCGATCGGAACGCGGCTCTGCCGTCCATCCGAACGGGTGCTCGACATCCTGCCGGACACGCACAAGGGCCCGTTCTCGAAGGAGGACGGCGAACCGGTTCTAGATGCAAAAGGAAAGTGCATAGCGGGCGCCTGAGTCCGCCTGCGTTTGATACGGCACCCGTTTCAACGGGTGCCGTAAAACATCACACCAAACGGTGTGCGTGCGGCCTTATCGCGGAAATTCCAGGCCCATTTCGCGGAAGCGCTCGGGGTCGTCGCCCCAGTTTTCGCGTACCTTGACGAACAGGAACAGGTGCACCGGCTGCTCAAGGATTTCGGAGATCTCCTTGCGCGATGCGGTCGAGATCGCCTTGATCGCATCGCCGCCCTTGCCAAGCGCGATCTTCTTCTGGCTCTCGCGCTCGACGTAGATTACCTGCTCGATGCGCACCGAGCCGTCCTTGCGCTCTTCCCACTTCTCGGTTTCGACATGCGAGGCATAGGGAAGTTCCTGGTGCAGCCGCAGGAAGAGCTTTTCGCGGGTGATTTCAGCGGCAAGCTGGCGCATCGGCAGATCGGAGATCTGGTCTTCCGGATAGTACCAGGGGCCTTCTGGCAGCGTCTCAGCCAAGTAATCCATCAGATCCGTGCAGCCCGAGCCGTTCAGCGCCGAGATCATGAAGGTGCGCTCGAACTTGATCGTCTCGTTGGCGGCAGCCGCCAGCTTCAAGAGGTCTTCGGGACGCACCTGGTCGATCTTGTTCAGCACCAGGATCTTCGGCTGGTGCACTTCCTTCAGCCCCTCGAGGATCGCTTCCGCATCGCCCTTCAGGCCGCGTTCGCTGTCGATCAGGAACATGATCACATCCGCATCCTTGGCGCCGCCCCAGGCGGTCGTGACCATGGCGCGGTCGAGCCGGCGGCGCGGCTTGAAGATGCCGGGCGTGTCCATGAAAACGATCTGGGCGTTGTCATGAATGGCAATGCCACGCACGATCGCGCGCGTCGTCTGCACCTTGTGGCTGACAATCGAAACCTTGGCGCCGACGAGGCGGTTGACCAGGGTCGACTTGCCTGCGTTGGTCGCTCCGATCATCGCCACGAAGCCCGAGTGGGTCGGCGCGCCTTCGGCGGCCGTATCTTTTTCCATGTCCGTCATGTTTTCCGTCAATTTCCGGCGGAACTCTTCCGCCACACGCCTTCGCGTTCCAACAATTTCGTCGCGGCCACCTGCTCGGCTCCGCGCTTGGATCTGTCCGTTCCGGTCTCCGGCGCGACACCCGTGACTTCGACGGTTACCGTGAAGCGGGGGTCGTGGTCGGGGCCGGAGCGCTCATCCGTCCGGTAGGCCGGCGCGATGCCGAACTTGGCATGCGCCCATTCCTGCAATTCGGTCTTTGCATCGCGGCGCGCCCCATCGGCACGCACCGCGCGATCTTTCCAATGGCGCAGCACGAAGCCGCGGGCAGCTTCGAGACCGCCGTCGAGATAGATGGCGGCGATCAGCGACTCTACCACATCCGCACGCACATTCATCATTGCCTTGCCGGTTATCTTCTTGACGTCCGAGCCTGTGCGGATGAATTGGTGCAGCTCCAGGTCGTCGGCGACCTTGGCGCAGCTTTCGGCGCTGACGAGCTGGTTCAGCCGGACCGAAAGCTCGCCCTCATTGGCATCGCGAAAGGTCTGGAACAGAAGCTCCGCCACGCAAAGCCCGAGCACCCGGTCACCCAGGAATTCGAGGCGCTGATAGTTGGAACCCTTGGCGCTTCGCGCGCTGGAATGGGTGAGCGCCCGATCAAGGCGCTCCTTCTCCGTGAACTGATAACCGATCACGGCCTCAAGCTTTACCCGATCCTCCGCGCCCAGCGACCGCGACTTCATCATTCGACCGCCTTGAACAGACGGTCGTAGCGCAGGTTCGTCGGCCACTTCCACACTTCGCGGAACGACGTGTCGTGACCGAGTGAGAAGAAGATCATGCTGGCGCGGCCGACGAGGTTTTCGGCAGGCACGAAGCCGACGTCGAAGCGGCTGTCAGCCGAGTTGTCGCGGTTGTCGCCCATCATGAAGTAATGGCCGGCGGGCACGATGAATTCGCGGGTATTGTCGCCGCGCGCATCCGGGAACTGGTCAAGCGTGTCATAGGAGACGCCATTGTCCATCGTTTCGCGGAAAACCGGAACGTCGCCGCCGGTGTCGTACTGGTCGTCGGCGCGGAAGCCGCCATCCGGCGTGCGCTCGACCGGCTTGTCGTTGATGTAGAGGATGCTGTTGCGCACCTGGATGCGGTCGCCCGGCAGGCCGACGAGGCGCTTGATGTAGTCGATATCCGGGTTCGGCGGGAAGCGGAAGACGACGATATCGCCGCGCTTCGGCTCACTTGCGAAGATGCGGCCGGAAAACAGATCGGGCGAAAGCGGCAGCGAGTACTTGGAGAAGCCGTAGGCGAACTTGTTGACGAAGATGTAGTCGCCAACCAGCAGCGTCGGCATCATCGAGCCGGACGGAATGGTGAAGGGCTGAAAGAGAACCGTACGGATGACCAAGGCCAGGAGCAATGCCTGGATGACGACCTTCACGTTCTCCCAGAGGCCGCTCTGCTTCGCTTCTGTCTTTTCTGCCACGCTACTGTGTTCCTTTATCATCGCAACGCCCGCGCGGGGCCTGCTCTCAACTTTTGTCCGTACTCTCGGTCCGGCTTTGGACTGCGCGCAATCCCGGTCTCATATGCTGCAAACCGCCGCCCCTTCAATCGGTCAGGGCCGGTTTTTCCAGCGGAATGCTCTAAACCGTTCCCTCAATCGGGGCAACGGGCAGCGCCTCGATAATCACGAAGGCCTGGGCCAGTGGGAAATCATCGGTAATCGTCAGATGAATGGCGGCGCGATGATGCGGCGGCAACATCTGCTCCAGACGCGCGGCGGCACCGCCGGTCAGGTTCATTGTCGGCTTGCCGCCCGGCAAATTGATGACCCCCATGTCCTTCCAGAAGACGCCCTGCGCGAGGCCTGTGCCGAGCGCCTTGGAACAGGCTTCCTTGGCGGCGAAGCGCTTGGCGTAGGATGCCGCGCGGTTCTTCCGCCCTTCGGACTTGGCGATCTCGATTTCGGTGAAACAGCGCTGAACGAAGCGCTCGCCGAAGCGGGAAAGCGAGTTTTCGATCCGCCTGATATCGATCAGATCGCTGCCTATGCCTATGATCATGAAGAGGATCCGAGCTCTTTGGTGCGTGCCCGGCGGCGCTTTTGGAAGAGCCGGGCCGCCTGGTAGGCCGCAATATAGGAAAGGACGGCGCCGCCTGCCGCGAGCGGCAATGAGCCGACCAGCATCGGCTTGAACACCGGACCCCAAAGGGCCGGAAGGTCGAGGTGCTCGACCATGCGCATGACGTCGGCCGAGCTCGCAGCGTGTGCGCTCTCGACGCCGAGGATTGCCGTCCCGAGTTCGTAGGACGCCGTCAGGATCATCGGGATCGTGACGGGATTGGCGAGCGCGGTCGTGATCGCCGCCGCGACGAGATTGCCCGAGAACAGGAAAGCGAGCGCAACCGCAATAAGGATATGCAGACCGAAAAACGGCGTGAAAGACGAAGCGGCACCCGCCGCCACGCCGACGGCAATCGAATGCGGTGTAGATGAAAGGCGCAACACACGCAGCGTCACATAACGCAGGCCGCGTGCAAAACCCTTGCGCGGCCAAACGAGGGACCGCAGCCTTTCGGAAATCGTAACCGGTTTTCTGCGCCTGAATAACATTATGCCGTCATGACCGCGTCTTGAAGCCGTCAGCCGGCACAAGACCGCGCGTCCGCCTGTTTTCTGGCCGCAAGATAGGCGTCCTGCCTGTCGCTTGCAACCCGCACAGGCGCCGCGCGCATGTCGCAGGCGAGCCATCCACCGAACGCATGGCTCGGCATCCCGCCAGAAGACGGGACGCAGCGGGCTTAGTAGTTACGGAACAGGCCGCGATCGATCTGGCGCTGGCGGTACTCGAGGTCGATACGGTCGACCGAGTTATTGAGATAGGCGAGCTCGCGCTCTTCCTGAGTGGGGACGCGCAGAGCGCGGGTGATCTTCTTCAACTGACTAAACATGGCAAACCTCTTTGTTTACCTCCCGACCGAGAAGATAGTTTAGAGGTCCCTGTTCCACCAGACACAGGAAATGGCGGCAGCCATGCGCTGATGGCATGGCTTGCCATTTCGCCCCGCGCAGGCTGCCTGTTTTGCAGGCATTTGCGCAAGGCGCGGCCAGTCGGCTCATTCAAACAGGCGCTTCACCATGGACACGCTCGGCAATTCCTTGAGCTGCGTGATCAGGTGGTTGAGCTGGCGCAGGTCCCAGACTTCGAGGTCGAACTGCAGTTCGCTGAAGTCCGCAGCCACGCGCCCCATCGACAAAGTCCGGATGTTGACGTCGCTGGTGGCGATCGCCTGAGCCACCTCGGCCAGCGTCCCCGGCTCGTTCAGGGCGCTGATCGCGATGCGGGCGATGAAGCGGCTGCTGTTGGCCTCGTCCAGATCCCAGCGCACGTCGATCCAGCGCTCCGGCTCGTCATCGAACTTCTGCAGGATCGGCGACTGGATCGGGTAGATGGTGATCCCCTTGTCCTTCTCCATGATGCCGACGATGCGGTCGCCCGGGATGGCCCCGGCCGGGCTGAAGTGAACCTCGGCATTGCCCGAGAGACCGCGGATCGGCAGGGCCTCCGGCCCCTCGACCTGGGCGACACCGTTGGCATCCTTGCCGCGGCCCGGCAACTTGAACACCATGCCGGCGGCACTGCGCATGTTGAACCAGCCGTCGTCGGCACTGGGCTTCACCGTGACCCGCTCGTCCTGATGATCCGGGAAGACCGCACGCAGCACGTCGAGCGAGGAAAGCTCGCCACGGCCGACGGAGGCGATGGCGTCCTCGACTTCCTTCTGACCGAGCCGATGCAGCGCCGGCTTCAGCGCCTCGCGCGAAAAGCTCTTGCCGGCGCGCTCGAAGGTGCGCTCAAGAATGCGATAGCCGAGGCCGGCATATTGCTTGCGGATGGCCGCACGCGTCGCGCGGCGGATCGCCGAGCGGGCCTTGCCGGTAACGACGATTTCTTCCCAGGCCGGCGGCGGCACCTGGATGCCCGAGCGGATGATCTCCACTTCGTCGCCATTATTGAGGCGGGTGACCAGCGGCATGATACGGCCGTTGATCTTGGCGCCGACGCAGGTGTCGCCAATATTTGTGTGAACGGCATAGGCAAAGTCGATTGGCGTCGCGCCGCGCGGCAGTGCGATCAACTGGCCCTTGGGCGTGAAACAGAATACCTGATCCTGGAAAAGTTCGAGCTTGGTGTGCTCCAGGAACTCTTCCGGGTTGTCGCCTTCCGCGAGCGATTCGATCGTGCGCCGGAGCCAGGAATAGGCGTTCGACGTCGGCGACAGGGCCGCATCTGCCGACGCACCCTCCTTGCCCTCCCTGTCCTTGTAGAGCGAGTGCGCCGCGATACCGTATTCGGCGATGTCGTTCATGCGTCGGGTGCGGATCTGTAGCTCGATGCGCTGGCGGGACGGGCCGACGATGGTGGTGTGGATCGACTGGTAGTCGTTCTGCTTCGGTGTCGAGATGTAATCCTTGAAGCGGCCCGGGACGACGCGCCAGCGCGTATGGACGATGCCGAGCGCCCGGTAGCAGGACGGGATATCGTCGACGATGATGCGGAAGCCCCAGACGTCGGACAGCTGCTCGAAGGACAGCGACTTCGACTGCATCTTGCGGAAGACCGAATAGGGCTTCTTCTGCCGACCCTTCACCTGCGCCGCCTTCAGGCCCTCGGCCTGAAGCAGCTCGCGAAGCTCGTCCTCGATCTTCTTGATCAGACCCTCGTTGCGCTCGGACAATTCCTCCAGCCGCCGGGTGACCGTTTCGAAGGCCTCGGGATTGATATGGCGGAACGAGAGGTTTTCAAGCTCCTCACGCATGTCTTGCATACCCATGCGGCCGGCGAGCGGCGCGTAGATATCCATGGTCTCTTCGGAGATGCGGGCGCGCTTTTCCGCCGACATGTGGTCGAGCGTGCGCATGTTGTGCAGCCGGTCGGCGAGCTTCACGAGCAAAACCCGCACATCGTCCGAAATGGCGAGCAGCAGCTTGCGCAGGTTCTCCGCCTGCTTGGCCTTCTTGGTGACGAGATCGAGCTTCTTGATCTTCGTCAGTCCTTCGACGAGCGCGCCGATATCCTCGCCGAAGAGATCGTCGATTTCCTGCCGTGTGGCCGTCGTGTCCTCGATCGTGTCGTGCAGAAGAGCAACGGCGATGGTCGACTCGTCGAGACGCATCTCGGTCAGGATCGCCGCCACCTCCAGAGGATGGGATATGTAGGGATCGCCGCTTGCCCGCTTCTGCTGGCCATGCTTCTGCATCGCATAGACGTAAGCCTTGTTGAGCAAGGCTTCATTGACGTCGGGCTTGTACTTCTGCACGCGCTCAACGAGCTCGTATTGGCGCATCATTCGCTGGCGATCCTCTAGATCATGATGATTTCAGGTCCCATCGACCTAAAATCATAAACGTGATCGTTCTCCTAATTTAGAGCGGGATGCGGGCGGAAAACCGCAAACACTTCCTTTTCTCGCTCTAGAAGAAATCAATAAAAAAGTGCGCCAATCATACGAGTGGCGCACTGCTTTGAAAACACGTGGGAACGGGCGTTCCGCGACGGATCTCAGTAGTCGTCGCTCTTTTCCGGCGGCACCAGACCTTCGATACCGGCAAGCAGCTCTTCTTCCGACATGCGGTCGAAGGTGATGGCTTCCGGCTGATCTTCGTCTTCGGCGACTTCGGTAAACGTCGTCTCGGCATCGGTCTGAAGCAGCGAAGCCGGATCGGGCTCGGGCTCGTCCACTTCGACATGCTTCTGCAGCGAGTGGATCAGGTCTTCCTTGAGGTCGCCGGGAGACAGGGTCTCGTCTGCAATCTCGCGGAGCGCGACGACGGGGTTTTTGTCGTTGTCGCGATCGATGGTGATGGCGGCGCCCTGAGAAATCAGGCGCGCGCGGTGGCTGGCAAGCAGAACGAGTTCGAAACGGTTATCGACCTTGTCGATGCAATCTTCGACGGTGACGCGGGCCATTGCCTGTCCTTTTGGGCTCGAAGCGCGGCGGCATCGCCGCTGCACGGATTGACAACACGAAACCGGAGCAGTCGCCTGACGGCGCCTCATCGGGTCCGATTTCTGGAATTAAGCGCCCGGATACAATCAAAACAAGGCAAGTTCAAGTTTTTCCTTCAAGGGACGCTCACGTAACGTCACACTTCGTGATAAAATGCGATGCGAATGAGTTGGAGACGTCGCTCACACATTACGGTTGTATTTTCTGGCCATAAATAAAGCCCCTGATGGAAAAAGCGACCCAGAGATGTGGACGATCTATAGCAACTGCTAAAACTAGCTATATTCGCGAGCGCGCGGCTGGAATAATGCAATACATAAGCTACATTATTTGCCATATCAGCAATTATTAATGTAATCGACTTACTTTTGCGCACCCGCCGGCAGGCGGCCTTTGATGCGCCGCGATTGAAAAAGGAAAGACGATGTTCGACCCCCGCGAAAAAATCGCACTCTTTATCGACGGCGCGAATCTTTATGCGGCATCGAAAAGCCTCGGCTTCGACATCGACTATCGTAAGCTCCTGAAAGCATTCCAGAAGCGCGGCTATCTGCTGCGCGCCTACTACTACACGGCCCTCATCGAGGATCAGGAATACTCTTCAATCCGCCCGCTCATCGATTGGCTAGACTATAACGGTTACAAGGTCGTGACGAAGCCGGCCAAGGAATTCACCGACTCGCTCGGCCGCCGCAAGATCAAGGGCAATATGGATATCGAACTGGCGATCGATGCCATGGAACAGTCCGAAACCGTCGATCACCTCGTCATCTTCTCCGGCGATGGCGATTTCACCACGCTGGTGGAAGCCCTGCAGCGCAGGGGGCGCAAGGTTTCTGTCGTTTCGACCATGTCGACGCAGCCGCCCATGATTGCCGACGACCTGCGCCGCCAGGCCGACCACTTTATCGATCTTGCGACGCTGCGTGCCGAAATCGGCCGCGAACCGTCCGAACGTACCCCGCGACACAACACCGAGCCGGTGGCCGATCCGGTCGAGATCTGAGGCGTTCATTCGAACGCAAGGCGCGTGATCGCGATTGCGCGAGCGCCGCTTGAACCAGTACGCGTCAACGACGTCGATCGTTGAGTTCTCTCAATAAATATCAAAAATTGCAGGCAGGGCTTTCAGCGCGCCGTGGCCGACAGCTGCGTTGCATCGGCCGTCTTTGGCGGACGCAACGCAAAGCGATTTCTCTTAGCCACGGTCCTTCAGCAGGCGGCTTTTCTGCCGGTTCCAGTCGCGTTCTTTCGAGCTCTCCCGCTTGTCGTGCAGCTTCTTGCCCTTGCCGAGCGCCAGCTCCAACTTGGCGCGGCCGCGATCGTTGAAGTAGATCTTCAGCGGGATCAGCGACATGCCTTCGCGGTTGACGGCGCCCTGCAACCGATTGACCTCGCGCTTCGACAGGAGCAGTTTCCGCCGCCGCCGCGTTTCATGATTGAAACGGTTCGCCTGCAGATATTCCGGCAGATAGGAGTTGATCAGCCAGATCTCGCCGCCCTCGTCCGTCGCATAGGATTCGGCAATGTTGGCCTTGCCTTCGCGCAACGACTTGACCTCGGTGCCGGTCAAAACCAGACCGGCCTCGTAGGTGTCGACGATCTCGTAGTTGAAGCGGGCCTTACGGTTTTCCGCCACAACCTTATTGACCGTGCGCTGGCTTCCTTTGGGTGCCATCAGTTCATCAATCCTGCATGTCTGAGTGCTGCATCGATCGCGGCCTCGGTTGCCGGCTCGAGCGTCGGCAACAGCGGCGAGCGCACGGTGCGGCTCATACGACCGAGGCGGTTCAGCGCATACTTGGCGCCGCAGAGACCCGGCTCCATGAAGATCGCCTTGTGCAACGGCATCAACTTGTCCTGATAGGCAAGCGCCGTGGCATAATCGCCGGCAAGCGTCGCTTGCTGGAACTCGGCGCAAAGGCGTGGCGCAACGTTTGCCGTGACCGAAATGCAGCCAACGCCGCCATGGGCGTTGAAGCCGAGCGCGGTTGCGTCTTCGCCCGAAAGCTGGACGAACTCCGGACCACAGGCCATGCGCTGCTCGGAGACGCGCTCGATCTTGCCGGTGGCATCCTTGACGCCGATGATGTTGGCGTAAGCCTTGCTGAGCGCCGCCATGGTCTCGACACTCATATCCACAACCGAGCGGCCGGGGATGT
Organism: Ensifer sp. ENS06; assembly: GCF_014852205.1. Classification (NCBI taxonomy): domain Bacteria; kingdom Pseudomonadati; phylum Pseudomonadota; class Alphaproteobacteria; order Hyphomicrobiales; family Rhizobiaceae; genus Ensifer; species Ensifer sp. ENS06. Next base: position 1,157,260 of record NZ_JACVBC010000001.1, on the reverse strand, counting down.
TGTAGATGACGATCGGCAGCTTCACGCTCTCGGCGATCGCGGCATAGTGCGCGAAGAGGCCCTTCTGCGTCGGCTTGTTGTAGTAGGGCGTAACCACGAGGATCGCATCGGCGCCAGCCTTTTCGGCGTGCTGTGCAAGCTCGATCGCTTCCGTCGTGTTGTTGGAGCCGGCGCCGGCGATAACAGGCACGCGCTTGGCAGCCGCTTCGATGCAGAGCTCGACCACCTTCTTGTGCTCATCATGCGAAAGGGTCGGAGACTCGCCGGTGGTGCCGACGGGCACCAGGCCATGGCTGCCTTCTTTTATCTGCCATTCCACATGCGCGACGAAACCATCCGCATCCACCGCGCCGGTGGCGGTGAACGGTGTTACGAGAGCGGGAATGGAACCCTTGAACATGCACAACTCCTGACGGCGTAAAAGCGAAGTCTGCACTCATGCTTTGGCCGTAATCGACGGTTAAAAAACTGCCGCACCATAATCATGTGAGGTGGCTGCGGCAAGCGTTGTAACACGGCATTTCACGCCGGTTTTCATGCAAAAGCTTGATGTTTGGCCTGCATAGTCACGACCGCCCAACCAGGGCGAGAGCGGGTTTGGCGCAATTGTTACGATCGATACTGGCCGCCCGTCTTGTCATCGGACAATCTGGCGGCGGATGAATGTTGGACACGGGGAACACGGGGTTCTTGATGCGCGGGTCAATATATCTGCCTGTCGCCGCCATCATCGGCGCGGTGCTTCTGGCAGCGCCAACGGGCAACGCAGAAACCCTTGACCGCATACCAGTTCCGACACGTAAGCCCGCGCTCTTGGACAAGGCGGCCCCCATTGCCGCGAGCGAAACCACGAATGCCATAGCGACGGCTGCTGGACCCGTCAGCAACGATCTCAAGACGGGGCTCGATGCTCTGTCCAACAAGCAGCCGGCCGCAGCGATTGCCGTACGCGACGCGATGACCGAAGGCACGCTCGACCGGCACATATTGACCTGGGCGATCGCCGTTTCCGGCCAGCGGGGCGTACCTTCCTTTGAAATCGCCGATGCCCAACGGGAATTGCAGGGATGGCCGGGGCTGAAATCGCTGCGCGCCAACTCCGAACGAGCGCTCTATCGAGAGAACCCGCCGGCGGCCGATGTGCTCGCCGCTTTCGGCAACACGCAGCCGGAAACGACGGAAGGCTCCCTCATTCTTGCGCGTGCTCTCGTCGCCACCGGAAAAGCCGACATAGCCGCCAAGAACCTGCGTGCGATCTGGCAACGCGACACGCTCGACAAGGACATCGAGACCAAGATCCTTGACGAGTTTTCCGGCCTCTTGACCACAGACAATCATCAGCGCCGCATGGTGCTGCTTCTCTATCGCAACCGCGCCGAGCAGGCCGAACGGTTCGGCGACCTTGGAAAAGCTCAATCGCTTTATCGCGCCTGGGCGGCGGTCAGCCGTGGCAGCGACAAGGCGCCGGCCCTCATCGCAGCGGTCGATCCCGCCTGGCGCAAGGACGCAGCCTATCTCTTCATTCAGATCGAGTACCTGCGCAAACAGAAGAAATACGAGGAAGCAGCGAAGCTCCTTGCGCGCATGCCCAAAGACAAGGGCGCCCTGGTCAACCCTGGCGAATGGTGGGTCGAGCAACGCGTCGTCAGCCGCGGGCTGCTCGACAGCGGCGATTTTCGAGGCGCCTATCGGATCGCCGCCGGCCATCTCGCGACTGACGCGACCGCTATTATCGACGCCGAGTTTCATGCCGGGTGGTATGCCCTGCGCGGCATGGAGGACCCGGCGACCGCAGCGCGTCACTTCCGCCGCATTCTGGATGTGTCGAGCCGTCCCCTCTCCGCTTCGCGCGCTTGGTACTGGCTCGGGCGCTCGGCCGAGGCCGGCGGACCGGGTGACGCCAACGGGTATTTCGCAAACGCAGCCCGCTATCCCGGAACGTTCTACGGGCAACTCGCAGCCGCCCGGCTGGGTCGCAAGACGCTGAACGTCGCCTATCCGGCCCCGACGGCAGACGACCGATCGCGGTTCGAAAGCCGCGAGGCGGTGCGCGCCATCACGCGGCTTGAAGGCACAGGCCACACCTGGCGCGCCGACAGCATCTACCGGGCGCTTGCCGACGAACTGACGAGCCCCGGCGAACTGGCGCTGCTTTCCGCCCGAGCGGAAAAAACCGGCAATCACCAACTCTCGCTCCAGGTCGGCAAGATTGCCTTTGGGCGCGGCATCGATGTTGCAGCGCTCGCGTTTCCCGTGGGCGTGATCCCGTCAAGCGCCAATATCGACGGCTCCGGCAAGGCACTCGCCTATGCGATCGCGCGCCAGGAAAGCGCCTTCAACCCGGGCGCCATTTCCACCGCCAACGCCCGCGGTCTGTTGCAGTTGATGCCGGGAACGGCCAAGGGCGTTGCCAGCCGCTACGGCCTTGCCTACTCGCAGGAACGGCTGACGAGTGACGCGGGTTATAACGCCACGCTCGGCGCCCACTATCTCGGCGAACAGATCAGCAGTTTCGGCGGCTCCTACATCCTCACCTTTATCGCCTACAATGCCGGCCCGCGCCGCGTTCCGGAATGGCTCGACCGCTACGGCGACCCGCGCGGCAAGCCGATCGACGAGGTCGTCGATTGGATCGAACGCATTCCGTTTCAGGAAACGCGCACCTATGTCCAACGGGTGATGGAGAACTATCAGGTCTACAAATCGAGGCTCGGGCAAAAAGCCGATATCGTCGAAGACTTGAGAATGGGACGGCAATAGCCGGCCTCAGCCGCGATCAAATAATTGTGATCAGCGCCGACGGCACAAACCGTGGCCTCAATCATTTCCTCTGCAAAAGCCAAGACTTTTCCGAACGGAATGGTGAGCATTATGAAGACCTTGACAATCGTTGCCCTATCGCTGGCAACCGCCATGAGCAGCGTGCCGCCGGCCGGCGCGTTCCCAAGCGCTCCGCCGATCGTCTCCGGGACGACCAATGTGCAACAGGTGCAGTTCCCGTCCGAGCGTGGGGAGGAACGGAAGAACCGATCTAGCTGCGCCGTTCCCTATTGCGAACTTCGCGGGCGACACGGCACCTACCGTGATCGGGATCGAAACTATCGCGACTATAATCGCAGCGGGTATTACCGCGACAGGTACTACCGGGATCGATATCGCCGCCACTATGACCATGACGACAACGACGTCGGGGCGGTGATCGGCGGACTGGCCGCAGGTGCGATCATCGGCGGTCTGTTGAGCCAACCGCGATATGACAACGGCCCGAGATACTACGATGGACCAAGAGCCGTAAGCGGCGACGCGCACCAGCGGTGGTGCTACGCGCGCTATCGCTCCTACAGGGCCTGGGACAACAGCTATCAGCCTTATGGTGGCCCGCGGCGCCAATGCAGTTCGCCCTACTGAGCTCGATTGAGCAGACCGCTCCTATTGCGCCGACAGCCAAGACTGTTGGCTGGCCAGCCATGTTTGGGCCGCCAAACAGCTTATGGCGGCTCGACCAGCTTGCCCTTCCCTTTCAAACGGATAGGATTTCAGCTGTTTGGGGGGAGCAGCATGGGTCAAGGCACATACCGCGAGCATTACTTCCATAGTTCCGACGGATTGCTCCTCTACGCGCGAAGCTACGGCCCTCCCCCTTCGCCATCCGCCGAAACCCCCATCATCTGTCTGCCAGGCCTCACCCGCAACAGCCGGGACTTTCACCAGTTCGCGCGTTTTCTTTCAACGTCACGGGGCTTGCCGGTCATCACACTGGACTACCGCGGGCGCGGCAACTCCGAGCGCGACACCGACAAGAGCCGATATACGGTCGCTGTCGAAACCGGCGATGTCATCACGGCCTGTACTTACTTCAACGTTGAAAAGGCGATCTTTATCGGCACTTCGCGTGGTGGCTTGATCCTCCACCAGCTCATCGATCGCGCCCCTTCGTTAATTGCAGCCGTAGTGCTCAACGACATCGGACCCGTAATCGAAATTGGAGGCCTGCTTGCGATCCGGGACTATCTCAACTCCAGCGCCGCTCCGGCAAGCTGGGCGAAAGCATCTGCGTACCTAAAGACACTGCACGGCGGCGACTTTCCAATCTTAAGCGACCGCGACTGGTCAGACATGGCCAAGGCGATATATCGCGACGACGATGGCGTCCCGGTCGCCGATTTCGATCCGGCGATTGCGCTGCCGCTGCGCGGCCTAACGCCCGAAACACCGTTGCCCGATCTCTGGAAATCTTTCGACGCCCTGAACCAGGTCCCCCTGATAGTCGTCAGGGGCGAGCATTCGCGGCTTCTTTCAGAGACGACAGTGCGCGAAATGCGCCGGCTACACAATGCGATGAGCGCCTTCATCGCGCCTGGCCAGGGCCATGCGCCGCTGCTTCATCTGGACGGTCCACGTGACGCAATCGCCGCATTTCTAAACGGCCTCCCGCGCTGGCGCTGACCCAAGGAAGCCGCGCCGACGCGGTCTTTACTTCCTGATCTCCTCAAGCACGATGATGCAAGTGCAGGACCAAAATTCACGGTGCCATACCAAAACGAAAAAACCCGGCTCGAAAGCCGGGTTTCTCTCTTCTGACCGAGGTCAGACGATATTAGAAGTCGCGCTGCAGGCGGACGAAGCCGAATACCTGATCCTGTTCGCCGTCAGCATCTTCGTACTGAACCGACACGCGGGTCGCGAGACCTTCGGTGATCTTGTAGTCGAGGGTGACGCCAGCGCGCCATGCGTCGTCACCGCTGAAGTCGGTGAGCGAGCCGTGGCTCAGGTTGTCGAAGTACTGAACGCCGGGGGTGATGGCCAGCTTGTCGGTTGCGTTGAAGCGGTACGACGCAGCAACGGTCCACTCAGACTTTTCCCAGTAAGCGTTCGGGTTCGAAGCCCAGATACCAGCGACCTGGAAGACGCCCGGGCCGAGGTCAGCCGAGAGCAGAGCGCGGATTGCGCCTTCTTCGAGTTCAGAGTCGTAGCCGCCGAGCAGGTCGAAGGAAACGCCACCGAGCGAAGCCGAAACGATACCGGAAACGCCAACACCGTTCGACTTGGTCGAGGTGCCTTCGAGTTCGTCAACCGAGAGACCGGCCTGGAACGAACCGCCGTCATAGAGGTAGGCGATCGAGTTGAATTCGGTGAAGTTGCCGAGCGAGTCGGTTTCGCCGTTCAGGCCCTTATCCCACCAGTTGTAGAAGAAACCGGCCTTGAGGCCACCGAGCTGGATGTAGGCTTCGTCAACGTCGATGAAGCTGTCGCCGATGTCGGTGTCGTTGTCAGCGTTGAACTCAGCAGCGAAGAAGCCGGTGAGCGTGCCGTACTCGGTGTCGCTCTTGGCGTCAAACGAGATGTAAGCGCGGGAGAAAACGTCCCAGTCCGACGTGGACTGACCGCCCAGGTTGCCCTGGTTGTAACGGCTGTCAGCAGCGTCTTCACCGAACGAACCCTGAACACGGATGAAGCCGCCGATCTTGAGGCAGGTTTCGGTGCCCGGGATGTAGAAGTAGCCAGTGCCAAAAGCGTCGCAAACGCGAACGTATTCCATGGGCTCCGGCTCTGCTGCGACGATAGCGTCGGCTGCCTGAGCGCCGGAAACTGCTGCGAGAGCTGCAGCGGAGCCGAGAAGAAGGCTCTTGATGTTCATTTCTGACCTCCAGTCAAAAGTTTCAAACGGGTCTGGGTATTTTGCTGAAGGACAGCTTTCCCTGCCCCATCCCCAACGTTCAAGAAGTCGGACGATCAACCGCCCTTGCTTCCGGAGTTGAAAATACAAGACCGGATCACCGGCGCAACGTCCAACTAGCGAGTTCACGTCCTTTGCATCGCCCTTCGCCGAGGCCTGTTGCTGAAACGACACAAAATCGCCGCAGACCCCGCAGAAAATTAACAAAGCATTAAGAAAACCCTTTAGCGACGGGGGGTTAGCATAAGGAAGGTGGGGGGAGCCTGTTTCAGAAAGAGGCAGAAACCCGCCCAAAACAGGGGAAAAGCTGGACGCGAACCCCGTTTCAGATGTCCAGTGAATGCCTAAAACAGCATTCGCTCCAAGAAAGCGCTTGGTGGAGAAAGGATGGAGGCCTGGGGAATCGGCAGAATCAACGCAGAGATTCGGCAAACGCCCCGACCAGGTGATTCTGGACGATGCAAAGATCAGCACCGCGCAGCACCAGGAATGCACGGGCGCCCTGGCGACGACTGCCGCAACGGCTCACGAACCACAATAAATGAATTTCAGTCGAGAGATAGCCGAAACCAGATGCTCGCTCGAAGGGCGGGGCGCAAAGGACATGGGGCTATTTGGGACAATGGCGGAGAAGAAGGGATTCGAACCCTCGATACCGTTTCCGGTATACTCCCTTAGCAGGGGAGCGCCTTCGACCACTCGGCCACCTCTCCGTTAGCGCCTGACTAGTGTCACTCAGCGGCCAATGCAAGATTTTTTTGTCGGTTTCCGGGAAATCCTCGCATTTTCATGTGGGCCGATCGGCAACCCCCGTCGTGCCGCGTCGTGTTCGCCCTCATCTCCGCAGGCAAGATCAGCGTACGCAGCGATGTGATTCCACATCGGCGCATCGCCTGCTGCTTACGATTTGCGCGCGAGGCGCTCGATCGCCTGTTGGGTCGCCGCGCCGAACTCGCCGTCGACCGGACCACCATAATACCCGCGGTCCTTCAGCAGGTTCTGCATTTCCTTGCGGAATGCGGGCGTGAAATTGTTGGGCTGGCTCTTCAGTTCATCGAGTTTCGCCGGATCGCCGCCCTCGACGCTGGCTGCAGCCCAGCGAACCGCCTCCTTCGCGTCCGCCTTGGTGCCGAGGCCGTAATCATAGAGGCGACTGAGGTTGCCCATCGCATAGGCGCTGCCGGCGTTGGCCGCCATCTCATACCAGGTGCGCGCCTGCACATAGTCCTGCGCGACACCATTGCCGATATCGTAGAACCAGCCGAGCAGCGCCATGGAATAGGAATCACCCACGTTGGCCGCCTTCTCGTACCAGATCTTGGCTTCCGGGTAGCTCTGCTCAGTCCCCAGCCCGTTCTGATAGGCCCAACCGAGCGACGACATGGCGTTGGCGTCGCCGCTTTCGGCTGCCTTCTTATACCAGGCGAGCGATTGTTGGAGGTCTTTCGGCAGGCCAAGACCTTCGCGATAGAACCAGCCCATCGTCGCCATGGCATTGGCATAGCCCTGATTGGCCGCCAGTTCATACCACCGGGCGGCTTCCGCATAGTCCTGCGCGATGCCGTCATAGCCCTCGCGATAGAGCCAGCCGAGCGAGGCCTGCCCGTAGGCATTGCCGGCGCGGGCCGCCTGGTCGAACATGCGCTTGCCCTCGTCGACGTCCACCGGCCCATCGGTCCCGTAGACCGAGAACCAGGCGAGATTGGTCAACGCATACATGTTGCCGCCGTCGGCCGCCTTTCGGTAGTTGCGCCGCGCCTCGACATAATTCCGGCCGGCGTCCTGCGCGCGCCCCAACATATTGACGAGCATCATATCGTCAGGGTTTTCGTTGACGGCTTGGGCACAGGCGGTGAGCGCCCTTTCGGCGTCGAGCTTCAGGAAATTGACCCCGAGGAAACCGGGCATCGACTGCGGCTCGCCGGCAAGCAGATAGCAATCGCGCGAAGCCTGGGTGTCCTTGCCGGTCGGCGAGACGTTGAGGCCCTTCTGTGGCTCGAGGGCCGCAATTTGCTGCTCGGCCTCCGCCTTGTGCTTGCTGTCAGGGTAGCGCTCGATGAAGCGCGTCAGCGCCGCCGCATCGGTCGACTGCTTCAAGGCGTCCCAGGCAATCTCGTCCGGCGTCACGCTCGATGTCTGCTCGGCTTCGCTCAAGAGCTTCAGCTTCTTTTCCGCGAGCATCTTATAGACCGGGTCCGAACCATGCTTGGCCAGGAAGGCGGTCAACAGGTCCTTGTCCGCGAGATCGCGGATGTTCTGCCAGTCGGCAGCCGCCTCGGATTGGCTGTTGGGCGACAACTGTCCGCCATTATTGGTGACGGTGATGTTCACCTCTTTGATGTTGAGAAAGATCTGGGCGCCGCCGAGCGAGCCGTAGACGAAAGGCTCCTGGCCGCGATTGGTCACAGACACCACCTCGTCGCGAACCTTTCCAAGCGCGATACGGACATCGACGCCCGGTTCCGTCAGATACTTGGCGAGTGCCGTGGCGAAGGGGCTGTTCTTGCCCTCCCCGTCGAGCGCGACCGTGCCGGCCTTCGAGGCGAAGGCGACGAGCAGATCGGCCGATTCGGGCTCGACGCGCGCCAGTCCGCGCGAAACGGCCCTGGTCGAGATCGAACGCGTCATGCTCTGCTCGAAAGGATTGTTGCGACAGGCGTCGAGAATCACCAGCTTGAGCTTGGTCGCGCCTTCCAGCGAACGCTGAACTCGATCGAGGCCGATCGCCTCGTCCTCGATATCCTTGTCAGTCTTCAGTTGCGCGTCGACGGGAAGCAGGAAGTTCTCGCCATTCATCTCCATGCCATGGCCGGAGTAATAGACGATCGCAACTTCGGCACCGGTCGCGAGATCCTCGAAGTCGCGCAGCGCCTTGACCATCTCCTGGCGACCGACATCGTGCACCGTCGTCACCGATTCGAACCCGGCATCCTCGAACGAAGCCTTCATCAGTTCGACGTCGTTGGCGGGGTTGTTGAGCGGCGACGTCGCTTCATATTTCTCATTGCCGATCAGCAGCGCGACGCGTTTTGCCGCCCATGCACCTGATGGCATCGACACAAGCAGCGCCACACAGACGATCGAAAGCGGCAGCCACCGCCGCGCAAGCCCCAAGGCCATGTTATTCCCTCCAGCACCCATCACCGTCTTCCGCCTTGCCCAGCGTGAACGACAGACGATGCCTCGCCCGATTACCCCTCGGAAGCGGCCATCGGCGCCCCGGTCATGTCTAATGAAAGTATTACGTATGAGGTTGGGGCTTTCAATGTGCGCGCATGCCAAATTTAGCGACGACGCCTGCCGATGGCACAAGGTCTAAGCAAGGCGGCGTGCTTAGCTCAATCACGGGGGGCGCGGCGAGTCCGCCAATAACACCACAGATCCGCCGAGGGCTGCGCTGATACGGAGCTTGCCATGTCGATGAAAATGCATGTCGCCGAGGGAAAGCCAGGCCAGCTCGCCACGACCCACCAGCATTATTTCATCGAGCGGCCGTGCAGGATCCTCGTCATTGGCCAGCACCTGAAAGCGAAGACAAAGTATCGGTGCCTGCTGCGCCATATCTCTATTGCCGGCGCGATGCTCGACTTCAATGCGACGATCCCGCTGCCGAAGCACTTCTTCCTCGAGATCGAGGGCTTCAAGGAAGAAATCGGTTGCTCCGAGGTTTACCGTGAGAGCGCGGAACTCGGGGTGCGTTTCAACATGCTGCTTTCGGCAGATTTCCTGAGACGCCTCATCCGCATGCAGTTTTCCAGCGGCGGACTTTGATCTCCTCAAATCAAGCGAGCCCCGACATTAGATTTTTAGTGATCGATTTCAGGGGATTGCAAGTTTCTTCTGCAAGACTGATTCTAGCATCGGTGGAAATCGTCCACCGATATGATGTGGGACAAATGAATTGTCCGGGGTCCACGAATGCGGTCAAAGGTTGATCGTGCCGTGCGACCCGGCACTGGCGGAGAAAGACGCATGCAGAACCAGACCATGTATTCCTGCGTCCCCTCGCCATTTTACGAGCGGCGCTACGAGCGTTTCAACATCGGCCATGCGGGCACGCTGACCGCCGTGCAGCCGGGGCTCGGAAGCGTCTCGGTCCGGTCCTGCCGGATGATCGACATATCGCGCGGCGGCGCGAGCTTTGCCGTCGACACCAATATCGGTCTGCCGCAACATTATTATCTGCACATCGTCGGCACTTCGCTTCGGATCGGCTGCGCAGAGGTCTATCGCAACGGCGAGCGCATCGGCGTCCAGTTCATCAAGCCGATCGAGCAGACCTTGCTGCGCGAAATCATCCGGCAGGAGTTCTTCACCGGGCAAGTCAAAAACGCAAAGCCGCGGCGATAGGCCAGCCACAAAACGAAAGGCGGCGGATTCCCGCAGCTTTTCTTTCGGGAATGATTCCGAATTGCCAAAGCATGCGATAAGTTCCCCCGTACGTCATCCGAACGGGGCCTTATCTTCAGCATGTCCACATTCTCTCGCTTCACGCCGCTCATCCAATCCCTACCATCCACCATCCCCTTTGTCGGGCCGGAGGCGATCGAACGCCAGCGCGGGCGCGCGATCGCGGCGCGCATCGGCGCCAATGAAAGCGGCTTCGGTCCGGCGGAGAGCGTGCTTTCAGCGATGAGAGAGGCAGCCAGCGGAACCTGGAAATATGCTGACCCGGAAAATCACGATCTGAAACAGGCGCTTGCAGCCCATCTCGGAACCAGCCCGGCCAATCTCGCGATCGGCGAAGGCATCGACGGCTTGCTCGGCCAGATCGTCCGCATGGTGATCGAGCCGAGCATGCCGGTCGTCACCTCGCTCGGGGCTTACCCCACCTTCAATTACCACGTCGTCGGCCATGGCGGCCGGCTCGTCACAGTGCCCTATGCGGGGGACCGGGACCTCGACGGGTTACTGGCAGCCGTGAAGCAGGAAAATGCGCCGCTCGTCTATTTCGCCAATCCCGACAATCCGATGGGAAGCTGGTGGTCGGCCGAACGCGTTGTCGAGTTCGCGAGGGCCCTGCCCGAAACGACGCTGTTCATTCTGGATGAAGCCTACTGTGAAACCGCACCGGCCGATGCGCTACCGCCGATCGACGCCCTGATCGACATGCCGAACGTGGTGCGTACGCGCACGTTCTCGAAGGCTTACGGGCTTGCGGGTTCGCGTGTCGGCTATGTGGTCACCACGCCGGGCACGGCCCAGGCTTTCGACAAGATCCGCAACCATTTCGGCATGAATCGGATCGGCGTCGCCGCGGCAATCGCAGCGCTTGCGGACGAGGTGTATCTGAAGGAAGTGACGGCCAAGATTGCGGCGTCGCGGCAGCGCATTGCTGCTATCGCCACGCAAAATGGCCTTGCCCCGCTCGTCTCAGCCACCAACTTCGTGGCCGTCGATTGTGGCCGCGACGCGGTCTATGCCCGCGCGATCGTCGATACCTTGATGAGCGACCACGGCATCTTCATAAGAATGCCGGGGGTGGCGCCGCTCAATCGCTGCATCCGGATCAGCACCGGACCGGAGACGGAGATGGCCCTGCTCGAAGCAGCCATGCCCGCGGTCCTGAAGAAACTCGCCTGACCCCTTTTCTCAAGGCCCAGCTTGCGGCGCCGTCGGGCGCCGCCCGTCCGATCAGTGAACCGTCATCCATTCGCGAGCTGCGCGCAGCGCCGCTGCGAGGTCCGGCTTGCTCATCGTCATCGCCAGGTCGGCGCGCAGATCGACGGCGCGGTCGCAACCCTTGATCGCCGCGATGTTCAGCCACTTGTGGGCGGCGACGAGATCGACCGGGCGACCGTGGCCGGTCGCGTAGGCCAGACCCATGTCGCAAAAGACTTCCGCCTGGTTGTCACCACCCATCGCGGCATCCGAAGCAATCTGCATATCAAAGCGTGCCATTGTCGTGTCCCTGTCTTGCCTGGTTGGTTTTTCCGAAGCGGCCCGCCCGTTTGGGGCGGACCATGCTCCAGATCAGCACTTGTTTTGGTCCCTGTTCGACCTTGCCTCTTTGCGGGCCTTTCCGAAGCGCGCCGTCTTTTTGCGGTGTCGTCCTCGGTGGTTTTTCGGAGCGTTTCGTTCCGCTCGTCTTATGGCTTCACTATGCCTGACGGGCTTCAATGGGCGCTTAAAATGCATGCTTAATTTGCGACAAACAAAGTTCAAACGCTTGGTAAACTTGAGTTTTTGTTAAACATCGGAAGGCCTGAAATCCCGCGCATTCGCCTCAAAATTTACGAAAAATTCAATCGACGATTTCAACCAAACGCTAACCACGAAAAGATCGGCGCCAGAAAAGTCCGCGCAATTCCTTGCGCAAGAAGCGCTCAAAACCGCCCAGGAAAAAGCGGCAAAGGCCGCGATTCGGCTGGTTTACCTTTACGTGCGCGTAAGCTATCTTGCCCGCGGCGGTGAGGAGACTGCCTTTTCATACGAGGACATCTTGAGCTGCCGGCGGAGCGGACCACGCCGGCAGCCTCAATCTGGAGGACACGAATGCTACGTACATTGCTCATCACCGCGACGCTGGCTCTCGGCATTGCCGGAACCGCCGCGGCGGCGGAACCGATCTTAGGCAACTGGAAGACGGCGAGCGGCGCCACGGCGGAAATCGCCCCCTGCGGCGGCGCCTTTTGCATCACGCTGAAGACCGGCAAACATGCCGGCAAGCGCATCGGCAACCTTTCGGGCACCGATGGCAGCTACTCGGGCGAGATTACCGATCCGGACACCGACAAGACCTATAGCGGCTCGAGCGCTGTCAACGGCAATTCGCTGAAGATGAAGGGCTGCGTGCTGAAGGTGCTGTGCAAGTCGCAGACCTGGACGCGCCTTTAGAAGGGCGAGCATCGCGGACAAGGGGAGAGTTGAGGGCGGCCGATGGCCGCCCTTTTTGCATCGTAGCCGATCTCCCGCCGGCAATCAGGGCGTTTCACGACCGCCGTGCATCTCGGCCGCCGCTCAACCGAAGATGAACGCCAGATGAACGGACATCTCAGCATCAATTCAGTTTGGGTATGCGAAAACACACTCAATCGATTTGAACCTGCCTCCAAACAACGGACAGAACCATGGATATCCTCGCTCGGCGCCTCACCATCATCAGCCTTCTGATGGTCGTTTTCGCTGTCACTCTTGCAGCTGCAGTCAGCGCTGACACCGAACGTCGCCGCAGCAACACCTATCTCGGTTCGCTGACCGATTGCACCGCCCACACGGCACAGTACTGCCAGGCCAAGCTCTAACGCAGCCAGGCAGGCTAAGTTCCAGAGCCTCAACTGAAGCCGATCACTTCGTGGTCTGATGGGGAGACGAACATGCTGGCAGCACTTTCGACTTCGGCCTTTCTGTCGCTGCGCGTCCTGGCGCTCGCCAGCCTGCTGATGGCGCCGGTCGGGGCGCTCGCCTATTCCAAGGCCAGCGGCACGGGCATCGGCAAGCAGGGCGCGGGCCTTGTCCTCTTCGTCACCCTGCAGCGCCAGGCCATGACCTGACGGATCGTTGCGGATCGGAACTACGAGTTGAAAGGGGCGCACATTGCGCCCTTTTGTTTTGGCCGGCTTGCGCATCAGCGAGCCGCTTTCCTATCCTTGGTTTTCCAGAGGATTCGTCTCAGCCAAGGCCACCAGACCCGAACCGATGCCCGCCTATCTCATCTATGCCCTCGCCGCCCTTGCAGAAATTGCCGGCTGCTTTGCCTTCTGGGCCTGGCTGAAGCTCGACAAGTCTGCTCTCTGGCTTGTTCCCGGAATCGTCTCGCTGGCGCTCTTTGCCTGGCTGCTGACCTTGATCGACAGCCCCGCGGCCGGCCGCGCCTATGCGGCCTATGGCGGCGTCTATATCGCCGCATCGCTCATCTGGCTCTGGCTGGCGGAAGGCGTCAGACCGGACCGCTGGGATCTTGCCGGCATGACGGTTGCGCTGATCGGCAGTGCGATCATCCTCGCCGGCCCGCGTTGAGCAACGGGCCTCAAATCGCCCCGCGGTTGTGCGTGCCGCCATCTTGTCGTTTGCTTGTCAGAAGCCGCAGCCTATAATGCGACATGAACAAGCGAATCTCTTCACACTCCGTCCTTTCCACAGCAACGCCCGAGCCTTTCGAGCCGCAGTATTTCGATGATCCTGCGGCCGCAGTCGATTGCCTCGAGGCGCTTTACGAGCGCAATACCCGGTTCCTCTGCGAGGCGTTCGAGGGGCTGGGCAAGGGCGGCAAGCCGTTGACCCGTTATCGCGCCTGCTACCCGCAGGTCAGCATCGAGACGAGCAGCTTCGGCCATGTCGATTCCCGTCTTTCCTATGGTTATGTCAGCGCGCCCGGCGTCTATACGACGACGATCACGCGGCCAAAACTCTTCCGGCACTATCTGAAGGAACAGCTCGGGTTGTTGACGCGCAACCACGGTCTCGGCATCACGGTCTCGGAATCGGCCACCCCGATCCCCTTGCATTTCGCCTTCGGCGAAAGCGCCTATGTCGAGGCATCGGCCGCCAATGCCATCGACATCCCCTTGCGCGACCTGTTCGACGCGCCTGATCTGACGACCACGGACGATGAGATCGCCAACGGTTCCTACGAGCCAGGTCCGGGCGAACCGTCGCCGCTCGCGCCGTTCACGGCGCAGCGCATCGACTATTCGCTGGCGCGCCTCAGCCACTACACGGCGACGAGCGCCAATCATTTCCAGAACTTCGTGCTCTTCACCAACTACCAGTTCTATATAGACGAATTCTGCGCTTGGGCCCGCCAGCAGATGGCGGAAGGCGGCAACGGCTACACGGCCTTCGTCGAGCCCGGAAACATCATTACGCCCGCCGGGGCAGACAAGCCGGAGACGGACTTTACCCTTCCGCGGTTGCCGCAGATGCCGGCCTATCACCTGAAGAAGAAGGGCCACGGCGGCATCACCATGGTCAACATCGGTGTCGGCCCGTCCAACGCCAAGACGATCACCGACCATATCGCCGTGTTGCGCCCGCACGTCTGGCTGATGCTCGGCCACTGCGCCGGCTTGCGCAACAGCCAGCGGCTCGGCGACTACGTGCTTGCCCATGCCTATATGCGCGAGGATCACGTGCTCGACGACGACCTGCCGGTCTGGATCCCGCTGCCGGCGCTCGCCGAAGTGCAGGTGGCGCTGCAGGATGCCGTGGCCGAAGTGACCGGTTATCGGGACTACGATCTCAAGCAGATCATGCGCACCGGGACCGTCGCCACCATCGACAACCGCAACTGGGAGCTTCGCGACCAGCGCGGCCCGGTCAAGCGCCTGTCGCAGGCGCGCGCCATCGCGCTCGACATGGAATCGGCAACGATCGCCGCCAACGGCTTCCGCTTCCGCGTGCCCTATGGAACGCTGTTGTGCGTCTCCGACAAGCCGCTGCATGGCGAACTGAAGCTGCCGGGCATGGCAACGGCCTTCTACAAGACGCAGGTCAGCCAGCATCTGAAGATCGGCATCCTGGCGCTGCAGAAGCTCGCGGCGATGCCGCCGGAAAAGCTGCATTCGCGCAAGCTCAGAAGCTTCTACGAGACCTCGTTCCAGTAGAGGTCAAAACGTCGCTAGGACATTGCCCCACGGCACGGCGCTCTAGCGACGTTTCCCCAAAACCATCGACAACAGCGTGCCCGCGACTGCGGACACGATGATCAGGAGATGCGCGTTGACGCCGGCGGTCGCCAGCAGTTCGAGGCCCGCCCGGCCGGCGGGGGCGCCGAAGGAAACGGCACCGGCCGCAATCGCTGCCGGATAGGTGCCGACGCCAGCCGGCGCATGCATCGGCAGCACCGAAGAAAGCTCGCCTCCGAGCGCGCCGCCAAAACAGGCCGCAAGCGGCGCAACTCCCATGAACGCCAGCACCCAGGCGAGCACGATTACCTTGACGGCCCAGTTGAGGATGGTCATGCCCCAGGCGCGCAGGAACGCAGCCACGGTGCCCGGCAGACCCGCCTCCAAGTCCTCGACGACCGGCTCGAGCTTTGCCGGCAGGAGCCTGCGCGCCAGCGCGATTGCGTGGTCCTTCAAGAGAAAGAAGAGAAGCGGCGAGGCAAGCGCCGCAAACCAGACGAGCCAGAGCCCGATCGACCCTCTGCCGAAGACCAATCCGACGACGGCCACGACGAGGAGCGCATGCAGGTCGAGCAGGCGCATGACCAGAAGAGCGGCCGTCCCCCTGGCGAGCGGGACAGAAAACTCCGAACGCATCAGGAGAGGAAAGCTGGTCTCGCCGGCCCGAAACGGCAGCATGATGTTCAGGAGATTGTGGACCTGGGTGACCCGAAAGAGCGGCAGGAAACGCCCCGACGTTTCGCTCGGGAAGTAATCGTAGATGCGATAGCAGCGAATGAAGTAAGTCGCGATGAGCAGCAAGAGGGCCGCAGATGCGGCACCAACGCCGATTTCGGACCACTGGCGCAAGAGCGCCGACCAGCCCCAGAACCACTCAACGAAGGCCGCGTAGGCCGCAATGGCGCCCGCCGACAGCAATGTCATCCGGTTGCGGACGAGCCAGGATCGCCGGTCAGGCTCGCAATCCGATGTCATCAGGCCTCGATTTCCCGTGTTGAAGGGCAAGATTGAACGTTGGTTATCACCGATAACTGTGCAAGAAAACGATTATGTAAGCAGTCCAATTCTTGCGGCAGCGTGAGCGCCGTATGTATGAGCGGTTCCCATGCATCCCATAGAGCTATCCGTCGTCATTCCCGTATTCAACGAAGAAGACAGCATTCAGCCGCTGATTACGCGGGTCCGCGATGCGCTGGCGAATTTTCCGTCCCCTTGGGAACTGATCCTCGTCGACGACGGCAGCACCGATCGAACGCTTGTGAATGCAAGAAAGGCCCTTTCCGATCCCGGCATCGACCTCAAGATCGTTGAACTGCAAAAGAACTTCGGACAGACGGCCGCGATGCAGGCGGGCATCGATGCCGCCACCGGCCGCCTGATCGCCACGCTCGACGGCGACCTGCAGAACGACCCGGCCGATATTCCCGAGATGGTCACGGCCATCGAGGAGCGTCAGCTCGACCTGCTCGTCGGCTGGCGAAAGAACCGGCAGGATGGCCTGCTCCTTCGGAAAATCCCGTCCTGGTGCGCCAATCGCCTGATCGGCAAGATCACCGGCGTCCGGCTTCACGACTATGGCTGCAGCCTGAAGGTCTATCGCGCGTCCGTCATCAAGCAGGTGAAGCTGATGGGCGAAATGCATCGCTTCATCCCCGCCTGGGTCGCAGGCGTCGTGCCGAGCAGCCGCATCGGCGAAATGCCGGTCACCCACCACGCACGGCAGCATGGCCAATCCAAGTACGGGATCTCCAGAACCTTCCGGGTGATTCTCGATCTTTTGTCGGTGCTGTTCTTCATGCGCTACAAGGCGCGCCCGGGACACTTCTTCGGTTCGATCGGCCTTGCGACGGGGGCGCTCAGCGCCCTGATCCTGCTCTATCTCGGCTTCGACAAGTTCGTGCTCGGCAACGATATCGGAACCCGCCCGATGCTGATCGTCGGCGTGATGTTGTTCCTGTCGTCGGTTCAGCTCATCACCACGGGCATTCTCGCGGAAATGATGGCGCGCACCTATTTCAGCGACGACGGCACGACGAACTATATCGTCCGGCAGGTCTTCGTGCGGGACCAGACAGATGCTTGAGGCCGTCAACCGCCGGCCAAACCTGATCCTTGCGCTGATTGCGGGCTACTTCCTGCTTTGCATCGCACTGAGGCTTTCCGCTTCGACTTCGCTCGAGATCGACGAATCCGAGCAGGCCTATGTCTCGCAGTTCCTGATGCTCGGCTACGGTTCGCAACCGCCTTTCTACAATTGGCTGCAATACGGGCTGACCTCGCTGTTCGGCCCGTCAGTGGCGACGATGACCGTACTCAAGAACGGCCTATTGTTCCTCTGTTGTCTCTTCTTCGGCCTTGCATCCCGCGAGGTTCTCGGCGACCGGCGCCTTGCAGCCATCACGACAATGGGCGTCCTCGCTCTGCCGCCGATCTTCCTGCTTGCCCAGCGCGACCTCTCGCACACGGTCGCCGCGCTATTTGCCGTTTCGCTCTTCCTGTACGCATTCCTGCGGACGATGAGCCGACCGACCTTCTTTGCCTACGCTCTTACAGGCGTCGCCGTCGGGATCGGCGTCATTTCAAAGTACAACTTCGTGATCGTTCCGGTCGCGGCGATCGTCGCGATCCTGCCCGAACCGAAACTTCGCGCCCGGCTCTTCGACTGGCGCATCCTTGTCGCACTCGCCGTCTGCGCGCTGATCGCCCTGCCGCACGGCACCTGGGTCCTGCAAAATATCGGCGCCGCGTCGAGCAATACCTTCAAGGAAATGGGAACGGGGCAGGAAGCCGGTTTCGTGTCGAAGGCGTTGAAGGCGATCGTCGCGCTCTTTGCCTCGACGCTTCGCGGCTCAGCGATCATCTTCGTCGTCTTCGCCCTCGTGTTTCGCAAGGACCTGCCGGCGATCTGGCGCGCCGACAGCCTCTGGGCTCGGGTCGTCGGGCGCATGCTGGTCCTCTGTCTCGGCGCCGTTCTCGTCATCATGCTGGTCACCGGCGCCACCCATATGCGGGAAAAGTGGCTGGTTCTCTTCCTCGTCCTGCTGCCGCTCTATCTGGCCCTCAAGGTCGAGGCGTCCGGCGTTGACACCACACGTAGCGTCCGGCCCGTCGCCCTCTTTATCGGCTTCGTCATCGTGACCACGCTGGTCGTGGTGTCTACCCGCGCAGTCGTGCGGCCTTGGTTCGGCAAGGTTTCGAGACTGAGCATCCCCTACAGCAGCCTCGTCGACACCATCGTTCAGCAGCAGGGACGCGAACCGGCGATGGTTCTGGCCACCAACAAGCAGGTGGCCGGCAATCTGCGAACGCGCCTGCACGGGGCCAAGGTCTACGTGCCCGGCAACAACAGCAGCCCGGCGATCGGTCAGCTGGCCGGGCCGCTTCTCGTTGTCTGGACCAACGACGGCAAGGCCGATGCAGCGCCACCGGCGCCACTCGTCGATGTCCTCAAATCCTTCGGCGTGCCGGAAACGCACTTGCAGCCGCAGCAACTCGCCCTGCCCTATCTCCACGGCACGCTCGAGGATCGCTACAGTTTCGGCTACTTCTGGATCGACGATCCGTCGCGATCCGCGCCGACGAGCAGCTTGAGTTCGCCAGGGTGAATGCGCAGCGCGACGTCGCGGCCCATGGGCAGAAGTTCGCCGTCGATGACGCAGTTGATCTTTCGTTCGACCTTCGGAAAATGCAGATCGAGGGCATGACCGCTCATGGCGGTAATCAGCGGACTGTCGCGAAACTTGCCGCGCATTACATCGAGCGCGAGCTTGGCGACACCCGGCGGGCTCAGCGGCGGCGCCGTGTAAAAGCCGAGATGGCCGGCGGTCACGTCGTCCGCATACATCAGCGTGTCGCGGCCGAACGGATTGTTGGAAACCGAGACCGCCGAGACATGACGGCTCTCCTTGTGACCATCGACATCGAACTCGATCTCGAAATCCGGAGGATTGAGAATCACTCCGACTGCGGCGCGGGTGCTGGCGGCGATCTTTCCCGCTCTTGAGCGAAAGCTGTAGGATTCGCGGTAGCGCACCATGCGCGCATGCAGCCCCATGGAGAATTGATGCACGAACGCACGGCCATTGGCGCTGCCGATGTCACCGTCGATGATCACGCCATTCGCCAGCACTTCCGGCACTTTCCAGATATCGAGCGGCAGCTTCAGCGTGCGGGCAAAAAGATTCATCGTTCCGGCGGGAACGACGCCGAGCGGCATGCGGTTCTTCCAGGCGACGCCGGCGGCGGCCGAAATCGTGCCGTCACCTCCGCCGGCAAGAATGGCGTCGAGGTCGTCGCGACGGCAGGTCCGCTCCAACGCCTCTTGCATCTCGTTTCCGGAAACCGCTGCAATCTCGATCTGGTGGCCTGCGGCCTGGAAGACGTCTTCGACCTTCTGGCCATAGGCGGCCATGTCTGTCGTGCGGAACGTGCCGCCGTCGCGATTGAAGATTGCCTTGATTTTCATGAACGGGTCATCGGCTCCATTGCCGCGGCAATGCGGCTCACCGCGATCAGATAAGCGCGATTGCGGCCAATTCCAGAACCTTACCGAAACTTAACGGGAGCGCCGGTCGTTCGTCCGCTCCATCACGACCAGCACAACAGAAGCCGAGTGTCACAGCAATGCAGCGATCAGCGCGGTTCGGGCAACTTCAGCGGCCCGCCTGTCTTGATCGAGCGGATGGCGAAATTGGACCGGATGTCGGTGACGCCGGGCAAGGCCAACAGCGTCTCGGTCAAGAGTTTTTCGTAGGCAGGCAGATCCTCGACGACGACCTCGGCGAGGAAATCGGCATTGCCGGAGATCAGGAAGCAGGAGACCACCTCGGGGATGGCGAGCAGCGCCTCCTGCTGCTGCTGTGCGCTCTCGCGGCTATGGCGCCCAACCTTGATTTCGACGAAGACCGTCAGCCCGAGACCGGCTTCCTTACGATCGATGTCGGCCCTGTAGCCGCGCAGGATGCCGGATTTTTCCAGGTTGCGGATGCGCCGCAGGCAGGGCGACGGCGAAAGATTGACCTTTTCGGCAATCTCGACGTTCGTTGCGCGCGCGTCCTCCTGAAGGATTCTAAGGATGGCGAGATCGAATTTATCGAGGCTTGGCATTTTTATGAACTTCAGTTGTTATTATTGGCACATTGTTGCTGAACATAGTCCATTTCGGGCACAAATCGCAAGGACATGCCCCGCTATCAGGGCGTAATCTTCCTTCCAGACCCAAAAGCCTCTCAGGTATCCAATTCGGGAAGGAAATTCAAATGGTTGCGCTCGCTCTCGATCGCGGCAATACGACGCCTGTCGCCGCCGGCTATGCCGGCGCCTTCGTAACCGTCCTCATCTGGGCGGGCTGGATACTGGCGACCCGCCACTCGGCCGGCACCGCGCTTGGCACGATCGACCTCGGGCTGATCCGCTACGGCGTGCCGGCGATCCTTCTTGCCCCGGTCTGGCTGAAGACCGGGCTTCTGCCGCGCAAGCTGCCGCTGCTGTTGCTCGTCCTGATGGTCGCCGGTTCGGGCGCCCTGTTCTTCCAGGTCTCCGCCTTTGCGATCCACTCCGTTCCAGCTTCCTCGGTCGGCGTTCTCCTCGGTGGCTCGATGCCGCTTGCCACCGCGCTCATCGGCATCACGGTCTTCGGCGAGCGGCCGGACCGGATGCGCGTGCTCGGCTTTGCCGCAATCCTTGCCGGCGTCGCCATCCTCCTGACGCGAAGCCTCGGAAGTGCGGCCTCGACCGGCTGGAGCGGCTATGCGCTGCTGCCGACTGCGGCGACCCTCTGGGCGATCTATACCCATGCCTTCCGCCGCTCCGGCCTCAGCCCGCTGCAGGGAAGCGCCCTGATCGCCATCTGGTCGTTCCTGATCCATCTCGGACTTGCCGCCTGCTTTGGAACCACCCTTGCCAGCGTTCCGGTCCAGGAGATCGCCTTGCAGGTCACCAGCCAGGGCATCCTGTCCGGCCTCGTCGCCATGGTAGCCTACGGCTTTGCCGTGAAGAGCCTTGGCGGTACCCAGGCGGCCGCCTTCACGGCGCTGACACCGGTTCTCGCGATGGTCGGCGGCGCCGTCCTGCTCGGCGAGCAGATCGGCCCCTTCGAGATCCTCGCCGCGGTCGTCACCGCTACCGGCGTCGCGCTTTCGACCGGCATTCTTTCGTCCAGGCCCTGAACGCAAAGCTCGTTAAAATGGGAAGGCCCCGGAGGTGTTCGCTCCGGGGCCTTTTTCTGTCTCGACGACAGGCTCAGCCGTGAATGATTTCACGGTGTTTTTGCAGCCGGTGACCGTAGGCCTGGCTGACGCGATCGAAGATGATGGCAATGCCGACGATCGCAAGGCCGTTGAAGATGCCAAGCGTGAAGTACTGGTTGGCAATCGCCTTCAGCACCGGCTGGCCGAGGCCCTGAACACCGATCATCGAGGCGATGACCACCATGGCGAGCGCCATCATGATCGTCTGGTTGATGCCGGCCATGATCGTCGGCAAGGCGAGCGGCATCTGGACGTTCTTGAGCTTCTGCCACGCCGACGAACCGAAGGCATCGGCCGCCTCCAGCACGTCCTTGTCGACGAGGCGAATGCCAAGGTTCGTCAGGCGAATCATCGGCGGGATCGCGTAGATGACAACGGCGATCAGCCCCGGCACTTTGCCGATCCCAAGCAGCATCACGACCGGGATCAAATAGACGAAGCTCGGCATCGTCTGCATCACGTCGAGAATCGGATTGACGATGTTCTGGAACCGGTCCGAACGGGACATGACGATGCCGATCGGAATGCCGATGGCAATCGACAGCACGGTACAGACGAAGATCATCGAGACCGTCTTCATCGTGTCGTCCCACATGTCGAAGTAGCCGATCAACAGCAGCGTGCCGATGCAGCCGGCGACGATCTTCCAGTTGCGGCTTGCCACCCAGGCGATGAAAGCGATCAAGATCAGGATGATTGGCCAGGGCGTCTTCGTCATGAAGCGCTCCGACTGGATGAGAAAGAACTGCAAGGGCTCGAAGAAGCCTTCGATCGCGTCGCCATAGGCGCGCGTGAAGCCGCGAAATCCCTCGTCGATCGCCTTTTTCAAGGCTCTCAGGCTCTCGTCATCCATGTGTGGAAACTGGGTCAACCAGTCCATTCCATTTCCCCTTCAGATTTCGCCGGCCGCGATTGTTGTTTTGCCTTTGCCGGACCTAGAACGAAGAGGCGGCGCACATGACTGCGCCGCCCGCTGGTTATGACCATCGCGATCAGAGCGCGGCCTTCACCTTTTCGGCGACCTCGGGCGAAACCCACGGGGTCCAGATATCGGGGTTTTCCTGCAGGAAGTGCTTGGCGCCCTCCTCCCCGCTCGCCTGATTGTCGGTCATCCAGGCCATCAGCTTGTTGACCGTGTCGTTGGTCCAGGCGCGCTTGTTGAGGTAATCCATAGCCGGGCCGGCGCGATCGGCGAAGGCCTTGGTCACCAGCGTCTGGACCTTGTCCTTCGGCCAGTCGTTCTTCTTGGGATCCGGGCAATCGGCAACCGTGTTGCAGCGCTTCCATTCGGCCGGATCGGCGGCCACACCATGCTCGAGCTTCACCATCTCGTACTTGCCGAGAAGGGCCGTCGGCGCCCAGTAGTAGCCGACCCAGCCCTGCTTGCGCTCATAGGCCTTGGCGATCGAGCCATCGAGGCCGGCGGCCGAACCGGTATCGACCAGCGTGAAGCCAGCCGTTTCGCCGCCATAGGCTTTATAAAGCTGCGTCGTCACGACCGTGCCGCCCCAGCCCTGCGGGCCGTTGAAGACGGCGCCCTTGCTTGCGTCTTCCGGATCCGGAAACAGTTCCTTGTGCTTCAAGGCGTCATCGATCGTCTTGATGTCGGGATTGGCATCGACGATGTATTTCGGCACCCACCAGCCCTGGACGGCGCCATCGGAGAGCGCCACGGCGGCGCCGACGAGCTTGCCCTCCTCGAGGCCGCGATTGACGACATCCGGAAGCAGGTCGACCCAGCCTTCGGGTGCGACATCCGGCTGGCCCTTTTCGATCATCGAGGTGATCGTCGGCACGGTGTCTCCGACCACCAATTCGGCATTGCAGCCGTAGCCTTCCGTCAGGATGATCTTGTCGACACTCGCCAGCACCTCGGCGCTCTGCCAGTTCATGTTGGCGATCGTGACGTCGCCGCATTCGGCGGCCGAAGCTGCGCCGGCGAGGCCAAAGAGGCCCGCGGCCAGGCAAGTCGTTGCAAGAAGCTTCTTCATTTCCGTTCCCTTGTTTTGGCGGTGCATCCCGTCGCACTGCCGATCTCACCGCGGGGATCGACAGCGTCACAGGGCTCGGTCCAACTCAAGACAACAGGGACCGAACGGCCTGCAGATCCGTCGGCTTCAAGCCGATGACATCATGAAAGCTAACGGGCTTTTCCGGCAAGGACTTTCCCATTTGCGTCAACGGGTGCCTTTCCTAATATTTGCGCATCGTTGAAGTGGTCGTCAGGACGTTTTGCAGCGCTGGTAATAGCGCGACACGCGCACCCGGTTTCCGCAGCGCGCCGCCGAGCACCAACGCCGCCGGGCATTGCTGCCGACGAACAGCATCACACAATCCTCCGCCTCGCATTTGCGGATGAGCCTGGCGTCGCCGCCGGCAAGCAACGCCGCAGCGTCCTCGGCGAGGAAACCGGCTAGCTGGACCATGGGCTCCGCCGTTCTTTCGCTGACGAGCCGCGGCGGATCGGTCCAATCGAGACGGCGGACGACCGGTGCTGCCTCCATTGCCGCGTTAAGGCCCTCGATATCCGCGGCCGGAACAGGTTGCCTGTCCATCACATGTGCGATGGCCGACGCCACATGCGAGCGGACGGCAAGGACTGGCGCGAGATCGTCGGCGTCGGCCGCACCGATGCTGGCAAACGCGACATCCGACATGCGAGGCCCCTCCAACGCCAGCCAATGCGCGAGCCCGCCATCGGCCGCGAAGAGATCGACACGGCCGCTCGCGGTCAAAGGGCGAGTGTTGACGAGATCGAGAGCAAGGGGCTCTCCGACGAAAGGAACCAGATCCATGCAGGCCTCACATAATGCATAATTTCGATATTGACGCATTAGGCTTTCTGGCGCAATTCTAATGCATAAATATTACCAATAGGAGTGTTAAATGAGCAGGCATAGCATTCCATCGATCCGCCACCGGTTCATCGAGGCCGGAGGCGTCCGCGTCTTCTACCGCGAGAGCGTGCCGACCGGAGCGCCGGCCGATTTCCCGACAATCCTGCTTCTGCACGGCTTCCCCTCGTCTTCCCACCAGTACCGGCGGCTAATGGACGCGCTTGGCAGCGACTACCGTCTGATCGCGCCTGACTATCCGGGCTTCGGGCATAGCGACGCGCCGACCTCGACGAACGAAGGCGGCAGTTTCGTCTACAGTTTCGACAAGCTGGCGGATGTCATGGAAGCGTTCGTGGATGCGCTCGCGCTGAAACGCTTCGTCCTCTACGCCTTCGATTTCGGCGCGCCCGTCGGGTTTCGTCTTGCAAGCAGAAAGCCCGAGCGCATTGCCGGGCTGATCGTCCAGAACGGCAATGCCTATCTGGAGGGGCTTTCCGACATTGCCCGCGACTTCATTGCGCTCAAATCCGAGGACGAAGGCGCTGAAGAGCAGGTGCGGCAGTTGCTGACCTTGGAGATGACCCGTGCGCAATATGTCGGCGGGACGAAGGATCCGGACCTGGTCGCACCTGACGGCTGGACCATGGATCAGCACTTCCTCGATCGCCCGGATCGCCGCCAGCCGCAGATCGATCTTGCCTTCGACTACAAGAGCAACCTTGCCCGCTACGGCGAATGGCAAGAGTGGCTGCGCCGCGAACGGCCGCCGACCCTGATCACCTGGGGCCGTAACGATCCCTTCTTCACAGAGAAGGGCGCTCGCGCCTTCCTCACCGACCTTTCTGAGGCCGAGCTCCACCTGTTCGATACCGGCCACTTCGCGCTGGAAGAAAACCTGCCGGAGATCGCACCGCTGATTGCCGATTTCGTTGATCGCATCTGGGCGAAGGCATGAAACGACAAAGGCGCCGTGGCCAATGGCCGCCGGCGCCTTTGTAAACCTCAATGGCCGCGGATCTAAGACCGCCTCCCGAACTCACATGTTCGGATAGACCGGGCCTTCGCCGCCTTGGGGCGGCACCCAGTTGATGTTCTGGTTCGGGTCCTTGATGTCGCAGGTCTTGCAGTGCACGCAGTTCTGGGCGTTGATGACGAAGACGTCCTTGCCGTCCTTCTCCACCCATTCGTAGACCCCGGCCGGACAGTAGCGCGTCGACGGACCGGCATAGATGTCATGCTCGGAGCGCTTCTGCAGATCCATGTCCTTCACCTTGAGATGAACCGGCTGGTCCTCCTCATGGTTGGTGTTCGACAGGAACACCGAGGACAGCCGGTCGAAGGTCAGAACCCCATCCGGCTTTGGATAGTCGATCTTCTTGTGCTGCGCTGCGGGTTCGAGCGACTGCGCATCGGTCTTTCCGTGCTTCAGCGTGCCGAAGAAGGAGAAGCCGAACAGCTGGTTGGTCCACATGTCGAGACCGCCGAGCCCAACGCCGATCGCCGTGCCGAACTTCGACCACAGCGGCTTGACGTTTCTCACCCGCTTCAGGTCCTGGCCGATGGCGCTGTCACGCCAGCCGCGTTCGATCTCGATCGGCTCGTCATTGGCGCGGCCACTGGCGATCGCCGCTGCCAGCTTCTCGGCCGCTAGAATGCCTGAAAGTACCGCATTGTGGCTGCCCTTGATGCGCGGCACGTTGACGAGACCGGCCGAACAGCCGATCAGCGCACCACCGGGGAAGGACAACTTCGGTACCGACTGGTAACCGCCCTCGGTGATCGCACGGGCGCCATAGGACAGACGCTTGCCGCCCTCGAACGTGCCGCGGATCGCCGGATGCGTCTTGAAGCGCTGGAACTCCTCGAAGGGGAAGAGATAGGGGTTCTTGTAATTGAGGTGCACGACGAAGCCGACGGCGACCATGTTGTCTTCGAGATGATAGAGGAACGAGCCGCCACCGGTCTTCATGCCGAGCGGCCAGCCGAAGGAGTGCTGTACCAGACCCGGGCGATGGTTCTCGGGCTTGACCTGCCAGAGTTCCTTCAGACCAATGCCGAACTTCTGGACGTCGCTGTCCCTGGAGAGATCGAACTTGGCGATCAGCTGCTTGGCGAGCGAACCGCGCACGCCCTCGCCGATCAGCGTGTATTTGCCGAGCAGCGCCATGCCGCGGGCGAAGTTCGGGCCCGGCTCGCCGTTGCGCTCGATACCCATGTCGCCGGTGGCAACCCCGATGACCGCACCCTCGTCGTTGTAGAGCACTTCGGTTGCGGCAAAGCCGGGATAGATCTCGACGCCGAGTTCCTCCGCCTTTGTCGCCAGCCAGCGACAGACGAGCCCAAGCGATACGATGTAGTTGCCGTGATTGTTCATCAGCGGCGGCATCAGGAAGTTCGGCAGGCGGATCGAGCCGGCGGGTCCTAAGAACAGGAAATGATCGTCCGTCACCTCGGTCTTGAACGGATGGTCGGCGTCGGCGCGCCAGTCCGGCAGCAGCCGGTCGATGCCGATGGGATCGACGACGGCACCCGACAGGATATGCGCACCGACTTCGGCGCCCTTTTCCAAGACGACGACCGAAAGCTCCGGATTGACCTGCTTCAGCCGGATCGCCGCGGCAAGACCGGCCGGCCCCGCACCCACGATCACAACGTCGAACTCCATGCTCTCGCGTTCGGGCAGGTCTTGTTCGGTCATACCGTCTCTCCAGTCTCACCGGTCTTCTGCCGGCTCCGTTCCCAGGGCATATCATTCCGTCATGGCAAATGCAGTTTGGCTTGTCGAGCCGGGATGCGACAGACGATGCCCGCTTTTGCGCATGAGGTCATGAGTATAGGCAAATATATATATGACGTGTACGTAAACGTAAATACATCAATTTGTCGCGCAGCGAAGCTATGACCCATGCGGCCTTGCTTTTGCCGAAGAGCCGTGCGACGAGG
This sequence comes from Ensifer sp. ENS06, assembly GCF_014852205.1. NCBI lineage: Bacteria > Pseudomonadati > Pseudomonadota > Alphaproteobacteria > Hyphomicrobiales > Rhizobiaceae > Ensifer > Ensifer sp. ENS06. Next base: position 1,129,989 of record NZ_JACVBC010000001.1, on the reverse strand, counting down.
CCGCCGCACCCTTCCAGCGGTACGCGCTGGCACACCCCATTCGCAATCGGCACGCGGCAAGGCGCCTCTCGGCGTCCGGACGGCGTGTCTTTCGGCTTTGAAGCCGGCCGCCCATCGATCCCCGAAAGCGGCCCACGGAATTCATGTTGCGTCGCGCGCCACCGGCCCCACTCCGGGCGGCGAAGCGACGCCAGATGCAAGGAGACACTCATGGTCAAGGCACTCGGCTTTGATTTCGGCACCACCAATTCCGTTCTGGCGGTTGCCGCGGGCGAAACGACCCACTCGATGCGCTTCGACAGCCTCGCCGGCTCGACCGATGCCATGCGTACTGCCCTCTCCTTCATGAAGGATGCCAAGCTTGGCGCCCAGGCGCTGAAGGTCGAGGCGGGCCAGGCCGCAATCCGCGCCTTCATCGACAATCCCGGTGACTGTCGTTTCCTGCAGTCGATCAAGACCTTTGCCGCAAGCCCCCTCTTCCAGGGCACGCAGGTCTTTGCCAAGCGCCACAGCTTCGAAGACCTGATGCGCGTGTTCCTGACCAAGCTGCGCGACTATGCCGGTGACGGCTGGGCGGACCAGTACAGCCGCATCGTCGTCGGCCGTCCGGTGCACTTTGCCGGCTCCAGCCCCGACCCTGCGCTGGCGCTCGAGCGCTATGGCGCAGCCCTCTCCGAATTCGGCTTTCCGGAGGTGCACTACGTCTACGAACCGGTGGCAGCGGCCTTCTACTTCGCCCAGAACCTGAAGCAGGACGCAACTGTGCTCGTCGCCGACTTCGGCGGCGGCACCACCGACTATTCGCTGATCCGCTTCGAGACCAAGGCCGGGCGCCTGACGGCAACCCCGATCGGCCATTCGGGCGTGGGCATCGCCGGCGACCATTTCGACTTCCGCATCATCGACAACGTCGTCTCGCCACTGATCGGAAAGGGGAGTCTGTTCAAGAGCTTCGACAAGCTGCTTGAAGTGCCGTCGAACTACTACGCGAATTTCGGCCGCTGGAATCAGCTTTCGATCTTCAAGACACTGAAAGATTTCACCGATCTGAAGAAGCTCGTGCGCCAGAGCCTGGAGCCGGAAAAGCTCGAGGCCTTCGTTGACCTGATCGAGCATGACGAGGGCTATCCGCTCTACAACGCGATCTCGGCCACGAAGATGCAACTGTCGAAGGAGGACGAGACCGAGTTCTATTTCGCCCCGCTCGGCGAAATGTCGCGCCGCACCGTTCGCCGCAGCGATTTCGAAGGCTGGATCGCGCCGGAGCTCGCCCGCATCGAGGGCGCGCTGGATGATGTGCTGCAGTCGACGGCAACGGCACCCGAGACGATCGACAAGGTGTTCTTGACCGGCGGCACCTCCTTCGTTCCGGCCGTACGCGGCATCTTCGAGCGGCGTTTCGATGCCGACCGGATCGAGAGCGGCGGCGAACTGCTGTCGATCGCCCATGGCCTGGCGCTGATCGGCGAGCACGAGGACATCGCCCACTGGACCGCGAATGCGGTCTGAGCCGACGCGCGAACCGGATGTGCATGACCTTGGATAGGAGGGTCGAGCGCCGGAAAAGCGGTTCCGGTCCGGCCGCTTATGGGCTAGGTTGGCGGCCATGATTTCCGCCAACGACCTTTCTCCGGCGCAGCTTGCCGCCCTTCTCGCCTTCCACGGCGATGCGGGCGTCGAATGGCTGCTGGAAGAGGAACCGGTCGACCGTTTCGCCGAGTTCGAGGCGATGAAGGCAGCACGCGGCAACGCCCGCGTGGCGGCAACCAGCAACCGGGCGGAGGCACCCGCTTCGCAACCGACGGCGCGCCAGACAGCGGCGGCCGCTGCTCCCACCCCTTCCCGCGCACCTGCCCCAGTCGCGAACGCCCCTGCGGTCGCCATCCCCGATGCGCAGGCGATCGAAGAGGCGCGCTTTGCCGCCGAAACGGCCCGGTCGCTCGCCGAGCTCCGCGTTGCGATGGAAGGTTTTGCCGGCTGCAATCTCAGGAACAGCGCCCGCAATCTGGTCTTTGCCGAGGGTGATCCGGCAAGCGGCATCATGATCGTCGGCCCGATGCCCTATGCCGACGACGATCGCGACGGCCAGCCTTTTGCGGGCCGCCTCGGCGAGATGCTGACCCGGATGATGGCGGGCATCGGTCTTACGCGTGAGAGCGTGCTCTTGAGCAATGTCGTGCCCTGGCGCCCGCCGGGTAACCGCGTGCCGACGGCGCGCGAGGCCGATATCTGCCGACCCTTCATCGAACGCCAGATCGCGCTGGCAGAGCCTAAGCATCTGCTGCTGCTCGGCAATTTCACCGCCCGTTTCTTCTTCGGCGGCAACGACACGATCCACCAGCTTCGCGGCGAATGGCGCGAGCTTGCGATCGGCGGCATTAATGTGCCGACCCTTGCCACCCTGCATCCGCAGGACCTGGTGACGGCGCCGATCAACAAGCGCTTCGCCTGGCAGGACCTGCTTGCCTTCAAGGCCCGCATTCACGGCTGATCCTAAGGAAAGCGCCCTGCCCGGATCGTGCTCCCGGCCGCTTGCCCGTTTCATGAACAAAGAATGAAGAAAGCCATGCGGTTTGCGCATATCAGCGGCGCATTTTGACGCATTGCAAAACGTTACGTTGCAGCGCAATATACTGGCACGGGAGGAATGGAATTTAAGGAATTGAACCATGACTGCCCGCTTTCGTCCGATCCACAGCAGCTTTGAGACGCTCCGCCACACTGGCGCTGCTTACCGGACGCCGTTCAACCGCTTTGGCACGGCAGCCAACGAGCAGATGACCGCGATCGGCCTCGCCCGGACCACCCGTCCGGCGCAGATTTTCGCCGACTTCATCCAGCGCTGATCCCCACGCGATACGCGGCTTTTGCGTATCGCGTGACGCATCGATTGACCCGACACGAAGAAAGGAACGAACCCATGACCAAGCCGATTGCCAGCCTCAAGGTCCTGCTCGATTCGATCTCCGACATCGGTACGGCCGTGCGCGCCTCGCGCGAATATACCGTTCTCAGCACCAAGAAGGATGCACGCCGCGCCCATCGCACGGCCGTGAGCCCGTTGCTGCCGAACTGACTGCTGCCCGCAGGTATAAGCACCGCCTTTTTGCCATCGCCTGTCGCAATCGACAGGGCGTAAAAAACTGGATAGAGCCACACTCGTCCCGACTAAGGAGTGTCAGGCTCATCCGGCCCTGCCAGACCGTTCCTCGCTCCATCTGCGTTTGCTTGTCATCGGACAAATGACGAAGCGCCACGTTTCCAGGAGCGCCGATGCTGGCCAGCCTCGCTTCCGTCTTCAGCCTGATGGTGTCGACCCTGCTCATGATGGTCGGCTTCGGCCTGCAGAGCTATGTGATCCCCGTGCGTTCCGTCGCCGAGAACTGGTCGACGCTGACGGTCTCGGTGATCGCCACCGGCTATACGGTCGGCTTCACCCTTTCCTGCGTCGTCACGCCGAAATTCGTGCTGCGTGTCGGCCATGTGCGCGTCTTCACCGCGCTGATCACGCTGCTCTCCATCGCTATCCTGCTCTGCGGCCTCATCGTCGACTGGCGCCTCTGGATTGTGTTCCGTGCCATTGCCGGCTTTGCCATCTCCGGCAGCTATCTCGTCATCGAGAGCTGGCTCAACGAGCGCGTTACCAACGAGAACCGCGGCCTGCTCTTTTCGCTCTACCTGATCACGACGATGGTCGGCACGATCGGCGGGCAGTACATGGTGCCGCTCGGCGACCCGACAAACACGTCGCTGTTCATGCTCTGCAGCGTGCTGTTCTCGCTGGCGCTATTGCCGACGGCGCTCTCCTCCTCCCCGATGCCGGCGCCACCGGCACAGGCGAAGTTCGATATCCCCGCCCTCTTCCGCCGCTCGCCTGTCGCCGTCGTCGGCGGTTTTCTCGCCGGCGCGCTCTCCGGCGCCTGGCTGAACCTCGGCGGTGTCTTCACCCAGAAGATCGGACTTTCGACGGCGGAAGGCGCGACACTGCTCGCCTCGCTATTGACCGGCAGCGCCCTCTCGCAAATCCCGATCGGACGTCTCTCCGACAAGATCGACCGGCGCATCGTCATGGTTGGCTGCGGCATCGTCGGCGTCATCTCGTGCCTGGTGATGTCGGCATCGATCGGCAGCCAGCCCGCCGTTCTCTACATCATCGCCGCTTTCGTCGGATCGGTGCTCTTCCCGATCTACGCACTGAACGTCGCCCATGCCAACGATCTCGCCAAACCCAACGAGTATGTCGAAACATCCTCGGGCCTGATGATCACCTACGGGCTCGGCACGATTTCCGGCCCGCTGATGGTCGGTCCGGTCATGGATCGTTTCGGCCCGGCGGCGCTGTTTCTCGTCCTTGCCGTCTACTTCGCGCTCTATGGCGGCTATGCAGCCTGGCGCATTCTGCGGCGCGAGCAGCACAAGGGGCTCGTCGTCAAGACCGACTTCCAGGCAACGAGCGTCATGCCGACGCCCGGCCCTGATGTGACGAGCCCGGCTGCCCAGCAGGCGGCGCAGGAACCGCTGATCGACGACGATACGGTTCCGGCCTGGGAAAACCCGCGGCCGTAGGCCGTGGCTCAGCCCTGCGGCGTCACATGCTTGCGAGCGCCCCGGCGCTCGAGGCCAAGCCGATGCTCGCGGAAAATGATGAAGATGCCTGCACCGACGACGATGGCCGTGCCGACGAGCATGGCGGCCGTCGGGATATCGTCGAACAGGAAGTAGCCGATGATCAGGCCGAGCACGATCGAGGTATACTCAAATGGTGCGATCGTCGACATGTCGGCGTGGCGATAGCTCTCGGTCAAAAGGATCTGGGCGACACCGCCACAGAAACCGGCGACCATCAGCAACAGGAAGGCCTCGCGCGAGATCGACGGCCAGCCGAAGGGCAAGGTCGCGAGAGAGAAGACCGAGGCTGACAGCGAGAAATAGAGCACGATCGTGTGGGTGCGCTCATTCTTGACGAGTTTTCGTACCAGCACCATGGCAACTGCGCCCAGGGCCGCCGAAACCAGCACAGCAGCAGCGCCCAGCGCCTCCAGCGAACCGAAGCCGCCTTCGCGAAAAAGGGTCAGCCGTGGCCAGGTGATGATCATCACGCCGACCAGCCCGACGACAACGGCCGACCAACGGTAGAGCCGCACCGACTCGCCTAGAAAAATCGCGGCGAAGGCGACGGCGATCAGCGGCATGGCATAGCCGATGGCGATGGCTTCAGGCAGCGGCAGGTGCACGAGGCCGTAAAAACCGAAGCTCATTGCGAGAATGCCGACGAAGCCGCGAGCGATATGGCCGGTAAAATCTTCGGTCTTGAAGGCGTCGCGCAGCTGTCCGCGGAAGGCGAGATAGCCGAGGATCGGCACCATGGCGAAGGCCGAGCGGTAGAAGGTGATCTGGCCGGTGGCGATCTCGTTTCCGGCCGCCTTGATCAGCGTCGACATGCAAACGAAAATGACGACGGAAAGGACCTTGAGCAGGATCCCCTTCATCGGGCTTTCGACTTCCGCATCCATTGAGGGCACTTTTCGAACAGCCTTGACCGGCGATCAGCTGGCACGCGGGCTGGTTTGGAGATTTTTCAGCGGAGAGCACCGCTGCAGGACCGGGCCACCTTAGCGACGCTTTTCTCGAAAGTCGGATCAAACTTCGTGATGAATGACGTTTTTTCTTGATCGATTAACCTTCGACAGTAGGGCGGCCGGCTTTTCTTTAGCTGCGCCGAAAAAAACCTTTCCAATTCATGTCTTGTTAGTCCCACTTCGATACACATCGGTCCGATAAGGGAGCGGGAAGAATAACGGGCGCCATGTCTTTTCTGTCGGAAGTGCGGTCGCCGGCATCACAATCGTGTGGCACAGCCCAGCTTTTCGCCCCTTGGCCTTTTCACCATCACAGGCACCCTCTACAAATTCTCCAGTAGAACGGTGCAAGCGGGACTGACCATGCGGACAAATACTGGCCAGATCATTCATCTGGAAGACTACCGGCCGACCGACTTCGTTCTGGAGAGAGTGGATCTGACCTTCGAGCTCGATCCGAAGGAGACCAAGGTCGAGGCCCGGCTGATCTTCCATCGCCGCGAAGGTGTCGACAGTGCCGCGCCGCTCGTGCTTGATGGCGACGAGTTGACCATGACCGGCCTTTTGCTGGACCAGGAAGAACTCGCCGCAACGCTCTACGATGTCGCCGACGATACGCTGACGATCCGCGGCCTGCCCGAAACCGCCCCGTTCGAAATCACCATCACCACCCTGCTTTCGCCCGAGACCAATACGCAGCTGATGGGGCTCTACCGCACCAACGGCGTCTACAGCACCCAGTGCGAGGCCGAAGGCTTCCGCCGCATCACCTATTTCCCCGATCGTCCCGATGTACTTGCCGTCTACACGGTCAACATCATCGCCGACAAGGCGTCCTCTCCCCTCCTGCTTTCGAACGGCAACTATCTCGGCGGCGCCGACATGGGCGACGGCCGTCACTTCGCCGCCTGGTTCGATCCGCATCCGAAGCCGAGCTATCTCTTTGCGCTGGTCGCCGGCGACCTCGGCGTGGTCGAGGATACGTTCACAACGATGTCCGGCCGCGACGTTGCCTTGAAGATCTATGTCGAACACGGCAAGGAGCCTCGCGCCTCCTATGCCATGGATGCGCTCAAGCGCTCGATGAAGTGGGACGAAGAGGCCTTTGGTCGCGAATACGACCTCGACATCTTCATGATCGTCGCCGTCTCCGACTTCAACATGGGCGCCATGGAGAACAAGGGCCTCAACATCTTCAACGACAAATACGTGCTTGCGGACCCGGAAACGGCGACCGATGCGGACTACGCCAACATCGAGGCGATCATCGCGCACGAATACTTCCACAACTGGACCGGCAACCGCATCACCTGCCGCGACTGGTTCCAGCTCTGCCTGAAGGAAGGCCTGACGGTCTACCGCGACCACGAGTTCTCCGCCGACATGCGCTCGCGCGCGGTCAAGCGCATCGCCGAAGTGCGGCATCTGAAGTCGGAACAGTTCCCGGAGGATGCAGGTCCCCTCGCCCATCCGGTGCGCCCGACGAAATACCGCGAAATCAACAACTTCTACACGACGACCGTCTACGAAAAGGGATCGGAAGTCACCCGCATGATCGCGACCATCCTCGGCCGCGATCTGTTCAAGAAGGGTATGGATCTCTATTTCGACCGGCACGACGGCCAGGCGGTGACGATCGAGGATTTCGTCGCCTGCTTCGAGGCGGCAAGCGGTCGGGATCTGCGCCAGTTCGCGCTCTGGTATCACCAGGCCGGAACGCCGCTGGTCACCGCTTCGGGCGCCTATGACGCGACCAAGCAGACCTTCACCCTGTCGCTCGAACAGACCGTGCCGCCGACGCCCGGACAGAGCGCCAAGGAAGCGATGCACATTCCGCTGAAGATGGGTCTGCTGCTCGAAGACGGCAGCGAAGCCGCGCTTGCCGCCGTTTCCGGCGCCGACATGACCGACGATGTCCTGCATCTGACAGAGCGCAATCAGACGGTGGTCTTCTCGGGCATCCCCTCGCGCCCGGTTCCGTCGTTCAACCGCAGCTTCTCCGCGCCGATCAACCTGCATATCGAGCAGAATGCCGACGATCTGGCGCTGATCGCGCATCACGAAAGCGACCTCTTCGCCCGCTGGCAGGCGCTCAATGCCATTGCGCTTGGCAATCTGGTCGAGGCGACGGCGAATGTCCGCGCCGGCAAGCCGGTCACCTCGGACAAGGCCCTGATCGACGGCCTGATCCGGGCCGCCGCCGACAACAGCCTGGAGCCGGCCTTCCGTTCGCAGGCGCTGGCCTTGCCGAGCGAATCCGATATCGCCCGCGAGATCGGCACCAACAACGATCCGGACGCGATCCACGCGGCCCGCCAGCAGATCCTGACAGCGGTTGCGGCCGCCGGGCGCGACACGTTCCTCAAACTCTCCGACGAACTCGTCTCCAGCGGCGGGTTCAGCCCGGATGCGGCAAGCGCCGGCAGGCGGGCACTGCGCAACAGCGCGCTCACCTACCTCGTTCAGGCCGATGAAGGGCCCGAGCGTGCCGCGAAGGCCTTTGCGGCCGCCAACAACATGACCGATCTCAGCCATGCGCTGGCGCTGCTGGCGCACCGCTTCCCGGATTCGGCCGAGGCGACAGACGCGCTTGCAACATTCCGCAAGCGTTTCGCCGACAACGCGCTCGTCATCGACAAGTGGTTCGCCGTGCAGGCGACGATCCCGGGCGCTGGAACGCTCGATCGCATCAAGGCGCTGATGAACGAGCCACTGTTCAACGGCAACAATCCGAACCGCGTACGCTCGCTGGTGGGCACCTATGCCTTCGCCAACCCGACCGGGTTCAACCGCGCCGACGGAGAAGGCTACCGCTTCCTCGCGCGCCAGATCCTCGACATCGACCCGCGCAATCCGCAGCTTGCGGCCCGCATCCTGACCTCCATGCGCTCCTGGCGTTCGCTGGAGGACAAGCGTGCCGGGCATGCCCGCAAGGCGCTGAAAGAGATCGCCGGCGCGTCGAAACTTTCGGCCGATGTCGGCGACATCGTCGAGCGCATGCTTAAGGCCTGAGCATCGCCAACGCCTGATTTTCCTGGGGCCGGGCCACCAAGGTGGCCCGGCCTATTATTTTCCAACGATAAGAAATGGTTAACAAATCTTTACCAGTGCCTCTGGACAAGGCGAATCGCCCTGTGATTCATTGAGTCAGATTCGGGCGAGCGGCGCGCCGAATCATCAGAGGGTTTAGACAATTGGGAAAGATGGCGGACGCGCGACCAGCGAGCGCAGCCGACGGGCGGTTGCGACTCACGCTTCCAGGCGTTACCGGCCTGGAGCAGGAGTTTATCTCGCAGGCGAAGATCTTTGCCGGGCCGGCTTCACGCCGCCTGGCAAACGCGGAGCCCGTTCTCAAGCGCTCCATCCCGATCCTGATCATTGCATTCCTGATCATCGTTGCGGTTTCGCGCATGTCCAGCATCATGGGCGAGCATGCCCGCATGGAGGAAAGTTCGCGCCAGACCGTTGGCCTTGCGGCGGCGATCGCCGTCGCCGCCTTCCAGACGGACGGCGGCGCGCTGTTCGATGAGGGCCGTCGTGCCGAGGCGGAGCAACGCTTCAGCCAGTTTCTGCCGACCGGCATGCTCGATCCAGGCACATTCATCCTCGCGGTGCGCAAGGACGGGCGGATCTTTGCAAGCACGGAAGGCGGTGGACCGCTCATCGGCCGCACGCTCGCTGCGGCCGCGCCCGACATCGCGACGCTGCAATATTTCGGCGAACATTCGAGCGTCATGAAGACGGCGATCGCAGGCGCCGACCACATCGTGGCGCTGGCGCAGCTGCCCGATGCGGCTGGCGTCGTGCTGGCGGCAACGCCGGTCACCCAGCTCGAAACGACCTGGCGAGACGAGGTTTCGCTGAACGTCACGCTGTTTGCCGGCATCTCGGCGATCCTGCTGATGGTGCTTTACGCCTACTACATCCAGGCCAAGCGCGCCCGCGATGCCGATTCGGTCTTTGCGGAATCGAACCTGCGGGTCGAGACGGCGCTCTCGCGCGGGCGTTGCGGCCTCTGGGATTTCGACCTTGCCAACCGTCGGCTGTTCTGGTCGCGCTCGATGTACGAGATGCTCGGCATGCCCGGTGAAAGCAGCGTGCTCTCCTTCGGCGACGCCGCAAGACTGATGCATCCGGATGATCACGGCATCTACAGCGTGGCCCGCACGATCGCGCGCGGCGACGCGCGCCAGATCGACCAGGTGTTCCGCATGCGGCATGCGGACGGTCACTATGTGTGGCTACGGGCCCGCGCCGAGATCATCCGCACGGCCTCGGGCCGGGCGCATCTGATCGGCATCGCCATGGATGTGACCGAACAGCATCGTCTTGCGCAGCGCTATGCAGAGGCCGACCAGCGGCTCGCCGACGCCATCGAATGTACCTCCGAAGCCTTCGTACTCTGGGACAAGCACGACCGCCTCGTCATGTGCAACACCCACTTCCAGGAGGCCTACAAGCTTCCGGATCACGTCCTGGTGCCCGGCACCGAACGCATAGCCGTGCATACGGCGGCAGCACGGCCGGTGGTCGAGCGGCGGATCGCCGACCCGGATCACAGCAACCAATCGCAGACGAGCGAAGTCCAGCTTGCGGACGAGCGCTGGCTGCAGATCAACGAGCGGCGCACACGCGACGGCGGCCTTGTCTCCGTCGGCACCGACATCACGCTTCTGAAGCGGCACCAGGTGCGCCTGCGCGAATCCGAGCGGCGGCTGATGGCGACGATCGGCGACCTCTCGGCCTCGCGCATGACGCTGGAGCGGCAGAAGACCGAGCTCTCGGTCGCCAATTCGAACTATCAGGCGGAGAAGGACCGTGCGGAGGCGGCCAACCGCGCCAAGTCCGAGTTCCTGGCAAACATGTCACATGAGCTGCGCACGCCGCTCAACGCCATCCTCGGCTTCTCGGAAATCCTGCAGAACCAGATGTTCGGGCCCCTCGGCTCCGAGAAGTACAACGAGTATTCACGCGACATCCATGAGAGCGGCAAGCATCTCTTGAACGTCATCAACGACATCCTGGACATGTCGAAGATCGAGGCCGGGCACATGCGCATCAGCCGCGAGACGATCGACCTTGCGCCATTGATCGAGGAGACGCTGCGCTTCACCACCATACCGGCGGAGCAGAAGAACATTCACGTCGTGCAGCAGATCTCGTCGGGCCTCACCATGGTCGCCGATCGCCGCGCCATGAAGCAGGTGCTGCTCAACCTGCTTTCGAACGCGGTCAAGTTCACCAATGAGGGCGGGCGGATTTCGCTTCGGGCACGCAAGGTGACGGGCGCGGTGACGCTCACGATCGCCGATTCCGGCATCGGCATTCCGCGCGACGCATTGCAGAAGATCGGTCAGCCCTTCGAACAGGTGCAGAGCCAGTACGCCAAGAGCAAGGGCGGATCCGGCCTCGGGCTCGCGATCTCGCGCTCACTCACCCGCCTGCACGGCGGCAGCATGAGAATACACTCGACCGAGAATGTCGGGACCATCATCTCGGTCAGGATTCCGGACCGCACCTAAAGCAGCGACCCAAGCAGCGCGCGGACGTGCGCGCGCCTCCGGCTTTCCCCGCTACCCTCCCTCACCCTGAAACGACCGATTGGAACACACGGCGCACGGCTTTGGAGAGCCTGCGAACGTCCCCCTCCAAGGTTTTCAGGTCCGGATAATCCCCTGCCCGGCAGACGAGATCGATCAGGCCCGCCGGCGCTTCCTTCGGCTCGAACTCGCCCTCGATGCAGAGCCGCACGATCTGGGACAATTCGGTGAAAAGATGCAGCGCTTCCAGCGCAACATCGAGATCGTTCGGGTTCATCAGCGCATCACCAAGCAGCTTCAACGCGTCGGCGGTGTTGGTGCCTGATGTCAGCGGCTGAACGCCCTTGGCCGGCGCTACGAGCGCCAGATACTGGGTGATGAACTCGATATCGACGAGACCGCCCGGGATCAGCTTGAAGTCCCAGATGTCGCTCGGCGGTTTCTCGCTATCGATCATCTCGCGCATGGAGATCACGTCGGCGCTGACTTTGGAAACATCGCGCTTGCGCTCGAGGATCTCGGCGAAGATCCCGTTGGCCTCGGCCATCAGCCGGTCATCGCCGCAGATGCAGCGCGCCCGGGTCAGAGCCAGATGCTCCCACGTCCAGGCCTCTTCGCGCTGATATTTGGCAAAGGCGTTGATCCTGGTTGCGACCGGCCCCTTGTTGCCGGAGGGACGAAGCCGCATATCGACCTCGTAAAGGATGCCTTCCGCCGTCGGCGCGGAAAGTGCGGCGATCAGGCGCTGCGTCACCCGCGTAAAGTATCGCGTCGGATCAAGCGGCTTGGCGCCGTCGGACTCGGTTGCCGTCTCGTCGTAATCGTAGAGCAGGATCAGATCGACGTCGGATCCCGCCGTCAGCTCGTGGCTGCCGAGCTTGCCCATGCCGACAACGGCGATACGGCCTCCAGGGAAATCGCCGTGAACGGAGCGAACTTCATCCTCAACCGCCTTTACCGCCGCGGCGATGATGAGGTCGGCAAGATCGGTAAAGGCGCGGCCGGCTTGCGCGCCCGAGATCGCGCCGGTCAGGAGCCGAATGCCGATCAGGAAACGCTGCTCGGCGGCTATGATCCTCAGGCGATCGAGCACCTCCTCGTAATGGCGAGCACCGCCGACGAAGTTGGCGATGCGTGGCGCCAGATACTCCCGCGTCGGCAATTCGGCGAGCAGGCCGGGATCGAGCATGCCGTCGAAGACATGCGGGCGCGCGGCAATGATTTCGGCAAGCCTTGGGGCCGACGACATGACATTGACGATCAGCGACAGGAGGCCCGGATTGTTGCCGAGCAGAGAAAACAGCTGAATGCCGGCAGGCAGGCCGGAGATGAAATTGTCGAAACGCAGCAGCGCTTCGTCGGCGCGGCGGCTTTCGCCAAAAACCCGCAGCAGCTCCGGCGCCAGCTCTGTCAGCCGCTCGCGCGCCTCCACCGACTGTGTCGCGCGGTAGCGGCCATAGTGCCAGGTGCGGATCGTGTGGGAGATGTCCGACGGCCGCTGGAAGCCGAGTTTCTTCAGCGTCTCCAGCGTGTCCGGGTCGTCGCGCTGGCCAGTGAAGACGAGGTTGCCGGTCTCGGTCGAGAGCTTGGCTTCCTGTTCGAAAAGCTGAGCGTAGCGACGCTCGACGGTCTTCAGCACGCGCGAGAGGGCCTTGGAAAAGGCGGCTGTATCCTCGAAGCCGAGCATATAGGCGATGCGCTTCAGTTCCGCTTCGGTCTCGGGCAGGACGTGCGTCTGCTCGTCGCGCACCATCTGGATCCGGTGCTCGACATCGCGCAGGAACCAATAGGCTTCGACGAGTTCGTCAGCCGTCTCCTCGTCGATCCAGCCGGCCTTGACGAGCGCCCGCAGCATCGGCTCCGTCGCTCGCTGGCGCAGGTCCGGCATGCGGCCACCAGCAATCAGCTGCTGGGTCTGAACGAAGAACTCGATCTCGCGGATTCCGCCGCGGCCGAGCTTGATGTTGTGGCCCTTGACCGCGATCTCGCCGTGCCCCTTGTGGGCATGGATCTGGCGCTTGATCGAATGAATGTCGGCGATCGCCGCATAGTCGAGATACTTGCGGAAGACGAAGGGGACCAGATCCTTGAGGAAGTGCTCGCCAGCCTCGATGTCGCCGGCGACCGGCCGCGCCTTGATGAAGGCGGCGCGCTCCCAGTTCTGCCCCCTGCCCTCGTAGTAGAGCATCGCCGCTTCGACCGGGATCGCCAGCGGCGTCGAGCCCGGATCCGGGCGCAGGCGCAGGTCGGTTCGGAAGACGTATCCGTCGCCGCTGCGCTCCTGCAGGATGCGGATCAGGCGGCGCAACAGCCGGCCGAAAGTTTCCGAGGCATCGTCGCGATCGACGATGATGCCGGATTGCGGATCGTAGAAGACAACGAGGTCGATATCGGAGGAATAGTTGAGCTCGAAGGCGCCGAGCTTGCCCATGCCGAGCACGACGACGCCGGAACCGACGCTCGGGTTTGCGGCATCCTTGACCTTCAACTTGCCGCTCTCATGCGCGCTCAGGAGCAGGTGATCGATCGTCGCCGACACGGCCGCACCGGCGAATTCGCTGAGCCAACGGGTGGTCTCGCGCCCGTCGAAATGGCGGGAGAGATCGGCGAGAGCGACGGCGAAGGCAAGTTCGCGCTTGGCCCTTCTGAGCCGCGCCATGATCTCGGTATCCGGCAATGCCGCGCCGCCTTCATTCGGCTTCCAGGCATCGCGGGCTCCGCGCACGCGCTCGCTCAGGAAAGCCGTGAGATCGGTCGAGAGAAGCTCTTCGAGAATGGCGGGGCGACTGTCGCCGGTGTCGCGAAGAAAAGGCGAAAGGGCAAAGGCCGAGACGATGAAGGTCTTGAACTGCGTTTCGGACGCAAGCAGGCTTGCGACCTTTTCATGACCCTTGGCCATATCCTTCAAGACCGAAAGCGCTGTCTTGGCATCGGCTTGTGTCGCCGGACGGATCGGCGTCGTCTCGATCGCCCAGCACTGCTGCACCTGTTCCTGCATGCCGTCTCCCTCTGGCCGGAGCGGACGGCGCGGAACAACTGCGCGCTGCCTCACTCCACCTCGTTCTCCCAAAACCGGTCTATCAGGTTGCAGTCATCGGGAAAACCATCTGAACCGTCAGCCCCTTGGCGCCATCTTCGGCGGAAGGAACGGTGTCGGCGAGATGCAGCGCGCCGTGATGCATTTCCATGACGGCCTCGACCAGCGACAGGCCAAGGCCGGTGCCAGGCTTGGACCGGCTCTCATCCAGGCGAACGAAACGCTTGATCACCTCGTCGCGCATCGCTGCGGGGATGCCCGATCCATGATCGGCAACCGACAGCAACACATTCCCCTCACGTTTTTCGAGCGAGACTTTGATCAGAGGGTTCCCGGCGCCATCGGCATACTTGACCGCGTTGTCGATGAGGTTGCCGAGGGCCTGGCCGACCAGTTCGCGGTTGCCTGAAATCACGAGATCCTGGGCGACTTCGGCTTCAAGTTTCAGACCGCCATCTTCGGCCACCGGTTCGTAGAGCTCGACGCAATCGGCGACGATCTGCGAAAGGTCGATGTCGCTCATCTCGGCGACGGACGAGCCGGCCTCGACGCGCGAAATCATCAGAAGCGCGTTGAAGGTGCGGATCAACTGATCGGATTCGCCGATGATCTCCTCGAGCGCACCGCGCTGGCTCGTGCCCTTGCGGGAAAGTGCGGCTTCCGCCTTGTTGCGCAGCCGCGTCAGCGGCGTCTTCAGATCGTGAGCGATGTTGTCGGAGACCTGCCGCAGCCCTTCGTTCAGCTTCTCGATGCGGCTGAGCATGGCGTTTAGCGATTCCGACAGCCGGTCGAACTCGTCGCCGGAGCCGCTCATCGGCAGACGCTGCGACAGATCGCCTGCCATGATCTTGGTGCTGGCCTCCGACATGCGATCGATGCGCTTCAAAGCGTTGCGGCCGATGCCGAACCAGATGACGAGCGCGCCAAGCCCCATGACGCCGAGCGCCACCATCAGCGCCTGGCGCACAAGGGCGCGGAACTTCTGCGGCTCCTGCAGGTCGCGGCCAACAAGAATGCGCAGACCATTGTCGAGCACCAGCACATGGGCAAGCGCCACGTGGGTGTCCTTCTTGCTCTCGTCCGTATAGCGCTGATAGGCGAAGGGACGTTCGGTCCAGCCTTCGCTGTCGAGCAGGCCCGGCTCCAGGCTCGCAACGTTGCCGGCGAGGATTTCGCCGCTCGGTCCCGCAATCACGTAGAGATTGGCTCCCGGCTGGCGTGCCCGCCGCTCGAGCGAGCGCAACAGGCCGTTCATGCCGGCGCGGCTATAGACCTGCTCGATCTGCGCCACCTCGGCGGTGACCGCGTCACGGGTCTGCTGCTGCAGCAGCCGCTCCGACATGCCGGTGACGTAGAAGACGAGAAAGGCAGCACAGAGAGAAAAAAGAATGAGGTAGAGGGCGGAAAGCCGGACTGCGGTCGTTCTGAAGAGAACGCGAAGCTTGCTCATGCGGACGCCCGGTCATCCTTGATCATGTAGCCGGCACCGCGCACCGTGCGCAGCAGCGGCACATCGAAATCCTTCTCGATCTTCGAGCGCAACCGCGAGACATGCACGTCGATGACGTTGGTCTGCGGGTCGAAGTGGTAGTCCCAGACGTTTTCCAGCAGCATGGTGCGGGTGACGACCTGGCCGGCGTTCTTCATGAGATATTCGAGCAGGCGGAATTCGCGCGGCTGCAGGGGAATTTCCTTTCCCTGCCGGCGCACGGAATGCGACAGGCGGTCGAGTTCCAGATCGCCCACGCGGTAAACCATGTCCTGATCGGGCGTGCCCTTGCGGCGCCCAAGCACCTCGACACGGGCGAGCAACTCATTGAAGGCGTAGGGCTTCGGCAGATAATCGTCGCCGCCGGCGCGTAAACCCGTGACCCGGTCATCCACCTGGCCGAGCGCCGACAGGATCAGCACCGGCGTGTGGATGTCCTTGCGCCGAAGCTCGGTGATGACAGAGAGACCGTCTCGACGCGGCAGCATGCGGTCCACCACGAGAACGTCGTAATTGTTCTCGCTGGCCATGAACAGGCCACTCTCGCCATCGCTGGCGTGATCGGACACGATGCCCGCCTCGCGGAAGGCTTTCGCCAGATAGGCTGCCGCCTCGAGATCGTCTTCAATGATGAGAATCTTCATACGCGCGACCATAGTCCCGGACCCCTGTCTGTCTCAACCGGTTTCGACTTTCGACAACCGGGTTGGCGAGTGCTCTCGTGAGGGAATAGCGGGATGCGGGCGGAGAACCGCACACACCTTTTCACATCCCGCTCCAAACGGCGAGCGCCGCGACATCACTTGGAAATCGCGGCGCTCCGGTCAATCATTTGACTGCCGCGATCAGCCCTTGTCGATCGGAAGGGCCACGAAGCGGCTGCCGTTGTCGGCCTCGATCTGGAAAAGCGCCTTGCTACGGCCGTCCTTCTTGGCAGTGTTGATGACCTTCAGGATGTCGTCGGCGGACTTCACCTCCTGATTGTTCACCGAGACGATCTTTTCACCCTGCTTCAGGCCGCGATCGCTGGCATCAGAGTCTTCGTCGACCGAGGCGATGGTGACGCCCTTGCCATCATCAGACGGCACGACAGAGACGCCAAGGTCGGCCAGTGCCTGCTCGCTCGACGGCTGGGCTTCTTCGGACTGGTCGTCCTGGCTCTTGGCAGCGTCCTTGTCGTCCTTGGGCAGCGTGCCGATTTCGAGTTTGACGGTTTCCGCCTTGCCATCGCGCCACAGGGCCAGATCGACCGTGGTGCCCGGGCGGATTGCCGCAACCTTGCGGGCAAGGTCACGCGGATCCTTGACCGTGTCGCCGTTCAGCGCGGTTACGACGTCACCCTTCTTGATGCCTGCCTTTTCACCCGGCGAGCCGGTCTGCGGTTCGACGACGAGCGCGCCGCTTGCTTCCGAAAGGCCGAGCGATTCGGCGATGTCCTTGGTAACGGGCTGGATCTGCACGCCGAGCCAGCCGCGGGAAACCGAGCCGTCCTTGATCAGGTCGGCGACGACATCCTTGGCAACGGTCGACGGGATGGCAAAGGCGATACCGACGTTGCCGCCGCCCCTCGGCGAGAAGATCGCGGTATTGATGCCGACGACTTCACCGGAGAGGTTGAAGGTCGGGCCGCCCGAGTTACCGCGGTTCACCGCCGCATCAACCTGCAGGTAATCGTCATAGGGGCCGGAGCCGATATCGCGGCCACGCGCCGAAACGATGCCGGAGGTCACCGTGCCGCCGAGACCGAACGGGTTGCCGACGGCAACGACCCAGTCACCGACGCGGACCTTGCTGTCATCGGCCCAGCCGACATAGGTGAACTTGCGCTTGTCATCGACCTTGAGCACGGCGAGATCCGTTCGGCTATCCTTGCCGACCAGCTTGGCATCGAGTTCGGTGCCGTCGTTGAGGATGACCGTGAAGGCCGAACCGTCGGAAACGACGTGGTTGTTGGTGACGAGGTAGCCGTCTTCGGAGATGAAGAAGCCGGAGCCCTGAGCGGTCGGACGCAGGCGGCCTTCGCCATGCGGGCCACGGCGGTTGGGGCCGCGGTCGGCACGGTCATCGCCGCGCGGACCGAATTCCTTGAAGAAGCGCTTCAGCGGGTGATCGTCGGGCAGATCGTCGAAACCGCGACCGTTGAAATCGAAGCTGAAGTCGCCGCCATCTTCGGCCACCGGGTTGACGCGCGACTGGACGCGCACCGAAACGACGGCCGGCGAAACGGCATCAACGACATTGGCAAAGCTCGGCACCGACGGCGCTTCCACCTTCACCGGATCGGCAAAGGATTGCGAGATGCTTGCCGGCAGACCCGAGGTCAGCATGACGGCGGCAAGGCCGGCGATGGTCGAGGTTTTCAGAACGGTCTTGAGGGAGGGACGCAGGGATTTGGTCGTAAACATCCGTTTTGCCTTTTCTCTTCCTAGATGCCATCGGAGACGGCACCGAAACCTGGTTGCGAAGCCGCCTCAGGGAAGGCGGAATTCGTTTTGACTGACTGGAGGAACAGCCTATGACGAAAGATGTAACGGATGGGACCTTACTGAGTTCTGTCCGGAAAATGAATTTTTGGTAATGTTGTGAAGAGCTGGCCCGGGCTCGGCCAAAGGCCTGCCGGGGACTGCGCGTTGGCGCGAACGGCATTGCCCGCCACCGGCAGGGATCTCAAGCGATATCAAGAGATTAGTACTGAAGCCGGTCCAACGAATGCGCGTTCGGCGAGCGCTGCATTAAGGCTGAAGCAGCTTCTTCAGCTTTTCCTTCTCGTCCTCGGAAAGCGGCGTCCCTTTTGGCTGGGCGCCGCGACGGCGAGAGGCGATGACGAGGGTAATCGCCCCGACGAGAAGCAGGGTCGCCGGCATGCCCCAGAGGATCAGGGTCTTCGTCTCGAAGCGCGGCTTCAGCAGTACGAATTCGCCATAGCGGGACACGACGTAATCGATGACGGCCTTGTCGCTGTCGCCGTTCGCCAGCCGCTCGCGTACAAGCACGCGCAGGTCCTTGGCAAGCTCGGCGTTGGAATCGTCGATCGACTGGTTCTGGCAGACCATGCAGCGCAGTTCCGCCGAGATCGCCCGCGCCCGCGCTTCAAGCGCGGGATCGGCAAGCACTTCATCCGGGTTGACGGCAAAGGCCGAGCCGACAGGCGCGAGCAACAGCAGGAGTGCCAGGAGCAGACGGTTCATTCCGCAGCTCCCATAGGCACCGCCTTCGGTCGCTTGGCCTTGGCCGGCGCGCCGACGCGCAGGCGGCGGTCGCTCAAGGAGACGAAACCACCCGCCATCATGAACAGGGTACCGCCCCAGATGCACAGGATCATCGGCTTCCACCAGATGCGCACGACGATGCCGCCTTCGCTGATCTGATCGCCGAGTGAGACGTAGAGTTGGCTCAAGCCGAAGGTGCGAATGCCCGCCTCGGTCGTCGGCATGCGGCGCGCCTGGTAGAGACGCTTCGAAGACCAGACGTCGTCAATCGCAGCGCCACCGCGGCTGATGGTGAAGTGGCCGGACTCCTCGGAATAGTTCGGGCCGCTGCCATTGCGCATGCCGTCGAAGCGCAGGGTGTAGCCACCGGCATCCACCGTCATGCCGGGCTTCATCTCGACCACGGTTTCGGTCTCGAAGGCCGTGACGGCGACGATGCCGATCAGGGTGACGCCGAGGCCGATATGCGCAAGCGCCGTGCCGAAAGCCGAACGCGGCAGGCCGGAGAAGCGCCGCCAGACGACGTTGCCTGCGACCTTGCCGAGGCCGGAGCGCAGCGCCAGGTCCGTCAACGAACCGACAATCACGTAGACGCCAAGGGCAATGCCGAAGAGCGCCAGAACCGGGCCGCCATTCATGAAGTAATAATAGGTGACGCCGAAGAGCAGGCCGATGGCAACCGCTGCGAAGAGCCGCTGCGAAACGCCAGCAAGGTCGCCGCGCTTCCAGGCAAGCAGCGGGCCGAAAGGCACCGCAAAGAGCAGCGGCAGCATCAACAGGCCGAAGGTCATGTTGAAGAAGGGCGGCCCGACGGAGATCTTGTCGCCGGTCAGCGCTTCGAGCACCAACGGATAGAGCGTGCCGGTCAGGACCGTCGCGGTCGCCGTCGTCAGGATGAGATTGTTGAAGACCAGCGCACCCTCACGCGAGATCGGCGCGAAGATGCCGCCGGCTTTCAGGTGCGAGGCGCGCAGGGCGAAGAGCGTGAACGCACCGCCGATGAAGAAGACGAGAATGGCGAGGATGAAGATGCCGCGCGTCGGGTCGGTGGCGAAGGCGTGGACCGAAGTCAGGACACCCGAACGCACGAGGAAGGTGCCGAGCAGCGACAGCGAGAAGGTCATGATCGCAAGCAGCACGGTCCAGATCTTCAGCGCCTCGCGCTTTTCCATGACCAGCGCCGAATGCAAAAGCGCCGTACCCGCGAGCCACGGCATGAAGGAGGCGTTTTCGACCGGATCCCAGAACCACCAGCCACCCCAGCCGAGCTCGTAATAGGCCCAGTACGAACCCATGGAGATCCCGGCGGTGAGAAAGGTCCAGGCGGCAAGCGTCCAGGGACGGACCCAGCGAGCCCAGGCGGCGTCGATGCGGCCCTCGATCAAGGCCGCGATGGCAAAGGAGAAGCAGACCGAGAAACCGACATAGCCGAGGTAGAGCAACGGCGGATGAATGGCGAGGCCGACGTCCTGCAGGATCGGGTTCAGGTCCTTGCCCTCGCCCGGCGCGGGCATCAGCCGAGCGAACGGATTGGACGTCAGCAGGATGAAGAGCGCGAAGGCCATCGCGATCCAAGCCTGCACGGCGAGTACGTTTGCCTTCAAAGTCTCCGGCAGGTTGCGCCCAAAGGCGGCAACCAGCGCCGAAAAGAACGTCAGGATCAACAGCCACAGCAGCATCGAGCCTTCATGGTTCCCCCAGACGCCCGAGATCTTGTAGATCAGCGGCTTCAGCGAATGGGAGTTTTCCCAGACGTTGCGGACCGAGAAATCCGAGGTCACATAGGCGAAGGTGAGGACGGCAAAAGCGAAAGCGACGAGCAGAAAGCAGGCGACGGCGGCGCTGGATGCGAGTTCCATCAGGCCGCGATCGTTCAATCGTGCGCCAAGGATCGGTAAGGCGGCCTGAATGACCGCCGTCGCCAACGCCAGAACCAGAGCGTAGTGTCCGAGCTCGATGATCACTTGATGGTTTCCTTCCCGCTGAGCTCGACGCCCTGCGCCTTCAAACGGTCGGCGACATCCTTGGGCATATAGGTCTCGTCATGCTTGGCAAGAACGGAATCGGCCACGAAGACCGAGCTTCCGGCAACGAAGGTTCCCTCCGTCACCACACCCTGCCCTTCGCGGAACAGGTCAGGCAGGATGCCGGTATAGGTGACCGGCACACCGCTCAGCGTATCGGTGACGGTGAAGGTCACCGTCTTACCGTCACCGCGCTTGACGGAGCCGGTTTCGACGACACCGCCGAGGCGGATGCGGGTTCCCGGCGGTACGTTGGCCTTTTCGAGGTCGCTCGGCACATAGAAATAGGCGATCGCCTGGCTGAAGGCGAACATCACGAGGAAGGCTGCAAGCACCAGGAAGCCGACACCGCCGCCGATGATCGCCAGTCTTTTTTGTTTGCGCGTCATTGCGTTACTCCGTCGGTGG
This sequence comes from Ensifer sp. ENS06, assembly GCF_014852205.1. NCBI lineage: Bacteria > Pseudomonadati > Pseudomonadota > Alphaproteobacteria > Hyphomicrobiales > Rhizobiaceae > Ensifer > Ensifer sp. ENS06. The sequence goes on along the minus strand of NZ_JACVBC010000001.1, from coordinate 1,108,703 downwards.
CAATCCCGAGCTCACGCGCCAGCGCCAGCAGCTGCTTGCCGCCGTCGCCATCGGCCGGGAAGGTTTTCAGGCCCTCCCTTAGCGCGGCCAGTGCCTTGTCTCGTTGATCAAGGACAACATGGGAGCGGATCAGACGCGCCCAGCCTTCGAGATTATCCGGATTTTCCTTCAGCCGGCTTTCGAGGCTGCCGACCATGTCCCGGATCATTTCCTGGCGATCGCCGGCGCTCATGCTTTCGGCGGCGGCCACGTCATCGGCACTTGGATTGCCGGGCGCTGCAGCGCTGGTGGCGCCGGCGCCCCCCAGTTCTGCCACGTGCTGCTTGACGAGCGGCAGCCAGGGCGCGTCGGCGGGTGATGTCGCGACCAGTCGGTTGAAGGCAGTCAGCGCTTCCGCGCTCTTGCCTTCCTGCTTGAGGCCGAGGGCAAGATAGAATTCCGAGCGCGGGTCATTGGGATCGAGCGTCAGCGCCTGCTTCAGCGCGTCCTGCGCCTTGCTCGTCACGACGCCGTCGGACTGCACGACCATCGCCTCGGCATAGCCGCCGAGACGTGCCGGCGTCGGGCCAAGCAGGCGGATCGCCCGGTCATAGGCATCGACCGCATCTTCGACACGGCCGTTGCGCATGTAGATCGGCGCAAGGAGGTCCCAGCCGGCGCCATCATTCGGGTTTACCGCCAGATGGTTCTCAGCCTTGGCAATCAGGATGTTGATGTCGCCATTGGGATCGGCCAGGCGTGCGGCCAGCGGCTGCGCCGGCATGCCCGGGCTGCCCGTCAGCAAGTAAAGACAGAGGCCGACGGCCGGAAGACAGAGAAGCACGAAGGCCTGGGCCAGGCGGCTGACACCGCGGCGCGGCGCGGCAGCCGCAGTCGCCTCACTGTCGCTCTCGCCAGCGGCCAGCAGCCGGCGCGCAACTTCGGCGCGCGCAAGCTCGGCGTCGTCGCCGCCGATCAGGCCGCTATCCTGGTCCCGCTTCAACTCTTCGAGCTGGTCGCGATAGACCTCGACATCATGGCTGTGGGGAGACGACGGGGCTTCCCCCGCCCGCAGCAGCGGAAGGATGAGCACGACAGCGACAGCCGCCGTCAGAGTGGCGACGAGGATCCAGAACAACATGGAAGCTCAATACTATGGCCCCCATGCCATTCCAACTCGAAAACCCCTTATGACGGAGATTTGAGGCGTTTCGCCGCAACGGCGGCTCGATCCGCCTGAGCACATCCGGGAGAGCCCGGCCGGCTACGCCTTAGGTCAGCGGTGTCCAGCTGCCGTCCGGGTTGCGGCAGGCAGCACCCCGCGCCGTCTTCGGCTGTCCCTTGACGGTAACCGTGTGGCTATACTGGCGGCAGTTCTGCGACCCGACCTGATAGGGAGCGGCCGCAACGACCGAACCGTTGACGCCGCGCCCGTCCCAGGTCACCGGCTGCCCACCGGGGGCCGCTTCAAGTGCGCGGTACTCCGCTTCCAGAGCGCGCTGACGGTCGGATGTCCCGATGTCGAGATCGGTGAGACGCGCGATCACCCCACCCTGGAGTGCCGCGATGTAATTGGTCGAGGTGGCACCACGCGTTGCCGTCGAGCCGAGGCCGGCGGCCGCGCCCTTGCTGCCCGTCGTGCCGCATCCGGCAAGCGCGACGGCCGAGGCGATCACAACGATCCTGCCGCCGACGACAATAGCCCGTGTCATTTCTGCCTGGTTCCTCATGATCCGCGACACTCAATCATCCTATCCGAAGCCGCATTCTTAAGCTCGTTCCATTCGAGCACGATGACGACTAGTCCTTGATTTTCTTTTGGCATTCCCCGCGTGCCGAGGCAACGGCGAGCCCTGCGGGTGTGACATTTTCAAGCACGGGTGTGACCCCTAAATCACGATGGATTCGCAAGCGAGCGACGCCGGACCCGCGCATTTCCTCATCACCCTCTAAACGGCCGCCGGCAAAACCAGTTCCGCACGCAACCCTCCCTCGTCCCGTCGCGACAGGGTGATGGTGCCCTGATACTCCCGGACGATCTCGCTGACGATCGAAAGACCGAGCCCGGTTCCGGGCTTGCTTTCGTCGAGCCGCTTGCCGCGCTTCATTGCCACGGCGATCTGGTCGGGATTGAGCCCCGGCCCGTCGTCGTCGATGTCGAGAACGATCCACTGCCGGCCGGGCTCCTTGGCATGAACCTCGCTCGGTGCCGGCCTGACATTCAGCCACACCTCGCCACGGGCGTGGCGGGCGGCATTTTCGAGCAGGTTGCCAACGGTCTCCTCGACGTCCTGCAGCTCCATGGCAAGAACCAGTCCCGGCGGGTTGATCGACAGATGGACCTGCTTTTCCGGATTGAGCTTGCGCATGACGCGCACGAGGCGTTCGAGCGCCGGCTGCGCTTCGGTCCGCGCCAGCACGGACTCGCGCTGCGCCGCAATCCGGGCGCGGCTCAGATAGGATTGAACCTGGGTCTGCATTGCATCGACCTGAGTGCGCACCAACTCGCCATGCGATGCCTCGAGCACCCGGGCCTCGTTGAGCAGGACCGCGATCGGTGTCTTCAGCGAATGGGCAAGATTGCCGACCTGCATGCGGGCGCGCTCGACGATGCGGCGGTTGCTGTCGATCAGGGCATTGACCTCGTTGGCGAGCGGCTGGATCTCACGCGGGAAAGCGCCGTCCAACCGTTCGCTTTCGCCGGCGCGGATCTTCTCCATCGAGCGCCGGACCTCATCGAGCGGCCTCAGGCCGAAGAGAATGGTGAGCGCGTTGACCCCGAGCCCGCCCAGACCGAAGATGGAGAGCGCGATCGTCAGGTTGCGGGTGAAGCGGTTGATATCGGCTTCGAGCACGTCGCGGTTGCCCGCCACGCGAAAGCGCGCCGTATGGCCCTGGATGTCGAGAACGACCTCGGTCTCGGAGACCTCGACCTCGTTCCCGAAGGGATCCTTGGTGGTGTAGAAGCGAACATAGCCGGTATCGAACGGCACCTCGTCGACGCTGGCGATCGGTAGCTTGCCGTTGCCGAGCGAGGTCGAGATCAGGGGCGGCGTATCGAACTCACCGATCGGATCGACGATCCAGTACCAGCCGGTCTGCGGCTGCGAAAACCGGAGGTCGCCAAGCTGCGGACTGCCCGACAGCACCGTCCTCTCGTTGACGGAGATCGAGTTGACGACGTTGAAGAGCTGGGCGCGCAGCAGGTCTTTGAAACCGCGCTCGGAGCCCTGGCGATAAAGCTCGGAAATCACTACGCCGATCACGACGAGAGCCACCACCGCCCAGACGGTGGAAACCACCAGAACGCGTGCGGTGAGCGATCTAATTGCCATTGCCCGGCGCTTGCATTCGGTATCCGAGACCGCGCACCGTTTCGATCAGATCGTTGCCGATCTTCTTGCGCAGCCGGCCGATGAACACTTCGATCGTATTGGAATCGCGATCGAAATCCTGATCGTACATATGCTCGACCAATTCTGTGCGCGAAACGACCTGGCCCATGTGGTGCATGAGATAGGAGAGCAGCCGGAACTCGTGCGACGTCAGCTTCAATGCGATGCCATCGACCGTTGCCTTGGAACCCTTGGTGTCGAGGCGGACCGGGCCGCAGACGATCTCCGAGCTCGCATGGCCGGCGGCGCGCCGGATCAGGGCGCGGATGCGGGCAAGAACTTCTTCGACGTGGAAGGGCTTGGCAACATAGTCGTCAGCGCCGGCATCGATGCCGGCCACCTTGTCGCTCCAGCGATCACGCGCCGTCAGGATCAGGACCGGCATAGTCTTGCCGTCGCCGCGCCATTTCTCAAGCACGGTGATGCCGTCCATTTCCGGCAGGCCGATATCGAGGATCACGGCATCATAGGGCTCGGCGTCGCCGAGATAGTGCCCCTCCTCGCCATCATAGGCCTGGTCAACGACGTAGCCGGCCTCCTTCAGCACCTCGGCGAGCTGCCGGTTCAGGTTGGCGTCGTCCTCGACAATCAGAATGCGCATCCGTCTTTACTTCCTCTCGCGGCCATCCTGCTGCATGCTTCGCCAAATCTGGCTGATTTAAGGATAAGAACACGCAGCCATTCAAAGTGCTACAGCGACCTTCGTACGCCTGATACGGCACGCGGCGCTGCAGGGATAGCCTACATCGGCACCTTGACGGTGACCTTCTTCGGCCTACCGCCATTGCCAGGAACAAGCACGGTGATCACGCACTGGCCATCGGACGTCGGCTGTGCCGACAGCAACTCGCCACCAGTGTCGGCAACGACCTGCGCTGCAGCCGCGCTGCAATCGCCGGACACACGAACGACAATATCCGACGGCACGCTGATCGCAGGCGGGCTGAAGCCGGCGAGGCCTGCAGCAAGCGCGGCTATGATCACTGGTGAAGACATGAACGCACTTTCGACTTGGGAAGCATCATGGCAGAAGCAATAACCGAACGAGGCTGAATGGCAAATGAATGTCGGCCATTTGGACCGGCAGGCACTACCGGGAAACGCATTACCTTCCCCGAATTCCGACCTTAGATTGCGGCGATTCTTCCCTGGTGGAAACCCGCATTGCTCATTCCCTTGCCAAGCCATAGCCGCTTCCTGCGACAGTTTTAGCGACGCGATCACGCGAGGAACACGGCCCGGAACCCAAGGCCGCCCGACGACGCCGGACAACGGTCAGCTTTCGTTAAGCATGTTTCGTTAGCATCTCTTCGCCGGCATGCGCTAACGCGAAAGAGCCCGTTCCCGATCAAGCGCGGCATGGCTGCGCACGCATTTTCTCGATTCTTTTGAATCCTTTGGCGGCTGTCGCTCGCAGCGTGAATCAAACATCTCAGAAATTGATTCAGGTCGTCGGCGCCGCTCCCGAACAAGGCTCAGCCATCGCGTCCTTCGAACCTGCCGACGCAATCCGTCATGACGGCACCGATCACGCCGCAGCACCGTTTCTCTGTTAATAAAGGGCCGCGAACCGGCTGGCCCTTTGCCGCAATCTATGCGCGCAAATTACTTCAAAAATACCTGCAACTTAAACCTGTTGACGTCCTGGCGCGATGCGTGCTGTGTATAAACGAAAAATTAATCGATTTAAAGATTTTTCAATCGTTTAAATGATTTAAGCCACTGATTTACAAAGCCTTTGCGATGTGAAATTGTCCGCCACACCATACATCATGAAACCGTCACAGAACCCGGGAGGATCGCATGCAGACGCTCGCAAACAACCAGCCCGCATCTCAGCAGTCCAAAGTACCGCAATCGTTGCTCGACCGTTTCGAGAGCGAATGGCGTGAGATGCGCGCCGCGAGCGAGGCAACGCCGAAGCCGGTCGCACCGGCCGAATGAGGCCTGCCTGATTGGCGCGCCTAGGCGTCACCGGGCCTGCACTTCCATTTCCAAAGATTGTCGTCGGACAGCGCCTGTTTTAGGCGTTTTTCGACATTCCGTAGCGAACCGGCGGTGAGCCTACCACCGCCGGTCGCGGCGTTTCCGGCCCTATGCCGCGGGTGATCGACCACTGACCGCAAAGGCCATAAAGGCAGCCCGATCAGGCTCCGCCAGCGCCCTTCTCGAGCCCGCGCTTCAAGGACACCCCTTGCATTTTTTGTAGTGATTTTCAGCCTTTTTGCCATTCGGCAAAAGCATGTTAATCTTTCTTCATGCTGACGGAAGAGATCGAAAGACTCGCGCTGAGCCTGCCTGGAACGGAGGAAAATGCGCATTTCGGAACGCGAGATTTCCGCGTTGGGAAGCGTATTTTCATGAGCCTGCCGGAAGCCGGGCGCGCCGTTTTCAAGTTCACACCGGATCAGCAGCGCATGCTTCTGGAGATGGAACCCGGCGTCTGCGCCGCGGTGCCTGGCGGCTGGGGCGACCGTGGCTGGACCTCGCTCTATTTCGTCCAGGCCGACGAGGATCTCGTGCGGCAGTCGATGGAGACGGCGTGGCGCAACGTTGCGCCGAAGAGCCTCGTCAAGAAGAACGGCGGCAGCCATTAGAGGCGTCGCGGCCGACACACTGCCAAAACGATTCCGCCGTCTCGACTAACCCCTTGTCACTCCACGTTTTCTTGCCCCACTTCCAGCGGCCAGGTGACGAGATAATCCTCATAGTCGTCGACGTCGATGCCGTCTTCCGCAACGGTGCGGCCACGGACGGAAATGCCCGCGGCGTGAACCGTTTCCGGATCGGCCGAAATCAACGGATGCCACCAGTAGAGATCGCGCCCTTCAGCCACCAGCCGGTAGCCGCAGGTCGGCGGCAGCCAGGTGATCTCGCGCACGGCCTTCGGCGTCAGCTGGATGCAGTCGGGCACCGTCGCCTGGCGGTTGGGATAGTCCTTGCAGCGACAGCTCTCGCCATCGAGAAGCGTGCAGCGGATCGAGGTCCAGGCGATCTCGCCGGTGTCCCAATCCTCGAGCTTGTTGAGACAACAGAGGCCGCAGCCGTCACAGAGGCTTTCCCACTCGGTATCGGTCATGTCTTCAAGGCTTTTCGCCTTCCAGAAAGGCATTTCGCCCATCGTCATCACACTTTCGTCAAATCGCTCGCGATACAGAAATTTCGCAGAAAATTGCCGGTTTTTTAAGGCCGGCGGCGCGATATGCAAGTAGATTGGAATTTGACGCCGTGCAAATATTACATGGCGCCGGCATGATGCCGTAGAGCCTTCAGGTGGTTGAGACCGTGCGGGAACCGAGGAAAGACGATAATCGGCCGAAGAAACGGCACATCTTTCTCAGGATCGACTCCTGGATCGATTCCTCAGTCTGGAATGCCGGTTTCAAGCTGGGGCAATGGTGGGAAGACACTACCATCTTCTTCCGCCGCTTCCGCGTCACGGGCTGGAAAAAAGCCGTCTTCGAGGTGCTCGGCGAAGGCATGAACTGGGGCACTGTCGGTTCGGTGCTGATGCTGGCGCTCGCCCTTCCTGCCTTCGAGGAAACCAAGGGCAACTGGCGTGCCCAGAGCGATTTCGCCGTCACCTTCCTCGATCGTTACGGCAACGAGATCGGCCATCGTGGCATCATCCACGAAGATTCCGTGCCGATCGACGAGCTGCCCGATCATCTGATCAAGGCGGTGCTGGCGACCGAAGACCGGCGCTTCTTTGACCACTGGGGCATCGACTTCCTCGGCCTTGCCCGCGCCATGACCGAAAATGCGCGCGCCGGTGGAGTCGTCCAGGGCGGTTCGACACTGACGCAGCAGCTCGCCAAGAACCTCTTTCTGTCGAACGAGCGGACGATCGAACGCAAGATCAAGGAAGCTTTCCTCGCCGTCTGGCTCGAATGCAACCTGTCGAAGAAGGAAATCCTCCGGCTCTATCTCGACCGCGCCTATATGGGCGGCGGCACCTTCGGTGCGGCAGCCGCGGCGCAGTTCTATTTCGGCAAGTCGATCACCGACGTGAGCCTTGCCGAGTCGGCGATGCTTGCCGGCCTCTTCAAGGCGCCAGCCCGCTACGCCCCGCACGTCAACCTGCCGGCCGCACGCGGACGCGCCAACGAGGTTCTGACCAACCTCGTCCAGGGCGGCCTGATGACCGAAGGCCAGGTGATCGCCGCACGCCTCAACCCGGCGACGGTCATCGACCGCGCCCAGGTGAAGGCGCCCGACTTCTTCCTCGACTGGGCTTTCGACGAAGTCCAGCGCATCGCCCGCCCCTTCGCACAGCATTCGCTGATCGTGCGCACCACGATCGACATGGGCCTGCAGAATGCCGCTGAAGATTCGGTGGAATCGAGCCTGCGCCAATATGGCGAGAGCTTCCGCGTGAAGCAGGGTGCGCTGGTGATGGTCGAAAACGGCGGCGCCGTGCGGGCCATGGTCGGCGGCCGCGATTATGGCGAGAGCCAGTTCAACCGTGCGACACGGGCCCTGCGTCAGCCGGGCTCTTCCTTCAAGGTCTATACCTACGCGGCAGCGATGGAAAAGGGCATGACGCCGGAAACGGTTGTCGTCGACGCGCCGATCACCTGGCGCGGATGGTCGCCGCAGAATTATGGCCGCAGCTATGCCGGCCGCATCACCATCCTGACGGCCATCGCCAAGTCGATCAACACCATTCCCGTGCGCCTCGCCAAGGACAAGCTCGGCACTGACCTGATCGCCCAGACGGCCAAGGACATGGGCATCGAGACGCCGATCCGCACGGACAAGACCATGCCGCTCGGCACCTCGGAAGTAACCGTGCTCGACCAGGCGACGGCGTACGCGGTCTTCCCAGCCGGTGGCATGCAGTCACGCCGGCACGGGATCAGCCAGGTCCTCAACTATGACGGCGACATTCTCTACGATTTCGGACGTGACGAGCCGCCGGCCCGGCGCATCCTCTCCGAAACCGCCAATACGTCGATGAACTCCATGCTGACGCAGATCCCGGTCATCGGTACGGCGCGCAAGGCCGCGCTCGACAACGGCATCGTCGTCGGCGGCAAAACCGGCACAACACAGGCCTATCGCGACGCCTGGTTCGTGGGCTTCACCGGCGACTATACGACCGCGGTCTGGTTCGGCAACGACGACTACACCTCGACCAACAACATGACCGGCGGCTCGTTGCCGGCGATGACCTTCAAGCGGCTGATGGACTACGCCGAACAGGGCATCGAACACCGGACGATCCCGGGGATCACCGCGCCGACGGCGCCGGCGAAGCAGCCGCCGCAGGTGGCAACCGCGAAGCCGGACGAAAACGCGTTGCCGCCGCTGGTGCGGCCACGCTCGCTTTCGACCGATGTCACCCGGCTGCTGCGCAGCATCGGCGAGACCTTCGAAAAGGCCCCCGCACTGAAGGCGCCCGAGAAGGCCGGCGGCAAGCTTGCCTCTCTCGGCGCGGATGAAGAACCACGGTCCGCACAGGCGCAGCCCGATGCCGCCAGCAACTGACGTTTCGGGCATGTCCACTCTTCTTCCGCTTCGCGGTTGCGGTGTCGGGTTCGGGACCGGCGACGCGGTCGCCGTTGCGCCGGGCGCGGATTTCGGCGACATAGGGTGTCAACGCGGCGGTGCTGAGCCGCAGGACCATATCCGGTAGAGTCGCCCTTGTTTCGAATCCCCTTCCTCGTCGCGCTTACCCTTGCCATCGCCTTCGGCGGCGGCATCGCCTCGGCGGTATGGGCGTTGAAAGCGACCGTCGGCTTCGGCTCGATCGCGATCGGCCCCTGGGTCGCCTTTCCCGAGGCGCAGACGGCCAATGCCGACCCCTATGCCAAGGCACATCGGGCGCGCGCCGGCGAACTGCTCTATGGCGGCGCTGAAGGGCTGATGTTCAGTGCCCAGGTCGATAGCAAGGGCGAGAAGCTTCAGGCGGCCTGCTCCTATGATGTTGCGGGGCTGACGCCGCAGGCCCGGTTCTGGACGCTTTACGCCGCAAATGCCGAAGGCCTGCCACTGAGGCCCGGTTCCGACCTCCCCTCGGCGCTCAATTCCTGGAGCGTTCTGCGCGGCGAAAACAGCAACTTCAGCATCCATGTGTCGCCGAATGCGAGGCCCGACAACTGGCTGGCCGTGCGCCACTCGGGCACGTTCCGGCTGGTGCTGACGCTGCTCGATACGCCGACGGCCGGCTCGTCCGGCCTGATCGATCTCGCCATGCCGGTTATCACCAAGACGGGTTGCGGCGATGCGTAGCGTGCTCTTCGCCACAGTTCTCGGCCTGGTCGGCGCCGCCCTGCTGCACATCATCATCGTGCTGGCGCTGCCGCAGTTCACCGGCCGCGATGCCTATACCCGCATCCTCGGGCTTTTGGAGATGGACAGCTTCTTTGCGCTGACCAGCACACCAGGGCCGACTGGCCTTGCCAATGACGATCCTTATCTGAGAACCGCGGTCTGCAGCTTCTCGATCTCGGATGGACCGGCGCGTTTCCTCGCAAGCGGCAACGTGCCGTTCTGGTCGCTCGCCGTCTTCGACGGCAATTCGAACGAGGTCTTCAGCATGAACGACCACACGGCGGTCAACGGCAAACTGGACCTTGTCGTCGCAACGCCAATCCAGTTGGTCGAGTTGCGAAAATCTCCGCCACAGGCGCTTGCACAATCGATCATGGTCGAGATGAAGGAACAGGATGGCTTTGCCGTGCTGAGAGCGATGGCGCCGGTCGACAGCTTTGAAGAGCAGGTCCGGAACTTCCTTGCGGAATCGACCTGCGAACCGTTCCGTCGCTAGACCATCCGCTATGGTCGTCGAGCAACAGGGGCAAGCTAAGAAAATCCACGCCGAGATGCGCGGCGATGATTCGATTCCGCGTCGGGCGCAGCAGTGCATGGGGGATGGGCCCGCAGAACCGGGCAAGGACAGTGTCTTGAACGCGACCGTTTGTGTCGCCTAATACGCAGGAGTGCCGCGGCTCACTGCTTCTTGATGCGGCGTCCGTCCGGCGCTGTCGGCTGCGGGTCGCGATCGAGGCGCTCGTAGCGGATGCCGGTGAACAGCAGCACTTTCGCTCCACCCGAAATGGCCGGAGGCCGGTGCGGAGGTATACGAACCTTGCGGTCCTGAATTCTGATAACGTCTGCCATGCTCGTCTCCACAAAGTCTTGAGACGGATGAACTACCGTACAGATTTCACCCTGCCCTTCTCGGGCCAGCGCATTTTCCCAGATCTTTCCTGGACAGGCGCGCCTTTCTCGTTTGCTCCTTCTTCCGGTCGCCCGGATGTTGCTGTTCTGGTTCACGACGCGACCCGATGATACCGGGTCCACTTCGATTGAGCCACAGGTTGGTTAACAGATTACTAATAAACGATCTGCAACCCCAACCTGCGTTCAGTATGTCTGTCGAACGGTCCCGGCGATGTATCCAAGGTAACAACGGCAATCCGGGCGAAGACCCGCCTCACCCGCTAGCGCCGGGACATCAAACCGAACAGGAAGGACACGCCCACAACGGCAACCAGGGTCGACAGAGGCTCTTCGCGCACACGCTCGCGCACGCGCTCAGCCAGAAGATCCGCCTCGCCCTGCACAACCGCTTTCGTGCTCGTTCCGATCGCCGTGACCGCTTCCGTCAGGCGGGCGATTTCCGCGCGCAGCTCGGCGATCTGTGCGTCAACCTCGGCGCGGGCGTCCGATTCGGCTTCACTCACGGCAACTTTTTCCACCGCTTGCAGTTTCTTTTCGACCATTACAACGCTCCCTTGTCTGCGCGGGCTCAACGCGCCGGCTGGCGTTTGGTTCCGCCAAAAACCGTTGAAAGCAGGTTCGCGAAACGCAAAACGGGCGACCAGGGCCGCCCGTTTTTTTCCCATCAGACAAGGCGCGCCGACGCGCCGTGTGCGGATCAGTTCTCGCAGTAGGGATCGTCGATCTGGCAGCGAACCATCGGAGCCGGACGGGCGCGCTCATAGACGGCGCCGTCGTCCTGCCGCACGCGCACGCCGTCGTCGCGGCGTTCCCAATCACGCCGATCCTCGCGTTCCGTGCGCTGACGGCGCCATTCGTCGTCGCGCCACTTGTCCTCGTCGCGCTGCCGGCGCTCCCAGTCGCGCTGATTGCTGCGCCGCTCACGCTCCCAGTCACGGCGGTCGCGCTCGCGCTGCCGCTCCCAATCTCGGCGATCACGCCGGTCATCGACCCAATCCGGTCCGCGGCGCCAGCGATCGCGTTCACGATAGAAATCGCGGCCGCGGTAGTTGCGGTCCCAATAGTTGTCGAACTGGAAGACAACCGTCGGAATGCCGAGCGGGCGATAATAACGCGGTTCGACATAGACGCGGTTGCGGCGATAGTCGGCCTGGACATAACGGCCGGCAACCCAGCCACGGCCGCCGTAGAACGACACGTCGCACCACGGCAGATCCGCAAGGCAGCCATGGATTTCGACTGATTCGCCCACCGGGATCATCGACACCGCCGGGTAGCGCGTGCTCGGACCCGAGCGCATGTTGACGTTGGCGGTAGCAAAACCCTCCGCAGCCTGCGCAATCGCCGGAGCCACAAGGAGCGCGCAGACCGCCGCTGCGCGCAGAATAAATTTCTTCACAGTTCCATATCTCCCATGGAGAGGCCCCTCTTCACACGGCCCCAAACGTCGGCGGGCGTCCGGGCCCTTCACCGTCGCCGCGATAACTCATGACAGCATGTGGATTTTTTATGGCTACGGCCGCGGATGTCCCCGAGATTTGCCGTGCCGGCGCGGCGATCCGTAGGCGCTCCGCCCGCCCTCGCTGTGCCGCAAGCCTGAATAAAGCTCCAACATCCATAGTTAACAGTACGCTAACGCTTTTCTTCTAATTTTTGCGACGTGTGCCGTTCCGGATCGCCGGCAATGGCGATCATGTTTTGCGTGCAGGGAATTATCGTGACGGATCGCTTTCGTGAGTTGGAAAGGCCACAGACTGGCCGCTTGAAGGACGTCGTCCTGATGGCGACCGTCACCGGTTTCGAAAGCCTGCGTTTTCCCCGCAAGTCGGACATGAAGCAATTTGCCGAGCTGTTCGAGCCGCTCTTCCTTGGTTCCAGCAACGAAGCCCGCCGGCAGGCTGCAGCCGCCCTTTCGCAATGCCAGCAAATTCCAGAGACAGTCGCAGCGCTGATCGGCGGTATGCCGATCGCCATCGCGGCAATTTTCCTGACCCGTTCGAAGGCGATCGCGGACCGGACGCTGATAACGATCATCCGTGAGCGCGGGCCGGAACATGCCGCCGCCATTGGCCGCCGCCCGAACCTCTCTCCGCTCGTCGTCGATGCGCTCGTCGAACATCACAACCCGCCGGGACTGGCAGCGCGCAGCAGCGCCGTGAAAGCGGCAGCAGCAGAGCAAGCGAGCCAGGAAGACGAAGCCGCTTCATTGCGTACAGCGCGCGAAGAGGCGCTTCGCCGCGAGATCAAGGCGCTCGCTGGCGCCCGCCCGCAAAATATTCCACAGACGCCGTCGTCCGCGGCGATGACAGACGTACATGCCGCTCTGCTCGTGCGTTTTGCGAGGAGCGGCGAGATTATCCTGTTCTCGCGTGTCCTCGGTCAGGCGCTCGGCACCAGGGATGCGCAGGTCGAGCGCATCCTGCTCGATATTTCCGGACAGATGCTGGCAACGAGCCTGGTCGCACTCGACGTCGATGTGGCCGATGCCGGCTTCGTGCTTCAGGCCCTCTATCCACATCTTCGCGAGCCCTTTGGCGAAACCAGCCATGCCGCCGCCTTGATTGGCGCCATGGACCGCACCGCCTGTCGCGCGCAGCTCGATGCCTGGCTCGAGGCGGAAGCCGAAGACGCGGCGCCCGCGGCAAGGCACGAAGCCTATTTTGCCGAAAATACTGCAAACGACACGCGCCACGTCGGCCCGCGCAAAGTTGCAGCAACGTCCGTCAACGGCCAGCCGCAGCGACTATTTGGCCGCCGCCGCGGCTGACACATGCTGCCGTTCATGCGGGCATGTCTCGCAACTTCGGCGATGGAGCCGACCTCCCCGCCCTAGAAAAGCTGCTTCATCGCGTCGATGATCCAGCTCCACTCACGACCGGTCGGAGCCTGCGGCGCCTGCCCCTGCAACACCGCCATCAATTCCTGGTAACGCGCCGAACGGGCGTGGTGCTTGCGGTACTGTTCGAGCTGCCAATCCAGGAAAACCTGATCCGGAGCCCGCTTCATCGCCCTTGCCGACTGCGCCAGCCAATCGGCAGCGATCTCTCTGCCGACGGCTGATTGTGGAGCAAGGTTGTTTTCGATCGCCGCCCTCACCCGCGCAAAGGTGGCTTCGGCGGCTTGAGCGTAGGCGGCGGGATCGAACTCTTCGGTCCACAGATCCGACATGTAGGCGCGCATCTCGGCGGCATAGGCCTTGTCCGACAGCATCTCCATCAGTTCAGCCCAGGCGTCGACCTGTTCGGCTGTCGGGTCGTCCGGCAGGTCCGGCGCACCGGCATCAATCATTTTCGTCTTCCACGCCGCATCCATCGGCGCGCCGCCGGCGACGTCATCATAGAAACGCTCGAGCGCGGCACGAAATTCCGTCTTTGAAATCCTGGTCACGGTCCACAATCTCCTGAGATCCGTTGGGGAGGGTTCATGGATCCTCAAAGCCATTCTCAAGGCCGTGGCGATCCGGCGCTTTGACCGGATTTCCGTTTCGAGCGTTCGAAGCCGCAAAGCCAGAACGTCGGTAAACGAGGTTCGGTTGGCCAGGATCTTGCTGATGTCCGCGAGGCTCACGCCCGCTTCACGCAGGGCAAGAACGAGGTCCAGCCGCGCCAGGTCGGCCCCGGAATACATACGGTAACCGCTCTCCGTCCGTGTGGACGGTGGCAGCAACCCCTTGTCCGAGTAAAACCGAAGCCGCCGGACCGGTATGCCGCTCAGCTTCGAAACTTCGCCTATCGAAAAGATTTGATCGCCCATAAACGCGTCCTACGGCCTCCACTAAGTGGAGAGTCAAGCAGGTCGGCGCATTCGGCACGACGGCGTCAGGGCCGGCCTTTTCCATCTTCGGCAACGACCTCGAACAGATCGCCGCGGTCGTCCAGTTCGATCTCCACGATCCAGCAATCCGGATCGAAGCGGATCTCGCTTGCAAGCGCCGCGTCGACCTGCTCGGCGTCGCTGTCGCTGAGCCGCACTTCGAACTTGCGGCCGAGATCAATCTCGTCGGCGAAGAAATTCTGCGGCGCCGGGGCAAAGAGCGTCTCGGTGCCCAAACGCGTCCGCTGGCGAATGAAGATCGCGCCGGCGTCCTCTGCTCCCTTGCGCAGCACCGCGGCATAGCCGCCAAGCGAAAACGCACGACGCAGCAGGGACGAGACGAAGATGTGGGACTTCAGGCGCATGGGAGGCTGATACACGCGCGGAGCGAAGGAGGCAAACCGCAGCTGAGCGACGACAGGCGCGGGGCGTGCATTAAATGCGTCAGAGCGCGCCGATTTCCTTGAGCTTCTTCAGCACCTGGGGATTGGGTTCGCCGGTCTGTGGCAGGCGGTAGTGCTTTTCGAAGTGGCGAATGGCTGCCCGCGTCTGTTCTCCGGCAACACCGTCGACCGCCACGTCCGCATAGGCGAGGTTGCTGAGACCCTTCTGGATGTTCAGCACCAGTTCGCTCGATACCGGAATTTCCGCGCGCGGAACGAAGGTGCTTTCCTTCTCGGCCGAGCGGATGGCCGCAGCGACCGGATCGATTTCCACGCCCCCGCCCTTCGTTTCGGAAAGCGGCCGTCCAGCCGGAACCGCGGCGGCCTTTTCAGCCGGTGCAGACTTCAAGGCCTGCAGCAGCTCGACGCTCGCCGCGCCGGTTCCCGTGCGACCCGCCCGCTCCTCGAACCGCAGGATCGCTGCTGCCGTGCGCGGACCGCTCCGTCCGTCCGGCGCGCCGTCATAAAGGCCGATCCGGCCCAATTCCTTCTGGATCTCGGAGACAAGCTTCGACTGCGCCGGATCCGGCACGCTCGCGACCCGTTCGGGCGACGGCTTTTCCGACGCCACGTCCGCGGAGGCAGACGCGATCACATCCTCGACGTTTTCAGCCTTTGCCTCACCCTCGCGCTCGATAACGAAGGTGGTCACCTTTCGCGGCTCGATCTCCTCGCCCTTGGCGATGGCGATTCGCTGCGCCGTTTCGGCGCTGACGAGCGGGACGCGGGTGCGCAACAGCGGCGACGGGTGCGTGCCGTGCTGATACCACATGGCATTGGCCGCAACGAAGGAGAACACGACGAGGAAGGCGGCCGAGCCACCGGACACCAACGGATGGCGCGCCATCAGACGACCGGCAAGCCCAGCACCCCGTCCGGCAAGGACCAGCCCGCGCACGGCCAGGCCGGGCGTTTGCCGCGCAGCCTTTTTCCGGTCAGGCTGTTTTCGCTTGCGCGGTGCCATATCCCCGTTCCTCGTTCAAGCTTTTCCCCTCGAACCGCCCCCCTTCGGCGGCCGGGGCGACATCACAATCCTTCAGGCGCGGCGGAAATTCCACCGTCACCGGCGTACGCGCTTCTTCCTGCTCCGCGCAGGCGATACCGGAGCCATCACGCGGCAGCGTGACGACGATGACGGTACCCTCGCCTTCGCGGCTACGGATGGAAAGCTCTCCGCCGTGCAACGCCACCAGACCCTTGACCAGCGAGAGGCCAAGGCCGGTGCCTTCGTAGCGGCGAGTATAATCGTTCTGGATCTGGACAAAAGGTTGACCAAGCAGCGCCAGCTTGTCGGCCGCAATCCCGATGCCGGTATCGCTGACGGAAAGCTTCAGCATCGCGCCGTCGGCCTCCGCATCGATCGTGACGACGCCGCCCTGATCGGTGAACTTGATGGCATTGCCGACCAGATTGATGAGGATCTGCTGGAAGGCGCGCTGGTCTGCGTTGATCTCGCCGATGCCGCGGGTGATGCGGCTTGCAAGCTTCACGCCCTTTTCCGTGGCCTGGTGCGACAACATCGCCTCGCAGGCGGAGACGGCTTCGGCCACACCGAAGCGCTCGGGCATCAGCTCGTAGCGACCGGCTTCGATCTTGCTCATGTCGAGCATGGTGTTGACGACGGAAAGCAGGTGCTCACCGGACTTATGGATCAGGCCCACATATTCGCGCTGGCGATCGTTCTCGAGCTTGCCGAAATACTCGCCGGCAAGCACGTCGGAAAAGCCGAGAATGGCATTGAGCGGCGTGCGCAGTTCGTGGCTGACGGCGGCAAGGAAGCGCGTCTTGGCATCGTTTGCCGATACCGCCTCGGCCGTTCTGGCCGCAGCTTCGGCGCGCAGGCCCGCTTCTTGCGAGACATCACGCGACTGGGCGAGGATCGCGACCAGCCGGCCGTTGTCGTCCCGCAGCGGCGCCAGCTCACAGGACATATAGACGAACTGTTCGCCTTCGATCGGCAGCGTGCGCCGCTCGATGCGGATGTCGACCGTCGCCCGGTCGCCGCCCTGGCGAAGAATGTCGATCGCGCTCAGGAAGGTGATGCGATCGGATATGTGGATCTGCTCGATGAAACCGCGGCCCGCTGGATCGCGCATCAGGGTCAGATGCTCGGCCGCGTCGCGGCCGTGCACGGAAAGCACGTTGCCGCGCAGATCATGCACAGTCACCAGACCCGCAAAGAGGTCATAGGCGGCAGACAGATCCGGAACGACCGGCTCCAATGGCGGCGCCACCTCTTCCGGCGCGCGGCCGCGAACAATCGCGCCGGCAGCCGCAAGCAGCGAGGCCGAGGCCCAAAGAGCGGTGCCCAAAGGAAGAGCCGAAGACACGGGCATGGCGAGCGACAGGGCAAGCGGCACCACCGGCAGGGCCGTCAGGGAAACCGCTGCCAGCGTGCGCAAACGCTTCGCATGGCGGAGATCGGCCGGCGAAGACGCCTCACGACGGGGAAGCCACAGGGCCGCGACCTCGTCCACACGGGACGTCCATCTGCCAGCCATGTTACGCAATACGCTCACGCTTTACCCTGCTACATTTGTTGTTCTTGCGAGGCCGACGCTCTCTGTTTTCACGACCCTTTGGATCGAGACTCAAGCCGCCTCGTGACATGTCGGAATCTCGCATCCCCGGCTTAATGAAAGAATAAACGCGGCCGTGCCGGAACCGTGCGAAACGGTCGAAAAATCCCGTTTTGAGCCAAATCGGGCGACCTTCATTTCTTGTGGTTAATGGGGCGTAAGCAACGGATTTCTGTGCATTTTCTGCACTGTGTTAACGATTGTGGCGCGGCTTTTGGCGTGCGATTGCCGCTGCGTTCGGGGTTGCCGCGCCCGGCTCTGCCACGAACCTTAACGGCGAACGCTAAAATGCGACACAAATGCCCTGCAAATCGCCGGACACCGGCATTTCATTAAAATTTGAAGCAAATGCCGCTCGATTTCGAAAAGCCGTCTTGTGATTCCCGCCGTAATGTCGATCTCAACAAGGGGCCGGGCACCAAGAGAACGCCGGCAGGCTCCAAGGATTAGAAGGTGGCGTGAACGGGTATCAGGGGATACCACGGCGCTGCGGGATGTCGAAGGTGCAAAAGCCGGCTACAAGACTGGCGGGCCGCGGCAGCCGAACGAAGGATGGGCAGAACATGTGGTTTCTCATCAAGGCGACATTCTGGTTTTCGCTGGTACTGGTGTTGCTGCCGTTCCTCGACCCTTCGAGCGCGCAGAAACTCGAACACGCCCCGAAAGTAGAACTCGGCGACACCTTCTCTGCTGCCAATGAGGCGTTCCAATACATCAGCGCCATCTGCATCCAGAAGCCGGATGTCTGCCAGAAGGGTGCCGAAACCTTCGTTGCCCTCGGCCACCGAGCCCGCGAAGGCGCCCGCATCGCCTACGAATTCCTCGACACACAGTTTGCCGAAACCGATGCCACGACGCCGGATGCCAAGGTGACGACCGGTACGGTCACGCCGGCTGCCGACGTGGCAGCTCCGGCGACCGAGGTCAGCACCCTCGACGCCGAACCCGTCTTCAAGCGCACCCCGGTTCCGGAAAAGCGCCTCGACCCCAAGGCTGCCGTTATCCAGTGACCGCGCCGCATCCTGCACATTCCTGACTTACTGCCTGACTTGCCGTCCCGTTGCGGCCGCCGCGAGGATCCCATCCCCTCGCGGCGTTTTCTTTTTTGCACCCGCAACCGCTGATTTTCTCGCCGCACAGCCACACGCAAGCCCTGCCTGCTTAGGTCCGCCGCACCGACGGCTGGAGGCAGACAATGCAGATTTATGGGCTTTTCTCGAACGCCAGCGTGACACGCCCGGCGGCGTCCGGCGCCGCCCCCGGCGCAGTTGGCGAAAGCAAGAGCCCTGCCTCGACCGCCCTGCTTCTTGGCCGCGATGACGAAAGTGCTGCGAACCGCGCCGCTGCCGCTAAAAAGAAGCTCGACGAAGTCAAGGAGCAGCTCCGCATGCTCCGGTTCTTCGCATCGGACCCGGAAACGCTTGCAAGGCTCGCCAAGCAGCTTGCACAACAGCTCGGCACGGCCGCCCAACAGCTGGCCGGCGCCGGCGGCGGGGGAGCGGCAAGCGGCGTCGCATCCGCCTCGGCCGCAGCCGTGCTTGCCGATGCCGGCACCGTGCAAGCAGATGCGTCCAGCGCGCAAACCGATGCCCCCGTGGCCGGCGGTGAGGCTGAGCCCTCTTCGGAACGGACAAGCTTTGCCGAGCGTGCCTATCGCGAATTCGGCGGGGATGACGGCGGCTCCGATCCCCTGGCGAAGGTGGCAGCCGAACTCAAATCCGTTGCCGAACAAGTGAAGCAACTGCTGCGCAAGGCGGAGCAGGAATTACGCGCCAAGGGATCCGGCCGCGATGCGGATGAGGCCCGGACCGCCGGCCAGTCGCTTTCGGCCGCCACCGGCAATATCGAGGGCGCTGGCGGCAACGTGACCGTTTCAATCAGTATCCCGACAAGCATCTCGGTCTGACCAAGAGATAGGTGCTCCGCATCCGTCGTATATTTGCCGGTTCTCAATGGCTCTGCCATCGCCTATATGAAGGCTGAAAGCTCGAGCGCGTGAAAGCGGCGGGCAAGAACAGGAATGAAAGTGTTCGCGGCAAGGACCGGCGAGCCTATAATCTCCCGACGAATGGACCGGACCATGACGACGCTCGACCAGATCATCGACGATTTCGCCTTTCTTGAAGAATGGGAGGATCGCTATCGCTATGTGATCGAGCTCGGCAAAGCGCTGCCGGAAATGCCCGAGGCCAAGCGCACGCAGGAAAACAAGGTTCAGGGTTGTGCCAGCCAAGTCTGGCTCGTCACCAATGCGGCCGGCAATCCCGAGGATCCCGTCCTTAATTTCGAGGGCGAGTCCGACGCCCATATCGTGCGCGGGCTCGTCGCCATCGTGCTTGCCATCTACTCCGGCAAACATGCCTCCGACATCGCCCGGATCGATGCGATCGACACCTTCGGCAAGATCGGCCTGATCGAGCATCTGTCGACCCAGCGCGCCAACGGTCTGCGCTCGATGATCCGCCGCATCAAGAACGAGGCGGAGCTTCGCCTGGCGGCTTGAACAGCGCGGGGCCGGACGCACGACCTTCTCCATTGCCATCGAAACACAAAGGCCGGACACTCTGGTCCGGCCTTTGTGAACATGCCCATATCCGTCATGCGCGGGGCAATTGGGCCCGCGGGACGACCAGTCTTACTTGCCGCGACGCTTGCGGCGCTGGCCGAGACCCATTTCCTTGGCGAGGCGCGAACGTGCTTCCGCATAGGCGGGCGCGACCATCGGGTAATCGGTCGGCAGGTCCCACTTCTCGCGGTATTCTTCCGGCGACAGATTGTGGTGGGTCATCAGGTGGCGCTTCAGCGACTTGAAGGTGCCGCCGCATTCGAGGCAGGTGATCTGGTCGTCCTGAACGGACTTGCGGACCGATACGGCCGGCTTCGGCTTTTCGACGGGGATGACGACCGGCGCGGGAGCCGCCGTGTTGTTCAGCGCCGAATGCACATCTGCGATCAGCGTGGAAAGCTCGGCGACCGGAACCACATGATTGCTGACGTAAGCGGCAACGATTTCCGCCGTCAGCTCAACCAGAAGTTCATGGCTCGCGCCAAGCGCTGTTTCAGTCATTTCTTTCTCCTATCGGACTTAAGCACAACCCGAAACGGCGTTTCGGGGGAGGAACGCTTGCAAGAGCCGTCAGGAAGCCTTGGCTGCCTTGGGATGGACCATCAACGCGGCAAGGAGAAACACCGGCCGCGATATCAAGAGCTGGAATTTGATTACAAAACCTGCTGCCGAGTCACCGGTGACGACCGAACTCTCAAAGCAACAATCAGCATTCACAACTCAAGCTGGAATTTCAGATCAAAGTATTTTCCACGACGACACTTTACATTTACTCGATTAACATCGATGCGCGAAAAATCCAAACATAAATTTAGCGACACT
Organism: Ensifer sp. ENS06; assembly: GCF_014852205.1. Taxonomy (NCBI): domain Bacteria; kingdom Pseudomonadati; phylum Pseudomonadota; class Alphaproteobacteria; order Hyphomicrobiales; family Rhizobiaceae; genus Ensifer; species Ensifer sp. ENS06. Next base: position 1,087,918 of record NZ_JACVBC010000001.1, on the reverse strand, counting down.
TAGCAAGTTTATCTCCAAATTGCTAAAATGGCCACACTCGATCGTAATGTTCTGAAATACAGTTTCAGAACTGTCGTCGATCAGTCGCGACGCGGCTCTTCCTTTTGCGGAAGCTGATCTATGACAGACAGCTTTGTCAGCCTGTAACCTACCTGATGTGCGGCTTTTGCCAGGAGATGAGCCGAGATCGGCGCAGTCAGAACGAAGAAAAAGAAGCCTGCGAGCGCGCGAATCAAGATGGCTGGATCGAGAGAATGCACGCCTGCGGCCAGAAGCAACAGGCCCGATCCGATCGTGCCGGCCTTGGAGGCCGCATGCATGCGCGTATAGAGATCGGGGAAACGGATGATGCCGATCGCCGCCAGCAGCGAAAAGATCGCGCCGACAACCAACAGAACGGCGACCAGCAGGGTGACGGCAATCTCGAGGACCGGGCTCATCGGCGCGCCCCCTTGCGCTTGCGCTGCGTCGATTTGCCTCTCGTCGCCGACGCGCGTTTGACCTGCACTCCGCCCCCTTCGACAGCCGCCCTCTCCGGCGACAGGCCGCGCGCGAGGACGAAGCGGGCAAAGGCGACCGTTGCCAGGAAACCGACAAGGCCGAGCGCGATGGCTATGTCGATGTAAAGGTTGAAGCCGGTGCGGATGGCAACGACAGCGATGAGGCCGATGGCGATCGCCACCAGCATATCGAGGCCGAGCACCCGATCCGGCAATGTCGGGCCGCGGATGATGCGCCAGACCGTTATCAGAAGCGCTGCGGACAGGACGACAAACGCAAAGCCGGTGGCAAGGGCGAGAATCTGCGCCGACAGGGTCATTCGAAAGCCTCCTTGATCCGGCGCTCGAAGCCATTGGCGATATCGCGCCTGAGGCCACCCGGATCGGCGCAGTCGAGCGCATGAACATAGAGCGTGCGGCGGTCGTCGGAGACGTCGACCGACAGCGTTCCCGGCGTCAGCGTGATGAGATTGGCCAGCAGCGCGATTTCGAAGTCGCTCTTGACCGTCAGCGGATAGGCGAAGATGCCGGGCTTCAACACCATCTTCGGCTGAATGACCAGCAAGGCGACCTTGGTCGCCGAAATTGCCAGTTCCTTGAAGAACAGCGCCGTCAGCAGGAAAAGCTTGATCGGGCGCACAGGGTAGGCAACCGGCTGAAGCTCGCGCCGGATGAGAAAGAGCGACAGTGCTCCGACGGCAAAACCGAGGATCAGGTTGGCCGGCGAGAAGCTGGCGCTGATGGCGCCCCAGATCGCCGTGAACACGAGATTGATGGTCAGGAACTTGGTCACGGGGCACCTCCCGGGAAGACCGAGTCCAGGTAGGCCGACGGCTCGGAAAGGCCCGCCGCTGCACTCTGAACCATGGCAAGCAACGGCTCCGGATAAAGACCGATCGCGAGCGCCAGCACAGTCAAGGCTGCAAGCGGCAGAAGTGCCGCCGGCGCGATCGTCGCAGACGCAGCGCCGCCCTCACCAGAGGCCGCATCACGCCAATAGGCGAGCAGGAAGAAGCGGCCGGTGACGATGGTCGTCAGGAAGCCGGTCAGAAGCAGGACCGCCGCCAGCCACCAGGCGCCGATATCGAGCGCCGCCTTGACCAGCATCACCTTGGGCCAGAAGCCGGAGAACGGCGGCAGGCCGGAGACGGCGAAGGCAAGCATGAGCGTCAGCGCCGCGAAACCGGCATGGCGGCGATAGAGGCCCGCCAGAGAGACAAGCGAGAAGCTGCCGCCGAGCCTCGCCGCGACACCGGACGCGAGATAAAGCGCGGTCATGACGAGCATCGAATGCAGCGCGTAGAAGATCGCGCCGCCGATGCCGCCCGGGCCGCCGACAGCGACACCCGCAAGGATCGAGCCGATGCCGGAGACGACGAGATAGCCGAGCATGCGGCGGAAATCCGTCTGCGCCAACGCGCCCAGAACGCCGACGAGCATCGTCAGCGCGCCGGCAATGGCGATGACGAAGCTCAGTTCTTCACGCTCGACCGGCAGCAGCATGACGGTAACGCGGATCAAGGCGTAGATCCCGACCTTGGTAAGCAGACCGGCAAAGAGCGCCGACACGACCACGCGCGGCGTATGATAGGACGCCGGCAGCCAGAAGTTCACCGGAAAGGCAGCAGCCTTCATGCCGAAGGCAAGCACGAACAGCGCCGTCAGCGTCATCAGCGGCGCCGTACCCGCGAGCCCCTCGGCCTTGCGGGCAATGTCGGCCATGTTGAGCGTGCCGAAGCTCGCATAGAGATAGCCGGTCGTGATCAGGAACAGGGTCGTCGCGACCAGGTTGAGGAAGCCGTATTTCACCGCTCCGTCGATCTGTTCGCGTTCGGAGCCGAGCACGATCAGGCCGAAGGACGAGATCAGCAACACCTCGAACCAGACATAGAGATTGAAGATATCGCCGGTCAGAAAGGCGCCGGAGACGCCGGCCATCAGCAGCATCAGGAACGGATAGAAGCCGTAGCGCCGGCCGCTGTCGTTGATGTCGGCGAGCGAAGAGATGCCGCCGGCAAGCGCCACGACGGAGGCCGTCAAAGCAAAGAGCGCGCCGGTCAGGTCGACGGTGAAGGCGATGCCGAAAGGCGGCAGCCAGCGCCCCATGACCATCGTTACCGGTCCGCTTGCAAGGACATGGCGAAGTAGGAGCGCGTCGATGATGACGAGCCCGGCCAGGCCGGCAACCGCGATGTAGGGATGCCAATCAATTTTCCGGCGCAGCATCACGAGCAGCGCGCCGATTGCGAGGCACCAGGCAACTGGCAGGATGACCAGCCAGTCGGCAGACGCGACGGGCTCGAGCACGAGCGCGGCGGAGAGATCTGCGGGGGGAGAGGTTGTAGCGGCCATGGGTCGGTCAGTATCCAAGCGGCGCGGCCGGCTCGTCCTTCGGCTCGGCAACGCGCATCTCGTCGGTATTGTCGGTTTGCAGCTGCTCGTATGCCCGCCACGCAAGAACCAGCAGGAACGCGAAAAAGGAGAAGGAGATGACGATCGCCGTCAGGATCAGCGCCTGCGGCAGGGCGTTGGCGGCGGGGCCGACGAGCGCATCCTTGTGGCTGGGAACGACCGGCGGGATGCCACGCGTGAGCCGGCCACCGGTAAAGATCAGGAGGTTGACGGCATTTCCGAGGATGGCAACGCCAAGCAGCACCCGGATGACATACTTCGACAGGAGCAGATAGACGGCGACCGTGAAGAAGATGCCGACGAGCAGAGCGAACCAGGCTTCCATCATTCGCCTCCCCGCTCTTCGAGCGAAAGCGCAATCGAACTGATCGCGCCGACGACCACGAGATAAACGCCGCAATCAAACAGCATCACCGTCGAGAGCGGCACTTCCAGGCCGAGCACCGAGGGATAGACCCAAAGGCCGGTCATGAAGGGAACGCGGGCGGCGATCGAGATCAGGCCGGCGACCGTCGCGGCCAGGAGGCCTGCCCCGGCAATCGCCATCGGGTGGAAATAGATCGCACGGCGCACCGTCTCGACACCGCAGGCGATGCCGTAGATCGCCAGCGCCGACACCGCGATCAAGCCGCCGATGAAACCGCCGCCCGGCTCGTTGTGGCCGCGCAACAGGACGAAGATCGAAAAAAGCACCATGAGGCTCGTCAGGAACGGCGCGACGGCGCGGAAAATCACCGACTTCATGCGCGTTCCTCCGCATCCGGATCGTTATCGGCGACGCGTCGAAGCGAACCCGCCCTCAAGCGAACCAAGGACAGGATCGCAAGACCCGTGACCATCACCACTGCGATCTCGCCCAGCGTGTCCGTGCCGCGGAAATCGACGATGATGACGTTCACCACATTGGCGCCGTGGGCGATCGACTTCGAGTAGAGATTGAAGAAGTCGGTGAGCGTCGCATCGAAGGGTACACCCGTCACCTTCAACAGCATCAGCCCGAAGCCGAGACCGCAGGCAAGGGCGATCGCGACATCCGGGATTTTTTGCGCAAGCGGACGATGGTCCGATGGCGACAACCGGAGCCGCGTCATCACAAGCGCAAGGACGACGACCGAAAGCGTCTCGATCATGAACTGGGTGAAGGCCAGATCCGGCGCGCCATAGAGCAGGAAGATGACCGCGACGGCAAAGCCCTGGATGCCGAGCGAAACGATGGCGGTCAACCGGTCGGCAGCAAGCACCACGGCGATGAGGCCGATGACCGCGATCGCCATGATCGCCAATTCATGCAGCGGCACGTCGGCGGCAAAGAACGGCGCGCGCGGGAACTCGCCATAGGCGATCGGCACGACCAAAAGCACGAAGGCAATGAGGATGAAGGTCGCGGTCATGTAGACTTCGAGGCGCCCGGATTGCAGCCGGCGGGTCAGTGTGACGGAGAAACGAACGAGCCCGCGGATGAACTGGTCGAAGCCACGATCCGGACCCCAGCCGATATCGGCAAGGATCGTCGCCATGAAGGCACGCACACGGTCGAGCTTCAGATGAAAGCCGATGCCGATGACTGCGGTCACGATCGACATGATCAAGGGCAAGCCGACGTGAGGAACGACCGAAATCGTGACCGCACGGGGTTCGCCCGCGATCGCCGACGCCATCGGCGTCGATACCAGTTCATGCGTCAGTCCGGAAAGCAGCGCCGCGGAGAGCCCCTTGGCGGCAAGCAGCGCCGGCCCGAGCCAGAGCAAGATCGGAGCCTCGTGGGCCGCCTTCGGCGTCTCGATCTTTGCACCGACGAACGGCTTGAGCGCGACGGCAAAGGCCACCGCGAACATCAGTGCATTGCCGAGGATCGCAATCGCGGCAAAGACCAGGGAACGGCGATCGAAGCCTGAGAGTGCGTAGTAGATCTCCTCCTTGGCGATGAAGCCGAAGAAGGGAAACAGCCCGCCCATCGAGAATGCCGCGGCAAGCGCTATGACGAAGGTGAGCGGCATGGCGGAGCGAAGCCCCCCGAGCCTCGTCACGTCGCGCGTGCCGGTCTCGTGGTCGATGATGCCGGCGACCATGAACAGGGCGCCTTTGAACAGCGAATGGGCGACAAGATAGAGCACCGCCGCTTCGATCGCGTGGGGTGCGCCAAGCCCTGTCAGCATGACTAGCAGGCCGAGGGACGCCATCGTCGTGTAGGCGAGCATCAGCTTCAGGTCAGTCTGGCGGCAAGCGAGCGCCGCGCCGATGACGAGTGTGGCGCCGCCGAAGAGCGGCAAAAGGATCTGCCATTCGGGTGTGCCGCCGAGCACCGGGTTCAGCCGCATCAGGAGATAGACACCGGCCTTCACCATGGTCGCCGAATGCAGATAGGCCGAGACGGGCGTCGGGGCTTCCATCGCGTTCGGCAGCCAGAAATGGAAGGGGAACTGGGCCGACTTGGTAAAGGCGCCGCCAAGTACCAGGAGCAGCGCCGCCAGATAGAACGGGCTTTCGCGCATCTCCGGCCCGAAGGCAGACAGCAGCGAGAGCTGGGTGACGCCGCTGACATTCCAGATGATCAGCAGTCCGGCAAGCAGGAACAGGCCCCCGCCTCCGGTTACGACCAGCGCCTGCAGGGCTGCGCGCCTTGCCGCCTCGCGCGAATGATCGAAGCCGATCAGCAGGAACGAGGTGATCGAGGTCAGTTCCCAGAACACAAAGAGCATCAGGAAGCTGTCGGAGACGACGACCCCGAGCATCGAGCCCATGAACATCAGGATGAAGGAAAAGAACCGCCCCTGCTGCGGGTGGCCTTTCAGATAGCCGCCGGAATAGAGCACGATCAGCGCGCCGATGCCGGCAATCAGCAGGACGAATGTGAGCGACAGGCCGTCGATCAGCCAGGAAAAGCTGACATTGAACGAGGGTATCCAGGCATAGCCGCCCGTAACCACCTCGCCCTTGGCGACTTCCGGCCAGAAGCCGATAAAATGCAGCACGATCGCCAAGGGAAACAGCGCAAGCACCCAGGCGGCGTTGTGCCCGAGAAGACGTGTCAGAAGCGGCGCGAGCAATGCCGCGACGAAAGGCAGTGCGAGGGCCAGAAATGTCAGGGCCGCAACATCCATCGTCCTGGCCTGCTCCTTTTATTTCATCGTATGATCGATCGGACTCCCGACATAAAAGAAGGGTGTTGGGGTCTCAAGCCTTATCCGGATAAAATCGGCGTTATATATCCGTCAGTTCGGCCGGACGAACCGAAGCGGAAGCCTTGCATTACCAGATTCGCGCGATTTACGCGGTGGCCGCCAACAACAATTAAAATGCTGTTAGCAAAATATTCATCGGGCGGCGGGGGATAGATCGAACATTCTGGAAACGGAACTGCAAGACGTGATAGTTGTATTTGCAGACTTTCTCAATTCAGAGCGAACCGACCACAAGCCTCAGCCGGCAGACCTTGCAACGGCTCAGAAGCGGTTGCCCGCTTCAGTATCGATAACGGCAGGCACGGAACAGAAGATCACTATCTCGAATAGGGCGGGACCCGCTTGGAACGATCTCGCATAGTCGTCATCGCCAGTATCCTGGCCGCCCTCGGCGCGATCCTGCCGATGCTTGCGGCCTACTATCTTTCCTGGTCGATCGCCGTGCGCGGCGAACAGGCCCGGCTCGCCCACCTGGCCGACTATGCCATCATGCGCGCAGACGCCGCGCTCGGAGAAGCGTCCCGGGCGCTGAAGACGGCCGACCGGTTCGACATGCCGCCATGCATGGCCACGCATATCGCAGCCTTGCGCTCCCTCGTCGTCAACACGACCGCCATCGAGGATATCGGCTACTTCGAGAACGGGTTGCTCAGATGCACCTCGTGGGGTTACCCGCCGCGTCGGCTCACCCGCTCGCCGCCTGCCGATTTCTTTGCGAGCAACGGCGTCGAAGTCATCCCGCGGATGTATCCGACAATCAGCACCGGCGCGCCCATGACGGCGTTCCGGTATCGTTCCTACACGGTGCTGACCAACCCGGTCCGGTTCGTCGACGTGATCGCCGAGCCCGGCACCCGGCTTGCAGTCGCCACCAAAAACGGCGTGCTGGTCAGCACCCTCAACGATCCTGACCCGTCGCTGACGGAACGGCTCGCCGATCTTCCGAAGACCGGCAGCAATGCCGAGGACCTGTTTGCAACATCACGGGACGCCGACTGGATCGCCGTTGCCACTGCGCCCAGCATCGCCATTCTCAGCGACATGGATCGGGAACGCCTGCTGCTCCTGCCAGTCGGGGCGCTGGTCGCGGCGCTGATGGTCGGGCTTGTCGTCTGGCTATCCCGGCGTCGTCTGTCGCCGCTTGGCGAGCTTTCGATTGCCGTGCAGCGGCGCGAGTTCATTGTGCACTACCAGCCGCTGATCGAGCTCAAGAGCGGCATCTGCGTCGGCGCGGAGGCGTTGGTGCGATGGCGGCGCCCCGATGGGCAGATGGTCCGGCCAGATCTCTTCATCCCTCTTGCGGAAGAAAACGGACTGATCGAGGAAATCACCGATCAGGTCCTCTATGCGACGATCGCCGAATTGAAGAGCGTGCTCGTCGCCGACCGCTCGCTGCACATCGCGATCAACCTCGCCGCCGACGACCTGAAATCCGGACGCATCCTGCCGGTAATGGAGGCGGCGCTTCGAAACACCGGCGTACTTACAGAACAGATCTGGCTGGAGGCAACCGAACGCGGCTTCATGGACGTCAAATCCGCCCGGGCGACGATAGAGGAGGCGCGCCGGCGTGGCCACTCCGTGGCCATCGACGACTTCGGCACCGGCTATTCGAGCCTGCAATACCTGCAGGAGCTACCGCTCGATGCGCTGAAGATCGACAAGTCGTTCATCGATACGGTCGGCACCGATTCGGCCACCAGCTCGATCACGCCGCATATCATCGACATCGCCAATTCGCTCGATCTCTACATCGTCGCCGAGGGGATCGAGCGGCAGGAACAGGCCGACTATCTCATTGGGCGCGGCGTGCAATACGGCCAGGGCTGGCTGTTCTCCAAGGCGCTGCCGGCGGCCGAGTTCATTGCCTTCTACAATGACAGCAAACGCAGGCTCGGGGCCGGGCCGGCGGTGATCCGCCGCGAAATCGCTTGAGGCCCTTCACGCGGACGCGGCCTGGTGATGTTTGCGCGCGCGGTCCTGCATTCCTATATAGTCGCCGCAACGACAGGAGACTTTCATGACGACCGTAAAGACGCCGAAGGTGGTGAAAACCGATGCGGAGTGGCGGGCACAGCTCTCGCCGGAGCAGTATCGCGTCACGCGACAGCACGGCACCGAGCGTCCGTTCACTGGTCCGTTCCTCAACAACAAACAGACGGGCACCTACGAATGCGTCTGTTGCGGCCGGGCGCTGTTTCGCTCCGACACCAAGTTCGATTCCGGTTGCGGCTGGCCGAGCTACTTCGCCGCGGTCGACGATCAGGCGATCCGCGAGATCGAGGACCGCTCCCATTTCATGGTGCGCACGGAAATCCGCTGCGCCGATTGCGATGCGCATCTCGGCCACGTCTTTCCCGACGGCCCGCCGCCGACGGGGCTCCGCTATTGCCTGAACGGCCATGCCATGACGTTTACCGAGGATTGACACCGGGGCGCGGAAGGAGTGGCATGGGTGCTGTTCCGCCGGGAACGGCACCATGGCGCAAACGGCGCTAGAAGCAATAGATCGAGCAAGCGAGAGGAGGTCCGCATGCTACGCATCCTGACTGCCCTCGCCTTGCTGCTCCCCTCCGCCCTGACGGCGGCGGCGGCCGAGGATTGGGTTCCCTACGCCAACGCACGCTTTGGCTACGTGCTCGACATTCCCCCCGGGTTCGAACTGCAGAGCCAGGGCGACAATGGCGATGGCGCGAGTTTTCACGCCAACGACAACGGCGCGACCCTTTCGGTCTTCGGCAGCACACTCATGGACGGTGACTTCGAGACCGACGTCAACGACCGCATGGGCTACGAGCGGGAGGGTGACTGGCGGATTTCCTATTCGCGTGTGACGGCCGCCTGGGCGAGTTTTTCGGGCGCGCGCGGTAACGAAGTGTTCTACACCCGCGCGATCGCGCTCTGTGACGGCAGTGCCGCCTATTTCCGCCTGCAGTACCGCAAGACCCGGCTCACCAGCTTCGATGGCGTGATTTCGCGCATGGCGGAGGCGTTGAGACCTTCAGAAGGTTGCCAGCATCCACCGGTCGCCGCGGCCGCCGGCGAAGCGCCAAACTGATCCCCGCTCAGGACGCGGCGCTGAAACAGGTCAGCACGGCCGAATAGTGTACCGCCGCTCCGGTTACGACGAAGCCATGCCAGATGGCGTTCTGGAAGCGCAGCTTTTCCCACACATGGAAGATCACGCCGGCAGAATAGATGATACCGCCGATCAGGATCAGCACGAGCGTCGTTGCCGTCAGCGCCGACAGCAGCGGGCCAACCGCGAGCACGCCGCTCCAGCCCATGGCGAGATAGAGCAGGATCGCCAGCCGGTCGAAGCGGCCGGGGAAGAAGCACTTGATGGCAACGCCAAGGCCGGCGATAGCCCAGATGCCGATCAGCATCACGAACAGGAAGGGATCATCGAGGCCGCGCTGCAGGAAGGGCGTATAGGTCGCGGCGATCAGTACGAAGATCGAGGAATGGTCGAAGCGGCGCAGGAACCACTTGGTGCGTGAAACCGGATAGAGGTTGTAAAGAAACGAGATCGAGAGCGTCGCGAGCAGTCCCGCGCCATAGACGGCGGCGGCGGCAAGCTGGCCGGTCGTGCTCCACAGCGTTGCGTAGAAGATCAGCGCGGTCACGCCAACCAAGGCAGCCGCCAGGCCGATGCCGTGGACGATGCCGTCGGCAATCAGTTCCGAACGGTCATAGTTCCATTTGACGCCTGCGAATTCCACGTCTTCCCTCTCCCCGAGCCTTTTCTTCTCCGGCGGCGCGCATGCCCCGTCGCACCGCAACGTTTCCACCATCCTGCCACAAGGCCGCGCCGCGGCAAAGAAGCAGGGACGTGGCAAAAGCATCAACTTTTGCAACGCATTACAACAATCGCATGACCAGTCTGAGAAGTTTGACGGGAGACTTGCCGAAGGCCACGGCGATGACCACATGAACGGCCGAAGGATGCGATCGGGAGGATCATCATGTCAGTCTTGCGTAGCCCTCAGCCGGATCAGGCGGCCGCGCTCAGCGACCTCTGCCTGCGATCGAAGGCCGTTTGGGGTTATGACCCCGCCTTCCTTGAGGCATGCCGGGCGGCTTTGACGCTCACCGCCGACGACTGGATGGATTCGGACCTTCAAGTCGCCATGGAGGGCGAGCGCATCCTCGGTCTGGCGCAGGTCCGCGGGAGCGGACAGGTGGTCGAACTGGACAAGCTGTTCATCGAGCCGGAAGCACGGGCGGCAGGCATTGGCCGGCAGCTTTTCGACTGGTGCGTCGCAGCCGCCCGCAAGCGCGGCGCAACGGTCATGACGATCGATGCGGATCCCGGCGCTGCCGACTTTTACCGCCGCGTGGGCGCGGTCGATGACGGGGTCGTCGCGTCGAGCGTGATCCCCGGGCGGTTCCTTCCCCGACTGAAAGTGGATTTGGCGAGCGGTCCGACCGCCTGACGTCAACGCCCGCCGCGGGCGACCTCGGCCGCGCACTCCTGACAGAGTGGCGCATGAGGCACAGCCTGCAGGCGCGCCGCCGAAATCGGCAGGCCGCAGCGCACGCAGGTTCCGAAGGTGCCGGCGGCGATCCGATCGAGCGCGGCATCGATCGCGCGGATCTCCTCCTGGCCCGCAAGGCCAAGGCCTTCGAGAACCTCGTCCCCTTCCCGCTCGGTCACCCGGTCCGGGACATCAGCGTTCATCGGCTCATCGAGATCGTGCTCGATCCTGACCAGACGCCCCTGCAGCTCCGCCTTGCGGCGTGTCAGGCGGTCGTGAAAGTCGTCAAGCCCATGTTTGTCCATCTGAAGACTCCTTGGCGGTGGCGGCGCGAAGGTCTCGCGCCGCATGCGCTCTTGTTGTTCGTGGCTTACCGGTCGACGAGAACGGCGCAGGGGCAATGGCTGACGACCCGGCTTGCCGTCGATCCGATGAAGTAGTCGATGAGACCCGGCCGATGGGACGCGATGATGACGAGATCGGCGTTTTCTTCGCTGGCAAGGGCGTTAATGGTGCCGGCGGCCCCGCCGGTGCGGATTTCGATGCGGCCCTTGATCCCATGCTTCGTTTTGAGCGCCTCGAGCGTCTTTAACGCCTGCTTTCGGGATTCCTCGACCATCTCCAGCGGGAAATCCACGATCATGTAGCCTTGCGCATAGGCGTTCAGATCCTCGACGACGTTCAGCAGGATAATCTCGCCCCCCTCATCGATCAGCTTTTCGGCAATGCCGAGCACGGACTCGCCGTGTTCGAGCTGATCCATGGCAATCGGGACGATGATCTTCTTGTACATGCTGTACTCCTTCTGTTGCCCACGCGGATCGCCAGGCTGTTGCCACAGGCCAATCCCTCGTCTCAAGATTGCGCCTCGACGGCATCTTCGGCTTTGATTGAAATCAAATCGAAAGCGCTGCGCGCGCATGGCCCCACTCGAAATGAGGTAGGGCGACGACAACCACTGTCAACGCGCGTCGAACACAACATCAAGTGACTGACAGGCTTCCGTGAACGAACGAGGCGGCCCATATTCCCAACAGTTTCGATGAAACTGAAACGACGAACCGGCCGTAGCTTCGATGCCAAGGAGACAGACATGACCTCGCAGGAGACTTTCGACATGCCAACCGACCATGCGCTTGCCATGCCCGCGCATGTCGAGCATGCGCATCTGGTCGTCCAGGATCTGCCGGCCGTGTCCGCCTGGTATCAGAAGATCATGGGCCTGAGCCCGATCGAAGCGAGCAAGAGCGGCGAGACGCTGGGCGTCAATGGCCATCCGCTGCTGACCCTGACGACCGAAGGCAACGCCGCGCGGGCGCCACGCAACGCGCCTGGCCTCTTCCACAACGCCTTTCTTGTTCCGAGCCGCGAAGAACTCGGCCGCTGGCTCGCCCATATCGCGCACAACAATATCAGGCTGCAGGGCGCGTCCGACCACCTGGTCAGCGAGGCGATTTACCTCGCCGATCCGGAAGGCAACGGCATCGAAGTCTATCGCGACCGGCCGCGGAGCGAATGGACGTTTAAGCCGGATGGGACCGTCGGCATGGATACGCTGCCGCTCGATCTGCAGGCGCTCTACGACGAAGCACCCAAGGACAATTGGGGCGGCATGGCGGACGGGACGGCCATCGGCCATATCCATCTGCAGGTGTCCGATATTCCTCAGGCCGATGCTTTCTTCCGCGACGTGCTGGGCCTGGGGCTGATGGCACGCTATCCCGGCGCGAGCTTCTTCGGCGCGGGCAAGTACCACCATCACGTCGCCGCCAATGTCTGGAACTCGCGGGGTGCGCCGAAGCGCGAAGGCCACATGACCGGACTTTCGGATTATACGATCCAGTACAAGGAGCCGGGCGAGCTCACAGCGGCGCTCGCAAAGCTCGATACGCTGGAAATCGCTGTGAGCCGCAACGGCAATGGCCACAGCCTCGTCGACCCCTGGGGCATCGGCCTCAAGCTCGTCGCCTGATCCTCTCTCCCAGGCCACAGGCGCCTTTGCGCCAGTGGCAAACTTGCCGGCCGCAGCCGCCTCAGGCGCTGCGGTCGTATTTTTGCTGGGCTTGCAGCACAGCCTCGATGTTCTCCTCCGCCCAGCGCGTCAGCGCCGCGACCGTCGAGGTCAGCGTGCGACCGAGCGGCGTGATCGCATATTCCACGGTCACCGGCACCGTCGCAAAGACGCTGCGGCTGACGAGCCCGTCCCGCTCCAGCTTCTTCAGGGTCTGCGACAGCACCTTCTGCGAGATGCCGTCGATCTCGCGCTTCAACTGGTTGAAGCGCACCGGCTGTTCATCGAGCTTTCCAAGCACCAGCACGGCCCATTTGTCGGCAAGCCTGTCCAGCACCAGGCGGGTCGGACAGGTCTGGATATAGACGTCGTACTCCATCGGGCACCCCATCGCGGTTTCCGGGCGGAAACCATGTCACCAAAAACTGCCTCCTTTACAGCATTTTCCCGGACCAATATCCAGTATCCATCCGCAACATGGTTTCATTTGGATACTTAGGAGAACGGTGATGGCAGGCAAGATTCTGGTTCTTGGATCGAACGGGACGATCGGCAGCAAGGTGGTACGGGCGCTGGTCGCGCGTGGCGAAACGGTCAGGGCTGCGTCCCGAAAGGCGACAGCCGTTGATGGCGCGGAAGCCGTCGCCTTCGACTACGAGGATGCCACGACCTTTGGCCCGGCGCTCGACGGCGTCGACCGCCTGTTCGTTCTGACACCGGCGGGATATCTCGACCCGGTCGGGCTGGTCGGACCGATCATGGCCGCCGCTGCCGCGCGCGGCATCAAGGTCGTGCTGATGACCGTCATCGGCGTCGATGCGGACGACAACATCCCCTATCGCCAACTTGAGCTGCAGCTCGAGAAAACCGGAACACCCTTCGTCATCCTCCGGCCAAACTGGTTCTCCGACAATTTCCAGAGCTACTGGATCGAGGGTATCCGCCACGGCGCGATCGCGTTTCCGGCGGCCGAAGGCAGGACGAGCTTCATCGATACACGCGACATTGCCGAAAGCATCGTGGCAGCGTTGACCAGCGAAGCCTTCAACGGCCGCGCCTTCAACCTCACCGGGCCGGAAGCGCTGAGCTACGGCGAGGCGGCAGCGATCCTGTCACGCGTGACCGTTAAGCCCATCGCCTACACGCCTATCGATGACGAGACCTTCGTCGGCGTGCTGGTCGGCGCCGGGGTGCCCGAGGACTACGCCCGCTTCCTCGCGTCGATCTTCCATCCCGTGCGCGAAGGCTGGGTGGAAAACCCTACCGGCGACGTAAAGATATTGACAGGCCACGAGCCGCGTAGCCTGGAAACCTACGCCAAGGACAATGCCGAGGCTCTCAGGGCCTGACCTAACCCGGACGATGGCCGCTCGTTCCCGCGCGGGCGGCCTGCGTCAACACGCCGCTGGATAGTTCCCAGACAACCGATCAATAAACTTGAGTATTATACTCACATATTTTAACCGCATGCCCAATCGGCCTCGCCCAAGGTCGCATTCATGCGGAGTTAATAATATGAAAAATAAGAATTTTCTTGCGGCTGCCCTGGCGAGCAGCACCCTTCTTTCGAGCCCCGCGCTGGCGGTGGATTTTCGTCCGCAGGCGGAAATCGAAGGCGGCTTCTTCAGCGGCGGGTCAGCTGCCGGCGGCGGCTTTTTCCTCCCCTTCGTGCTCGATTCGGGCGATGCGATTTTCATCGATACACGCGGGGCCATTGCCAACGATTCCGTCCGCCAGGGCTCCGTCGGCGTGGGCTATCGTTTCCGCGCCAACGACCAATGGGTCATCGGCGGCTACGGCTACTACGACTATCTGAAGAGCGACCACGGCAACGCCTTCAGCCAGCTGTCCTTCGGCCTCGAGGCGCTCAGCGGTGACCTCGAAATGCGCAGCAACTTCTATCTGCCTTTGACCGGCGCCAAGACGCTGAGCGCCTTCAATGCCGCCTATGTGCGCGACCACGTGCTCGTCTTCCAGGAAGGCAAGGAACGGGCGCGACGCGGCATCGACGCCGAAATCGGCGGGCGCCTGCCTGTCTTTGCGGAAGACTCCAACGTTCAGCTGAAGGTTTTCGGCGGCAGCTACTGGTATGGCGGCCGCAACCTCGGCGACATGTTCGGCGCCAAGCTGCGTGCGGAACTGACCTTTGCCGACCTGCCGGGCCTTTCCGAGGGATCGACCGTCTCGCTCGGCGTGACCGGCACCTATGACAACGAGGACAAGCTGAAGGGCGCCGTCATGGCACGGCTGCGCATCCCGTTCGGCGCGACCGGCTCGACCGCCGACGCCTTCGATCCGATGACCCAGCGTGTCGAGCGCGCCACCCGCATCCGCACCCATGCGGGCGCCACCGGCGATGTCGAGGCCGCGCAGCTTGCCGGCACCGGCCGTAACGCCGGCCGGGTGGTGACCGTTTCCTCGGCTTCCGGCAATGCCTCCGACATCAACGCCCTGATCGGGGCTGCCGGCGCCGACGCGCTGATCCTCGCGGACGGCAACCTCGGTCTCGACCGCACACTCGCGCTCGGCAACGACCAGACACTCCTTGGCGGCGGCGGCGCAATTGCCGTTAGCGGCGCGCGCAGCGGCGCGACCGCAACCTTCGTCAATCAGGGTGCGGCCACCACGATCACCGGCTACAACCCGGCCCAGGACGTGATTGCCATGGCGTCCGGCGGTACCATCTCGTCGCTTTCGGTCCGCGGCGGCCTAGCCGGCATTTCGGCCACGAACGCCGCAGATGTCACCGTCGACAAGGTCGACATTGCCGCCACCAACCACGACGGCATTCGCTTCACGCGCGTTAATGGCGCGCTGGTTCAGGACAGCCGCATCCACGACCTCTACATTTGCGAGAACAACACGACCTGCGAATTCTCGATCTACAACCCCAACAAGGCGCCCTATGCCGCCGTCAGCTCCGTCGGCAGCCGAAACGTGACGGTGCGCGACACTGTCATCGACAAGGTCACCTATGGGGTCTTTGCCGGCGGCGAGTTCAGGAAGGTCGGACGGACAGACTACGAACTGGTCACCGGCACGCAGAACGTCACGCTCGACAACGTGACGATCAGCAACTCCCGCCGCGAAGGCGTGCTGCTCGTCGCCGGCAAGGATGTCAGGCTCAACCGTGTAACGGTCGACAATGCCAAGCAGGACCGGGACATGGATCTCGTTGTGCTGCAGGGCACCTCCAACGTCGCGATCAACAACATGCGGCTCTTTGGCGGCATCAACGGTCTGATGCTGGTCTCGAGCCCGAACCTCGATGCGACGACCACCAACGTCAACGTCAAGGGACTGACCGTCGACGGTACCCGCAACGCCGGCATCTTCTTCAATCCCGTCTCCGGGATTTCGCTCGAGGACGTCAAGGTAACGAATGCCGGCACCTATGGCGCCTTCATCTACGGCAACGAGTTCGAGTTCCTTGGAGGACCGGTGCGCGACGTCGTGCTGAAGAACATGACCGTCGACAAAGCCGGCAAGGCGGGCCTCTACTTCTCGGGCCCGACCGAAGACATCACCGGCAATGTCAGCGTGAGCAACACGCCGAAGGATTGCCTGCTCGACAACGGCTGGTCGGCCGGGACGATCACCCAGTCGCCGGGTTCGGTGCTGACCGTCAACGGCGTCAAGCTCGATCAGGGCAACGCCGCGGCCCGTTGCCGCTGATAGCCGAAGCCACGCCCGGGTGACCGGGCGTGGCTCTTTTGTCCGGTTTGCTTCGCCGCGCGATCTATACCGGGCGTCGGCATTCGAAGGTGACGACATGGTCACCGTCCCTTGGAGCACGGCCGAAGGTATAATCGCCGGAAACGACGATATCGGCGAAACCGGCTGCCTGCAGCGTCAGCAGCATTTCCTGAACGCCCCACCAGCGCATGGTGAAGAATTCAAGCTCGCTCGACGCCAGCCGTCCCTCCTGCCAGAGGTCGTAGCGCAGGTGCGAAACGGTCGTCTGGCCGAGGATGTCGGTCCTCACCCGCTGACTGGTCAGGGTCAAAAGGTCGCCCGCCTCCGTTTGCCAACTGCGGATATTCGGCTGCAGGTCGGCGACCATGTCGCCCGGGTAAAGATCGAAGATCAACCGACCACCCGGCGCCAGGTGATCGTAAAAGCGCTTCAGCACGGCTGATGCCGCTGCATGGTCGGCGATCAGCTGCAACGAACCGGCGGGCACGACAATCGCATCGAAGCGCTTTGCATAGGTGAAGGTCTCGAAGGTCTGGCGAGACAGGGCCGGCGCCAAGTCGCGGCCGGCGCATTGGGCGAGGCAATAGTCGAGCATGTCCTGCGAGGCATCAAACCCGCAGACATCGAAACCGGCCTCCAGCAACGGGATCAGCGCTCGGCCGTTGCCGACGGCTGGTTCGAGGATCGGCCCACGATAGCCGTCCAGCCTCTGCCGATAATACTCGATGTCGCCGAAGGACCTTCCAATATATTTGTCTAAATTATAAACATGAGAGGCAAGTCTGCCATAGGTATTGTTCACGATACCTCTGCTCCCGATAAAACAAAGCAACGCTGTGCTTTATACGGGAGTATGCGACCAGGGCTGTTGTTTGCCAGCCACGCCGACGCTTTATCGTCACCGCCCAAACGTGTCAGAAGCGCGCCGGCCGGATGAACTTGCCGTAAACCCAGCCCTCCTGCCAGTTTCCGCTGCGCTGCGGATCGTGCCAGATCTGGCACCAGGTGGCCCGCACGGCCTGGCGCTGGGCGGAAGCCGACCAGCGGGCGATGCGCTTGAGATCGACGCCGTTCATGCAGCGGCCGGTCATCTGCAGTTTCGTGCCGTTGGGATAGCCGCGCGGATCGCCGAGGAGGAGGATGGCCAGGCGCGCGCGTTGAGCACGTCGTTCCAGTCGACCCCAGACACTTCCCAGGCGACAAATGTGCTTGCGGTAGCGGGAAGTGCGGCGGAGAGCGCCCCGGCCAGAATGGCGGTCTGCACCAGCTTGTTCAACATGCCCATCTCCTTGCCCCTTGATCAGACCGCCAGTCGTTGCGGCAGAAAACAGAATGCGACCCCTCGGCTGAATTGCAACTGAATGGATTTTCACGGCGAGAGCGCCCCTTATCCCATGACGACGTGGGGCGAAGCCGCCCGTCCCGGTTTTCCGGGACGGGGTCTTGTCAGCCCGGCAGGCGGCAGACGACGCCGACCAGCCGCGCGACCACGGGGCGGACCATGAGCACGCAGATGAAGGCGACGGGCATGGCGAGCGCGTAGGAACCGAGCACGCGGGCCGGGTAGCCGGCGTCGATGCCGGTGTTGACGCCGACGATGACGCAGCACATCAGGAACGCCATGATCGCCGACATGAAGAAGGCGAAGGCAACGGGGGCCGCACGCGGCGGCAGCTTGCGGCTGCGCGCGAGCCGCGGCGCCGATAGGGTGTCTTCCATCAGAAGTCTCCTGGTTTGATCGAGGGGACCACCCCCTCGTTTCTGGCCGCACTATACGGATCGCGTCGCAGCCAAGTAGGCCATTGCAGCCTTGTTCAGAAACAGGCAAAACCATCGAATAGATGTTTCTATTCGATGGTTTGGGTTATGGACACTTTGCGCGGCGTCGAGAGTTTCGTCAGGAGCGTCGAGGAAGGCAGCATCGCCGCGGCGGCACGAAAGCTCGGGATTACACCCGCTTCCGCGAGCCAGAACATCGCCCGCCTGGAGCGAACGCTCGGCAGCCGGCTGCTCAGCCGCACCACGCGCCAGTTGGGCCTGACCGAGAGCGGGCGGATTTACTACGAGAGGGTGCGCGGCGTCGTACACGAGCTGGAGCTTGCAGCCGCCGCCGTTTCGGCACTCAGCACCGAGCCGCGCGGGCCGCTCAAGATCGCCTCATCCGTCGCCTTCGGTCGTCATGTGGTGGCGCCGCTCGTCCCCTCCTTCGCCGCCCGGTATCCGGATGTCTCGATCGAGCTCGTCGTCACCGACCGCGAGATCGATCATATCGGCGAAGGCATCGACATCAGCGTGCGCTTCGGCCTGCAGCTCGAACAGGGGCTGATTGCCCGCAAGCTTGCCTCCGTGCCGATGATCATCTGTGCAGCCCCCTCCTATCTGGAGCGACGCGGCCGCCCGCAGCAACCCGAAGATCTCGTGCACCACGATTGCCTCGTCTACCGCTATGCGGGGCATGGCCGGATCTTTCGCTGGGCGTTTACCCGCGACGGCCTGCGCTTCGAGCCGGAACTGAAGGCGACGATCGTCAGCAACGATATCGACACGCTCGCCGAGATGGCGATCGCCGGCGCCGGCATCACCCGGCTCGGCGCCTTCATCGCAGCGCCGCTGATCAAACGCGGGCTGGTGGTGCCGCTGTTCGGCGAACTGCCGCAGGAGGGATTGGCCAGCACCGACCACGAGCCCTTCGATTTCTATGCCTGCTTTGCCGACCGCCAGGCGCAAACGCCGAAGGTGCGCGCGTTCATCGAGCATGCGGTGCAGAGCCTGAAGGGGCGCTGGTAGGTCTTACCCACCGGTGACCGGGACCGGAGCGGCAGCCGTTTCCTTGCGCACGACCTCGACGCCTCGCCGCTGCTTCAGCCGATAGCCGACCTCGACGATGGCATGGATGGCCGGGATGAACTCCGCGCCGAGCTCACTGAGGCTGTATTCCACGGAAGGCGGCGACGTCGGCATGATCCGCCGCTCGACAGCACCCTTTTCCTCAAGTTCCTTCAACCGAGTGCTCAGCACCTTTGCCGAAATACCGGGCACGTCGATCCTCAGTTCACTGAAGCGGCGCGGCCCGGCGCTCAAGGACCAGAGGATGTTCGGCGTCCATGCGCCGCCGAGTAGCACCATGCACTCGCCGACCGGGCAGTTCGGCGGCAAGGCCGCGGCCCGATTTTTCCGAATTTTCAAGCTCATGGGCAAAACTTTCCAGTTACCGCGGGGAAACCGGAAAGGTAGGTAACATAAGGTTATCTGATATACAAAGGTTACCGCTTCCGCTTAGGTTCCGCCGTCCTCGACAAACGGACAATCATTTCAGAAGGAACCAGATGATGAAGCTCTATTACGCCCCCGGCGCCTGTTCGCTTTCCCCCCATATCAGCCTGCACGAGGCCGGTGCCGATTTCGAGATCGTCCGGGTCGATACCAAGACTCATCGCACCGAGACCGGTGCGGATTACAAGGCGGTCAACCCCAAGGGCTACGTACCGGCGCTGGTGCTGGAAAGCGGCGAGGTCGTTACCGAAGGTGCTGCTGTGGTGCAGTACATCGCCGATCGCTTTCCGGCGGCGAAACTTGCGCCTGAAAACGGCACGCTGGCGCGCACCCGCCTTCAGGAACAGTTGAACTTCATCTCATCGGAACTGCACAAGGCCTTCTCGCCGCTGTTCGACCCGACCGCATCCCCCGATGCAAAGGAGGCAGCCACGCTGCAGGTGGCGAAACGCTTGACCCATGTCGAAAGCCTGCTCGCGGACGGGCGCCCTTACCTGCTCGGGGAGGTCTTCTCCGTCGCCGACGCCTATCTCTTCACGGTCGTCAACTGGAGCAGCGGCACCGGGATCGCGCTCACGCAATGGCCGCATCTCGCAGCCTACATGCAACGGATCGGCACACGTCCTGCCGTGCGCAGCGCAATGCAGGCGGAAGGCCTGGTCGCGGCATGAGCGCGTCACCGAAGGATCCGCAGTTCGCAGCCATCGTCCACGTCCTGCAACGCTACTTCGACGGGCTCTATCGCAGCGACACCGACATTCTCAGGCAAGTCTTCCACCCGAAGGCGCTCTATGCCACCGCAACGGACGGAACCCTGCTCGAACTCGACATGAACAGGTACTTTCCGATCGTCGAAAAACGTCCCTCGCCCGAAAGCCGAGACGAAGCGCGCATCGACCGTATTCTTTCCATTGAGTTCGCAGGCCCCGTAACCGCATTTGCCAAGGTGCAATGCGCCATCGGCGAGAAGGCCTTCACCGACTTTTTGTCCCTGGTCTTTCTTGACGGCCGCTGGCAGATCATCGCCAAGGTCTTCCATTACGACATCGCATCCGCGCAATAGGAGAAGCTTGTGCCCTACGTAAACATCAAGATAACCCGCGAGGGTGCAACCCCCGAGCAGAAAGCAACCCTGATCAAGGGCGTCACCGATCTGCTTCACACCGTGCTCAACAAGGATCCGGCCACCACCTTCGTTGTCATCGACGAAGTGGCGCTCGAAGACTGGGGCGTCGGTGGATTGCCGGTTGATGCGTACCGGCGAAAGGTCGGCGAAAAATCGTAGCAACACGCTGCCCCTACCCACCACGATGGAAGGGGCAGCAGCCCACCCGATGCCGCGGTGATCCGCGCGTAGCTCGATTGCGCTTGATCGCTTTCGACAGGGTCTCTATCTCATTGTCTCCCGCCGCATTGATCCCGGAGACGTATCTTGTCCGTATTCAGCAACCTCCCCAAAGCTCCCGTCGCCGCAAAGAAGCCGGTCAGCGACACGCGCCACGGCATTACCCGCACCGACGACTATGCCTGGCTGCGCGCGGACAATTGGCAGGCGATGTTCAAGGATCCCTCGATCCTCGATCCTGATATCCGCAAGCATCTGGAGGCCGAAAACGCCTACATGAACGCGGCGATGGATGACACCAAGGCTCTTCAGAAGACGCTGTTTGCCGAGATGCGCGGCCGGATCAAGGAGGACGACAGCTCGATCCCGGTCAAGGACGGTCCCTTCGCCTACGGCCATGCCTATGTCACCGGCGGCGAGCAGCCGCGTTACTTCCGCATTCCCCGTGATGGCGACCACAAGGACGAGGCGATCCGGCAATTGCTGCTCGACGGCGACAAGGAAGCCGAAGGCAAGGCCTATTTCCGCCTTGGCGGGCTCGACCATTCGACCGACCATAGCCTCGGCATCTGGGGCTATGACGACAAGGGTTCGGAGTATTTCACGCTTCGGGTGCGCGACCTCGCAACGGGCGAAGACCTGGCAGACGTGATCGAGAACACCGGCGGCGGCGGCGCCTGGGCGCCCGATGGCAAGAGCTTCTTCTACACAGTGCTCGACGACAACCACCGCCCGTCGAAGATCTTCCACCATATCCTCGGCACCGCCCAGACCGACGACCGGCTGGTCTTCGAGGAGACGGATCCCGGCTTCTTCATGTCGGTCGGCGGCTCGCTGCTCGACGATTTCATCTACATCGACATCCACGATCACGAGACGAGCGAATACCGACTGCTCTCGACAAAGGATCTGACGGCTGAGCCGAAGCTCGTCGCCGAGCGCGTCACCGGGCTCGAATACGCGATGACCGAAGGCGGCGACGTCTTCTACATCCTCACCAATGCCGACGGCGCCAAGGACTTCAAGATCGTCGAAGCGCCGGTCACGGCACCGGGCAAGGAGAATTGGCGCGAGGTGGTGCCGCATAAGCCCGGCACACTGATCCTCAGCCACATGGCCTATGCCCGCCACCTCGTCTGGCTGCAGCGCCGCGAAGGCCTGCCGGAGATCGTCATCCGCGACCGCAAGACCGGCGAAGAGCACGCGATCGCCTTTGCCGAAGAGGCCTATTCGCTCGGCCTTTCCGGTGCTGCCGAATACGACACCGACGTCATCCGCTTCTCCTACTCGTCGATGACCACGCCGTCGCAGCTCTTCGACTACGACATGGCGACGCGCGCGCGCACGCTCTTGAAAACCCAGGAAGTGCCTTCGGGCCACAACCCGGACGACTATGTCACCCGCCGCGTCTTCGCGCCGTCCTGGGATGGCACCGAAGTGCCGGTGACGCTGCTTTACCGCAAGGACACGCCGCTCGACGGTTCGGCGCCCTGCCTGCTCTATGGCTATGGCGCCTATGGCATCACCATTCCAGCCGGCTTCAACACCAATTGCCTGTCGCTGGCCGATCGCGGCTTCGTCTATGCCATCGCCCATATCCGCGGCGGCAAGGATCGCGGCTTTGCCTGGTACGAAGACGGCAAGATGGCCAAGAAGACCAATACCTTCAAGGATTTCATAGCGGCCGCTGACTATCTGAATCAACAGAAGTTCACGTCCTACGCGAAGATCGTCGCAGAAGGCGGCTCCGCCGGCGGCATGCTCATGGGCGCGATCGCCAATATGGCGCCGGAGAAGTTCACCGGCGTTATCGCGGCCGTACCCTTCGTCGACGTGCTCAACACCATGCTCGACGACACCCTGCCCCTGACCCCGCCGGAATGGCCGGAATGGGGCAACCCGATCGAGAGCCGCGAGTTCTACGACATCATCGCCGGCTACTCGCCCTACGACAATGTCGAGGCGAAGTCCTATCCCGCGATCCTGGCACTCGGCGGTCTCACCGATCCGCGCGTCACCTATTGGGAGCCGGCGAAGTGGGTCGCGCGGCTGCGCGAGAAGACGACGGGCAGCGCGCCGATCCTGTTGAAGACGAACATGGACGCCGGCCATGGCGGCGCTTCGGGTCGCTTCCAGCGGCTCGAGGAGATCGCCTTCGAATACGCCTTTGCCATCAAGGTCGCCGGCAAGATGTAAACGGATCGGGATGAGGAAACCTGTTTGCGTTTTTCTCATCCCATTGCCACCTGATGTGAAAGGTCCCGCCATGCCCGTCCACGTCGCCCTGCTGCGAGCCGTCAATGTCGGTGGTACGGGATCGCTTCCAATGGCCGACCTCAAGGCGATCTGCGAGGGGCTCGGCTTTGCCGACGTCAAGACCTACATCCAGAGCGGCAACGTGCTGTTCCGCTCCGATCTGCCGGCGGCAGACGCGGCGGCAATGCTGGACAGCGCACTTCAGGAAAAGCTCGGTAAGGCGCCAGGCGTGATGATCAGGACCGGCGCGCAATTGCAGGCGATCGCCGATCAGGCCCCCTTCCCGGACGCCAAGCCCAATCTGCTGCTTGTCGTTTTCCTGCGCGAGCCGGCACCATCAGACGCGCTCGACAAACTCGTGGCACCCGATGGCGAAGAAGCCCAGGTTGCCGGAGCTGAGATCTATATCCACTTCCCGAACGGCTCCGGCCGTTCGAAGTTCAAGCTGCCGGCCGCCAAGCCAGGCACCGCGCGCAACCTCAACACGGTGCGCAAGCTTGCTGCCTTGGCGCTTGAGATGGAAGGTTGACGCACCGCAAGGCGCCATTCCGGACGGAAAACCGCGCCACACTTTTCCTGGAATTGCTCAGGCTGCCGGCTGGAACAGCAGCCGGACGAAGGATCGGAGCACGAGCAGCTGCTGCGGCAGGCTTTCAGGCTGCTTCAGCGCCTTCGACAGGATGATGCCGCCTTCAAGCACGGTCGAAACCATATCGGCCAGCTGGTCGACGTCGAGCGGCTCGCGTGGCCGGTAGACTTGCATGATCGCCTCGAACATCGTGCCGAAACGCCGACGCCACATCAGCGCCGCCTGCCGGTTGATCTCCTGGATCTCGCGATCGAAAGCACGCTCCTGCGTGCACATCACCGCGACCAGGCAGCCGGGATGGCCGTTCGGCAGGTCAGCGAGAATTTCCGACAGCATCTTCAGTCCCAGAAGAAAAGCCTGCAGCGGGTCGTCTGACAATTGATGGGCGCGGCCGAAGATCTCGTCGTAGATGCGCTCGTCGTTCTCGATGTAGCGCTCGAGCAGAGCCCGCGCGAGTTCGTTCTTGTCGCGGAAATGGTAGAAGAATCCGCTCTTGGTGATGCCGGTCTCGGCGATCAGCTCGTCGATCGAAGTCGCGCCGAAACCCTTTGCAAGCACCGCCGCCTCGGCGACGTCGAGGATTCTGGCGCGCGTTTCCTCACCCTTTCGCATTAGCTGCTCCCTACCATTGGTACGGTTTCCAGCAATTACTCGGTGGCCAGCTCCTAGCGCAGCGGCGGCTGCAAGCCAGTAAGTCACTGATTTTTCGACAATAATTTAGTATATTAGCAATAGTATACCGCAAGTCGTCTAGTTTAGAAGATGATCATAAGGCAGAAATTTACTTGGTTCTGCGGTGTTGGAGGCATCCGCGGGCCCTTCAGCCAAGACTGAACCGGTGGAGACCGATATGGCCAAATACAGACGCAGCCTGCCGCTCTTGAAGGGTGGACTGTTCCTGAGTGACGGTGGCATCGAAACGACGCTGATCTTTCATGAGGGCATCTCCCTCCCGCATTTTGCCGCCTTCGTGCTCATTTCGACGGCGGACGGGCGCCGGCGCTTGCTCGACTACTACAAGCGATATCTCGCAATTGCACAGCAGCACGGCACCGGCTTCGTGCTCGACACACCCACCTGGCGCGCCAGCGCCGATTGGGGCGTGAAGCTCGGCTATGACGCCGCGGCCCTGGCCGAGGTCAACCAGAACGCCATCTACATGCTGGCGGAACTGCGCGCCGAGTACGAACGTCCGCAAGCGCCGATCGTGCTTAGCGGCGCCATCGGGCCGCGCGGCGACGGCTATCGCCTGGGCCGCATGAGCGCGGATGAGGCCGAGGATTATCACGGACCACAGATCTCCGCCTTTGCCGCCAGTGACGCCGATATCGTCGGCGCCTATACGCTGACCAGCATCGACGAGGCGACCGGCATTGCCCGGGCCGCCCAGAGCCATGGCATGCCCTGCTCGATTGCCTTCACGGTGGAAACCGACGGCCGGCTCCCAGACGGCCGAACCCTTCAGGCCGCGATCGAGACCGTTGATGCGGCGACCGGCGGCTATCCGCACTACTACATGATCAACTGTGCCCACCCCGATCATTTCGAGACCATCCTCGATACAGGGAGCGCCTGGGCGCAGCGCATTGCCGGTATCCGAGCCAACGCTTCCAGGATGAGCCATGCCGAGCTCGACAACAGCGAAATCCTGGATGCCGGGGATCCCCTCGACCTCGGCCAGCGTTATCGAACACTGACGACGCATTTGCCACGATTGCGCATTCTTGGCGGTTGCTGCGGCACCGACCATCGCCACATCGCGGCAATCTGCGAGGCCTGCCTTCCACCGACGGCGCTTAGCGCCTGAGGCGCGGGGCCTCGCCCTCCCGGCCCTCTCGCAAGCAATTGCGGGAGGGCGCCTTCTCGTCGCCACCCTCGCGAAAGCCACAGTGTTTGTGTAGACTTGAACGGAAAGGACGGCAGCCGGACATCCCGGCAAAGGCCGTTGACCGCCCTGTCATGAATTACGCTCCCGCCTCGCCGACCGGAAATGCCGAAGCCTTTGCCTTCGACAACAGCTACGCGCGCCTGCCGCAGCAGTTCTTCGCGCGCGTCGCGCCCACTCCGGTGGCGGAGCCCTGGCTGATCAAGCTCAACAAGCCATTGGCCGAGGAGCTCGGTCTCGACGTGGCGACGCTCGAACGCGAGGGCGCCGAGATCTTTTCGGGCAACCGCCTTCCCGCCGGTGCCGATCCGCTTGCCATGGCTTATGCCGGCCACCAGTTCGGCACCTTCGTGCCGCAACTCGGTGATGGCCGGGCGATCCTCCTTGGCGAGGTGATCGACCGCAACGGGAAGCGGCGCGACATCCAGCTCAAAGGACCGGGCCAGACTCCCTTCTCACGGCGCGGCGACGGGCGCGCGGCACTCGGTCCAGTCTTGCGCGAGTACATCGTCAGCGAGGCGATGTACGCGCTCGGCATTCCGACGACACGGGCGCTTGCCGCCGTCGTCACCGGGCAACCGGTCTATCGCGAACAGATCCTGCCGGGCGCCATCGTCACGCGGGTCGCGGCAAGCCATATGCGCGTCGGCACGTTCCAATTTTTCGCGGCGCGCGGCGATATGGAGTCGGTGAAGGTGCTTGCCGACTACGCGATCGATCGCCACTACCCTGAGGTCAGGGACGCTGAACGGCCCTATCTTGCCTTCTACAAGGCGGTTACCGCGCGCCAGGCGGAGCTGATCGCGCGCTGGCTGCACGTCGGCTTCATTCATGGCGTGATGAACACCGACAACATGACGATCTCGGGCGAGACAATCGACTTCGGCCCTTGCGCCTTCCTCGATGCCTATGATCCCAAGAAGGTGTTTTCCTCGATCGATCAGATCGGTCGTTATGCCTATGCGAGCCAGCCGGCGATCGGGCAATGGAACCTGGCGCGTCTGGCAGAAACCCTGGTGCCGCTCTTCGACGACAACCAGGATACGGCAGTGGAACTGGCCAATGATGCGCTCGGCGAGTACGGCGCGATCTTCCAGCGCCACTGGCTGGATGGCATGCGGCGCAAGATCGGATTGGCCATGAGCGAAAAGGGAGATCTCGACCTGTTGCAGGCGCTGCTGACGGCCATGCATCAGGGGGAAGCGGATTTCACCCTCACCTTCCGGCGGCTGTGCGACAGCGCCCGCGACCCGGCCGCCGATGCGGTGCTCGCCTCGACCTTTGCCTCTACCGGGGCAATCGGGCAGTGGCTGCAAGAGTGGCGTCAGCGTCTCAGCCGCGAGAAGGCGACGCCGGATGAACGCGCGACCGCGATGAGGGCGGTCAACCCGGCCTTTATTCCGCGTAACCACCGGATCGAAGAGGCGATCGCGGCCGCGACCGAGGATGCGGACTTCTCGCTCTTTGAGGCCCTGGTCGAAGTTACCGCCAACCCCTATACCGACCAGCCGCAGTTTGCCCGCTACCAGGCTCCGCCGAGCCCGGGAGAGGAAGTCCAGCGCACCTTCTGCGGCACATAGCCGTCTCGGGAATGCGGCATTCCGGTGCGACGTATTTCCGCGACCTTGCGCTTCTGCTGCCAGGCCGATTCATCAAATCGTTCTATGCCGCTGTTTTTACACGGTGACGGGCAACTGGCCGCCCTCAGCCAACGCGCCGCCAGCGGCGCTTGAACGCACCGGTCGTCCACGTTCGGTCGCCTTGACCGCAACTTTATTGCGGGCCTGCGAATATTTCCGCGTTGCGGAATGTGGCTATTGAAAGGCAGAGACGGCGCGTTAGGTGCTAACAGGACAGGCGCTCTGCGCCTTCCCTGACCGGGCGGCCGCGACAGGCTTGCGACCGCCGCTTCGAAGCCACCTGTCTCACGCGGTCCCGGCGACGGACCGCCGCAATGGAAAGAACCGTGCCACTGCACCGTTCTTCGATGCGGGAGTTCCCATCATGCTCGTTCTGACGGCCATCGTCTTTGCAATTATCGGCCTCGCGCTTGGCGGCGGCGGCGCCAAGCTGCTGATGCTTGGCGGCAGCCCCTATTACCTCGCAATAGGCATCGGCTTCCTGCTGACGGCGGTGCTGCTGTTCATGCGGAAATCGGCGGCGATCTGGCTCTATGCGTTCATGATCCTGGGCTCGCTCGGCTGGGCGGTATCTGAGGTCGGTTTCGACTGGTGGCAGCTTGGCCCGCGTGGCGGCGTCATCGTCCTTCTGGGGCTCTGGCTGATGTTGCCGGCCGTGCGCCGGCCGCTCGGCTTCGAAAGCCCGACGGGCGAGCGTTATGCCGTGAGTGGCTGGCCGCTGGCATTTGCGGTGCTGGTATCGGTTGGTGTCGCGGGCTACGCAATCATGCAGGACCCGCACGACATACGCGGCGATCTGCCGAGCGATGTCGTCGCTGAAAATCCACCGCTCGGCGGCTCGGTACCGCCAGACGAATGGCACCAGTACGGGCGCACCGCCTTCGGCCAGCGCTACTCGCCGCTCGATCAGATCACGCCTGAGAATGTCGGGGGGCTGAGGGTTGCCTGGCAATATCAGACCGGCGACATCAAGAGGCCCGACGACGTGGGCGAGACGACCTATCAGGTGACGCCGCTCAAGATCAAAGACACGCTCTATGCCTGCACACCGCACAACTGGGCGATCGCGCTCGATGCGGCAACCGGCGAAGAGAAATGGAAATATGACAGCAACTCGGGCATGAACCCGGACCGCCAGCACCAGACCTGCCGCGGCGTTACCTATTGGGCCGACCCGGCTGCAGCCCCGGGCAGCCCCTGCGCCGAACGGGTGTACCTTCCGACCTCCGACGCGCGGTTGATCGCGCTCGATGCGGCGACGGGGTCCGTCTGCACCAGCTTTGCCGACAATGGCGTCCTGCATCTCGAAACGGGCATGAAATACAACCCGGCCGGTTACTATTATTCGACGTCGCCGCCGGTTGCTGTCGCCGGCAAGCTGATCATCGGCGGTGCGGTCAACGACAACTATTCCACCCAGGAACAGTCCGGCGTCGTCCGCGCGTTCGACATCAACACCGGTGCGCTGATCTGGAACTGGGACAGCGGCAACCCTGATGTGACGGCACCGCTCCCAGAAGGCCAGACCTACACCACCAACTCGCCGAACAGCTGGTCGGTCTTCAGCTATGACGAGGGTCTCGGCCTCGTCTACATCCCCATGGGCAACCAGGTGCCCGACCAGCTCGGCATGGGCCGCAGCGAGCACGTCGAGAAATATTCCTCCTCGATCGTCGCGCTCGACATCAATTCGGGCGCGGTGCGCTGGGTTCGCCAGACCGTACATCACGACCTCTGGGACATGGACGTGCCGGCGCAGCCGGCGCTGCTTGACATCACCAAGGAGGACGGCACCGTCGTGCCAGCTTTGGTCGGACCGACGAAACAGGGCGACATCTACGTGCTCGACCGCAGGAGCGGCGAACCGATCATCCCGGTCGAGGAGGTGCAGGCGCCGGGTGGCGCGATCCCCGAGGACTTCACCGCCCCGACCCAGCCGGTCTCCGGCCTCACCTTCATGCCTGCACCGCTACAGGAAAAGGACATGTGGGGCGTCACGCTGTTCGACCAGCTTGCCTGCCGCATCGCGTTCCGCTCGCTGAAATATGAGGGACGCTACACGCCGCCGTCGATCGAGGGCACGCTCGTCTATCCCGGCAACTTCGGCACCTTCAACTGGGGTTCCGTCGCGATCGATCCGGAGCGGCAGGTGATGTTCGGCATGCCGACCTATCTCGCCTTCACCTCGCGGCTCGTGCCCCGCGACCAGGTGCCGCCGAAGGGCCAGGACGAGAAGGGGTCGGAGCAAGGGCTCAATCGCAACGATGGAGCGCCCTATGGCGTCTTCATGGGCCCCTTCCTTGGACCGCTCGGCATTCCCTGCCAGGCGCCGCCGTGGGGTTACGTCGCTGGAGCCGATCTCAGGACCGGCAAGATCGCCTACAAGCACAAGAACGGCACAGTCGAGGACATGACGCCGTTGCCGCTGCCGTTCAAGGTCGGCGTGCCGGGCATCGGCGGGCCGATGATCACCAAGGGGGGCGTCGCCTTCCTGGGTGCCGCTGTCGACGATTATCTGCGCGCCTATGACCTCACGACCGGACGCCAGCTCTGGGAGGCGCGCCTTCCCGCCGGCGGCCAGTCGACGCCGATGAGCTATGCGGTCGGCGACAAGCAATATGTGCTGATCGTTGCCGGCGGCCACGGCTCGGTCGGCACCAGGCCCGGTGACTACATCATCGCCTACACTCTGCCTTGACGCGCGCGAAGCATCCCTAATTCTCGCTAGAAGGTTGCAAAAGTAAGCTCCGCGCAAGCCCGCGACAGCAGCTTCCCCCGGACGACAGATTCCGGGGGATTCCCATGAAGATCGACAACAGCATCTCAAGCTACTACTTCTCCCAGCGCCGCCAGCAGGCGGGCACTATCGCGCCGATCGAGGAGAGCGGCGGTGATGCGCGCCCGCGCCAGGCCCCGACGATCGCGCCGCCTTCGACCTCGAACGCCCTTTCCAACGCGCTGTGGATGACGGCGGCGCGCGACGGCGAGAGCACGGCTTCGATTTCCGCCAAAGAAGGCCCTGCGGCCTCGGACGGTTCGGTCAGCGACGAGTTTCTGAAGGAAGCGAAGAAGAGCCTGGTTGAGAAAATCCGCGAACAGGTCCTCAAGGCGATGGGCCTGACCGAAGCGGATCTCAAGGAGATGCCCCCCGAGCGGCGGCAGGCCGCCGAGGAAGAGATCCGCAAGGCTGTCGAGCGCGCGATGGGTGTCGAGCAGCAGCGCGACGTGGCGACCGCCGATCTCGCCAACGGCGGCGACGACATCCCCTGAGAGGGCGGTTTGCGCCGATCGGCTTGTCTCGGTCGGACAATCGATGATATCCAGCGATCCTCCAAAGAGGACCGAGATCCATGCGCCTGATCCGTTAGCGACGTTCGCCGGCAGAAAACGACCGACGCCACAGCCGCCCTTCGGCGGTTTTTGGCATGGCTTTTTTTCGGCCGCCTGAACGTCCTGACACGAACATGACCGTTCACCGGCCATCGCTAGGATCATCCTCATGACCACCAAAGACGGATTTGTTTCCGAAGCCGGCAGCCTTGGCGCCGGCCCCTTCGACCTCGGCTATAGGATCGAAGGCAGTGGCACGCCGCTGCTCGTCATCGGCAGCGCCGCCTACTACCCCCGCACCTTCTCCCAAGCGCTTCGCGAGAGGTTGCGGCTGATCTTCATCGACCACCGCGGCTTCGCACCGGCGCGGACCAACTATGCCGCTGGCGACATCGGCTTCGAGTCGGTGCTCGATGATATCGAGCGAATGCGGGCGCATCTGGGGCTCGAACGCTTCGCCATTCTCGGACACTCCGACCATGGCTATATGGCCCTCGAATATGCCAAGCGGCACCCGGAGCGCGTCAGCCACGCGATCATGGTCGGCACCGGTCCGAGCCATTCGGCTCGTCATATGGCGCTCGCCGACCGGATCTGGGAAGAAACAGTGTCGCCGGCCCGAAAAGCGATCTTCGCACGGGAGATGGCCAAGCTTGGCGACGACATCACGGCGCGGCCTGAGGAACGTTTCAAAGCCCTGCTGATCCGGCTCGGCGCGAAGAGCTGGCATCAGCCGGACTTCGACGCAACGCCTCTTTGGCGAGATGTCACTGTCAACAACGCGGTATTCGACCATCTCTGGGGCGAGGTCTTTCGCGATATCGATATCCGCAAGGGTTTGAACAGGCTGGCAGCGCCGGTGCTGCTTGCGCTCGGCCGCTCGGACTATCTCGTCGCCCCGGCCTTCAGCTGGGACGAGTACCGGGCGGACTTCACGGACCTGACGGTGCGGCTCTTCGAACAGAGCGGGCATACGCCGCAGTTGGAAGAAAGCAATCTCTTCGACGAAGCCCTGCTCTCGTTCCTCGAAAACGACCGCGGCTAGGACAAGCCGCCCTCGCAGCGTCCAGCGTTCGGAGGGGCCGAGACCGGCCCCTCCCCTTCCCAACCATTGACACTTGGCCGCGCCCAACTATCTATTGCTCCAGAAGCTATAGGTTTGAGGCGAACATGTATTCCATCGGCGATCTCTCCCGGCGCACCGGCGTCAAAATCCCGACGATCCGCTACTACGAGCAGATGGGACTGATCGCAGCGCCCGAGCGCTCCGAAGGCAATCAGCGGCGGTACGAGAAAGGCGAACTTGAGCGACTGGCCTTTATCCGCCATGCGCGCGACCTCGGCTTGTCGATCGATTCGATCAAGGATCTGCTCGCCCTCAGCCAGCATCCGGAGCGACCTTGCGGCGAAGCCGACCGCATCGCCAGCGAGCACCTGGCAACGGTGCGCGAGAAGATCGCGCGATTGAGGAAGCTGGAGCAGGAACTGGAACGCATCGTCGCCTGCGACGGCAATCACACCGTCGGCGACTGCTACGTGATCCGGGCGCTCGCCGACCATTCCATGTGCGAGAGCGAGCACTGAGGCGGCAGCTTAATTAGTCGCCTTGAAAAATCCCCGTTGACAAAATCACGAAAACAAACAATCTAGCGCCCATGATCAAGAACGCACCCATTTGCCGCGTGTATTTTTGGCTGTTCCGATAGGAGCGGCCTGCTGATCATATTCAACAAGGCCGCCATCAGGCGGCTTTTGTTTTTCCGGCTCCTGATGGCGAGAAAACCCGAGGAGCCCAGACATGCTACAGACCGCCATCCCCACCCTTCATGCGACACCGGCGACGCGCCCGCCGATGGTGACGATCCGTTGCGCCAAGCAGCGCGACCTGCCGGAACTGCGCGACATGATCACCGAACTTTCGGCCCATCACGGCGACGCCGCCCCGATCACGCCCGAACAGCTGGAGCGTGACCTTTTCGGCCGTACGCCGTGGATTACGGCGCTCGTCGCCGAGGCCGGCAACCGGCTGATCGGCTACGCGATCCTCGTGCCGATCTACCGGGCCGCCGAAGGCGCACGCGGCATGGAGCTGCATCACCTCTTCGTTCGCCCGGAAAGCCGCGGCACCGGCATTGGCCGCCACCTGGTCGCCAAGGCGCGTGAGCAGGCGAAGATGGCCGGCTGCGACTTCCTTTCGGTCAGCGCCGCCACGGGCAACTTCCAGGCACACCATTTCTACGAATCCGAACGCTTCGTCCCTCGCCCGGTGACCGGCATGCGCTATATGCAGAAGCTTGGCTGAGGAGCTGCCGATGCGTCTTGCAATCGTCCTGTGCGAAGGCTTCGCCGATTGGGAATGTGCGCTGTTGATGGCGGCGGCGCGCACCCATCTCGGCGTCGATATCGAGGTTGCCACCGTCGACGGCGCGCGTGTCACCTCGATGGGCGGCCTCGACGTCTCGGCGCATCTCTCCGTCGATGCCCTCGACCCGGCCGGCTTCGACGGACTGGTGATCTGCGGCGGCGCAATCTGGGACACGAACGAGGCGCCCGATCTCTCCTCGACGATCCGTGCCTTCGATCGCAACAAGCGTGTGGTCGCAGCCATTTGCGGCGGCGTCCATGCCCTTGCGACATGCGGCCTTCTCGACCGTGTCGACCACACCGGCAACAGCGCCGAAAGCCTTGCGGCGCTGACCGGCTATCATGGTGCTTCGCACTATCGCGATCAGCCGCAGGCGATGCGCAGCGGCCACGTCGTCACCGCCGCCGGCACCGCGCCGATCAGCTTTTCCGGCGAGATCCTGCATGGCCTCGGTCTCGGCTCACCGGAGCTCGACGGATTTCTTGCACTCTACGGGCGGGAGCATCGGCCCGACGACAGCGGCAGCATCGGGTAAGCCGCCTTCCATTTCGGTGCAGAAAGCGGCCTCTCCACTTTTGGCAACAGGCCTAGAGCCAGTTGGAAATCTGATCGAGGGGCTTCTTCACCTTGCCGGCCACCGGCACGGTCGCATCCGGGGCTGGATAGCCGGCCACCAGAATCAGGAACGGCTTTTCACTGTCCGGCCTGCCGCAGATCTCGTTGAGGAAATTCATCGGCGCCGGCGTATGGGTCAGTGTCGCAACGCCCGCGTGATGCAGCGCCGTGATCAGGATGCCGGTGGCGATGCCGACGCTTTCGTTGATGTAGTAGTTCTTTTTCAGGTCGCCCGGATTGGGGCCACCGCGCTTCTGCGAGAAGACGACGACCAGGTAGGGAGCGGTCTCAAGAAAGGGCTTGTCTTCGTCGGTGCCGAGCGGCGCCAGCGCGTCGAGCCACTCCTGCGGCGCCTTGTCCCGATAGAAGATACGCTCCTCCTCTTCCGCCGCGTGGCGCACCTCGGCCTTGATCCGGGGGCTCTCGATCACGGTGAAATGCCAGGGCTGATGGTTGGCGCCGCTCGGCGCCGTGCCCGCCGCCTTCAGACAGGTTTCGATGACCTCACGCGGCACCGGACGATCGCTGAAGTAACGCGTGGTGCGGCGGCGGTTGACCTCTTCATAGAAGTCCGCAGCGCGGGCCACCATCTCCTCGGGGCTGCGTTCGATCCACTGGTCGTAGGGCGCGGTTTCGTGTGGGCGCATTCAGTCTCCTCCTCGTTATGAAGCCGAGTTGAGCGCGCCTTGCTACGAAGATCAAGCGTTAGAGCGCTGGTACCGCCTTCAGGTAGGCGGCGATCGCCTCGCGGTCGGCCGGCGTCAGTTTTGCCATGTTCTTCTGCACTTCCACCATGGAACCGCCGACGGAATCGAACTCCGGCGTGAAGCCGGTTTCCAGATAGGAGGCGATATCAGAGGCGCTCCAGCTGCCGATGCTCTTGGAGCCGGGCGTGATATCGGGAATACGGCCCTCGCCTTCCGGGTTCGGCGCGCCTGCGAGCCACTGATCCGGCTCGAAGCCTCCGAGCGCGTTTCTCGGCGTGTGGCATTCGCCGCAGTGGCCAAGCCCCTCGACGAGATATTGCCCGCGGGCGAGCTTCGGGTCGTTGGCGTCCACCGCGGCGCGTGGCTTGTCGGTCAGGAACAGCAGCTTCCAGCCACCCAAGGCTATCCGCATGTTGTAAGGGAATGGCAATTCGTGCGGCGGCGCCACCTCGGTGCTCTTCGGCAGCGTCTTCATGAAGCCCCAGAGGTCGTTGACGTCCTTGGCCGCCATGCGCGCATAGGAGCCATAGGGGAACGACGGATAGAGATGCTCGCCGTTGCGCCCGACGCCGCGGGTCATGGCGTTGCCGAACTCCGCGAGCGTCCAGGCGCCGATTCCGGCCGTTTCGTCCGGAGAGATGTTCGGCGCGTGGAAGGTGCCGAACGGACTCTTCAGCGGCGCGCCACCCGAAAGCGCCAGACGCGCGTCACCTTCGGCGCCCTTGTTGGCATGACAGCTGACGCAGCCGCCGGCCCAGAAGACCTGTTCGCCATTGGCAAGATCCGGTTCTCCGAGGCCCTCCCAATGGGAGGCGCTCCAGGGTGCCGGCTTCGTCAGCCACCAGAACGCGGCACCGCCGACGACGCCCAGCACCACAAGACCCGATATCAGCTTTCTCGCCCGACGACCCATAGTCTCCCCTCATGCCCTGCCGCAAACAGTGTGCTCAATACGAGTGAAGGCACGCGGCGGGACGTCGCGTGCCTCCTCTTTCAGCCGGATAGGACGTTGCCGCCGGTCAATTCTTCTTCAGGCGGTAGCTCTCATGACAGCTGCCGCAGTCCTTGCCGATGCCCCCGAGGGCCGCGCCAACGGCCGCCTGGTCAGCCGGCAGCTGCGCCAGAACCGCCTCGGCATCGGTGCCGAGCTTGGCGGCCTTGGCCTTGAAGTCATCCAGGTTTTCCCAGATCTTCGGGCTCGCCTCGGTCTCGTGGCCCGCTTCCGAGCCGGCCGGGAAATGGTCCGGGAAGGTCTTCATCGTCTCGCTGATCGTCGTCAGCGATGCCTTCACGACCTCCGCGTCATAGGGCTTCTCGCCCTTGGCGATGCCGGCAAGCGCGCCAGTCGCAGCGCCCACCTTCTTCATCGCCTGCTGGCGAACCACCTGCGGCTCGTCGGCTGCAGTCACGGCAGTAACACCCAGGCCCGCAAGAGCGGCAGCCAACATGAGTGCGCGTATTTTCATCAGGATCTCCCGGTCAATGAAATCTATTCGGCGAATCTGCCTGCCTGGCCTTCATGCCCAATGCGGCCGCATGATGTCATCTTGAGTATTCGACGGAAGTAACATTTTTTTGATGTGCTTGTTAGGACAAGGGAATTTCCGTCGGCCGGCGTAATTCCGGGATTTCAACAGGCCCGCCAATAACATGACTTTAAAATTCATGTTTATACTTTAGAGAAACCGGGACAGCTTCACTGTGCCGACCAGCCCTGCCACACAGTGAAAGCCGCGACCAGAACGAGCACCGCCCCGGCGGCCCGGCCGATCCACACGGTCGTCTCGGGGCTGCCGACCAGAAAATCCCGGCCGCGGCCGGCGGCAAGGGCAAGGCCGCCATAGACAGCGAGCTGCGTCGCCGCAATCATCGCGGCCATGACCAGGGCCTGCGACCAGATCGGCCCGAACTGCGGCTTGAGGAACTGGGGATAGACCGCCAGCATGAAGAGATAGGCCTTCGGGTTCATCAGGCTCGTCAGCGCGCCCTGGCGAAAACTCGCCCAGCGCGACAGCCGGTCCGCGCCGTCGATGCCGCCGATGGTGATCGAGCTTTTGACCAGGGAAAAGCCGATCCAGGCGATATAGGCAGCACCCGCGACGAGCAGCACGTTGAAGAGGCCGGGCACCAGATGCAGGATGACGCTGACGCCGAGTGCCGCATAGAGCGTGTGCAGCACGCCGCCCGCCATGATGCCGGCCGTCGCCGACAGACCGGAGGCCCGCCCTCCCGTCAGCGAGTTCGCCAGGACGAAGACCATGTCCATACCCGGCACGATGATGATGCCGAACAGAAGGGTGAAGAAGAGCCAGAGGTTTTCCGTGTAGGTCATGTCAGTTGTCCGTCGTGCGGGTTTTCACTTCTCAAACGAATTGCTGTTTTTTCAATCCGTTGGCTGATGGTATAAATCCGGTCAACTGACAAGGTAGTGTCAGGAGCGTTGACGACGGGGGAGGTTTTCGATGCGCAAGGCGGCACGGCTTTTCGAGATCATCCAGATCCTCCGGCTTGCGAGAAAGCCCGTGACCGGCGCGCAAATGGCCGAGACGCTGGAGGTGACGGTGCGCTCGATCTACCGCGATATCGCGGCACTCCAGGCGATGCGCGTGCCGATCGAAGGCGGCCGCGGCATCGGCTATATTCTTAGGCCCGGCTTCGACCTGCCGCCGCTGATGTTTTCGATCGAGGAAACGGAAGCGATCGCCTTGGCTCTGGCGCTGCTGGCACGAACCGGCGACGAGGAACTGAAGGCAGCCGCCGGCCGCGTCAACCAGAAAATCACTGCAGCCGTGCCCGAGCCGCTGAGACTGGCCTTTCGTTCGCGGGCGCTGCACGCCTGGGGAACGATCGCCCCCTCGCCCGCCGGCATCGATCTCGCTCTGGTACGCCGGGCGATCCGCGACGAGCAGAAGCTCGAACTCGACTATCGCGACGAACTCGGCCGCGCCACAGAACGCACGATCCGGCCGGTGGCGCTGATCTACTATTCGGAAACTGCCAACATCGTCGGCTGGTGCGAGTTGCGCCAGGCGATCCGCAATTTTCGCGCCGACCGTGTCGAGCACTGCGAGGCGGTCGGCGCCTATTTTCCAGGCGAGGGAAACCGCCTCAGGGAACTCTGGATCAGCGGCTGGAAGACCACCTGAGCCTGGCCTCATCGGTACCCAGCACAAACGAAAAGACCCGGCGCAAGCGCCGGGTCCAAACGTCATGCATCGAAGACGGGCAGCTTACTTGGAAGCCGCTTCGTACATTTCGAGCACGTAATCCCAGTTGATCAGGCTGTCGACGAAGGCTTCGAGGTACTTCGGACGGGCGTTGCGGTAGTCGATATAGTAGGAGTGTTCCCAGACATCGACACCGAGGATCGGCGAGGCGCCGTGAACGAGCGGATTTTCGCCGTTCGGGGTCTTGGAGATTTCGAGCTTGCCGTTCTTGACCGAGAGCCAGGCCCAGCCCGAGCCGAACTGGCCGGTGCCGGCGGCGATGAAATCGGCGCGGAACTTGTCGTAGCCGCCGAGGTCGGACTTGATGGCCGCGTCGAGCTTGGCCGGCAGGCTGGTGCCGCCGCCGCCCTTCTTCATCCACTTCCAGAAATGGATGTGGTTGTAGTGCTGGCCGGCATTGTTGAACAGCGGCTGGTTGGTGCCGTAGGACTTCTTGACGACTTCCTCCAGCGACAGGTCGGAGAGGCCGGCCTCTTCAGCAAGCTTGTTGCCGTTGGTCACGTAAGCCAGGTGGTGCTTGTCGTGGTGGTACTCGAGCGTCTCGCGCGACATGTAGGGCGCCAGCGCATCGTAGTCATAGGGAAGGTTCGGCAATTCGAAAGCCATGTGGGCATCTCCTCTTGGCATGGAATTTCGTCGGGAAATCCGTGAACGGGAACATAGGCACCGACCCTCATGGAGGCAACCGATGCAATGCCAATTTTTCCTCAACCCACGGAATATACTTTCAACATCATTTTGAAAGCATGACACTTTCAAGCACATTCATGCCACGGTTTGGCTGCAGCTTCGCGACCGTTGCAACCATGCATAAAGGACAGTCCATGCCGCAGCGTCTCATCCCTGCCCTCGCCCTTTCCGCCATCGCCGCTTTTGCTGCGTCCAGTGCAGCAGCCTCTTCCGGCGACGCGTGGGAGACATTCCGGGCAGAGGTTTCGAAGAAGTGCCTCGCCGCCGCCACCTCGCTGCAAAAACCCAGCGTCGTCGTCGACCCCTTCGGCTCGCAGAGCTTCGGGCTGGCGCTGGTGATCGGCACGCCCAAGGGCTCCAAGGTCGCCGTCACGCAGATCTGCGTCTTCGACAAGCAGAAGAAGACGGTCGAGCTCGGTGGTGAGCTTGCACCCGACGCGGTCAAGGTGGGCGTGCCGGCAAAGAAGATATAGCGCGCGCGACCCGGCGCAAGCCGTCCAGTTGCCGTCCACGTCGGCCCCGGTCACTGCATATGTGGACTGCTCCTCACTTGAGCTTCGACCGACCGGTTGATAGATCTTGCTCATGGTGAGCGATACTTCCGAACGAATCCTGGACGCAACCGAACGCCTGATGGTGTCGCGGGGCTACAGCGCGTTCAGCTACGCGGACATCTCGGCCGTGGTCGGCATCGGCAAGGCGACGATCCACCATCACTTCCCGACCAAGGCGGACCTGGCCGCAGCCGTGCTTGCCCGCTACCGCAAGAACAATCGCCGCAGCGTTGAAGGACTGCTAGCAGCTGTCGGCGATCCGGCGGCCCGGCTCGAGGCCTATGTCGGCTTCTGGGAAGAATGTATCGCCAAACGGGACATGCCCTTCTGTATCGGCGCCCTTCTGGCCTCGGAAATACCTTCGCTTCCCGATATTGTCGTCGCGCAAGTGCGCGGTCATTTTGCCGACCTTTCCGGCTGGCTCGGAGCCGTGATCGAGGATGGCGTAGCGAAGGGATCCCTGAGGACCGCTCACGGCCCCAAGGCGGCCGCCGAGGCGCTCATGGCGACGGTCCACGGCGCAATGCTCGCGGCCCGCGTCGCCGGCTCGGATCAAGCCACGTTTTCGGCGATCGCACGGCCCGCCTTGGCACAACTTCAGGCGCCAAGCGATGCCTGACCCCGAAGCTCCGACCCTTCGAAGCGACACCGGTCGAAAAAGACAGTTGTTCCCGTGGGAACGGCGGGCCACATTTGCGAGCACTAGAAATCAAACCGAACGGACGCGATGGCAGGTGAAATCATCGCGTTTCTTTTTCGAACACATCCCGACCAACTAGTCGGTTGAATGAAGGAGGAAAATCATGGCAAATCCGCTTTCCACACTCGGCATCATCCATACCGTCATCAGCCTCGCCCCCGTCGTGGCGGGCCTCTATGGCTTTGCCCGGTATGGTGCGATTGTTCCCGGCACGCGCTCCGGCAAGCTTTACCTCGCCGCGATCATCCTGGCGGTGCTGACGTCCGCGGGGCTTTCGAGCACCGGCGGCTTCAACGCGGGCCATGCGCTCGGGATCGTCACGCTGCTCGTCATCGGTGGGAGCCTTGCAGCACAAAGGCTCGAATTTTTCGGCCGCCTGCGCCCCTACCTGGCAACGCTTGGCCTTTCGTTCAGCTATTTCCTGCTGATCGTGCCGGCGATCGCCGAGACGTTGAAGCGCCTGCCCGCCTCGCAGCCACTTGCCAGCGGCCCGGAATCGCCGATCGTGCAGACGACGCTGCTTGCCTGGCTGGTGATCTTCCTCGCAGGCCTCTCCGTCCAGGCCTACCTGATCCACAGGCGCGCCGTGGTCGGTGCGCGCGCGCGCCGCTCGCGCTGAGTGCCTGAACCGAGGGCCATCTTGCCCCGGCGCAGCGGGTACGACCGTGCGCCGGGGTTTTGCGCGCGGTTCAGACGTCGCGGGCCGCGTGCGCCCAGTCCATATAAAGATCGCGCGCCTTGGCGGCGACCGGGCCGGCCTGCAGGTCGCGGCTTTCGAGACGCGTCACAGGCAGCACCTTGGAGTAGTTGCCGGACGTGAAGATCTCGTCGGCCGCTTGGAAGTCCGCCATCGTCAGCGTCGCCTCGACCACTTCGAAACCGGCTTCGCGCAGCAGCGTCATGACGCGGAAGCGGGTGATGCCGGCAAGGAAGGTGCGGTTGGCGGCCGGCGTAAAGACGACACCGTCCTTGACCAGGAAGACGTTGGAAGAACCGGTCTCGGCGATGTTGCCGAGCATGTCGCGCACCAGCGCATTGTCGAAGCCGCGCGAACGGGCCTCGGTCAGGATGCGCGCGTTGTTGGGATAGAGGCAGCCGGCCTTGGCGTCGGTCGGCATCGATTCCAGTGTCGGACGGCGGAAGGGCGACAGCGTCAGCGACGAGCCGCCGTGGCCGTTGCCCATCGGCGCCTCGAACAGGCAGAGCGCAAAACGGGTCGATTCCGGGTCGATGGCGACGACACCGGCCGCGCCGTGCTCGGCCCAGTACATCGGCTTCACATAAAGCGCCGTCTTGCCGTCGAACTTCTTGGCGCCTTCCCAGGTCAGCGCCTCGATCTCTTCCGCCGCCATCGTCGGCTTCAGGCCAAGCGCGGCGGCCGAGCGGTTGACGCGCTGGCAATGCAGGTCGAGGTCGGGAGCGACGCCGTCGAAAACGCGGGCGCCGTCGAACACCGTCGAGCCCAGCCACATCGCATGCGAGGTCGGGCCGATCAGCGGCGGATTGCCCGAGAGCCATTCACCATCGACATAGGTCCAGGTCACTGAGCGGGGGGATGTATCGACGGCCATCTGCGTCTCCTTGAGGTTTTTATTCTAGTCTTTCCGCATACCCCGAAAAAACAGCATCGGGGTGAATGGGTCTATCAAAAAATGTCATGTCGGCCGTTCTGGTACCGCGAAGGCCTCTCGCTTAGTCTCTTCGCCAAAGAAAAGGGAAAGCCGTGCGCATCAAGCATCTCGACGCTGACGACGTGGACATCTTCCGCCGCATCAGGCTGGAAGCGCTCAAGCGCGAGCCGCAGGCCTTCGCCTCGACAGCGGCCGACTGGGAGCGCCTTTCGGCTGAGGAATGGCGCGCGCGGCTAACCGCCAACGCCGTATTCGTGGCCTTCGACAGCGATGAGCCGGTCGGCATCATGGGCCTGATGCGCGAGCGTGCGAGCCGGCTGGCGCATCGGGGCACGATCATCATGGTCTATGTGTGCGACGAGGCCCGCGGGTCCGGCGTTGCGCGGCAGCTGCTTGCGCAACTGACCGACCATGCGCGCTCGGCCGGCATCCGACTGCTCGAACTCGTGGTGCGTGCCGACAATCCGACGGCGATCCGCTTTTATGAACGTGCGGGTTTCTACAAGATCGGGCACGTTCCCGGCGGCATGCTCGACGGCGACCGGGAGGTCGACGAATTTCTGATGGCGCGCCACATCGACGGCCGCGCCCCACCCATTGAGACATTGCAAGGAGCGACCCGATGAAAGCCATGTATTACGACGCCTTCGAGAAGATGCCGGAAATCCGTACCCTTCCCGATCCGACACCGACGGAGAACGGCGTGGTCATCAAGGTCGAGGCGACAGGGCTTTGCCGGTCCGACTGGCACGGCTGGATGGGCCATGACGCCGATATCCGCCTGCCGCATGTGCCCGGCCACGAGCTGGCGGGCGTGGTGACCGCCACCGGCCGCGGCGTCATGCGCTACAAGGTCGGCGATCGGGTGACCGTGCCCTTCGTTTCCGGATGCGGCCGTTGCGGCGAGTGCCGCTCCGGAAACCAGCAGGTCTGCGAGGCGCAGTTCCAGCCGGGCTTTACCCATTGGGGCTCGTTTGCCGAATATGTCGCGCTCGACTTTGCCGACCAGAACCTCGTGCATCTGCCTGAAAGCATGGACTTCACCACGGCTGCGAGCCTCGGCTGCCGCTTCGCAACGTCGTTCCGCGCCATCGCCGACCAGGCCAAGGTCAAGGGCGGCGAGTGGGTGGCGGTGCATGGCTGCGGCGGCGTCGGCCTCTCGGCAATCATGATCGCGGCGGCCCTCGGCGCCCAGCCGATCGCGATCGACATCGCCGAAGACAAGCTCGCCTTCGCCAAAAAACTCGGCGCGGTCGCTGTCATCAATGGCCGTGACGTGGAGGACGTGGCAGCGGCGGTAAAGGATATCACCGGCGGTGGCGCCCATGTCTCGATCGACGCGCTCGGCAATCCCGTGACCTGCTTCAACTCGATCAAGAACTTGCGCCGGCGCGGCCGCCACGTCCAGGTTGGCCTGATGCTCGGCGACCAGGCCACGCCACAGATCCCGATGGCGCAGGTGATCGGCCACGAACTCGAAATCTATGGCAGCCACGGCATGCAGGCCTGGCGCTACGACGCCATGCTGGCGATGATCGCCGACGGCAAGCTGAAGCCGCAGCAACTGATCGGCCGGGAAATTTCTCTTGAAGAGGCGATCCCTGCCCTCGTCGCCATGGACCGCGCCACCGATCTCGGCATCAGCGTCATCACGCGCTTCTGACGGCCACGGCAAGCCGTGAGCGCCGCAGCCGGCAGGCAATATGATGACCGCCCATTCCGACTCACCATCCGCATGCGCTAGCCTTGTCCCCAATCGGAGGCAAGGCAGATGACCATTGCGAGACGGCGAAGACTGATCAAGCGGCAGCGCACCGGCACGGCGCTGGCCGTCGCCGCGACGATCTCGTTTCTCGCCGGGATGACCGACGCGATCGGGCTCTTGAGCATCGGTGACTTCGTCTCCTTCATGAGCGGCAACACGACGCGGGCGGCGATCGCGCTAGGCGACGGCGACTTCACCGGCGCCCTGCTGCTCGTCGGCGCGCTTGGAGCGTTCATCATCGGCAACGCGCTCGGCGTGATTGCGGCCGCACGCCTCGGCGTCGTCGGCGTCCTCTCGATGGTCAGTTTGGTGTTAATGCTCTGCGCCGGCTTCG
Organism: Ensifer sp. ENS06; assembly: GCF_014852205.1. Lineage (NCBI taxonomy): Bacteria > Pseudomonadati > Pseudomonadota > Alphaproteobacteria > Hyphomicrobiales > Rhizobiaceae > Ensifer > Ensifer sp. ENS06. The sequence goes on along the minus strand of NZ_JACVBC010000001.1, from coordinate 1,044,733 downwards.
GAACCTCGATGCCAAAGCCCTTCTATTTCTACGGCATCGTGCTTGCCATGGGCCTGGTTAATGCCGCCGTCGAGCACATCGAGGGCCTGCCGATCGGGCTCACCTACGTGACTGGTGCCCTTTCCCGTTTCGGGCGCGGCCTCGGCCGCTGGCTGCTCGGCAACACAAACCGCCAATGGCTCATGCAGATCGTGCCCTGGCTTGGCATGTTCTCTGGCGCTGTCGCCGGCGCCGTCCTGCAGCGCCATTTCGGCCCGGCGTCTCTTTGGGCTTCCTTCGCGCTTAGCGCCGGGCTCACGCTGGCCACCATTCTGGTGCCGTCGCGCTGGTCGAAGCGCTACATCCATCCGGGCTGATCCCGCTCCGGCCACAGCTTTTCGCCTCCCCCCAAGATTTTGCCCTTAAGCCCGGACGGGTTTCAGGGCAAAATCCGCGCTGAAGAATCACAAGCGAGGTCCTGCCATGGCGCTTGCGGCAGCCGTTACTGCGGATGAACTTTACCATCCCATCCTCAACGCCAATTCGGCGCATCCGGCCGGCTGGCCGATCCGGGTCATCGTCAGCTCGCAGACCGAGGCGCGGCACAATCGTGCACTTTGGGCGCCGACGCATCTCATCTCCATGCGCGCGCCCGGCAGCCGGCTTTTGTCGATGATCGAGCTGCCGCCGGAAAACCACCTGGAACTCTTTTTCGGCGACACCACCGATCCTGACGAACCGGATGCGGCGCGTCCGCAGGCGATCGACGCCGCCTTCGCTTTCATCGACCGCTTGCCCGAGGACGCGCATCTGCTCGTCCATTGCCTGCGGGGCATTGGCCGCGCGACGGCGCTGACGCTGGGCATTCTGGCACGCTACATGCCGCCGGAAGAGGCAGCCGCGGCCCTGCATGCGCTTCGCCCGGAAGCCAAGCCGAACCGGCATGTGGTCAACCTGTGCGACACGGCGCTCGGGTTCAAGGGCAAGCTCGCCAAGCAGGCGCTACGCTTCCCGGCAAAAGTCTGGAAACCGGCCAAGGGCTAAGGCAGGAAACCTGCCTTTGAGCGGCCGGCCGTTGTGCGACGCACAAATATTTGACATGATCCGCGTAAAGAACGGTGACAGCGGGCTGTCCGATCGGGCGTGATGCTGTAAGCCTTTGTTTTCGGATAGGCTTTGACGTGGCATGTTCGCCATGTCAGCCGGCACCGAAGACAACTGACGGGAGGAAACGATGTCCCACGCGGCCTATGTGTTTGACGCCTACGGCACGCTCTTCGACGTGCATGCGGCCGTCAGACGCCACGCTGAGGAGATCGGTCCGGACGGACAGGCTTTTTCCGAACTCTGGCGCGCCAAGCAGCTCGAATATTCCTGGGTGCGCTCGCTGATGGGCAGCTACCAGGATTTCTGGAAGCTGACCGAACAGGCGCTCGACTTTGCCTTCGCGCGCTTTCCCTCCGCCGACCCGAAGCTGCGCAAGCGGTTGCTGGACGCCTACTGGACGCTCGACTGCTATCCGGAAGTGCCGGCCGTTCTGAAAGGTCTCAAGGAGCGCGGGGCGCGGATCGCCATCCTCTCCAACGGTTCGCCGGCCATGCTCGCGTCGGCCGTGCGCAACGCCGCACTCGATATCGTCATCGACGACGTCTTTTCGGTCGACGCGGTGAAGGCGTTCAAGACGGCGCCTGCCGTCTACGATCTCGTTACCACCAGCTACCGGCTCTACCCGCACGCAGTCTCGTTCCAGTCGTCGAACCGCTGGGACATTGCCGGGGCGACGAAATTCGGCTTCCGCACCGTGTGGATCAATCGGGCAGACATGCCGGACGAATACCGCGATCATGGGCCTGCCTTGATCCTGCCCTCTCTCGAAAGCCTGCAATTCGGTATCTGAAGGAGTTCTTTGATGGTCTGGTCGCCCGCGCAGTATCTCAAGTTCGAAGACGAACGCACCCGACCAGCCAGAGACCTTCTCGCCCAAGTGCCTGACCTGCCAGAAGGCCTCGCCTTCGACCTCGGCTGCGGCCCGGGGAACTCGACCGAGCTCATCCGCGACCGGTTTCCCTGGACCACGCTTTCCGGCCTCGACAGCGACGAGAACATGCTCCTTGCCGCCGCCAAGCGGCTTCCCGGGGTATCCTTCGAAAAGGCGGATCTTGCGGCCTGGGTTCCTCCCGCCGGCGCCTCGCTGTTTTACGGCAACGCGGTCTTCCAGTGGCTTCCGAACCATCTCACTATCTTCGAAAGGCTGATGAAGGCGCTTGCCTCCGGCGGTACGCTCGCGGTGCAGATGCCGGACAACCTCGGAGAGCCGAGCCACCTCCTGATGGAAGAGACCGCGCGCAGCCCGGCTTTCGCTGAAACCTTTGCCGGCAAGGCTATCCGCCGCAACCCGATGCCGCCGCCGGCAACCTATGTCGAATGCCTGGTTCCGTGGGCAGCGCGCATCGAGGTCTGGCATACGATCTACTATCATCGCCTCGCCAATGCCGAAGCGATCGTCGAGTGGGTAAAGGGGACCGGCCTCAGACCTTATCTCGATACCTTGCCCGAGGACCGGCGGAGCGCCTTTCTCGCCGATTACACCGACCGGATACGCGCGGCCTATCCGGCAACGAGCGACGGCAAGGTACTCTTGCGTTTTCCGAGGTTCTTCATCGTGGCGGTCAAGGCGGGCTGAGTTCGTCTGCCCGCCGGGCGCTTACATGCGCTCCGCCAGAAAATCGATAAAGGCGCGGATACGGGCAGCGAGATGCTCGTGGCCGGCATAGACGGCGTAGACCGTCTCGATCTCGCCCGACTGATAGTCCTCGAGCAGCGGCACCAGCGTTCCAGCCTCGAAATCCGGCTCGACATGGAAACGACCGATGCGCCCGATGCCGACGCTGGCAAGGCAAAGCTGGCGGACGATCGAACCGCTCGATACCTGCATATTGCCGGAGACGGTTCGGTGCGCGATCTGAGACTGGCCCGGCCCGCGAAACGCCCACTCGTCGACGCTGCGTCGGAAGTTGAAGCGAACGCAGTTGTGGCCGTCGAGATCGTCAGGGGTTTGCGGGATCCCATACTTTTCAAGATAGGCGGGCGAGGCGATCACCACCGGCCGGGTTTCCATCAGCTTGCGCGCCTTCAGGGATGAATCACGCAGCGGTCCGGTGCGGATCGCCACGTCCGTGCGTTCGCCGACGACATCGATCATGCTGTCGGTCAGCGTCAGGTCGAGCTGGACCTCCGGGTATCGCGCCAGGAACTCCGGCGCGAGCGGCATGATGTAGCGCTCGCCGAAGCCGACGGCGGCGTTCACCCGCAAGAGCCCACGCGGCGCCATGCGTCCGCCGGCGGCAACGACATGCTCGGTCTCGGCGATATCTCCGAGGATCCGTTGCGCCCGCTGGAAATAGACTTCGCCTTCCGGGGTCAGCTGCAAGGTCCGGGTCGAGCGCACGAGCAGGCGCGTGCCAAGCCGGTCCTCGATGCGGGTCACCAGCTTGCTGACGGCCGACGGCGACAATTTCAGGCGCCGCGCCGCAGCGGAGAAGCTGCGGGTCTCCGACACGGCGACAAAAACCTCCATCTCACCGGCTCGGTTGTCCATGCGCTTCCCTTTGAACTCAATTCACAAACGTTTGTCTGATTATGCGTATTATCGTGATGAGTGCAAAGGCTCATATTCCACCCGACTTCAACAACAACCACACGCCCGGTGCTCCCAGCCGGGTGGGAAAGGTCTCGTCGTGCCTATTGCCATACTTGCGCTGACGATCGCGGCCTATGCGATCGGAACAACGGAATTCGTGATCGTCGGCCTCCTGCCGACGGTAGCCACCGACCTCAATGTCACCCTGCCGCTCGCCGGCCTGATCGTCAGCGTCTACGCGCTCGGCGTCACCTTCGGCGCGCCAGTTCTCACCGCGCTCACCGGCCGGATCGAGCGCAAACCGCTGCTGATCGGCCTGATGGCGCTGTTCATCGTCGGCAATGCCGCCGCAGCATTGTCGCCGAGCTATGAACCGCTGCTCGTCGCCCGCGTCATTTCTGCCTTTGCCCATGGCGTGTTCTTCTCGGTCGGCTCGACCATTGCCGCCGACCTCGTACCGGAAGACCGCCGCGCCTCGGCCATTGCCATGATGTTCATGGGCCTGACCGTCGCGATCGTCACCGGTGTGCCGCTCGGCACCTGGATCGGCCAGACCTTCGGCTGGCGCGCCACCTTCTGGGCCGTCACCGGTCTCGGCGTCGTCGCTCTTGTCGCGATCGCAGCCCTGTTGCCGAACACGCTGTCCAAGGCGCCGCCGGCAAAGCTCATCGACCAGGTGCGCGTGCTCGGCTCCGGCCGCCTGCTGATCGTCTTTGCCATGACCGCGCTCGGCTACGGCGGCACCTTCGTCGCCTTCACCTTCCTGGCGCCGATCCTGCAGGACATCACCGGCTTTTCGGAAAGCGCCGTCAGCCTGATCCTGGTGCTCTACGGCATCGCGATTGCCATCGGCAACATTGCCGGCGGCAAGATCGCCAACCGCGACCCGGTCAAGGCGCTGGTCGGCCTGTTCCTGGCGCAGGCGGCGGTGCTCGTGCTCTTCACCTTCACGGCCCCCTCGCCGGTGCTGACGCTGGTCACGCTTGCAGCCCTTGGCTTCCTGTCCTTCGCCAATGTGCCGGGCTTGCAGCTCTATGTCGTGCAGCTTGCTAAGCAACATCGTCCGGGCGCCGTTGATGTCGCCTCGGCGCTCAACATCGCGGCCTTCAACCTCGGCATCGCCGTCGGCGCCTGGCTCGGTGGCGTCATCGTCGCCTCGCCGCTCGGCCTTGGCATGACGCCCGTGATCGGTGCCCTGCTCGTCGCCGCAGCCCTGCTGCTCACGCTCCTGAGCGGCGCCCTTGATCGTCGCACCGGGGCGGCCTACCAAACGGCTTGAACCGCCGTCTGCGAGGACCACCTATAGCCTCATTCCTTTTTCGCCCGGCTAGGTGGCCGGGCGCTTATCAAGCATAACATGCCCAGTACAAGGAGTTACCCACGATGCATTCCGTCAATTCCAACGGCGCCAACATTCCGGCGCTCGGCTTCGGCACTTTCCGCATGCCCGGCGCCGATGTGCTGCGCGTTCTGCCGGAAGCCCTGAAGCTCGGATTCCATCACGTCGATACGGCGCAGATCTACGGCAACGAGGCCGAAGTCGGCGAGGCCATCCATAATTCCGGCGTGTCACGCGCCGATATCTTCCTCACCACCAAGGTCTGGGTCGACAAATATGCCCATCGCGACTTCCTCGCCTCGGTCGACGAAAGCCTGAAGAAGCTGCGGACCGACCATGTCGACCTGCTTCTCCTGCACTGGCCGGGCGGCAGCGACGTGCCGATGGCCGAGCGCATCGGCGCTCTCAACGAAGTGCACAAGGCCGGCAAGGTTCGCCACATCGGCGTCAGCAACTTCAACACGGCGCAGATGGAAGAGGCCGTGAAGCTGAGCGACGCCCCGATCGCCACCAACCAGGTCGAGTACCACCCGTATCTCGATCAGACCAAGGTGCTTCAGACCGCCCGCAAGCACGGCATGTCGATCACCGCCTACTATGCGATGGCGAACGGCAAGGTGCCGAGCGATCCACTCTTGAAGGAGATCGGTGCCCGCCACGGCAAGACGGCCGCGCAAGTAGCGCTGCGCTGGCTCGTGCAGCAGAAGGACGTGATCACCCTTTCAAAGACCGCGACGATCGATCGCCTGAAGGAAAATTTCGCGATCTTCGACTTTGCGCTCGGCGACGGCGAAATGGCCGAAATCCACGCCCTTGCGCGTGCCGACGGCCGCATCGTCAACCCGGAAGGCCTTGCCCCCGTCTGGGACAAGGCTGCTTAACGAACGCAATCATTTCGCCGCCGGCCAATTCCCTGCCGGCGGCGGATACGATATGGACATCGCCTCAAGGACACGGATCGTAGGGAGGGGGCGATGTCGTTGCACGAGGCACAGGCGAGCGATTTTGCTCCCGACTGGCCGGCGATTATCGCCGTCGTTCTCGGTGTCACCGCCTTCTCGGTGGCGCAGGGGCTCACCTATCCGCTGATCTCGCTTTCGCTTGAGAGCCGCGGCGTTTCGGCCGGCATGATCGGCCTCAATGCCATGGGCTTTGCCGCCGGTCTCGGTGTTGCGACGCTTATTCTCGGGCGGCTGACGCGACTCGCCTCGGCCGACAAGCTGATCATCGCCAGCCTCATCGGCTGTTCCATCTGTCTCGCGACACTTGCCTCGACGTCGGAACTCGTCATCTGGTTTATCGCCCGCTTTGCCCTGGGTTTCTTCGTCAGCATGGTCTTCATGCTTGGTGAAGCGTGGCTGAACACCGCCTGCCCGGACCGCCTGCGCGGCCGCGTCTCCGGCCTCTATGGCGCCGGCATGTGCGGCGGCTTTGCGGCCGGTCCGCTGGCGATCCCGTTGCTCGGCACCAGCGGCGGTCTCGGCTTTGCCCTCTTGGCGATCTATATCGCACTCGTCGCCTTCCTCACGGGGCTGCTGACCATGGGCGCCCGCACCCGGCCCGAGCCGTCCTCGACGCGGGACCTCTTCGCCTTTTTCGGGAAGGCGCCGATGCTGATCCTGATGGTGCTGATGTTCGGATTTGCCGATATCGCCGCGATCTCGGCGATGCCGGTCTATTTCGTCAAGACCGGCCACAGCCAGGCCTTTGCCGCGCTGAGCGTAACGGCGCTGGCGATACCGACAGCTGTGGCACAGCCTTTCATCGGCGTGCTTCTCGACCGCCTGCCGCGCCGTCGGGTGGCGATCTCGGCGGCCGCGGTCGCTGCCAGCGGCTATCTGCTCGTGCCGTTGCTGTCGTCCGATATCGCTCTGCTCCTGACCTTCGCCTTCATCGGCGCGGCGAGCTTCGCGCTCTATACGGCGGCGCTCACCATGCTCGGGGAAGAGTATCGCGGCAGCATGCTGGTTGCCGGCAGTGCCGCCTTTTCGCTCGCCTATGCCGCCGGCAGCGCGGCTGGCTCCGGCGCGACCGGCGCGCTGATGAACTTCATCAACCCGATCGCTGGCCCGATCGGCGTGGGCGTCGTGCTGGTGGTCTTCACGCTTGCCTTCGCGCTCAACGGCCGACGCTAGCCCTCCGCGCAGATCCGGGCGAGAGCCTCGTTGAAGACGCGGGCGGCCGGCCCGAGCGGCTCGTCGATCCGGTGAACGAGATAGGCTTCGGCCCCCACCTGGCTGTTGCGGCCAAGGGCGGCCGTCGGCATGCGCACGAGCCGGCCTTCCGCAAGGTCGCGCTCCACCTGCCAGAACGGCAATCGACCCCAGCCGAGGCCCGAGCGGATCATCGCATGTTTCGTGTCCTGGCTGCTGACACGGCAGGTTTGCGGCGAGAGCACGCCGAAGTCGCGCCCGACCGTGCGCTGCGACTGATCCGACAGGACGATCTGCAGATGGTCTGCAAGCTCGGCGTTGTCGAGCACGTCGCCCCCCGCGAGGAGACCTAGAGGATGATGGGCGGCAACGACCGCAACGAGTTCGACCGTCGACAGTGCCCGGCGGGCGATCGCCGGATCGCGGAAATCCTCGCCGACGGTGATGCCGAGCGTGAAACGGCGATCGACTAGCCCATCGAGCGGACCACCCAGCGGCAGGACCGCGAGGCGGATCGACACGTCGGGATAGGTGCCCCGCATCTCTTTCAGCGCCAGGCCGACCGTCTCGATCGGAAACAGCGTATCGACGACCAGAGAAAGCTCAAGCTCGATGCCTTCGCCGAGGCCGCGTGCCCGGGCGCGCATCGCGTCCACCCGCAACAGGATGTCGCGCGCATTGGCGAGCAGCGCATGCCCTTCCGCCGTCAGGACCGGCCGGTGGCCGGACCGGTCGAAAAGGCCGACCCCCAGTTCGGCCTCCATGTTGGCGATGGCGTGGCTGACGGCCGATTGCACCCGTGAGAGCCTGGCGGCGCCGGCGCGGAAGCTTCCGCTTTCGGCGACGGTCACGAAGGTCCGCATCTGATCGAGAGTAAGGGCATCGAGCATGATCGATTCCATAGATCATCTTGATGAAAATTATATCACTCCAAGAGATCGAGAAAAGCACCCATCTTTTCAGTGAACGGCAATGCCGCCCACAAAAAGGAAACCGAAATGACCAAGGTGCTCGTGCTCTACTATTCCTCCTACGGCCACATCGAGACCATGGCGAAGGCCGTCGCCGAGGGTGCGCGCACCGCCGGCGCCACCGTCGCGCTCAAGCGCGTGCCGGAAATCGTCCCGGAAGCCGTGGCCGTCAAGGCCGGCTACAAGCGCAACCACGATGCGCCGGTGGCAACAATCGCCGAACTGCCCGATTATGACGCGATCATCATCGGCACGCCGACACGCTTCGGCAACATGGCCGCCCAGATGAAGAACTTTCTCGACCAGGCGGGTGGGATCTGGGCGCGCGATGCCCTGGTCGGGCGCATCGGCAGCGTTTTTACCTCGACCGGAAGCCAGCATGGCGGCCAGGAATCGACGATACTCGCGACGCATACCGTGCTGCTGCATCTCGGCATGGTGATCACCGGCCTTCCCTACAGCTTCAAAGGCCAGATGCGCATGGACGAAATCACCGGCGGATCACCCTATGGCGCCTCGACGCTGGCCGATGACGGCAACGGCGGCGACCGGCAGCCGAGCGCCAACGAACTGGAAGGCGCACGCTTCCAGGGGCGCCACGTGGCGGAACTGGCAACAGCGCTGGTTGCCGGACGCACCCGCGTTGCGGAGATCGCCTGATGGCCATGGCCGCAGCCTTTGTTCGCGAAAGAACCGATTGGTCGGGCGTGATGACCGTTGTTGCGGCCGGCGTGGTCGCGGCGATGCAGGTGGGCAAGGGGCTGATTGCCGGCCCGCTGCTTCAGTCCGATCTTGGGCTCGACCTCTCCGCCCTCGGCTGGATCACCTCCGTCTTCGCCGTAGTAGGTGTCGTCGGGGGCATGGCAGCCGGCGCGTTCGTCACAGCTGTCGGCGACCGGCGCCTGCTTGGCATCGGCATGGCGCTGCTGGCGTTCGGTTCCTTTGCCGGCGCGGCGAGCCCAGCATTCACGCTGCTTCTGCTGTCGCGCATCATCGAGGGCTTCGGCTTTCTGCTTGTCGTCGTCGCCGGCCCCGCCATCCTCATGCGTCTGGTGACGCAGGAGCGCCGCGACCTCGTCTTTGCGCTCTGGAGCTGTTTCATGCCCGCGGGCATGGCGATCGCCATGCTGACGGGGCCTGCCTTTGCCGGTTGGCAGGCGATCTGGTGGAGCAATGGGCTGCTCACGCTTGTGAGCCTCGCCTCCATCTTCCTGGCCGTGTCGCCACCCCGGCAAACGCCCCGTGTCGCCACCCGCTTCCGGGATGATGCCGCGGAAACGCTGACGAGCCGCGGGCCCGTGCTGCTCTTCGCGCTGTTTTCGCTCTACAGCCTGATGAGCTTCACGCTTTCCAGCTTTCTGCCGATCCTGCTGATCGAGCGCCTGCAGGTCTCGCTTGGAACCGTTGGCCTGTTGAGCGCCATCATCACGCTGGTGAACGTCTTCGGCAATCTGGCCGCCGGCCATCTTCTGTCCCGCGGTTTCGCCCGCGGCAGACTGGTCGCAAGCGCCGCGCTGCTGACCGGCGTATCCGGCCTTTGGATCTTCCTGAGCCCTTCAGGCGGACATCTGATCCTGGCGCTCTGCCTCCTGTTTTCCGCGATCGGCGGGCTCATTCCGGCGACGCTGATCTCATCGGTGCCGCTCCTGTCGCCACGTCCGGCGCTTGCGCCGATGGCGATGGGCCTGCTGATGCAGGGCAGCAATCTCGGGCAACTCGTCGGCCCCGTCGCGGTCGGAACCGCGATCGAACGCTACGGATGGACATCGGGTGCGGCTTTTATCGGCGCCAGTGCCGTTCTTTGCATCGGGCTGACGCCCACACTCGAACGGACGCTACGGGAAAGCAGGCCGGAACGCTGACGGCCGCCGCAGGCAACAAAAAACCCACCGGCAGACGCCGGTGGGCTTCGTTTTTTAGATTCGAGTTGCCGGTATCAGACGAACTGGCTGAGACCCGGAACCGAAGCGACGACTTCGTCGACCACGTCTGCGCCGGCCTTCTCCTTGGCGAACGCGATGGTTTCCTTTGCAAGTCCGGTGATTTCACCCATGCCGAGGCCCTGGCTCATCAGCTGCTGGCCGAGCGCCATGACGCCGCCACCACCGATCGCCGACATCAGACCGCCGAGCAGGCCGCCGCCGCCGGTGCCTTCGCCGTTGTACTGAGCGATCAGTTCGGACGCGCCCGGGATCGCTTCAATCATCTGGGCAACCGGACCGTCGGCGGCTTCGCGCTGCAGGAAGCCGAGGATCATGCCGACAGCCTTTTCGGCGGTTGCCGGCTCGATGCCGACATTTTCAGCAACGCGCGTGACCAGTTCATTCATGGAGAAACTCCCTCATTTTGGATTTTTGACGTTGACGTCAAGGTAAATGATCGCCCACCAAATAACAAGCCGTGAGCCGTGACTATCGACCTATCGATATCGCCGCATTCCGGTCGCGGATAGGCACAGCCTTGTTGCCGGGCGCAACCGCACCACCTATAACAGAAATCCAGGCACATTTCGATGACGGCGCGCCCCTGCGACACTGCGAACCGCCCGCTTTCATTGATGAAACGGAGATGAAGCCCACATGTTGGAAGAAGGCAAGCTCTTTATCGGCACCAGCCGCAAGCCTGATGATTCGATCAACAAGGGCGAGTATCTGGAGCTCAAGTTCGGCAATCGACACGGCCTGGTCACCGGCGCCACCGGCACCGGCAAGACGATCACCCTGCAGGTGCTTGCCGAAGGCTTTTCCAACGCTGGCGTCCCGGTCTTCTGCGCCGACGTCAAGGGCGACCTCTCCGGCATCGGCGCGATCGGCGAGGCCAAGGATTTCATCCTGAAGCGTGCCGAACAGATCGGCCTGCCGACCAATCCTTACGAGTTTCAGGAATTCCCGGTCATCTTCTGGGATATCTACGGCGAGAAGGGCCATCGCGTTCGCACCACCATGTCGGAGATGGGCCCGCTGCTCCTGTCGCGGCTTATGAACGCGACCGACGCGCAGGAAGGCGTGCTCAACATCGCCTTCAAGATCGCCGATGAGGGCGGACTGCCGCTGCTCGACCTCAAGGATCTGCAGGCGCTGCTCAACTACATGGGCGACAATGCCAGCACGCTCTCCAATCAGTTCGGTTTCATTTCCAAGTCCTCGGTCGGCTCGCTTCAGCGCGAGCTGCTGATCCTCGAACAGCAGGGCGCCGAACATTTCTTCGGCGAGCCGGCGCTGAAGATTTCCGACATCATGCGCACCACCAATGACGGCCGCGGCGCGATCTCGGTGCTGGCGGCCGACAAGCTGATGATGAACCCGCGGCTCTACGCCACCTTCCTGCTCTGGCTACTGTCGGAACTGTTCGAGGAGCTGCCGGAAGTGGGCGACCCGGACAAGCCGAAGCTGGTCTTCTTCTTCGACGAGGCGCATCTGCTCTTCAACGACGCGCCGAAGGCACTGATCGAGCGCGTTGAACAGGTCGTGCGCCTCATCCGCTCCAAGGGCGTCGGCGTCTATTTCGTCACCCAGAACCCGCTCGACGTGCCCGACACGGTTCTCGGTCAGCTCGGAAACCGCGTTCAGCACGCGCTGCGCGCCTATACGCCGCGCGACCAGAAGGCGGTGAAGACCGCCGCCGACACCTTCCGCCCGAACCCGGATTTCGACTGCGCCACGGTGATCACCAATCTCGGCACCGGCGAGGCTCTGGTCTCCACGCTCGAAGGCAAGGGCGCGCCCTCGATGGTCGAGCGTACGCTGGTGCGACCGCCACAGTCCCGCGTCGGTCCCCTGACGGAGGCCGAACGGAAGAAGGTCATGGACGTCAGCCCGGTCCGTGAGCTTTACGATGAGGATTTCGACCGTGAATCGGCCTACGAAATTCTGGCAGCGCGCGCCAAAAAGGCAGCCGACGCACAGGCCGAGGCACAGTCTCAGGCCGAGCAGCAGACGAGCGAGGCGAGCACCGGCGGCAGCCGCTGGACGCTGCCGGGCTTTGGCGACGACGATCAGGCGGCACCGGCCGGCAAGCAGGCGCGCCCGCGCAGCTCCGGCTACCAGCGCGAGACGGTCGTCGAAGCGGCGATGAAATCGGTCGCCCGCACAGTCGCGACCCAGGTCGGCCGCGCCCTGGTGCGCGGCATCCTCGGCAGCCTTAGCCGACGCTAACCAAGACCGGCCGACGCGGCCCATCCATTCCCACGCGCCCTGACCAAATCAGGGCGCGTCGTCATTTCTGGAACATCCGCATGGATGTGAAGGATTCAATCGGCGCCATCCTCAAGGACGGCGACAATGTCACCCTGATCAGAGACCTGAAAGGCAAGGGAACCGCGACGACGCTGAAGCGCGGGACGATGGTCAAGCGCATCCTCCCCCGATGAAGTCGAGTGCCGCGTCGAAAAGACCAAGGGTCGGGTGATGCGCACCGAATTTCTGAAGAAGGCTTAAGGCCCGCGCGGGATGCCGGAACGGCACGGCGAAATGACTCGACGGCCCGCCGTGCCGATCAATGCCGTGTCTTGTCAATGCCGTGTGTTGGGGAGGGTGAAGCGCTCAAGCGGCGCCCGCTCACCGCAACGGCGGCCCGCTGGGTGGCGGCGTATTCGTCCGTCAACTCCAGCAGAGCCAAGGCGATCTCGTCCCAATGCCACCCTACCCGCTCGGCGAGATCCGTCAGCAGTTGGAACTCCTCGCGCAATGCGGTCGCGCATTCGAGCTCTCGCTGCGCAAGCGCGCAGGTTCTGGTTTTCGGCCTGGCGATCATCCTATTTTACCTCCTGCTCATCAACTCCTCAGCCCGAGCATAGGTTCCAGCAGCTCCCAGTCGAAGCATAGGTTCCCGCGCCGCGGCAGGGGAACCAATCGGTCGCCGGACCGTTGGCTAGGGACAGGAGGTACTGTCATGAAGAAAATCATCCTAGCCGGTTTTGTGGCAAGCCTTGCCTTTTCCGGCGTCGCCCTGGCTCAGACCACGACGGTCATCGTTCCCGGCGAGGTCAAAACCTACGTCCTTCAGCAAACCAGCCCATCCGTGACCTATGACGGCACTGTCGTCGTGGGCGAACCCCTGCCCGACACGGTCGAGGTCTACCCGATCCCGCAGCAACCGACCTACGGCTATGTCGTCGTCAACCAGCAAAGGGTGCTGGTTGATCCGCAGAGCAGGCGGGTCATCGAGGTTTTGCAGTAGACCGGCACAGCATGCCTGAAAAAAGAAGCCCGACGGAGACCGCCGGGCTTCTTTCAACAGGGGATCTGAGAGAACTCAATCTGAGAAACTCACGCGACGGTCAGCTTGACGTCGATGTTGCCCTTGGTTGCATGGCTGTAGGGGCAAACGATATGCGCCTTCTGGACGAGATCTTCGAGCACGGCCTTGTCGACGCCCGGCGAAGTGATTTCGAGCGCAGCATCGATGCCGAAGCCGGTGCCATCCTCGCGCGGACCAATGCCGACGGTTCCCGTCACCGTGGTGTCTTCCGGAAGCTTTACCTTCTCCTTGCCGGCCACGAATTTCAGCGCGCCGAGGAAGCAGGCCGAGTAGCCGGCTGCAAAGAGCTGCTCGGGATTGGTGCCGCGGGCGCCGTCGCCGCCAAGTTCCTTCGGAACGGTGAGCGTGACGTCGAGCACGCCGTCGGCGCTTTTGGCCTGGCCGGCGCGGCCACCGGTTGCGGATGCAGTGGTGCGGTAAAGAATGGGCATTGGCGGGGTCTCCTTTGCGTTTCCTGAGTGAATGCGATTTAGATAGCGCAAAATTCAATTGTACGCAAATTAATTTTGCAAATTGCATTTCGAGCGTCTTTTTGCGACAATGGCGCATGACGAACAAGGCGGCACATAGCGACACCATTCCCGAGGAAGCACTCGCGCTCGGCAAGCAGCTGTGTTTTGCGGTCTACTCTGCGGCGCATGCATTCAACCGCGCCTACAAGCCGCTGCTCGATCGTTTCGGCCTCACCTATCCCCAATATCTCGTGCTCCTGGCGCTCTGGCAACAGGACGAGATGACGGTCAAGCGGATCGGCGAGGAGATCGGTCTGGATTCAGGCACGTTGTCGCCGCTTCTCAAGCGCCTGGAGGCAGCCGGTTATGTCGGTCGCCAGCGCGACCCGAGCGACGAACGTCAGGTGATCGTGCGGCTGACGGACAAGGGCCAGGACCTGAAAAACGAGGCCTTCGGCATCCTGATCGGCATCAGCAAGGCCTCGGGATGCAGCCTGAAGCAAGCAGAAGACATTCGCGAGACGCTGCATCAGCTGACGCGGCAGCTCAATGCCGGCCCCGGCGAGGATTGACCGACCTGCCTTCCGCTCCACGCGGTGGGTGCTGTGCGGAAACGTGAGGGGCGGATATCCGTCCCTGACCGTCATCAGATAACGAGGATCGGCGCCTTGCCGCGGACGCGATCGTAGAGATCCATGACATCCTGGTTGAGCATGCGCACGCAGCCCGACGAGACCGCCTTGCCGATCGACTTCCATTCCGGCGTGCCGTGAACTCGGTAAAGCGTGTCCTGGCCGTTCTGGAAGATGTAGAGCGCGCGCGAACCAAGCGGATTGTTGAGGCCTGGGGCCATACCGCCGTTCTGGGCCGAATAGGGCTTTAGCTGTGGCTGGCGGGCGACCATGCTGTCCGGCGGGGTCCAGCGCGGCCACTTCTGTTTCCACTGGATGACGCCGCGACCCGACCAGGCAAAACCCTCGCGACCGAGGCCGACGCCGTAACGCAGCGCCCGGCCACCCGGCTGGATCAGATAGAGGTAGCGGTCGCCGGTATCGACGACGATCGTGCCCGGCTGCTCGCCGAAGGGATCGCTGACCTCCTGGCGGTAGAAGCGCGCGTCGATCTGGCGATAGGGAATTTCCGGCACCTGATAGCCACTGTCGCTCACAGAGGCATAGATGTCCGAGACATAGAGGCCCTGCGGCGGAAGACCGGTTGGAACTGGCCCTGGGCCATCCTGCCTTTCATAGATGCCTTCGGCGCGCGGATCGGTAAACCGTCCCTCGACCGCTGGATTGCGGAACACCGGCGCCGTCTCATAGCGAAAGACATCCGTGTTCATCGACGAAGTGCAGCTCGCAAGACCGGCGGAGGCGAGCGCCACGCCGGACGAGCGAAGAAACTGGCGACGGGAGAAAAGGACTGAAGAGGACATCGAACTCTGGGGGCTTGAGTGCGGCATGAGGAGTGCTGCATGAATTTGCTTAACGAAATGCTACGCACAGCCCCCACGGATTGGGGCGATGCTTGCATTTACGGCTGGAACGAAGCTTGCGTCGCGAGGGTGGCAGGGCTCAAACGCTGTGGATACTGAACCGCGGCTGCAGCATCAGCGCCTCGAAATCCGGAGCCGAGAGCGGCCGGCTGAAGAAGTAGCCCTGAATTTCGTCGCAACCGCTCTGGCGCAGGAATTCCACCTGGGCCTGGTTTTCCACACCCTCGGCAATGACACGAAGGCCGAGGTTCCGCGCAAGCGAAATGATCGCGGCGGTGATCGCGTTGTCGTCGAGATCCGTCGGAATGTCGGCGACGAAGGACCGGTCGATCTTCAGTCGGCGCACCGGGAAGCGCTTGAGCGCGCTCAAGCTCGAATAGCCGGTGCCGAAATCATCGATCGCCAGGTGCACCCCGATCGCCTGCAGCTCGTGCATGGTGGCGATCGCGCCAGGGACATCCTGCATGATCAGGCTCTCGGTCAGTTCCAGTTCGAGGCAGAACGGGTCAAGCCCGGTCTCTGTGAGAATTGCCGCGACATGGGCGGCCCAGTTGCGCTCACGGAACTGGCGCGCCGAAACGTTGACACTGATGATCAGCGGCGGCAGGCCGGCATCCTGCCAGGCCCTGGCCTGGCGGCAGGCCGCGCGCAGCACCCAGTCGCCGATCGGCACGATCAGCCCGGTTTCCTCGGCGAGCGGAATGAACGCCGCCGGCGAGACCGTGCCGCGTTCGGGGTGGCGCCAGCGCAGCAAGGCTTCGGCCGCGAAAACGCGGCCAGTCGCCAGATTCATCTGCGGCTGGAACTGCAGGAAGAACTCTTGCCGCGCGAGCGCCTGGCGCAGCTCCTCCTGCTGCTTGAGCTTCTCATGCGCCTTGGCGGCCATCTCTTCGGTGAAGACCTGCAGGTTGTTGCGGCCGAGCTCCTTGGCCCGGTACATCGCCATGTCGGCATTGGCGAGCAGTTCGCCGACCGTCTTGCCCTGATTGGGAAAACAGGCGACCCCCATGCTGCAGGTGACCTGCAGGCTGCGGCCCTCGATCTGCATCGGCGCGGCGATCGCTCGCCGGATATCCTCGAGCCGAGCCAGCACGATATCGCGCTCGCAGGGAAGCCCGTTCAAAAGCAGGATGAATTCATCGCCGCCGACCCGCACGACCATGTCGGACTTACGCACCGAAGCGCGCATGCGCGAGGCCGTGACCTTCAAGAGTTCGTCGCCGGCGGCGTGGCCGAGCGTATCGTTGACCAGCTTGAAATTGTCGAGATCGAGGAAGGCGAGCACCGCCCACTGGCCGCTGCCGCGCAGGGCTTCCAGCGCCTCGGCGACCTGTTCCTCGAACTGTGCGCGGTTGGGCAGACCGGTCAGCGCGTCGTGGTGCGCCATGAAGCTGATGCGATCGTCCGCCTGCTTGCGCTCGATCGCGATGCCGGCGAGATGCGCCGCCATGGCGATCAGTTCCTTTTGTCCGTCGTCGGGCACGCCGACGACATCGGAATAGAGCGCGAAGGTGCCGAGCACCTTGCGCTCACGCGAATGGATCGGGGTCGACCAACAGGAGCGGAAGCCGTAGGGAAGCACCAGCTCGCGATAATCGTCCCAGAGCGGATCGACCTGAATATCCGAGACGATCACCTGCTCGCCGCGCCAGGCGGCCGTGCCGCAGGAGCCCATGCGCGGGCCGATCTCGACGCCGTGGATGGTCGCGCAATAGGCCTCGTCGAGGCTTGGCGCTGCGCCGTGGAAGAGATAGCGGCCATCGGGCGACAGCAGCAGCACCGAGCCCTTGATGCCCGGCATCAAGGCTTCGATCAACAGGATCATGTCGCGGAAGAAGGCGTCGAGCGGCCGGCCGTTGGCGATCATCTCAAGCAGGCGCGCCTGCCCTTCGAGCAGCCGCTCGGCCGCCTTGCGGTCGGAGATGTCACGCGAAACGCCGACGATGCCGACGATCTTGCCGCTCTTGTTGCGCAGCGGCACCTTGGAGGTCATCAGCCAGCGATCGCGGCCCTTGCTAACGATGGCCCGTTCCTCGATGCCGAAGATCGGCTCGCCGGTTTCGATGACGCGACGCTCAATGTCGGCAATCGCCTTGGCCATCTGCGGCGGATGGAGATCGAAATCGGTCTTGCCGACGATATCCTTCATGGCTTCGAGCCCGTTGTCGGCAACCGTCACCTGATTGGCGATCAGGAACCGCCCCTCCACATCCTTGGCGTAGATGTAGTCCGGCACGTGGTTGATGATCGTCTCCAACCAGTAGTGGCGATCGGCGATATCGGGTTCGCTCGGAAAGATGCGCGCGACCTCCTCGGCCAGCCGATTGCTGGCGTCGATCAGGCGGCGCGTTTCCGCGTTGCCGCCGGCATTGAGAGCGGCATATCGCGGATTGCGGGACGTGTTCTTCGCCAAGCAAGGCCTCCCGACGCTCTTCGCCGCGTCGCTGGTCGATCTTTCCCCACTTCACGTTAGACGAGCAAGAGTTAGCTCTTCCTAAATAACTGTAGAAAAATCGTGTAGAGGTTGCAACGGTCAAGTTGCAAGAGGCGATAGAAGGGGTGGATGACGCCACCCCTTAATGCCCGTTCAGGACAACCGTCGGCGCACCGGTGCAACGCGCATCAGCAATTGATCGACGATCACCATGACGACGATCGCGATGCCCGTCAACGGAAACGCCAGCCCGAAGACAATGGCCATGAGCCACAAGCCCACATAGACGCTGCGCCGCGGCGGCATCGGGGGCACGCCGATGCGTCCCGCCGGGCGCCGCTTCCACCACATGATGACGGCGGAAAGGGAAACGAGCACGATAGAAATGCAGGCGGCCAGCATCAGGAGCTGGTTGAAGCGCCCCCATTCCTGCCCCTTGTGCACGTTGATGCTCCATTCGATGGCCTTGCCGAACGCCGGGTAATCGCCAAAGGAAATGTCGACGAGCGGCTTGCCGGAATATTGATCGATATGGATCGTGCGCTCCCGCGCAAGGTCGGCGGGAAAGATGGCGGCCGTATAGACGGCAGTCTCGTCGAGCGGGATCGCGAGCTCGTAGCCGGGCAGCATGCCCTCAGCATCCGCGATCGCGACGGCGCGATCGATCCCGATCGGCTCGCCCGCGCCACCGCTGGACGCCGGAACCGGCGCGTTTTCCATCAGCCAATTGGCCCTGGGCAGCACGTCGGTCGACACCTTGCTGGAGGTCGGGACCTCATCCCAAAGCGCTGCCGGATAGCCGAGCCCCATCGCCGTCAGCTTGCCGTTGACCGTTGCACCCCAATAGCCGGACCACAGAAGCCCGGAGAAGGCGAGAAAGACGATCAGCAGGCCGGCGCCGATACCGGTCACCGCATGGAGATCGCGCCAGAACACCCGGCGTGCCGGCGTGCCGCGCACGGTCAACACACCGCCGGTCTGCTGGCGCGGCCACCAGAGATAGATGCCGGTGAAGACCAACAGGATGGCAAAGCCCGCAACGATCTCGATGCTTGTTTCGACCGACTTGCCGAAATAATCGAGGCTGTGCAGGTCCTCGACCACCTGGTTGAACTCCTCCGATGGCGCGACCCGGTCGAGGATCGAGCCGGTGTAGGGATCGACGAAGACCAGCATGCGCGCCTTGCCGATGCCGACGGTGACGCGTGCGGAGCGATCCGCACCGGCCGGCGTGCGATAGGACACGGCAGCGCTGCCCGGCACGGACTCCACCGCCGTCGCGACGATCGCCGAGGGCGACATCCGTTCGGCGCCCACTGGCACGACGTTGCGGTAGGCAAAGACGGTATCGTCGATCTCGTCGTTGAACAGATAAAGCCCCCCGGTCAGCGCCAGGCTGATCATAAAGGGGATGACGAGCAGGCCGGCAAAGAAGTGCCAGCGCCAGATGGCACGGTAGAGCGAGATGCCGCGCTCTGTGGCCGCGGGGCTGTCCACGGCATTGGTGAAGGATGCGGTTGTCATGGTTTTCTCCGGGAAGGACCGTTTGCACGGCTTCGCCTCTTGGTAATCGGGACGACCGCCGATCACGGCAATGCGCGTCGAAGAGCGACGCCCCAAGGCCAATCAGCTGTCGTTCAAGCGCGTATCAGGCGGAGAAAACCGTTGGTGGCGCCCTTGGCCCTGCTCCGGTTAAGAGCACCGAGCGAACGAAACCAAAATCGCCGGCCGGAACGGAAAGCGGGCGCGCGCGGGCTTGCGACGGCAAGACGATCGGGTAAGGCGCCGGCAGGTCGGCGGGCGCAACCAGGCAGCAGGACTGGCAGCCGTGGCCCTTCGTGCCACCTTTTCCATCGGGATCGTCGTGGCCAGAGAGGCAAAGATCGGCAAGGCTGCCATCCGGGAGGACGTAGGCGATCGCATCCGGCGACCGCGGCATGGCGGCGGCCGGTTGCTGGATCAAGGCCGAAACGACGAGGACCAGCGCGCAAAGCATGCGCGCCGCCAAGTTCGTCAACCGATCCCCTAAAAGCCTTGCCAAACGCATCCCCAAATCGACGTGCGACAGCTAAAGATCTGCGTCCGCAAACGCAAGTCGGCAAAGCGCCGCACGGACCATCAAAAGATTTCATGTGTGCTATCAGCGCCGCCCGCTTCCGTCACTCCCGGTGCTTGCCTAAGACAGGCGACAACACAGGACGGGAGGAACACGGCATGCTGACGATCTATGGGGTTTATCGCTCGCGCGCATCGCGCAATTACTGGATGGCGCGGGAACTCGGCATCCCTTTCCAATCGGTACCGGTCATCCAGGCACGCCGCGTCGCCGATCCGTTGGCTGCTGATGCGCCGATCAACACCAAGTCGCTCGCCTTCCTCGCCGTCAATCCGATGGGGCTGATCCCGGCGATCGAGGATGATGGCGTGGTGCTGACGGAATCGCTTGCCAACAATCTCTATCTCGCGCGCAAGTATGGCGGCCCACTGGCGCCTGCCGATATCGCCGAGGAAGGCTTGATCGGCAACTGGACGATGTGGGCGGCGACCGAGGTCGAGCCGCACACCGTCGAGATCATCCTGACCTACGACTACGGCGCCGAGAACACGGATGAAGGCAAGGCGATGATCGCCAGATGCGTGACGTCGCTCGACAAGGTCTTTGCCCGCATGGAAAGCCACCTCGACGGACGCGACTATCTCGTCGGCGATCGCTTCACCGTCGCCGACCTCAATCTTGCGGAGGTCTTCCGCTACGCCATGAGCCAGACGCAGCTGTTCGACAAGCATCCGCGGGTTTCGGCCTGGCTTGCCCGTTGCCATGCCCGCCCGGCCTTCAAGGCGATGATGGAAGAACGCCTGAAAGAACTGGCGGACTGAGCGGTCAATAAGGGGGGGCCTCCCTGCGATCAGCCCATGGTCGCCGCGTCGAAGCGAACGCGCGGCGCCTTGATGTCGAGCAGGCGCATGCCCTCCTCCACCTCATCACGAACCCAGCGCTTGAACGCCTTGGCGGCCTTGCTTTCGCGCCGTGACGGCGCGCTGACGAAGTAGTGGCCGAAGCCCGTCGGCACCCGGATGCCGAACGGTACCACAAGGCTGCCCTGCGCGATCGCAAAGCCGGCGAGTGTCTGCCAGGCGAGCATCACCCCCTGGCCGGAGATCGCGGCATCGAGCACCAGCGACGCCTCATTGAAGGTGTGGCGCACGTTCACTTCCGCGCCCGAGAGCCCGACTTCGCGGAGCCACACCTCCCAGCTGAACATCGAATGGCCGTCAATAACAGCGGGCAGTTTTAGAATATCTGCAGGCTTCCGAAGCCCTTCGGCCATGGCCGGCGAACAGACCGGAAAAACCTCCTGCTGCAACAGCGGCTCGGATTTCACGCCCGGCCACTCGCCCGTACCAACGCGAATGCCGACATCCATATCCGACGTGTCGAGATTGACGAGCTTTGTGGTCGCGTCGATGCGCAGGCGAATGTCGGGATGGCGTTCGGCAAAACGGTTGAGCCGATAGACCAGCCAGCGGGCGGCAAAGACCGGCGCGACCGAGATGGTCAGCACCGACTCGTCGCGGCGGCGCGCTGAAGCCACGGCCTCTGCCAGCTCGTGAAAGGCGTTGCTGATGCGCGCGAGGAAGCGCTGGCCGAAATCGGTGGGCACGAGGCCGCGCGGGGTGCGCTCGAACAACACGCGGCCGAGCTGGGCCTCCGCCTTGGCAATCTGCTGGCTGACGGCGCCAGGGGTCACGCCCAATTCGTCCGCCGCGGCGGCCAGCGATCCCAGCCTGCCGGCAGCCTCGACGGCGCGCAGCCCGTTCAAATGTACCGTGTTCAAATCTCTCATATAGTTTTTCTAAACACGATCTCTGCCATTCTCAATTGAAAAGATGACAGGACAGGCGGATCATCCAAGCATCGAAAGGATGGTCCGCCATGTTGAGGCTTCTCTCGAAACTGACGCCGCTCAAAACATCCGACGACCGAAAGGACGACGCGCCGCTCGCCTGGGCGCGCGATCCGCTGCAGCATCCGGATCTCGAACGGATGGATGGGCGCGAACTCGGTGACCTGCCCTTCCCGGGCTGGCCGTGGCCACGCATGGCGGACTGCACCGGCAGCCGCCTCTAGGACCTGCGGCTTTGAAGCTGCACTATGATATGCTGGCCGGATGAGCGACGATCTCGAGCGCAACTTCATCCGTGTCGTCAGGCTGGCGGAGGCCGCAGGCCTGCCCGAAGTGACGATCGGCACGTCCTACGGTACGCCGGCGCTGCTGGTGAAAGACAAGAGTTTTGTGCGCATGAAGGATGGCGAGACGCTGGTCGTCATGTGCGCGCTCGAAGAAAAGGAAATGCTGCTGGAGCTCGACCCGGGGCTCTACTTTCAAACGGATCACTACAAGGGCTGGCCCGCTATGCTGGTGCGGCTTTCGGAAATCGACGACCAAAGCCTAACCGGGCGGCTGGTTGCCGCCTGGCGCGAGAAGGCGCCAAGGCGGCTCGCCGCGAGCTTCCTCGAGCCAGGTCAGGCTCTGCCGCCGACCTTGTAGACCAGGCAGACCTTGCCACCATCCAGTCGCTTCACGTTATCGAGCTGCACATGATGGCGCTCCGCCACGGTGTCGAACAGCGCCTTGCCCTTGCCGACCACGAGCGGGTGGATGGTGAGACGCAGTTCGTCGATCAGGCCGTGGTCCATCAGGCTCGACACCGTGCGCGCGCCGCCGACGACATAGATAGTGCGGCCCGGCGCCTGCCTGAGCGTCTCGATTTCGGAGACGTCGCGCACGATCCTGGCGTTTTCCCATTCGACGTCGGAACGGGTTTTCGAGAGGACATAATGCTGCGTGCCAAGCGCAAAGTCCGCGTATTCGATTTCTTCGGGCGTCGGCAACTGGCCGGTGAACTCCAGCGGCGCATGCGGGTCGCGCTTGATCGCGCTCCAATACTGCTCGTAGCCCGAATACATGCCGTTCCCCAGGACGCAGGCGTCGATCTCGGGCAGGACGTCGAACGTATCCGACCAGGAATCGACCCAGTCCGTATAGCCATCCGGCCCGTCGATCAGACCGTCGATGGACATCTGCATGCCTGCAACCACCTTGCGCATCATCATTGTCTCCCTGTTGGCGTTACACGCCAAGGACGCGCGGCAGACAGGAAGCCCGACATCCCAGGCAAAATAATCCTGGCTACGCGGGGGACGTCGCCCAACGGACGGCTCTTCCATTTCCAAGCCAGCGCCTATACCGGTTAAGCGAACAGCCGGACAGGTATTTCCATGATCGTTCGCAACCGCCCCACCCTTTTGAAACTCTTCTTCATCCTCCGGGGTTCGGTCATCCAGCGGATCTTTCCGCAAGTGCTGTTCGTCTTTGCGCTCTCCGCCTTCGTCGTCTGGGCGCACCGCGTCGATCCCGGCCTGGTGCCGAGCGTCAGCAGCGGCCCCTTCGCGTTGCTCGGCATCGCGCTCTCCGTGTTTCTCGGCTTCCGCAACAATGCCTGCTACGACCGCTGGTGGGAGGCGCGGAAGGACTGGGGACAGTTGATCTTCACCGCACGCGACCTCGCCCGCCAGACGCTGATCCTTGCCGGAACCGAGCGGCAGCGCCTGCTCGACATCACGATCGCCTTTGGCCACGCACTGGTCTGCCATCTGCGGCCGGGAAGCGATGTCGGCAGACCGCTAGCGCGGCTGCCGACAGATCTCGTTGCCGGCTACAAGGCAAGCCGCAACGGACCGGACTTTCTGCTGCGCGAAATGGGCGGCATTCTCGCCGGACTGCACGGAACCGGCACGATCAGCGACTTTCAGTGGGCGCAGCTGGATGGCACGCTCGGCAAGATGTCGGCCATGCTTGCGGCCTGCGAGCGGATCCGCAACACCCCCGTGCCGTTCGGCTATACGCTGCTCCTGCACCGCACCGCCTATCTCTTCTGCTTTCTGCTGCCCTTCGGCTTTGCCGATGCGCTCGGCTGGGCGACGCCCTTCGTCACCGCGCTTGTCGCATACACCTTCTTCGGCCTCGACGCGCTCGGCGACGAGCTGGAGGAGCCGTTCGGCGTGTTGCCGAACGACTTGCCGATCGTTGCGCTTGCCGAGACCATCGAAATCAACCTGCGCGAGGCGCTGGGCGAGACCAACCTTCCACCTCTACCGCAGCCGAAGAACTACATCCTGATGTAGCCGCAACTGCCGAGGCGTCAGACCTTCAGCATCGCCAGCACCCGGGCGACGGCTGGACGTGCGGTCATGCGGTTGCGATGATCGACGATTTTTGGGAAGCGCGCGGGATCCACACCGTCCGACTCGATCCAGCCGGCGACGGTGAAGAGATAGGGATCGGCGATCGAATAGCTGTCGCCAAAAACGAACGGCCCTTCGAACATCTTGCTTTCGATCAGTTCGTAGCAGGCGGTCATGTTGGAGGCGACCTTGGCCTTCATCGCCTCATGCGCGGCCGGATCGTCGGCCCAGCGTGCGCCACGGCGGCCATGGGCGTGGGCAATATGCACCGTCGAGCAGAGGTAATTCAGAAACGACTGCAACTGCGCGAAGGCGAAGGCGTCGTTCGCCGGAGCGAGCTTCGCAGCTGGAAAGGCCTGCGCGATATAGGTCAGGATTGCCGGCGTTTCGGTGATGACGCCCCTGTCGGTCACGAGCGCTGGGACCCGCGCCTTCGGGTTCACCGCGAGATAGTCGGGCTTGGTCTGCTCGGCTGTCGAAAAATCGACACGGCGCGCCTCGTATTCGGCGCCCGCTTCTTCCAGCGCGATATGCGAAGCCAGTGAACAGGTTGCGGGGGCGTAGAACAGTTTCAACACTTTGAGCTCTCCTCTGCGATCATGCGGACCGGTTGACGTGATGTCGATGGACCGAACCGGCTCTGTCAATTCCATGGATAGAAGCGGCATGCGCGCGGAGAACCGCACGCTTCCTGCCGTGTCGCTCCAAAGCAAAGACCGGCTGCAGAAGAAAGGAAGTCACCCCGATTGACAAGCAGAAGTGGCAAGGCGCCACAGATCGCTGCCGTCCGCCGTCGTTTAGGGGTGCCCGGCAGGCTACAACTGCCGGGCCTGCACGTTCACGCGACCAGCGGCTCGCTGCAGCCGGGTACGTCCTCCAGGCGATAATAGACGGGAATGCCGCGCTCGCGGGCAATGCGCACGTCGTTATCGGCCCCCTTGCTGTCGCCCGGCAGGCGCAGAACCGCCTCGCAAAGCGCCAGCAACCGGCCCGCCACAGGATGAAAAATCTCCTCATAGAGATCGTCACCGATCCGCGCACCGCCAGCCGCATGCCACACCGGCAGCGCCACCCACTCGCCGATCATCGGCACGTGGCCTGCCTTGAACAGCGCATAGGACGGCTCTTCCAGCCGCTTCAGGTTGGCGGCCATTTTCGCCGGGTCGTCCCCGGTTCCCGAACGATAGGGGCCTGCGATCAAGATCAGCATTTTCTCTCCCGAGATGCTATGAACGATCCAGATTATTCTGGAATAATCGTGATATTTCGTGCAATATCGTGAAGAGTCAAGGAGACATTTCATGCTGACGATACAGAGGCGGGCTTTGATTTCGGCGCGGCTGGCGCGAGATGGCGAGGTCGTCGCCAAGCGCATGGCTGACGAGTTGGACCTGTCCGAGGACACGATCCGGCGCGATCTGCGCGAAATGGCGGCGGAGGGACTGCTGAAGCGCGTGCACGGCGGCGCGCTGCCTCTGGTGCCGCCGCTGCCCAACTTTGCGGCGCGTCAGGAGATCGCCGGCGACGTCAAACGCCGGCTCGGACGAAAGGCGGCTGCGATGATCGAAGCCGGTCAGACAATCTTTCTCGATGGCGGCACCAGCAATGCAGAGATTGCCCGGGCGATGTCGCGCGACATGCGGCTGACCGTCGTCACCCACAGCCCGACGATCGCCGCCGAACTCGAGCGCCACGAAGCGGAGGTTATCCTGATCGGCGGGCGGCTCTACAAGCATTCGATGGTCGCGACGGGAGCAGCAGCGCTTGCAGCGATTGCCGGCATCCGAGCCGACCTGTTCTTCCTCGGCGTCACCGCCATTCACCCGGCCCACGGTGTTTCAACCGGCGACTTCGAGGAGGCGGCCGTCAAGCGGGCGATCCTCGGCCAGGCCGCGGAAACCTACGTGCTCGCAACGGTGGAAAAATTCGATGCGGTCTCGCCGCACCACGTGGCCGCGATCCCTGAGCTCTCGGGCTTCATCGTTCCCAACGAGATCAGCGACGGCATGCTCGCCCCTTATGACGGCACGGACATTGCGATCATCGGCGCTTGATGGCGCACTGCGCCGACAGCGGAACGTCGGGAAAGTGAGCGGGCCGAGACGGCCCGCCACAGTTCAGGCGGCGAAAGCGTCGGTCACTCTGACGTCGCCGACATGGATGCCGTTCCAGTTGTGCATGGAATGGTTGGCCTGCGCCATCAGCGCCGCGTGCAGCTCGGGCTCGTCCCTGAAGAAGCGGGCAAGCGTTGCCGCGACCATGGCTTCGGCAGCCCGGGTCGTACCATCTTCGCACTTCAAAGCGATCGCGATGCCTTTTTCCGGAATGGCGGCGCAGAACACACCTTCCGCCCCGGTCTTGGCAAAGATGCGGCCGGGCGCCGTCTTCATCAGCCGCGTGCAGGCGCGCTTGGTGCCAGCAACGAAGAAGGGTTCGGCCATGCAGGCCTCGATCAGCCGCCGCGAGACGCGGGCGCGCTCGGCTTCAAGGCCGACGCCGGTCGCCATCTTCGCGAAACCGTGTGCGAGCCCCTTCAGCGGCACCGCATAGGTCGGGATCGAGCAGCCGTCGACGCCGCAATTGTCCTTGGCAAGGATCGCGCCCGTCAGGCTTTCCATAGCGCCGCGGATTTCGCGCTGCAGCGGATGGTCGTAGCCGACATAACCCTTCACCTCCGTGCCCGAATGGCAGCAGGCACAGATGAAGCCGGAATGTTTGCCGGAGCAATTGTTGTGCAGCGCCGTCGGCGCTTCCAGGCTGCGGGCCTGGCCGATCAGGGTCTTCTGGTCGGACGACCAATGGGCGCCGCATTCGAGCGCCGAGACATCGCGGCCTGCGGCGGCCAGCATCTTGGCGGCCAGTTCCACATGTTCCGGCTCACCGGAATGGGACGAACAGGCAAGCGCCAGTTCCCGGTTGCCGAAGCCGTAGGCGTCGGCCGCGCCGCTTTCCATCAGCGGCAGCGCCTGCATCGCCTTGCAGGCCGAGCGCGGGAAGACGGCGCTGTCGGTTTCGCCCAGCGAGAAGACGGTCCGGCCGTCGCCGTCGACGGCAATGACCACGCCGCGGTGGCGGCTTTCGACGAGGTTTCCGCGGGTAACTTCGACGAGAACGGGATTTGACATGCCTTGCCCTCAAATATCCGAAATTGCTCCGTGCATTTAGCAGGATTTTACCGGCAAGGAACGGAGTTTTCATGAAATTCGCCCGCAGGCTGGCCGCTGCTTTTCTCGTCATCTACCTGCTGCCGGCGTTGGCCTCGGCCGGCTGGTGGTACATGCAGGACCGGCCGCAAAGCTGGCGCGACGCCGATTGGTCCTCGGCCGGGATCCTGCCGAAGGCAACGGAAAGCGCGGACGCGGCGATCTACGTGTTCTCGGCGACCACGGGCGGCATGAAGGGTGCTGTCGCGAGCCACGCCTGGATCGTGACCAAGAATGAGGGCGCTGCCACCTACGATCGCTACGACAAGGTCGGCTGGGGCAAACCGATCCGCAGGAACGGCTATCCGGCGGATGCACGCTGGTACTCGAACGAGCCGCGGCTGGTCGTCTCGGTGACCGGCGCTGACGCCACGCGGCTGATCCCGAAGATCGAGGCGGCGATCGCCAGCTACCCTTACGCTTCGCCTGGCGGCTACCGGATCTGGCCCGGCCCGAACTCCAACACCTTCGTCGCCCACGTGCTGCGAACCGTACCGGAACTCGGCGCCGTGCTGCCGCCGGACGCAGTCGGCCGCGACTATCTGCCGGAGGGAAAGCTGTTCCAGATCGATGCCGACGGGCGCGACCTGCACGCGACGCTCTATGGCCTGGCCGGTATCTCCGCGGGTGTTCGCAGCGGCCTCGAGCTGCATTTCTTCGGCCTTGTCGCCGGTTTCGACTTCGCCAGTCCCGGCATCAAGGTTCCGGCGATCGGACGCATCGGCATATGATGGTCCAGGCTTGACGGGCCATCGCTTAGGTTGAGCGCCGGTGGTTTGCATTGCATGGTGCGCCGGTCGAATCAGGAGGACGCGCCCGCATGCATGAAATACCGATCAGGAGCTTTGCTGTTTCGGTTGTCGTTCTCCGCCCGGCTGGGAGCACCTTCGAGGTTCTCCTTCTCAAGCGCACCGGAACACTTGCGGGAACCTGGTGCCAAGTCGCCGGCGCGATCGAAGCGAATGAAACGGCCTGGCAGGCGGGCCTGCGCGAAGTCGAGGAGGAAACGGGCCTGCGGCCCGACCGTTTCTATTCCGCCGACATCTGCGAGCAGTTTTACGAGGCCGACCGCAATGCCATCAGCCTGCTGCCCGTCTTCGTCAGCTTTGCAGCCAAGGGCGCCACGGTCCGGCTCAATGCCGAACACAGCGCGTTTCGCTGGGTGAGCTTTGACGAAGCGCTCCGCATGGTGCCCTTTGCCGGGCAAAGGAAAGTGCTGAAGCATATCCGGGACGAGTTCGTCGACAACGAACCGAACCCTTGGCTGCTGATCCAGGAAACGGCGCCGGTCGGATCGGCCGGTTAGGCGAGGCTTGATGCTGAGCCAAGTGCTAAAAATGGAAAAGGGCCGCGCGAGGCGACCCTTCCATGAGTTTTGGCCGTATGACTGGCCCGGGCTTCCAGACCCGAAGGAAGGCGGGGATTATGCCGAGGGCTGCCTCGACACCTTCACCTCTTCCATGCCCTTCACCAAGACCGAAATCTCATTAGACATTGGACCACCTTCCTTTCTGTTCGTTGCTGATGATTTGAAGGTAAGCGATCCACCAGCGATTACAAGGGCGACGATGGTCGAAGACGTTTTCCTCTTCGCCGCCGATCACAGGCCTGACGATCGTTCCGATCACAGGGACATGATGATCTTGCCGACATGGTCGCCCTGCTCCATCTGGCGATGGCCGTCGGCAACCGCGCTGAAGGGCAGGACGGAATGGATGACCGGCGCGACCTTGCCAGTTTCCAGCAGCGGCCAGACCTTCTCAACCAGACCGTCGCGGATCGCCTGCTTTTCCGCCGCAGTGCGCGGACGTAAGGCCGAGCCCATGACATGCAGCCGCTTGGTCAGGATCGGCGCGATGTTCGCCCCTTCAACCTTGGCGCCGCCGAGGAAGGCGATGATCGACAGACGGCCGTCCTTGGCGAGCGAACCGATGTTGCGGTCGAAATAGCGGCCGCCGACCATGTCGAGAATGACATCGACGCCACGCCCGCCGGTCTCTTCGAGAACGACCGTCTTGAAGTCCTCGTCGCGATAGTTGATCGCGCGCTTGGCGCCGAGCGCTTCGCAGGCGCGGCATTTCTCGGTGCTGCCGGCGGTGACGAAGACCTCGGCGCCGAAGGCCTTGGCGAGCTGGATCGCCGTCGTGCCGATGCCGCTGGAGCCGCCATGGATGAGGATGGTTTCGCCCGCTTTCAGCCCGGCCATATCGAAGACATTGGCCCAGACGGTGAAGAACGTTTCCGGCAGGGCGGCCGCCTTCACGGCGTCATAACCCCTAGGCCAGGCGAGCGCCTGGGTCGCGGGCACCGCCGTATATTCCGCATAGCCGCCGCCATTGGCGAGCGCGCAGACCTTGTCGCCGATCCGGAACCCTTTAGCCCCCTCGCGGAGCGCCACGACTTCGCCCGCCACTTCCAGGCCGAGGATCGGGCTTGCGCCCGGCGGCGGCGGATAGTCGCCCTTGCGCTGCAAAACGTCGGGACGGTTGATGCCCGCCGCCTCCACCCGAACGAGGATGTCGCCCGGCTTGAGCTCTGGCAACGGCCCCTTCGCGAGCACCATGTTTTCAGGCCCGCCCGGGGCTGGAAGGTCGATGAATTGCATTTCCAATGGAAGAGACATGGCACTACCTCGCGAATTCTCAAGGCGCATAGGTAGCGCCGGAAACGCGAGGCGAAAAGGCTGATTGTCGAACGAGCGGTCGTCGAAAGCGCAGCTCAGCCGCCGAGTGCATCCATGACAAGACCGGTATCGCTCGCCTTGGCGCGCGACTTGATCTCGGCGATGCGGGCGCTGACGGCCTGGGCGTCGGAGAAAACAAAGCCTTCGGGCAGCCCCAGGACGGCAATCGAGCAGCGCATCAGCGGAAAATCCTTCGCCGAGCCGTCACGGCCGTAGCCGCTGATGCGGCCCTCCGCCTGATGCTCCGGCGAATAGAGCTGGCCTACGTCGGAGCGAAAATCGTCGAGCAGGCGGTTCAGCACCGCTTCCAGCTCCTCGACCGAACAGCCGCTGACACCGACGAAGAAGTCGTCGCCGCCGACATGACCGAGGAATTTCTCCTCGCCGATGAAATGGCGGCGCAGCAGGGCGGCAAAGAGCGTGATCGCGAGATCGCCCTTCTGGAAACCGTAGGTATCGTTGAAGGGCTTGAAGTCGTCGAAATCGCAATAGCAGAAGTAACGCGCATGATCGCCGTCGAGGATCGCGTCCTGGACATAGTCGCGGATGGCGCGGTTGCCGGGCAGACCCGTCAGCGGATTCTGCTCCTGCGCCATCTTCAATTGTTTTTCGTTGATAATCTTCAAAAGCGACGAGGCCGAGAGCGTGCCGGCGTAGCGCATGTTCTCCGTCAGGATCAGGCAATCGCTGCCGTCCATTCCGGCGAAGATCTTCAGCATTTCATCCGCTGGCGTGTCGAGATCGGCGATCGGCGCCGGGCTGGCGAAGTGCGAAATCCGCCGCTGGTAGATCCGGTTCTTCAGGAGATCGCGGCCGAAAGGGTGATAGATCAACTCCTTGACGTGATACTCGTGCAGGATGCCGCGCGGCTCGCCATTGGCGTTCAGGACCGGGAAGAATCCCTGGCGCGGATTGCGCCGGAAGAGATCGAAGACGGAATCGAGTTCGTCACTTTCGCGAACGGTCGGCAGTTGCTCGATCTGCTTGCGGATCAGGATGCCGTCCAGCGTCGACGAGGACCGCCGGCTGGCGACGCTCTGGTCGAGATGCGGATAGGCAGGCAGAAGTTCGCTCAGATGCGTCGTCGGCCGGGCGACGTAATAACCCTGCACCAGATCGCAGCCGAGGTCGCGACAGGTCAGAAACTCCGCCTCCGTCTCCACACCTTCGGCGATCACCCGCGTGCCGAGCACATGGGCGGTGTTGACCGTGTGGCGGACGAGATGGCGCTTGCGGGCATCGGCCTCGATGCCCGAGACGAAGTGTCTGTCGATCTTCACATAGTCGACCGGCTGGTCGCAGAGCAGCTTCAGCCCGTTGAAGCCGGCGCCGAAATCGTCAATCGCCAGCTTGAAACCGGCAAGCCGGAGATCACGCACGAGGGCCGAGAAATCCGGCATCTTGCCGCCATCGAAGCGCTCGGAAAGCTCGAAACAGAGTGACGACGGGGCGATATTGGCGCGCTTCAAGTGGTTGACGAGGCGTTCGACGATGTCGCCTTCACCGCCAACGAGGCGTGAGTCGAAGTTGAGGAACAGCGTGCGTGCGGAATGATCGGGCAGCGTCGCAAAGCCGGCGACGGCGCGACTGTTGATCATGTGTTCGAGCGCCAGCAGCTGCCCTTCTTCTTCCGCCTTGTCGAGCAGCTCCAGCGGCGAGGCAAAGCCGAGTTTCTGAAAGCCGCGCATCAGGGATTCGTAGCCGAAGACGGTGCCGGTCGCCGCTTCTGCGATCGGCTGGAAGGCGGTTTCGATCACCAGCTTGGCGAGCGTTACGATCTGGTCGTCGCCGAACCGGCGCAACGAGAGAATTTCGGCGGGGGCGGCGGACATGCCGGGCTCCAGAAATATGGGACGGACGGTCGAACGCCGGCAGCATGGCCAGCAAGCGTCAACGAAGTCTTTCCCCATTATGAAGCTTTGATGAAAGCTATGTGACAGCCGCAACTGCGCCAATCAGATGCAAACACTCTAATGAAATCAGTAGTTTCATGAGCAAGTCCTGCGATCGGTCGGCGTCTGCCCCATCCTGACCGTCGCGCCAGGATGGTTCAGACGAGAACGAGCAATGTCAGGTATCCGGCACCGATGACCAGGCAGAGCGGACCGTAGATGCGACGGTCGAGCGTCACGAAGGGCTCCGTGCCGTGGCGTTGGTGGAACGCGGTGGTGAAGGCCAGGAGGCCACGGGCGACGAAGATGGCGGCAAGCCCCGCAAGGCCGACATGGCCGAGGATCGGCGGCAAAAGCCCTGCAAAGACGGGCGTCACGGACAATGGCAGGAGCGCCGCCGCAAAGAGGAGTACGACGACGACCAGCGTCAGCCAGACCGGCGGCATCGCCGACCGGTGCTTCGTGCCGACCACCGTGCGGACAAGCGTTTCTTCGTCGTCACAGGGCCAAAGTCCGCCGAACGCCCAGTAGGCATGCAGCCCGGCGATACCGGAAAGAACGAGGAAAAGCAGGATCGCGATTGCCGCCAACATGATGGGTTCCTTGCTTGCCTGTGGGCGGACCGCCTCAAGCGGTCACGGTTGACGGAGACCCTTTGCCCGACCGCACGCCGATCGCCGCAAGCGCGGCCATGAGGAGAAAGGCCGCCCATTGCGGCGTGGTCGAGAGAGAACCGAGATAGGCAAGCCCGTAGCCGATGAAGAGCACCGCATAGGCGAGATATTGCACGATCACCGCAGCGGCCAGCGGCGCACGGTAACGCCCGTTCACGGCGGCAAACAGCAGGGCGATACTGTTGATCAGGAGGATGGCGCTCGTCGCGTGCCAGAGAAGCGAGACATAGGTTTTAAGCAGCGCCGAGGGGCTGCTTGCAAGCAAAGGCACATGCACCTCCGGCCCGCCGGCAAAGAGATGAATGCCCGTTGTCGCCAGGGACAGGATGCCCGCTGCCAGAAGCCATTTGCTCATGCCTTCGCCTCCAATCTTCACCATACGGCAGCGTATGTACGCGACCTGGTTGCATCAGTCAATACGGTGACGTATGGAAGGCCATGACGACAAAAAGTACCCTCACGAGCGATGATTGGATCAAGGCCGCCTTCCGCGCACTGACGACCGGCGGCGTGCAGGCGATCCGGGCCGAGGCGATCGCCCGCGACCTGAAGGTGAGCAAGGGCTCCTTCTACTGGCATTTCAAGGATGTGCCGGATCTGAAGGCAAAGATGCTAGCCCATTGGGCGCGCGAAGCGACAGACGCGATCATCGCAGAAATCGAAGCCGTGGAAGTAACGGCGCAGGAGCGATTGCGGTTGCTGGTGCATGCCGCGACCGACGAACGCAGCCTTCCCTATGGCGGCTTGCTGACGGACAGCGCGGTCCGCGAATGGGCGCGCTTCGACGCCATGGCCGCCATGACCATTAAGTCCGTCGACGAACGCCGCCTTGGCTACATTGCCGACCTGCTCGGTCATTGCGGATTTTCGCCAAGTGAGAGCCGCAGCGGCGCCAGCGCGCTCTACGGCGCGCTGATCGGACTTGAGGCGCTCGCTGCAAACGGTCTTGCTGATCTTCGCGGCGATCTGCTCCGGCTGCTCGAGGCGCTGCTCGGCAGCACCTCGCGCTAAACTCAGCCCTTGGCCAGAACGCCGAAGGCGATCAGCGACAAGCCCTGCATTACGAGGTCGACGGCGAGAAACAGGCCGAGGATCCAGAGGCTGTTGACCGGCCAGCCGGCAGCGATGATCAGGCCGGCCACAAGCGTGACCAGACCGCCGAGTGCAACCCAGCCCCAGCCCTGCAGCGGCCTGAGCTTCAGGCCAACCCAGATGCGGAAGCAACCGGCGACGATCAAGGCGATCGCCATGACAAAGGTGAGGAAGGACGAGGCGAGCACGGGATTGATGAAGGCAAAAAGGCCGGCGATCGTATAGCAGGCGCCGCTCAGGCCCCAGTAGAGCACGCTGTCCCAGCCCTTTACCTGAAAGGCGTGGGCGAGATTGAACAGCCCGCCGACCAGCATGATGATCCCGACATAATAGACAGACGCGACCGTCGCCATCAGCAGATTGCCGAAGGCAAGGCCGCCGCACATGATCAACAGCACGCCGAGGGCGACGAACCACCCCCATTTACCGGCAACCGCTGACTTGTCGGCTCGATCGAATGCGTGGGTCATCTCAACCTCCAGTCCTTTGCAACGCGAGATCGCTAACGCGGGGATTGAGCCGGATTTCTGCACAAAAGGAAAGCGAAAACACCGCCGATTTTTATTGATTGATGAGTCAATCAAAAATAGACTGATCATCGTCAAGGGAGAGACGGATGCCGAAGGTCGGGATGGAACCGGTGCGCCGCAAGGCGCTGGTCGACGCAGCGCTGCGCGTGATCGGCGATCAGGGCACGCTTGCCGTCACCATGTCCGAGATCGCCCGCCACGCCGGCGTTTCCCCTGCCCTTGCCCACCACTATTTCGGCAGCAAGGAACAATTGCTGATCGAGACCATCCGCAGCCTTCTACGGCAATTGCGCGACGACACGGTAACGGCGCTCAGCACCGTGGCAGGCCCGCGCGAAAGGCTGAGCGCGCTCATCCGCGTCTCCTTCCAGGCAAGCCAGTTCGCCCCTGATACGATCGCCGCCTGGCTTGCCTTTTACTCGGAAGCGCAGCGCTCGGAAGAGGTGCGGCGGCTGCTCGTGGTCTATGCCCGGCGCCTGCGATCCAATCTGCTGGCGAGCCTCAAGACGCTTTGTGCCGATGATGACGCGGAACGCATTGCCGAAGGCGCAGCTGCGATGATCGACGGGCTCTATATCCGCCAGAGTCTGCGCTCCGCGCCGATCAGCATCGAAGCTTCGATCGCGCTTACCGAAGACTATGTCACCTCGCACATCGATCGGCTCACATACCAGGGAACGGCCGCATGACCGCAAGACCGAACATCCTGATCATCATGGTCGACCAGCTGAACGGAAAGTTCTTTCCCGACGGACCGGCCGCGTTCCTGCATGCGCCGCACCTGAAGGCACTCGCCGCCCGCTCGGCCCGGTTCCGCAACAATTACACCTCGTCGCCGCTCTGCGCCCCTGCCCGCGCCTCGTTCATGGCCGGCCAGTTGCCGAGCCGCACCCGCGTCTACGACAACGCCGCCGAGTATCAGTCCTCGATCCCGACCTATGCACATCACCTGCGCCGCGCCGGCTACTACACGGCGCTGTCGGGCAAAATGCATTTCGTCGGCCCGGACCAGCTGCACGGCTTCGAGGAACGGCTGACGACCGACATCTACCCGGCCGATTTCGGCTGGACGCCGGACTATCGCAAGCCCGGCGAGCGCATCGACTGGTGGTACCACAATCTCGGCTCGGTCACCGGCGCCGGCGTCGCCGAGATCACCAACCAGATGGAATATGACGACGAGGTCGCCTTCCTTGCCAACCAGAAGCTCTACCAGCTGTCGCGCGAAAACGACGACGCGGAGCGCCGCCCCTGGTGCCTGACGGTCTCGTTCACCCACCCGCACGACCCTTACGTGGCGCGAAAGAAGTTCTGGGACCTCTACGAGGATTGCGAGCATCTGTTGCCCGAGGTCGGCATGCTGCCGGACGACCGGCAGGATCCGCATTCCAAGCGCATCATGCATTCCTGCGACTACGTCAATTTTGACCTGACGGAAGACAACATCCGCCGCTCGCGCCGCGCCTATTTCGCCAACATTTCCTATCTTGACGAAAAAGTCGGCGAACTTCTGGATACGTTGACGCGCACCCGCATGCTCGACGACACGCTGATCCTCTTCTGCTCGGATCACGGCGATATGCTTGGCGAGCGCGGACTGTGGTTCAAGATGAACTTCTTTGAGGGTTCTGCCCGCGTGCCGCTGATGGTCGCCGGCCCCGGCGTCGCAGCCGGCCTGCATCTGGCGCCGACCTCCAATCTCGACGTGACGCCGACGCTTGCCGACCTCGCCGGCATTACCATGGACGAGGTCAAGCCCTGGACCGATGGCATCAGCCTGGTGCCCATGATCAACGGCGAGGAGCGCTCAGAGCCGGTGCTGATGGAATATGCGGCGGAAGCCTCCTACGCGCCGCTGGTCGCCATCCGCGAAGGCAAATGGAAATACATCCACTGTGCGCTCGATCCCGACCAGCTCTACGATCTCGAAGCGGATCCGCTGGAACTGACAAACCTCGCTGCCAAGCCCGAAACGCCGGTACAGGCGGCAACCCTGCAGGCGTTCCAGGACATGTGCGCCGCCCATTGGGACATGGAAGGTTTCGATGCGGCCGTGCGTGAAAGCCAGGCCAGGCGCTGGGTGGTCTACGAGGCGCTCCGGAACGGCGCCTATTACCCTTGGGATCACCAGCCGCTGCAGAAGGCATCCGAGCGCTACATGCGCAACCATATGAACCTCGACAATCTCGAGGAATCCAAACGCTATCCGCGGGGAGAATGACATGAAAGCCCAACCGCAAGCCTCGCATTTCATCGACGGCGAATATGTCGAGGACATCGAAGGCACTGTCATCGAGAGCATCTACCCGGCGACCGGCGAAGTGATCGCCCGGCTGCATGCGGCAACGCCGGCGATCGTCGAAAAGGCGATTGCCGCTGCCAAGCGCGCCCAGCCGGAATGGGCGGCTATGAGCCCGACGGCGCGCGGCCGGGTCCTTAAGCGCGCCGCCGAGATCATGCGCGAGCGCAACCGCGAGCTCTCCGAGCTCGAAACGCTCGACACCGGCAAGCCGATCCAGGAGACGATCGTCGCGGATCCGACCTCCGGCGCCGACAGTTTCGAGTTCTTCGGCGGCGTCATCGCCACCGCCCTCAATGGCGACTACATCCCGCTCGGTGGCGACTTCGCCTACACCAAGCGCGTGCCGCTCGGCGTATGCGTCGGCATCGGCGCCTGGAACTATCCGCAGCAGATCGCCTGCTGGAAGGGCGCACCGGCGCTTGCCGCCGGCAACGCCATGGTCTTCAAGCCCTCGGAAAACACGCCGCTCGGCGCCCTGAAGATCGCCGAAATTCTCGTCGAAGCCGGCCTGCCGAAGGGCCTCTACAATGTCATCCAGGGCGATCGCACCACCGGGCCCCTGCTCGTCAACCATCCCGACGTCGCCAAGGTATCGCTGACAGGCTCGGTCCCGACCGGCAAGAAGGTGGCAGGGGCGGCCGCCGCCGAACTCAAGCACGTCACGATGGAACTCGGCGGCAAGTCGCCGCTGATCGTCTTCGACGATGCCGACCTCGAAAGCGCCATCGGCGGCGCCATGCTCGGCAACTTCTATTCGACCGGCCAGGTCTGCTCGAACGGCACCCGCGTCTTCGTGCACAAGGGTATCAAGGAACAGTTCCTGACGCGGCTCAAAGCCCGCACCGAGGCGATCGTCATCGGCGACCCGATGGACGAGGCAACGCAGCTCGGGCCGATGGTCTCGGCGCCACAGCGCGACAAGGTCTTTTCCTATATCGAGAAGGGCAAGGCCGAAGGTGCGCGACTGGTGACCGGTGGCGGCATCCCGAACGCCGTGAACAGTGAAGGCACCTATATCCAGCCGACGGTCTTTGCCGACGTCACCGACGGCATGACGATCGCGCGCGAGGAAATCTTCGGGCCTGTCATGTGCGTGCTCGACTTCGACGACGAGGCCGAGGTGATCGCCCGCGCCAATGCCACCGAATTCGGCCTTTCGGCCGGCGTCTTCACCGCCGACATTACCCGCGCCCACCGCGTCGTCGACCAGCTGGAGGCCGGTACGCTGTGGA
This sequence comes from Ensifer sp. ENS06, assembly GCF_014852205.1. Lineage (NCBI taxonomy): Bacteria > Pseudomonadati > Pseudomonadota > Alphaproteobacteria > Hyphomicrobiales > Rhizobiaceae > Ensifer > Ensifer sp. ENS06. The sequence continues at coordinate 1,007,156 of NZ_JACVBC010000001.1, read as the reverse complement.
TCAACACCTACAATCTCTGCCCGGTGGAAATCCCCTTCGGCGGCTCCAAGCAATCCGGCTTCGGCCGCGAGAATTCGGTCGCGGCGCTCAACCATTATAGTGAGCTGAAGACCGTCTATGTCGGCATGGGGCCGGTGCAGGCGCCGTATTGAGATTGTTGATTTGCCGCTCCCCCTAGCCCTCCCCCGCTCGCGGGGAGAGGGGACGAGGCCTGCTCGCCAGACCACACGCGGCAACGCATAAGGACGTCAGAGAGGGAGCAAGACATATCCGCGTTTTCCTTCTCCCCGCCTGCGGGGAGAAGGTGGCGGCAGCCGGATGAGGGGCGGATCCCTCACCGTGCGTATGAGCGGCGCATCCCGTCACTGCGGATGAGAGGCATGCCGAGGGGCAACGATTAAAAGAAAGACGACGCTTATGCAGGCAGATTACATCATCATCGGCTCCGGCTCCGCCGGCTCGGCGCTCGCCTATCGCCTCTCAGAAGACGGCAAGAATACCGTCCTGGTGCTGGAATATGGCGGAACGGATGCGGGGCCGTTCATCCAGATGCCGGCAGCGCTTGCCTGGCCGATGAGCATGAAGCGCTATAACTGGGGCTATCTGTCTGAGCCTGAGCCGAACCTCAACAACCGCCGCATCACCGCGCCGCGCGGCAAGGTGATCGGCGGTTCCTCTTCGATCAACGGTCTCGTCTATGTGCGCGGCCATGCGGAAGACTTCAACCGCTGGGAAGAACTCGGCGCGCGCGGCTGGGCCTATGCGGATGTGCTGCCCTATTTCAAGCGCATGGAAAACAGCCACGGCGGCGAAGCCGGCTGGCGCGGAACCGACGGACCGCTGCACGTTAAACGCGGCCCGGTCCACAATCCGCTGTTCCATGCCTTTATCGAGGCCGGCCAGCAAGCCGGCTTCGAACTCACCGATGACTATAACGGCTCGAAGCAGGAAGGCTTCGGGCTGATGGAGCAGACCGTCTGGCAGGGCCGGCGCTGGTCGGCGGCAAACGCCTATCTGAAGCCGGCGATGAAGCGGCAGAACGTATCGCTCGTGCGTTGCTTCGCCCGTCGGATCATCATCGAGAACGGCCGGGCGACCGGGGTCGAGATCGAGCGTGGCGGCAAGATCGAGGTCGTCAAGGCCAACCGTGAGGTCGTCGTCTCGGCCTCCTCGTTCAATTCGCCGAAGCTCTTGATGCTCTCGGGCATCGGCCCGGCCGAGCACCTGAAGGACATGGGCATCGAGGTGAAGGTTGACCGACCAGGCGTCGGCGCAAACCTGCAGGACCATATGGAGTTCTATTTCCAGCAGATTTCGACCAAGCCCGTGTCGCTCTATTCCTGGCTGCCCTGGTTCTGGCAGGGCGTTGCCGGCGCGCAGTGGCTGTTCTTCAAGAAGGGCCTCGGCATCTCCAACCAGTTCGAGGCCTGCGCCTTCCTGCGCTCGGCCCCCGGCGTCAAGCAGCCAGATATCCAGTACCACTTCCTGCCGGTGGCGATCAGCTACGACGGCAAGGCGGCCGCCAACACCCACGGCTTCCAGGTGCATGTCGGCTACAACCTCTCGAAGTCGCGCGGCAACGTCACGCTGCGCTCCTCCGATCCGATGGCCGACCCCGTCATCCGCTTCAACTATATGAGCCACCCGGAGGACTGGGAGAAGTTCCGCCACTGCGTGCGCCTCACCCGCGAGATCTTCGGCCAGAAAGCCTTCGACCACTATCGCGGTCCGGAGATCCAGCCGGGCGAGAAAGTCCAGTCGGACGAACAGATCGACGCGTTCCTGCGCGAGCATCTGGAAAGCGCCTACCACCCCTGCGGCACCTGCCGGATGGGTGCCAAGGACGACCCGATGGCGGTGGTCGATCCGGAGACCCGCGTCATTGGTGTCGAAGGCCTTCGTGTCGCCGACAGCTCGATCTTCCCACACGTGACCTACGGCAACTTGAACAGCCCGTCGATCATGACCGGCGAGAAGGCGGCCGACCACATTCTCGGCAAGCAGCCCCTCGCCAGATCGAACCAGGAACCGTGGATCAATCCGCGCTGGCAGGTCAGCGACAGATAGTTTGCCGCAAGGCGAACTTTTTTGCCGGCGACCGACAGCCGCATGTCACATTCGCCGGTGTTATCTTGTCTTGCCTTCTCGAGTGCTTGAGATGAAGGAGACGAAGATGACAGCGAAGCCCGATCCGCATGGGACTGCCGCAGCGGTGATGCCATCATGGCCCCTTGTGCGCGCAAGCCATTTCGTGGCCGGCCGCGCCATATCGCAGCGGGGCGCGTGATGGCCGGGATGACCGACGAAGACGTCAGAACGACCTTCGGCGCGGTACGCCCGCGACTGATCCGCATCGCCTATCGCATGCTGGGCTCCGTCAGCGAAGCCGAAGATGTCGTACAGGAAGCATTCCTGCGCTGGCTGAACGCCGACCGTGCGGCCGTCAAAGAACCATCGGCGTTTCTGGGCCGGATCGTGACACGCCTTTGCCTCAACCAGTTGAAGTCGGCACGGCGGCGGCGCGAAACCTACCTCGGGCCATGGCTGCCGGAACCGGTCGTCGAGCAGTGCGACGAACTAGACGACATTACCCTGCCTCTGATGATTGCACTGGAACGCCTGTCGCCGCTGGAACGAGCGGCCTTCCTGCTGCACGACGTCTTCGGTGTCAGCTTCGATGAAATCGGCGAGACGCTCGGCCGCAAGGCAGCAACCTGCCGTCAACTGGCCAGCCGTGCCCGTGTCAATGTCCGCGAGACCCGCCCGCGATTTGCGATGCCACGGGAACAGGGCATGGAAATCGCCGCCGCCTTCTTTGCCGCTTCCCGTGGCGGCGATTTGCACAAGCTTCGTTCGCTGCTTGCGACCGGCGCGATCGTCTATGCGGACGGCGGCGGCAAGACAGTGGCGCCAAGACGGCCGATCGTCGGAATAGACGAGGTGATAATGCTGCACGCCTCGCTGAGGCTGATCTTTGCCCGGGCGATGTCGCGGCTCGTGCGTTACGAATTCATCAATGGGCTGCCTGGTTTTATCACCATCGAAGACGGGGTCCTGCAGACCACCGCGATCGAGATCGAGCGGGATCGGATCACCGCCATCTATGTCACGCGCAATCCGGACAAGCTAAAACACCTCCCGGAAATGCTGACATATCTCGGTGCTCCTGCCGTTCACTGAGCGACAGGTGACCGCGCCCTACGATCGCGCTCCCGCACACAGGCACCAGAGCCGACAGCTCTGCTGATCGCCCCTGCCCACCCAATCTCAACCTGCCACGCGCCGATCGCGCGCGCCTCTACGCGTGCGGCAGGCCCAACGCCAAACCATAGGAGACCAAACCATGAGCAACATATGCATAGCCGTCATCTACCACAGCGGATACGGGCACACGGCACGCCAGGCCCAGGCTGTTAAAGCCGGTATCGAGCGCGTCGACGGCGCACAAGGTCTGCTCCTAGCTGTTGAGGATGCACCGGCACGGTGGAACGATCTCCGCTCGGCCGAGGCGATCATTTTCGGCACGCCGACCTATGTCGGAGGCCAGTCAGCCGCGTTCAAGTCATTTCAGGAAGCGAGTTCCAGTGCCGTGATGGCCAAAGGCTACCTTTGGAAAAACAAGTTTGCTGCCGGTTTCACCAACTCGGGAACCGCCTCGGGCGATAAACTCGCGACGCTGATGCAACTTGCTCTCTTTGCTGCCCAGCATGGCATGCACTGGATCAACCTCGACCTACCACCGGCCAACCACTCGACCAAAGGATCACCTGACGATCTCAACCGGCTTGGCTTCTGGCTGGGCGCCGGCGCTCAGTCCTATGTCGACCAGGGCGCCGATCTGGCGCCGCCACCATCCGATCTTGAGACGGCAAGTCATCTCGGCCAACGCGTGGCCGAGACAACGCTGCAGTTCGTGCGAGGAAGAACGGTCGAACAGGAGCCTGCCCTTCCCGCGTGGAGAACGGCAGGCGAGCGATAGGATCAGCGTCAGAGAAAGCCGATCCAGCGGCCGGCGAGCAGAGCACCCAGCCATGTGACCAAGGAGGCAAGCGCCTGCGCACGCAGGCGCAACGCAACGGCTCCACCTGCGCGCGCGACCGACCAGGCCGTACCCACGCGGACCGACAGTGCATTGAGCGTTCCGATTGCCAGTAGTGCGAGCTTGGTCAGAAACGCCGGATTGGCGAGATAGGCCGAAGGCCTGACGCTGAAGAGGCAAAAGCCGGTGACGATCGCCATCGCCAGGCCGATCGCAGCCGCTTGCGCCAGAAAGGGTCCAAGCACCGCGACGGGCGCATCACGGACAAGCCCGAGCAGCCTCAGATCAAGCGGTACGATCGCGCCGATGAGCAGGCCGATCGCGAGAATATGAGCCGCGTTGACCACGAGATAGAGGATCGCCGAGCGTCTGAGCGCCGCGCCCACCGGCCAGCCGGCGATCCACTCGACGAGTTCCGCGCCGCTCATCCACCGGCCCGGATGCGTTCCGGATAGATGTCATAGGTCTTGCCGGCGACCGTGATGCGCACCGCCTTCATGCGCTTTTCGTTCGGGTCGAGCGAACGGTTGCCGAGAACGATGATCTCGTCACCGGCCTTGGCTGAGCCCTCGACAAAGCCTGAGCGCTCCGTCTGGCGGGGATTGCCGAGTTCGACGTGCCACATGCCATCCGCGGACGCCTCCACCTGTAAGGTCGGGTGCGGCGGCGCCATCGAGATCTCGCGGATGATGCCCTTGAGCTCGATCTGGTCGGCCTCGGCCCAGGACCATCCGTGATGGGCATAGGCGCCGGTAACCAGAAGCCCCGTCAGGATGATTGCGACAACGCCACGGCGTGAAACGGCATTCAACATGTCCCTGCTCCTTCGCCTGTTTCGGAGAGGTGGCAGCTTGAACCCGAAGAGCAGATTGCGAAAGGACGCGGTCTTCAACACTTCTTGAGCATCGCACCCGCACACCGCCTGTGGTTGCGATTATCTTGGGTTGCGCGAACCTTAAGCAACAGCTTAGAATTTAGCCATTCTTAATCTCCGGTTGTTATGTCTAGATGAGACGGAGTGAACGCTGGGCGAATGTGCCATGACGGCAGTTTCGCCGCGTGAGATCGCGTGCTCCATCCCATCATCGACATCACTCCCCTGCCAAGGCGAGCTTGCTTACCGATGCCTTTGCGGCCTGTCCGCGGCGATCGGCCGAGGATGATTTGCCTTGCGGGCAACCGAGGAGCGTTATTCATGACAATCAAAGCACGCCTGCTCGTGTGCTTGTCCCTGCTCGCCGTCGCCATGCTGGTCATGATCGTCACGGCGTTCAGTGCGATGACTTCCATCTCCAAACGCACCGAATCGATCGTCGCCGACCGGCTTCTGCCGGTCGATCACTTGAAGACGGTGTCCGACACGTATGCGGTCGAAATCGTCGACACGAGCCATAAGGTTCGCAGCGGCGCTCTGGACTGGGCTGCCGGCGCGAAAGCGATCGACACGGCGCTTTCGACCATCGATACGCGCTGGCGCACCTATGAGGCCACGTGGCTTACGCCCGAGGAGAAGACGCTTACCGAGATTTTCGACAAGGCGCGCGTCGCAAGTGATGCGTCGATCCGCGATCTCGTGCAGATCATGCAGCGTCGGGACAAGGCCGAACTCGAACGTTTCATCGATACCAGGCTCTACTCATCCGTCGACCCCCTCGCCGCGCCGATCAGCGACCTGATCAAGCTGCAGCTTTCCGAAGCCAACAGCGAGCTCGAAGCGGCGAATGCCGAGAAGGACAACCTGACACTCTGGCAAAGCGTGATTGCAGGCTTCGCCCTGCTCATGCTTGGCGCGACCGTCTGGTTCGTCATTGCCGGCCTGCTGCGCCCGCTGACAAGCCTGCGCGAAGCCATGCGCCAGCTTGCCGCCGGCAATCTCAAGGCATTGATCTTCGGCGAAGGTCGCCGCGACGAAATCGGCCAGATGGCCGGCGCTGTCGCCGTCTTCCGAGACAATGCGCTGGAACGCGAGCGGCTGGAGCAAGAGGCCGAAGCCGGTCGTTCGCTGTCGGAACGCGAGCGCGAACAGCGCGAAGCGCAGAAGGCGAAAGAGGCGGCCGAGGTCCAGGCGGCAGTCAGCGCGCTCGGCTTTGGTCTCGATCGCCTTGCCGAAGGTGATCTGACCTTCCGCATCGACACGCCGCTTGCCGAACGGCTCGACGCGCTGCGAACCAACTTCAACAGCTCGGTCACCAACCTCGAAGAGGCACTGCGCTCGGTCGGGGAGAACGCTCGCAGCATCAATGCCGGCGCCAGCGAAATCCGCTCCGCCGCCGGCGACCTCTCCAAGCGCACGGAACAACAGGCCGCCTCGGTCGAGGAAACAGCAGCGGCACTCGACCAGATCGCCACCACCGTCGCCGATGCCAGCCGGCGCGCGGAAGAGGCGGGCACGCTCGTCACCCGCACCCGAGGTGCTGCGGAGAAATCCGGCGAAATCGTCGGCAATGCCGTCACCGCCATGAGCGGCATCGAAGCGTCGTCGCGGGAGATCTCCAGCATCATCGGCGTGATCGACGACATCGCCTTCCAGACGAACCTGCTGGCGCTCAACGCCGGCGTCGAGGCGGCCCGCGCCGGTGAGGCGGGCAAGGGTTTTGCCGTCGTCGCCCAGGAAGTGCGCGAGCTTGCCCAGCGCTCGGCGCAAGCCGCCAAGGAGATCAAGGTGCTGATCGCCACATCCGGCCAGCAGGTCAAATCCGGCGTCACCCTGGTGCGAGAGACCGGCGCGGCACTCGAAAGCATCATCGTCGAGGTCAAGGAGATCAGCAACCACGTGACGGCGATCGTCGAAAGCGCCCGCGAACAGGCAGCCGGCATCCAGCAGATCAATACGGCGGTGAATGCCATCGACCAGGGCACGCAGCAGAATGCGGCGATGGTGGAGCAATCGACCGCCGCCAGCCACAGCCTTGCCCGCGAGGCCGGCGCGCTCAACGACCTCCTGATGCGCTTCAGGACCGGCATCGGCTCTTCGGCAGGACCACGCCTCGTGGCAAGTGGTGCCACGGAAAGTGCAGCCCCCTCGCCCGCACGTGCGTTGACCCGCAAGCTCGCCGGCGCTTATCGCGGCGGCGCGCGACCACAGGAGGACGGCTGGGCGGAGTTCTGACGATCAGGCTTCGGCCGCAAAACAAGGAGACGCGAGCCGCAGAGTTCGCGTCTCTAGCTTTTGCCACATACAGTATTAAATCTAGTAAATTACTAGTCTATATTCGGTTTTTCGCTGCTTTTCGATCTGAGAGGCAGATTTGCTCCAAACAAACAGCATTAGAAACCGCTATTTCTGTCCATTGTCCTGTTCGGCTGCGATATTCCGCCCAAGTTGGAACAGGACGCAGCCATGACCACGTCATCCCTCGAAACCACCGCCAAGGCACTGAACGAGAGGCTCGAAAGCCTGGATCTCGCCGGGCGGCTGGCGCTCGTTGCAAGCCTTGAAGGGCGGGCAGTCTTCACGACCTCGCTCGGCATCGAGGATCAGGTGATTACCGCCGCGATCGGCAAGAACAAGCTTGCCGTCGATGTCGTCACGCTTCAGACCGGTCGTCTCTTCGATGAGACCGCGGCGCTGATCGACAAGACAGAAGAAGCCTACGACATCCTGATCAAGCGCTACCATCCGGAAAAGGCCGACATCGACGCCTATGCGGCGCGCTACGGTCTCAACGGTTTCTATGAAAGCGTCGAAGCGCGACATGCCTGTTGCGACGTGCGCAAGCTGAAGCCGCTTGCGCGCGCACTCGAAGGAGCAAGCTTCTGGGTTACCGGGCTGCGCCGCGGCCAGTCGGGCAACCGTGCCTCCACGCCCTTTGCCGAGGCAGATGCCGAACGCGGCCTGATCAAGATCAATCCGCTGGCCGACTGGGACATCGAGACCATCAACAGCTACGTCGACACGCACGCCGTTCCGGTCAACCCGCTGCACGCCCGCGGCTATCCGTCGATCGGCTGTGAGCCCTGCACCCGCGCCATCAAGCCCGGCGAGCCCGAGCGCGCCGGCCGCTGGTGGTGGGAGAACGACGAGAAGCGCGAATGTGGTCTGCATGTTCCCGAGGCCGCCGCAAGCTCCATCATCCCCAATTCGAGCAGCGCCGCCTGAGGCTGGTGCGCTCATCCGAAGACAAATCCTCCCGGAGACTGAAATGCCCCACATCCATCCGGAAACGGAACTGCATAATCCGCAGAGTGCCAAGCCGCCGCTCGATCCGCATCTGAAGGCGCTGGAAAACGAAGCGATCCACATCTTCCGCGAAGTGGCCGCCGAGTTCGAGCGCCCGGTCATGCTTTATTCGATCGGCAAGGATTCCTCGGTTCTCTTGCATCTGGCACGCAAGGCCTTCTATCCCGGCCGCGTTCCGTTCCCGCTGCTGCACGTCAACACCGGCTGGAAATTCGCCGAGATGATCGCGTTCCGCAACGAGATCGTCGAGCGCTACGACCTTGACCTGATCGAGCACGTCAATCCGCGCGGTGCCGCCGAGAACGTCACGCCGTTCACCCACGGCTCGGCGCTCTATACGGACATCATGAAGACCGAGGCGCTGCGCCAGGCGCTCGACGCCGGCCAGTTCGATGCTGCCTTCGGCGGCGCGCGTCGCGACGAAGAGGCGAGCCGCGCCAAGGAGCGCATCTACTCCTTCCGCACGCCCGACCACCGCTGGGACCCGCGCAACCAGCGTCCGGAACTCTGGAACGTCTACAACGGCATGATCCGCAAGGGCGAGAGCGTGCGCGCCTTCCCGCTGTCCAACTGGACCGAGGTCGATATCTGGCGCTACATCCAGGCCGAAGACATTCCGATCGTGCCGCTCTACTTTGCTGAAAAGCGCCCGATCGTCGAACGCGACGGCATGATGATCCTTGCCGAAGACCCGCGCCTCGAACTTTTGCTTGGCGAGACCAAGCGCGAAGAAGTCATCCGCTTCCGCACGCTCGGCTGCTTCCCGCTGACCGGCGCCATCCGTTCGACCGCGACGACGCTCGACGACATCATCTCCGAACTCGAAACCGCGACCGTTTCCGAACGCCAGGGCCGCGCCATCGACCGTGACCAATCCGGCTCGATGGAAAAGAAGAAGCGCGAAGGATATTTCTGATGACCGCACCCGCAACCGCGAATGCCGTCGAGCACGTTGCAGCTGGCGAAGTTCTCGCTTTCCCGGCGCAGGAGCCGGCGCGCGCCACCCGTGACAGCCGTCCCCTTCGGCTCATCACCTGCGGCTCGGTCGACGACGGCAAGTCGACACTGATCGGCCGCCTGCTCTGGGACACCAAGGCGGTCAAGGAAGACCAGGCAGCGACGCTTCAGCGCGATTCCAAAGGCAAGCAGAACGATCTTGGCCTTCCCGATTTCGCGCTGCTGCTCGACGGGCTGCAGGCCGAGCGCGAACAGGGCATCACCATTGATGTCGCCTATCGCTACTTCTCGACCGACAAGCGCTCGTTCATCGTCGCCGACACGCCCGGTCATGAGCAATATACCCGCAACATGGCGACCGGCGCCTCGACCGCCGATCTCGCCGTGCTGCTCGTCGACGCACGCGTCGGACTGCTCGAACAGACCCGCCGGCATGCGACGATCGCGACGCTGATGGGCATCAAGCAATTCGTGCTGGCGGTCAACAAGATCGACCTCACCGACTACGACCGCGCCCGTTTCGAAGAGATCAGCCACGAGTTCCGCGAGCTGGCGCTGTCGCTTGGCGTGCGCCAGGTCATCGCCATCCCGGTCTCGGCGCTAAAGGGCGAGAACGTCGTCTATGACGGCCGCGCCTCGATGCCCTGGTATGACGGCCCGACGCTGATCGAGGTACTGGAGCTGGCAACCACTCGTTCGGCCCAGACCGTTGGTTTCCGCCTGCCGGTGCAGCGCGTCTCGCGGCCCGGCGAAAGCTTCCGCGGCTATCAGGGCACGGTTGCCGGCGGCTCGGTGAAGCCCGGCGACAGTGTTGTCATCCTGCCCTCGGGCATGGTTGCCAACGTCACCAAGATCGTCACCTTCGATCTCGTGCGCAACGCAGCGGTCGCCGGCGACGCGATCACGCTCGTGCTCGACCGCCAGGTGGACGTCTCGCGCGGCGACATGATCGTCGCGATCGACAGCCAGCCGCTGACTGGTCTTTCCTTCGACGCCCAGCTCGTCGCGCTGCAGGCCGAAGGCATCCAGCCCGGCAAGCGCTACTGGCTGAAGAGTGGCAGCCGACGCCAGCGCGTCCAGGTGCAGCCGGCAAGCCAGCTTGACCTCCAGACCGGTAAGTGGAACCAGGCCGATCAGCTGCCGATGAACGCCATCGGCAAGGTGCATCTTGCCTTCGACGAGCAGGCGATCTTCGACACCTACGAGCAGAACCGCACCACCGGCGCGTTCATCCTGATCGATCCGGACACCAACAACACGGTGGCGGGCGGCATGATCACCGCCAAGCGCTCGGCGCTCGGCGGCATCCACACGGAAGACGCCCGCGTCATCCTCTCGCTGCCGGCCGACCTTGCCGACCAGCTGATGGCGACCGAACTTTTCGCCGGTCGCCGCGAGGAAGCCGAAGTCCGCCGCGTCTCCGCCGGCAGGGCCGTGGAGATCATCGACGACATCGACGGGTGAGCGACATCACACGCAGCAAAAAGGGGCCGGAGCGGCCCCTTTTTATTTTGCATGGACGGCTGAGAACCAGTGGTGATCGCCGTGGACGCATTTCGACAGCTTGCCGGAGGCGCAACTCCGCAGGCATCCATCAAAGCTGCTGCTCGATCGCAGGAAGAGTGATCGTCAGCGGCGCAGGATCGGCGTGCTGCCAAAGCTGGTAGCCGACGACGCTGCCAAGAATAGCGGACCAAATGGCGATCTCGCGAAAGGTAAAAATTGGTTCCTTCAACATCTGAGCCTCTCGGGCAAAAACAAGTGTTGATGGAAATATCGCCCCGATTGTTCACACTGATAAGACACCAATCTGCGAACACGTCGTTTCCATGTGAACAATAAACGGCCTGCGTCAGCGCCGCGATCGCCGAGGTCAAGGTTCCGTTGCGGCGTTATCGAGCCGGAGAGGCGTTGCGTCAAAATGAAACAACGCTGGTAATCGCTTCACCATGGCGCAAGCCTCGCGCGATCACGACTATCAATCCAACGCCGCATTCGTAACTTGGCGCGTCGATCATGAGGATCGATAGGGCTGTTTCACCGTTTCCGAACGCCGTGGGACAGTCCGCCTGACCATGGACGAATGAAAGCGGACGCGACGTTCGCCTTCACCCCCTCGCCCGGAACATTTGCATCGACGGTCGCGCACCCTGCGGTGGACAGAACCGCTCTCCTCGGCGTATCTGGGCGGCCTTGGCGCAAGAATGCCGAATCAGGGAGACGACAGGGTGAGCACCGACAAGCAACCGGAAACCACCGTAAAGGTCGAGAAACGCATCAACGGCAAATGGTGCTTCGTCATCAAGTTCCGCGGCGTCACCTACCCCGCCCAAGGCAACTTCACGTCGATGCTGGAGGCGCAGGCCGCCGCGCAATCCGTGCTGAACGGCCTGGAAAAGCGGGGCTGACCGAGCGCATGGCTGGCGGCGGTGCTATGCGGCCCGCGCCGCACTGCCGCTACACAAGTCAAGCGCAGCTACCGAGCAAACGCCGAGAGCCACTGCCACTTCTTTCTGATCGATAGCAGCAGCGTGCGAATGCGCCGGTCGCGATTTGTGATTAGTCGCGCCGAACGCCAGGGCGTTTGTTTCCGGTACTCCAGAAACGTCGCCTTCTCCGGGTGCTCGCATTCTTTCGTGTTCGGCTTGGCGTGAGTGAAGTGCACGATGGAAGCTTGAGAATAGTCTTCCCACCCCTTCTGCGCATTCCAGTGGCCGGGGAGATGAACGAAACTCCCTTCGGTCGTAAGGTTCAGTACGTCCTGATCCAAGAAGTCGAACGAACGCGCCTGAAGCAGCCTGGCAATGCGAGCGGTATAGTCCTGCGCGTTCCAGGCATCGATATCGACCAGCAGGACTCCCGCGTTGAAGTAGGGTGTGTTCGCCTCTCGGCCGAACGACGGATTGAAACGCGTCGGGTCATCATAGGGAACGGCTGCAACGGCCCTGCCTTCAAACGACAGATCGGCCAGTGGTGCCAGGCTCTTTTTGATCAGCGTGTCAGCATCCAGGTAGAGCAGACGGTCGTGCCGGTCGGCTAGCAATTCCGGCAGATACAGTCGAGCGTAGGTAGCGCGGCTCCAGTAGCTCGTCGTCTTCAGGCCTGAGATTTTTGAGAGAATGTCGCCTTCGACATCGATGAAGCACAGCTTCCGTTTGGCACAGGCTTGCAGCATTTCCTTGTCGGACGCCCGCAGCCCGTCACCCAGGATAAAGACCTGCGCATCTGGAATGCCACCGTTCTTTTCGAGCGAGTAAAGCATGACACCCGCGAGTTCCGCGAAGCGCCTGTCGATCGAGCATGCAACAATCATTTAAAGTCAATTTCAGCAATGCAACGCGCAGCCACAGGGCCGCATGCAGTGTCCAGGCCAAAAGCAAGATCTCGCTCGACCGCACATACCGGTAGACGCTTTGATTGCTTTCATTTGAAATGGCGTGACCCTCGCCAAGCGAGGGCCACGCTCATGGTGTCGCGCAATATGCGACGGAAGTATCAATGAAATTAATAGGTCATCTCTTACCCGAAAACACGCGGATGCACTGGTGTGCTTCTCTTCATGGCGAATGACTTCGCACACCATGCTTCCGCGTCAAGTGGGCAGAGCAGATAATAGTTGTTTGTCCGCAGAATCTCGCGCAAATCGTGTAAAAGACCTGCGCGCGGCACCTATTCGGTCGCGGACCGGATGATGTTGCAAAGGCCTTCCTGCACCACCTGCTTGGTGGCCACCTGCCCCACCTGAATATCAAACATCGCATCAACCCGCGTGCCTGAACCGCGCTTGCGGGCGACGACTCGCAATGTCTGCAGCCGCCCGGAGCCTGCCGTATCCTGGTAAGCTTCGATGGTTCCGAGTGCCTTGTTGATCTCGATCCCGGAAAAGCCTTCCGCCGCGACGCCACGCGCCATCCGCTGCAGAGCGGTCTCGGGCTTCAGCTTCGGGAACTCCTGCCAGGTCTTATAGAAAACAGGCGTCACCAGCGGAACGCCGCTCGCCTTGAAATTCTTCTCGCAGCTCTGCGCCGCCGCCACCGAATGGCCGGCCACCAGCAGTACCGTCGCAATGGATAGATGCTTGATCGACATTCCCGTTCCCCGTCGTCCGTGATTGAATGGCGGGAACCTAGAGGCTTCGCCCGCATGCCGACAGAGCAACCCCGTTGCGAATACACCTCTATTCGACCAACGGCTTTTAAGCGGCGACGAACGGCATTTGCGCAGACATTAAGGCACCGGAGTGCAGCGTCGCGAATAGCCATCTCAAACAACCCAAACCGGTTGCGTCACAAAAATGTGCAGCACTGGTTGTGAATCCACCGGCGAGGCTCTAAAGCTGCCTCAAAGGCTCCCTGTAACAGGATTGCGCTCATGAAGCTGGTGACCGGTAACTCCAACCGCGCCCTTGCCGAAGCCATTGCCAGATATCTCAATCTTCCCCTCACGGACTGTACGGTCGGGCGCTTCGCCGACCAGGAAGTCAACGTTCAACTTCACGAGAACGTGCGCGGCGAGGATGTCTATATCCTCCAGTCGACCAGTGCTCCTGCCGACGGCAACCTCATGGAACTGTTGATCCTGACCGATGCGCTGCGCCGTTCGTCTGCGCGCCGGATCACCGCCGTCATCCCCTATTTCGGCTATGCCCGTCAGGACCGCCGCGCCACCGGCCGCACACCGATTTCGGCGAAGCTGGTCGCCAACATGATCGCCGGCGCGGGTGTTAACCGCGTTATGACGCTCGATCTGCATACGGACCAGATTCAGGGCTTTTTCGATATCCCGACCGACAACCTTTATTCGGCGCCGGTGACGACCCGCGACATCAAAGAGCGCTACGACGTCGGGAATCTCATGGTCGTTTCGCCTGACGTGGGCGGCGTGGCGCGGGCTCGCGGCATCGCCAAGCGCATTGGCACCGATCTTGCGATCGTCGACAAGAGGCGCCCCCGCGCCGGCGTGTCGGAGGTCATGAACATCATTGGTGACGTCTTCGGGAAGACCTGCCTCTTGATCGACGACATCATCGATAGCGGCGGAACCTTGATCAATGCGGCTGACGCCTTGCTGGAAGCGGGCGCCAGAGAGGTCTCGGCATACATCACCCACGGCGTGCTTTCCGAGGGGGCTTGCGAGCGTATTGGCGCCAGCAACCTCAGGGAACTGGTGCTGACCGATTCCATTCAAGACACCGAATCGCAACGGCAGACCGCCAAGATCCGCCGCGTCACCGTCGCGCCGCTGCTCGGAGAGGCCCTTGCCCGAACCGCCCGAGAGCAAAGTGTTTCAAGCCTTTTCAACTGACCCACGCGAACAGTGCAAGGCCGTTTCGATTGAGCCAGGCGACTCTTGCCGGTGGGAAAAGAACGTAATCCGCTCGTCCATCCGAAAAGACCACAGCGTCACGCGGCGCAAGCTACCAATGCATTATAGAAGTGATGATTGAAGCAGTCCGCAGTCGATCCGCGCTTTGGCGCATATTTCGGGAAAGATCGGCTAAGCGGTTGATTTGGCTGGTCGGAGTGGCAAGATTCGAACTTGCGACCCCCACGTCCCGAACGTGGTGCGCTACCAGACTGCGCTACACTCCGTGACCAGCGGCGCCTCTATAGAACAGGCATTTTGATTTCACAAGCGCCTATCTCGAAAAACATTGCGCCTTTTCCAAAAAAATCGTGACGGTGGAAAACGTAGGCGCAAAATGGTCCTGGTCGGCACCAACGGCGCCCCGGAGATGCGCGTGATAGGGACTTTCTGCAACGCTTCATAATTTCCTGGAACAGGAACCGCTGCGTGCATTTCCTTTCGTCTCTTTTGGCGCTAGAGGCTCAACGGAAAGCGCGGAAAGCCAGGGGATACGGGCTTCCGTGCCATGCCGATTTCAGAACGAGAGCCAAAGGGGCAGAAACATGAACTTCCGCATGATGACGGTGGCGGGCCTCGCGCTCGTGCTCGCCGGCTGCACGACGACCGGGACGGGGATTTCCAGGAACGCAGTCGAAGCCCGTTGGCTCGGCCAGCCGGCCGGCGGCTTCTTCGCCCAGTACGGTCCGCCGATCTCCGACGTCGAAAGCGGCAGCTCCACGGTCTATAGCTGGAAGGGCGGCTACAAGACCCGCAAGATCCCGGCGCAGTACGAAACCACCAAGGACGGCAAGCGCGGCAAGCGCATTTCCTCGGCGCGCACCGAGTATCTCAGCTGCGCGGTGCAACTGACCGTCTCGTCCGACTACGTCATCCGCTCGATCCACATTGCCGGCGACCGCAAGCGCGCCGAAGGCCCGAGCTGGTGCGAAGAGTTCCTCGGCGCCCCGGCCCAGACCAAGCCGGCGGCAACCGCAGGCTAAACCAACAAACAAAAAAACCCGCCGGTGAAAATCGGCGGGTTTTTTCTAGGAGGTTGCGTCGAACTCAGCCGGCGCTGTTGTCCTCGACGGGCGCGTCGGGACCGTTCTTCTTGATCGAGTCGATGGCGTTCTGCGCGCTGGCCTTGGTCTTGTAGCCCTCGGTCGAGAACATCACTTCGCTGTTGTACTTGAAGCGAACACGGAACTCGCCAGCCTTGTCTTTGTAGATTTCGAATTTGTGAGCCATCTTCTCCCTCACACATGTTGGAATCAACGAAACTAGCGTGTCAGTTGCAAGATGACTTGACAAGAGTGCATGCAAATCCGGCGCGCGCGATCGCCCGCCCAATGGATCAACTGCCTGGAAAAATGTGGCTGGGGCGCCAGGATTCGAACCTGGGAATGCCGGTACCAAAAACCGGTGCCTTACCGCTTGGCGACGCCCCAACAGATTGACGGGACAATACGTCCGCCAAATCGAGCGCCTGATTATCAAAGCTCGCCGCCCGTCACAATCACTAAGTTGGCACTAAGTTGAATTTTCGGCGGATTTGTTGGCGACGACGCCGAAGGGCGCTCGCCGCTGGTACCGGATGTACCCTTCCCTTCGCTGACCGCACCTCCTATTGTCCCGGAAGATGGAGAATTTCATGAGCCAGTTTCGCGCCCGCCCCCCTGCCGTTCCAACCGTACTCGTCGACGACACGGTCGTCAGGATCACCCGTTGGGATTTCGAGCCCGGCGCCGACACCGGTCACCATGTGCACGGGCTCGGCTATGTGGTGGTGCCGATGACCGACTGCCAGTTCCTGCTCGAGGAAGAGGCGGGCAGCCGGCGGGTCGATATCGCCAAGGGAGCCGCCTACCGCCGTGAGGCGGGCATGGCGCACAACGTCGTCAATGCCGGCAAAGAGCCGATGTCGTTCATCGAGATCGAATACAAGTGAAATCCAGGAAGAGACGCATGCAGGGCCCGGACTTCGATCTCGATTTCAAGCCGGCCCATGGCGAGGCCGTGACGGTTGCGGACGATGTGCAGCGCATCACGGTCAACAATCCCGGCCCCTTCACCTTTCACGGAACCAACAGCTATATCGTCGGAAGACGTTCCGTTGCCATCATCGATCCCGGCCCCGATGACGAGGCGCATTTCCAGGCGCTGATGGCGGCGCTCGCCGGCCGTGAGGTCACCCATATCGCCGTCAGCCACACGCATCGCGACCACTCGCCGCTGGCGCGACGGCTGAAGGCTGCCACCGGTGCGGTGGTCGTCGGCGAAGGCCCGCATCGCTCCGCCCGTCCCTTGCATGCGGGCGAGAGCAATCCTTTCGCCGAGAGTTCCGACATGGAGTTCGTCCCCGATCTCGGGCTTGCCGACGGCGGGCGCATCGAGGGCGACGGCTGGAGCCTGACGGGGCTTACGACGCCCGGCCATACGGCCAACCACATGGCCTTCGCGCTCGATGGCACCGGCATTCTCTTTTCCGCCGACCACGTCATGGCCTGGGCGACGACGATCGTCGCGCCGCCCGATGGCGCCATGGCCGATTACATGGCCTCGCTCGAAAAGCTGCTTTCCCGCGACGAGCATCTCTACCTGCCCGGCCATGGCGGACCTGTGATCGAGCCTGCCTCCTTCCTTCGCGGCCTGCGCGCCCACCGCAAGATGCGCGAGCGTGCCGTGCTCGAACGCATCCGCGCCGGCGACAGCCATATCCCTGACATGGTCAAGGTCATCTATGCGTCCACCGACGTGCGGCTGCATGGGGCGGCGGCACTTTCGGTGCTCGCCCATCTCGAAGACCTGATCGAACAGGGACGGATCGAGACCGATGGCCCGCCCTCGCTTCTCGGCGCCTACCGGCTGGCGCCCGGCGGAGCGGGCTGATCATGCGGCGCAAGGCCTACAGCTATCGCAATGATGCTTCCGTGCCCGCCTTTGCCGACGACATGCCGGTGATCGTCTTCGACGGCGAATGCATCTTCTGTTCCGGCTGGGTGCGCTTTCTGCTTCGCCACGACCGACGGGCGCAATATCGCTATTTGACAGCACAGTCGCCGCTTGGCCAGGCGCTCTACCGGCACTACGGGTTTGATACCGTCCATTTCGAGAGCAACATGCTGATCGAGGAGGGCATCGCCCGCATCAAATCCGACGGATCGATCCGCACGCTTGCGCGGCTGGGTCTGCCGTGGTCGCTCGCCAACATCTGCCGGATCCTGCCCGCTGCCCTTCGCGATCCGCTCTATGAGCTCGTGGCGAGAAACCGCTACCGCATCGCCGGCCGCCGCCAGAGCTGCATGGTGCCGACGCCTGAGGAGCGTGGGCGCTTCATCGCATGACGATTGAAGACATGGTCCAAAAACAGAGCCTTTACCGCCAGATCCTCGGCCGGCAATGGAACCACCTGCCCGCGTCGATCCGCGCCCTGCACCACCTGTCAGAGGGGCATGCCACCTTTCGCGGACGTGCGGTCATCGAGCGCGGCAGCTCGATAGGGGCTCGGCTCGTCGCCTCCATGCTCGGCTTTCCCGGTGCAGGCGCTGACGTCCCTGTTGAAATCCACTTTGCATGCAGCAATGGTCGGGAAGTCTGGACCCGACGCTTCGGTGGGAAAGTCCTGCGCAGCTCGCAACGAAAGGCCGAGAGGCAGAACGAACCACTGCTCGCGGAAGATTTCGGACCGTTCCGTGTCCTGTGCGCGCTTGAGCCCGCCGAAAACCGCCTGCATCTCTTGGTTCGCGCCTGGTCCTTCCTCGGCCTTCCGCTTCCTCTACTGCTTGCGCCGGGTGGCCGGACGTTCGAGGAGGATCGTGACGGCCTGTTTCATTTCCACGTGGAGGTCGCAAGCCCGTTGACCGGCCTGATCGTGCGTTATCGCGGCTGGCTACGGCCAGTGGGCGAGCCGACAGCCGACTTGGGTGGTCGCAAAGCCCTCGTAGACGAATGACGTTTTCTGGCGGGCACTCCGCCGATCAGTCGCCGGCAATGCCCAACAGCTCGGCATCGAGCGCCCGCAGAAATTGATCGGCGAAGGCGGCGCCCATGCCGAGATCATGAGGCCCGTAACGCGAGGCGACGCGCAGGTCGACGAAGGTGGTCTCCGCCTCTTCGCGCAGCCGGATCAATACATCGAAACGAAAACCCGCGATCAGCGTGCGCCACTCGCCCTGCAGCACGACATCGCTGGCGCGGCGCCCTGCAATCGCGCCTTCGAGAGCCATCTCCGGGCGCGCCGCCGGAACGGGTACATTTTCCGGTTCGGCGTTCGTATCCGCGCCCGCATTCGGCCTTACTGCCAGATCCTCCAGATCGGCGCGGGCGTTCTCGACACCAAGTTCTTCGGTGATGCCGACGCGGCTCTGTTCGATGACGTTGCGCACCCCCTGATAGACGCGGTCGAGTGCGCCATCGTAGCGCCGGCCGGTCAGAGCCGGATAGGCGAGGATCTGCGCTTCACGGTCCTGAGGCGTTACCGCCGCCCTGCGCTTCAGCCAGCTCTCTTCCGCCTGCGGCACCTTGAGCCACGGCGGCGGCGTCACCGTATCCGTGCTGACGTCGTAGATTTCCGGGCGGGTCAGATATTGGACGACGCCATAGCCGATAAAGCCGAGCGTCGGCGCGGCGTAGACAAGCGCCGCAGCAGACGCCAGGCCACCAATCGCCGCAACCTGCCACAAGCGCGCCAACCCGACGACGGCAAACAGCACGCCCAACAGCGCAAAGGCGCCGGCGAGGCCAACAAGGGCGAAGAAATGCGGTGTCGTCAGCGGACCGAAGCGGTGCGCCAGCAGCGAGAGCGCAAAAAGCAGGAACGAGACACGGGCGAAGCGGCGCGCCCAGTGGGCGGCAAAGGAATAGGGGCGCTCGTACCGGACCATCATATAGTTGAATCAATTCCCTGCCGCGAAACAGACCGCATTCTTAGACCATGCCCCGTGCCGAGGGAACAGGCAATGCGGCAGTCCGCCACCGCGCTCCGGGCCTACCTTACAGTTCGCCGCAAAATCGCCATTCTCGTTAACCACCTATCAACACATGGGAATGTGCCCGCGCGCCCGGGATTCAAAGGGCACGCGGAGTTTCAATCGGAGGCAACGGCCAGCGCGCAACATCTAACGAGGGCGCTCGGCAATCGACGGAGAACCGACATGGGCGCATCGCAAGCAGCCGTGGCCATCGCCACCCCCTCTGCCTTACCGGCCGGAGACGGCGGCATCCCCATGGGGCTCCTTGAGCTCGAACTCTCCCTCGATGGTTTCTCCGGCAACAATGCCGATTTCACCAGCTTCGTCCGCACGGTTGCTGACAACGTCGGCGGTGAGTTTCTGTTTGCCCTGCCCGCTTCTGATCTGATCGAAGACTGCCGCAGCATTGCCGTGCTCCGTTGGGCTGATGCCGGAGGCGACGCTTCGATCCTGTTTGCCTGTCTCGACGAACAAGGCCGAGCCGTCCGTATCGAACATCCGAGCGACACCACGCGCGACCTCGAGCGCTTCGCCGAATCCTTTGTCGGCGTGCTCGAACGCATGTAGCACTGCAGGCCTCTCACAGGGACAACTCCAACCACATCCCTGGGCGAGGCAGCGAGCGACGTGAATGCGTTTTGGCAGCGGATTACGCGCAATCGGACCATCGCACAGGATCACACCCCGACACCCCTCCGGAACAGGCTCACACACACACGTCAACGACGGGTGTGAGGTGCCCTCGCCTACAACCGCGACATGGCACAGAATTGGCATCGTTCGTTTCGATTCTCGATACAAGTCCCTATATTGATTGTGATTCGAGGCGTTGAGTGGTGTGCCGCTCGATTGCTCACGGCGAGACGCAGACCGGTACGGCCTCACACGACCCGGTTGCGCCCAGGAGGCGCGAGAACCATGATGAAACGACTGTCCATCCTTATCGCAGCCGCGCTTCTCTTGACGGCATGCCAGACGATGACGCCGGAGGAACGGCGCATCGCCGACGGCAACACCTGCGCGTCCTACGGCTTCCGCCGCGGCACCGATGCGTTTGCCACCTGCCTGCAGCGGATCGAACTCGACCGCCGCGCCGAATCGCGCGCATTCCGCTACCAGAACGACATGATGATGTGGGGCTGGGACCGGCCGGTCATCGTCTCACGACCGGTGATCGTCCAGGCCAGGTAAAGCGGATCATGCCGAGCCAACGCCGCTTGGGCGGCGTTGGCGATAGACGTTACCCCTTGCCGTTGATCGCGGCCTGGGCCGCGGCGAGCCGGGCGATCGGCACGCGGAAGGGTGAACAGGAGACGTAGTCGAGGCCGGCGTCCTCGCAGAAGCGGATCGAGGCCGGATCCCCGCCGTGTTCGCCGCAGATGCCGAGTTTCAGACCGTTCTTGGTGCGACGACCACGCTCGGCTGCGATCTGGATCAGTTCGCCGACGCCGTCGAAATCGAGCGAGACAAAGGGGTCCTGCTCGATGATGCCCTTCTGCTGGTAGGTCGCCAGGAACTGCGAGGCGTCGTCGCGCGAGATGCCGAAAGTCGTCTGCGTCAGGTCGTTGGTGCCGAAGGAGAAGAAGTCGGCCGCTTCGGCAATCACACCGGCGCGCAGGGCTGCACGCGGCAATTCGATCATGGTACCGACGAGATAGTCGATGTCGATACCCGCCTCACCGATCACCTCCTTGGCGACCGCATCGATGCGCGCCTTGACGTAATCGAGCTCTGCCTTGAGGCCGACAAGCGGCACCATGATTTCGGGAACGACGGCCGCTCCGGTCTCGTGCGCCGCTTCAACGGCGGCTTCGAAGATGGCACGCGCCTGCATCTCGGCGATCTCCGGATAGGAGATGGCCAGCCGGCAACCACGGTGGCCGAGCATCGGATTGAATTCGTGCAGTTCATCGACGCGCTGGCGCAGTTCCGACGGATCGAGCGAGAGCGCGCCGGCAACGTCGGCGATCTCCTCGTCGGTCTTCGGCAGGAACTCGTGCAGAGGCGGGTCGAGCAGGCGGATCGTTACCGGAAGGCCGTGCATGATCGAGAACAGCTCGGCGAAATCCGAGCGCTGCATCGGCAGAAGCTTGGCGAGCGCTGAACGGCGACCTTCTTCGTCGTCGGCGAGGATCATTTCGCGCATGACATTGATGCGGTCGTCCTCGAAGAACATGTGTTCCGTGCGGCAGAGGCCGATGCCCTCCGCACCGAAGGAGCGCGCGGCGCGTGCGTCCGCCGGCGTTTCGGCGTTGGTCCTGACGGTCATCCGGCGGGTGGCGTCCGCCCAGGCCATGATCTTGCCGAAGTCCCCGGAAAGTTCCGGTTGCAGCATGGCGATCGCGCCCTTCAGCACCTGGCCGGACGAGCCGTCGATGGTGATGACGTCGCCCTTCCTGAGCGTCACGCCTCCGGCGGTCAGCGTTTCGTTGCGAAGGTCGACACGAATGCTGCCGGCGCCGGAAACGCAAGGGGTACCCATGCCGCGGGCAACCACGGCGGCGTGGCTGGTCATGCCGCCGCGGGTCGTCAGAATGCCTTCGGCGGCATGCATGCCGTGGATATCTTCAGGGCTGGTCTCGACGCGGACGAGGATGACCTTGCGGCCTTCCTTGTCGGCCTGCACCGCTTCCTCCGAGGTAAAGACGATCTCGCCCGTCGCAGCCCCCGGCGAGGCCGGAAGGCCCGAGCCGATGATGTCGCGGCGCGCATGTGGATCGATCGTCGGGTGCAGCAGCTGGTCGAGCGAGGCGGGATCGATGCGGGCAACGGCCTCCTGTTCGGAGATCAGCCCCTCCTCCGCCATATCGACCGCGACCTTCAGCGCCGCCTTGGCGGTGCGCTTGCCGGAGCGCGTCTGCAGCATCCAGAGCGTGCCGCGCTCGATGGTGAATTCCAGATCCTGCATATCGCGATAGTGGCGTTCGAGCGTATCGCAGATCGAGCGAAACTCGGCGAAGGCTTCCGGCATCAGCTTTTCGAGCGAGGGCTTGTCGGAGCCGGAGCCAAGGCGCGCCGCTTCGGTAATGTTCTGCGGCGTGCGGATGCCGGCAACGACGTCCTCGCCCTGTGCATTGACCAGAAACTCGCCGTAAAGCTCGTTCTCGCCGGTCGAGGGGTTGCGGGTGAAGGCAACGCCAGTCGCCGACGAATTGCCGAGATTGCCGAAGACCATCGCCTGGACGTTAACGGCGGTGCCCCAGGCGGCGGGGATGGCGTGCAGGTGGCGATAGGTGATCGCCCGCGGGTTCATCCAGCTCGAAAACACGGCGCCGATCGCGCCCCAGAGCTGCACTTCCGGATCCTGCGGAAAGGGTTCGCCCAGCGCTTCCTCGATCGCTTCCTTGTAACGGGCAATGACGCTCTGCCACTCCACCGCCGAAAGCTCGGTATCCTGCTCATGGCCGAGGCGCGCCTTCTCGTCCTCGAGGATTTCCTCGAAGACGTCGTGGTCGACGCCCATGACGACGTCGCCATACATCTGGATGAAGCGACGATAGCTGTCCCAGGCAAAACGGGCATCACCGGCGTCATGGCCAAGCGCATGTACCGACTGATCGTTGAGACCGAGGTTGAGAACCGTGTCCATCATGCCGGGCATGGACGCGCGCGCGCCTGAGCGAACCGAAAGCAGCAGCGGACGGGAGGTGTCGCCGAAGACGCGGCCGGTCACCTCTTCCATCCGGCTGATCCCCTCGCGCACCTGGTCGCGCAGGCCATCCGGCATCTGCCTGTCATTGTCGAAGAAGCTGTTGCAGGCATCGGTGATGATCGTCAGGCCCGGCGGAACCGGCAGGCCGAGGTTGCACATCTCGGCAAGGTTGGCGCCCTTGCCACCCAAGCGCTCACGATCACCCGCACGTCCCTCGGCCTTGCCCCCACCGAAGGTGTAAACCCATTTCGTCATGCCTGCTCTCCACCCAGAAACAGTCTTTAATGACGATTTACAGTATATGCTTCAGGCTGAAAATGCACCCGGCGAAGATTTATGCTGCAGCGCATCATTTTCTGTAACATTGCTACACATCGCGCTTGACCTCCCACAAATCGTGTCGGTGGCTTTAAATTGCAGCCGAAATTCCTGAAAAGGCTGCGCCGGGCGGCCCGATCCGACATTGCCCGAAACATAACAATTATCTAATATACAGATGTGCGATGGGGGTGCATCCAGGAATATCCCGTCATGGCAATCCGTTTCCGTCTCGATGGCTCGGAGGGTCGGTCATGAGGTGGCGTGCAAATCTGACAACCTGGCTCCTTTCGGCGGCGCTCATGGTCCTTTTCACCATGGGAAACGCCTTTGCCGAAGGAAACGGCAAGCGGCTGGCGCTCGTCGTCGGCATGAGTAACTACGTGCTCGCTGGAACGCTGCCCAATGCTTCACGCGATGCAGAAGCCTTCAACACCTTTCTCAAGGACCAGGGCTTCGAAACGAACCTCGTGCTCAACGCCGATCGCCGCGGCCTTGCCGGTGCACTTTCAAACTTCTCGCGCAAGATCGGGCCTGACGATACCGCCCTGTTTTACTACGCCGGCCACGGCATGCAGTTGCACGGCGAGAATTTCCTTGTTGGCACCGATGCCAAGCTCGAAAGCGAGTTCGACGTGCCGGCCGAGACCGTGGCGCTGTCCGAGATCATCGGCGCGATGGAAAAACGTGCCCGCATCTCGATGGTCTTCCTCGATGCCTGCCGCAACAATCCGCTCGCCGAGCGGCTAACACGCGAAGTCGAAGGTGCGACCCGCGGTGCGGCGACCCGCGGGCTAGCGCCGATCGAAACGCAGGGCGGCGGCACGCTCGTCGCCTTTGCCGCAGCCCCGGGACAGGTCGCCGCCGACGGCACCGACGGGCATTCGCCCTTTACGCGGGCGCTGATCGCCAATCTCTCGGGCGCCGGCCTCGAAGTCGGCACCGCCTTCAAGCGGGTCGTGCGTGACGTGCGCAAGGAGACGCAGGGCAAGCAGCAGCCGCAGATCCTGTCATCCCTGTCGCTGGAGTTCTACTTCGGGCCGGAAACCGCAGCGCCCCAGACGACCCCGACGGTACAAACCCCGGCGGTACAGATGCCGCAGACTGCGGCGGTTCAGCCGGTGCAGCCGGCACTCACTGTGCCGGCCATGGATCCCGAAGCGCTTGAGGCAGAGAAGGACTTCAAAAAGGCGCTGAAGATCGGAACGGCGCGCATCTGGCACTTCTTCGTCGAAAAACACCGCACCGGCGAATATGCCGACCTCGGACGCCAGGCGCTGGCGCAAATCGAACCCGCCGCCGTGCGCAACCAGTCGCATCTGCCTCAGTCCGTCGAAGCGCGGCTATTGCCGGACAAGGACAAGCGACGAAACGTCCAGGTGGCACTCGCCTCGCGCGGATTTGCGGCGGGCACGGCCGATGGTGTTTTCGGTGGACAGACGCGCGAAGCGATCAAGCGGTTCCAGAGCACCAACCAGCAGCCAGCAAGCGGCTTCATCACAGAGCGCACGGCAGAAGCCCTCGGCATCAAAATCAACGACAGAGCCGAGGGCATGTACAGCTCTCCGAAGGCCCGACGCTATGATGTTGCCAACCTCGAGGGTCTGGAAACCGATCAAACCGTCCTGCGGGCGCTGACCTGCCTGCGCCACTTCGAAACCGTATATGGCGTGTTCGAAGGGCACCTCTATGTCGCAGTGCGGACGGGAATAATTTTGGCCGTTTATGCGCGGGGGATCGCCGGCGGTTGCGGCGCGCACCTCGCGTCGATTTCGTCTCAAGAGGAGAACGCCTTCGTCGCATCGCTTTTCAACGCCGATCAGACCTTTTTCAACACCGGCTACGACCCCTCAGGCAACGTCAGCTACAAGATGGGCCCCTGGATCGGCCTGACGCAGGACCCACAGGGCAAGGAGCCCAGAGGCGGCTGGCGCTGGGACACCGGCGCGCCCCTGACCTACACGAAATGGTTCCAGGACATGCCGAACGAAGGCAAGAAGGGCGACGATATCGGCATGTACTACGCCCATCGCAACGGCAGAGCCGACACGAAATCCGTCTACGTCGATAGCTGGGACGATATGGGGCCAACCGATGGAACGGGCGGTCTGATCCTCGAATTCGAGTGACCGCTTGGGGCAAATCAACACCTGCACGGCTGAGTCAATCATAAGCAGGAGGCAAGGTCATGAACTGGCGTGTGAGGCTGCTATGGCTGGTTCTTTGCGCTCTGATCGTGCCCTTCACCACAGGGAATGCCCCCGCCGAAGGAAACGGCAAGCGGCTGGCGCTCGTCATCGGCATGAGCAACTATGTGCTTGCGGGAACCCTGCCCAACGCCTCGCGCGACGCTGAAGCGTTCAATGTCTTTCTCAAAGGCCAGGGTTTTGAAACCGACTTGATCCTCAACGCCGATCGCCGTGGTCTTGCCGGCGCACTTTCAAACTTCTCGCGCAAGATCGGGCCTGACGATGTCGCCCTGTTTTACTACGCCGGCCACGGCATGCAGTTGCGCGGCGAGAATTTCCTTGTTGGCACCGATGCGCGGCTCGAAAGCGAGTTTGACGTTCCGGCAGAAACCATGCCGCTGTCGGAGATCATGAACGCGCTGGAACAACGCGCGAAAATCTCGCTGATATTCCTCGACGCCTGCCGCAACAATCCGCTCGCAGACAGACTCAATCGTGACGTGGCGGGCACAAGCCGCGGCGGCGCCACCAGAGGTCTGGCACCGATCGAGACACAGGGCGCCGGCACGCTCGTTGCCTTTGCTGCGGCGCCCGGACAGGTGGCGGCTGACGGAACCGACGGGCATTCGCCCTTCACCCGGGCGCTGATAACCAACCTCTCCGGCCCAGGGATCGAAATCGGCACCGCCTTCAAGCGCGTGATCCGTGAGGTGCGCTCGGCAACGGGCGGCAAACAGTCGCCGCAGATCCTCTCCTCTCTCGATCTGGAATTCTACCTCGACGGCAGCGCCACGCTTGAAGCGCCGCGACCCTTGAAAGTTGACAACGTCGATATCGCCGCGCTCGACTTCAACAAGGCGATGCGCGTGGACACGGCCAGGACCTGGAAGCGCTTCATCGCCAAACATGGCGAGAGCAGCTACACCGACGCGGCGCGTCAATCCATTCAGCGGCTCGGCAAAAGCGACGACTTCAGATCATCCCTGGCTGCGATGGCACAGGAACAGAAGATGCTCGATAGCAAGGACAAGCGCGCAGCCGCGCAACAGGCCCTGCAGAGCAAGGGTTTTGACACGGGCGCGACGGACGGCGCCTTCGGTGGCCAGACACGCAGGGCGGTCACGGCATTTCAGGCGGCCCGCGGGCTAAAGCAATCCGGATTTCTCGATCAGGAGACCGGAGCGAGCCTGGGTCTCGCCTTTGCCCGGATCGATCAGGACATTCTCTCGGCTACCAGCGCACGTCGCTATGACGCCACCGATCTCGAGGGACTGGAGGACGAACCGGTGATCGCCATGGTGCGGTGTCTTTCGCCTCTACCACTGACCTATGGCACCTTTGCCAGACACCTCTATGCAGCGGTCTATGACGGGCAGCAAGTCGGCTGGCAGGAAGCGAAGGCGATCGTCGAGCGCTGCGGCGGTCACCTTGCCACGATCGATTCCAGCGATGAAAATACGTTCGTCGCCTCACTCGTGAATACGGATGACCGGTTCTTCAGCAGTTCGTTCGAAGGCGGCGAGCACCGGCGGGTCGGGCCATGGCTCGGGCTCTCCAACGAGAACGGCAGTGCCGAAGGGTGGAGATGGACGACGGGCGCTGCCGTCACCTTCGGCAGGTGGTTCAGGAGGCCGCCGGAAAAGGCTGGGGCGGCAACGCTTTACGCAGCCTATCGAGCAAACAAGGTCCCCCTCGCCGCCTACGTCGACACCTGGGAAGCGCGCGACCCATCGCGGCCGGTATCCGGTTTCATCGCCGAATTTGAGTGAATCAGACGACTTCGCGCAGGCGTTCCGCCGTCTGCAGGTCAACGGAGACGAGTTGGGATACGCCCTGCTCGGCCATGGTCACGCCGAACAGGCGGTTCATGCGGGCCATGGTGATCGGGTTGTGGGTGATGATGATGAAGCGTGTCTCGGTCGACGCCGCCATTTCGTCCATCAGGTTGCAGTAGCGCTCGACATTGTGGTCGTCGAGCGGGGCGTCGACTTCGTCGAGCACGCAGATTGGCGCGGGATTGGTCAGGAACACGGCGAAGATCAATGCCATCGCCGTCAGCGCCTGCTCGCCGCCGGAAAGCAACGTCATGGTCTGTGGCTTCTTGCCCGGCGGGCGGGCGAGAATTTCAAGGCCGGCCTCCAGTGGATCGTCGCTCTCGATCAGTTGCAGCTCGGCCGTGCCACCCCCGAAGAGGTGGGTGAACAGCCGTTGGAACTGTACGTTGACGACGTCGAATGCGGCGATCAGGCGCTCGCGGCCCTCGCGGTTCAGGTTCTGGATGGCGCTCCTGAGCTTGCGGATCGCCTCGATGACGTCGTCGCGCTCTCTGAGCAGCAGGGCGAGCTTTTCCGAAAGCTCCTTCTGTTCTTCTTCGGCACGCAGGTTGGCGGCGCCAAGCCGCTCGCGCTCGATCTTCAGCCGTTCGAGTTCGCGCTCGATGTTGCGCATGTCCGGCAGTGCCTCGTCGACGGCAAGCCCCGTCAATCGCATGACCTCGTGCGGCGCGCAGGAGAGCGCTTCCTGAATGCGGGCCTCGATCTCGACGCGGCGTTCGCGGGCGGAGACCAGCCGCTCTTCGGCGCGGCCGCGCTTTTCGCGCGATTCCGCCAGTTCGGAGAGCGCGGTTGCCGCCAACCGGTCCGCCTCGCGCTGACGGTTTTCAGCCTCGGCAAGCAGATCGGCCGCTTCGCGTCGGGCCGCTTCCGCCTTCTGCAACTCGTTCATCAGCGCCCGGCGCTTGTCCTCGAACTCGTCGGGCGCATCGATCAGCTCTTCGACCTCGTCGCGGGCTTCTGCCTCGCGGTCGCGCAGGGTCGCGATGTGCTCATCGGCGCTCGCCGCGCGCGCCTTCCAGGTCTGTCGTTCATTGGCAATCGCCGCGATGCGCCGCTGACGCGCCTCGTTCTCGCGCGCCAGGCCATCATGCGCAGCACGGGCCTCGGCGACGGCGGCACGATCGGCTGCGACATCGGCCGCCTGGGTGCGCAGCGTCAGTTCCAGTTCGGAGAGATCGGGCGCATCGGCGAGCGCGTCGTTGGCCGTCTCGATCTGCTCGGCCACCTCTTCGACCTGCGCCTCGATCTGGCTGCGCGATTCGGCAAGCACCGCGCGGCGGCGGGCAAGGTCGCCCGAGGCGCGTTCAGCTGCGGCGAGCGCGTCGCGGGCTTCGCCGAGCTGTCGGGTGATCATGCGCTGCGCGTCGCGGGCAAGCCGCAGCCGCTCGTCCTCGGCGCGGATGCGACTGCCCGCAGAGGCAAGTTCGGCCTCCGCGAGGCGCAGCGCCTCAGCGGCGCCGTCGGCCTCGGTATCGAGTTCGGCCAACCGGTTCTTCTGCGCCAGCCGCAATGCGGCAGCACTTGGCGCCTCGGAGCCGGTCACGTGGCCGTCCCAGCGCCAGACGGAGCCCTGCTTGGTGACAAGGCTCTGGCCGGGTTTCAGCAGGGGCAGCAGCCGCTCGGCTTCCGCCTCGCTTGCGACGATGCCGATCTGCTTCAGGGCGCGGGTCAGCGCGTCGGGCGCCTTCACATGGGCAATCAGCGGGCTCACGCCTTCCGGCAATCCGTCGTCCCCGACATGATCCCCCGGCGCGCGCCAATGGGCCGGCGCGTCGGTTTCGAGCGGCGAGTCGAGATCGTCGCCAAGGGCCGCGCCCAATGCGGTCTCGAAGCCCCGGTCGACCTTCATCTCCTCGACGACGGCGGGATAGGCGCCACCGGCCACCGCCTCCAGCATGCGCCGGATGGTGCGTGCCTCGGTCTCGATGCCGTTCAGCGTCGCGCGCGTCCGATCGACGGGCTGACGCGCCTCGACCTCCATGCGCCGCGCGTCAGCGAGGCTTTCCTCGATCGCGAGCACATTGCTTTCGGCTTCTTCCAGCGCAGCTTCTGCGACCTCGACCTGACCCTGCTTTTCGTGCGGATCGGGAAGGGCCGCCATCTGGCGGTCGAGTTCGTCGAGATCGCGCGACTGGTCGCCAAGTTGGCGGGCAAGACGTGCCTGGCGCTCCGACAGGTCGCGCAGCGTGCGCTCCAGCTGGTTGCGGCCGGCCTGTGCCTCGGCGCGTTCCGCCGTTAGACGCGCCAATAGCGCCTCGCTGCCGGCGAGCTTTTCGTTTGCGTCTTCGAGGCGCTCACGCGCTTCCGTCGCACGGTCGTCGGCCTCGGCGAGCATGTCGCTGAGTTCGGCTTCCTCTTCGTCGAGACGCGAAAGAATGCCGGCATTGTCGGCGACAAGGCGCTCCTCGCGGGCGATATCCTCGGCAAGCTGCGCCAGCCGGCGCTGCAACTCGTCGCGGCGCCTGAGGATGCGGCCGGCATCCTCTTCGAGCTGTGAGCGGGCAATCTGCAGACGCTGGAGGGCGGCGGCGAACTTCGCTTCGTTTTCGCGCAGCTCCGGCAGCTTCAGGCTGGCGATCGCCTGGTCCTTGGCCGCCTGCATCTGCTGCTGCGCCTTTTCCGCGACCAGCGCAGTCACCTGGTTGAGCTGGCTCGTCGCCTCGCCCTCCGCCTCCTTGGCCTGCACCCAGCGAATATGGAACAGGATCGCCTCGTGCTTGCGGATATCGGCCGAGAGCATTTTGAAGCGGTTGGCCTGGCGCGCTTGGCGCTTGAGGCTCTCGATCTGGCTTTCGAGCTGCGAGGTGACGTCGTCGAGACGCTCGAGATTGGTCTCGGCGGCACGCAGACGCAGCTCCGCTTCGTGGCGGCGAGAGTGCAGGCCGGAGATGCCGGCCGCCTCTTCCAGGAGCTGGCGACGGGCCTGCGGCTTGGCGGCAATCAGTTCGCCGATGCGCCCTTGCCCGACCATCGACGGCGAGCGTGCACCAGTCGACGCGTCGGCGAAGAGAAGCTGTACATCCTTGGCGCGCGCTTCCTTGCCGTTGATGCGGTAGACCGAGCCCTGCTCGCGCTCGATGCGGCGGCTGACCTGGATCTCGTCGCTGTCGTTGAAGGCAGCGGGTGCCGTGCGGTCGCTGTTGTCGAGATAGAGGCCGACCTCGGCCGTGTTACGCGCGGGACGATTGCCGGATCCGGAAAAGATCACGTCGTCCATGCCGGAAGCGCGCATGTTCTTGTAGGAGTTCTCCCCCATCACCCAGCGCAAGGCTTCGACGAGGTTCGACTTGCCGCAACCGTTCGGTCCGACGACACCGGTCAATCCGCGCTCGATGATGAATTCGGTCGGTTCGACGAAGGACTTGAAGCCGAGCAGGCGAAGCTTGTTGAACTTCATGGAGCGGACGCTGGGGCTACGAGGTCCCCCCCTCTACCATCAGCCCAGACAAGAAAAACGGGCGCACAGCTGCTGCCGTCGCCCGTTTTCAGGAAAAGCGAAGGATCAGAGCTTGCTGTCGATGAGGGCCGACATAACGTCAACCGACATGTCCCCCGAATAGTGCTCGCCATTGACAAAGAAGGTCGGCGTCGACTGAACCCCGAATTCCTTGGCGCCCCGTTGCATAACAGTGTTCACATCATCCAGAAGTTTTTGGTTCGTCAAGCAGGCCTCGAAGCTCTCCTGTGTAAAACCAGCGAGTTTGGACATCTGCAGCAGAGCGTCGCGACCATTCTGGGCTGCGGCCCACTGCTGCTGTTGCTTGAACAGCATCGAGATCATCGGGAAGTACTGGCCTTCCGGAGCGCAGCGCGCCAGCATGAAGGCGGCCGCCGCGCGCGGATCGAACGGGAATTCGCGCAGCACGAAGCGGACCTTGCCGCTGTCGACATACTTGGTCTTGATCGCCTCGAAGGTGTTGTTGTGAAAGGCGGCGCAGTGCGGGCAGGTCATCGACATGTATTCGACGATCGTCACCGGCGCGTTGGCGTCGCCGATCGCCATTTCCGGCAGGGCGCCCGGTTCCATCAGCTTGGCGACGTCGACGGACCCTTCCGACGAGGGGAGCTCGACCTTGACGGGAGCAGCCGTCGTCTGGGCGACTTCGGTGCCGGCAGAGGGCTTGGCTTCGGTGGTGGCCGGGGTCGCGGTCGTCGATGCAGTCGTGGTCGCGTCCGTTGCCGGCTTGGTTTCAGCCTTGGCGGCTTCGGTGGTCGCGGCCGGTGCGGTGGAGGCCGTTTCCTTCTTTTCGTCGCTGCAGGCAGCAAGCACCAGGGCGACAGTTGCGATGGCGGCACCGCTGAGCAGGCGCTTGGTAAGGTTCATTGCGGAAGCGGACATGATTTGACCCGTGTTCGGAGGGAATTGCAGTGCGGATTCGATATCTTGCCCCGCGCAGGGCGGCAAGTGGCGCGGCGTCAACAGAATTCAAAGAATTGTGACCGAGCGATGGCCGCCCAAAAGCGCGTCGCGATCTTTCCGATTCGCTGCTTGCGCTTTAAGCCTCTGGTTTTCGCGTCTCGTAGTCGCGAAAACCGCTGCATAGTTTTGCGCGCCGTGCCTTAGCGGCGCCGGGGATTGAG
Organism: Ensifer sp. ENS06; assembly: GCF_014852205.1. Classification (NCBI taxonomy): domain Bacteria; kingdom Pseudomonadati; phylum Pseudomonadota; class Alphaproteobacteria; order Hyphomicrobiales; family Rhizobiaceae; genus Ensifer; species Ensifer sp. ENS06. The sequence continues at coordinate 975,089 of NZ_JACVBC010000001.1, read as the reverse complement.
CACGGCGGTCCCCAGCCGACGCAAGGCCGCCTTCAGCTCCTCGCTTTCGATGCCTTCGACCATGGTCTCGAGCCGCCGTGCAGGTTCACCGGTCAGCGGCTTGGGCTTGCCACGGTGTTTCGGCTGCTGGGAGACGGGCTTTTGAACGATGCGCAGCTGCCCGATCGCATAGAAGCCGAAGAAGCCGTTGATGCGCTGGATCAATTCGCCCTGGGCGTGGGTCAAAAACAGGGCGCGCGCGCCCTCGCAGGCAACCGTCAGGACGCCGGGCTGGTGGCCGCCCTCGCCCATGATCTCGGAGGCCCGGCGCGGCCAGGCGATCTTTTCGGGCCGCGTGCAATCGGCAAAGTCCTCGCCGGCGATTTCGTCCCAGGAGCCGAGCAGCATGGTGTTGATGCCTGCCCGCTTGGCGAGCACCGGGTCGATCAGGCCGTTCGCGACTTCGCTGATCTGGACGACGCCCTTCCGGGTCTTCTGCTCGCTCACGTATGGACTTTCTGTAGGCAATGTCGATTGAGCCTTGATGCCGCGGCTCCGCTTCGCCAAGTATAGGCCGGAAACGGAACTCCCGGCAAATCATGCACGATACGATACCGGCGGCGGACGCCGCACCCCTGCTTTTGGAATGGTACGACAGGCACCATCGCGACCTGCCCTGGCGGGTTTCGCCGCCGATGGCGCGCCGAGGCATCGTCGCCGATCCCTACCATGTCTGGCTTTCCGAAGTGATGCTGCAGCAGACGACGGTGCAGGCGGTAAAAGCCTATTTCGAAAAGTTCCTGTCACTGTGGCCGACCGTCGAGGACCTTGCGCGCGCCGACAATGAGGACGTGATGAAGGCATGGGCCGGGCTCGGCTATTATGCGCGCGCCCGCAACCTGAAGAAATGCGCCGAGGCCGTCGCGAACGATCATGGCGGCCGCTTTCCCGACACGGAGGACGGGCTGAAGTCCCTTCCCGGCATCGGCGACTATACCGCCGCCGCGGTCGCGGCGATCGCCTTCAATCGCAGAAGCGCCGTGCTCGACGGCAATGTCGAGCGGGTGATTTCCCGCCTCTATGCAATCGAAACGCCGCTGCCGGCGGCAAAGCCCGAGATGCGGGCCCGCGTCGCCGCACTCACCCCTGAGAGCAGGCCGGGCGATTTCGCCCAGGCGATGATGGATCTCGGCGCGACGATCTGCACGCCGAAACGGCCCGCCTGCTCGCTCTGTCCCTTCCGCGCCCACTGTCGCGCGCTTGCCGTCGCAGACCCGGAAACCTTTCCGCGCAAGGCGCAGAAGAAGGACAAGCCGCTTCGGCGCGGCGCCGCCTACGTCGCGATCGACGCCGACAACGCGGTCTATCTGCGCAAGCGGGCCGAGACAGGCCTGCTTGGCGGCATGACCGAAGTGCCCGGCACTGACTGGACGTCGCGGCAGGACGGCGACACTTCGCTTGCCTCGCAGCCCTTTGCAGCGGCCTGGGAAGATTGCGGCACCATCAGCCACGTGTTCACGCATTTCGAGTTGCGTCTCTCCGTCTACCGCGCCAATGTCGCGCGCGCCGGAACGCAGGGCAACGGCTGGTGGGAGCCAGTTCACTCGCTGAGTGCCCAGGCGCTGCCGACGGTGATGAAGAAGGCGATCGCCCAAGCGATCCCGCATGCCTTCAAGGCGGAACGCTAGCGCGGTACGGGGCCACCCGTCCCGCTCCAACTCCGAAAGTTCAAGCAGGGAATACGTTCATGAGCAGCATCGACATCCGCCACATCGTCTTCGACATCGGCAAGGTGCTGATCCACTACGACCCCAACCTGCCCTATAGCCGCCTCATCCCCGACGAGGCCGAGCGCGAGTGGTTCTTTGCCAATGTCTGCACCCACGACTGGAACATCGAGCAGGACCGCGGCCGTTCCTGGGAAGAGGCGGAAGCGCTGCTGATCAAGGACTTTCCCGAGCGTGAAGAACAGATCCGCGCCTTCCGCAAATATTGGCAGGAGATGGTGCCGCACGCCTATGTGGAGACGGTGTCGCTCCTGGAGCGACTGATCGCCGAAGGACGCGACGTGACGATGCTGACCAACTTCGCCTCCGATACGTTCCGCGAGGCGCAGGTCCTTTATCCCTTCCTGACGCTGCCACGCGGCGTCACCGTTTCGGGCGACGTCAAGCTGATCAAGCCCGATATCGCCATCTATGAGACGCACACGCGGACCTTCGATCTCGACCCATCGGCCACCCTCTTCATCGACGACAGCATTCCCAACGTCGAAGCCGCGCGGCTTGCCGGCTGGCATGCGGTGCATTTCGTCGATCCGGAAAAGCTGAAGGCCGATCTCGCCGGCTACGGCATTCATCCGTAGGCTGAAACTGCCGGTCGAGGATGGCTCCTGCTCGTGGCGGCACGATTCCGCCACGAATCATATTTACTACCTGCGATTGCGTAATCGCAGAGGTAATATATGAATAGTTTAGAATTTTCAGTAATTCCAGACGGCGTCGCCAAGGACGCCTTCATCGACGAGCTCTACGCGACGACCGAGGCCAGCTTTCGCGACGAGGTGCCTCCGGAAGAGTTTGGAGAACGGTTTTCAGATACCCGTTTCGTCGTCGCCAGACGCGATGCCAAACTGGCGGGCTGGCTCAGCCTTCGGCCGCCGACTGAAGGCGACGACAAGAGAGCGGCCGATCGAGGCTGGCACGCCATGCCGTCGCACGACCTGCACGACGCCGAAATTCTCGCGCGGCTCTTTCGGCTTGCAGCCGTAGAGGCCGGTTCAGAAGGCATCATCTGGCACTCCCGAAAAACCGCCCTCAACCAGCAGGTCGTCGAAATGACCGGCGCGACCGCGCTTCGGGATCTGTTCAGGACCTGGCAGGCATCACCCAAGCGCTGGCCGGCCGCAATCGCAAAACCCAAGGACGGTGCCGTCGTTTACGCCGTCCAGGCGCCTCTCCCAGAAAATCTCCTCGCAAAGTTCGTGGACTTCCTCACACGCGCGGGGATATCGGACTGCAGTGGAGAAACCTGCACCACGACCTGGGACGCGGACTCCGTCGCCCAACGTATCGCTGACTGGGATGAGGGCGGGCTGCTGATGCAGTGGCTGGAACATCACGACCTCGTGGTCGCCGAGGCCTACGCCTTTGTCTGGAGCGATGAAATGATGATCCACATCACCGAACACCATGCCCCGTCTTCCGGGCTGATTGCCCTGGTTGCCGCACTGCTTCAGCGCATACCCGCGGCCTATCCCGATATCAGGGTCGCCACCGTCGAGTTACAGGAAGACGAAAGAGCACGCCTCGAGCCTGTGCTCGCCAGTTGCGGCTTCGAGGATAAGGGCGCCCGAACCCTCTACCACTTGCGCCCACAGGGGACGCCGGCTCTCTAAAGGCGGCGTATCCTCCATTCGGCGCGCGGCGGCGGCACGGGTCGCCGCCGCCCATTGTCAGGGCCTGGCCGCGATGAAGCCCCATGCCAGCCAGGCCGCAATGACTGCGGCCACGAACCAGATGCTCAGGATCGCGAGGAGGCCGCTGCGGCTGGACGGGCGTCCTTCCAATGCCGCCGCCCGCTCTCGGAATTCTTCCATCAGCGCTGGCGGCACCAGACGTACGGCCAAGAGGATGCCGAGCGGAACGAGAATAAGATCATCGAGGTAGCCGAGTATCGGAATGAAATCGGGGATCAGGTCAACCGGCGAAAGTGCGTAGGCCGCCACAGTGCCGGCAACGAATTTCGCCGAAAACGGCGTTCGACGATCTCGCGCGGCGAACCAGAGCGCAACGACGTCGCGTTTGATTTGCCGCGCCCATTGCTTCACGCGCTGGAGACGATCGGGCACGGCCATGCGGTTAACACTCTTGTTCGGATGAAGTTGCTCTGTCCGAACCCTATGAGCGGATGCGAAGATTGGCAATCGACCTCAGGGCCCTGCCGGGCGCTTCAAACGCTCCGTCGGATGGCCCAAACATACAAATGCCCGGAATCCTCACATTGAGGATTCCGGGCACTTAAAGCTCTCTTTCCGGGACTGAAGGTACAAAAACCGGTTAGAGCGCTTTTCGAAGGATCCGGCGGAACTGGTTGATCAGTTCAGTTTTGCCAGATCATTTCGAATGACGCTTCTGAGTTCGTCGATGGGCTTCAGGGTGTTCCCCTCTTCGAAGTGCCAGAATGTCCATCCGTTGCAGGCATCAAGCCCCTGGACCTTGGCGCCCAGGCGATGAATTGAACCGGCCTCGCCGCCGGAGGCGACCGTGCCGTCGGCACGAACGATCGCGCTGTAGCGGCGCTTGGCGTCCGTCAGAACCGTGCCGGGCTTGATCAGCCCGCTTTCGATCAGCGTGTTGAAGGCGACGCGCGGCTCAGCCTTCTTGCCGGTCATGACAGAGAGCATCGCCTTGCCGAGCGGTTCGACCGCGTCGATGCGTGCCGATGCCGCGTCGATGTAATCCTGCTCGCGCTCGATGCCGACGAAGTGGCGGCCGAGGCGTTTGGCGACGGCACCGGTCGTGCCGGAACCGAAGAAGGGATCGAGAATGACGTCGCCCGGCTTGGTCGAAGCCATCATGATACGGGCGAGCAGCGCTTCCGGCTTCTGGGTCGGATGCACCTTCTTGCCGTCGTCACCTTTCAGGCGCTCGTGACCGGAGCAGATCGGGAACAGCCAATCGGAGCGCATCTGCACGTCGTCATTGGCCGCCTTCATCGCATCGTAGTTGAAGGTGTAGCCCTTGGCATTGGCGTTCGGCGTCGCCCAGATCAGCGTCTCATGAGCGTTCTGGAACCGGCGGCCCTTGAAATTCGGCATCGGGTTGGTCTTGCGCCAGATGATGTCGTTGAGGATCCAGAAGTGCAGATCCTGCAGGATGGCGCCGACGCGGAAGATGTTGTGGTACGAGCCGATCACCCAAAGGGTGCCGGTCGGCTTCAGCACGCGGCGGCAGGCGAGCAACCAGGCGCGGGTGAAGGCGTCGTAAGCTTCGAACGATGCGAACTGGTCCCATTCGTCGTCGACGGCGTCGACCACCGACTGATCGGGACGGGTCAGCATGCCGCCGAGCTGGAGGTTGTAGGGCGGGTCGGCGAAAACGACGTCGACCGAATTGTCGGGAAGCGCATTGAGCGCGGCAACGCAGTCACCCTTGATGATGCTGTCGAGCCAGCCCAACGGACGGGTGGAACGGGAGACTTCGGCAAGCGAAACAACTGAAGACATGGACAACTCGCAAATACGCTTACTCGGAACGGATCATGGAGCGTATGGTTACCGAAGATGGTTACCAAAGCCTGAAGGCCGTTTCGAAAAAGTGCGTAGTCGCGCTATGTTAGAGAGGTCTTCTGGAGTGGACAGGAAAGGCGGGAACGGGCGTTCACCCGCCTCCCGCCGCCCCGTTCAAGCGTCGCGGACGCCGTTTCACCGGGCATCGTGAAAGGCGCGGCTGTCTGAGGGGGCCTCATGGCGCTCGTTCAGCCCGTAGTCGCGGATCACGGAGGCGATGCGCAGGCGGTAATCGGCAAAGACGCCGTGACGCCCCGCATCCTGGGCGGCACGATGTTCGGCGCCGTTCCGCCAGGCCTTCACCGCCTCCTCGTCGCGCCAGAAAGACAGGGACAACACCTTGTCGGGATTGGCCAGACTCTGGAACCGCTCGATCGAGATGAAGCCATCGATGTCGTCGAGCAGCGGGCGCAGGTCGGCGGCAATGCCGAGATAGGCGTCACGCCGGCCCTCGGCCGGCAGGACTTCGAAGATGACGGCAATCATGTTTCACTTTGCTCCGATGGGCGTCGAGACGTTCTTCAGGAAAATACGATCCTCCTTCAGGATAAACCGCTCGCGGCGGGAGAAGGCATAATTTTCCCGGCCGAGCGGATCGGCGGCAAGCCGGGCGCGATAGGCCTCGTAGGCCGCGAGGCTCTCGATGTTGTAAACGCCGTAAGCCGTTGTCGCCGACCCCTCATGCGGGCCGAAATAGCCGACAAGATCGGCGCCGCAGCGCGGGATCGCCTCGCCCCAGTTGCGCGAATAGGTGGCGAACTCCTCCTTTTTGAAGGGATCGATTTCGTAGCGGATGAAACAGGTGATCATCATCATCTCCAGGTCTTTTGGGGCCTTTCGCCCGATCTTCGATGAAGTGACTATGCCTGCTTGAAGTGCGAGAATGCTTCGATTACGATCGAAGTATGAAGGAAGGCCCAGACATCGCTCTCATCGGATCGCTGATCGGCGATCCCGCCCGCGCCAACATGCTGACGGCGCTGATGGGGGGACGTGCGCTGACCGCAACCGAACTTGCGACACATGCCGGCATCACGCTACAGACCGCCAGTTCCCATCTGGCCAAGCTCGAGGCCGGCGGTCTGCTCAGCCAGCGCAAGCAAGGCCGTCACCGATATTTTCAGCTGGCAGAAGACGAAGTCGGGCTGATGCTCGAGAACCTGATGGGCTTTGCCGCCAGCCGCGGCATGAACCGGCACCGCCCCGGGCCGAAGGATCCGGCGCTGAGAAAAGCGCGCGTCTGCTACAATCACCTGGCCGGCGACTATGGCGTGCGCATGTATGACAGCCTGATTGCCGAAAAGCAGATCGAAGTCACCGGCGACGACCTGGCGCTGACGCCCGACGGGCAGAACCGGATCGAGGCGCTCGGCATCGACTATGCGGCGCTGAAAAAATCCCGCCGCCCGATCTGCCGCACCTGCCTCGACTGGAGCGAGCGCCGCTCGCATCTGGCCGGTTCGCTTGGCGAAGCGCTGCTGACGCTATTCATCGACAAGGGCTGGGCGAAGCGCGAGGCGAACAGCCGCGCCATCCGCTTCACCGCCAATGGCGAGAAGGCTTTCTCCGAGCTGTTTCCGCAGTAGCTGCTGCCAGCAAAACCACTCTAGCCGACGATGGAAAAGGCCTCGCGGGTTTCGCCCGCGGCGGTCCTGACCGGCGTCTTGCCGATCCAGCCCACATGGCGTTCGAGGATCTTTGCCGCCTCGTCGCCTCGGCCTTCGCGCAAGGCGGCGAGGATCGCGCGGTGATCGTGGTCGGTGCGTGCCTCCCAGCTCGTGCGCCAGGCGGAAAACAGGAAGCGGGCGCTCGCTGCATGCAGATCATCGATCGCCGCCAGCAGCCGCGGCATGCCGCAGGGTTCGAGGATCAGCCGATGGAAGGCGCGGTTTGCCGCCTCCCAGGAGCGCACGTCGCGCGAAGTATCGGCGGCGGCCGTGGCCATCTCGGCCCGATCGAGGATCGCCGGCGTCAGATGCGGGATGGCATGGCGAAGCGCCAGAACCTCCAGCACCGCGCGCATTTCGGCGACCTCCCTCACCTCCTTCAGGTCGAAGGAGGCGACGCGAACGCCGCGGCGCGGCTCGCTGACGGCAAGGCCCTGGGCCTCCAGCCGTCGAAAGGCTTCGCGAACGGGAACGTGGCTCGCGCCGAATTCCTCGGCGATATGATCCTGCCGCAAGCGCTCCCCGGGCATCAGCATACCGGAGATGATCCGCTCGGCCAGGGCCTTGCTGATGCGACTTGCGAGCGTGTCGTCCTGCTGCTTTTCCATCGCCTACTGATAGAGCCGCGAAACAATACTGTCGAGCAAGCGCACGGGCGGTTTCGATAATTTCCAATGGTTGAGCTTTGGCCTACCATCGTATAAAAGCTCTGCCGTACGAAAGCCCCGCGCCGCGCGAAGATTCCTCCCCCCGCCTGCGGCGCCTCTCCTCCCAGGGAACTGTTCCATATGACCGGTATCGATCTCATCATTTTTGATTGCGACGGCGTTCTCGTCGATTCCGAAATCATCGCGTCGGAAGTCGAAGCAGCACTGCTGACAGAAGCGGGTTACCCGATCAGCGTCGAGGAAATGGCGGAGCGTTTTGCCGGCATGACCTGGCACAACACGCTGCTGCAAATCGAGAAGGAAGCAAGCATCCCGCTTTCGGCCCAGCTCATCAGCAAGGTCGACGTCATCCTCGACGAGCGCCTTGCCCGCGACCTCAACATCATCGACGGCGTCAAGCCGATGCTGGCGCAACTGACGCTGCCGCACTGCATCTGCTCCAACTCGACCTCGGCGCGGCTTGCCATGATGCTCGGCAAGGTCGGCATCAAGGACCATTTCGGCCGACACATCTATTCCGCGCGCGACCTCGGCGCCGACCTCGTCAAGCCGAAGCCGGATATCTTCCTGCACGGCGCCAAGCAGATGGGCGTCGACCCGTCGCGGGTGCTGGTGATCGAGGACTCCGTGCACGGCATCCACGGTGCACGTGCCGCTGGCATGCGCGTCGTCGGCTTCACCGGCGGTTCGCACACCCATCCCTCGCATGCCGACCAGCTGACCGAAGCGGGTGCGGAAACGGTGATTTCGCGCATGACGGCGTTGCCGGGCGTGATCGCGGCCCTTTCCGCATGGTCGGAGTCGATGACGGCCTGACTGGCCGCAGGCGGTCGCACACCGCCATGCCCCTTTCGCTCCGGCTTTCGGCCGGAGCGGGAAAGAAGCCTTCGGCCAACACGGCAGACGTCCAATTAGACGCCGAGGGACATGATGACACATTGCAGTGGCGTCACGTCCCCTAGAAAATCTTCCCGGTTTTCGAGGAGCCGCGCACGAGGGCCGTACCAAGCAAGCCCCATCGGGGTATTTTTAGGAGGAAACACAATGCGTCTTTCAATGTTGACCGGCCTGACCCTGGCGGCCAGCGTCGCCTTTGGCCCGCTCGCCTTCGCCGACATCACCATTGGCGTGATCACGCCGCTCACCGGCCCGGTCGCGGCCTATGGCGAGCAGGTGAAGAACGGCGCGGAAACGGCTGCAGACGAGATCAACAAGGCTGGCGGCATCAATGGCGAGAAGATCGTGCTGAAGATGCTCGACGACGCCGGCGATCCGAAGCAGGCCGTTTCGGTTGCCAACCAGGCTGCTGGTGAAGGCATCCGCTACGTCGTCGGCCCGGTTCTGTCGGGCACCTCGATGGCGGCTTCGGACATCCTTGCCGAAAACGGCATCCTGATGGTGACGCCGACAGCAACCACGCCTGACCTCACCACCCGCGGTCTCTGGAACGTGCTGCGCACCTGCGGCCGCGACGACCAGCAGGCCGAAGTCGCCGCTGCCTATGTGGTCAAGAACCTCAAGGACAAGAAGATCGCCGTCCTCCACGACAAGGCGCCTTACGGCAAGGGCCTTGCTGACGGCTTCAAGAAGGCGATCAATGCCGGCGGCATCACCGAAGTCGTTTATGAAGGCCTGAACCCGGGCGACAAGGACTTCAGCGCGATCGTTACCCGCCTGAAGTCGGAAAACGTCGACGTCGTCTACTTCGGCGGCTACCATCCGGAAGGTGGCCTGCTGGCACGCCAGATGCACGACCAGGGCGTGAAGGCGCAGATCTTCGGCGGCGACGGCCTGTCCAACACCGAGTTCTGGGCAATCGGCGGCGAAGCTGCGACCGGCACGGTCTACACCAATGCCAGCGACGCGACCAGCAACCCCGCCTCGGCTCCGGCTGTCGAAGCGCTGAAGGCAAAGAACATCCCGGCCGAAGCCTTCACGCTCAACGCCTATGCTGCCGTCCAGGTGCTGAAGGCCGGCATCGAGAAGGCAGGCTCCGCCGAAGACGCGACCGCGGTTGCAACTGCGATCAAGTCTGGCGAAGCCATCGACACGGTTCTCGGCAAGCTGACCTACAGCGAAGCCGGCGACCTGACCTCGCAGGCTTTCTCGCTCTACAAGTGGGAAGGCGGCAAGAGCGTTCCGGCTGAATAAGCCGCACACGACGGAAATGAAAACGCCGGGGCAAGCCCCGGCGTTTTTTTTGCGGCATAGGCCGCTGCTTACTTCTTCTTGCCCTTGGCCGGCGGGCCTTCGTCGAAGCCCACATAGACGGTGACATTGGATCCGGCGCCGGCCGGCAGCGTGACGTCGGCCTTGGTGAAGACGAACTGGGCCGAACCGGTTGCAGGGATTTCCACCGCATGCTGCGTCAGTTCGGAATAGAGCGTCTTGTCTTCGTCGGTTGCAGCCACGCGGATCGGCATGGTGACCTTGCCGGGACCACCGGCAGGACCGCTGACGACGCGGCCCTGGACCACGACGGTTATCGTCAACGCGCTCTCGCTCTGCACGCATTGCCGCGTGGTGTCTGCCAGGGAGGCCTGATAGACGAGCTTCGTCGGGTCGTTCTTGGCCCCCTTTGCGTAGCTGGCATGCACATTTGTGCCGTCACGAATGACGACCTGCGGGCATGCGGCCTGAACGACGGCCGGCGTCGGAGCAGCGGCACTGCCGCCTGCGTCGATCGCCCCACCGGATTGCGTCTTATTGCAGCCGGCTAGGACTGCGAGAAAAGATATTGCGAGAACAGGCCGGGAAACTTTGCCAAACACGTTGAACAACCTCTGCTGGACCGGTTGAAACTCCTTGACCGAAATCTCGGCCGGAAGACCTTTCATGGCCTTCGGGCATCGTCTATAGCAGCGACAAACTGAAAAATCGATTGGGTCAGTCCGTCCCTTCCGAATTTTCCGAAGCTAGTTTTGCGACCGGAAATTGGGTCGGTGACAAGAATAGATGCAGACTTTGTCAAGGACTGACGCAATAAGACGAGCGTGTCGCGACGACGTTTCCCAAGGTCGCCGCAATCCTTGAGGTGGGACGAAGGACAACGATGGTGAAGTATATCTCGACGCGCGGCGAAGCCGCTCCTCTCGGCTTCTGCGACGCGCTGCTTGCCGGTCTTGCGCGCGATGGCGGTCTCTATCTCCCCAAGGAATGGCCGAAGTTTTCCAAGAAGGAAATTCGCGGCCTGCGCGGCAAATCCTACCAGGACATTGCCTTTACCGTGCTCGAACCCTTCATCAATGGCGAGATCCCGGCGGCCAAGTTCCACGAAATGATCGACGAGGCCTATGCCACCTTCCGCCACCCGGCGGTGGCGCCGCTGGTGCAGACCGGACCGAACGCCTTCGTCATGGAGCTCTTCCACGGCTCGACGCTCGCCTTCAAGGACGTGGCGATGCAACTGCTCGCCCGGCTGATGGACTATGTGCTTTCCGAACGCGGCGAGCGCGCCACCATCGTCGGCGCGACTTCGGGTGACACCGGGGGCGCCGCCATCGACGCCTTTGCCGGTCGTGAGCGCACCGACATCTTCATTCTTTTCCCGCACGGCAAAGTCTCGCCGGTGCAGCAGCGGCAGATGACGACCTCGAGCGCATCGAACGTCCATGCGATTGCAGTCAACGGCAACTTCGACGACTGCCAGAACCTCGTCAAAGCGATGTTCAACGACGCCGCCTTCCGCGACCGCGTCAAGCTTTCGGGTGTCAACTCGATCAACTGGGCGCGCATCATGGCCCAGATCGTCTATTACTTCACGACGGCGGTCGCGCTCGGCGGCCCAGACCGCAAGATCTCTTTCACGGTCCCCACCGGTAACTTCGGCGATATCTTCGCCGGCTACGTCGCCAAGCGCATGGGCCTGCCGATCGACAAGCTGATCATCGCCACCAACGAAAACGACATTCTCGCCCGCACGCTGAAGACCGGCCGCTACGAGATGCGCGACGTCAAGGCGACCTCCGCACCGTCGATGGACATCCAGATCTCGTCGAACTTCGAACGGCTTCTGTTCGAGGCAAACGACCGCGACCCGGGCGAAATCCGCTCGGCGATGGACGGGCTGAAGCAGTCCGGTTCCTTCACCATCCGCGAAAAGGCGCTGAAGGCGATCCGCAAGGAGTTCCGCGCCGGTCGCGCCTCGGAGAAAGAAGTCGCCAAGACGATCGCAAAGACGCTTGCAGACACGGGCTATCTGCTCGATCCGCATAGCGCCGTCGGCGTCTTCGTCGCCGCCAAACACGAGAAGGCATCCGCTCCCATGGTGACGCTTGCCACCGCCCATCCGGCGAAATTCCCGGACGCGGTAAAATCGGCAAGTGGTATTGACCCGGCGCTTCCGACGTGGCTTGCTGACCTGATGAACAGGGAGGAGCGTTTCGATATCCTGGATCCGGACCTGAAAACCGTCGAAACCTTTATCGGCGAGCGTACCCGTCTCCGGGGGTAAGAACGAGAAGAAACGTATGATGAAAGTTGAGTGCACCCGGCTCCCTTCCGGGTTGACGGTGGTAACCGAGCACATGCCGCATCTCGAAAGTGTGGCGCTCGGCGTGTGGATCAAGTCCGGTTCGCGCAATGAAACTCTCGGCGAACATGGCATTGCCCATCTGCTGGAGCACATGGCTTTCAAGGGCACCGCGCGGCGCACCGCCCGCCAGATTGCCGAAGAGATCGAAAACGTCGGTGGCGAGGTCAATGCTGCGACCTCCACCGAAACGACCTCCTATTATGCCAGGGTTCTCAAGGACCACGTGCCGCTTGCTGTCGATATTCTCGCCGACATTCTGACCGAGTCCAGCTTCGACGAGGAAGAACTGCGCCGCGAGAAGCACGTGATCCTGCAGGAGATCGGCGCTGCCGACGACACACCCGACGATGTCGTCTTCGACCGCTTCGCCGAGACCGCCTATCGCAATCAGACCGTCGGCCGGCCGATCCTCGGCACGCCGGACACGGTCATGTCGTTCTCCGCCGACCAGATCCGGCACTATCTCGGCCGCAACTACACGACCGACCGCATGTTCGTGGTCGCCGCCGGCGCCGTCGAACACGAATCCTTTGTTCGCCAGGTCGAAGAACGCTTCTCGTCATTGCCGCGCACACCGATCGCAACGCCCGTGCTCGAAACTGCCCTCTACACCGGCGGCGAGAGCCGCGAAACCCGCGACCTGATGGACGCGCAGGTGCTGCTCGGCTTTGAAGGCAAGGCCTACCACGCGCGCGACTTCTATTGCTCGCAGATCCTCGCCAACATTCTCGGCGGCGGCATGTCCTCGCGCCTTTTCCAGGAAGTGCGCGAGCATCGTGGCCTCTGTTATTCGGTCTATGCTTTCCACTGGGGTTTCTCCGACACCGGCATCTTCGGCGTGCATGCTGCGACCGGCGGCGAGAACCTGCCGGAGCTGATGCCCGTCATCGTCGATGAACTGCGCAAATCCTCGATGAACATCGAGCAGCAGGAAATCGAGCGCGCCCGTGCCCAGATCCGCGCACAGCTTTTGATGGGGCAGGAAAGCCCGGCGGCCCGCGCCGGCCAGATCGCCCGTCAGATGATGCTCTACGGTCGCCCGATCCCGAATGAAGAACTGATGGAGCGCCTCTCCGGCATCACCATCGAGCGCCTGACCGACCTTGCCGGTCGGCTGTTCTTCGACACCACGCCGACGCTTTCGGCGATCGGCCCGCTGGAACAGCTTGCCCCGATGGGCGACATCCTGTCGTCGCTGACCAGCAAGGCCGCCGTCCCGCACGCCGTCGCAAGCTAAGCCGAAGGCTGAACGGCCGGGCTCCATTTCATCAAAACGATGAAGCGATCCCGGCCTCCCAAACATTGCGCAATTTCGCACGGAAGGCGCTTTCCAGCGTCGCCTGGAAACTGCGTTCGGCCAGCCGGCGCGCCACGGATGATGACCGCATGTCCGAATGGTGAAGTCTTTGCGACTTTTCGCAAAATCGGATTCGATTTGCGCGCAAAGTTGTGCAACGTTTCGATTTGTGACGGCGCAAAGACGTGCCGTCGGGCGGATGGTATAAGGTCCTCGCGCGTAAACGGAACGGCCTCGGAGGCAGCTATGACACGATCGGTTTTTCGGTTCCTGTCGCGGCAGCCGGAGACGGTCGAAATCGCCGACCAGAATTACCTGCTTCGCCTCCCCCGCTATTCCGATTATCGCCAGTGGTATCAGCTCAGAAGCGACAGCCGCGCCTTCCTGGAGCCGTGGGAGCCGACCTGGCGCACCGACGAAATGACCGAAAGCGCCTTCCGCGGCCGGGTCGTCCGCAACGAGCAGGAATATGCCTCCGGCCAGGCGGTGCCGCTCTTCCTTTTCCACAAGCCAGGCAAGGTCCTGCTCGGCGGACTGACGATCGGCCACATTCGCCGCGGCGCCGGGCAAAACTGCATGATCGGCTACTGGATGGGCGCGCGCCACGCGGGCAAAGGCCACATGTTTGCGGCCCTCAGGCTCGCGATCCCCTACATCTTTTCGACCCTTGAGTTGCACCGTATTGAAGCAGCCTGTATTCCGGACAACTCAAGAAGCATCCGGCTCCTTGAAAAGGCCGGTTTTGAGCGTGAAGGCTATTTAAGACAGTACTTGAGAATCAACGGCCAGTGGCGAGACCATCTGCTCTTTTCTCTCCTGTCCGACGATGCCCTACCGAACAGGAATATGCCCCTTTGATGCCTCTAGCCCGCTCGCACTTCGCCTGGTCAGCCTCCAAGCTGGCAGCGTTTCTGATAACGCTCACGACGATTTTCTGTGCGCTCGGCGGCGCGGCCCAGGCTTTGGAGCCGGTCAAGATTTCGCGTGAAGACACGGCGCTCGACCTGACGGCAACGACCGAAATCTACAGCGGCCGCAACGAAGCCTTTCAGGTTTCGACAGCACCCGGAACCGACGGCATCGTGCGCCGCATCGAAGTGCGCTCCAACAGTGCGGACCATCAGGGCGACTGGGCTGTGTTCGCGCTCGCCAACGTTTCGGCCGAGCCGCTCGACCGCGTGATCGTCGCACCGCATTTCCGACTGGTGAATTCCAAGCTCTTCTGGCCGGACCTCGGCTCCAAGCGCATTCTTTCGATCACGCCAAGCGAAGGCTCCGCGCTCAGCCGCGAACCGAGCGACGAGGCGGACGTTTTCCGCATCACACTGGCGCCGGGCGTCATCATCACCTTCGTCGCCGAGCTGGCAACACCGGAACTGCCGCAGATCTATCTCTGGGAGCCGGACTCCTACAAGGATACGGTCAACGCCTTCACGCTCTATCGCGGCATCGTGCTCGGCATTGCCGGCCTGCTTGCGGTGTTCCTGACCATCCTTTTCGTCGTCAAGGGAACCTCGATGCTGCCGGCAACGGCCGCCCTTGCCTGGGCCGTTCTCGCCTATATCTGCGTCGACTTCGGCTTCCTGTCGAAGCTCATCAGCGTGACGGCCGGGGACGAGCGAATATGGCGCGCGGGCACAGAGGTCTTCCTTGCGGCCGGCCTCGTGATCTTCCTGTTCACCTACCTCAATCTCAACCGCTGGCACCAGCATCTCGGCTATGCGACGCTCGCCTGGATCCTCGGCCTCGGCCTGCTCTTCGGCGTCGCCGTCTACGACCCGGCGATCGCATCTGGCATCGCCCGCCTCTCCTTCGCGCTGACCGGCACGGTCGGCATCGTCCTGATCGCCTATCTCGGCTTCAACCGCTACGACCGCGCGATCCTTCTCGTTCCCGCCTGGCTGCTGATCCTCGTCTGGCTCTTCGGCGCCTGGCTGACGGTCACCGGCCAGCTCGCCAACGACATCGTGCAGCCGGCGCTCGGCGGTGGTCTCGTGCTGATCGTACTGTTGATCGGCTTTACCGTCATGCAGCACGCGGTCGCCGGCAGCGGCTACCAGCAGGGCCTGTTCTCCGATCTCGAGCGCCAGTCGCTGGCGCTCACCGGCTCCGGCGACACCGTCTGGGACTGGGACGTCGCCCGCGACCGGGTGGTGACGATGCCCGATATCTCGACGCAGCTCGGCCTGTCGCTCGGCAGCATGCACGGCCCCTTGCGCAACTGGCTTCCGCGGCTTCACCCTGACGATCGCGACCGCTTCCGCGCCACGCTCGACGTGTTGCTGGAACGCCGCCGCGGCAAGCTGAACCATGAATTCCGCGTACGCGCCGAGGACGGCCACTATCACTGGCTCTCGATCCGTGCCCGGCCGGTGCTTGGTGCCAACGGCGAAATCATCCGCTGCGTCGGCACGATCATCGACATTACCGAACAGCGCAACTCGGTCGAACGGCTGCTGCACAACGCCCTGCTCGACAATCTGACCGGGCTTCCGAACCGTCAGGTCTTCCTCGACCGGCTGCAGGCGATGCTCTTGATGGCCGACGGCAGCAACTCGGTCCGCCCGACGGTGCTTGCGATCGACATCGACCGCTACAAGCAGGTCAACGATCTCTTGGGCATTGCCGCCGGCGATAACATCCTCATCGCGCTGACGCGACGCCTGCGCCGGCTGCTGCGCCCGCAGGATACGCTGGCTCGCCTCGGTGGCGACCAGTTCGGCCTGATCCTGATGTCCGAGCGCGATCCGGCCAAAGTCGCCGATTTCGCCGATGCGGTGAGCAAGGCGATCATGGTGCCCCTCAACTACGGCAACCGCGAAATCAACCTGACCGCATCGATCGGGCTCGTCTCCTGGCTCGACCAGGAACAGAGTGCGACCGGCCTTCTCGACGATGCAGAGCTCGCGATGTTTCGGGCCAAGAAGGAAGGCGGCAACCGCGTCGAGCCTTTCCGCCCGGCCTTCCGCACCTCCGGCTCGGACCGCATGCAGCTTGAAGCCGATCTCAAGAAGGCAATCGAGCGCAAGGAACTTTCTCTCGTCTACCAGCCGATCGTGCGGTTGAACGATGCCGAGATCGCCGGCTTCGAGGCCCTGATGCGCTGGGATCACCCCAAGCGTGGCAACATCTCGCCGACCGAGTTCATCCCGATCGCCGAGAATTCCGACCTCATCAACCAGCTCGGCATGTTCGCCTTCGACCGGGCGACCAGTGACCTGACGGAATGGCAGCTACAGACCGGCGACCTGCCGATCTTCGTCTCGATCAACCTTTCGAGCGCGCAGCTTCTCAACAATGAGCTTTATGACGACGTCCGTGCCATTCTCACCAAGAACCGCTGCGACCCGGGCAAGGTGAAGATGGAGCTGACGGAATCGCTGGTAATGGAAAATCCGGAGCAGGCCCGTCTCGTTCTCGAAAAGCTGAAGGAAGCCGGTCTCAAGCTGGCACTCGACGACTTCGGCACAGGCCACTCGTCGCTCTCCTACCTCACCCGCTTCCCCTTCGACACGATCAAGATCGACAAGGCGCTGGTGCGCGACCCAAGCGACAAGCGCGGCATCCTCTTGCGCTCCGTCATCACGATGGCGCGCGAGCTCGACATGCAGGTGGTGGCCGAGGGCATCGAATCCGAGGACGACGCAATCCAGCTGTCGCAGATGGGCTGCGACTATGGGCAGAGCTTCCTCTTCGGTCCGCCGATCGGTTCGGAATCGATCCAGCGCCTGCTGAAGGAACGCTTTCCACTGATGAAGCGGGCGTAATCGCCAAGGCGACGCCGCTCAGCGCGCAAACCAACGTCTCCAGGCCCGTCGGTTACAATCCGACGGGCTTTTCATTTCTGCATCAAGGATCTGGGAAAGGTCGGTCAGCCGCCAATCAGGCGTGACCGGCATCCATGGAGAGCATCGCGGCCGAAACACCCATCAGCGCCAGCGCCCGATCGTATTTGTCGTCGAGCGCCTTGTCGAAGATCAGTTCATCGCGCGCCGGGCATGTGAGCCAGCCATTCTGGGTGATTTCCGATTCGAGCTGGCCCGGTCCCCACCCGGCGTAGCCGAGCATCATTGTCGCGCGCACAGGCCCCTCCCCGCGCGAAATGGCGCGGACGATGTCGAGCGTCGCCGTCAGGCAGATATCGTCGCTGACGGGAATGCTGGAATCGCTCAGATAATCGTCGGAATGCAGCACGAAGCCGCGCCCGGTCTCGACCGGACCGCCCGCCTGAATCTGGAAATCCCGTGTTACCTGCGGGAGTCGGATCGCTTCGTCCTCATCGAGAAGATCGAGGTGAAGCAGCACGTCGGGGAAGGTCAGTTGCTGCGGCCGGTTGAGAATGAAGCCCATGGCGCCATCGTCCGAATGGGCGCAGATGAAGATGACCGTGCGAGCGAAATTGGCGTCAAACATCCCGGGCATGGCGATCAGGAACTGACCGTCAAGAAAGCCTCGCTCGCGTCTCTTTTGCGCCATCGGAGTAGCCATCATGCGCACAGCCTATCAATTCGCCGCGAAATGAAAAGCGCCTCAGCGTCGCGGCCCATAATTATTGCACGCACGGCGTTCACTTCGCCGTGTCCGATCAAGCAATTATGATCGTTGCGTCCGTCGCAGCGTCTGGAGCGGTTTTGGCAAAAGCGATATTGCTTGCCATATGATCCAGTGCTTCACCCACCAGAAAATGGCCCAGTTCATCGGCGCGGCAAGCCTTGCCGGCTGTTTTTTTCTCCCCTCCGGCGCCAACGCGGCCACCAGCGAGTGGGTCACCTCCCCCGGCGGCATGATCCGTCTGGTCGCCGCCCAGCCCAAAGAGGATGGCACGATCCCGGCGACGCTGGAGGTCAAGCTCAACCCTGGCTGGAAGACCTATTGGCGCGAGCCGGGTGCAAGCGGCATTCCCCCGCAGGTGACGCTCGACCCGGCAGGCGACGTGGAGCTGGAAAAGATCGGCTTCCCGGTGCCCAAGACGTTCGACGACGGCGTCGTGCGCTACATCGGCTATGACAGGCCGGTCGCCTTTCCGCTGACCTTGAAGCGCGTCCACGGCAGCGGCGACGTTACCATTCGCGCCTCCGTGTTCCTCGGCATCTGCGAGGACATCTGCATACCGGTTCAGGGCGAGCTAACGCTCGCCATCAAGCAAGGCGGCTTCGACAATCCGCTCGACGGCGCGCGGATCGACGATGCCGTTGCCGCGTTGCCGGAGGCGCCGTCGGCTGATTTCTCGGTGACGGCGAGCCGCTACGATGCCGACAAGGCGCTGATGCATCTGTCGGTTCGCCTGCCCGCCGACGACAAGGATCCGGAACTCTTTCTCGCCGGACCTTCTGGTATTTCGTTCGGCAAGCCCGAGATCCAGCCTGCAGGCGACAAGGCGTTAAACGCAGCCGTTCCGGTGAGGCTCACGGGCAAGGACAGGGAACTCAAAGGCAAGCCGATCGTTTTGACTGTGCGCGCCCAGGGCCGCAGCATGGAGACGACCCTTGCCTTTGATTAGGGCGCATCTATAGTCCGCCGAGTTCTCCGACAAGTGCGGAGAAACGAGACGCAAGCAACGCAAGGAGAGTGCCGTGACCATTGCCGTCGGAGACAAGCTGCCAGCCGCAACCTTCAAGGAAAAGACCGCCGACGGTCCCGTCGAGGTCACCACCGATCAGCTCTTTGCCGGCAAGCGCGTCGTGCTCTTTGCCGTTCCCGGCGCGTTCACGCCCACCTGCTCGCTCAACCACCTGCCCGGCTATCTCGAAAACCGCGACGCGATCCTTGCCCGCGGTGTCGACGACATCGCCGTGGTCTCGGTCAACGACCTGCATGTGATGGGTGCCTGGGCGACCACGTCGGGCGGCATGGGCAAGATTCACTTCCTCTCGGACTGGAACGCCGCCTTCACCAAGGCGCTCGGTATGGACATCGACCTGTCGGCCGGCACGCTCGGTGTGCGCTCCAAGCGCTATTCGATGCTCGTCGAGGACGGCGTGGTGAAGTCGCTCAATCTCGAAGAAAGCCCTGGCCAGGCGACCGTTTCGGGCGCCGCCGCCATGCTCGAGCAGCTCTGAGCGCAGAAGCGAGTGCAAATGAAAAACGGGCCTCAGCGGCCCGTTTTTTTTCATTTCACGAGAAGTGAGTCCGAACGACGCCCCTTCTTGTAGGGTTCCATGCCCTTGCGGGCGAGCTCGTCGGCGCGTTCGTTTTCCGGATGACCGGCATGGCCCTTGACCCAGTGCCATGTCACCTTGTGGCGGCGATTGGCTTCGTCCAGCCGCTGCCAGAGCTCGCCGTTTTTCACCGGCTTCTTGTCCGCAGTCTTCCAGCCGTTCTTCTTCCAGCCGTGGATCCACTTGGAGATGCCGTCCATCACATATTTGCTGTCGGTGTAGAGATCGACCTCGCAGGCGCTCTTCAGGGCGTCGAGCGCCGAGATTGCCGCCAGCAGCTCCATGCGGTTGTTGGTGGTCTCGGCCTCGCCGCCGGACAGCTCCTTTTCCACCTCGCCATAGCGCAGCACAGCGCCCCAGCCGCCCGGCCCCGGATTGCCCGAGCAGGCACCGTCGGTGAAGATATCGACATGTTTCATGCCTGCCCCCCGTCCCGGCGCAGGCCATATTCGGCGCTGGACGTAATCGCCCGGTGGAAGCGGATCTTCGTCAGATATTCGAGCGGATCCTTCTTGACCACCAACGCGCCCGCGGGCGTCATCAGCCAGTCGTAGAGGCGCGTCAGGAAGAAGCGCAGCGCCGAGCCGCGGCAAAGCAGCGGCAGGGCGTCGACCTCGGCAGGCGTCAGCTTGCGCACGCTCTCGTAGCCCGAAAGCATCGCCATGCCCTTGGTGATGTTGTAGGAGCCGTTCTTCTCGAAGCACCAGGAATTGAGGCAGACGGCGACGTCATAGGCGAGATAGTCGTTGCAGGCGAAGTAGAAGTCGATCAGCCCGGAGAGCTGGTCGCCGAGGAAGAAGACGTTGTCCGGAAAGAGATCGGCGTGGATGACGCCTTCCGGCAGCGATTTCGGCCAATGGCGCTCCAGATGTTCGAGCTCCGCCGATATCTCGTCCTTGAGACCTGCCTGAACCTCATCGGCGCGCACTTCGGAATTGACCCAGAGCGGCCGCCAGCCGCCGACGGAGAGCGCATTGGTGCGCTTCAGCGCAAAGCCTTCGCCGGCGACGTGCATGGCCGCCAGCGCCTTGCCCACTTCGTGGCAGTGCTTGGCTTCAGGCTTTCTCAGCCACATGCCCTCGAGGAAGGAGATGACGGCGGCAGGGCGGCCGGAGAGCTCACCGAGCAACTCGCCGTCGGCGCGCGGCAATGGCAGCGGGCAGGACAACCCACGCTCGGCCAGATGATGCATGAGGCCCAGGAAGAACGGCAGGTCGCCGGCATTCACGCGCTTTTCGTAGAGCGTGAGGATGTAGGAGCCTTTGGTCGTGTGCAGCAGGAAATTGGAGTTCTCGACACCCTCGGCGATCCCCTTGTAGGAGGTCAGCTGGCCGACGTCGTAAGCGGTGAGAAAACGGGCGAGATCGTCTTCCGTAATATCGGTGTAAACGGCCAAGGGTGTCCACTCTCAAGAAAATGCGGGCAGGGAATGCGGCTTATTCGCCGTTGACGAAGGCCATGTCGGCAGCCGTCAGCGGCACGTGGCGGATCTCGCGGTTTACGAGGAAGTTCTCGTTTTCCTCGACCGTATCGGCAAGTTCCACCGAAGCGTCGTAGCGTTCGCGAAACGCCTCGATGATCTCGTTGACGATTACTTCCGGCGCAGACGCGCCGGCCGACAGGCCGACCGTAGAGATATCGCCGATTTCGTCCCAGTCGATTTCCGACGCCCGCTGGACCAGCACTGATTTTTTCGCGCCGGCCCGAAGGGCCACCTCGACAAGCCGCTTGGAATTGGACGAGTTGGGCGCGCCGACGACCAGGAACAGGTCGCAGCCGGGTGCTGCCTGCTTCACCGCCTCCTGGCGATTGGTGGTGGCGTAGCAAATCGAATCGGCGGCGGGCGCCGTCAGGTTCGGGAAGCGCTCGTGCAGCCGCTTGATGACGCCGGCGGTGTCGTCGACCGACAGTGTCGTCTGGGTGACGAAACCAAGATTGTCCGGGTCCGGCGGCTGATAGACGTCGGCGTCCTCGACGGTCTCGACCAGCGATACCGTGCCTTCAGGCAATTGGCCCATAGTGCCGATCACTTCCGGATGGCCGGCATGGCCGATCAGGACCACATGGCGGCCGAGGCGGTTGTGGCGCATCGCCTGCTTGTGGACTTTGGAGACCAGCGGACAGGTGGCGTCGAGATAGAAAAGGTTGCGGGCATCCGCGTCGGCGGGCACCGATTTCGGCACGCCGTGCGCCGAAAAGACGACCGGTTGCTTGCGGTGCTCCGGCGGGATCTCGTCGAGCTCTTCAACGAAGATTGCGCCCTTGGCTTCGAGGCCTTCGACGACGTAGCGATTGTGGACGATCTCATGGCGGACATAGACCGGTGCGCCGAATTCCTTCAGCGCCAGGACGACGATCTGGATCGCGCGGTCGACGCCGGCGCAAAAGCCGCGCGGGCCGCAAAGGCGGATGGTGATCGGGGATTTTTCTGCCGCTGATGATGCCATGGATCAGGATGCCATTAGTAGGAAAACGAGCGCTGCGATCGCCGGGCCGCCCTGGATGAGGAGGATGCGCGGCTTGACCGACCACGCGCCATATATAGCGGCAACGACCACGCACACAAGGAAGAACACCTTCAGCTGAAAGGCAAAGGCGGCTTCCGCCTGGATCAACGACCAGAACAGACCGGCGGCAAGAAAGCCGTTGTAGAGCCCCTGGTTGGCCGCGAGCACCCGTGTCGCCTCGGCCTTCTCGGCCGTCATGGGGAACACGGCCCTTCCCTTCGGCCCGGTCCACAGGAACATTTCCAGCACCAGAAAACCGATATGCAGCAAGCCGGTCAAAGCAATCAATGTGTTTGCAATGATCGTCATAATTGCTCCCACCGCCGTTCGTCCCACACGGTTAGCATGACGGCAAACGCGCGACTATCGCCCGCGCCGCATTGCATAGATGCCGCTGACCAACACCAGAGCCGCCGCCAGCCCATACCAGGTCAGCGCATATTGCAGGTGGTTGTTGGGCAGGTCGAACTGGGTGACACCGCCAATCGGCAGACCGCCCGGATTGGGCGTCGCATCGGCATCGACGAACAGCGGCACGACCTTGTCGGCGGGAAGGCCGACCGAAGACGCCATCGTGTCGAGATCCTTCCAGTAGAAGATGTTCTTGGCGAGGTCGTTGTCGGGAACGAGCGACGACGGCTTTCCGTCAAGCTTCGGCCTTGCAAGACCATGAACGCCGACGAAGGCGGGAAGCTCGCCGGCAAGCCGGGTCGATGCATCCTTCTGCTCGAAAGGCACGAAACCGCGATTGACGAAGAGAAAACGGTCGTCGTCCAGCCGTAGCGGCGTGAAGACGTAATAGCCGGTGCGGCCATTGAACGTCGCGAAGAAATGCCGCTCCTTGGTGTGGTCGAACCCACCGGTCACCGAAACCGTGCGGTAGTCGATGTCGCCACCATCAGCGAGGATCTTCTCGATCTCGGCAAGCGTCGCCGGCGGCGCAGACCTGCGCTCGGCCATGGCCGAAAGCAAGCTTTCCTTCCAGTGTAGCCGCTGCATCTGCCAGGTACCGAGCGAGACAAGAATGGCAAATGTAGCGACAAGCAGCAGCAACGTGCCGATGCGGCCGATCAGGCCACGCTTTTTGCTGGTCGCGATCTCAGCCACGGTCGATCTCGCCGGGACGCGCATTGTTGCGGTATTGCAGGTTGATCAGGATACCCTTCAGCATCCGCGTCAGGCCGAGGCTGAAGATCACCGCAAGCGGGATCCACAAGATGAAATGCAGCCAGAGCGGCGGGTTGAAGTTGACCTCCGCCCAGAGCGCCGCGCCGACGACAATGAAGCCGACGATCAGGATCACGAAGACCACCGGACCGTCGCCGGCATCGGCGAACTTGTAGTCGAGATCACAGCTTGCGCAGGCGGGCTTGACCTTCAGAAACCCGTCGAAAAGCTTGCCCTGGCCGCAGCGCGGGCAAAGCCCCTTGATCCCGGTCATCACCGGGTCAACCGGCGGGAAATGTGCCTTGTCTTCACTCACGGCTTGATCTCGATTGGCGTGTTGTTGGGAACCATGGCCCAGATTTCTTCCATTTCGGCATTGGTAACGGCAATGCAGCCATTCGTCCAATCGAAGCGCTGCGTCAAAAAGGCCAGCCAGCCGAAATAATTGGGCTGGCCATGGATCATGATCATACCGCCCGGATCGACACCGTTCGCGGCAGCGGCAGAGACATCGGCCGGCGCCGGATAAGAGACGTGGATGGACTTGTAATAACCGCTGCCGGGATTGCGCCAGTCGAGAGAATAGAGCCCTTCCGGCGTCCTCTGGTCTCCCTCCTGACGCTTGTGACCGATGGGGTTGCCGCCGAGCGCAACCGTGTATTCACGGATCACCTGGTCACCTTGCAAGAGCTGCAACAGCCGCCGCTCCTTGTGCACGACAACCCTGTCCGCGCTATCGGCCGCCGCAGCGGGAAAACCGCCGGATACCACTAGCGTCGCAGCCACCAAGGCCAACTTCATTTCCGTCTCCCCTCAAGCCGATCTGCGGGCACACCACCAAAAGAACAAGGCGGCTGCATGACTGCAACCGCCTTGTTCCTTGACTTAGATGCTCGCGCTATCAGCCGTGCGCGATCGGCGCGCCCCAGCTTCCCCAGATGTAGATGGAGAAGAACAGGAACAGCCAGACGACGTCAACGAAGTGCCAGTACCAGGCGGCCGCTTCGAAGCCGAAGTGCTGCTTCGGTGTGAAGTCACCACGCAGTGCGCGGAACAGGCAGACGAGCAGGAAGATCGTGCCGACCAGAACGTGGAAGCCGTGGAAACCGGTCGCCATGAAGAAGGTCGCGCCGTAGATCGAGTCCTTGAAGGCGAAGGGAGCGTGGGCGTATTCGTACGCCTGGACGAAGGAGAACAGCACGCCGAGCACGACCGTCAGCGTCAGGCCGTTGATCAGGCCCTTGCGGTCATTGTGCAGCAGCGCGTGATGCGCCCAGGTCACCGTCGTGCCCGACAAAAGCAGGATGACGGTGTTGTAGAGCGGCAGGTGCCACGGATCGAGCACTTCGATGCCCTTCGGCGGCCAGACGCCACCGGTGAAGGTAGCGCGGGTTGCCTGGATGGCTTCACCCGGGAACAGGCTCGCATCGAAGAAGGCCCAGAACCAGGCCGCGAAGAACATCACTTCAGAAGCGATGAACATGAGCATGCCGTAGCGCAGATGCAGCGAAACGACGCGGGTGTGGTGGCCCTCGTGCGCTTCCTTCACCGTGTCCGACCACCAGCCGTACATGGTGTAGAGCACGATGATGAGGCCTGCGAGCAGGATCCAGACGTTGGCAAGCTCGAGGCCGAAGATCTTCAGCGAGCTACCCGACAGGTAACGCATGTAGCAGATGCCGCCGAACGCCATGACAAAGGCGCCGATGGAAGCAAGCAGCGGCCAGGGGCTCGGGTCGATGATGTGGTAGTCGTGATTCTTCTGATGCGCACCGGCCATGTCAGTAATCCCCGATATGTCTCTCTCTTGTCGCCCTTCCGGCATAGCCGAAAAGGACCTCCAGTCAAAGTTTGTTCTGTTCCGTCTTCACCTGTGCGACCGGTTTCGACGGTTCGCGCGGATAGAAGGTATAGGAAAGGGTCAGCGTCTTGATGTCCTTGGTCTCCACCGCCTTGACCATGTCCGGATCGACGAAGAATACCACCGGCATCTCCATCTCCTCTCCCGGCTGCAGGGTCGTCTCGGTAAAGCAGAAGCACTGGACCTTGTTGAAATAGGCGCCCGCCTGCATCGGCGTGACGTTGAAGGTCGCCTGGCCCGTCGTCGGCTTCGACGACAAGTTCTTTGCCTTGTACATTACCTGCACCGTTTCACCGATGCGGATGTCGATGTCGCGCTGGACCGGCTTGAACTCCCAGGGCAGGCCCCCCGAAGTGTTCGCGTCAAAGGTGACCTTGACCTTCTCGTCGAGGATGACGTCGGACGCCTGCTCGACGCGCTGCGTCGTGCCGTTATAGCCGGTGACGCGGCAGAACATGTCGTAAAGCGGTACAGCCGCATAGGCCATGCCCACCATGCCGCCAACGAAAGCGAGGCAAGTGCCGACGACGACGCGGTTGGAGCGCTGCGAGCTTGTGGTCTGCGGTGATTTCGTCATGCCATTTCGCCTCAGTTGACCATGCCGTTGCCGAACTTGATCAGCGTGACGATGTAGAAGAGGACGACGAGGCCGAAGAGCACGAAGCCGAGCGCGATGTTGCGGCCGCGGCGCGATTTCTTCTGGGCATCAGTGAGCTTGACGGTTTCCATCAGGCAATACTCCCGGCATTCAGCCAGATATTGACGATCAGGTGATCCGCCATCAGGGCGGAGAAGATCACGAACAGATACATGATCGAGAAGGCAAAGAGCTTCTTGGCCGGCAGCATGCGCTCATCTGATTCCGGCATGCGCAACACGCCGATAGAGTACCACACGAAGCCAAGGCCGAGGGCCGCTGCGACTGCGCCGTAACCAATGCTCGCAAAACCGAGCAAGGTGGGACAGATGCCGATAAGTGCGGTCAGAACGGCGTAGATGACGATTTGCTTCTTGGTGGTCGCCTGGCCGCAGACATTCGGCATCATCGGTACGCCGACGGCGCCGTAGTCGCCCATCTTGAAGAGGGCGAGCGCCCAGAAGTGCGCCGGGGTCCACAGGAAGGTGATCAGGAAAAGCACGATGCTCTCCACCGACACGGCGCCGGTCACGCAGGCCCAGCCGATCATCGGTGGGAAAGCGCCGGCAGCACCGCCGATGACGATGTTCTGCGGCGTCGAGCGCTTCAGCCACATCGTGTAGATGACCACGTAGAAGAAGATGGTGAAGGCGAGCAACCCGGCTGCGAGCCAATTGACGGCGAGCCCGAGGATGATCACGGAAAAAGCAGACAGCGTCAGGCCGAATGCCAGCGCTTCCTGCGGCAGGATCTTGCCTGCCGGGATCGGGCGCTTGGCGGTACGGGTCATGACCGCGTCGATGTCGGCGTCATACCACATGTTCAACGCGCCCGAGGCGCCAGCGCCGACAGCGATGCAGAGGATGGCGATAAAACCGATGAAAGGATTGATGTGTCCTGGTGCCAGCACCAGCCCGGCGAATGCCGTGAAGACGACCAGGGACATGACACGCGGCTTCAGAAGCTCGAAGTAATCGCGCGCAGAGGCTTCGGACAGGCGCGGTACGCCTTCCATGCCGACTGCTTCGTGATTGTCGATGACCGTCATGTCTTGTCCCTGCAAAAGTCCCGGCCGCAAGGGCCGTGTGTCGCCGGTTGCCCGGCGGGGTGAAGCCGCCGGAACCGGCGGCTTCTGTTCGTTGCCCGTCACTTGATGCGCGGGAGCTGTTCCCACTGGTGGAACGGCGGCGGCGAAGACAGCTGCCATTCCAGAGTGTTCGCGCCCTCGCCCCACGGGTTGTCGCCAGCGACGCGCTTCTTGGCGAAGGCTTCGAAGACGCCGAAGAGGAAGATCAGGACGCCGACGGCTGCGATGTAGGAGCCGTAGGACGAAACCATGTTCCAGCCGGCATAGGCATCCGGATAGTCGATGTAACGGCGCGGCATGCCTGCGAGGCCGAGGAAGTGCTGCGGGAAGAAGATCAGGTTCACGCCGATGAACATGACCCAGAAGTGCAGCTTGCCGACGAACTCGGAGTACATGTAGCCGGTCATCTTCGGGAACCAGTAGTACCAGGCAGCGAAGATTGCGAAGACGGCGCCGAGCGACAGAACGTAATGGAAGTGAGCAACCACGTAGTAGGTGTCGTGCAGCGAGCGGTCGAGGCCGGCGTTGGCGAGCTGAACGCCCGTGACGCCACCGACGGTGAACAGGAAGATGAAGCCGATCGCCCAGACCATCGGGGTCGTGAAGCGGATCGAACCACCCCACATCGTCGCGATCCACGAGAAGATCTTAACGCCCGTCGGAACAGCGATGACCATCGTCGCGAAGACGAAGTAGCGCTGCGTGTCGAGCGACATGCCGACGGTGTACATGTGGTGTGCCCACACGATGAAGCCGACGGCGCCGATCGCGACCATGGCGTAGGCCATGCCGAGGTAGCCGAAGATCGGCTTGCGCGAGAAAGTGGAAACGATGTGGCTGACGATGCCGAAGCCCGGCAGGATCAGGATGTAGACTTCCGGGTGACCGAAGAACCAGAACAGGTGCTGGAACAGGATCGGATCGCCGCCGCCTTCAGGCGCGAAGAAGGCCGTGCCGAAGTTGCGGTCGGTGAGCAGCATGGTGATGCCGCCTGCCAGAACCGGCAGCGAGAGCAGAAGCAGGAAGGCGGTGATCAGAACCGACCAGGCAAAGAGCGGCATCTTGTGCAGCGTCATGCCCGGAGCGCGCATGTTCAGGATCGTGGTGATGAAGTTGATCGCACCGAGGATCGAGGACGCGCCGGCAATGTGCAGGCCGAGGATGACGAAGTCCATCGCCGGTCCTGGCATGCCCGATGTCGAGAATGGCGGATAGATCGTCCACCCTCCCCCTGCGCCGTAGGCACCGGCCGGGCCTTCGACGAACATCGAAAGCAGCACGAGCAGGAAGGCAGGAATGATCAGCCAGAAGGAGATGTTGTTCATGCGCGGGAACGCCATGTCCGGCGCACCGATCATGATCGGAACCATCCAGTTGGCGAAGCCACCGATCAGCGCCGGCATGACCATGAAGAAGATCATGATGAGCGCGTGCGCGGTCGTGAACACGTTGAACATGTGCTTGCCGCCGTCGATGGCAGCATCGCCCTCGAAGCCGTAAACCATCTGCGCCAGGCCGTGGAAGATCTGGATGCCTGGCTCCTGGAGCTCGGCGCGCATGAAGATGGACAGCGTGCCGCCGATGATGCCCGCGAAAATCGCGAAGATCAGGTAGAGCGTGCCGATGTCCTTGTGGTTGGTCGACAGGAACCAGCGCTGGAAGAAGCTCAAAGGCTTATGCGCATGGTCTGCGTGGCCATGATCGGAGTGATCATGGCGTTGGTCGTGATGAACGGCTGTTCCAGCCATGGGTCGAGCTCCCCTTCCGATTACTGTGCGGCGTTAGCGGCGACGTCGACGGTCTTGGCCGAGTCGATGGACGCCATGAGCGCCTTGTTCGCATCGCCAACATTCGTTGCGGCGGCTGCGAGCCAGGTGTCGTATTTTTCCTGCGAAACCACGCGGATGGCGATCGGCATGTAAGCGTGGTCCTTACCGCAGAGCTCGGAACACTGGCCGTAGTAGAGACCTTCGCGCTCGGCCTTGAACCAGGTTTCGTTCAGGCGACCGGGAACGGCGTCGATCTTCACGCCAAAGGCAGGCATTGCAAAAGCGTGGATCACGTCAGCAGCGGTGACGAGAACACGAACCGTCTTGCCGACCGGCACGACGACTTCGTTGTCGACGGCGAGCAGGCGCGGATATTCTTTCTTGTCTTCCTTGCCGAGCGTCGCGCGATCTTCTTCCTTCATCATGATGCTGTCGAAGGTGAGCGGGCTTTCGCCGACTTCATACTCGTAGGACCAGTACCACTGGTTGCCGGTCGCCTTGAGCGTCAGGTCCGGATTGGCCGGCGGCGTCAGCTGCGCGGTCAGGAGCTGGAAGGACGGAATGGCGAGGAAGAGAAGGATGACGACCGGACCGACGGTCCAGACGACTTCGATCGCGGTGTTGTGGCTGGTCTTGGACGGAACCGGGTTCGCGCTTTCGCGGAACTTGATCACAACGATGATCAAAAGGAGGAGAACGAAGAGAGTAATCGGAATGATGAACCACAGGGTATAATGTTCAAACCACGTGATTTCTTCCATGATGCCCGTAGCGGCCGTCTGAAAACTCGTCTGCCATTCGACAGGCTTGTCAGCAAAGGCGCTCGAAGCAAAAAGCAGACAGGCAAGCGCTGCCAGAACTGCATAAGCCTTGTTTTTCACAATGTGTCTCCCCAATGCGCTTGATCAGGATCAAACCGGAACGCAGAATCCCTGCGATACTGCTGCGCTTCAAACCACAGTTTGTCCGATGCCGCAACATCTGACCAATCAACCCCATGCGGCATTTTTGCACAAACGCAGCTTTTCACACAGGCACCCCTCGAAACCCGTGGCGAAACCACCTATAGGGGCTCTTCTGCGCGCTTGGCGATCCGATTGCACAGCGCTTTGACGGCGGCGCGCCGGATAGGGCGCCCAACCCGCCCAATTTCCGCCATATGGCGCTGGAATGTGCCCCGCAGGGCTTTTCATTTATTCCTGCGCGCTTCAAGAATAGCCCTGATGATTCGACGTTTTGAGGTTTACATGGGCCTGCCCCTCTTTTCCCGACTGTCGGCCTTCGCCGCCTTCGGCCTTGCCGTTCTCGCTCTCCCGGCTCAAAGCCTGGCCCAGCAGCCCGCCGGAACACCCGGCACGGTCAAGTCCAACCATGGCGCGTGGTCGATCGTTTGCGATCAGCCGCCGGGCGCCTCCGCTGACCAGTGCGCGCTGATGCAAAACGTCATCGCCGAAGACCGGCCGGAAGTTGGCCTGTCGGTGGTCGTTTTGAAGACTGCGGATCGCAAGGCCAAGATCCTGCGCGTACTCGCTCCGCTCGGCGTGCTGCTGCCGAACGGCCTCGGCCTGAACGTCGACGGCAAGGATATCGGCCGCGCCTATTTCGTGCGTTGCTTCTCCGACGGCTGCTACGCAGAAGTGGTGCTCGAGGACGAACTCTTGAAGACCTTCCGTTCCGGTGCGACGGCGACCTTCATCGTCTTCCAGTCACCCGAAGAAGGCATCGGCATCCCTGTCGACCTCAAGGGCTTCGGCGAAGGCTACGACGCGCTGCCCTGAACGGCGACAAATTCAAGGACAAACAAAGAGCCGCGCTTCGAGCGCGGCTTTTTTGTTGGCTGCCGCCGAGCATAAAAGACAAGGCCCGGATCGATGATCCGGGCCTGATGCATGCGAGAGCGACGCGTCTTTAGATGATGTCGGTCCCGACGATCTTGATGCCGAAGCCTTCGAGGCCGACATAATGGCGTTCGCGCGAAGCGAGCAGCCTGATGGAGCTGATGCCGAGATCCTTCAGGATCTGCGCGCCGAGGCCGATTTCCAGCCACTCGTTTTCGCGCGCCTGCGCCTCGTCGTGCGCTTCGCGCTCGTGCTTGCCCTTGCGCGCCGTCTGCGACACGCCGACGCCGACCGAGCCTTCGCGCAGATAGACGATGACCCCCCTGCCCTCGTCGGCAATGCGCTTCATGATGCGGTCGATCTGGCAGTCCCTGCCGAAGACGTCGGCGCCGACATTTTCGAGATGCAGGCGAACCGGGATATCGACGCCATCACGGATGTCGCCAAAGACGACGCCGAGATGCTGCATCGGATCCCAGGGCAGAGAATAGGAATGTCCCTTGGCCGGACCATAGGGCGTCTCGATATCGAAGGAGCCGCCATGCTCGATCAGCGTTTCCTTGCGCTGGCGATAGGCGATGAGATCGGCGACCGAAACCTGCTTCAGGCCATGGGTGTCGGCGAAGCTCGCCACCTGCGGCCCACGCATGACCGTTCCGTCGTCATTGACGAGTTCGCAGATGACGCCGATCGGCGGCAGGCTGGCGAGCCTGCAGAGGTCGACGGCAGCTTCCGTATGGCCGGAGCGCATGAGAACGCCGCCTTCGCGCGCGACCAGCGGGAAAATGTGGCCGGGGCGAACGAAGTCCGTCGGCCCGACATTGGGATTGGCGAGGTTGCGTACCGTCAGCGTGCGGTCGTCGGCGGAAATGCCCGTCGTCGTGCCGTGCTTGAAGTCGACCGAGACTGTGAAGGCGGTGGTGTGCGCGGAATCGTTTTCCGCCACCATGGCGTTGAGGTTCAGGCGCTTGGCCTCCTCGCGCGGCATCGGCGTGCAGACGATGCCCGAGGTGTGGCGCACGATGAAGGCCATCTTTTCCGGCGTGCAATGCACCGCCGCGACGATCAGGTCGCCCTCGTTCTCGCGGCCGTCGTCATCGGTGACGACGACGATTTCGCCGGCCTCAAAGGCGCGAATGGCATCGACGACACGCTTCTGATCATAGGACATGGTGTTCTTCCCGAATTGTCTGGGCCGGTTGAAGCCGAATTACTTGAGGCGGCCGGTCTGGCCACGGTCACGCAGGTAGTGATCGGCGATCGTGCAGGCAAGCATCGCCTCGCCGATCGGCACGGCGCGGATGCCGACGCACGGATCGTGGCGACCCTTGGTACGCACATCGACCTCGTTGCCGTCGCTGTCGACCGAGCGTCGCTCGGTGAGGATCGACGAGGTCGGCTTGATGGCGAAACGCGCGATCACCGGCTCGCCGGTGGCGATGCCACCAAGAATACCGCCAGCATGGTTCGACAGGAAGACAGGCTTGCCATCGGCGCCGATGCGCATCTCGTCGGCGTTTTCCTCGCCGGTGATTTCGGCCGCACCGAAACCGTTGCCGATCTCGACACCCTTGACGGCGTTGATCGACATCAGGTTCGAGGCGATGTCCTGGTCAAGCTTGGCATAGATCGGCGCACCGATGCCGGCGGGCACGCCCTCGGCAACCACTTCGACGACGGCGCCGATCGAGGATCCGGACTTGCGGATGCTATCGAGATATTCTTCCCAGACCGGCACGATCTCCGGATCCGGTGCGAAGAAGGGGTTGTTGTCGACCTCGGTCCAATCCCAGTTGGCGCGGTTGATCTTGTGTTTGCCGATCTGCACGAGCGCGCCGCGCACGACGAGACCCGGCACGACTTTGCGGGCGACACCACCGGCAGCGACGCGCGCCGCGGTCTCGCGCGCCGAGGAACGGCCGCCACCTCGATAATCGCGGATGCCGTATTTCAGATCGTAGGTGTAATCGGCGTGGCCCGGACGATAGCGCTTGGCGATCTCGGAATAGTCCTTCGAGCGCTGGTCGGTGTTTTCGATCAACATCGAGATCGGCGTTCCGGTCGAGATCATCGTCTCGCCGTCCTCGTCGAACATGACGCCGGAGAGAACCTTGACCAGATCGTCCTCGCGGCGCTGTGTTACGAAGCGCGACTGGCCGGGCTTGCGCTTGTCGAGCCAGACCTGGAGTTCGGCGAGCGTGAAACGGATGCCGGGCGGGCAGCCGTCGATGACGCAGCCGAGCGCCGGCCCGTGGCTTTCGCCCCAGGTGGTAACGCGGAAGAGATGACCGAAAGTGTTATGCGACATGAAGGCAACCGACCCTAAGCAAGCAACGGCCGTACGTTTTGTACGCGGATGCCTTCTCTTAGTGGAAAGCCGGAGATGGGGAAAGGCTTTTGCGACCTGACGCGACCTCCTTCATCACGACGCCAGACGCAAGCCGCGTTCGGTTGCAAAGGCGAGAAACTTCTCCGCGCTCAACGGCCGGGCAAATGCGTAGCCCTGCAGCACATCACAGCCCAGAATGCCGAGCATTTCGGCATGCGCCATGGTTTCCACGCCCTCGGCCACGGTCTCGATATTGAGCGAGCGGGCAATCTCGATAATCGAGCGCACCAACGCCTGCTCCCTGCGGGCGCTCAAAACCGGAACGACGAGCTGGCGGTCGATCTTCAACCGCTTCGGCTTGATCTTCAAAAGGCTGACGATCGAGGTATGGCCGGTGCCGAAATCGTCGAGTTCGATATCGATCCCGAGCTTCTTGATGCCCTCGATGTTGGCGGCGACGATATCGTCGCTTTCGTCGAGGAAGATCGACTCCACCAGTTCGAA
The DNA here is from genome assembly GCF_014852205.1 of Ensifer sp. ENS06. NCBI lineage: Bacteria > Pseudomonadati > Pseudomonadota > Alphaproteobacteria > Hyphomicrobiales > Rhizobiaceae > Ensifer > Ensifer sp. ENS06. The sequence continues at coordinate 941,797 of NZ_JACVBC010000001.1, read as the reverse complement.
ACAGATCTGTCCGGGCGTGATGCTCAAGCCTTCAAGCGAGGACAGCAGGTCGTCGTCCTGCAGCCGCTTGGCCGAAACATTGACCGAGATCTTGGGAACCCGAATGCCGGCCGCTGCCCATCGCATCTGATCGGTGAGAGATTTCTCCAGAACGAGACGGTCGAGCATCGCCGTCACGTTGAGTTCGTCGGCGATGCCGAGAAAACGATCCGGCGTCAATATGCCCTCGCGCGGATGCCTCCAGCGCACCAGTGCCTCGACGCCGCAAAGCGCGAGCGTCGTCGCATCGAACTGCGGTTGATACCAGGGTTCGAATTCGTCGCGCTCGATGCCTTCCAAAATCTCGTCGGCAATGCGCTTGGCGGTCACCACTTCCGCCTGCAGCACCTCGGTGAAGAACTGGTAGCGGTTCCGGCCCGCCTCCTTGGCGCGATAGAGCGCGATATCGGCGTTGACGAGCAGTTTGCGCGCGTCGATGTCGGCGCCATGCCCGACTGCCACGCCGATGCTGACACCAAAACGGCAGGGAAATCCGTTGTAGTCGACCGGCTGCCGCATCGCGGCAATGATCCGGTCGCAACGGGCAGCAAGCGTCGCCTCGCCCTGTTCGCCGGTAACGGCGACAACGAACTCGTCGCCACCGATGCGGGCAATGATGTCGCCCGACGATGTGTTCGCCCGCAGGATCTCCGAGGCATGGATCAGCATGGCGTCGCCGGCTGCGTGACCCAGGGTGTCGTTGATCTGCTTGAACCGGTCGAGATCGATATGAAGGATGGCGATGTCCTCACGGTCGCTGCCGGCGTCCAGGGTCAGTCGCTCCAGCGCCTTGTCGAGCATGCGGCGGTTGCCGAGCCCTGTCAGCGGGTCATGCAGTGCGTTGTGCTCGATGCGAACCCGGGCCTGCTCCAGCTCGGCGTTCTTTGCGTCCGCCATGGCCTTGGCCGCGCGCAACTGTTCCGTCATCAGCACGTCGTCGGTAACATCGAGCGCCATGCCGACGAATTTCCGTGCACCGTCCGGGGCGACGTGCAGCTTGCCGACCGAGCGGATATGGCGAACCGTTCCGGCCGACAATATCACCCGCACCTGATGCACATAGGTTTCGTCCGCTTCGATGGCGCGATTGACCGCGTTGAGCGCCGGCTGCCGGTCATCGGGGTGCAGCGCTTGAAGCCATGTCTGCTCGTTGGTGGCGCCGTCGGTATAGACCAGCCCGTAGAGCTGATGCATGCGCTCGTCCCAATAGGCGACGTTGTTGTCGAGATCGGCCTCCCACATGCCGCAGCGATAGGAATCAAGAGCGAGGTCGAGACGTCGTGACAGGAGCTCTAGATCCTGTTCACGCTCGTAGAGACCCTTCAGCGCCTGCTCGAGCTCAAGGTTCTGCTGGTCGACCTGTGCCTTGGCCGCACTCAGCCGCTCGTTCTTCAGCACATCGTCGCTGACATCCCAGCTGATGCCGGTGACCTTGGCGCGGCCATCGGCGCCGCGGTGGCTGGACCCGACATTGCGGATGTGGCGCACCGTACCGTCGTGCAGAATGACACGATACTGCGATCGGTACTCGAGGCCGTCATCGAGACTACGGAACAGCGCATTGGCGGCAATACCTATGTCGTCGGGATGCACGGTCGCGCGCCACTCGTCGTACGTGGGCTCGTCCAGATGCACCTCCAGTCCATGCAGGTGGAACATCCGGTCGTCCCAGGAACGCTGCTGGCTCTCGACGTCGATTTCCCAGATGCCGATCTTCGACGCGTCGAGCGCGAGGTTCAGGCGGTGAGACAGCGTCATCACCTCCCCTTCCCGCGCCTTCAGCTTGGCGATGTTGCGCTGTCGCTCGTTGACGAGGCCGCCAGCCAGGAGGATCGGGATAACGACCACCGTGACGGCGACGGCGATCGCCAATTGGATGAAGATGCTGTTTTCGGGAAGCTGCTGCCATCCGCCGACGGGCATGGCCGCTAGCTCCCACACGCCGCCTGCTAGCTCCAACCGGCGGTTGACCGGCGCAGCGCGAAAAAGAGCGTCGTCGCCATAGAACGCATCCTGTATGCGGTCCGGCTCGGAAATATCGCGGATCGCCAGGTGAACGTCGACATGGCGGTGGTCCCGCGCCAGTTCCGGCGCCTCGCCGCCCGACTCGAGCAGGCGCGCGGCGCGGTACAGCGCCTTCTCGTCGAGTATGGCCTCGACGTAGCCCCAACGCTCCATGCGTCCCTGGATCTTGGAAAAGACTGGCAGGAACAGCTCGAAACCATTGCGACCGCTTGGCAACCGGATCGGGCCGATCATCACCGGCCTGACCGTCGAGGACGCGCGCTCGATGGCATGTCTTGTCGCGCCGAATCGGTTGAAGTCGCTGCCGACGAACCATTGCTGGCTCTCGCGCGGAAAGGCGATCCGCACGACGCCACCGGGCGCTGCCGAGGCGCGCACCATTTGCGGATTCTGCAGGAGGAGCTTCGTCGCCATGACGGTGAAATCGTCTGTTGTCATGGCCGGGTGCACGCCGATGCTGTTGGCAAAACCGTTCAGCGCGGCAATGCTGGTGTTAACCTCCGATTGCAGGCGGTTGGCAATGAGGTTCAGTTCGTTCTCGACGTCGATCCTGAGGTCGTTCTGGAAGTTTTCACGGTTTTGCCGCTCATAGACATGCCCGCCCGTAAACACGACGAGGCCCGCGATCGCCGCAGGAATGAGCGACGGTTTCGCAAATCTGGCTGCGGCCCGAATGCGCTGGCGCAGAACGTCAATGATCTTCAATCTCTTCCCCTCGATCCCCAACCAAAGGTAGCGAGCGAGTCTTAAGATTGGCTTTCGTCACAATTCCTTGGCAAACCCTATAATTCATGGGGAAACCACACCGCCGATACCCGGAGTTCGGCCCCTGCCCGCTTGAAAAATACGGTACCGCCGTCCAGTCTCCAGAGTTCGGATAGACCATCAAAAAAGCGGGGGCGTCCGGCCAAAAGCCACGCCGCAAGGCAATTTTTGCCACAATCGGGGATCAAAGGGGAGTGACAAGGATGTTCGCAGAAACGTTGAAGAGGGCAAGAAGAATGCGTTTTGTTATTGCCGCACTCATGGCCACCGCAGGGCTTCTCTCCCCCTTGTCCGCCCTTGCCGAAAGCGCCGACGTTGAAGCTACCATTACGGGTGTTGATACCGAAAGGCTGAGCCTGTCGCTTGACGACGGCAAGAACTATCAGGCGCCGGAGGAATTCAATTTCGAAGGCCTGAAGGCCGGCGTGAAGGTTCTCGTCTTCTACACGGAAGTGGACGGCAAGCGGGTCATCAACGATCTCGAAATCGTTCAATAGAAAGCGCGGCCTTTCCTACAGGCCGCTGCGCGGTTCGCCCGAACTGGATTTTCACATTTCTGGAAAATGACCTTTTATCGGATGCCCCTCGCGCGGGCATCCGTGTGAAGCGCTTTGCGCGCCACCGCGCCAATCTACGCCCTACGCTTCAGGCTATCAGACCCAGCCGATGGCATTGCCCGAGATGCGCAGAAGGCGGTCCTGCGGGATCGCCGCGGTCGCGGCCTCCTCGGCTTCCATTTCCCCGAAAAGCTTGAAGAGCACGCGAATGACGCCGCCGTGGCTGACGCAGACCGTCGGCTTCGTCACGTCCCTGAGCCAGGCGGCTATGCGCCAGGACAGAATTTCGTAACTCTCGGCATCCTCACCGGGCGGAATGAAGTCCCATTTCACCGCGCGCCGCTCGGCGATCCTCTGTGGCGCCGAGCGCTTGAGTTCTGGCAGCGTGTGCCCTTCCCAATCGCCGAAGGAAACTTCCTTGAGCCGCTCGTCGGTGCGGTAAGCGTCCGGATCGAGCCCCATGGCCCGCCGGACACGCTCCATGGTCTCGCGCGTGCGGCCGAGCGGACTGGCGACGAAGTCGAAATGCCGGGCATCGGCGCCGAGGATGCCTCCAAGCGCCACGCCGTTGCCGGTCGCCTGCTGGCGACCGAAATCATTGAGAGGGATATCCTTTTGCCCCTGGAGCCGGCTTTCGGCGTTCCAGTCGGTCTGTCCGTGACGGATCACATAGATCAGCACAACATGTCTCCGGGCAGCAGGCTGCCGAATCCGCCTTGGCGGTTCGGTCAGTCCTTGATCACGGAGATATCGGGCGCGTCCACAGCCTTCATGCCGACGACATGGTAGCCGCTGTCGGCGTGGTGCACTTCACCGGTAACCGAGCGCGACAGGTCCGAAAGCATGTAGAGGCCGACGTCGCCGACTTCCTCGATGGTGACGGTGCGGCGCAGCGGCGCGTTGTACTCGTTCCACTTGAGGATATAGCGGAAGTCGCCGATGCCCGAAGCGGCCAGCGTCTTGATCGGGCCTGCAGAAATCGCGTTGACGCGGATGTTCTTGGGGCCGAGGTCAACGGCGAGGTACTTGACGCTTGCTTCCAGGGCAGCCTTGGCGACACCCATGACGTTGTAGTTCGGCATGACCTTTTCGGCGCCGTAATAGGTCAGCGTCAGCATCGATCCGCCGTCCGTCATCAGCTTTTCAGCGCGACGGGCAACCGAAGTGAAGGAATAGACCGAGATCTGCATCGTCTTGGCGAAGTTGTCGGCCGAGGTATCGACGTAGCGGCCGGTCAGTTCGTCCTTGTCGGAGAAGCCGATCGCATGCACCACGAAATCGATCTTGCCCCACTTCTTCTCAAGCGCGTCGAAGACCGCGTCGATGGTGGCTTCGTCGCTGACGTCGCAATGGCCGGCCATGAAGCCGTCGATTTCCGCGAGCAGCGGCTCGACGCGCTTTTTCAGAGCGTCGCCCTGATAGGTCAACGCAACTTCACCACCCTGCGCGTGGATGGCCTTGGCAATGCCCCATGCGATGGAACGGTTGTTTGCAACGCCCATGATGACGCCGCGCTTGCCCTTCATCAGACCGGATGCCTGAGCCATGGTAAGTCCCCAATACTATTCCAGCATCGGCCGTCGCCGGTGCCAAAGATCAAAAATGTCACAGACGCCCCACGAGAACGGGTGCGGCAAAATGTCGAGAATTGCCTATGGCATAGCCGCAAGGGTGGTTCAAGCACGGCTGAGATCAGGAACTGTTAGTCCCCGTAATATTGGTTCAGTGTGTCAGCGAACTGTCACAAATGGCCTGTCACAGATAGAGGCCGTCGCGCTGCGACTTCATCAGATCAGTGATCTTGTCGTCGGGCGCCTCGGGCAGGACCAGCCGCAATTCGACCAGAAGATCGCCATGCGTACCATAAGCACCGGGCATCCCCCTGCCCGCAAGGCGGATGACCTTGTCGGAGCCGGACCAGGCCGGCACGACCACCGTAACCTGCCCGACCGGGGTTTCGAGCACCTGTTCGCAGCCGAGCACGGCGCCCTGCAGATCGATCGGCAAGGTGGTCATGAGATCGAGGCCGCGGGCGCGGAACGTCCCGCCCTGGTCGACCCTGAGCGTGACGACGACGTCGCCACGGGTCATGCCGGTCACCCGATAGCCCTGCTCCGCCAGACGAATGCTCTGACCGTCGACGGCGCCCGGAGGGATCTGCACCTTCAGGCTTTCGCCGTCGGGAAGCTCGACGCTGAGGCGCTGGCGATTGATCAGGTCGTCAATACTGACGGCGAGATCGACGGGAAGATCCGGGACCTTCTCGGCCGTCTTTGCCGCGCGACCCCGGATGCGCCGGACGATCGCCGCCACAAGCTCGGCGGCCGGTGCTGCTGCACGCTGCATCAGCGGAGTCTCTGTCTTGAGAGCGTTTTCCTGCTGCGGTTCGGGGGCTGGTTCCGGCTTGCTTTCGGAAGCCTGGGCCGGGCGCTCCGGCTCCTTTGCTGCCGCAGCCGGCTTGGGCGATGGTTTCGGCGTCGGCTTCGGCGATGGGCGGGCCGACTTGCTGCGGGTCTCCGCGCCGAAAATCTGTGAAATGGCGTCCTCGGCGGTCTCGGCGTCGACCGGCGCCTCTTCCTGAGGCCGCATCTTTGCCTTCATCGCCTCCATGCGACGAAGCTCGGCTTCGCGGCGCGCATAGTCGTAGCGGCTTCTGAGCTTCGGGTCGCGCAGCAGCTCATAGGCCTTGCCGGCTTCGGCAAAACGCTCCGCGGCGTTGGGATCGTCCTGGTTATGGTCCGGATGCACGGCCTTTGCCAGCGAACGCCAGGCGGCCTTGATTTCATCCTGCCCGGCATTGCGCCGGACCCCGAGGATCACATAGGGATCACGCATGGTTTCTACCATCTTCTCTGATCGGCGGCCTCTCCCTGATGCCCGCCTTTGCCCCGATTGCAGGCGCCATTGTCGCCCGTCCACTGAACGCCGATGATCCGGAGAAGTTGCTAAATAGTGGTTAGCCACGCGGCCTCATGTGGCCGTTGAGACGGCAACGCCGGCCGTCATGCGCGCATTTGCCAAAACGTGGTTAATCACCGATTTCAACGGCTTGCATCGAACGCTCGCTCAGGCGCGCGGGCCGAAGCTCGTCAGATACCAGGCGCCGTCGCCGCCCTGGCAAGTGCTGCCGTCGAACTTGGCGATGCCTTCGTAGGAATGACGCGTCGTGGTGAATCGGCGGCAGAGCATGCCGCTGGCGCGGTCTTCCTGGATGCTGCTGATGACACCGGCACTGCCGGAGGTCGCATTGGCCCAGGGAATAGGATTGATGGCGCCGCTGCTGAGCTCGGCCGATGTCACGGCGTTGCGAACCATCACCGCATCGGAAAGGCCATCGGAGGTCTTGGCAACGGGAACTGTGCCCGTCGAAACCGTGCGGTCGACTCCGCTACCGAAAAGGTCGAGGCCAGCCCCCATGCAGCCGGACAGCGCCAGGACCGGCAGGCAAATTGCCGCGCTACGCAGCAAGGCGAAGGAATACCCCTTCTTGGCGTCGATCCACTTTGCTATGTCTTGCACGGCAATCCTGTCAGACTCGCTGGAGCCGCACGTTTCTCGACAAGGTCAACATACAGGCTCCGACATTTTCGATGCGGAAACACCGGTCGGGCTCATCCCGAAGTATTTCCGCGCCAGACATCACGGCATTGGAACGCAATATGGCGGCGAATGAGTTAACAAGCGGTGACTTCACCGAATCAAATGAACCCTTTTCCCTGTTTGGCACATGGCTGAAGGACGCGGAAGGTAGCGAGATCAACGACCCGAATGCGGTGGCGCTCGCAACCGTCGATGCCGACGGACTGCCGAATGTCCGCATGGTGCTGCTCAAGGGTTTCGACGAGCGCGGCTTCGTTTTCTACACGAATTTCGAAAGCCAGAAGGGTGAGGAGATCCTCGGCGCCCGCAAGGCGGCGATGTGCTTCCACTGGAAATCGCTGCGTCGACAGGTGCGCGTGCGCGGCCCGGTCGAGATCGTCACCGACGAGGAGGCCGACGAGTATTTCAAGAGTCGGCCGCGCGGCAGCCGCATCGGCGCCTGGGCCTCGAAGCAGTCGCGGCCACTCGAAGGCCGCTTCGCGCTGGAAAAGGCCGTTGCCGAATACACGGCCCGCCACGCGCTCGGCGAAATCCCGCGCCCAAGCTATTGGTCAGGCTTCCGCATCTGCCCGACGTCGATCGAATTCTGGCACGACCGCCCCTTCCGGCTTCATGACCGGATGGAGTTTCGCCGCGAGGCACCCGAAGGCGGCTGGGAAAAGGTGCGTATGTACCCATAAGCCGCGCGTCCGTCGCAAGAGAGGCGCCAGATGCAATCACGACGCTCGGCTATGCAGGTGGCCGAGCGGATGTTGTCTTTTGCCCGGCCCGAGCCGGGCATTTTCGTTGAGTGCCTATTGATGACAATCGATGTTCGTGACGCGACGCTGGACGATATAGCCGGTTGTCACCGCTGCCTCGATGACGTCGCCCAGGAAGGCCGCTGGCTTTCACGGCTAAGCGCACCACCCTTCGACGGATGCCGCATACATGACAGTCCTGCATCGCGCCCGGGCGCCCAGATCGTTGCTGTCGACGATCGCGTGGTCGGCTGGTGCGATATCCGGCTGGATGCCTCACCCGTTCGGCGCATGTCGGGACCGTGGGCATGGGGCTCCTCGGTATCTATCGTGGGAAGGGAATTGGACGCCGCCGCCTACAACTGGCGATGCAACGCGCTCGCGAAGCGGATTGGAACGCATCGAGCTTTCCGTCCTTCATGAGAACGCCGCTGCCCGGGCGTTTTACGCGCAGTTTGACTTCCAGATCGAAGGCCGCGTGTTCGCGACTGGAAACACGACGGTGTTTACCAGGACAGCATTCTCATGGCTTTTGCCTTCAATTGACGTCGAAGCACTCGGCTGCCCAAGTCGCCTTTTCTAGCCGGCCGCCAGGCAGAACGGAATGCCAGAGGCCAGAGCCGAAACGTAGCGGGCGCGCTGGAAATGGCCGTTCAGAGAAATGCGCGGTAGCGCATAAAGGCTGGCTTTCGCGCGAGCGATGAGCGTGCCGGGCTGGGTGGTGACGGCCAGGGTGAAACCCAAATCGGCGACGATGCGGTGGTCGCGTGCGGATACCGCCGGTGCGTCGCCATAGGGATAGGCGAAAGTCTGGGGCGGCCGACCGGTGATCGCCTCGACGCGCCGCAGCGATCCCTCGATCTCCCGCCGCGCCTCAGCATCCGTCAGGCGCGCGACCGCGCGGTGGCTGATCGTGTGGGCGCCGAGGCTCGCGATAGGACTTTCGATCAGGCGCCGCAAACCGGCCTCGTCCAGTGTGAGGCGTTCGGTTATCGCCTGCGGATCGATGCCGCCATCGAGGGCTGCAGCGTTCAAGGAAGCGATCGCCTTTGCCTCATCATGGCCGTGAATGAACGCCGCAATGCGATTGAAGACGGCCTGCCTTTCGGCCGTGGTCGACGCCTGCAATGTTTCTACGCCACGGCCGAAGTCAAAGCGCAGCTTCTCGCTCGTTGCGAGCATATCGGCAAGCGTCTCCCACCAAAGCGTATGGGTGCGATCGACGAACCCGCCGGTAACGAACACCGTGAATGGCGCCTGGTGGCGCTGGAAGACCGGCAACGCGTGCTCGAGATTGTTCCGGTAGCCGTCATCAAGGGTAAAGCAGGCGACCGGCCCACCTTTGGCGGCCAGCGCCTCCGGCAAGTGTTCGAGCGGGGTGAAGCGATAGCCGTCGCGCTTCAGCGTCCTCAACGCGACATCGAGGAATTCCGGCGTGATTTCCAGGTGCGCATTGGGATCGAAGGCACGGGCAGATTTCGGCCGGACATGATGCAGGGTAAAGATCGCCCCCTGCCCGCGCGCGCTGGCAATCAGCCCGGCGCGGCTCAGCCCCCCGGCGACTTCCAGCCCACCGGCAATTGCGGCGCGGCGAACAATTGTCCTGATCATGCCCTTGATGGTCGCCCCCAAATCTGGCCCGCGAGGTTCCGGCGCGGACTATCAGCCTGGAAAGTTAACGGCGAGGGCGTTAAACCTTGTTGAACGGGGAGAGCGTTCATCGGCCATTTACCACAACCTCGAAAACAAGGTCGGCTCGCCACATTCCGCCCTAAAGTTGCAGCAAAGACACGGATCTTGTCACAAAACGAAACAGCTTTGCGCCTTGCCGAGGGCGCTACTCGACGGGGATCGATATGAAAACTTTGCGCTGCCTCCTGCTGGCGACCTTCGCACTGGCGCTCGGGACGGCGACAGCCGTCGCCGGAAGCGCCTCGCTGGTGCTCGATGCGCGCACCGGCAAGGTCCTCTCGTCTGAAAACGCCGACGTCCTCAATCATCCTGCCTCCCTGACCAAGATGATGACGGTCTATATGGCCTTCGAGGCGCTGAAGAGTGGCAAGCTTTCCTGGGACAGCAAGATCAAGGTTTCGAAGGCGGCGGCCGCCAAGCCGCCGATGCGGCTCGGCCTCAAATCCGGCATGACGATCACGGTGCGCGAGGCGGTCCTCGGCATGATCGTGCGCTCGGGCAACGATGCCGCGGCAGCGATGGCCGAGAAGCTCGGCGGCTCCGAGGCGAATTTCGCCCGCATGATGACCGCAAAGGCGCGTCAGCTCGGCATGAGCAAGACCATCTTCATCAACGCCTCCGGCCTGCCTGCCAGCAAGCAGGTGACGACGGCGCGTGAAATGTCGACGCTCGCCGTGGCGCTGATGCGCGACTTCCCCAGGGAGTACCGGCTGTTTGCGACCGAAAGCTTCAATTTCCGCGGCCGCAAGGTGCGGGGGCACAACAACCTGATGTACCGCTACGATGGCATGGACGGCATCAAGACCGGCTACACCAATGCCTCCGGCTTCAACCTCGTCAGCGCCGTCAAGGACGGCAATCGCCGGGTGGTCGGCGTTGTTCTCGGCGGCAAGACGGCGCGCAGCCGCGACGCCAAGATGGCGGCCCTTCTCGATCGCCATGTCGGCAAGGCAGCCAAGGGCGGACGGCAGCTGGTGGCATCCGCGCGCGGCGGCAAGACGATTGAAGCCCCCGTCGAAGTGGCCGCGGTCGCGACATCCGAGGTTCCGATGCCCTACACCGCACCGCAGCGGGCCAAGCGGGATTCGGTTGCTGCCCTGATTACAGCGACATCGACGGCCGCCATCCCCGCGGAACGGCCGACGGAGCTTGCCGAGATCGAAACGACGGCTGCAGTTCCGGCTGCGTCAGGCGGCTGGCAGATCCAGATTTCGGCGGCGCCATCCGCAGAGGCTGCGCGCATGCTGCTGGCGCAGGCGCGCTCGGAAGCCGGTGCGCCGCTCGCGGGCGCCACGCCCTACACGGAAGCCGTCGGTAAGGGTGCCAAAGCGATCTACCGCGCCCGCTTCGTCGGCTTTTCGAGCCGCGACGCGGCAGCAGCAGCCTGCGATGCCCTCAAAGAGCGCTCCTATGACTGCATGATGCTGCCGTCGCGCGGCTGATTGGCCGCCGGCCTCAGAGCCTTCGTCACTCTTGCACGACGGCTCTACGGAAGCGGTTGGCGAGCCACCAGTCGCACTGCTCCTGGCTATAGCCAAGCAGCAGCCCCTCCTCGCACTCGTCTTCTGCCGTCCATGGGCGCCAATTGCAAAAGAGCTGGTGGCAGCGTTGCCTGAAGCGCTCGAAACGCCACTCTTCTCCCGGCAACGCATAGGTGAGGTAGAGAACCCTTTGCTCCTTCTCGCCACCGGTCGTTGTCGGGCACATCCGCGAGAACTCGAACACGTCCGCAAGCAAAGTTCCGTCGGCAACGTGCGGCGCGAACAACTCTTTGGTTTCGGCAAGCCAGGGCGACGCGGCATCGTCGCTGAAGAAGGCGAAGGGCTTGCGCCCTTCCAGCATCAGCGGAAGCTCATAGCCGGTGTGCACCAGATAGGGCACGGTATCGAGCGCATGCGGCCGCCGAAGCTCAGCTTCCTCGCCTGTTTCTGGCAAGGCAAGCCCGACGGCCGACGCCAGCAGCGTCAAGTCGTCTTGATCCAGACGGTAGCAGGCATGATCCAGGAAGACGCCGTTGCGCAGGTCCAACGCCCGCGCGATCTCGGCGGCATCGCGATCAAACCTCAGTTCGTGCGTCGGTGTGGCGGTCTTCGGCGACAGAAAGGACAGCTTGAAGACCGCCATCGGACCTTACGCCTGCGTGCCGCCGACGGTGATCTGATCCATGCGCAGATGCGGCTGACCGACGCCGACCGGTACCCATTGGCCGGCCTTGCCGCAATTGCCGATGCCGGTGTCGAGCTTGGTGTCGTTGCCGACCATGGTCACGCGCTTCATCGCATCCGGGCCGTTGCCGATCAGCATGGCGCCCTTCACCGGTGCGCCGATCTTGCCGTTTTCGATCAGGTAGGCCTCGGTGCAGCCGAACACGAACTTGCCGGAGGTGATGTCCACCTGGCCGCCGCCGAAGGAGACGGCATAGATGCCCTTCTTGACCGAGGCGATGATTTCCTCCGGCGTGTTGCCGCCGGAGAGCATGTAGGTATTGGTCATGCGCGGCATCGGCACATGGGCATAGCCCTGGCGACGGCCGTTGCCGGTCGGCTGCATTCCCATCAGCCGGGCGTTCTGCCGGTCCTGCATGTAGCCGACGAGCTTGCCGTCCTCGATCAGCACGTTGTAGCCCGACGGCGTGCCTTCGTCGTCAATCGAGATCGAGCCGCGGCGCGCCTCGATCGTGCCGTCGTCGACGACGGTGACGCCCTTGGCAGCCACCTGCTGGCCCAGCAGGCCGGCAAAAGCCGAGGTCTTCTTGCGGTTGAAGTCCCCTTCCAGGCCATGGCCGACGGCTTCGTGCAGCATGACGCCCGGCCAGCCGGAGGCAAGCACCACGTCCATGGTGCCGGCGGGCGCATCGATCGCTTCGAGATTGACGAGTGCCTGGCGCAGCGCCTCGTCGGCGCCCTGCTTCCAGTTTTCCGCGGTGACGAAATCGCCGAAGCCGCGACGCCCGCCGGTGCCGAAGGAGCCGCTTTCCTGGCGATCGCCTTCGCCGGTGACGACGGAGATGTTGATGCGGGTCATCGGCCGGACGTCATGGACGCGGTGGCCATCGGCGCGAAGGATATCGACGACCTGCCAGCTAGCGGCGATGGTCGCCGTCACCTGACGTACCTTCGGATCCTTGGCGCGCAGATAGGCGTCGATTTCCTGGAGCAGCGCGACCTTCGCCTCGAAGCTCGGCTCGCCGATCGGGTTTTCGTCGCCGTAGAGTTTCTTGTTGGTGCGCTGAGGGGCTGCGGCATAGGAACCGGCATAACCGCGCGTCACCTGCGCCACCGCATCGGAAGCACGGCGGAGCGCCGAAAGCGAAAGTTCGCCGGAATGGGCGTAGCCGACCGCTTCGCCGGCAACGGCGCGCAAGCCAAAACCCTGGTCGGTATTGAAGCTGCCGCCCTTGAGCCGGCCGTTGTCGAAGGAAAGCACCTCGGCCTGCGCATGTTCGAGGAACAGTTCGCCGTCGTCGGCACCGGCGAGCGTTTCCGAGAGAACCTTGCGGACCGTTGCCTCGTCGGCATCGAAGAGGCTCATCAGATCGGTGTTCATAGTGGCACGCTCCCGCGTCAGGAATTTCTATCGCCTCCATTTAGGAAGGCGGCGGGTTCAAGCCAAGGAAAATATCACGGGCCGCATGTTTCCTCGATCCGCACCGATCGACGCAAGCATGCAGCGGCTCAAGTCGCTACAGCGACGTATTCCAGCCGTCGAGCCGTTCCACCCGCTCGACGCCGGCGAAGCGGGCAACCCTATCGAGCTCGGCATCGATGCGTTCCAGGCGCCCTGCCGAGGCGCGGACGCCCTTTTCGAGCCAGAGCTTGCGGACATCGAGGCTGCCGCGCTTGCGGTCCGCCTTCATGTCGATGCGGCCGATCAACCGGTCGCCCTCGATCAGCGGGAAGACGTAATAGCCATATTCGCGCTTGGCCTCGGGCACGAAGATCTCGATGCGATAATAGAACCCGAACAGGCGCTCGGTACGATTGCGGTCGCGCAGCAGCGGATCGAAGGGGCTCAGCACCCGCACCCGGCCCGGCGGCTCAGGGATATCGCCAAGTGCGTCCGGGAATCCAGCGAAGGCGTAGGCGACACGCGGGCGTCCACCATCGATCGCTTCGATCTGCACTTCCACGAGTTCGTCGCGATGCTCCGCCACCCAGGTCTTGGCCTCCTCGGGCGACACCAGATCCCAGAAGGCGGCAATCTCGCCATGGGTGGCAAAGCCGAGACGCTCCAGCGCACTGCGGCAAGCCCAGTCGATGAACTCCGGATGGCTGACGTCATCCTCGTTGTGGTGCGGCGGGATCACTCTTTCCGTGAGATCGTAGACCTTCTGGAAATTCTCGCGCCGCGCGATCGCCAGCTTGCCCGTGCGCCACAGCACTTCCAGCGCCGTCTTCGACGGATGCCAGTTCCACCAGCCGCCAGACTGGTGTTCGGCTTCCTTCAAGTCTCGGGCGAGCACCGGGCCGCCTTCGGCAATACGCTGATAAGTGTCGTCGCAGCCTTTTTCAAAGCCTTCGCCACGCCACGCCTTCCACCGCTCGACGATCGTCTCACCTTCCCATTTGAAGCGGTGCTTCCAATAGCGGAAGAAGCTGCTTGGAATGATCGAGGCATCGTGGGTCCAATGCTCGAAGAGGTCGCGATCGTCCTCCAGCAGCGCCGTCAGATGCTCTCGACGATAGGTCTGGTTGCGGGAAAACAGGATCTGGTGATGGGCGCGCTCCACCGTGGCGATGCTGTCTACCTGCACGAAGCCGATGTCGTGGATGAGCTTCAAGAGGCCTTCCTTGCCGAGCGCGCGGTTGGGCGCGCCTGAAAGGCCCTGCTTGGCGAGGAAGATGCGACGGGCGTCGCTGTTGGAAAGGCGAATCGTCATGACGATAACAATAGGCTTTTATTCCCATAATTCAAATGCCGCATCGGTCCGCGGACTGCATTGCCCTTGTTGTCGCACTTGGCCTATAGAGCAACCCGAAAACGGCGCGGGCCGGAGACAGCGAGGAACGGAATGGACATCCGCTTTACCGATTGCGCGGTCCGCTTCGGCGAGCGGGTGGCTTTGCACCCCTTGACGCTCACGCTCAACGAAAAACGCATCGGCATCATCGGCCTCAACGGTTCCGGCAAGACAACCTTCGCCCGGCTGATCAACGGTCTGGTGAAGCCTTCCTCCGGCGGCGTTACGGTCAACGGGCTCGATACGATCAAAGACGACCGCGCCGTGCTTTCCGAGGCCGGCTTCATCTTCCAGAACCCGCACAACCAGCTGATCATGCCGATCGTCGCCGAGGACATCGCCTTCGGGCTGAAAAACCGCGGGCTTTCGCGCGAAGAAGTCGACCGCCGCATGCAGGCAGCACTTTCGCGCTTCGGTATCGAACACCTGGCAAGGCGGCGCGTGCATGAGCTTTCGGGCGGAGAAACGCAGCTCGTCGCCATGGCGAGCGTCGTCGTTACCGATCCGAAGATCCTGATCCTCGACGAGCCGACGAACCAGCTTGACCTCAAGAACCGCCGCCGTGTCGCCGCGGCGATCGACGACCTGCCGGAGGATACGGTGGTGATCACCCATGATCTCGGGCTCGTCGAGAATGTCGAACGGCTATTGCTCTTCCACGAGGGCTGCCTTGCTTTCGACGGCAACCCGCAAGACGCGATCCGCCGCTATCACGAGATCGCCGGATGCTGACGAGCCTGCACATCGAGGGTAACAGCTTGCTCCATCGGCTTCCGGTCAGGGTGAAGCTGATGGCACTCGTGGCGTCGAGCGTCGGACTTTTTTTGAGCGCTTCGCTCGCGGTTCAGGCGATCGCCTTCATCGTGGCCGCCGCACTTTATCTCTCCGCCGGCCTCACGCCCAAGGAGGCGCTGAAGCGCGTCGGCTTCGTCTTCCTGACGATCTTCTTTCTGGCGGCCGTCAATCTCTTTTACCTGTCCGTTGCCGAGGTCGCCACGTTAACCTTGCGGCTGATGGCGCTGGTTCTGTTTGCAGCCGCCGTCACGGCGACGACGACGATCAGCGCCTTCATGGACGAGATCACCATCCTCTTGAGCCCGCTGGAACGGCTGGGCTGGCTGAAGGCGGCCGATGTCAGCCTGGCGCTCGGGCTCGTACTGCGCTTCGTCCCGGATATCTTTGCGCGCTATCAGGCAATCCGCGAAGCCCATCGCGCCCGCGGACTGCCCGTCCGGCCGTTGACGATCATAGGGCCGCTGATCATCCTGACGCTGAAAGATGCCGACACGATTGCTGCCGCGATTGACGCGCGCGGATTTCGCCGTCAATAAATTCGCGAATTCTAAAAAACAGGGAAGCGGAACTACATGAATACCAGAGATCTCGTGCTCATCGCCCTCTTCGCCGCGATCGTCGTCGTGCTCGGCTTCATTCCGCCGATCACGCTCGGCTTCATTCCGGTCCCGATCACTGCGCAATCCATGGGCGTCATGCTCGCCGGCTGCATTCTCGGCGCCAGGCGCGGCGCGCTCGCCTTCCTGCTGTTCCTGCTGCTGGTCGCCATCGGCCTGCCGGTGCTTTCGGGCGGCCGCGGCGGCCTTGCGGTCTTTGCCGGCCCGTCGGGCGGCTTCATCATCGGCTGGGTCGTTGCCACCTTCGTCACCGGCCTGATCGCCGAGCGCACCGTGCGCGAAGGCCAGGCCGAAACGCGCCAGTTCATCGGCTTCTTCCTCGCCTCCGTCCTCGGCGGCATCGTCGTGCTCTATGCGATCGGCATGCCCTGGGTTTCCGCCGTCACCGGCACCCCGCTCATGACCGTTGCAGCCGGCTCGCTCGCCTTCATTCCGGGCGACCTGCTGAAGGCTGCGATCGCGACGCTTGCCGCACGCGCGGTCTACGCCGGCTATCCGCTGTTGCCGGCCCGCGCCTGAGCCGATGCCGTTTGCCGCCGCGATCCATCGCCACGCGCAAGACCATCCGCATGCCCCGGCCTTCCAAATCGAGGGCCGGGTTTTCACTTTTGGTGACCTCGCACGCATCGCCGGCGCACTTGCCGAACGTTTCGGAGATTTGGTTGCCGAACGCCGCAGCGTGCTCGGCGACCGCTCTCGCCTGATCGCACTGGAGACGGGCAATCATCCGCTCTTCGCCGCTGCCTGCCTTGCCGCCACCAGCAGCGGCAACTGCGTCGCGCTGATCGATCCGCATCTGCCGGAGGCGACGCGCCAGACGATGCACGATCGCTTGTCGCCCGATCTCATTGTCAGGGCCGATGGCGCCAACCTCTCGCTCCATGCGCCCGCAAGCGGCAAAACGCGAACCTTTCGCGAGACCGACGGCAACGAGCGAAAGCCGCTCGCAATCGGCGACGACACGGAACCATTCCTGATCGTCTTCACCTCGGGCACAACAGGAACGCCGAAAGCGATCATCCGCGATCGCGGTTCGTGGCGCAGGAGCTTGGCCACGGGCGAAGCCTTCTTCGGCATCGACCGCGCCACCCGCACCTTTGCGCCCGGTCCGCTCGCGCACGGGCTGACACTTTATGCGCTTGCCGAAACCCTTGTCGCCGGCGCCGAATTCATCGGGGCCGCGCATTTCGAGGCCTCCCGGGCGATGTCCATCGTCGAGGCGAAAGAGGTCAAGCGACTGGCGCTGGTGCCGACGATGCTGCGGCGGCTCTGCGCTGCAGCCGCCGGCCGGTCGCAAACATCCGTCGCCCAGATCACCGTCGCCGGCGCCAAGCTGACCGAAAACGATCGCGACAGCGCGGCACTCGCGTTTCCTCAAGCCGATATCATCGAATATTACGGCGCCTCGGAACTGGGCTTCATCAGTGTTGCTACCAACGGCGACACCGCTTCGGCCACCGCCGTCGGCCGTGCCTTCCCGGGTGTTGCGCTCAGCATTCGCGACGACAGGGGGGGCGAAATGCCAACCGGTGAGACGGGCACGATCTTCGTCGACAGCGCCCTCATATCCGACGGGTATGTCGGCACCACCGATGGTGCCGGCTTCCGTCGTCTCGGGTCGCTGGCGACGGTCGGCGATCTCGGCTTCCTCGATGAGTGCGGCACCCTGCACCTCCTCGGCCGGTCCGGCGGCATGGTGCTTTCGGGCGGCAACAACATCTACCCGCAGGAAGTGGAAGCCGCGCTGACCGCAGATCCCGGCGTGCACGCCGCTCTCGTCCTCGGGCTCGACCACCCGGATCTCGGCAGCGAACTCGTCGCCGTCATCGAGCCGGAAGGCGGTATGTTTGATCGAGAAGCGCTTGAGCGTCATCTCGCCGCCCACCTGCCGCGCTATAAGCATCCGCGCCGCATCTGGCTCTGCCTGAATATGCCGATGACGCAGTCGGGCAAGGTGGCGGCGGGCACGCTCAGACAATGGATCGCGGATGGAAACGATGCTCTCGAACTCATCGACTGACCGGGCACGCATACCTGTCATTATCGCCGCTCTCCGCACACCGATCGGCCGCGTCAACGGCACGCTTCGCGATATCGAACCGTCGCAGCTGGCGGCACCGCTGATCGCCCGTATTCTCCGCGATACCGGTGTAAAGGCGAGCGAGATCGACGACGTTCTTCTCGGCAACGCCGCCAACAGCGCCGGCAATCTCGCCCGGCTCGCCGCCCTCGAAGCCGGCCTGCCGGTCTCGACGCCGGGTGTCACCGTCGACCGCCAATGCGGTTCCGGGCTGGAGGCGATCACCCTTGCCGCACGGATGATCCAGGCGGGCGCCGGCCGTTTCTATCTGGCCGGCGGCACCGAGAGCGCCAGCCGTGCGCATATCCGCCTGAGACCGCCGCTGGAGCGCCGCGGCGAACTCGCGCCGGTCAAGCGCGCCCGCATGGCACCAGACGAGACCGGTGATCCGGATATGGGCGTCGCCGCCGAAAACGTCGCGACCGCCTGCAAGATCTCCCGTGAGCGTCAGGACGCCTTTGCGCTTCAAAGCCACCGTCGCGCGGTCGAGGCTGCCGTTGCCGGCCGCTTCGCCCGCGAAATCGTGCCGGTCGAAACGGCGGCAGGCTCTGTGTCGCGCGATGAGTGCCCTCGTGCCAATGCTTCGCTGGAGACGCTGCAACGGCTGAAGCCGGTCTTCGTCGAGGGCGGGACGGTAACGGCCGGCAATGCCTGCCCGATCAACGACGGCGCGGCGGTGGTGCTGGTGACGAGCCTTGCCGAGGCCCAACGACTTGGCGTCTCCTTCGCACTCGAATTCGTCGATGCGGCGACCGCGGGCGTCGATCCCAATCTGCTCGGGCTTGGCCCGGTCCCGGCAATGCAGAAGCTGAAGGCACGGCAATCCGCGCTCGATCCGGCAAAGGTCGATTTCATCGAATTCAACGAGGCCTTCGCCTCGCAGGTGCTCGGCAGCCTCGACCAACTCGATATCGCCGCGGAAAGGGTCAATCTCGACGGCGGCGCCATCGCACTCGGCCATCCCTATGGCGCCTCGGGGGCGATCCTCACCGTCCGGCTTTTCTCGCAGATGCTGGCATCGCCGAAAGGCACGGAAGGACTGGCGATGATGGGCGTCGGCGGCGGCATGGGCATCGTCACCCTGTTTCGCGCGGTTTAGGCGGCGCAATTTCGGACGGAAAACCGCTTCGCATAGTACGCGACACTGGTCTGGTAACGAGATAGATACCCCCTCTGCCCTGCCGGGCAGAGGGGGTGGCGCCTTTTGCCTGGACGGGCCAAAAACACCATGAAAGCTGGAGCGTCGTCTATTGTGACGGCTTCGCGCTTTTCCTGGAATTGCTTTGGCTAGACCGAGTAGGCCGCCAGCCATTCGCGCGTCGCCGTCGGCAGTGGCAGCGGCGTGTGTCGCTGCGGATCGACCGCGACCCAGACGACCTCGACTTCGGCAGCGAGTTGGCCGCGTGCTTCGACCTTGACGACAAAACTGATCGAGCTGCCGCCGACCTTCGCCACGTTGACGGTAAGACGGGCCGGTTCGTCGTAGCGCAGACCACGGTGATAGACGCAGGCCGAGCGGCGCACGAGATAGCTCGGCTCGTTCACCACATGCGGACGGTGACGCCAGAGGCTGGAAAGCGCGGCCTCGGCATGGGCATAATAGGCGGCATTGTGCATGTGGCCGTGCATGTCTATATCGCGAAACGGAATCCGGATTTCCGTGACGTTCTCCAGCTCCCTGCCGTCCATGCGAGGCTCCCTGACGATGCGCTCCACCCTCGTTAGCCAGTTCGGTGATCCCCGGCAAGTGATTGCGATGGTCGACGCCGGGCGCGTGGCGCCTGCGGCGGGCGAAGTCGAGGTTGCGCTGTCGATTGCCGCAATCAACCCGTCCGATCTCATCCCGGTGACTGGCGCCTATAGCGCCCGCACCACGCTGCCCTTCGTGCCGGGCTTCGAAGGCTTCGGCACGGTGACGCGCGTCGGCCCTGGCGTGGCGTGGCTGAAACCCGGCGATCGCGTGGTGCCTATCGGTGCCAGCGGTCTCTGGCAGGAATATCTGATCCGGCCGGCCGAATGGTGTTTCGCCCTGCCCGACGATATCGGCGAGACCGATGCTGCCACCTGCTACGTCAATCCGCTGACGGCGCTGCAACTGGTCGAGGCGCTGCGCCAACATTTCGGCCCGCTCGGTGGCCGCCGTATCGGCGTCACCGCGGCAGGGTCGGCGATCGGCGGCATGCTGATGAAGCTGCTGGCCGGCGAAGGTGCGGATGCCACCGGGATCGTCCGCAGCGCGCGCAGCGCCGAGCGGCTGGCAACCGAGGTCCCCGGCCACATCGTGTTTGGCGACGAGGGGCGCGTGCCGCAGCTTCGCTTCGACGCAATCATCGACGCCGTTGGCGGTCCGTTTGCCGGCGATCTTATTCTGCGCACGCTCGAACCGGGCGGCGCCTTCATCCAGTATGGGGCGCTCAGCGGCGTTCCGGTGCAGCAGGCGGCGATCCAGGCGCGGCCGGACATCCGCTTCTCCTTCCTGTGGCTGCGGACCTGGGTGCATTCGGCCGGGCGACCCGGGATCGAAGCGGCCTTTGCCAAGAGTTTCGAAGGTTTGCGATCGGGTCTCTTTTCCAGCCGCGTCGCCGAAATCTATCCGCTGAGCAGGCTCGACGCGGCGCTCGCGCATCAGGCGGATCCGAGCCGCGACGGCAAGCTGCTCATCGATCCGCGCTGTTGAAAATTGCGCCTTTCGACCGGCTCGCCATGGACCTTGCAGGGTGGGCGCACTAGGTTCCGGGCATGACCACGTTCCTCTATGAAAATCCGGTCTTTCTGGAACACGAGGTTCCGGAAGGGCATCCTGAGCGGCCGGACCGGCTGAAGGCGCTGAACCTTGCGCTCGAACATCCGAACTTCTCCGATCTCAAGCGGATCGAGGCGAAGAAGGCGAGTGAGGATCTCGTCCTGCTCGCACATCCGGAAGAGCATCTCGCTGCCGTCAGGCGCGCCATTCCGGAGGAAGGCCTCAACCATTTCGAAGCCGACACCTATGCCAGCCCCTTGAGCCTCGACGCGGCGCTAACCGGGATCGGCGGAGCGACTGCAGCGGTGGACGCCGTCTTTACCGGCGAGACCGACAACGCCTTCGTCGCGGCGCGGCCACCAGGACACCACGCCGAAAAGAACAAGGCGATGGGGTTCTGTCTTTTCAACACGGTGGCGATCGCCGCCCGCTATGCCCAGAAGGTCCACGGCGCAGAGCGGGTCGCGATCGTCGACTGGGACGTGCACCACGGCAACGGCACGCAGGACATCTTCTGGGACGACCCCTCGGTGCTCTTCTGCTCGACGCACCAGATGCCGCTCTATCCCGGCACCGGCGCCAAGGACGAGACGGGCATCAAGGGCAATGTCGTCAACGCGCCGCTGTCGCCGAACATGGGCAGTGAACATTTCCGCGAGGCGTTCCGCAGCCGCGTGCTTTCAGCACTCACCAATTTCCGGCCGGACTTCATCCTGATCTCCGCCGGCTTCGACGCGCATCACCGCGATCCGCTGGCGCAGATCAATCTCGTCGCCGAGGATTTCGACTGGGCGACCGGGCGTCTGCACGAGATCGCCGATCGCAGCGCCGGCAACCGCATGGTCAGCCTGCTCGAAGGCGGCTATGACCTTCAGGGCCTGGCCGAATCGGCCGGCCTGCACATCTTGAGACTGATGAGAGGGTAGACATGAACACCACTACGCAACCGGACGTTTCCGCCCTCTCCTTCGAGCAGGCCGTCGAGGAACTGGAGCGGATCGTTTCGGCGCTGGAGCGCGGCGATGTCGCCCTCGACAAGTCGATCGAGATCTACGAGCGCGGCGAAGCGCTGAAGAAGCATTGCGAGGCGCTGTTGAAGGCCGCCGAGGACCGCATCGAAAAGATTCGCCTCGACCGCGCCGGCAGACCGCAGGGCGTGGAGCCGCTCGACGCCGACTGATCGTTCATCGCAATTCCGGGCGGAAATCCGCTTCACGCTTTTCCCGGAATTGCCAAGATCGGATTGATCGTCGCGCGGAAACACTGCGTCCTTGCTTCGCCCCTACCAGCCTGATGTCATAGGCGTTAGGACTTGAAGCGACAGCAAAAACGGGAGCACGCGCCATGTCTTTCTTTCCAGGCCCCGACCCGCTCGCCGGCGACAAGCCCGCCTGCGACGCCATCGAACATCTGATCGTTCCGCGCACCAGCGACATCGGCGGGCTGCAGGTTCGTCGCGCTTTGCCGACGGCCAAGCGCCGCCTGGTCGGCCCCTTCATCTTCTTCGATCGCATGGGCCCGGCATTGCTTCGCGCCGGCGAGGCGATCGACGTGCGCCCGCACCCGCATATCGGCCTTTCGACCGTCACCTATCTCTTCGACGGCGAGATCAAGCACCGCGACAGCCTCGGCACCGAGATGGTCATCCGTCCCGGCGACGTGAACCTGATGACGGCCGGCCGCGGCATCGTGCATTCAGAGCGCTCGCCGGAGAACCAGCGCGGCCACGACCGTTCGATCTCGGGCCTGCAGACCTGGCTGGCGCTGCCCGATCACAAGGAAGAAATCGACCCGATCTTCAGCCATACCGAAGAGCGCATGCTGCCGCATATGAGCGACGACGGCATCAAGGCGCGGGTGGTGATCGGCAACTTCGAGGGCGCGAAGTCGCCGGTCTCGGTCTTCACCGACACGATCTATGTCGATCTCAACATTGCACCCGGCAAGAGCGCCCCCTTCGCGGCGCAATGGGAAGAGCGCGCGCTCTATATCCTCTCCGGCGAGGCGATCATTGCCGGTGATCATTTTGCAGACAACCAACTGCTCGTCTTCCGCGCCGGCGACGAGATCACGGTCACGGCCGGACCGCAGGGTTGTCACGTGATGCTTTTCGGGGGTGCTGCGCTCGGGTCGTCCCGCCACATCTGGTGGAATTTCGTTTCTTCTTCGAAGGAGCGCATCGAGAAAGCCAAGGAAGAGTGGCGCAGCGGACGCTTCGACATCGTACCCGGAGACGAAGAGGAATTCGTTCCGCTGCCCGAGGGCTGACCGCGACCTAAAGTGGCACAGGATGGGTGCAGAAAACCGCGCAACATTGCCTCATGGCGCTTGAATCGATTTCGATTCACAGAATCATGCGCTAGTCTCTTGGTTGACGACGCAGGAACGCCTAATTTTGCATTCAGCAACGATTGCGTCTAAAGAGCCGCTTCGACGGTACCCACCAACTATCGCGCGCCCGACCTTTGGGGCGCGCATGAGGCATGCAGCGTGACACAACTGCCAACCAATCCGATGCCGGCTACTCCCTTGCTCGACAAGGTGACCTATCCCGACGATCTGAAGAAGGTCGACGACAAGGATCTGCCGCAGCTTGCCGGAGAAGTCCGGGCAGAAATGATCGACGCAGTGTCGCGCACCGGCGGGCATCTTGGCGCGGGCCTCGGCGTCGTCGAACTGACGATCGCCATCCACAAGGTGTTCAACACGCCGCATGACCGGCTGATCTTCGACGTCGGCCACCAGTGCTATCCGCACAAGATCCTCACCGGCCGCCGCGATCGTATCCGCACGCTCCGTCAGGAGGGCGGCCTCTCGGGCTTCACCCGCCGCGCCGAGAGCGAATACGACCCCTTCGGCGCCGCGCACTCCTCGACCTCGATTTCCGCCGGCCTCGGCATGGCGGTCGCAGCCGATCTCGACGGCAAGAACCGCAATGTCATCGCCGTCATCGGCGACGGTGCGCTTTCGGCCGGCATGGCCTATGAGGCGCTGAACAATGCCGGCGCGCTCGACGCGCGGTTGATCGTCATCCTCAACGACAACGACATGTCGATCGCGCCGCCGACCGGCGCGATGAGCGCCTATCTCGCGCGCCTTGCCTCCGGCCGCACCTATATGGGCATCCGCGAAGTCGGCAAGAAACTGACCGCGTATCTCGGCAAGACCGTCGATCGCGCGATCACCCGCGCGGTCGAGCATGCCCGCGGCTACGTAACCGGCGGTACGCTCTTCGAAGAGATGGGCTTCTACCATATCGGCCCGATCGACGGGCATTCGTTCGACCATCTGCTGCCGGTGCTGCGCAACGTGCGCGACAACGCCAAGGGTCCGGTGCTGATCCATGTGGTGACGCAGAAGGGCAAGGGCTATCCGCCGGCGGAAGCTGCCGCCGACAAGTACCACGGCGTCAACAAGTTCGACGTCATCACCGGCGCCCAGGCGAAGGCGAAGCCGAACGCGCCCGCCTATACCTCTGTTTTCGCCGATGCGCTGACGCAGGAAGCCGGCTTCGACGACAAGATCGTCGCCGTCACCGCCGCCATGCCGTCCGGCACCGGGCTCGACAAGTTCGCCAAGGTCCATCCGTCGCGCTGCTTCGATGTCGGCATTGCCGAGCAGCACGCCGTAACCTTTGCCGCCGGCCTTGCCGCCGAAGGCTACAAGCCGTTCGCAGCGCTTTATTCGACCTTCCTGCAGCGCGGCTACGACCAGGTGGTCCACGACGTGGCGATCCAGGGCCTACCGGTGCGCTTCCCGATCGACCGCGCCGGTTTCGTCGGCGCCGACGGTCCGACGCATGCGGGCTCGTTCGACACGACCTATCTCGCCACCCTCCCCGGCTTCGTGGTGATGGCGGCTGCCGACGAGGCGGAACTGAAGCACATGGTGCGCACGGCTGCTGCCTATGACGCCGGCCCGATCTCGTTCCGTTATCCGCGCGGCGAAGGCGTTGGCGTCGAGATGCCGGAGCGGGGCCAGATCCTCGAGATCGGCAAGGGCCGTATCGTCAAGGAGGGCTCCAAGGTGGCGTTGCTTTCCTTCGGCACGCGCCTTGCCGACTGTCTGCTGGCCGCCGAAGACCTCGACGCCGCCGGTCTTTCGACCACGGTCGCAGATGCGCGCTTTGCCAAGCCGCTGGACCATGACCTCATCCGCGAGCTTGCCCGCAACCACGAGGTGCTGATCACCATCGAGGAAGGTGCCGTCGGCGGCTTTGCCAGCCACGTGCTGCAGTTCCTCGCCGAGGACGGCCTGCTCGACGGCGGCCTCAAGGTTCGCCCGATGGTCATGCCCGACGTCTGGATGGAACAGGCCAAGCCCGAGGCCATGTATGCCGCCGCGGGCCTCGACCGCGCCGGCATCGTCTCGACCGTCTTCAAGGCACTCGGCCAAAAGCAGGATATCGGCATCGGCGCTGCCGGCTGAGGCTTCCGTGCGACTTCAAGCAAAAACCCCGGCTCGTCCCCGGGGTTTTTGCTTTTCCGGACGGAATTGCAGGAAGGGCTCGATGGCTGCGAGCACAGGGGGCTTGCCATTGCGACGGCAAGTCGCCATGAGAAACACATGTCAGAAGATCGCCAGAACGAAGAACACAAGAACCGGGTCCGCCTCGATCAGCTGCTGCTGAACTCGGGGCTGGTCGCAAGCCGCGCGCGTGCCCGTGACGCAATCCAGCGCGGGACCGTCAAGGTCGATGGCCGCACGGTCACCAAGGCAGCGTCGATGTTTGCCGAGAGCGTGACGATCACCATCGATGACCCGGCGCAGGACTATGTCTCGCGCGCCGCGCTGAAGCTGGTCGCGGCACTCGATCATTTCGGGCTCGACCCCGCAGGCCAAAGCTGTCTCGATATCGGCGCCTCGACTGGCGGCTTTACCGAAGTGCTGTTGAAGCGCGGCGCCGAGCACGTGGTTGCGATCGATGTCGGCCATGGCCAGATCCATCCGCGCATCGAAGGTGACGAACGCGTCACCAGCATTGAGGGCCTCAATGCACGCGCGATGACCGAGGAGGACATCGACGACCGCGAAGTCACCTTCGTCGTCTCGGACGTCTCGTTCATCTCGCTCAAGCTCGCGCTGCCGCCGGCACTCGACATGGCGCTTCCCGGTTCGCACTGTATCCTGCTGGTGAAGCCTCAGTTCGAGGCGGGCCGCGACGCCATCAGCAAGGCGGGCCTGCTCAAGGATCCCGACAGTGCGCCTGATGTCGCCGCCGAACTCGAGCGCTGGCTCGTCGAGGACATGGGCTGGCAAAGCCTCGGCCTCATCCCCTCCCCGATTGCCGGCGGCGACGGCAATGTCGAATACCTGCTGGCAGGCAAGAAGCCATGACCATTGAAGCCGTCACCATCAAGCGGCTGGGCGCTCAGGGCGACGGCATTGCAGAAGGTCCTGACGGGCCGATCTATGCACCCTTCACCCTGCCCGGCGAAAGCGTCGCGCTCGCCGTCAACAAATCGCACGGCACGCTGATGTCGGTGAGAGAAGCCTCACCCGAGCGCGTCGAACCGCACTGTCGGCACTTCGGGCCGGACGGCATCAACGGCACCTGCGGCGGCTGCACGATGCAACATGCCTCCGACACGCTCTACCACGGCTTCAAGCGCGATCTGGTGATCGCCGCCCTGAAGTCGAAAGGGCTCACACCCGAGGTGGCGCCGCTCATCACCGCCGAGCCCGGCCAGCGCCGCCGCGCGGTCTTCACCGCCCGCAAGACCGAGAAGGATCTGCTTCTCGGCTTCAACCAGGCGGAAAGCCACCATATCGTCGCGATCTCGGAATGTCCGATCGCGAGCCCGGGTATCGTCTCGAAGCTCGCCACCATTGCCAAAGTCGGCGCGGCCATGGCCGTCAATGCCGAGCCGTTCCGCATCACCGTGCTCGAAACGCTCTCCGGCCTCGACCTCTCGGTCGATGGCATCAAGAAGCTCGACGACCGCGAGCGCCGCCGCACGGTCGAAGCCGTGCTCGGTGAGCGCGGTATCGCCCGCGTCAGCCTCAATGGCGAGATCATTGTCGAGCCGGTGAAGCCTGTCATCGATTTCGGCGGTGTTTCCGTCTCGCCACCGCCCGGCAGCTTCACCCAGGCGACAGCGCAGGCCGAAGAGGCAATGGCGAAGCTGGTGCTCGACCATCTCGGCAAGTCCAAGCGCGTCGCCGACCTCTTTGCCGGCTGCGGCACGTTTGCGCTGCGCATCGCCCGCAAGGCGCGGGTGCATGCGGTCGAAGGCGAAGACAAGGCGCTGAAGGCGCTTGATCTGGCGGCTCGCAACACGCAGGGGCTCAAGCCCGTCACCATCGAGAAGCGTGATCTCTTCCGCCGCCCGCTCATGGCGCAGGAACTGAAGGTCTTCGACGCGGTCGTCTTCGATCCGCCACGCGCCGGCGCGGACGTGCAGTGTCACGAGATCGCCCGCTCCGGCGTCAAGAAGGTCGTCGCCGTCTCCTGCAATCCAGTGACGCTTGCGCGCGACCTCTCGATCCTCGTTGCCGCCGGGTACCGCATCACCTCGGTGACGCCGATCGACCAGTTCCTCTGGTCGGCCCATGTCGAGGCGGTGGTCACGCTGGAGAAATGAGAAAGGCCCGGTTTCCCGGGCCTTCGTTATCGTTCGACTTGAAGCGTCTGCCAGACTGATTCACGCTTGCGTGCTATCCTCTTGTTTTTGCACTCGTCTTAGCGTGAGCCGCGGACGGCGGTCCGTCGTCACGCCGCGCGGCGGCGGTGTCCACCCCCACCTGCGTAAGAGCCCTGCCCTTCTCCGAGGTTGAACTGGGCGAGCAGCGCATTGAGCGAGGCTGCTTCCGACGCCAAACCATGGCTTGCCGCCGTCTGTTCCTCGACCATGGCCGCGTTCTGTTGCGTGCCCTGATCCATGGTGTTGACCGCCGTGTTGATCTCCTGGAGGCCCGTCGACTGCTCGCGCGTCGCGGTCACGATCGCGCTCACATGCTTGTTGATCTCATGAACTTCGGCAACGATCGTCTCCAGTGCCTTGCCGGTATCGCCGACCAAGGTCACGCCGTTGCGGACCTGGTTTCCCGAGGTGGTGATCAGCGCCTTGATCTCCTTGGCGGCCTGTGCCGAGCGCTGGGCGAGTTCACGCACTTCCTGAGCAACAACGGCAAAACCCTTGCCGGCTTCACCGGCACGGGCCGCCTCGACGCCGGCATTCAGCGCGAGCAAGTTGGTCTGGAAGGCGATATCGTCGATGACGCCGATGATATTGGAGATCTCGCCCGAGGACTTCTCGATCGCATGCATCGCGTCTACGGCGTTGGCAACGACTTCGCCGGACTTCTCAGCGCCGGCACGGGTGCGGGCGACCAGCGCGCCGACCTCTTCAGCCCGGCGGGCGGAGTCCTTGACCGTCGTAGTGATCTCTTCAAGCGCTGCGGCGGTCTCCTCGACCGAGGCTGCCTGCTGCTCCGTGCGGCGGGCGAGATCGTCGGCGGCCGAGCGGATCTCGGTCGCGCCGGCGTCGATGCCGCGGGCATTGGCACCGACAGCGCAGAGCGTGTCGTGCAGCTTGGCGACCGAATTGTTGAAGTCGGCTCTGAGACTGTCGAGGCGATCGGCGAAGGGGTTGTCGATGCGGTAGGCGAGATCGCCGTCAGCAAGACGGCCAAGGCCCGTCGCGAGACCGTTTACAGCCTGCTGGATTTCGGCCGCATTGCGCGCCTTCTGCGCTTCGCGTTCCAGACGTTCGCGTTCCGATAGCGAGCGGTTCGCATCCGCCTCGCTTTCGAGCTGCATCTTGGCGATCGTCGCATCACGCAGGACACGCAGCGACCGGGCGAGATCGCCGATCTCATCCTTGCGCTCGGCCTCGGACAGGTCGACGTCGGTCTCGCCAGCGGCGATCTGGCCGGTGACGCCGATGACATTGGCGACGCGCTTGCGGAAGCGGCTCGCCAGTGTCCAACCGACGATGATCATGATCGCGGCGGCAACGGCAATGACGGCGATCGAAATCATCGCGAGATGCGAAAGGCCGGCAAAGACCGTGGCTTCGGGCACCGAGACCACGACGTACCATTCGGTGTCGGGCAGCAGGTTGACCGGTACGGCGACGGCCAGATGCCCGCTGCCATCCGTGTGCTTCAGCGCGAAGGCCTGGCCGGTGTGGCTCAGGAGGTCACCCCACCCCTCACCCGCGAGCGGCGTGTCTTTCAGCACCTTGCCGAGGACCTTGGCATCCGGATGGCTGATGATGCTGCCATCTTTGCTGAGCAATGAGACGAAACCGGTGCCGAAGGGCTTCAGTTTGGCGAGTTCGGTCGAGAGTTCGCCGAGCGCCATGTCGACGCCGACCACACCGATGAAGGCGCCGTCCTTCTTCAGCGGCACCATGATCGAGGTCATCAGCACGTCCTTGCCGTTGATCGGGTAGACATAAGGCTCGGTGACCATGTCGAGGCCGGTCTTCTTCGGGATCTGGTAGTAGTCGCCGGGACCCGGCTTGTCATAATCGGCCAGCGCCTCGTGGATCACCTTGTCGCCGGAGCGGGCGATATAGGGAACGAAGCGGCCGGTCGCGTCATGGCCGGGCTTGCCGACGAATTCGGCGTCCTTGCCGTCGAAGGCGTTCGGCTCCCAGCCGGTGCTCATGCCGACGGCAAGCGGATTGTCGACGATCCAGCGTTTCATCAGGGTTTCGATTTCGGCGCGCGACGGCTCGCCGGTGCCCTTTACCGCATAGAGCGCGGAGCGGATGTTGTTTGCGAGCGTCTTTGCCTCGGCAAACTTCGTCTCGACGCTGCGCGCGCTTGCGGATGCGGCATTGGTCATTTCGGCGATGCTGCGCTCGCGCAATTGCTGATAGGAGAGCCAGAAGACGACGGCGGCGGTGACCATGGAGGTCAACAGGCCGGTCATCACGATGGCGAACATGTTTCTTGCCGTTGCAGTCTTTAGGATCACCGTATGTCTCCCCTCGCGCCTCCGCCGTTGCGGTCGTGCGCGGCCAAATCATCGATTGCGTGACGGGCACGCTGAGCATTGGGACAGGTGTCTGGGGCACATCGCGATGATGAATGCTGGAGGCGACGTGCGGGCGAAGTCATTTCGCGGCGAAGAAACGGTATGCGCGAGCGCTTTATCAAAGCTTAAGAAACAAGGGGATGACTCGCGATCCTGCAGTGAAAAGCGAGAATCCTGATGCACTGCGCAAAGAAAAGGCCCGGTCTCCCGGGCCTTTTGCTTCTCAAATGTCGGCGAGGACTAGGCTGCCCGGCGGCGGTGGCTGGTCGCTGCCGCGTATACGCTCTGCGTATCGCCGAGGTTAAACTGGGCCAGCAGTGCGTTGAGCGAGGCTGCTTCCGACGCCAAACCATGGCTTGCCGCCGTCTGTTCCTCGACCATGGCCGCGTTCTGTTGCGTGCCCTGATCCATGGTGTTGACCGCCGTGTTGATCTCCTGGAGGCCCGTCGACTGCTCGCGCGTCGCGGTCACGATCGCGCTCACGTGCTTGTTGATCTCCTGGACTTCGGCGACGATCGTCTCCAGTGCCTTGCCGGTGTCGCCGACCAAGGTCACGCCGTTGCGGACCTGGTTGCCGGAGGTGGTGATCAGTGCCTTGATCTCCTTGGCCGCATTGGCCGAGCGCTGGGCGAGTTCACGCACTTCCTGCGCGACGACGGCAAAACCCTTGCCGGCTTCACCGGCACGGGCCGCCTCGACGCCGGCATTCAGTGCGAGCAAGTTGGTCTGGAAGGCGATGTCGTCGATGACGCCGATGATGTTGGAGATCTCGCCCGAGGACTTCTCGATCGCATGCATCGCATCTACGGCGTTGGCAACGACTTCGCCGGACTTCTCAGCGCCGGCACGAGTGCGGGCGACCAGCGCGCCGACCTCTTCAGCCCGGCGGGCGGAGTCCTTGACCGTCGTGGTGATCTCTTCAAGCGCTGCGGCGGTCTCTTCGACCGAGGCTGCCTGCTGCTCGGTGCGGCGGGCGAGATCGTCGGCGGCCGAGCGGATTTCCGTCGCGCCGGCATCAATGCCGCGGGCATTGGCACCGACGGCGCAGAGCGTGTCGTGCAGCTTGGCGACCGAGTTGTTGAAGTCGGCGCGCAGGCGATCGAGACGATCGGCAAAGGGATTGTCTATGCGATAGGCCAGATCGCCGTCAGCAAGACGGCCGAGACCGGTTGCCAGACCATCGACGGCCTGCTGCACTTCGGCAGCATCGCGCGCCTTCTGCGCTTCGCGTTCCAGTCGCTCGCGTTCCGACAGCGAACGGTTCGCATCCGCTTCGCTTTCGAGGCGGGCGCGCTCGACTGCATTGGCCTTGAAGACGGCGACGGCGGCGGCCATCGAGCCGATCTGGTCGGTCCGCTCTTCGCCGGGGATCTCGACGTTGTGGTTACCCGACGCGAGCTTCTCCATCGCGCTGGTCATGTCCGTAACCGGGCGGATGACGAGGCGGTTGAGGAAGGTCGCGAGGAAGACGAGCATCACGCCGACCGCAAGGATCGTGGCGATGGTCGCGGCAATGCGGAACTGATCGATCGCCGAATAGGCGGCGTCGGCGTCGATGACGAAGCCGACATACCATTCGACTGAGGGCAGGCCTTGGACCGGAACGAAGCTCACCAGCATCGGCTTGCCGTCGAGCTCGGTGTTCATGATACCGGAGCCGATTGCCGGTGTGTCGATCGGGAAGGCATCGGCGAGCGACTTGGTGACCAGCTTGGCATCGGGATGAACCAGGATCTGGCCGTCCTTGCTGGCGAGGAAGGCAAAGCCTTCACCGCCGACATCGACGCCCTTGATCATCGTCACCAGGGTATCGAGCGAGAAGTCGCTGGCGGCAACGCCATAGAGCTTGCCGTCGCGCTTGACCGGAACGGCGGCGCTGATGATCAGCGCGCCGCTGGACGCGTCGACATAGGGTTCGGTCAGCACGCGAGCGTCAGCCTTGACGGCCTGCTGGTACCAGGGGCGCTGACGCGGATCATAGCCTGCCGGCATCGGATTGTCGGGCCAGGTGATGAACTTGCCGCTTTCGTTGCCAACATAGGTCGACATGAATTCGCTGGTGAGAACGTCGTTCTTCAGGATCGGCTGGACCCCACCGTCATCCGCGACGTTGCCGGTGGCATCAGCCACCATCGCCGTCAGCGTGACGCGGCCGTTCAGCCACTTGGCGACGCTCTGCGCGGCCTGGGTGCCGGAGGAGGCAATGTTCTCCTCGACGGCCTTGGTGGTCGTGTCGCGCTGCAGGCTGTCGATGTAAACGGAAAAGCCGGCGAAAGCGCCGACGACGACACAGGACGCGGCAACGAGAATGCGCGTCATGAGGTTCGATCGCTTGGACAAGGTGGGCTCCCAATGGGTGCCGGCGGCGACCGCCGGACATGAGCTCTTGATGATTTTCGCGCAGCATCCCTCGTCCGTCCGCTAAGACGGCGCGCAGAGGCTGACGGGAAAACGTTGAACATGCCCGAAGGCGGGGCCAGCCCTGCTTCATGCGGCTGGGGCCATCCCAAAATAGGGATAGGCCTATCGCGCAGGACGCTAGCGACCGGTATTTAAGAACAAATTAAAATTGATCTATTCAAGTTCGCGATGGCGGCGGCAACGGGATCTTTACCGCGGGACGGGTAAGAGCCTGCCCCCGAATGCAAAACGGGTGCACAGCGGCACCCGTCTCACCCATCACAAATCCAAACTGGTTTAGCGGCGCATGAACGCCTCGAAGGCGGCCCGCGCCTCGGTACTCTTCAATTGCGCGGCGAAGTGCTTCGCCTCTTCGTCGATACGCGCCAGCACGTCGCTGCGGTCGCCACGGACGAGATCGCGAGCGATGCGAAGCGCCTCCGGCGGCTTCTTGGCGAGCCGGCCGGCAAGCGCCAGGGTTTCGCGCTCGACCGCGTCCGCGCCGACAATCTTCCAGATCAGTCCCGCGTCCACGGCCTCGCCTGCGGTGAGCGGTTCGCCGGCGGCAAGCAGCGCGAAGGCCCGCTGGTGACCCATGATGCGCGGCGCGATCAGGCTGGAGGCCGCTTCCGGCACCAGCGCCAGGTCGACGAAGGGCGTCTTGAAGACCGAGCGCTCGGACGCAATCGTCAGGTCGCAATGCAGATGGATCGTCGTGCCGATGCCGATCGCGAGACCGTCGACGCCCGAGACGACAGGCTTCGTTGCGGTCGCGAGCACCTTCAGGAACTCGATCACCTCCATGCCCATGGAACCGCCCATCGCGAAGGCGAGGAAGTCGGCCATGTCGTTGCCGGCGGAGAAGCAACCATCGGTGCCGAGAAAGGCGGTGGCGCGCACGGCCGGATCGGTAGAAGCGACCGTCAGCGCATTGGTCATCTTCGCGTACATGTCGCGCGTGATGGCGTTTTTCTTTTCCGGCCGGTTGAAGCGGATCACCTGGACGCCGGGGTGGGCTTCCGGCCGTTCGATGAGCACGTGGTCGGTCATGATGGGTCCTTTCAGGCCAGAACAGCGCGAGCGACGGCGAGGCTGTCGGCACCGTTGACGACACGGTCTTTCAGCGCGGCAGTCTCGGCCAGCAGGTTTTCGGCGGTGAAGCGGCAGAGCGCAATGCGCTGATCGTCCTTGCCATCGCTGACTTCCGCCAGACCACCCTTTGCGAGATAGGCGCCGGTCAGCGCCAGGCCGAAGAGCCGCTGGTAGGCGGTGGCGCCGGCGAGTGCTTCTGTGAGCTTGCCGCCGGCAACCGCCGCAATCAGCCACTCGGTCGCGGCCGAAAGATCGTCCAGCGCCGCATCGAGGCGTGCAGCCGTCTCGCCAAACCCGTCGCGGTTCGAGGCACGAACTGCCGCGGCGATCTCGCGCAACTCGGCAATGAAGCCACGCACGTGGCCGCCATCGGAAAGCGGCAGCTTGCGGGTGACGAGGTCGATCGCCTGGATGCCGTTGGTACCCTCGTAGATCGGCGCGATGCGGGCGTCGCGCAGATAGCGGGCAGCACCCGTTTCCTCGATAAAGCCCATGCCGCCATGCACCTGGATACCCATCGAGGCGACATCGACGCCGGCGTCGGTCGAGAAGGACTTGGCGATCGGCGTCAGCAGGCTGGAGCGTTCCTGCCAGAACTTCGCCTTTTCGCCTTCGGCTGCATGCCCCATGTCGACGGCGTGGGCGCAGGCGTAGGAAATCGCGCGCGAGCCCTGCGTCAGCGCCTTCATCGTCAGGAGCATGCGGGCAACATCCGGGTGCTCGATGATCGGGCTCATGCCCTGCCCCGTCCAGCCAGGCGCCTTGCCCTGGGTGCGTTCCTTGGCAAAGGCGATCGCCTTCTGCGTCGCGGCGTCGGCAATGGCCACACCCTGCATGCCGACGGCCAGGCGGGCGTTGTTCATCATCGTGAACATGCAGGCGAGGCCGCGGTTCTCCTCGCCGATCAGATAGCCGATAGCGCCCTTTTCAGCGCCGAACTTGCCGTCGCCATAGATCATCGTGCAGGTCGGCGATCCATGGATGCCGAGCTTGTGTTCGAGCGACTGGCAGAAGAGATCGTTGCGCTCGCCGAGCGAACCGTCCGCGTTGACCAGGAATTTCGGCACGAGGAACAGCGAGATGCCGCGGGTGCCGGCCGGCGCGTCCGGAAGGCGCGCCAGCACCAGATGGACGATGTTGTCGGTGAAATCGTGTTCGCCCCAGGTGATGAAGATCTTCTGGCCGAAGATGCGGTAAGTGCCGTCGTCGCGGCGCTCAGCGCGGGCCTTGAGCCCACCGAGGTCGGAGCCGGCATGCGGCTCGGTCAAGTTCATCGTGCCGGTCCATTCGCCGGAGACCATCTTCGGCAGGTAGGTGGCCTTGAGTTCATCGGAACCGTGCTTTTCCAGCGCCTCGACAGCGCCCATGGTGAGCGTCGGGCCAAGCGCGAAGGCCATGGAGCCGGCGTTCCACATTTCCATGGCGGCGACGTGCAGCATATGCGGCAGGTTCTGGCCGCCGAAGTCTTCCGGGGCCGTCAGCCCGTTCCAGCCGCCGGCGATCCAGTTGTGGTAGAGATCGCGCCAACCGTCTGGGGTCTCGACCTTGCCTTCGACGAGGCGCGACCCCTGCTTGTCGCCGATGTCGCCAAGCGGCGCCACCTCTTCCGTCGCGAACCGACCGGCCTCCGAAAGGATGGCATCGACCAGGTCTTCACCGAGATCACCCAGCGCGCCCGATTGCAGCGCATCGCCCATGCCTGCCACGTGCTTCAGCGTGAATGCGATCTCGTCGACGGGTGCCTTGTACATGATGATCCTCCCAGATAGCCAGGTCGCGCCGGGCGCGGCCTCGTGCGCCGAACACTATTGATTTTTACGTAAACGTCAACGTCAATTGCCGTCGGCTTCCCGAACATCGGGCTACGGCCGCCCGTAACAAAACTGTCATCAACGGCGCATAGAAGCCAAGACAGACAGTGCCGCGCGTCGTCGCAGGACGCGCGACTGTCACTTTAGCACTTTGAATGGCTGCATGTTCCTCCCTCCCGTTGCCAACGATGGATCGGAACAGGCAGCGGACCCTGGACAAGGCGTTCAGATGAACCTGATTTCCCCTGAAATACCCGGCATCGTCTGGGCCTATCGTTTCCTGCCGGGCGAAAGCCGCTGCCAGCGGATCGCCACCGACGCCTCGATCGACAGCCTGCTATCCGGGGAAGGATGGGTGTGGGTTCACCTCGCGCTCTCGGACGCGCGAACGCCTGCGGTCATCGAGCGGATCGGCAACCTGCCGCCGCTCGCAGTCGCCACGCTGACGAGCCACGACACCCAGGCGGCCATCACCGTTTCGGACGATATCGTGCACGGCACGCTCGTCGATTTCGAGCGCACCTTCGACGCGGTGACGAAGACGATCGGCTGGCTGCATTTCGCCGTGAGCGACCGCATCATCATCACCACCCGCCTGCATCCTTTGCGCAGCATCGACCGCGTCAAGGCAGCGGTGGAAAAGAGCACGAAATGCGCACGGCCGATCGACCTCTTCGAGATGATCGTCGTCGAATTCCAGCGCACGCTGATCTCGCTGGTTCTGGAACTGACCGAGGATCTGAACGTCATCGAGGACCATGTTTATGGCGAGGCCGGGCATCGGCAGCAGCCGGGGCTTGCGCCGCTGCGGCGCACGGTGGTGCGGCTGCATCGGCACCTTCGCACGATCCTCGCCTTGCTCAGGCGGGCGGGCGCATCGGATGAGGACGAGGTACCGCCCGGGTTCATCGACGCCGCCGAGCGGCTTTCCGACCGGCTCGAAGCGGTCGACCGCGACGTCTTCGCGCTGCAGGAACGCGCGCGTCTGCTGCATGAAGAGATCGACAGCAAGATCTCGTCGGAGACCAATCGGCATCTTTACATCCTGTCGCTGATGACCGCCTTCCTCCTGCCGCCGACGCTCGTCACCGGCTTCTTCGGCATGAACACCGGGGCGCTGCCCTTCGCCGACGGCACCGGCACGCTCTATGCGGCGTTGTTCATCGCACTCTCCATGGGCTTTGCCTGGTGGATTCTCCGGCGGATCGGCATTCTCTGAGACGCGGTTCGGAACCCTCCCCAGGCGTTCGGTGTTGTTTGGAGCGACGTCCCCGTAGACCGTGGAGATTGGAAACATGGCGCTCAAGCGAATGGACAACATAGGCATCGTCGTCGAAGACCTCGAAGAGACGGTCGATTTCTTCCGCGAACTTGGCCTTGAGCTCGAAGGGCGGGCGACGATCGACGGGGAATGGGCCGGGCGTGTCACCGGGCTCGGCGATCAGCATGTCGAAATTGCCATGATGCGCACGCCGGATGGCCACAGCAGGCTCGAGCTTTCCCGTTTCCTCGCGCCACCGGTCGTCGCCGATCACCGCACTGCCCCGGTCAATGCGCTTGGCTACCTCCGCATCATGTTCGCGGTCGACGACGTCGACGAGACGGTTGAGCGGCTCCGCAAACGCGGCGCGCAGTTGGTCGGCGAAGTGGTCCAGTATAAGGACGCCTATCGGCTTTGCTATATCCGCGGTCCCGAGGGCCTGCTCATCGGGCTCGCCCAAGAACTTTAGCCACTGCAGGACAAGTTGTCGCCAGGCACGGCGCGATCATCGCCAGGCCCATCGCTCCCAGCTATGGCGGCCTCATGTGATCCCAGGCGAAGAAGGGCCAGAAGCGGAAGCGCCCGGCCCTGCCTACCCTTTAACCATAGGGCGAATAGCACTGGCGGCGCGGGCCGCCATAGGGCTGATAGGTATTGTCGTAGGCCCGGTATGAGCGGTAGCGGTCGTAGCACCACTGCACATGGCGGCTGCCATAGACGGGGGCAGGACGCGTGTAGCGCGGCGGCTGGGCGATCGCTCCACCGATAATCACTCCGGTGCCGAAGGCTGCCATCGGATACCACCAGCCATTGTAGTAGCGATAGCCAGGGCGGCGGTAGTTATAACCGCGGTAGCCGTTGTAGTAGTAATAGCCGCCACGACGCTCCATGCCCGGTCGGCGATACTGGACGTTCTGTGCATCGCTCTGCCGCTCAAGGCGCGGCGGTGTCGGCGTGAAGGCCTGCGACGGGGCGGCCGACGTCGCCAGCACAGCCACCGCAACGGCCACGGAAAACCACCGGCTCATCCCGGACTTCAGCACGTTCTTCATAAAATCCCTCCATCACCGAACGCATTTTGCGCGGCCCGGTTTCGGGTTGCCGCGGCATTTCAACCTTTCCATGATTTCACCCGGACCGAGGCCGATACGGGGATGTCCCTCAGCCGGGAAATCCGAAATCGACCGATAACGCATAAGTCACCGGTTTTGTTCCATCTTCCGCCTCCTGCGGGATCAGGTGGCGCGGCCAGCACCCGTTGCTGCAGCAAGGCATTGTCGCATCGTCGACCAACGCCTTCCCGGCTGATCGTCAGATCGCAAACATGAAAGCAATTGCTTATATACAGCCACAGGTCGGTATACATTCGCGCGTCGCTCCCGCACAGTTCGCTCGGGGGCTGGGATTTACGATGCGTTAACGATACTGTCGGCAATCTCAGAGAATGGCAAAGCGGTGTATCTCCACGACAGGGATGATTCTGCGCCTCGCGACCTTCATCGGTCTGACTTTCGCGGCGGCGATCGCACGCGCCGGTGAACTGGAGCCCTGGAAGACCAAGTCGAATGCCATCATCGTCGACGCCTATGAGATGAACAGCATCGACTGGGAAACGATGCTTGGCGACAAGCGCGTTTCCGGTTTCATCGCCAAGGCCTCCGACGGCCTGCCCGAAAGCTTCTCCTGCACCGGCGACCACAACGGCGACACCTTCAACCACTGCAAGACCATGTGGCGCAAATACGCCGTCAGCCGCGAGCTCTACCAGACCCGCCGGATGATTGCCCGTTCGCACGGGCTGCTGTGGGGTGCCTACCATCTTGCCCGCCCGGGCAATCCCGTCGACCAGGCGAACCATTTCCTCGATTACGCCGATCCGCGCGACGACGAGCTGATGGTGCTCGATCTCGAGGGCATCGATCCGGACAAGTACATGTCGCTGGAGGACGCCGCCATCTTCGCCGGGCACATCAAGACCCGGACCGGGCGCTACCCGATCCTCTATACCAACCACATCACCGCCAAATACATCGCCGCGCACCGGGCCAAACACCGGCTGCTGTCGCGCCTGCCGCTCTGGTACGCCCGTTACAAACCGGATATCCGCCAGGTTTTCCCGATGGGCAACTGGGACAGTTACGCGCTGTGGCAGTTCTCCTCGGGCATCAACTGCGGCAAGCGCCGCTGCCCCTACCGCGTGCCGGGAACGCTTGACGACATCGACGTGAATGTGGCGGCAATGTCGCCGCCGGCGCTGAAAGCGATCTGGGCACAGGGCGCCTTGCTGCCGGAAAAGCCACTGCCGCTGATGCTCGTCGCCCAAGCCGAGCGGGGAACGGTCATGCAGGCGATCGCAAGGGCGACTGCGATGTTTAGCGAGCCGCTGCTCGTGAGCCGCGCTGACGCTACGAGCGGCGCCGGCAGCGGTGTCGACATGCTGGTGACCGGCTCGATCGATTTCGCCCGCCAGGAACGTGCCCTGCAGGTGGCGATCGCCGGCAATGATGCCGCCCAGGGCGCCTGCTCCAAGACGGGGGCCGGCACCGACGCCCCGGCAAGCATTTCCGCCAATCCGATCCCCTGCAACGCGCCCTAAAGCCTGTCGCGTGAAAAGCATTCACGCGACAGGCTTTAAGCGCTTGTTGTTATGCATGTCTTTGTCGCAAAACCGCTGCACACTTTTGCGCGACATCATTAAAGCCTTCAAGCTTCGATCTGGACGTCTCCGAGCGGTCGCGAGCAGCAGGCGAGGATGTAGCCCTCATCGATCTCGTCGTCGAGAATGCCGCCATTGTGGCTCATATCCACCTCGCCTGAGACCTTCATCACCCGGCAGGTGCCGCAGATGCCGCCTTCGCAGGCAGCGCCGATGCGCACGCCGTTGGCGCGCGCCGCCTGCAGGATCGTCTGGCCGGGCTTGGCCTCGATCTCCTTGCCGCTCATGGTGAAGGCGATCTTGGCGGCCTGGACCTCGCCCTCGTCACCGGCGCCGGCGCGCACGGCAATCTCTTCCGCCGCAGGTGCGGCGGCCGGCTGGAAGCTCTCCTCGTGGTAGCGGCCCATGTCGAAACCGGCCGATTTCAGCATCTCGCGCACGCCGCGCATGAACGGTTCGGGGCCGCAGCAGAAAACGGTGCGGTCCATGAAATCGGGCGCAAGCAGCGGCAGCTTGGCGCCATCAATGCGGCCGCGAAGCCCGTGCCAGCCGTGGCGTGCCTCATGTCCCTCGACGATGAAGCCGAGGTTCAGCCCGGACATCTGCGTCGCCAGAACCTCCAGCTCCGAACGGAACAGCAGGTCCTCCGGCCGACGCGCGCAGGAGATGAAGGTCACATCCGTCTCCGGCACGCAGTCCGCCATCCAGCGCGTCATCGACATCATCGGCGTGATGCCGGAGCCGGCCGAGATAAACAGGTACTTGTCGCCGGGATGGCGGACGAAGCTGAAATCGCCGAGCGGGCCAAAGGCGCGGAGTTTCATTCCGGGCTTCAGGTGCTCGAACATCCAGCGGGTGCCGATGCTGTCTGACTGCGCCTTGACGGTCACGGCGATCGACAGCGGCCGCGAGGGCGTCGACGACAGGGTGTAGGTGCGCATCACTGGCTCGTCGGCGACGGGCAGTTCGAGGGTCACGAATTGCCCGGGCAGATAGCGAAACCAGGCGGGCTTTTCGGCCCGGAAGGTGAAGGTCATGACATCGGCGGTCTCGACAACCGCCGATGTGCATTCGAGCATCTGCTGCCGGTCGATCCAGACGTGGAGCGCGTCGAAATGGTGAAACGAAGAGGCCATCTGCATGTCAGGCGACCCTTGAAAGCGGAGCCGCGTCGCCGGCAAGGCGCTGCTCCATGAACTTGCAGTACCACTCGACGAACTGCATCACGCCACCCTCGTGCTCGGGCGAATAGGGACCGGGCTCATAGGCCGGTGAGCGGATGCCGAAGGCATTTTCCTCGACGATCTGACGGTCCTGGTCGTTGGTCTCGGTCCAGACATGCGTCAGTTCATCTAGATTGTAGTCGACGCCTTCGACCGCATCCTTGTTGACGAGCCACTTCGTCGTCACCTGCGTCAGTTCGGGCCCGAGCGGCAGCACCCGGAAGGTGATGGCGTGGTCGGCGAGCACATGGTTCCAGGTGGTGGGATAGTGGAACATCAAGAGCGTGCCGATCTGGCTCTGGGAGACGTCGGCGGACAGGGCCCGCCTGACGGCGCGGGCGCCCGACATGGTGTAGCTTTCGGCATTGTCGACAAGCGGCATGCGGGCGGCGCGGAACTGACCGGTCGGCGACATCTTAAATTCGCTCGGCAGGCCCTCGGCCTCGCACTTCGCCCAATGTTCGGCGATCACAGGATCATCCTTGGCGCCCTGCACCCCGGTCGCCGTCGGCGCCTCAGGATAGGTGCGGCAGAGTTCCGGATGATTGGCGGCGCAATGGTAGCATTCGCGGTTGTTTTCCCAGACGAGCTTCCAGTTGCCCTTCTCGATGATGGTGCTTTCGAACGCGACCTTGGTTTCGCCGAGCCGATGCGGCGCGAGATACGGCAAGGCCATGTCGCGGAACGCCGTGAAATCCATCGGCTTTTCCGACAGGTTGATGAAGATGTAGCCGCCGACCGTTTCGCAATGGATCGGCTTCAGACTGTGGGCGGCCTTGTCGAAATCCTCTCCCATCTGCCGGGCGAAGAGCAGCGAGCCGTCGAGTTCGTAGGTCCACTGGTGATAGGGACAGACAAGCTTTGCCGACGAGCCTTTCGCCTGCGTGCAGACGCGCGAGCCGCGGTGGCGGCAGGAATTGTGCAGCGCCCGGATGGCGCCCTGGCGGTCGCGGGTGATGACAACGGGGTAGTCGCCGACCTGGACGGTGAAGTAATTGCCGGCCCGCGGGATCTCGCAGTCATGGCCGATAAACAGCCAATCCTTGTACCAGATGTTTTCCAGATCCTGCCTGTAGTAATCGGGATCGATGTAAAAGGCCCGGTCGAGGCTGTAGCCGTCCCGCCTGCCCTTCAGCTTTCGAAGCATATCGTTTCTGGTGTCCATGTCCTGTCCTCATGCGCCATGTTTCGGAGAGGCAGGACAGGAACCCGCACGGGCGCACACCCATGCGTTTGAGGCTCCGATCCGGCTGCCCGCCGCAACCCGTTACGGTTATGTCCGTCAAGGCTGGTTTCCGGGCTCAGGAGCCGTCCTTTCGGACCTGCCCGGCGCCTTCCCGGACGAACCGTCCAGTGGCCTTTGCCGAGGCTTTCGCTCCACCACCGTTGCGGGGGCAGCGCCGGGATTTGACCGGCTTCCCAATTCTCCATCTTCCCTTCGAAGACGGCACCTTGAGTAAGGATATGTAATCGCGGAAGTCGCCTTGGCAGCTGCCCGATAGCGACATCCAATTCCAGAATGACGACACGGAAAAAACCGCCACAAAAGGCCACCGTCTTAGAATTTTTACATTGCAAACATATAGATAGATCACATCTTGGGCATTTGCCGACTTTTGCGGCGCGGTCGGCGCAGATGCGGGAGGGCTTCGCCCGTTTGCGACATCGCGTCAGATAGAGAACGCTAATGATGCAGCCAGGGGGAAATCATTCATTAACCATGAGCCGCTAGCCTAGCCGGCGGACGAGAGAGGTCCTGCAGGCAGGCAGATGGCGCGCTGACGATCATGGCAAAGTTGAGATACTACGACGCGGCAGCCGAGAAGCTGCCGACAATCCCGCCGAAGGTGGCGGTTCATACCGAATTCCTGCGCACCGGCCGGATCAACCGCAGGCAATGGTTGCCGAGCGAACGCCGGTATTTGAGCTATGAGGAAGTCGCAGACAGGACGGGCAAGAAGCTCAGCACCGCCGGCGACACGACCCATAAGCGGATCAACGGGTTCCACACCTCGATCCAGTTCCCGAAGATGATCTTCCACCGCACTCTCGTCGGCCGGCCGCATCTCGGCTACTGTCACGTGACGGCGGCGCGTACGCCGGTTACTCCCTCCAAGGACATCACCTGGTCCTTCTACTTCGCCAACTTCTTCTGCAACCTGGGCGACGAGACGCATTTTTTCGAGAGTATCCAGCCCGGCTATTCACGCATGTACTTCGCCGTCGCCATCGAACCGGGCGCCGAAGCCGGGCAAATGGTCATCAACCGCAACTTTCGTGACAACGGGCTGCTGTTTCGCACGGATGATCCCAAGGTCGCGCTGAAAAACGTACTGATGCTTGGCGCCAAGGATGACGCGTTGCGTCGCATCATTCGCAGCCTCTGAGCCGAACCGGTTCCTTCAAAGAAAATCGTTCTGTTTTTCCGGTGCGTCCGTTAAGGAAGCGTCGGAAAGGAAACGGCATGGCTGAGATCATCGACACGGATAGAGAACCGGACCGCGCGATCGCGCGCGCCTGCGCCGTTCTTGCCGAAGGCGAGCCGGTCGCGATTCCGACCGAGACCGTCTACGGCCTTGCCGCCGATGCTACCAATCCCGATGCGATCAGTCGCATCTACGAGATGAAGGGGCGCCCGCGCTTCAATCCGCTGATCTCGCATGTTTCCGACATGGCGATGGCCGAAGCCCATGTGCATTTCGATCCGATTTCGAGGCAGCTGGCCGAAGCCTTC
Organism: Ensifer sp. ENS06; assembly: GCF_014852205.1. Lineage (NCBI taxonomy): Bacteria > Pseudomonadati > Pseudomonadota > Alphaproteobacteria > Hyphomicrobiales > Rhizobiaceae > Ensifer > Ensifer sp. ENS06. Next base: position 899,018 of record NZ_JACVBC010000001.1, on the reverse strand, counting down.
TGGCCCGGCCCGCTGACGCTGATCCTTCGGCAGCGCGCCGACAGCACGGTTCATGCGCTGGCGTCCGCCGGCCTCGACACGCTCGGTATCCGCATGCCCGACGGTTTCTCGCGCCGGGTAATCGCCCACTTCGGGCGACCACTGGCCGCGCCCAGTGCCAATACGTCGGGCAAGATCAGCCCGACCAGTGCGGTCCATGTGGAAGCCGATCTCGGCGAAAAACTGAAGCTGATCCTCGACGCCGGCCAGGCCCAAATCGGCCTTGAGTCGACGATCATCAAGGTAGACGGCGACGAGATCCGGTTGCTTCGGCCGGGTGGACTCGATGCCGCCGAGATCGAACGCCTGCTTGGCCGTCCGGTGACCCGGCCGGAGACGGCGGGAGCGACGATCGAGGCGCCGGGCATGCTCGCCTCGCACTACGCGCCCGGCGCTGCAGTCCGGCTCGATGCCGCCGAGGTGCATGCCGGCGAAGCCTTGATCCGTTTCGGCGGCAATCGGATCGCCGGCGAAGAGCAGGCGGCCGTCGTTCTCGATCTCAGCCCGACTGGCAATCTGCGCGAAGCCGCCGCCAATCTCTTCGACTACATGAAGCGGGCGGATGCCAGCGGCGCAGAGACCATCGCCTTCGGGCCGATCCCTTCGGACGGGTTGGGGGAAGCCATCATCGACCGGTTGCAACGGGCGGCGGCACCGCGAGGGTAAGATAGTGTGCGGCATCTTCTCTGCACCCACCCTCATCGAACGGCACCAATTGCGGTTATGATCGCCGCCGACCAGTAACCGAGGACCAGATCCTCAGATCGACCGATCCGATAGCGCGCGCAGGCGCAATGCGAAGTGAGGCCCATGACCACCCTTCCCTCTCCCGAACTCATCGCTTCCTTCGCCGAGATCGTCGGCAACACCAACGTGCTGACGGACGAAGCCGACAAGGCGCGCTATCTCGTCGAATCGCGCGGACTCTACCGCGGCACGACGCCGATGGTCCTGCGTCCGGGCAACGTCGACGAGGTCTCGCGCATCATGAAGCTCGCGAGCGCCACCCGCACGGCGATCGTGCCGCAGGGCGGCAACACCGGCCATGTCGCCGGGCAGATCCCGCGGGAGGGCAAGGCAGACATCGTCCTTTCGCTGGAACGGCTGAACCGCATTCGCGACATCGATCCGGTCGGCAATGTCATCGTCGCCGATGCCGGCTGTATCCTCGCCGACATCCAGAAGGCGGCGGACGAGCACAATCGCCTGTTCCCACTGTCGCTCGGCTCGGAAGGTTCAGCCCGCATCGGCGGCAACCTCTCCACCAATGCCGGCGGCACCGCCGTGCTTGCCTATGGCAATATGCGTCAGTTCTGCCTCGGCCTTGAAGTGGTGCTGCCGACCGGCGAAATCTGGGACGGCCTGCGCCGGTTGAAGAAGGACAATACCGGTTACGACCTGCGCGATCTCTTTATCGGTGCCGAGGGCACGCTCGGCGTGATCACCGGCGCCGTGCTCAAGCTTTTCCCGAAGCCGCTCGGGCATCAGGTCGCCTTTGCCGGAGTCGGCAGCGTCGAGCATGCGCTCGCTCTGTTCGAAAAGGCGTCCAGCCTTTGCGGGCCGGCGTTGACCGGCTTCGAGCTGATGCCGCGGCTCGGCGTCGAATTCACCACCAAGCACATCCCCGGCGTTCGTGATCCGATGGAAACGGTCCATCCCTGGTACGCGCTGATCGATATCTCGACGTCCGATAGCGCCGAAAGCGCGGAACGGATGGTGCAGGATCTGCTGGAGCAGGGATATGCGGCCGGCCTCGTCGAGAATGCCGTGATTGCCGCCAACGAGACACAGGCCAAGGCGCTGTGGCACATGCGCGAGAGCATGTCACCCGCACAAAAGCCCGAGGGCGGCTCGATCAAGCACGATGTCTCCGTGCCCGTCTCCAGCATTCCGGCCTTCATGAAGGAGGCGGATGCCGCCGTCATGAAAGCGATCCCCGGCGCCCGCATCTGCTCCTTCGGCCACATGGGCGACGGCAACATCCACTACAACATTTCGCAGCCAGTCGGCGCTGACAAGCAGGCCTTCCTCGACCGCTGGCGCGAAATCAACGCCATCGTCCACGGCATCGTTCTGAGCTACAACGGCTCGATCTCCGCCGAGCACGGCATCGGCCAGTTGAAGCGCGACGAACTCGCCGAGGTCCGGGCGCCGATCGAAATCGAGCTGATGCAACGCATCAAGCACGCGTTCGATCCCGCAGGTATCATGAACCCCGATAAAGTGCTGCGCGCCGACGGTTGACGACGCCCCGTTTCGCGCGGCGCTGCGATGCAGCAACAGGCTTGGGCTGACCGTCAGACGGCGTGCGTCAGCGGCCGCCTGCGCGCAATTGCGAGAGCGACAGCAAGGTCTCGGCACTGACGCCAGCGCTGCCGCCGCCGGTCAGAATCGCGAGACCGGGCGATACATCCTGGTTGTTCTCGACGTCGTAGAGCGCCGTGAAGCGTTGCAGAAGCTTCTCAAGCTGACCCGGCTGCTGCAGTTCCTTGATGTTGACGGTGCGCTCGATAAAGGCCGCCTGGGCCTCGATCTTGGCGTTCTGCAAGCCCTCCGGCATGCTGTAGGCGGTCTTGATGACCTCGAACAGGGCGCGATCGGCCAGGATGTCGTAGGCCGTGTTGATGTCCGAGGCCTTGCGCTTGAAATAGAGCGCCAGGCGAATGCCGCCGTTATCGGCGCCCTCCTTCTCTTCGAGCGACTGATTGAGGAAGAGATCAACGGTGGTGACGAGACCGCGGCGGGTCTGGATCTGCCCTGCCTCGCCCCTGACGATCTTGCCGTCCTTGTCGAAGTTGAAGGACGAGACGATCTCGCGATACTTCAGCCCATTCGGGTCGGTGTTGATGAAGCTCTTCGGATCTTCGAGATCCGACGTGAACATACTCCTGAGATAGTCGGACTTGACCGTCTCCGGATCGATGCCTGCGCCGACGAGAACCATGTCGACCAGCCGGCGGTTCTTGAGGAAGGCATCCAGCGTTTCGATCTTCGCGATCTCGGAGGTGTAATATTTGGCTTCTTCCTGGGCCTTTTCCTTCGCGATCTTCTTCTCGTCGTCCGTGCCGAAGCGGGACTTGGCGACGATATAGGCCCGCGCCGTATTCATGATGTCGCCGTCGCTCTGGGCGAGTTTTGGTGCGCCGAGAGTCCCGTCCGGATTGAAGTTGAACGCTTTCACGAGCTTGACGTAGCGTTCGTCGCGCAGCGTGTTGACGTAGCTTCTGGGATCGTTGAGATCGCTCGTCAGAATGCGCTTCAGATCACGCTTGCTCAGGCCCTCGTCTTCGAGACCGAAGGCGCTGAGCGTGAACTTCAGTACGCCATTGTCGGCCAGCAGCTTGTCGACCGACTCCATCGAATTGACCAGCAGCTTGAAGCGCTTGACCAAGGCTTCGTCTTCGGCATCGCCCTTGTCATTGTAGCGGACCATGTATCCGTCGGACGTCTTCTTCAACTGATCGGCGTCCTGCGCCGTCTTGCCGGGCTGCAGCGTGCCGTCGGGCCGGAAGTTGAAGGCTTTGTGCATTTCCTTAAAGGCGGCATTGTACTCGCCGCCCTGCGTGTTGACGTAGCTGTTCGGGTCGTTGATGTCGCTGGTGAGGATGTTTTCGATCGTCGACGGCACGGTCGTCGACGCTTTGAGGCCGAAGGCCGTGACGAGGTAGTTGAACAGCCGGCTGTCGCTGGTCAGCTCGGAGATGCTGGTGACGCCGGCGATCTTGCCTTCGTAATATTCCTTGTTCAGCAGTGCCCCGGCGCCGGTCAGGCGCGCGCCGCCGAGCGGCGTTTCGCCCGGTTTCTTGAAGACGTAGATGTTGTTGAGTTCCGTCTTCTTTGCGTCGCTTATCGCCTTTTCGCCGGCCGGCACGCTGCCATCAGCGTTGAAGTTAAAGGTTTCCGCCAACTTGATGTAGGTTTCGAGATTGCGGATGCGCCCGTTCAGCGTGTTCAATTCCTCGCCGAGCGATGCGAGCAGCGCGGGCGCCTGGTCGCGTGGCGGAAGCTTGGCATCGAGATCGGCGACGATCGCGTTGTGCTCGTCGATCTTGGCCTGAATCGCCGGCTTGTCGGCAGCGGGCGCCTCCGCCAGTTCGGACGTCAGCCTGTTAATCTCCCCGAGGGACTTGAGCCGCGTCTGAAGGTCAGTCTGCAGCTTGAGCGCTTCTTCCCGCCTCGTCACAGCGGCCGTGCGGCTTGCGGTCAGAGCGGCAGGGTCGCTGGTCAGCGCGTCGCGGACCTCGGTGTAGTTGAACGTCTTCGGGTCAATATCGAAGACGGTGAAGGCAAACGAACGCAGTCGTTCGTTGCCGAGGAACTTGTCGACATCGGTGACGAGATCCATGGCCGCGCCAAAATAGGCCATCTCTCCGCGCATGGCCGTGTCGAGGCTGGCGATCCGCTCGTTGTAGAGACCGATCAGCGCATCCTGCTGTGCGTTGGTTTGAGCCACCGGCTTCGACGAGCTGAAGCTGAAGGCCTGCGCGAAGTTGCGGTAGCGTTCATCGGTGAGACGGTTGGCAAAGCTGCTTTCGTCCGAAAGATCGCTTTCCAGCACCTTGCGCATGAAGGCCTTGGCATAGGTCATGTCCTCCAGGCCATGCGCTTTCATCGCGTATGAGTAGAGTCGATAGTCGTTCAGAAACTCCTCGACAGTTTTCACGCTGCCGATGTTCTCTTTATAATACTCCGCTTCGCGCGCGATCTGCGGCTGCTGGGCAATGCGGTTGAGGCTGCTCCTCATGTCCCGCGTGATGCGACTGTAGTCGAGATAGGTCGATACCATGCCCTGGCGCCTTGTCGGTTACCCATGGGGACAGGCTGGACCCGAGCCCCGAAACAGAATTCTGACGCGTCATGATTGCAGGACTGGCTTGCGTGTGGCTTTTCCCGGCAGGTCGAACGACGGCAAAGGTGCGCCTGATCCGAACGAATGCGGCCGCGCTGTTGACGAAACGGAAACCCTGACCGGTCGGCTTTTGCTAACCATCGAGAAACGCAAAGTTTTCTTAACCGCGAATTTTAAGTCGTTCGGAAAGGGCGCCGCCTATTCTCCCGCTCATAGAGGACGAAAAGTCCCGACGAGAAGACCGGAAACCGGCTCTCAAGGAAAAACAAGGGCGATTGAAATGCGCAACACACTCTCTCAACCCGCATGGGTCGAAAACACGCTCCGTCTTGATCCGCAGCGCTTTCCACAGCAGGCGAGCTACGCCTTGCGCGGTCACACCGGTAATGTCACGATCAGCCTGGACGAGCGTGGCGCAGTTCTGCGCAAGGTGCTACCATCGAGCGGCCTGCCGCTTTCGATCGCACTGCCGGCGCGCGCATTCAAGGGGGTCGCGGCTCGCGCGATCGATCACGGCGACGGAGACGTTACAGTGACGCTGGAACTTCATCACGACGACCCGGACCTCTGTGTCCCGCTGCTCGTCGCACACGACCTGTCCGACATCGCAGCCGACTGGCGCGCCTGGGCAGAAGCTTATCGCATTCCGATGCTCATGGTCGAAGCGGATGGCGTGGCAAGGCCGCTCGAAGAGCACCTTGGCGACGTGCGCACCGCGCCCGTCAAGCCGCGCCGCCGCCACTCCTTCTTCGCAGAGCGCCGCCCGCGCTTCCTCGTGCGCCGCTCCACCGGCACGCTTGGCGTACACATGAAGATCGACGGGCGCGAGATCATCGCCCGCAGCTGATTGAAGAGCCTACCTCCAGCGCGACAGCCGGCCGTTCCCTGCGGCCGGCTGTCGCGTTTGGCGAGGTCAGATCTGTCGGGACATTTTCTTCGTGCACGCATGCACTGGGGTCGTCGCCGCCTCCCCCGACGATTTACCGAATGTTCCCCCGGAAACAGTTGCGTCGCCTTCTTCGTGCCATATGGGCTGCATAGCCAAGACCACGAAAGAAGGAGAAACCCGATGCGCAAGCACATCGCCTCAGTCGTTGCCGCCGTCCTGTCCAGCTTCCGTGCGCGTCACGAGGCGAGGAAGCGCAAGGCCGCCCGCGACATCAGCTGGGCCTGAGATTTTTGCGGCCCGCAACAGGCGGGCCGACCATGGGGCAATGAAGACGATCCTCCGCCGCAACGGAGGATTTTTCATGTCAGGCGCAGGAGAAGCGCCAGCACCAGCCCGGCGAAGATGATCAGACCGACGATGCTGTTGAACTTGAACAGCGCCAGGCACTGTGCAGGATCATGGATGTTCAGGACGAGGATCTGATAGGTCAGCATCGCTGCTGCGATCAGGAGGCCGACATAGGCGACGGCACCGGCGCCGGCTGCGACGAACGACAGAAGGACGAGCAGCGTCGCGATGCCATAAAGGCCGATCAGCCAGGGGCGCGGGTTTTCACCGAAACGCCGCGCCGTCGAGCGCACGCCGATCAGCTCATCGTCCTCCTTGTCCTGGTAAGCGTAGATCGTGTCGTAACCGATCGTCCAGGCGATGGCCGCGCCGTAAAGCAGAACGGCGGCAACCGACAACGTGCCGAATTCGGTCGCCCAGCCCATCAGCGCGCCCCAGGAAAACGCCAACCCCAGAAAGAACTGCGGCCAGTCGGTAAACCGCTTGGCGAAGGGATAGATCGCGACGATCGCCAGCGACAGGATGCCGAGCACGATCGAGAAGGTGTTGAACTGCAGTAGCACGACAAGGCCGACAAGTGCCTGCAGCACCGTGAACACCTTGGCCTGAAGGCGCGAGACACGCCCCGACGGCAGCGGCCGCGAGCGGGTACGGGCAACCTCCATGTCGATGTCGTGATCGACGATATCGTTGTAGGTGCAGCCAGCACCACGCATGGCGATGGCGCCGACAGTGAACAGGAAGCAATGGAACAGGAAGCGGCCGAAGGAGAATTGACCGGCACTCGCCGACACACCCGACGCCAGGGCCACGGACCAGAGGCAAGGCAGCAGCAGCAATTGCCAGCCGATCGGACGGTCCCAGCGGGCAAGCTGCGCATAGGGCCAGAGCGCACGCGGCAGCACGCGATAGACCCAGTTGTTGGACGGCGCGTCCTGAACGCGGCCGGAATCGGCAGAGATTGTGTTCATATCCCTGTTTGACGCCGCAGGCCCGGCCGGTCAAGCGGCGAGATCGCCGCCGACCACGGGAGGAAAACGCCTGATCAGGGAAGCGTGAAATCGAAGCGGTAGGTGGCTGACAGACCGACGAGAACCTGATTGCGGCTGCCGCGTTCGCGAACGAGGCTGGAATCGGCCGCCGGGCCAAGCAGGCGCTTGTATTCGGCATAGGCGCTCGTCTCGAGCTTTTCGGTTGCCTGCCAAGTGATCGCAGCACCGATACCGGCCGAGCCGACGCCGCCATGCGGGGTATAGTTGCTGAGACCGGAGGCCGCCGCCTCGCGATCATTCACGCCGTAATAGGCCGTGTAGTAGCCGCTGCTGGCTGCCGACAGGCGCGGGCCGCCGGAAATGCGGACATTGCTGCTGACATCGGCAAAGGCGTCCGCCGCGACATCGGCAACGACGCCGTGGTGACTGCGGATACCCTGGCGGACTTCGGCGCGCACACGCAGCCAGTCGGTCGGGTAGACCTCGGCAAAGCCGCCGGCTTCACCGCCGAACTTGACCGGATCAAGTCCCTTGAGGTCGCTTGACGTGCCGGCATCGCGTTCGAAAATCAGCTTTCCGACGAGACCGGCGCGGAAGCTGCCCTGGTCGACCAGCGCATAGGACATGTTGTCGTTGCGCGAGGAGAAGCGGACCGTGCTGCCGGCCTTGCCGAGCGAGATCAGCGGGGCCGCCTGGAACATGCGCTTGGAAGCGCCTTCGTATTTCGGGCCGTAAAAGCCGGTGGCGCCGACCTTCAGGTACCAGTCACCGGACCAGAAATGTTGGCCGTCACCGGCGGAGGCGGCATTTGCCGACAGCAAAAGGGTTCCAGAAAGGAAAACAAGAGAACGGATACGCAAGAAACAACTCCGGAAGATTCATTCGCCGGGGCGAAATTGGCCGTGCCGTCGGGCCGAAGGAGGGAGTGGGCAGGAACGGCACAGGGCGAGTTATTGGCCCTTGTTCCTACGATTCCGTTAACCAGGTCAATTCAGCTTTCGTTTCCCATGAGCGCCGTAGCTGCCCGCGGTCACTGGCCGAGATAGGTCTTCAGATAGACGCTCGGCGGGCTGCCGAGCATGCGGCGGAACATCGTCGTAAAGGCCGCGACGTTCTCATAACCGGCATCGAGCGCCACATTGATGATCGGCTCGCCGTCGGCCAGAAGCGGCAGCGAGGCGAAGATGCAGGCCTGCTGGCGCCAGGTGACGAAGCTGACGCCCGTCTCGTTGCGAAACAGCCGCGTGAACGAGCGGCGGCTGAGACCCAGCCTGTCGGCCCACTGGTCGATGCTTGCGGCCGCCGACGGCGCCTGCAGGAATTGCCGGCAGAGCGCCGCAAGCTTTTCGTCGCGCGGGAACGGCAGGCCGAGTGGGCGCTCCTGCAGCCGGCCGATTTCCTCCAAAAGCAGATCAGTCACCAGTTGTTCGCGCCGCTCCGACATCGCCTCGTTCTCTACGCTGACGAGCGCATCGACGAGGCTGCCGGCCAGCGGGTTGATTTCCATGACCATCGGCCGCTCGGCGCGCAAAAGGTCCGGCGCGAAATAGATCGAGTGCATGCGCACGTCGCTGATCATCTCGGCCGAATGCTCCACGCCCGCCGGGATCAACAAAGCGTGGCCGGGCGGCACCATCCACCGCCCGCGCTCGGTGCGCATCAGCACGACGCCGCCGCGCGCCCACCACAGCTGGGTCCGGGTGTGTTTGTGAAAAGGCACGAGGAGGCCGGCATTGTAATCCCGTCCGAGCGCGAGCACCGGGGCGTTTCCCGTCTCGACCCAGTCGAGGTTCCGGAAGTGATCGTCATCGGGAAGCTGCGGCAGCGGATATCGGCGGATCAGCATTTGGCCCACTCACGAAAGAAATCGACCAGATCACAAAAGCAGGCCAACGGCAACCTCAGTAGAGATAGGCCACGCCGCACACAACCTTCGAGACGGCAAGGAATCACCCATGTCTACCGTGACTTCAACTTCCGGGATCTCCCCGGAGAAGACGGCTTTCTCCGTCATCCTGGCAGTCAGCTTCTGCCATATGCTGAACGACATCATGCAGTCGCTGCTGACGGCACTCTATCCGCTGCTGAAGGCGAACTACTCGCTCGACTTCGTGCAGATCGGCCTCCTGACCTTTACCTTCCAGCTGACGGCATCGATGCTGCAGCCGGCCGTCGGCATCATCACCGACCGCTGGGCCCTGCCCTATTCCCTGCCGCTCGCCATGCTGTCGACCTGCAGCGGCCTGATCCTGCTCGCCAACGCCCATGACTTCTGGGTTCTTCTGGTTGCTGCCAGCCTGATCGGCGTCGGCTCGGCGATCTTCCATCCGGAGTCCTCCCGCATCGCGCGCCTCGCCTCCGGCGGCCGCCATGGCCTGGCGCAGTCGCTGTTCCAGGTGGGCGGCAATGCCGGCAGCGCCATGGGTCCGCTGCTCGCCGCCTTCATCGTCATCCCCTTCGGCCAGGGCAGCCTCAGCTGGTTCTCGATCGTCGCGATCATCGGCTTCTTCGTGCTCTCCTGGGTCAGCACCTGGTATGTCCGCCATCGCCGCACGACCATGAGCCGCGCTGCGCCGAGCCGGGCGCTGCCTCTGCCGAAGGGCCGGGTGATGTGGGCTGTTGCCGTGCTCGTGCTTTTGACGGCCACCAAGAACGTCTACATGGCGAGCATCTCCAGCTACTTCACCTTCTTCGTCATCGAGAAATTCGGTATCGACGTACAGCAGGCGCAGTTGATGCTGTTCCTGTTCCTGGGCGCTGCCGCAGCCGGGACCTTCCTCGGCGGCCCGATCGGCGACCGCTACGGCGCCCGCTTCGTCATCTGGTTCTCGATCCTCGGCGTCATCCCCTTCGCGCTGATGCTGCCCTATGCGAACCTCTTCTGGACCGGCGTGCTCTCCGTCATCATCGGCCTGATCTTCTCCTCGGCCTTCTCGGCGATCGTCGTCTTCGCCCAGGAGCTGGTTCCCGGTCGCGTCGGACTGATTGCCGGCGTCTTCTTCGGGTTCGCCTTCGGTTTCGGCGGTATGGGCGCTGCCGTACTCGGCATCTTCGCCGACCGGCAGGGCATCGAGTTCGTCTACACGATCTGCTCCTATCTGCCGCTGCTCGGCATCCTGACGATCCTCCTGCCGAAGCTCCCGACGCGGTAGCCGCTCCGGCAGAAAAAAACAGAAAATCGGACCGGGCGCCGCCATGCGGCGCCCGGTTTTCGTCTGCGCGGCAAACGGCACGCGGCACCCCGGCCACTCGTCGCAGCCCTACGTAATCATTCATCAATTTTTGCGCGCTACGGTCGTCTGACGGGCTTGGGCAGGGGTACACAATGCAGGGGCGAACGGCGATTCCGGCCTTACTGGCGACGTTGCTCTTTGCAACGGCGGCACCGGCCGAGACCCTGAACCTGCTCATCTGGGAATCCTATATCGACCAGAAGATCCTCGACCGCTGGTCGTCGATTACAGGCGTGTCAGTGCACCAGGTCTATTACGACAGCGGCGATACCCGCGACGAGGTGCTGGCCGATCCGAACAGCCGCGTCGATCTGGTGGTAACCGGCGAAAACAGCGCCGCTCTCTTCGGTCGCAAGGGCGTTCTCGAAAAAATCGACGAGACCAACGTCGCCTCGCTCAGGGACTATGACGAGAGCTGGCGCAAGCGCTGCTCCGGCCGGGGCCTGCCCTATCTCTGGGGCACGATGGGCATTCTCTACCGTTCCGACGTCTTGGCCGAAGCGCCGACCTCCTGGCAGGATCTGATGCGCCCTGCCGCTGCGCTTGCCAAGCATGTGGCCATGTACGACGACCACAACGAGGCCTTCGTCGCCCCGTTGATGCTGCTCGGCCAATCGATCAATACCAACGACAGCAGCACGCTGAAGGCCGCCTTTACGCTGATGAAGGAACAGGCCCCTTCGGTGCTCACCTACGAATACATCATCAGCGCGATCCAGAACCCTGCAGTCAGCAAGGACATCTACATGGCGCTCGGCTACAGCGGCGACCAGCACGTGCTGAACGCCAAGGCCGGCACCCCTGGCGTGTGGCGTTATGCGGTTCCGAAGGAAGGCACACTCTCCTGGCTCGACTGCATGTCCGTCGTTGCCAATTCGCAAAACAAGGATCGGGCGCTGGCGCTGCTCGACTATCTCGGTTCGCCGGGAAGTGCCGCCGCCAACGCGCTGGCGCTCAACATGCCGACGGCAAGCCGGGCGGCCCACGCACTCCTGCCGGAAGAGGTTCGCTCCGACCCGGCGATCTACCCCTCGCCCGACATTCTGGCCAAGAGCCAGTATCAACAGGAACTGTCCACAGAGTCGGTGCAACTGCGCCGGCGTATCATCAGCACATTGGCGAATTTCCAGTGAACCTCGGCAAACGCGCGCTCATCCTGATCTTTCCCGTGGTGCTTGCCGGCTATCTGCTGGCGGCGGTCTCGGTCCACGTCACGCAGAGCCGCTCCATCCGCGCGCTCGAGCATGCCAAGCTGTCGCAGCGCCTTGAACATGCGGCCGCCGTCTTCCAGAACGAGATCGGCCGCAGCAAGGGCTTTCTCAATGCGCTGCTGAACGGCAATTCGCTGCGCCAGTACGTTTCCGAAACCGATGCGAGCTACCGGGCCAATGCGCTCGGCGTCCGGCTGCAGGAGAGCGTCAAATCGCTGCTCGACGATCCGACGGGCTATGTTTCGCTCGCGCTTCTGAGTTCGGAACTCAAGTCCGAATACTATTTTGAAAACAGCTGGGATCCGTTCGCCGAGATCGACGAGGCGCAGCTCAACCTCGCCCGCCGGCTGATCCGCGAAGACAAGCTCGCCGACTGGACCTATCTCTACGAAGCGGGCCAGAGACCGCGCATCGTCTATTCGTTCTTCCTCGACCCCATTGCCTTTACCCGGCCGTTGCCGAGCAAGAAATCGAACGCCCTGCTCGTTCAGGTCGCGATCCAGCCCGACCGCTTCCTCGACATGCAGCAGGCGCTGAAGAAGGAATACGGATCCGACATCGTTCTGCAGCCCTGGCCGCAGGCCATCACCGACGACCTTTCGGCAAGCGTGCATCTCGGACCTTCGCTTTATGCGACGCTCACCGTTTCGAGCGAGCATTTCGACGCGCTGATGGCGCGGCAGAAAATCCTGCTGGCGCTCGGCGCCGTCGCCATGAGCCTGTTCTCGATCTGGCTGATCATCATGTTGATCCGCCGCTTCATCACCGATCCGATCGCCACTCTCGACGCCAATGTGATGGCCGTGATGGTGGGTGCGCGCGACGAAATCCGCGATATGGAAGAAAAGGGCGAGATCGGGCGTCTCACCGAAAACATCCGCGAACTGCACCGCCAGTCGGTGCAATCGCTGAAGCTCGTGCAACGCAGCTCCTGGACCGATACGCTGACCGGGATCAGCAACCGTGGCCACTTCAACGCACTCGCCGCCGGCGTCGTTCGCGAGGCGATCGCGGCCGGCGAGAAGTGCAGCCTGCTTTTCATCGACATCGACAACTTCAAGTTCGTCAACGACAAGCATGGTCACGAGATCGGCGACGAACTCCTGAAAACCTTGGCGGCCCGCATCGCCGAGCGGGTCGACGTGATCACCGAGCGCCGCGGCCAGAAGCCGGCGATCCTCGCCCGCCTTTCGGGCGACGAATTCGCCGTGCTGGTGCGCTCACGCCCGGGCGACGGGACGGTCCGGGAAATCTCGGGCGCCATCCTCTCGCTGTTCGAGGACGGCTTCGAAGTCTCCGACAAGCGTTATCCGGTGACCGCAAGCATCGGCGCTGCGATCTGCCCGGATGACGCCACCAACCTCACCGAACTGATCGCGAATGCCGATGCGGCAATGTATCAGGCCAAGACCAGCGGCAAGAACCGCTCCGCCCGCTACTCGCGCGCGCTTCACGACAAGCGCACGCGGCTGCGCCAGATCCAGGACGAGCTGCGCTCGCTCGATCCGGACGAACAGTTCCACCTCGTCTACATGCCGATGGTCGATACCGAGGGCCGGGTCACCGGCTGCGAGGCGCTGCTACGCTGGTACTCGCCGGTGCTCGGCAACGTCACGCCGGATGAATTCGTGCCGATCGCCGAAAGCTCAGGGCTCTTCACCAAGATCGACTGGTGGGTGATCAACAAGGCGATGTCCGACTGCGGCCAGTTGAAGGCCCTGTTCGGCCCCGAAACAGTGCTCGCCATCAACATTTCCTCGGCCGAACTGCATTCCAAGGCGATCGCCGACCACTTCGCCGACTGCCTGGAACGGCATGGGCTGGAGGCACGCTCGATCGAGATCGAGCTTACCGAAACCTTCGCCGTCAAGTTCAGCGACCAGCTTCGCCGCAACATCGATGCGCTCCGCCAGAACGGCTTCCGGCTTTCGATCGACGATTTCGGCGCCGGCTACACGTCCGTGCAGCAGATCATCGAATACACCGCCGATACCATCAAGCTCGACCGGGCGCTGGTGTCGAACCTCACCGCGTCGCATTCCCTGCCGGTATTGAAGGCGCTGATCGCGCTCTGCCACGCCAAGGACGTCGCGGTCGTCGGCGAAGGCATCGACACGCCGGAGAAACTCTCCATGCTGACGGCTGCCGGCTGCGACCTGTTCCAGGGCTACCTCATCAGCAAGCCGCTGCCGATCGAGGATCTGGCGATCTGGGCGCTGACACGCACCGCGCGTTATGCGCACGACGAAGCGCTGGACGAGCAACAGAGCCGCCGGGCCATCGCCTGAGATGTGCCGATTGCGAGAATCGCCACCCGAACTCCCGTTTTCCCTTGACCTTGCCGCCCTGCCGTCCTAACCGCAGCGCAACATTTTTCGGGATATCGGGGGCTGCAATGAAGGTTCTTCTGATCGGATCGGGTGGGCGCGAACACGCCCTTGCATGGAAGATCGCGCAGTCGCCGAAACTGACGAAGCTTTATGCCGCACCTGGCAATCCCGGCATCGCCGAAGAAGCGGAAATCATCGCCGTCGACACGGACGACCATGCAGCGGTCGCCGACTTCTGCCGCAAGGAGGCGATCGATTTCGTCGTGGTAGGACCTGAGGGTCCACTGGTCGCCGGCATCGCCGACGTGCTGCGCGCAGCCGGCATCGCCGTCTTTGGCCCCTCTGCCGCGGCCGCCCAGCTTGAAGGCTCCAAGGGCTTCACCAAGGATCTCTGCGCCCGCTACGATATTCCGACCGGCGCCTATGGCCGCTTCACCGATGCGGAGAGCGCCAAGATCTATGTGCGTGAACAGGGCGCACCGATCGTCATCAAGGCCGATGGTCTCGCCGCCGGCAAGGGTGTCACCGTCGCCATGACGCTCGACGAGGCGCTCGCCGCCGTCGACGACTGTTTCGCCGGCGCCTTTGGCGCCGCCGGCGCCGAAGTGGTCGTAGAAGCCTATCTCGATGGCGAGGAGGCAAGCTTCTTCTGCCTCTCAGACGGCAAGACGGCGCTGGCGCTCGCGTCGGCCCAGGACCACAAGCGCGTCGGCGACGGCGATACCGGACCGAACACCGGCGGCATGGGCGCCTACTCGCCGGCCCCGGTCATGACGTCAGAGATGATCGAGCGCACGTTGAAGGAAATCATCGAGCCGACGATGCGCGGCATGGCGGAAAGCGGCCATCCCTTCTCCGGCGTGTTCTTTGCCGGGCTGATGATCACCGCCAAAGGACCGGAACTCATCGAATACAACGTCCGCTTCGGCGACCCGGAATGCCAGGTGCTGATGATGCGCATGAAGAGCGATCTTCTGCCGCTTCTCTATGCCGCGGCGACCGGCACGCTCGCCGGCATGACTGTGGAATGGCGCGACGAGACGGCGCTGACCGTCGTGATGGCCTCCAAGGGCTATCCGAGCAGCTACGCGAAGAACACGCCGATTGACGCCCTCCCCGCAGCATCCGACACCACCAAGGTGTTCCACGCCGGCACAGCGATGAAGGACGGAGGCCTGGTCGCAACCGGTGGCCGTGTGCTCAACATTACGGCGATAGGGGCAAGTGCCGGCGCGGCCAAGGACAGGGCCTATGCGGCGCTGTCGGCCGTTTCCTGGGACAACGGCTTCTACCGGCACGATATCGGCTGGCGCGCGGTCGCGCGCGAGAAGGCCTGACCGGAAACCGGTCAATTCGCGGATCATTCTATTTTTACCAATTCTCCTGACGGGAAAGTAAGGGAGCGCGCATATTCTCGCCGGTAACGATCCGGGAGAAAAACGATGCGCCTGTTGCTGATCACCACCGTCCTTGGGCTTGCTGCTGGCAACGCCGCGGCGTCGTCGATCGAAGCCATCGCCTCCGGCACGACCGACAATGCCAGCGTCTCCACGGTTTCCTGCGCCGATTGCCCGCCGTTGCAGTCGCGGAAGAAGGTCACCTACGTCGTCCCGACGATCGCGGCGGGCGACGAGACGATCGAGCTCAAGAAAATCAACGGCGAGATGAAGATGGTGCGCACCGAGGCCTGGCTCGGCGGATCGCCGGTGGTGTTCGTCAGCAAGCCGTCCCACGAGATGATCAGGACGGCCGCGGCCGAAACCGACGATGCTGCAACGGTGACCGTCTCGAACATCGCAAACGACCAGAACCCGCAGGCTTCCAGGCCGGAGTTTCTTTCCATCGATCAGACCGCAAAGACCGCCGCGGTGACCCCGATCGGCGCGTCCATGGTGGCTGCGCCCGTGGCCGACGAGAGCTCACAGGATTTTGATCCGTCCACCCTCGAACTTCGGCTAGACTGATCGCCTATCGGGAAAGTTCCCTGCCCCGCTCAGCCGTCCCCTGCATTTAAAGGCTGACGGGCGTATCGCTGTAAGAGCGAGAGATTGCGCCCCTGAGAGAAGCGGGGGCGCAATCTTTTTATTGCGAGCCTTCCAATTCATCGATCCGCGCGACCAGCGCCTCTATCTGTCTGTCAGAATAGACTTCGACGCCGTTGGCGAGGAGCAAGGCGGCCGTTACGCCTTCACCCGGATGGCGCGCGCCGGAAAAGCTCCCGTCATAGACGAAACCCGACCCGCAGGACGGGCTGCCATCGATCAGGAGCGCGAAGCGACAGTCGGCTTGCCTGGCAAGCGAAAGAGCGTTTTCGGCAGCCTGTATGAACCCCTCGGTGACGTCGCCGCCGTCTATCTCCACCACCCTCGCCTTGCCGGCGAGCACGTCCTTGCCGACAGCGCCGGCGGCGATCTCGGCCGGCGGACGCGGCACCGGCATGCCGGCCGACATTTCCGGACAGATGGTCACGAGACGGCCTTCCGCGCGCCAGCGGTCGATCGCCGGGTGCAGGAGCGGCTTCGACTGGCCGTCATAGCGGACGGCATGGCCCATGAGGCAGGCGCTGACGAGAATTTTTGCGGGCATGCCTTTCTCTACTCCGGCGCCATGTCGGTCAGCAAGCGAGATCGTAGTGACCCGGACAAGGGATCAGATCCAGCGGTCGTTTTCCGCGGTGCGTTCGCCACCCTCGTGGCCGGTGTTGAGCGTGCCGCGCGGCTCGATCAAGAGCATCTTCACCTCGCGCTCCGCATAGGGCTTGTGTTCGACGCCCTTCGCCACGACGTACATTTCGCCGGGACCGAGCGTCACAGCCCCATCGCGGAAATCGATGCGCAATGTTCCTTCGAGCACGATGAAGGCCTCGTCGGTATCTTCATGATCGTGCCAGATGAAATCGCCTTCGATGCGCACGATCTTGAACTGGTAGTCGTTGAGTTCGGCAAGAACGCGCGGTTGCCACTGATCGCTGAAGAGCGAGAGTTTTTCGGCAAAATTGATCGGCTTGTAGGCCTTTGTCGCGATAGTCATCGGCTGTCTCCATCTTGCGTGATGGAGACAGCATATAGGTCGCCGGGCAGCGCGCCGCTTGAACGTTTGTGCGCGGGTGTGATGCCGCCGGTCTCCCGGCGGCGACCCGGCCTTAGCCGACGATCTTCGAGAAGTCCGCGACCGTGCCGGTGGCCGAGCGGATCAGGCCGAGCAGCGCCAGACGGTTCGCACGGATTGCCGCATCATCGTCATTGACGAGTACGTCGTTGAAGAACTGGTCGACCGGTTCGCGCAGCTTGGCCAGCGCTTCCATGGCCGAACGGAAGTCTTCCTTGGCGATCGCATCGCGTGCTTCAGCCGATGCAATTTCGACAGCCTGGTGCAGCGCCTTCTCGGCGTCGAGACGGAAGAGGCCGGCATCGACGGCGTCGGCGACGGCGGTGCCCTTCTTCTCTTCGGCTGCGAGGATCTGGGTGGCGCGCTTGGTGCCGGCCAAGAGGTTGCGGCCTTCCTCGTCGGTGATGAAGGCGGTCAGCGCTTCCACACGGCGGGCGATCATCAGCAGGTCGTCGGCTTCCGGCGTCAGCACGGCGTCGATCAGGTCATGACGGGCGCCGAGGTCGCGCAGATAGACCTTGAGGCGATCATGGAAGAAGGAGAGCAGATCGGCCGAAATGTCGTCCGCAAGCGCCGGCTTCTGCGCGCGCAGGGCGACGAGTGCCGTTTCGAATACAGGCAGCAGCGCCAGGCGCGCCTTGCCTTCCAGGATCAGGCGGATCACGCCGAGTGCGGCGCGGCGCAGCGCAAAGGGGTCTTTTGAACCGGTGGGCTTTTCGTCGATCGCCCAGAAGCCGACGAGCGTATCGAGCTTGTCGGCAAGCGCAACGGTCACTGCCACCGGATCGGTAGGCGCACGGTCAGAGGGACCATTCGGCTTCCAGTGGTCCTCGATCGCCGTGGCGACAGATCCGTTCTCGCCCTGAAGCAGGGCGTACTTGTGCCCCATGATGCCCTGAAGCTCAGGGAATTCGCCGACGGCTTCAGTGCGCAGATCGGCTTTGGCCAGCACGACGGCGCGGTCGACGAGCTTGGCGTCGGCGCCGGTGACCTTGGCAAGTTCACCAGCAAGCGCGCGGATACGCGCGACGCGTTCGCCCTGGGTGCCGAGCTTGGCATGGAAGGTAACGTTCAGCGCATCGAGCTTGGCCATGCGCTGATCGAGCGGCTTGCCGAGGTCCAGATTGAACTTCTTGGCGGATGCTTCCAGCGTTTCGAGATCCGGCAAGTTGCCCTGGTCGCGGTGCCAGAAATGCGCTGCGTCCGAAAGACGGGCGCGCACGACCTTGCCGTTGCCATGCACGATCTCCTTGCCGCCGTCCTTCGCCTCGATGTTCGAGACCAGGATGAACTTGTTGGAGAGCGTGTCGGCGCCCGGCGCGCGGGTGACGAAGCACTTCTGGTTGGTTTTGATCGTCAGTCGGATGATTTCCGAGGGGATTTCGAGATAGGCTTCCTCGAAGCTGCCCATCAGCACCTGCGGCCACTCGACGAGGCCGGAGACTTCTTCGAGCAGGCCTTCGTCTTCGACGAGCTCAAGGCCGTTGGCGAAGGCGACATTGCGGGCGTCGGCCAGGATCATTTCCTTGCGGCGCTCGCCGTCGAGAACGACCTTCGCCTTTTCCAGCTTCTCGGCATAGTCGGCAAAGCGACGCACCGTGATCGCTTCCGGCGCATGGAAGCGGTGACCATAGGTGACGTTCGAGGCGACGATGCCGTCGACTTCAAACGGGATCACATGGGTTTCCTCGGTTTCCGACCCGAAGGTGCAGACGATCGACTGCAGCGGGCGGACCCAGCGCAGCGCGCCGGGCCTGGCCGATGCCACGCCGGAACGCATCGGCTTCGGCCAGGGGAAATTGCGGATGATATCCGGCATCGCCTCGGCGATGATCTCATCGGCGGGACGGCCCGGCTTGACGATATGGGCGACGTAGAAGTCGCCCTTCTTCGGGTCGCTATGGACGTGCGCCTCGCTGATCGAGGAAAGGCCGGCGCCGCGCAGGAAGCCTTCGATCGCCTTCTCGTTGGCGTCGGTGCGCGGACCCTTGCGCTCTTCGCGAACATCGGTGGATCGGGCGTTGAGGCCGCGGATGTCAAGCGTCAGCCGGCGCGGTGTCCAGTACTCGCGCGCCCCCTCATAGGTCAGGCCCGCTTCGACCAGGGCATCGGTCAGCAGCTTCTTGAGGTCACCGGCCGCCTTGCGCTGCAGGCGGGCAGGAATTTCCTCGGAGCGGAGTTCGATAAGAAGATCGGGCATGGGAGTGACTTTTTCTGTTCCTGACGGTTGCGGCGGACTTAGCAATCTCTGGCAAGATTGTCACCAAGCGCCGCGATGAATTTGGTTTTCCAAGGGCAAGTGCGAGGCGGATTTACCAGCCGCCGCCACCACCGCCACCACCGCCGCCGCCGGCGAAGCCGCCGCCGGAAGAAAAGCCCGACGATGACGATTTGGGTGGGGGCGGCAGGGAGGACGTCATCGTGTCGGCCATGGATCCGGCAAAACCGCCGATGCGATCGCCGAAGGTGCTCGAGCCGAAGCCGTCACCGTGATACCAGCCCGGCTGATAGGCAGCGGCCGCAGCCGCCCCAGCCGCCGCGGCAAGCAGCCAACGATCGAAGGTCTCGGTCCAGGGCTTCTCGACGCCAAGCGCCACGGCGTAAGGGAGCAGCGTCTCGAAATGCCGGGGCGACATTTCGGGCGCGCCTTGCATGTTCATCCGGTCTTTCTCGGCGAGCGTCATGTATTGCCTGAGCCCGTCAATGCCATCCATCATCCGCGTTCCGAGCGGCGTCGGCGCACCCATCAGGAAGAAGAACAGCACGTTGACGAGCACGATCGCGCCGATCACGAAGAGCAGCGGCAGTTCGTCGGTTTCGGCTGCCGAATAGAAGACGGCCGCAAGGATGGTCGAGAAGATGGTGAAGGCGACGAAGCCGATGAAGGCGACCACGACGATCGACATGATCCGGCTCATCAGGCTCCTTTCGCGGCGAAGCGACTTGCCGAAGGAGACTGCGAGGATCGAGACGAAGAAGGCGATGAAAACAGGAACGATCACCAGCGGCAGGCTGTCCTCGCTGAGATCCCCGAACAGGAACACGGCCGCAACCGCCAACACCGAAAGGATGACACCGGCGACGATGTAACCGCTGTTGGCGTGGTAGTACTTGCCGCGATGCTCGCGCTCCATGGCGTTGCGGAAATCAGCGCCGGTCGCCTGCACCCGTGTGCCATGGGCGCGGTCGATGGTGAGCTTGCCGCCAGCGGCATTGACCGCCTTCATCACGGCCGCCTCGCCGGTCGGCAGCTTTTCGTCGGGTTTCTTGCCGGTGGCGGCAATGACGATGGCGTTCTTCAGGTCTTCGAGAACCACGTGGCCCTTGACCGCGAGATTGAGTGCTGCCGCCGACAACGCGGTCCAGCCCTCACCGGAAAAGCCCCTGTTGTCGATGTAATTGACGAGCGCCGGTGAGATGCCCTCCGGCGGATCCCAGCGCGGCACCATGACGCCGCGGTCCGGGTCACGCCCGGCCCTGAGCCAGGCCTGGCTATAGTAGAGCAGGACGACGGCAAGGCCGGCACCGGCGATGACGAGCGCCAGATGGTCGTGCAGCCACCAGGCATTTTCCTGGCTGGAGGTGGGCCTGTCGATGCTGCCCTTCGGCATCTTGATGGCGATCGTCAGCCCTTCGCGCGGGTCGAGACGTCGGGTGGTGGCAAAGAAGATTTCGCTGCCGTCCCTGGATGCACGCGCATCCTTGCCGGTCGCGCCATAGCCGCCAGTGAAGTAATCGAGCGCTTCGGCCCTGACGCCGTCCGGCAGCGTCACGGTCGCACTCGCCTCGTCGATCGGGAAATCCCACTCCGTACCGGTGACGTTCCAGTAGAGTTCGTCGTGATCGTCAAAGAAGCGGATCTGCCGGCCAGTCTCGTAGGTGAACTGGAAGGTATGCTCGCCCCGCTCCAGAAAGACCTCGGCCGAACCGGTGTAGATGCGGATGCCGCCGTTGATCGTCTCGGTGCGATAGGGCTCCTCCTCACCGTCACGCTCGACCGAGAGCAGCTTGAAATCGACCTTGCTGCGCTTGCCCTTCGCGTCGGTGAAGGTCAAAGGCATGTCGCGATAGATACCGCGGCGGATCTTGTTGCCCTCGACCGTCGCCGTGATCGTCTCGGTCACCGTCATCGTGCCGTCCTTGGCGACATCGATGACGGAGCGATAGGCGGAGAAGACCTCCTCCGCCCGACCGACGCCTGCCGTTGCCAGCAAAAACACCAGAACGGCAAATGCGGCAGCGAAACGGACCATGCGGATCAAGCTTTCTTCCGGTTGAGGTTCAAGACACGAGACCGGTTCTTATGGGTGAGAACGGGATGCGCGCGGAAACCGCAGACACGGCCGCACATCCCGCACGGTATCAAGGCCGGTCGCCGGTAAATTCGACGCCGAGCGAGGCGAGCGCATCCCAATAGGCCGGGTAGGTTTTGGCAACGCAGCCTGGATCTTCGATGGCGATGCCGTGGATCTTCAGGCCGGCAAGCGCAAAGCTCATGGCGATGCGATGGTCGGCGAAGGTGTCGATCGAGGCGGGCAAGGTCTGGCCGGCAAGCGTGGGATCGGAAGAGACGATCAGGTCGTCGCCTTCCTCATGCGCCAGATCCGGCCGGATCGCTGTCAGACCGAGCGACAGCGCGCGCACGCGGTCGCATTCCTTGACGCGCAGGTTGGCGAGACCGACGAAGCGCACCGGCGTCTTGTTGAAGGCGGCAAGTACGGCGATCGTCGGGATCGCGTCCTGCATCTGCGAGCCGTCGATAACGGCGGGCAGGTTCGGGAAGCTCGCGATCACCGCATGGGCGCGGGCATCCGGCTGCGAGAAGGCGTCCGGCGGAACGCCGATATCGATGGCGCCGCCGGTCAGGACTTCCGCAGCCCAGAGATAGGTCGCCGCCGAAGCATCCGGCTCTATGACATAGTCGGCTGCCTTGTAGCCGGTCGGCGCGACCTGCCAGACGGAGGGGCTCAGCTGCTCGACTTCGGCGCCGAAGGCACGCATGGCGGCAACCGTTAGGTCGATGTAACCGCGCGCGCCGATCTCGTCGCCGGCAAGCTCGATGTTGACAGGACCCTTGGCGCCGGGGGCCGCCATCAGCAGGGCCGAGACATACTGGCTCGACAGGCCGGCATCGATGACGACGCGACCGGCCGGGAAGCCGCCGGTGCCTTTGACGGTGACCGGCGGGCAGCCGGTTTCGGAGGTGACTTCGACGCCGAGCGTTCCGAGTGCTTCGACCAAGGGCTTGATCGGCCGCTTGCGCATGTGCTGGTCGCCATCGACCACGACCGTGCCATCGACGAGCGCGGCAGCAGCCGTCAGGAAGCGTGTCGCCGTTCCGGCATTGCCGAGGAACAAGGGAGCTGCCGGCGGGAGCAACTTGCCCGTGCTGGTGACGACGAAGGTGGTTTCATCCGGCTCGCTGACTTCGACGCCCATCGCGCGCAAGGCTTCCGCCATGTAGCGGGTGTCGTCGCTCTTCAAGGCACCCGTCAGCCGGCTCGTGCCCTTGGCAAGGCCGGCCAGAAGCAGCGCCCGGTTGGTGATCGACTTCGAGCCCGGCGGGCGCACATGACCGCGGAGCGGGTGGTCGGTCGGCAGGATGGTCAGTTTTTTCATGCTATCGGAGGTCATCGAATAGGTCTCTTGATGCGAATGGCGCCGCGGCGGGATCCCGCGGCGAGGAATGTTCGGGAGGCGTGGCTGTCAGAACTTGACCTGCGGCACCGCGCGGTCGGCTTCGTTGGTGATCTCGAAATAGCCGGCTTTGACGAAGCGGAAGGCGTTTGCGATCAGGTTGGACGGGAAGCTCTCGACCTTGACGTTCAAGTCACGGGCCGCACCGTTGTAATAGCGGCGCGACATCTGGATTTCGCCCTCGATCGTTTCCAGCGAGCGCTGCAGCTCGGCGAAATTCTCGTTGGCCTTGAGGTCCGGATAAGCTTCCGCCAGCGCAAAGAGCTTGCCGAGCGCCTGGGAGAGCGCGCCTTCCGCCTGGGCCCGCCCCTCGACGTCGCCGGCTGGCACCGCCTGTGCGCGGTTGCGCATGGCGATCACCTCTTCGAACGTCGACTTCTCGTGTGCGGCGTAGCCCTTCACGGTTTCGATCAGGTTCGGGATCAGATCGGCGCGGCGCTTCAACTGCACATCGATACCGGACCACGCCTCCTCGGCGATCTGCCGCGCCTTGACGAGACCGTTATAGACGAAAACCAGATACAGAATCACGACGACGGCGATTGCCAGACCGATCATAGGGCACCCTCCAAAAACTCGCGCAGAGATTAGCATTCGCTTCTCAGCTTCAAAGCGCTTTCTGCAGCATTTGGCCAGAGAAACCTGCTCCTCCCCAATTCCCGCCTGCACCGTGAACACTGTGTTTCCCGATGCCACGCCTTTTCACGTCAAAAGACCGGCTTTCCTGTTCCATCGGGAACGGCGACCGGACCGGTGATGGGCGATAGTCGGTTCATCGAACAACCCCGGAAACGAAGTGAAGACCATGAAAACGCTCGCAACTCTCATCAACGTGATCGCCTTTACGGCGCTCTTCGTTGCCTATGCGAGCGCCCATTCTCCGGAACGGCCGAGCGGTGTTCGCCGCGCTCTTCAGACCTACTCCGGTCAGGTCTATACCGGCGCCTATCCCACAATGAAGCCGTACTGCAAGAACGACGCCGGCACGACCTTCGTCATCTGACAGTTGAAGGTTCAGCGATCCGCGCCGCGATTGCCGCTGCCGCCTCATCAGCGCCGAGCGTCGACACATCGATCTCAATCAATCGGTCGCTTCTGCCGCGCAGCAGCCGGTGCGCGCGCCGCAATCCCAGAAGAACTTCCGGATCGGTCAGCTTGTGCAGCTTGCTCCGGCCGGCGCGTGTCAGGCGCTTGAGATTTTCCTCGACGTCGCAATCGATCACGACCGCAACGAAGCGAGCGCCGCGTTTTTGCGCGAGTGCGGCGCAGTCCTCGAAGGCACGCGTGTCGGTGGCATCGTCCGAGAGCGCATCGGTGAAGATGATCGACCGTTCGGCTGCCGCCCTTTCCAGGTGCTCGAACACGCTTTGGCGGACCGCCGATCGAAGCGAGCGATAAAGCGGGTCACTGCGCGCAAACAGTGCCTCGGCCGGATTGATCAGCGTGTGATTGTCGGCGAGCCGCGCGCCCAGCCTTTCAGCAAGATGGCGCGCGATCGTCAGCTTACCGGTGCCCGGCCAGCCGTTGATGTGAACGACAAGGCCGGACGGTTCTACGCTCAAGCGGCGTCCCGGTTGAGGTTCGCGCCACCGGCGTCGGTCAACAGGAAGGCTTCGCCGCAGGCCTTGGCGAGCGTGCGCACCCTAAGGATGTAGCTCTGGCGCTCGGTGACCGAGATCACGCCGCGGGCATCGAGCAGGTTGAACACATGGCTTGCCTTGATGCACTGGTCGTAGGCTGGGAAGACGCATTTGTGCAGGTGGTTGTTGCTGTGGTCGCCCGGTGCTCCGGCAGCCAGCAACGCCTGGCACTCGGCTTCCGCATCGATGAAGTGCTGATGCAGCATCGCCGTGTTGGCGTATTCGAAATTGTAGCGCGAATATTCCTGTTCGGCCTGCAGGAAGACATCGCCATAGCTGATCTTCTCGGCACCCTCGCGACCGTTGAAGTTCAGGTCGTAGACGTTGTCGACGCCCTGCACATACATGGCGAGGCGTTCGAGACCGTAGGTCAGTTCCCCCGAAACCGGCGAGCACTCGATGCCGCAGACCTGCTGGAAGTACGTGAACTGCGACACTTCCATGCCGTCGCACCAGCACTCCCAGCCGAGACCCCAGGCGCCGAGCGTCGGGCTTTCCCAGTCATCCTCGACAAAGCGGATATCGTGCAGCAGCGGGTCGAGGCCGATCGCCTCGAGCGAGCCGAGATAGAGTTCCTGCAGGTTGGACGGGTTCGGCTTCAGGATTACCTGATACTGATAGTAGTGCTGCAGGCGGTTCGGGTTTTCGCCGTAGCGGCCATCGGTCGGGCGACGCGACGGCTGGACGTAAGCCGCACGCCAGGGACGCGGGCCCAGCGCGCGCAGGGTCGTTGCCGGATGGAAGGTACCGGCGCCCACTTCCATGTCGTAGGGCTGCAGCACGGCGCAACCCTTGTCGGCCCAGTAATTGTGGAGTGTCAGGATCAGAGCCTGAAACGAGCGCTTCGGGTTCATATGATCAGGCAGAGTGGTCATGGATCGCGTCCGGATTTCTTCTAGAAAATGTGCCGGACAGGTGCCACGCCTGATGACAGGGGTCAAGCGCTACGGCAGCGGGCGGGCAAATAGACCGCAGCCACACTGACGCGTTCCGACCGCCCTCACTCGCCGTCGCGCTTCAGCCTGTATTCGCCGGTCTCCGGGTCCTGCACCAATGTTCCCTGCGCCCCGGTCTGCTCCTCGCGGCGAGCCTGTTCGCGCTGGCGCGTCAGCTTCTGGGCATCCGCCACGAACTTGCGATAGCCGAGCCAGAAGACGAAACCTGCGATCAGGAGCAGGATGAGTTGCGGCATTTTCCCTCCAAGGACATTTCAGGCCGGGCAGGCATCAAAGCCCGAACCGCGCCCACAATGCCCTTTCCTCGATGGCTTCGGCAAGTCCCGCCGCTGCGGAAGCGGCCATTGGCTCGACCAGAGCACCGGCAATGGCCGCGCCGCTCTGCCGGCGGCCAAAAAGGCTGCGCACCGGCTGGATGAGCTCGAGCCGCGCCTTGTCGCCATAGCGCTTCTTCACCTCGCCGCGCAGATCGCCGAGACTATCGATGATGCCGAGCTCCAGCCCGCGCCGGCCGGTCCAGAAAAGGCCGGAGAAGATATCCGGATCGTCGGCGAGCAGCTGGCCGCGACGGGCCTTGACCATCTGGATGAAGGTATCGTGGATATCGAGCTGCAGGTTCTTCAGGAATGCGATGTCGTTTTCCTTTTCCGGCTGGAACGGATCGAGCATCACCTTGTTTTCGCCAGCGGTATAGACACGCCGCTCGACGCCGATCTTCTTCAGGAGTTCCGGAAAACCGAACCCGCCGGAGACAACGCCGATCGAGCCGACGATCGAGGTCGGGTCGGCAATGATCTCGTCGCCGGCAAGCGCGATCATATAGCCGCCGGATGCGGCGACGTCCTCGACGAAGATCAGCACACGCTTTTTCTTCTCCTGGGCGAGATCGCGGATGCGTTGGTAGATCAACCGCGACTGCACAGGGGAGCCGCCAGGCGAATTGACGGAGATCGCGACAGCAGGCGCGTCCTTGTTTGCGAAGGCCTTTTCGAGAAGCGGGGCCGCTGTCGCCAGGTTGAGCGCCGGCCGGAACTGACCGCCGCCGGCCATGATCGCGCCGTGGAGCCGGACGACGGGGATCGTCACGCCTTCCTTGCGAAAACGCTTGGGCAACAACCGTCTCAGGAACGCCTTCATTTCAACTCCTGCCTGCTGGGACATGCCATGATTTTGAGCCGGAACGACCGGAAATCATAGACATGACCGCGTCTCATCGGCGAAAAGCGGAATGCTTCGCCCGATCGCCCGCCAGGGGCTCTTCCATGCCATGTATGCACTGATGCGGCGAACGCAATGCCGCATACGGTAAATCAGCGGCGGCGATAGGCGGCGCGGCCATTGTTGAGGTCGTCGACATGGTCTGCGAAGCGATGCCCCTCCTCGTGCATGACGAGCGGGGCGCGGAAGACCAGCCGTTTGCGACTCTGCTTGATCGCCGTCACCAGGATGCGCACGGCGTTTTCACCGACCCGCGGATGCAGCGCCGTGATCTCGATGCCGCCAAAGCGGCGGCCGCAAGCGGCGATGATCTCGGCGATCGATTCCGGCCGAGCGATCAACGACAGTTGCCCGCCGGGCTTCATGATCGCGCCCGCCGTCTTCACCCAGATCTCGAACAGCCCGTCGCTCATCGCATGGGCCTCGGCCTTGAGCGCATCCGGAGTCTTGCGGTCCGAGGCATCGTTGAAGGGTGGGTTCATGATCGCATGATCGAAGCTGTCATCCGCCAGACCCGTCGCGACACGCGCCTTGCCGGTCAACGAAACGTCGGCCTCAACGACCGAGACGCGCGAGGAAAAACAGGCGTTTTCAGCAAGCGCCAGGCTGCGGCGGGCAAACTCCGCCATAACGGGCGAGCGCTCCACCAGCACCACTTCCGCATCGTCGATCCGCGAGGCGACGGCCATGCCGGCTGCACCCGCGCCCGCACCGAGATCGGCGACCCGGCAGGGACGATCCGATGCAACGAGCGACGCAAGCAGCATGGCGTCCATGCCGGAGCGATGCCCCTGGCCGAGTGGCTGGACGACATGGAACTTGCCGCGGTGAAAAGCGTCGACGGTTTCGGTCGCAGCCGGCATCGGCTCCGTGCTCAAGGGCGCAACTCCGCCTCGAGCCCGGCATCGATCAGGATCCGGCGCGCCGCGTCCGCGTCTTCCTCGGCGACCAGAAAGCGACGGGGCAAGAGGCCGAGCGAGCCCTCAAGAATGCTCATCCCCTGGTCGGCGATGAGGCTTGCGATGCCGGCATCCTTCATCAGGCTCTCGGCAAAGGAGAGCACGACGGCATCGTTGGTACGGATCAATTCCTTCATCCGGCGGTTTTTCCTGTCCTATTTCAGCAAGCGGGACAATTCGCCTCTTGCCGCACGGGACACCCCTTCCTATTGTCGAAAGCGACAATGAAAACAGGAGTCCCGGTGTGGGCGTAGTGATACCGCTGGAAGACAGCAAAAACAAACAGGCGTCCGTAAAGCCGCTCGTTGATCTGACCGCTGCGGACATGGAGCGCGTCAACCAGCTTATCCTGTCGAAGGCCGGCTCCGACGTTCAGATGATTCCCGAGGTCGCCAACCACCTGATTTCTTCGGGCGGCAAGCGTCTGCGCCCGATGCTGACGCTCGCCTCCGCTGCGATGTTCGGCTACGAGGGCGACGCCCACGTCAAGCTCGCAACCAGCGTCGAATTCATGCACACCGCGACGCTTCTCCATGACGACGTCGTTGACGAAAGCGACCTTCGCCGCGGCAAATCCACCGCACGCACGATCTGGGGCAACCAGGCAAGCGTGCTGGTCGGCGACTTCCTGCTCGGCCAGGCCTTCCGCATGATGGTCGATGTCGGCTCGCTTGACGCGCTCGACGTGCTGTCGACCGCAGCTTCGGTCATTGCCGAAGGCGAAGTGCTGCAGCTCTCCGTCGCCAAGAACATGGAAACGACCGAGGACGACTATCTCCAGGTCATCCGTGCCAAGACCGCAGCCCTTTTTGCCGCCGCCGCCGAAGTTGGGCCGATCGTTGCCCAGACCAGCAAATCGGACCGCAACGCGCTGAAATCCTACGGGATGAACCTCGGCCTCGCCTTCCAGCTCGTCGACGACGTGCTCGACTATGGCGGCTCGTCGAGCGACCTCGGCAAGAATGTCGGCGACGACTTCCGCGAGGGCAAGATCACCCTTCCGGTAATCCTCTCCTATCGCCGCGGGACGGCGGAAGACCGTGCCTTCTGGCGCGAGGCGATCGAAGGCGGCGACAGCAGCGACGCGAACCTCGACAAGGCACTCGGCCTGATCAAGCGCTATGGGGGCTTGAGCGACACCATCGCGCGCGCCCAGCATTACGGCACGATTGCCCGCGATGCGCTGGCGCCGCTGCCGGCGTCTCCCTGGAAATCGGCGCTCACCGAAGTCATCGACTTCTGCATCGATCGCGTCAGCTGACGGGCTCCGGGCAGGTCAGAACGAGCGACAGGATTTTCTTGCCGCGTTGCGCCAAAAAAGCCATTCTGTTCCTCAAGAGTTGCGTTGGGCTATATGTGGCTGACTCCGAAAACAACCCTTAGTGGTGCGAAAGCCGAGCAATCGGCGCGAAAGGTTTGACATGCGGCAAAAGACGATTCTCCGCCTCCTCAGCGGCGCAGCACTGCTGGCTCTCGCTGCTGTCAGCGGCGGCTACCAGGCATTTGCCGAGGAGAAGACCGCAGCCGTCGAGGAAACTGAGCCGTTCGACATCAAGTCGGTCAATACCTTTTCCGGCGCGTTTCTCGCTGCCCGCACCGCCGATACGGACCGCGACTTCGCTTCCGCCACGGAACTCTACCGCATCGCGCTGCAGTTCGAGCCGAACAACAACGACGTCAAGCAGCGGCTGATGATCACGCTTCTGATGGCGGGCCAGTTCGACGAAGGCGCGAAGATTGCCGAGCAGCTGAAGTCCGACCCGGCCGTCGAGCGCATCACGACGGTCATTCGCGCAATCGAGGCGATCCGCAAGCGCGAGTATCGCAACGCACAGAAGCTTCTGAACTACCAGGGTCCGAACGATCTCGACCGCCTGATGAACGGCCTGCTTTCGGCCTGGGCGAAATTCGGCCAGGGCAAGCCGAAGGAAGCACTCGCCGAGATCAACGGCCTTGACGGTCCTGAATGGTTCCGCGTGTTCAAGAACTATCATGCGGGCGCGATCGCGGTTGCTGCGGGTGACAAGCAGACGGCGCGCACCAGGCTCAACGATGCCATTCTCGACCGCGAGGGCGGAAGTGCCGCTCCCGACACCTTCATGCGCGCGGTCGAAGCGCTTGCCCGTTTCGAGGCGCGCGAAGGCAACAAGCAGAAGGCGCTCGATACCGTCGCCGTCGGCGAAAACATGGTCAACAACTACACGCCGCTGCAGGCGCTGAGGACCGATATCGAGAATGGTGTTCCGCAGGAACAGCAGGTCAAGAACGCCACCCAGGGCGCTGCGGCCGTGCTCTTTTCGATCGGTGCGGCACTCAACCGCGACGGCGCCGAGGACATCGTTTCGCTCTACCTGCAGACCGCGCGCCGGCTCGACCCTGACAGCGCCGACATCCTGGTCATGCTCGGCGGCATCGCCGAAAACCTGAAGAAACCGAACGAGGCGATCGAACTCTACAAGGCCATTCCCGAGACCTCGCCGATGCGGCGCGTTTCGGAACTACAGCTCGGGCTCAGCCTCGCCAGCATCGGCAAGGTCGACGAGGCGAAGAAGCACCTGAAGGCGCTCATCGACGTCGATCCGAAGAACATCCGCAACTATCTCGCCTATGGCAGCGTGCTTTCCGACGCCAAGGACTACAAGGAGATGGGCGAACTCTACGATCGCGCCGTCGAACAGATCGGCTCCGTGCCGAAGCGCAGCGACTGGACCGTATTCTTCCAACGCGGCATCGCCTATGAGCGCCAGAAGCTCTGGGACAAGGCCGAGCCGAACTTCCGCAAGGCGCTGGAGCTCAATCCGGACCAGCCGCAGGTGTTGAACTATCTCGGCTATTCCTGGGTCGACATGAACATCAACCTCAAAGAGGGCCTGGAGATGATCCGCAAGGCCGTCGAGTTGAAGCCGGATGACGGTTATATCGTCGATTCCCTCGGCTGGGCCTATTTCCGCATGAACCGCTTCGACGACGCAGTCGTGGAACTGGAGAAGGCGGCCGAACTGATGGCCGGCGACCCGACGATCAACGATCACCTTGGCGACGCCTATTGGCGCGTCGGCCGCAAGCTCGAAGCCGTCTTCCAGTGGACGCAGACGCTCGAACTGAAGCCCGAGGAAGCCGAGATCCCGAAGATCAAGGCAAAGATCGAGAACGGCTTGCCGCCGCTCAAGGAAACAGTCCCCGCTTCGGCCGATGCCAAGGAAACTGCGCCGAAGAAGGTGACCCCGGAAGCACCGGCGCCGGACAAGAAGTCCTGACCGTTCCATGTCGGAAGGTGACATCGCGGGCTTCGCGCTGACGCGCGCAGCCCCCGCCAAGATCAATCTGGCCCTTCACGTCGTCGGCCAGCGCGCCGACGGCCACCATCTTCTCGAAAGTCTCGTCACTTTTGCCGATCGCGGCGATCGCATCGGTCTCTCGCCGGCGGATGCGGATCGCTTCACGGTTTCGGGCGCGTTTGCCGCCGCGCTGCCGATGGATGCCGGCGCGGGCGGCAACCTGGTTCTGAAGGCACGGGACCTGCTGCGCGCCGAACTGCAGGCACTTGACCCCGACACGGCCGGGCCGGTCCACCTGCATCTCGAGAAGAACCTCCCGCTCGCCTCGGGCATTGGCGGCGGATCCGCGGATGCGGCGGCGACGCTTCTTGGGCTTCTCGATCTTTGGGGCGCGACGATCGAACCCTCCCGCCTCGGCGCCATCGCGCTGCAGCTCGGAGCGGACGTGCCGATGTGTCTTGCCGGCACGCCACTGCTCGCGAAGGGGATCGGCGAGGACATTACGCCGCTTGCGGATTTCCCCGCGCTGCCGATCGTGCTGGTCAATCCGCTCGTCGCCGTCTCGACGCCGGTTGTCTTCCGGGCCCTCGCCAACAAGACGAACCCGCCGCTCGTTGCGCCTCACAGAGCCGGCACGGCGGCCGAGTGGATTTCTGCGATCGCAACGATGCGCAACGATTTGCAGCTGCCGGCAGAGGGCCTTGAGCCCGTGATCGGCACGGTCTGCAAGGCATTGACCGAAGCCGGATCGGCGCTCACGCGCATGTCGGGCTCAGGCGCCACATGCTTCGGCCTTTTCGACAGCGACGTGCGCGCGGCTGCGACAGCGCGCGCTCTTTCGGAGGCCTACCCCGGGTGGTACGTTCTCGCCTGCAGGACAGTGGGCAAAGGGAAATAGCATGGCCGGTATCGACGAAAAGCGTCCGTTCATTCCTGTCGGGATCGCCATCCTCACGGTCTCCGACACGCGCACGCGCGCCGACGACAAGTCGGGCGACACATTGGAAGCGCGGGTGCGTGACGCCGGCCATCGGCTTGAGGCGCGCGCCATCGTTTCCGACGACAAGACGAAGATCTACGACCAGGTAAAGGCCTGGACGCTCGATCCCAACATCGACGTGGTGATCACGACAGGTGGAACGGGCTTCACCGGGCGGGACGTGACGCCCGAGGCGCTGGAACCGTTGTTCGAGAAGCGCATGGACGGGTTCTCCGAAGTCTTCCACCGTATCTCCTTCGAGAAGATCGGCACCTCGACGATCCAGTCGCGGGCAACTGGCGGCGTTGCCAACGCCACCTTCATCTTCGTCCTTCCGGGTTCGCCCGGTGCCTGCCGTGATGCGTGGGACGGCATCCTCAAGCAACAGCTCGACTATCGGCACATGCCCTGCAATTTCGTGGAGATCATGCCGCGGCTCGACGAGCATCTGAAACGTGGCTGAAGAGCTTGGACCGTTCCGGCTTGGCCGACCTGTTACCTTAGTAACTGACGGTCGCTTCTCCTCTCGTTAGTCTCCAAGCGTTGACACAGCGAGGAACGACCGCCGCACGTTCTATTCCTCGCGCCGCAAGACCCTTCCGCCTCTGTCCCCCAGGCGGAATGCAATGTTGGATACGACGGGTAGCCAGAATGCTGCCCGG
The DNA here is from genome assembly GCF_014852205.1 of Ensifer sp. ENS06. Classification (NCBI taxonomy): domain Bacteria; kingdom Pseudomonadati; phylum Pseudomonadota; class Alphaproteobacteria; order Hyphomicrobiales; family Rhizobiaceae; genus Ensifer; species Ensifer sp. ENS06. The sequence continues at coordinate 866,630 of NZ_JACVBC010000001.1, read as the reverse complement.
ATAGAAATCTACCAAACAAGGTCATTTGAGAGCCGCTTGGAGGTGCCGTCCCCCCGGGACTGGCACCTTTAATTTTGCGCGCTACGAACCGGCGTTACCGCCTGGCTTCGACGGCGACCCAGGCCGGAACAAGTTCGGTCGAAAGCTTGCGGACAGAGCGGACATTCGTCATGGCATCCAGGCCCGTATTGCCGCGGGCGGCCGCAAGAGCATCGTTCTTGCGCAGGAGAAAGCCTGTCTCCAGCGGCTTTCCCCGCCGGGTCAGCCGGCGGAAGAAAGGCCTGCGATGCAGTCTCGAACCGGAGAAGCGGGCCGGTGCCTTGTTCATCGACACGTACTCGGCCAGTTCATCGATCCAGCGGCCGATCGGGCGGGCGCCCGGCTCCAGCAACATCAGCCATTCGCCACGCGCCGAACCCACCACATCGGCGAGATCCCAATCCCGGCAGAAACGGCATCCAGCGGCATCGGCCACATCGGACGAACCATCCTTCGAACCATGATCGAGGATGATCACATCGCTAACCAGCCCCTCCACGGCGCCGGCAACCAACACAGCAAGCGTCTGCGCCAGTTCGGCTTCGTTGTCGCGGGTTTCCATGATGATCGTGAGCATGGTTTCTCGTAACGCATCGGCACGGCAATTGCTACATCCAGGACATCGACCGAAGCGGTGCCTTGATCGACAAAACCGAAATTCCAATTTTTTGTTCTTGAATTGTTCACTCATTCGCGATAGGAAAATAATCAGAACAAAACGGGATCAAATATCTGATTCCGGGGAGATTCCAATGACCGAGCTGTCTCAGATCAGGCAGGGTGCCCTTGCGCCCGCCAACACGGCAGATGTGGCCGAAGCGATGATGAGCGCAACGGGCCTCCGGATCGACATCGATCGCCGCCGGGGGCGCGGCGCCGGGATCAACATGTCCGGCAGGTTCGAACCGCGCAGCCGCGAGACGTTCGACGACGGTTGGGAAAGCCTGGAGGATCTGCCGCCGTTCAAGACCGAGGTTCAGGTCGAGAAGCCGCGCACGGTGATCACGAGGAACGAGTCTCCCGACATCTCCTTCGACCGCTCGATCAATCCCTATCGCGGCTGCGAGCATGGTTGCATCTATTGCTTTGCCCGCCCCACGCACGCGTATATGGGCCTATCGGCCGGCCTCGACTTCGAAGCGAAGCTGTTTGCCAAGCCGGATGCACCGCGACTTCTGGAGCGCGAACTGGCGCGGCAGGACTACAAGGTGAGGCCGATCGCCATCGGCACCAACACCGACCCCTATCAGCCGATCGAGAAGGAGTGGCGCATCATGCGCCAGATCCTCGAGGTGCTGCGGGACGCCAACCATCCGGTCATGATCGTCACCAAATCAGCGATGGTCACCCGCGATATCGATATCCTGGCGCCGATGGCGGAAAAGGGACTGGTGCGCGTCGGGATCTCCGTCACGACACTCGACCGGAAGCTCGCCCGCACGATGGAGCCGCGCGCCTCGACCCCGAGCAAGCGGCTGGAGGCGATACGCATGCTTGCCGAAGCCGGCATCCCGGCCGGTGTTCTCGTTTCCCCTATCATTCCGGCGCTGAATGACCACGAGATCGAGCGCGTGCTCGAAGGCGCAAGGACAGCCGGCGCGACCGAAGCGAGCTATGTCCTCTTGCGGCTGCCGCTCGAGGTCAGCCCGCTCTTTCGCGACTGGCTGCTGCGCAATTATCCGGACCGCTACCGGCACGTCATGTCGCTCATCCGCTCCATGCGTGGCGGCAAGGACTATGACGCCGAATTCGGCAAGCGCATGAAGGGCGCCGGCCCCTATGCGTGGCAGATTGGCCGCCGCTTCGACCTGGCGGTCAAGCGCCTCGGCTTCAACCCGACGCGCCGGCAGCTGCGCGACGATCTCTTCGTGCCGCCGCTCGGAACGGGGGTGCAGCTCTCGCTTCTTTGAAGGCTTTCCGGTCGCCTGGGTAGCCATCCCGCAATTTCGTAATCGGCGCGCGGCGAGAGATGATCGCCCCGCACCGCCAGGCGAACCCGATAGCGGGCGCCTGAGATCACATAGCAGTTCCGGTGCCCCTTACCCGCCGTGGGCCCCGGTAATCCCCCGTCCGCCGCCGCACTCGGACCTGGGGGCTTGAAGAGAATCGGTCGATCATGCGAATTAGACTTATGTCTCGCAGATCGTCCGATTCTCCCCTTTTTCCCGATATCATCGAAGCGCCCGATTTCAGTTTCGAGCTTTCGGCCAAGGGCGATGGCTTCTGGCCGGTCGCCGGAGCGGATGAGGCCGGGCGGGGGCCGCTCGCGGGACCGGTGGTCGCCGCCGCCGTCATCCTCGATCCGGACGCCATTCCCGCAGGCCTCGACGACAGCAAGAAGCTGACGGCGCAGGCGCGCGAAAAACTGTTCGAAGAAATCCTCGCCACGTCCGAAGTGTCGATCGCCTCGGCTTCGGCCGGCACGATCGACGCCACCGACATCCGCAAGGCAAGCCTTGAAGCCATGCGACGCGCCGTGGCCGGCCTGCCCTCGAACGCACGCTTCGTGCTCGTCGACGGCCGTGACGTGCCGCCCGGCCTCACCTGCCACGCCAAGGCGGTCGTCAAGGGCGATGCGCGGTCGCTGTCGATCGCCGCCGCTTCGATCGTCGCCAAGGTCACCCGCGACCGCATGATGGCCCGTGCCGATCTCGCACATCCCGGCTACGGCTTCGCGCTCCATGCCGGCTATGCGACGGTGACCCACCGTCGCGCCATCGAGACCCACGGCCCCTGCCCGCTGCACCGCATGAGCTTCCGGCCGCTGCGCCGGGACGACTAACCTTTGCGCAATCCCTGACCAGCGCTACGCAGGCGTTTTCGGTTCCGCTTCCGACATATCTCGTCAACTGCTTTTCTCGCGTCAAAAGCCATACCGGCGGCGCGCATGCTGACGTGCGCCACGCTAGCCCTTGAACGCTAGTCCTACTTCGGCAGCCGAACCTGATGTGGCGAAACGCCTACGGGATTCTCTGACGGAGGCTGGCGCCACCCATTGGTCGGGCCAACGCGGTCTCTGCAGACAGGCATAAAAAAAGCCCCACACGAAGCGGGGCTTTCTTCAATCGAATGTCCGAGCGCTTAGTTCAAGCGTGCCTTGACGTCGCCAAGTGCCTTCTTGAACAGATCGCTCTGGGCGCCGGCGTCGGCCTTGGCGGCAATGACCTTCTCAGCAGCGGCGATCGCGAGATCGACGGCAGCGGAACGAACCGCGTTGATCGCGTCGCTTTCGGCCTGCTTGATCTTCTGTTCCGAAAGAGCCGTGCGACGAACGACGTACTCCTCGGTCTTCTGCTTGGCTTCCGCGGTCAGCATTTCGGCTTCGCGCTGGGCGGCAGCGACGATGCCGGCAGCTTCCGCTTCGGCATCCTTGCGCTTGCGCTGGTACTCAGCGACGAGGCCCTGCGCTTCTTCGCGCAGGCGCTTGGCTTCGGTCAGCTCGTTGCCGATCTTTTCGGCGCGGGCGTCGAGCGCCTTGCCGACCATGCCCGGAACCTTGAGATAGGCAATCAGGACGAAGAACAGGATCAGGCCAACGAAGGCATAGAAAGTTGCATCAAGATGCATAGTTCAGTGCTCCTCAGTTGCCAGCCGATGCCTTGACGGCAGCGGTGATCTCGGCCTTGGTGACGGTTCCGCCGATCAGCTGCTTGACGACAGCCGTTGCGGTTTCCTCGGCGATGGCGCCGACGTCGGCCAATGCCTTTGCCTTGATGTCGGCGATGCGGTCTTCTGCAGCCGAGATCTTCTTGGCAAGGTCGGCTTCGACGGCGGTGCGGTCAGCATTGGCCTTGGCCTTTGCGGATTCGCGGGCGTCGTCGGCGATCTTGTGACCCTTGGACTTGGCGGCTGCCAGGTCCTGCTCGTAGGAAGCGATGGCAGCGTCGGCTTCGCCCTTGAGGCGGGACGCTTCATCGAGATCCTGAGCGATCCGATCGTGACGGGTTTCCAGAATTCCGCCGATGCGCGGAATGATGACCTTCGACATCAGGAGATAGAAGAGGCCGAACGTGATCGCGAGCCAAAGCAGCTGCGATGCGAAATGGGTCGTATCGAAGGGCGGGAACACGCCGGAGCCAGCCTCGCCTTCGTGAGCCACACCCGTTTCGGTGTGCACCTCACCGGCCGCAGCGGCATCGTGTGCTTCGGCGCCTTCAGTGGTGGTTGACTGCTGGGCATAAGCCGCGGTCACAAACATGCTCACCTCCAGGTGCACTCAAGAATATGCGCGGCCGCGACCTTTTGACGGGTCGCGGCCGAAACTCCAGCCGATATTAGACGGCGAAGAGGAGGAGCAGGGCTACGAGCAGCGAGAAGATGCCCAGAGCTTCCGTAACGGCGAAGCCGAATACGAGGCGGCCGAACTGGCCGTCAGCAGCCGACGGGTTACGCAGCGCGCCAGAGAGGTAGCTGCCGAAGATGTTGCCGAGGCCGAGAGCCGTGCCGGCCATGCCGAGGCAAGCGAGACCTGCGCCGATGTACTTTGCTGCTTCCGCTTCCATGTTTGAACTCCTTCGAATGGTGTTGCGGCTTAGGATTGCGCTTCCGGCGGGGGTCCGGCCGGAAGCAAGCGACTGTTATTCCTTAGTGGCTTCCGGGATGGACAGCGTCGTTGAGGTACATGCAAGTCAGTACCGCGAAGACATAGGCCTGGAGGAAGCAGACGAGGAACTCAAGACCGGTAATGGCGACGGTCATGATGAGCGGCAGGATGGCGCCACCGATGCCGACCGCGCCGAGGGCGCTGAGCGAGGTGACGAAGCCTGCGAAGACCTTCAGCGTGATGTGGCCGGCCAGCATGTTGGCGAAAAGACGGACCGAGAGGCTGATGGGGCGGGAAAGGAACGAGATGACTTCGATCGCGACGACGAGCGGCAGAAGGACGCCAGGAACGCCATGCGGCACGAAGAGCTTCAGGAAGCCGAGACCGTGCTTGTAGAAACCGTAGAGAATGACGGTACCGATGACGAACAGCGCCAAAGCGAAAGTGACGATGATCTGGCTGGTGACCGTGAAGAAGTAGGGCATCATGCCGAGCAGGTTCGCCGTCAGGATGAACATGAACAGCGAGAACACCATCGGGAAGAACTTCATGCCGCCGCTGCCGGCACCTTCGCGCAGCATCGAGGCGATGAATTCGTAGGACATTTCCGAGACCGACTGCATGCGGGTCGGGATAAGACCGCGCTGCGACGTCGTCAGATAAAGAAAGCCTGCGGCAACACCCACGGTCGCAACCATGAACAGCGACGCATTGGTGAAGGAAAAGTCCATTCCGCCAATTTCGATCGGGACAATCTTATTGACCAGGAACTGGTGGGTCGGATCGTTTGACACCGCGCTTCTCTTTCGTTCTACCCGCCCGAGAGCGGAAACCGTTTTCTTCGGGGCAACGCCTCAGCGGGCGTCGCCGTCCTTCTTGTCATTCCCAGAACCGCCTCTTCCGGCTTCCGGTGTCGCCACCATACCGGCCGAGCGCAGCACATTCAGCACGCCAGCGCAGAAGCCGAGAAGCAGGAAGATAATCAATCCCCACGGCCCTGTACCCGCAAAGTGGTCCAAAAGATAGCCCAGAAACGCCCCGACAACGATGCCGGCGATGAACTCGCTCGAGAGCTTCATCGCCGCCGCATAACCTTTACGGCTTTCGGCGGCCCTGGCTTCCGCTACATCAGGCGTATTGGGCCTCTTGGCCTCAATCTTGTCGCCGAGCTGCTTCAGCCGCGCTTCCAGACTTTCTTCAGGTTTCTCCGCCACGTGGCTACTCCCTTGTCGTCCTTATCGGGTCTCAGACCGCGATTTCGGTCATACAATAGGCCTTCGCACAAGCCACGTTTCGGCCCCATTTGAAGTCGCGCGCAACATAGTTTTAGGCACCCGCATAGTCAAGGCGTGCAGGTCGCTTGATCGTGGACAATGTTTTCTATGAAATTCAATGGGTTAAGCACACGTTCATCGATCTTCGACAAGGTCGCGGCAGGATTCCGGCCGGAGACCGGCGGGAATCCCCCCTTCGGCGTGCGCGCAGGAAAGGCGGCGGAATCGCGTCGGGCGCGGATCAGCTCCAGCCGCCGCCATAGGTGCGGTAGAAGATATGCATGCCGATCTTGCCGACCCGCTTCATCGTCTTCGCCCACGGCGGATTGACGTAGGTTGCGTGGTAATGGGTGGCAGAGCCCACTTCCGGCAGCCAGATCTTGCCGGCGGTGACGGCCATCGCAACTTCCTTGGCGGTCTTCCAGTGCGAGCGGGAATAAATAAGGTCGCGGATCATGTCGCAGGCGAAGGAAAACTGGCAACGGTTGCGCCAGGCCTTGTTCTGATAAACAACGCCGCAGATGGTCTTCGGATAGGTGGGATTGCGCACGCGATTGAGAATCACTTGGGCGACCGCGGCCTGGCCCTTGAGCGGCTCGCTACGGGCTTCGAAGTAGATGCCTTCGGCCAGGCAGGTCTGCTCTTCCTTGCTGAAAACCGACCCCGGCAATGCGGTGGCGGCCCAGGCGTGGTCGTCCGGCGCAATCTCGGGAATGAAGCGACCGGCGTTCCTGTCTTCGCGCAGGATCGAATCGAAGGGCGATTCACGCGCGTAGTCCGGCTCGGGCCGGACGTAAGCAGTCGCAAGAATGTCGGGGCGATCGTTGGTAACGAGCTTGGCCAGCATCGGCGAAACGCCGGGCTCCGCCTTTGGCGGCGTCTTCCGGTAGAAGGCGGTGGCGATCTCGATCTCCTTGCCTTCGATGCGGGACTTGGCGAAGACCATCTTCTCCCCCTCCCCCAGGCTTGGCTCCATCAGGGAGCTGGTGCGCTGCAGGATGGAGCCGGCGGAGAAATCCTTCGGCGGCGTTACGGGGGTCACGGCAACGACGCGACCCTTCTTGGCCTGACGGTTGACGCGGTCTTCGTCGGGCGTGCCCGAGTGCTTGGTTTCCGCGGTCAGCGCGACGCGGCTGCCGTCCGGCATGGTGATGCCGGCGCCGCCGTCAAGCGCGCCCGTGGTGACCGGATCGGCAAACACCATTTCGGCTTCGTGGATCGAGCCGGCCGGCGACGGCGTCATATACATGCGCCAGCGCTCGCCGCCCCGGTTGATGCCGGACAGGAAGGTCGCGAGGTCGGCATAGGCGGCAGCCGAGGGGAAGCCGAGATAAAGCGCAAGGCCGATGATCGCGGGCGCCATCCAGGCGGACGGGTTCAGGCGAGACTTTAGACGCAGGTTCCGACTCTTACGCACCAACCGACTCCACGCAACGCTATCAGGCGGCACGGCTTCGCCCGCGCCGGCTATGCGCCAGCGTCGAGAATTCCGCGCGGGAAGATTAGACAATCAAGCAGCCGGACACTTCGCCGGGACCGCTCCGTTCGTGCTTTGAAAATGAAGCATTAACCTTGATGTTTGGTTAATGCGCGATCGCTGAAAGGTGGATGCCCCCACAACGCAACGAAGCCGCCTCCCCATCGGAAGGCGGCTTCGTTGCGTTGTAGATCCGGCCCATCCCGCGCCCGGCCAAGGACCGGGCAAACGTCAGATGATCACGTGCGAGCCGAGTTCGACCACGCGGTTGGTCGGCAGGCGGAAGTAGTCCGACGGATCGATTGCCGCATTCGCAAGCGCGATGAACAACCGGTCCTGCCAGTGCGGCATGCCGCTCTCGGCATCGGGCACGAGCTTGCGGCGGCCGAGATAGAAGGACGTCGACATGATGTCGAACTTCAGGCCCGACTTGCGGAAGAGACCGAGCGCCTGCGAGACGTTCTGCGTTTCCATGAAGCCGAAGCGCATTTCGAGCAATGTGAACCGGTCCGACAACGGCTGCATGCTCACCCGTTCCGACTTCGGCACCTTCGGCGTATTGGCCGTGCGGATCGTCAGGATGAAGTTCTGATTGTGCAGCACGTGGTTGTGCTTGATGTTGTGGAGCAGTGCGGCCGGCGTCGATTCCGGATCGCTCGTCAGGAACACGGCGGTTCCGGGCACGGCCACCGGCGCATGTTCGCTCTTGCGCTCGATCGACTTGATGAAGCTCGCCAGCGGAATGTCGATGTGGCGGGTCTTGGCGTGCAGGATTTCGGTGCCGCGCCGCCAGGTCCACATGATGATGATGAAGGTGGCGGCGATCAGCACCGGAACGTAGCCGCCGTCGTGGATCTTCAGCATGTTGGCGCCGAGGAAGATGAACTCCAGCGCGAAGAGCGGCAACAGCACAGCGGCGGCCGCAAGCGCCGACCAGTTCCAGCGCATGCGCAGGAACTCGAAGGAAAGCACCGTCGTCACCACCATCGCGCCGGTCACCGAGATGCCGTAGGCGGTCGCCAGCGATTCGGACGAACCGAAGACGAAGACCAGCGCCATGACGCCGAACATCAGGAGCGTGTTGACGTTCGGCAGGTAGATCTGGCCAGTATGGGTCTCGGACGTATGGAAGATCGCCATGCGCGGCAGGAAGCCGAGGTGGATCGCCTGGCGCGTCAGCGAGAAGGCACCGGTTATCACCGCCTGGCTGGCGATGATGGTTGCCGCCGTCGCCAGAATGACCACTGGCAGCAGTGCCCATTTCGGGAACATCAGGAAGAACGGGTCGGACATCGCTTCCGGGTTCTTCAGGACGAAGGCGCCCTGGCCGAGATAGTTGAGGGTCAATGCCGGAAAGACGATCAGGAACCAGGCCCACTGGATCGGCCGGCGGCCGAAATGGCCAAGGTCGGCGTAGAGCGCCTCTGCACCGGTCACCGTCAGGAAGACGGCGCCGAGCACGATGATGCCGACATAGCCTTCGCTGAGCATGAAGCTCACGGCGTAGTAGGGATTGAAGGCCTTGAAGATCGATAAGTCGTCGGAGATGTGCACGAAACCGATGCCGCCCATCACCAGAAACCAGACGAGCGTGATCGGACCGAAGAAATTCGAGACCGCCGCGGTTCCCTTCGACTGCACCGCAAAGAGCATCAACAGGATGACCACCGCGATCGGCACGACATATTCCGACAGCGCCGGCGTCACCAGCTTCAGACCTTCGACCGCCGAAAGAACCGACAGCGCCGGCGTGATCATCGCGTCGCCGATAAAGAGCGCGGCGCCGGCAATGCCCATGAAGAAGAGGATGGCGGCGTGGCCGTTGGCGGACTTCATCAACAGGGCAAGCAGCGACAGCGTACCGCCCTCCCCCTGGTTGTCAGCGCGCAGAAGAAACAGCACGTATTTGATCGTGACGATGATCGTCAGCGTCCAGATCATCAGCGAGATCAGGCCGATGATCTCCGCATCGGTCACACCGTCATGGGAAACCGGGCGCAACGCTTCGCGAAAGGCATAGAGCGGGCTGGTGCCGATATCGCCATAGACGACACCGATCGAACCAAGCCCGAGGACCAGCAGACGGCGCAGGTCCTTCGGCTCATGAGTGGAAGGGGCATGCGATTGGGTCATGCAAACCTACTGGCGTTCAAAGCCAGCCTTTCCAGCGGAAAAAGAAAAAGGGGATCACGGCCGATATCACCATCGCCGCGATCGCCCAGGGATAACCGAATTGCCATTCCAGCTCGGGCATGACGCGGAAGTTCATGCCGTAGACAGAGGCGACCAGCGTCGGCGGCAGAAGCACGACCGACGCGATCGAGAAGATCTTGATGATGGCGTTCTGCTCGACGTTGATCAGGCCGAGCGATGCATCGAGCAGGAAGGTAATGTTGCCGGAAATGAACCCGGCATGTTCGGACAGCGATTGGATGTCGCGCGAAATCGAGCGGCAGAGTTCGCGCGTTTCCTTGTCGTCCTGCACCTGCGGAACGGTGTAGACGAATGTCAGCAGGCGCGAGAGCGAGGCGAGGCTGTCGCGGGTCTTGGCGACCAGACGATGATGCCCGGCAACGTCGCGCAGGCGCGCCTCGAGAAAATGCGGCGGGCGGCGCTTGCCGGCGGCCTTGTCGCCGAAGACGGCGATCGACAGATCGTCGATCTTGGTCACGGCCTCTTCGAGAATTTCGGCGGTCCGGTCGGCGATCGTTTCCAGGAGCCGGGTCAAAACCACCGCGCCGTCTCGGCAATTTCCGGGGAAGCGGTGCATCGACGCCTTGAAGAGGGCGAAGGATCGGGGCTCGGCATAGCGGATGGTGACGAGCCGGCTACCCGCCAGGATGAAGCCGATGTCGGTCAGGCCGGGTATCTCCGTGTCCGAACGAAACACCAGTGACGCCGTCATGAACACGGCGTTCTCCTCGATATAGAGACGGCTCGAAGGCTCGATGTCCTTGAGGTCGTCGCGCGTCGGGATGGAAATGCCGAGCAGCTTTTCCATCATCAGATCTTCCGCCTTGTTCGGCTCGACCAGATCCAGCCAGATGAGGTCCGAACGCAAGCTCTCGGGCGGGTCGGCGGGCGTCAGGACGACGGCCGTGCCATCGGCGCAATAGCCGGTGATCATGCGAGCGTCCTCGTCATGCCAACCTTAGGGTCGAATGGAAGAGGCGAAAGATCGTGCGCCACAAAATACCCACAATAGAGATCCATCGGATGGGACGTTCCGCCAGTCAGGACAAAGTCTTCAACTCAGTCATCGCGAGAGGCCAAGATCTCGGGCGAGAGGGCGTCAAGTTGGGCACCTTCGCAAGTGCGGCAAGGCATATGGCGCAACGCAAACGCAAAATCAATGCCCTCTTGCAATCCGGCACGCGGGCATGCGCCGCCAGTTCGGCGCCACCCTATAGCATGTTTGCTTAAATCAAAACCGAATCAAGGGCAAAACGATTCGTGCCCGACAGCCGGGCAGAACCGCTTCGAGACAAACTACTCGAACACGATGTTCGGCGCGGCGCGGCTCTTGTCCTGCTGCGTGGCCGATACCTGTTCCCAGACCTTGGTCGCGATATCGCGGTAGACGCGCGCGACCTCGCCTGCCGGGTCGGAGGCGACCAGCGGCGTTCCTGCATCCGACGTCTCGCGAATTCCCATCGTCAGCGGCACTTCGCCGAGGAAGGGCACGCCGATGCGTTCTGCCTCCTTGCGGGCGCCGCCGTGCCCGAAGATGTCGTAGCGGTTTCCGGTGTCGGGCGCGACGAAGTAGCTCATGTTCTCGACGATGCCGAGCACCGGGACTTCCACCTTGCGGAACATGGCAAGCCCCTTGCGCGCATCGATCAGCGCCAGGTCCTGCGGCGTCGAGACGATGACGGCACCGGCAAGCGGCACCTGCTGAGCCATGGTGAGCTGGGCGTCGCCCGTGCCCGGCGGCATGTCGACCACGAGCACGTCAAGATCGCCCCAGGCGACCTCGCGCAACATCTGCAGAAGCGCCGACTGGATCATCGGTCCGCGCCAGATCATCGCCACTTCCTCATCGACGAGGAAACCCATGGACATGACCTTGAGGCCGTAATTTTCCATCGGGCGGATGAGCCGGCCCTCGATCTGCTGCGGCCGGCCGGAAATCTTCAGGAGCCGCGGCATCGAGGGGCCGTAGATATCGGCATCGAGCAGACCGACTTTCAGGCCGTTTGCCTGGAGTGCCAGTGCCAGATTGACCGACGTGGTCGACTTGCCGACACCGCCCTTGCCCGAAGCGACGGCGATAATCGCGCCGACGCCGGGGATCCCCGCCTTGGCGGGCGGTCCGCCAGCCGGACGCGGGGCGTGGGAGTGGCCTGCATGGGACGGTGCCTGCGGCTGCGGGCGCTGCACCGGCGCGCTGCCTGCGGCTGCCTTGCGGTCGGCCGTCAGAGCGACCATTGCCGCGGTGATCCCAGGAATATCACGCACCACGCGCTCGGCTGCAGCCCGCATCGGCTCCAGCTCCTTGGCGCGTTCGGCCGGCACGGTGATCGAGAAATAGGCCTTGCCGTCGGAGATGAAGACATCAGACACGAGCCCGAGGTCGACGATATTGCCTTCCATGCCCGGGCCACGCACCGTGCGCAACTTTTCAAGCACCACTTCTTTCGTGACTTCCGGCATCGCGCCCTCTCATTCTTTTGTTATCTCTTAGATAGTCGAGGCGGGGCGCTTCGCCAATGCGACATAACGGAAAAAGGAAGGGCCACCACCCGCCTCGGTGTCCGTACATCCGGGATCACCTTCAAGGCGGGCAGTGGCCCTTTCGGTCGCGACCTTCTTGGGCGCTGTCTTCTTTTTAGTCCCCTCTGGACATGCCAATAGAAATGCAGGATGCGTGCCAGATTCAGATCTGGCGGAAATAGGCAGCAATTTCAAAAAGATAATTTCGACCGCCACTCATCGGCCGGCGATGGCATATGCCCAGTTTCTGAGCAACCGTCTGCAAATCGTCCAAGGATGGAGCAGATCGCCCAGATGACGGAACCTTGGCGACAGCATGCCGGGCTTCCCCAAGCTTCTTTCGATCGCATCAGGTCGAGGACATTCAGGAAGAGGCTTGCGGCGCAGGGCCGACTTGGGGCTAGCTGATGTAGCCCTTCTTCATCGCCTTCACGACCGCCTGGGTGCGGTTGACGGCGTCGAGCTTCTTGGTCACGTGGTTGAGGTAGTGGTTGACCGTATGCTCGGAGAGCCCGAGGATGCCGGCGATCTCGGCGCTGGTCTTTCCGGCAGCCGTCCAGCTCAAACACTGGATCTCGCGCTCCGAAAGTGCTGCGCCGCTGCTCTTCCACACGGAGCCGATTTCGGCGAGGCGGTTATAGACATGGATTGCAATCATCTGCAGTTCCATGGTGACGGTCATCGGCAGTTCGACCAGCGGGCCCATCAGGATGACCGCGCCGCGGCCGCCCTCGGCGTCATGAACCGGGAAGTAGCTAGCCTGGAAGATACCGTTTTCGCGCAGCATCTCGATGTATTCGGCCGCCGATTCCGGTTTGCCGCCCTCTCCCTCCCAGGCTGCAAGCGTCACCTGGAACGGCGTCGTCGTCTCGCGCAAGCGGCGCACGCCGGTGCTGAAGCGCAGCATCGACAGGCTGTCATACTTGTTCAGCAGCTCGGCCGGCATGTTGGAGATGACGGTGCTCGCGGCGAGGCGCTCCACGTCGATCGAGGGGATCGAGCAGATCAGAAACGTCTTGAAGCCAAAAACCTGCGTGATCCGCCGCATATAGCGGATGATATCGAACTGGGTCTCAAGCTTTGCGATCTCGGACGCGAAATCGCCGCCCCGGGGCAGATCTGCGTCAGTCATCCCGGTCGTCATCGTATCCTGCATTCGCGCGTTCCATGGCATTCATCACGTATCAAATAGACCGAGCCGCCTGCCAATGCCAACAGATGATCGAAAATCCCTGCCGCTTCGACCCAAAAGTCTGTGTATTTCCCCTCGTGAAGGCCGATATTGCCATCAGCTCGCGCACGACGCGTGCCGGCGATCAGTTGATCAACCCGGCGCGCACGGCCTTTGCGACGGTCTGAACGCGATTGACCGAATCCAGTTTGCGCGTTGCCCGGTTGAGGTAGTGGTTGACGGTATATTCGGACAGCGCCAGAATTTTCGCCATTTCACTGGTGGTCTTGCCGGCCGCCGCCCAGCGCAGGCACTCGACCTCGCGGCGTGAAAGGCTTCCCGCACCGCGCTTGTCGCGATCGCGCACCTCCATGTATTTGCTGTAGAGCACACCGGCCCAAAGGTTGAGCTCCTGAAGCTCGTCATTTGAAACCACGGGGCGGTCGCCGCCAAAGGCGATCGCGGCGCGGTGGCCGCTCGCATCGTGCACCGGCAGATAGAGGCCGCGCGGCATGTTCGCCTGCTCGAAGACGCAGACCGCCGCATCGCCCTTGCCGTCGGCTCGGCGGCGCGCAAGCTGGTGCGCGTCGTAGGTAAAGGGGATGGTGCTGCGCCGAAGCCGCTGGATCACCGGGCTGCCATTGATCAAGCCGGCACTGTCATAGCCTTTGAGAAAGGCGGCCGGGTAGTTCGTCATCAAGGCGTTGACGGACAGGCTGTTGCTTTCCGTTTCCGGAATGGCAAGCACCAGGAAACCACGGAAACCGTAGGAATCCGCAACCTGGGCGATCACGCGCCTGATATCCTCTTCGCAACAAATCGGCCCACGGATGGTTCGCCCATCAGGAAGCGCCAACGCCGACAAATTCGCGCTGAAATCAATCATCTTCCGCCCTTCTCCACATCCGGTTCCATGCGGGAACCGGCCGCTGACGCCGCATGAAGATCACGTCAAAAATTTATACCAATACCAAAAACGAACCAGACTAAGACCATCCACGAACCTGAGTCTGATATATTAAAGCTATCGAGCGAGACGCGCCACGTCCAGTCGATGTTTCTAATTTACCGTAAAGTGAATTCAAGGTCCACCACGGCCGGGCCCAAGACGGATCGCCGCGTCCTCGCCAACCGCTTGCGCCGCTGCCCGAACCGCGGCCGCCCATGCCGACAATTGTTCCATGGTCACCCGATAGGCAGGCCCGGTTACCGACAGGCCGGCCGCAAGTTCGCTGCCGGGAATGAGGATAGGTGCTGCAACGCAGCGGATCTCCGTTTCATGTTCCTCGCGGTCGAAGGCGTGGCCGTCGCGCCGGATTTCCTCGATCTCCGCCAGCAAGGTGGCGGCCGAGCGATGGGTGTGCGGCGTGAAGGCCTGAAACTCGGTTCGGGCCAAAATACCTTCCAACTCCGGCTGTCCAAGCAAGGACAGCGCCGCCTTGCCGATGCCGGTGCAATAGGCCGGCGACGCCTTGCCGATCTGCGAACTCATGCGCACCGTCTGGCGGCTTTCTACCTTGTCGACATAGACGATCTCGGTCTCGCGCAGAATGCCGAGATGCACGGTCTCACCGGTCAGTTCGTGCAATCGCTGCAGGTGCGGCTCGGCAACATCGCGAAAGCGATTGGCGGACCAGGAGCGATAGGCCAGCGTCAGCAGCCGAAGGCCAGGCTCATAGGAGAGGTCGCGGCGCTGGATCAGCAGCCCTTCCTCGACCAGATGGCTGAGCAGCCGGTACAACGTGCCGCGCGGCTGGCCGGACCGGGCGAGAATATCGGTAAAACGCTGCGGGCCATCGGCGGTGACCACCGCTTCCAGGACGGTGATTGCCTTGCCGAGCGTGCCCGTGCCAGCCTCCGCACGCACTTCGTCGCCTCCGCCTGCCGCTTCACCCGTCATCGTCGCTCGCTTGTTTGTTTCCGATTGCAGTCGCGCGATCGGGCGCGCGACCTTGACAAGGTAGACGCTTCGACGTGATAATTCCATATAATAAAATCAAGTTCCAAATAATGGAACAACTCTTCACCATAGGACTGATCGGGGATACAGGAATATGCCGGTGCCGAAGGCACAATTTCATGATCTCAAAGACCGCGCGGTGCTGGTCACCGGTGGCGGTTCCGGCATTGGCGCAGCGCTTGTCGAGGGTTTCGTCGACCAGGGTGCACGGGTGGCCTTCGTCGATATCGACGAGAGGGCAAGCCTCGACCTCGTCGAAAGGCTCGCCATCAAGGCAAGCACGGCACCGGTCTATATTCCCGCCGATTTGCGCGACATCGAAGCGGTAAAAAAGGCCGCGCAGACTGCGGCGGCCGCTCTCGGCGCGCTCCACGTGCTCGTCAACAATGCGGCGCGCGACGATCGCGAGCCACTGGAAAGCGTGACCGAAGAGAGCTGGGACGAGAGCCAGGCGGTCAACCTCAGGCACCTCTTCTTCATGAGCCAGGCGGTTGCGCCGCATATGCGCGAAGCCGGCGGCGGGTCGATCGTCAATTTCTCGTCGATCGCCTATCTGCTCAACATGGCCGAAATCCCGGCCTATGCGACGGCGAAAGCCGCGATTGTGGGCCTGACCAAATCGCTCGCCGGAAAGCTCGGCCAGGACAACATCCGCGTCAACGCGATCCTGCCCGGCATGATCGTCACCGAGCGCCAGAAACGACTGTGGCTGAGCGACGCGGCAATCGCCGGCATGCAGGAACGGCAGTGCCTGAAGCGCAGCCTCACCGCCGACGATCTCGTCGACCCTTGCCTTTTTCTCGCGTCGGCGTGCTCGTCGGGCATGACCGCGCAAACAATGATCATCGATGGAGGCGCACTTTGATGACGGCAGCCTATTATGCCGCAGTCGACTGGGGAACCACGAGTTTCCGGCTGTGGATCATCGGCGAGGACGGCTCGGTGCTCGCCGAGCGCCGAAGCGGCGAAGGCATGACCACGGCCAACAAGGCCGGGTTCCATGCGATCCTCGAAAAGCACCTGGCCGCCGTCGATGCGCCAGGCCACCTGCCGGCGATCATCTGCGGCATGGCCGGGGCCAAGCAGGGTTGGGTGGAGGCCGGCTACCTCGATACGCCGGCCGCGCTCGCCGATATCGCCTCCCATGCCGTGGCAGTGCCGGATCTCGATCGCGACATCCGTATCCTGCCGGGTCTGGCGCAGCGTGATCGGCGGCACCCGGATGTGATGCGCGGCGAGGAGACGCAATTGCTCGGCGCGGCAAGCGACCTCGGTCGCGGCCGGCATCTCGTCTGCATGCCGGGCACGCACAGCAAATGGGTGCGGCTCGAAGACGGCGCCGTCAGCGGCTTTTCCACCTTCATGACCGGCGAATTGTTCGACGTGATCTCCAAGCACTCGATCCTCAGCCACTCGATCGCCGACGCGCACGCGTTTACCGGCGATCATCCCGCCTTTGCGGCGGCGGTGGCCGAGGCACGCACAAATCCGGCGCTCGCCACCAGCCTGATCTTCGGCGCGCGCTCAGGCCAATTGCTGCACGGCGCAAGCGCGACCGACGCCAAGGCATTGCTGTCGGGCACGCTGATCGGCCTGGAGATCGCCGGCGCGCTGGCTTCAGCCAAGACGATCGACAGCATCTGCCTCGTCGCCTCCGGATCCCTTGGCACGCTTTATCAGGCCGCGCTCGAAAGCCTCGACTGCCCTCTTCAGGTGGTCGATGCCGACACGGCCGTCCGCTCCGGCCTTTCGACCGCCGCCCAGGCGATCTGGCCCCTCTGAACGAAAGACACGCTCATGACCCGCATTCCCTTTCCGTCGATGAAGTATCCGCTGATCGCGATCCTGCGCGGCCTCAAGCCCGAGGAAACCGCAGGCGTCGTCGGTGCCCTGATCGAGACCGGCTTCTCCGCGATCGAGATCCCGCTGAATTCGCCCGATCCGTTCCGCTCGATCGAGACGGCCGTGAAGATGGCGCCCGAGGGATGCCTGATCGGCGCCGGCACGGTGCTGACGACGGCACAGGTGGAACAACTCGCCGATGTCGGCGGCCGCCTGATGGTGAGCCCCAATGTCGAGCCGGCGGTGATTTCTCTCGCCGCCAAGAAGGGCATGGTGACCATGCCAGGCGTGCTCACCCCGACCGAGGCGCTTTCGGCCGCGGCGGCGGGCGCCACCGGCCTCAAGTTCTTCCCGGCAAGCGTGCTCGGCCCGTCCGGCATCACCGCGATCCGCGCGATCCTGCCGCCGGAGCTAGAAATCGCTGCCGTCGGTGGCGTTTCGGACGCGAATTTCGGCGACTATGCCAAGGCCAGTATCCGCAGCTTCGGTCTTGGTTCCAGCCTCTACAAGCCCGGCATGAGCGCGGCTGAAGTGCGCGAGCGCGCCGTTGCCACCATCAAGGCCTACAACGCCGTCTACAGAGCGCGCTGATGAGCGACACCATCCCCTTTTCCGGCAGCATTCTCTGCGAAGCGACGTCGATCCTCGGCGAAGGTCCGACCTATGACCCGGCCACCGGCACCGCTTGGTGGTTCAACATCAAGGGCCAGGAACTGCATGAACTGCACCTCGAAAGCGGGCGCAAGACCGTGCACGCCCTACCCTTCCTCGGCAGCGTGCTCGCCGTCATCGATCCGACCCGGCAGCTGATCGCCTCCGACCAGGGCCTCTTCATCAGGGATACGCGGACCGGTGCCTTCAGCCTGCTGACCACGCTTGAGGACGAACCCATCAATCGCTCGAACGACGGCCGGGTTCATGCGTCCGGTTCGCTCTGGATCGGCACCATGGGCCGCAGCGCCGAAAAGGGCTCCGGCGCGATCTATCACGTCGCCGGCAGCAAGGTGACGAAGCTCTATGCCGCCATCACCATTCCCAACAGCATCTGCTTCTCGCCGGATGGAACCGTCGCCTATTTCGTCGATACCGACATCAATCACCTGATGCGCGTCGATATCGACGCCGCAACCGGGCTGCCGAAAGGCGAACCGAGCCTGCTCGTCGACGGCAGTGGCGAAGCCGGCGGCATCGACGGCTCCGTGTGCGATGCCGACGGCCTGATCTGGAACGCCCGCTGGGGCAGCGGCTCAGTCGATGTCTACCGCCCCGACGGCGCGCGCATCGCGCGCTACGCCGTGCCGACGGGCCAGCCGAGCTGCACCGCCTTCATCGGAGCGAAGGCCGACCGCATGCTGGTGACATCCGCCTGGCAGGACATGGACGAGGCAACGCGTGCGGCGGACCCGCATGCCGGCAAGGCCTTCGATCTCGGCGTCAGTGTCAAGGGCCGGTTCGAACCGTCTTTCCGTCTCTGACCGGAAATTCTTGGCCGAGTAACTCTTGGCGAAGCGCCAATAAAAAGTCATACAATTCAGCCACGCGTTTGATCGCATGGTGAGGAGGAAGCTCGCATGAGCGACAAGAAGAAAGAACTGCGCAGCCGTCACTGGTACGGCGGCACCGACAAGGATGGGTTTATCCATCGCTCCTGGATGAAGAACCAGGGATTTCCGGACCACGTTTTCGACGGCCGCCCGATTATCGGCATTTGCAACACCTGGTCGGAACTCACGCCCTGCAACAGCCATCTGCGCATTCTGGCAGAGGGCGTGAAGCGTGGCGTGTGGGAGGCCGGCGGTTTCCCGGTCGAGTTCCCGGTGTCTTCGCTCGGCGAGACGCAGATGCGCCCGACCGCGATGCTCTTTCGCAATCTGCTCGCCATGGATGTCGAAGAGGCGATCCGCGCCTATGGCATCGACGGCGTGGTGCTGCTCGGCGGCTGCGACAAGACAACGCCTGGCCAGCTGATGGGTGCGGCGTCGGTCGACCTGCCGACGATCGTCGTCTCCTCCGGCCCGATGCTGAACGGCAAGTGGAAGGGCAAGGACATCGGCTCCGGCACGGATGTCTGGAAGTTCTCCGAGGCCGTACGCGCCGGTGATATGAGCATGCAGGAATTCATGGCGGCAGAAAGCGGCATGTCGCGCTCACCGGGTGTGTGCATGACCATGGGCACGGCCACCACCATGGCGTCGATCGTCGAGGCTATGGGCCTGTCGCTGCCGACCAATGCGGCGCTGCCGGCCGTCGACGCCCGCCGCATGGCGCTGTCGCACATGACCGGCAAACGCATCGTCGAGATGGTGCATGAAGACCTGCGCCTGTCGAAGGTGCTGACCAAGAAGAATTTCGAGAACGGCATCATTGCCAACGCCGCCGTCGGCGGTTCGACCAATGCCGTCGTGCACATGCTGGCGATCGCCGGCCGCGCCGGCGTTGATCTCTGTCTTGAGGATTTCGACCGCGTCGGCAGCCAGGTGCCGTGCATCGTCAACTGCATGCCGTCCGGCAAGTATCTGATCGAAGACCTCGCCTATGCAGGCGGCCTGCCGGCGGTGATGAACCGCATACAGCATCTGCTGCATGCCGACGCGCCGACAGTCTTCGGCGTGCCGATCAGCAAATACTGGGAAGATGCCGAAGTCTACAACGACGACGTCATCCGCCCGCTCGACAATCCGCTGCGGGCTGCCGCCGGCATTCGCGTGCTCAAGGGCAACCTTGCCCCGAACGGCGCCGTCATCAAGCCGTCGGCCGCAAGCGAGCATCTCCTCGTCCATGAAGGTCCGGCCTATGTCTTCGAGACGATCGAGGAGCTGAAGGCGAAGATTGACGATCCGGACCTGCCGGTGACCGAAGACACGATCCTTGTGCTCAAGGGCTGCGGACCCAAGGGCTATCCGGGAATGGCCGAGGTCGGCAACATGCCGATCCCGCGGCGCCTCGTCGAAAAGGGCGTGCGCGACATGGTGCGCGTGTCCGACGCCCGCATGTCCGGTACCGCCTTCGGCACCGTGGTCCTGCATGTCAGCCCGGAATCGAATGCCGGCGGGCCCCTCGCCATCGTCAAGACCGGCGACCGTATCCGCCTCGACGCGATGAAGGGCGAGCTCAACCTGATGATCAGCGAGGAAGAGTTTGCGACGCGCATGGCCGCCTGGCAGGCGCCGCCGCCGAAATGGACCCGCGGCTACTACAAGCTCTACCAGGACACGGTGCTACAGGCCGACAAGGGTGCGGACCTCGACTTCCTCGTCGGCGGCAGCGGCAGCGAAGTGCTGCGCGAAAGCCACTGACGGCTTCGGACGCAGTTCGAGGCAGACGCGTTTCAAATACCCCGCCCGTCAGGCGGGGTATTTTTATCCGGCCAGGGGACGGGAGCCCAACGGCGAAAGCCTTGCGGCCGGCGAACGCAGTCGCGACCAGGTTTCAAAGCCGTAGATGGCGAGCCCGAGCGCAATGAAAAACTCCTTGTACTCGGTCGGGTCCCAAAGGCGCACGAGCGTGGAAGCCTGGAGAATGAACAGCTCCTGGATCGCGACGATCAGAATGGCGCCTGCCGTCAGCACGATGAACTCGCGCCAGTGCCCCGCCCTCAGCGCGATATCGGCGATCACCAGCAGTATGATCACGGTCATCATCACCATCATCTGCGTCGGCAGCATGCTCCAGTTGTCGCTGTTGAAGGCGGCCATCGGGGCGCTTGCCGCCAGCACCAGCACGCTCGGGGCGAAAGCATCGAGCCGGCCAAGGCTGATGCTCTTGCGCAGATAGAGCCAGACGAAGGGCGCCAGCGTCAAAAGGAAGAAGCTGCCGGTGTAGTAGAGCAGTTCCGAGAAGCCGGTGGAAATGTTGTGCAGGTTCAATTCCTGCTGCTTGTTGAGCGCGAGCAGGCCCTCCGGCGTGGCGATACCGAAGACGCGCTGCATCCAGGATATCTCCTCCATGCCGACCACGAAGAAGCAAAGCGCCAGAAGCGCTGCAAAAGCCGCGGCCATCCAGGCGCGACGTCCCATTCGTGAACGGGCCACGCGCACTTGCCCGACGGCAGCAAACGCAAAGAAACCGCTGGCGATGAAGATCAGCAGGGCAGAGACCCATTCGACCAGGCCGTCTTCACGCGCCAGAAGGCTGAAACCGAGGGGATCGGCAACGAACACCAGCGCCATCAGCACGGCGAGCATCCAGCCGGCGACACAAAGCCCAAGCTCACGGCCGGACGCCAGCCGCAGCTCCGGCGCGCCCAGCCAGGCGGCATCGCGGGTAAAGCCGTGAACCGCCGCGAGTGACAGGCTCAGCGCCACCCAGGCATGCCAGAGATTGTAGGGCTCGACGCCAGGAACCCGTTCCGAAAAATAGCGCAGCCCAAAAAGATTGCGCTCGATCAGAACGAGGCCGGCCATCGCCAGAACGGAGAGCAAGGAAACAGAAAGAAAGCGGCGCGGCAAAAACATCGTGAAAACCATCCCGGGATAACAGGGTGACGACGCTGCGCGCTATTTCCTGCCATCTGCCAAGTATTGACAAGAACGCTCAAGAATTCATGAATGGCCCAAAGTACATAATTGATCACTAAAATACATATATTCGAAAAACAAAATGCATGTCCGCGCGAGATTGCCGACAATCCTTGGAAAATCGCGGCGGAGGGTCACATTCAGCGGCAACGGACATTTCGACCTGAAACTTTGACTATTTTTTCCGGAACCGTTCGGGCTCCCGGGCGTTGACACCATATCACCGGCGCGGTCGACCTGGCGGCAGAAGCCAGGCCGCGCCCTGATCGAAACGTCAAGGAAAGGCAGTTTGAGATGATCAAGAAACTCGTAACAACCGTCGCAGCCGGCGCGCTCTTCGCGGGTCTTACTGTCGCCCCGGTGGCTTTCGCGCAGGACGCAACCAAGCCGATGGAACAGCCGCAGACGATGCAGCCGGCGCAGCCCGCCCCGGACGCCATGGCTCCGGCCGATCAGGCTGAAACGAAGCCGCCGATCACGGAAACCAAGACCGCTGATATGGCGCAATCGGACGCCACCTATCTGACCGAGCAGGCAAGCGACCAGATCGCAGCCAGCACCTATATCGGCCAGAGCGTCTACAATGCCGGTGACGAAAGCATCGGCGAGATCAACGACCTGATCATGAAGAAGGATGGCGGCGTGGAAGCGGCCGTAATCGGTGTCGGCGGCTTCCTGGGTCTCGGCGAAAAGGACGTAGCGGTTCCGTTTGATCGCATCACGATCGCCGAGCAGCCCAACACGGACAAGCTGAAGCTGACGACCACCGAAACCGCCGATACGCTGAAGGCGGCTCCGGAGTTCAAGACGAAGGCGCAGCAGGTTGCCGAACAGAACGCCAACCAGCCGGTTGACACGTCGACGACCTCTTCGACCACGACTACTGCACCGGCGCAGCCGATGCAGCAGGGTACCGAACAGCCGCAGCAGTAACGTCGTAGCATTCCAAGCTGTTCAGTACGCCTTCCAACGGGCGGCGGTGCCAGGCACCGCCGCCTTGGCTTTGCGTCAGGCGAGCACTCCGTCGCGTAGGCATCGTAAATGCCCGCGTGGATGTTGCGGCTGGCGACGGCATCGCCGATCCGGAACATGTCGAAGCGGGCATCGAGGTTTTTCTGCGGGGTGGGGTTCTTACCGCGAAGCAGCGCCTTGTAATCGACGCTCCCCAGCTTCCGAGAAAGCAGCTCGAGTTCACGACAGAGGTCGTCCATCGGCACCGTGCCATGCTCGACCACCAGTGGCGCGACACGCCCCTTGACCGTTGCCTTGTCCGAAAAATCGGAACCGAGCGTCGCAACAAGGCCATTGCACTCCCGCCGAACGGATTTCACCCGCGTGTTGATCGTCACCCGGACATTGTGTTCGGCAAAGGCGGTCGCATAGGGCACATGGTTAATGCCCCCGACCTCGGGCGCGAACATGCGCTCGGGCGAGACGATCTGCTCGCCGCCGCCTCGCGCGATCAGCTCGGCCGCCATCATGCAGCTATGGGCGCCGTTGTCGTCATAGAGCGGCACCGGCCCCTCCGGCTTCACCGTCCCGGCGATGATATCCCAGCTCGACACGACGAGGTCGTCGGCTCAGGCGGTAAGACTGCAGCAGCGGATCTTTCGACGATGTCGTTTCCTGTTCCTTGAAAGGCGACCGAGAATGCCGGCTTCGTCAGTACCAAGCATCCGCCATGCTCTCCTTGCGGCGCGTGACATAATCGATCAGCGCCTCGTCGAGCGCCACATCCAGCGGCGGCGCTTCATATTCGGCAAGCGTCTTCTTCCAGGCGCGGTTGGCACGCGTCGCCATGTCGGTCTCGCCCTCCTCAACCCATTTCTCGAAGGGCTCGTTGTCCGAAAGGGCCGAATCCCAGAAGGCGGTCTGGTAGTTGCGCATGGTGTGGTCGCAGCCGAGGAAATGGCTGCCGGGACCGACCTGCAGGAAGGCGTCCATGGCCAGCGTGTTGTCGTCGACGACCACGCCGGCAAGATAGGAATGCAGCGCGCCGCAGAAGTCGGTGTCCATAACGAACTTCTCGTAGGACATCGCGAGCAGCCCATCGACGAAGCCGGCGGAATGCAGGATGAAATTCGCGCCGCAATGCACCGCCGAGAGCATCGACATCGCGCCTTCCTGCATCGCCTGTGCATCCGGCAGCTTCGAATTGGAGAAATTGCCGGCACAGCGCAGCGGCAGGCCGAGCCGGCGCGCAAGCTGGCCGACGACCATGCTGCCGATCGCCGGTTCCGGCGTGCCGAAGGTGGGCGAGCCCGAGCGCAGCGACATGGACGACAGGAAATTGCCGAAAATGACCGGGGCGCCCTTGCGCTCCAGCTGGGTCAGCGCACAGCCGGCAAGCGTCTCGGCATAGGACTGGGCGATGGCGCCGGCATTGGTGACCGGCCCCATGGCGCCGCCAAGGATGAAGGGCACAATGACCGCGGCCTGGTTTGCCCGCGCATAGGCGCGCAGCGACTTCGTCATCGTCCCGTCCCAGACGAGCGGCGAATTGACGTTGACGTTGCCGAGGATGACGCAGTTGCGATCGACGAAATCGCGACCAAAGAGAATGCGCGCCATCTCGATCGAATCTTCGGCACGGTCTTCCGCCGTGATCGAACCCATGAAGGCGCGGTCGGAATATTTGATGTGGCTGTAGACCATGTCGAGGTGGCGCTTGTTGACCGGCACGTCGACCGGCTCGCAGATCGTGCCGCCGGAATGGTGCAGCCAGGGGCTCGACTGCGCCAGCTTGATCAGGTTGCGGAAGTCCTCGATCGTGCCGTAGCGCCGGCCCTTGTCGAGGTCCATGACGAAGGGCGAGCCATAGGCCGGCGAGAAGACGACGTTGTTGCCGCCGATCTCGACATTGCGCGCCGGATTGCGGGCATGCTGGGTAAACTGGTGCGGCGCCGAGGCGACGATTTCCTTCAGCATGCCCGGCGCGAAGGTCACCCGGACGCCGTCGACCTTCGCGCCGGCCCTTCGCCAGTGATCGAGAGAAACCGGGTCGTCGCGAAACTCGATGCCGACTTCGGCAAGGATTCGATCGGCAATCGCCTCGATCCGAAGCAGGCTTTCCTCGCCAAGGATATCGTAGGTCGGAATGTTTCTGGTGATGTAGGGAACACCGAGGCTGCGTCCTGCGCCCTCGCGCCGGTTCGGCCGTGTGCCGCGTGTCCGTCTCGGTGCCGCCGCGTCCGTTGCCAGTGCCGTATCCATGCCCATATCCTCCCATCATCTCAGATGATGCTATGGGCGAAAAATTCCACTGTAACGCTGGAAAAATTCGATCCATGCTATAAGCGTCATTTATGGAAAACCTGCGCCGCCTGCTCCCGTCCGCCGCAAGCCTCATCGTGTTCGAGGCAGCCGGCCGCCACCAGAACTTCACCCGTGCTGCCAACGAGCTCGGCATGACCCAGGCTGCAGTCTCCTACGCCGTGCGCGGTCTTGAGGAACAGCTGGGCGTGCCGCTGTTTCATCGCGTGCACCGCGCGGTCGAGCTGACGGAAGCGGGCGAGAAGTTTCATGCCGACGTCTCCGTCGGCCTGTCGCGCATCCAGAAGTCGGCCGAAGACATTCGCGCCAAGGGCCGCGAGACCAACGTGACGCTCGCGGCCTCCACCGCCTTTGCCTCGATGTGGATGCTGCCGCGCCTCAACCGCATGCGCGAGGACCTGCCGGAAATCGATCTCCGGATCCAGACCAGCGTGCGCGACCTCGATCTGGAAGAAGAGCCGATCCCGCTCGGCATCCGCGGCGGCGACCCAAGCCATTGGCCGCGTTACCATGCCGCCCTGCTTGCCGACGAGGTGGTCAACGCGGTCGCCACACCCGCCTATATCGAGCGGCACGGCTTGCCGAAGACGGCCGCCGACCTGCCACGGCACAACCTCATCCATCTGGAAGAGCCGGTCCGACGCGCCTGCGACTGGACCGAGTGGTTTGCGAGCGCCGGCCTTGCCTATCCCAAACAGGCCCGTCGGCTTTCGATCAACGACTATGTCCTGGTGATCCAGGCGGTGCTATCCGGCGAAGGCGTGGCGCTCGGATGGGAACACTTGATCTATCCGCAGATCCGCTCGGGCGCGCTGGTTCCGGTCGCCGGACACGTGCTGAAGACGGGCCTTGCCTTCTACGTCGTCTGGCCGCGATCGCGCGAACTGAATGCGCAGGCCAAAAGGGTGCGTGACTGGCTGCTGGATGAGGGGCGGCGCGACCGTGCAGCGATGCCCGGCGCCGAGGACTAACCCGGATCAGGCCTGGGCGGGAAGATCGCGGTAGCGATCGGCGAGATAGCGCATCGTCGCCACCGCATCGGCGGGCTTTCCATAGAAGTAGCCCTGCCCCAGGCCGCAGCCGAGCGCCTTCAGCTTCAGGGCCTCGGAAAAGTCCTCGATGCCTTCGGCGACGACTTCGAGCTCAAGCCCCTCGCACATCGACACAATCGCCTTGATGATGTGCTCCGAGGCACGATCGGCAGAAATGCGCGAGACGAAGGCCCGGTCGATCTTGACCTTGTCGAAGGAGAAGTCGCGCAGCCGGCCAAGGCTCGACTGGCCGGTGCCGAAGTCGTCGAGCGAGACGCGGACGCCGGCGGCGCGCAGTTCCGCAACGATCTTCTGGGCGATATCCGCATCGGCCATGACGGCCGTTTCGGTGATCTCCAGCTCCAGGCGCCGCGGGTCGAGGCCGATCTGGCTGATGATCGACAGCAGGCGCCGGCTGGTGGTCGGATCCGTGAGCTGCGCCGAGGAGAGATTGAAGGAGAGGAAGAGCTCCTTCGGCCAGGAAAGCGCGGCATGGGCTGCCTTGCGCAGCAGGACCTCGGCGAGCGAATCGATGAAACCGCGCTCTTCGGCGAGCGGCACGAACACCGCCGGCGAGACATAGCCGAGATCGGCATCGCACCAGCGCGCCAAGGCCTCGAAGCCGACAACCGCGTCGTTGCGCAGATCGACGATCGGCTGGAAGTGCACGTCAACCTCGTTGGCGATGATGGCGTTGCGCAGCGCTTGCTCAAGCTGCGTCGCGCGCTTCATCTCCTGGGCGATCTCCTGCGAGTAGACGGTGATCTGCCCGCGGCCGCGGCGCTTCGAGCGATAAAGCGCGGTATCGGCGCTTTTCAGGAGGTCCTCGAATACCTCTCCGGCAAAGGGATAAACGGCGAAACCGAAGGAGGCGGAAAGACGAACGTGACGGTCGCCGAGATCGAAGGGGGCCGACAGCACCTCCTTCAGCATCTGTCCGATCTTCTCGGCGCCCTTGCGCTCGAAGATCAGCGGCAACACGAAGGCAAATTCATCGCTGTCGAAACGGATGATCGTGGCACCCTCGGGCGCGCAGGCCTTCAGGCGATAGGCCACCTGGCAGAGGATCTCGTCGCCCGCTTCCGGTCCGAACAGGTCATTGATCGGCTTGAAACCATCGATATTGGCAAGGCCGATGGTGAACGGAGCCGGGTCACTGGCACGCTCCTCGGCGAGATCAAGGACACACTGGCGCAGGCAACGGGCGTTGCCGAGCCCGGTCAGTTGATCGACATCACCCCGGGCCGCAGGCGCCTCGCGGCCAACACGGTGGTAAGGTGTTTCCGCTGTCATCATCGCCGTCCCCCACTCATCTGGCAGGGATGGCGTGCGATCGAGCCCGCCGCCAGCATGCGCCACGACGCAAACCGGCTGTGTCTTTCCGACACGACCGGGGCTTGGGCAACGAGGTGGATGCGAGGCATACGGATGGGGCTCTACACTTTAGCGGCAATTCGGGGCAGACGATCGCAATCGGCGGTTAACAATCCGATATCGTGCCGCTCCAAGATTTGCCATTGGCCTCCCCAATTCTAGCGAGTTGACACGCCTTTTACTCAACCTGCCGTTCGTACTGCCTTCACCGGCATGAATTTTCTCAACACCGCCTCGATCATATCGGGGCTCACCGGCTTCATGATGTGGTCGTCCATGCCGCATGCCTTGCATTGCTGCAGGTCGATATCCAAGGCCTGGGCGGTAACCCCGATGATCGGAGTTTTCTGTGCGCGTCCCTTTTCAGCCGACCGGATTGCGACGGTTGCGTCGAAGCCGTTCATGACCGGCATCGACACATCCATCAGCACAAGGGCCGGTTGCAGTTCGTGCCAGAGTTCGACGGCCTCGCGACCGTTGGCGGCGATCCGATGCGAAACGCCGAGCCCCTCGAGGATCTGGGTGAAGACGAACTGGTTGATCTGATTGTCCTCGGCAACGAGCACGTCGACCTGCGGAGCCGGCGGCGGCGGCGCGATCTCTTCGGCCTCGAACGACAGCGACCATTCCGGTTGCAGCGCGGCACCCGCGCGCTCGGAACAAACACGGAAGACTTCCGCAAGCACCGCCGCCCCGTCCTGATCGGCGGACACCGGAAGGATCGGGCTGTCGCGCCAGCCGGCAGCGATCTTCTGCCGCTCGGGGAAAGCCGCGTCGAGCAGCAGGATGTCGAGTTTCAGCCCCGCCTCGTCGACAGCAGCGCAGAAGGCGTGCAATTCGTCGACATCGCGAACGGCGCAGGCGTCGAGCCCGGAGCCGCGCAGCCGGGCGACAAGCCGCTCCTCCAGCGCTCGGTCGTCGGTCGCCAGAAGCACCCGCAGGCCGCGCGCCGGCAAGGTCTCGATCATCGACCCCGCCTCGACGAGCTGCTGGACATTCAGCGCCCGGAAAGGATCGTAGAAATTCTGCGCCGCGGCAAAAATGCTGTAGTCGCGGATCTGCAGGGCGACCTCGCCCGAGGGCTCCTCGCCGCCCTGATACCAGACGGCAATATCGGTCACGTCGTTCATGCAGGTGACGACGAAATGGCGGCCGGGCATGCCGACGCGGTACTTGCGGGTCAGCACCCAGAGGTCGCTGCCGTCGGCACGCACGATGTGCTCGGCCTGCGAAAACGGCTTGCCGGTTTCAAGCACCATGCGATCGGACTGTTCGAAGCGCTCCGCCAGGTCGCTCTCGACCAGGTCCCAGGCTGAGCGGCCGAGGATGGCGTCCTGCGCCAGGTCATGGATCAGGCAGAAGGCCTTGTTGACTGCGATGTAATTGAGATTGCGGTCCTTGACGCAGATGGGATTGGGCTGCGCGTCGAGGATCTGCTCGGTCAGCTCCACCCGCTCCAGGTCGGTCTGAAGCTGTTCGTCGCGCTTCTTCTGGTCAGAGACGTCGCTGATCGACAGGATGCCCATGCCGCTCGACAGGCGGCGCTTGCGCATCGAAACCCAGCGGGTGCGGCCGGCGCGCTCTACGCTCTCGTAGCGCTCGCGCCAATGCAGCGCCATGTGCTCGGCAATCCATTCCTCGCGGTTGGTGCGTCGGCGGCTGTTTTCCGGGACGGTGCCCGGACGGACACCGGTGTCATAGACGGCACCGAGGAAGTCCCTGAGCCGCGCGCCCGGCATCAGGGCTTCCGCCGGCACCGGGAAAAATTGCAGCATCGTGCGGCTGGCAAAGAGAATGGTATCGTCCCGGCTGCAGACAAGCACAGCGATGCCGAGTGCGTCGCAACTCGACTCAAGAATGACCCTGTTGATGTCCGCGCCGTTCGGCGCCCCATCGCTCATCGCACTGTCCTCACTCGCCTACCGCATGTGTCCCTGGATCGTCAGATCAGGGGGAACAGGCGGCCATCCAAAGTGCCACAACGGCCTGCCGCGTCTTCATAATGACGCGCGGCGCTGCAACGGCGGTTTCATTTCGGGACATGCTGGGGTGGCCTTGGCAGGCGTCTCTTCGAGCGGCGGGAGTGCGGCGTCCAGCTACGCCGCAAGGCTCAAAAGACAAAACCCGTGATCATTCAGGTTGTTGTGGAAAATCGCAGCAGAGTGTTAAGGGCCGATTAAACCCTCGATCATTTTTCAAGGGTGTCGGCACCAAGCGCTCGCGACCGGGGACGAGATACCGTCCCCTCTTCCGTTTCCGCGGCGAATCCCGGAAAATGGGCCATGGCCATCAAGCAGCTTTCAGAAACCCTCATCAACCAGATCGCCGCCGGCGAAGTGATCGAACGTCCGGCCAGCGCCGCCAAGGAGCTGATCGAGAATGCGCTCGACGCCGGCGCGACCCGCATCGAGATCGCGACCGCCGGCGGCGGCAA
Source organism: Ensifer sp. ENS06 (assembly GCF_014852205.1). NCBI lineage: Bacteria > Pseudomonadati > Pseudomonadota > Alphaproteobacteria > Hyphomicrobiales > Rhizobiaceae > Ensifer > Ensifer sp. ENS06. Next base: position 836,982 of record NZ_JACVBC010000001.1, on the reverse strand, counting down.
GACGCTGCTGCGGGTCACCGACAACGGCTCGGGCATGGCACCTGGCGACCTCGAACTTGCGGTCCGAAGGCACTGCACGTCGAAGCTCGACGACAGCCTCTTCGACATCCGCACCCTCGGCTTTCGCGGCGAGGCCCTGCCTTCGATCGGCTCGGTCGCCCGGCTGTCGATCACGACGCGCACGGCCGGCGCCAGCGAAGGCGCGGTCATTGCGGTTACCGGCGGCAAAACCGAGGCGGTCCGCCCGTCGCCCGCCAATACCGGCACCGTCGTCGAAGTGCGCGATCTGTTCTTCGCCACCCCGGCCCGACTGAAGTTCATGAAGACCGAGAAGGCGGAAGCGGCGGCCATTTCGGAAGTGGTGCGCCGCATGGCGATCGCGTTTCCGGCGGTCCGTTTCGTGCTCTCCGGCAGCGACCGCTCGACGCTCGAATTCCCGGCAACCGGCGACGACCGGCTGGCGCGCATGGCGCAAGTGCTCGGCAAGGATTTTCGCGACAATGCGATCGAGATCGATGCGGCACGGGAAGACGTCGAACTGACCGGTTTTGCCGGCGTGCCGACTTACAATCGCGGCAACTCGCTGCAGCAATATGTCTTCGTCAATGGCCGCCCGGTGCAGGACAAGTTGCTGCTGTCGGCGATCCGTGCCGCCTATTCCGAGACGATCCCGAGCGGCCGCTATCCGGTCGCCGTGCTGTCGATCACGCTCGACCCGGCGCTCGTCGACGTCAACGTGCATCCCGCAAAGTCCGACGTGCGCTTCCGCGACCCCGGCCTGATCCGCGGGTTGATCATCGGCGCGATCCGTCAGGCGCTGACGCGCGACGGCGACCGCGCCGCAACGACGGGCGCCCGCGGCATGATGCAGGCCTTCCGCTCCGGCGATTACCGCCCGCAGCCCTGGAGCGCCGAGACCTCACCGTCGCGGCCGACACAATTCGACGCCATGCTGCGCCATCTCGCTGAGCCGCCGCAGGCGAGCTTTGCAGCGTTTTCCGCCCCTTCGGCGCGTGTTGCCACCCCGTTCGATCGGGAGACGCCGGTGCCGGCACCGGAGGCACCGCAACCGGCAGCACCGCAATCCTTCCCGCTCGGCGCCGTGCGCGCGCAGCTGCACGAGAACTACATCGTCGCCCAGACCGATGATGGCCTTGTCATCGTCGACCAGCATGCCGCGCACGAGCGGCTGGTGTTCGAGGCGATGCGCACGGCACTGCATTCACGGCCGGTCGCCGCGCAGGCGCTGCTGATCCCGGAGATCGTCGATCTGCCCGAAGACGACTGCGACCGGTTGATAGCCCATGCGGAGGAGTTCTCCCGCCTGGGCCTTGCGATCGAGCGCTTCGGCCCGGGCGCGATTGCGGTGCGCGAAACGCCGGCCATGCTCGGCGAAATGGATGCCGTCGGTCTCGTGCGCCAGCTCGCCGACGAGCTTGCCGAATGGGATACGGCAAGCGGGCTGACGAGCCGGCTCGAATATCTCGCCGCGACCATGGCCTGCCACGGATCGGTGCGCTCGGGACGGCGCATGCGCATCGAGGAGATGAACGCGCTCTTGAGGCAAATGGAGGCGACACCCGGCTCGGGCCAGTGCAATCACGGCCGGCCGACCTATATCGAACTCAAGCTCTCCGATATCGAACGGCTGTTCGGTCGGAGCTGATCTTCACGCCTGGCGAAATGCGACTGGCATTTTTTCGGACGGCGAGCTAGACCAGAGAACCAATAACGAAGACGGAAACAGGCGCCGAGCATGATGAACCGGTTTGAAGGAAGCGCTTCGCGCGAAGCGAAGATCCGTTATCTCGACGGCGACTTTCAGATCGTGCTTGCGGGTTCGCACGTGGTCTGCGCGATGACCGGCAAGATCATCCCCGTCGACGAACTGCGTTACTGGAGCGTCGCCCGGCAGGAGCCCTATGTCGACGCGGAAGCCTCGCTCGAGGCGGAAAAGCGCGCAGGCGCGCTGCCCAACCAGCGCCGCTAATCAAGCCCGGACACCAACAACGGCACTCCGGCGCCACGACCTACACGGCGCCGTTACTTAGCCGCGCCTTCGCGCAGCTTGCGGGCACGCGCCGCGGCAAGCGCCGTCTCGATGATCTTCTTCGGCGCCATCGGGTCGTCGAAGCGCACATCGATCTCGATCACCCTGCTCGCTGCGGCGAGTTCGGCGGCGCGGCCGTGGCCGGGCTCCAGGCGCACCAGATCCTTGGCGGTGGTAACGAGCTGGCAGCCGAGCGCTGCAGCCTGGTCGAGCAGATCGGCGATTTCGTCCTCGGAGAAATGGTGGTGGTCGGGAAAACTGCGGGTTTCCTCGATGACGGCGCCCGTCTCCCGAACGGTGCGGTAAAACTTCTCCGGATCGGCAATGCCCGCCCAGGCAAGCACCTTGACGCCATTTAGCGATCCGTCGTCGTGCCTTATGACGTCGGCTTCGTAGATCTGCTTGCCGGCGCGGGCGGCGCGACGGATCAGGGCGTCGGCCTCGGTGCCGTCACCGATCTTGAGCAGGGCCGTGGCGTGGCGGAGCTGGTTCGACAGTGGCGCCCGCACCGGGCCCGCCGGCACCAGATAGCCGTTGCCGATGCCGCGGCGGGAATCGATCACCAAAAGCGCGAAGTCGAAGGCCAGCCGCGCGCTCTGGAAACCGTCGTCCATGATGATGATGTCGACGCCTTCCTTCACCAGCCGACGAGCCCCATCGACGCGGCGGCGGCAGACGACGGTCAAGGCCTCCTTCGCCAACAGCAACGGTTCGTCGCCGACGTCGCGGGCGCGATGATGTTCCAGATCGACGACGGTCGTCACGTCGAGCGAGCCGCCATAACCGCGGCTGAGGAATCCGGGCTTCAGCCCCTTTTCGCGGATGACGCGGGCAAGCGCGATGGAGGTCGGCGTCTTGCCGGCGCCGCCGACGGTGAAATTGCCGATGCAGATGACCGGGACCGGCACGGAGGCGCGCTGCGCGCGATCCATGCGCATGCCGGCAATCCGTCCGTAAACCCATGAGAACGGCCACAACGCGCGCGCACGCCAATCCGCCTTGGTCCACCAGAATGGCGGCGCTTCCGATACCATCTTTGTTCCGTGGCCTCCCGGCCGCTCAGGTCCTTCCGTTTCCGGGAGGGACGGTTTGTTCGCCGGTCGAAACCGGCGGATTGCGACAAAAAACGTCAGAACGGGAAAAAACGCAAGCTATGGAGACCGATACGGCCACGGCAGGGGCGCTGAACCGGGCCGATCACGATGCACAACTGAAGGCAATCGCGGCAAGCCGCTGCCGCAACTCGATCTAGAGGACAGCTTCGAGTTCGGTGATGTCCGAGAGGCAATGGTCGGAAGCCGCCGCAAGCGACTGGCGCGAGCCGGTGCCCGTCAAGACGGCGACCGTCATGCCGACGCCGGCGCTGCGGCCCATGTGCATGTCGTGATTGTTGTCACCGACGACAACGACCTGCTGCGGCTCAAGGCCGGTCGCGGCACAAAAACCGAGCACCATGCCCGGCTCCGGCTTGACGCCGTAGCCGCTGTCATAGCCCGCCACATAGTGCAGGTAATCCTCGAAGCCGAAGCGCTTTGCCGTTTCGCGGATCGAACGCTCGTTGTCGCTCGAGGCGACACCGAGGCGGTAGCCCTTGGCGTGCAGCCCGGCGAAGAAAGCGCCGAGATCGGTCACCGGCACGGCATATTCAGCCGAGCGCGCAAACAGGCCGTCAAGCAGGGTCGTCAGTTCGGCAATCGTGAAGGGCGCGCCCGCGCCGACGAAGCCGGTCGCGATCTCGACCGTGTTGCCTGCGGCAAGCAGGCTGTCGGGCAGCACGTGGCCGGTGTCGGCGTCCATGCCGCCGGCTGCAAGCAGCGTGCGGGCCAGGGCCTCATCACCCTTTGCCGCGATCCGCGCCAGTTCGTAGTTCACCGGCACCCAGCTCTTTGCGTAGTCGAGCAGGGTTCCATCCTTGTCGAACAGGATGCCGGCTATGGCTTTGGCTGCGGTCATGACGAGGCTTCGTCTCCTGCTGGATCAGTTGTCGGTCGGCGGGTTGAGACGCGCCTTGACGACGAGCGGATTGATATAGGGCTCAAGTCCCTTCATCGTCGCCGACAGGGCACCGCGCATCTCTTGCACGGTTTCGAGGCCGGCATCGATCATCGAGCGACGCATGTCGTCGTTGGCGAGCAGATAGTTGACGCCCTTGGCCAGCATCTCGACGTCGCGCACGATCTTGGCGCTGCCGTTCTTGGCCAGCGTCTGATAGGTCTCGCGAAAGTTCTGGACGTTGCCGCCGGAAAGGATGGCGCAGCCGAGCATCGCCGGCTCCAGCGGGTTCTGACCACCCTCGGCAAACAGCGACCGGCCGACGAAAGCGACCTCGGTCAGGCGAAGATAGAGGCCCATTTCGCCGATCGTGTCGCCGAGGAAGATATCGACGTCGGGCGTCAGCGGATCGCGGCGCGTGCGCCGGGCGACCTTCAGCCCTTTGGCCGTCAGCGCCGCCTCGATGGCGTCGCTGCGATCGGGATGACGCGGAACGATGATCGTCAGAAGGCCGGTTCGCTCCTTGAGCGCACGGTGCACGACACCGGCGGCCGCCTCCTCGCCGTCGAAGGTCGAGATCGCCGCCCAGGTCTTGCGGGCGCCGATCTGCTGGCGATACTCCTTCAGCGCCTGCGGATCGTGTGGCGGCGCGTCGGTGTCGACCTTGAGATTGCCCGACACCATGACCGGCAGCGCACCGAGCGTGCGGAAGCGCTCCGCATCGACATCGGACTGGGCAATGACGAGCGCGAGATTCTCGAACAGCGCATCGGCGAGCGCCGGCCGACGCTTCCAGCGCGCGAACGTCCGGTCGGACATGCGCCCATTGACCAGAACCTGCGGGATATGGCGGCGGCCGAGTTCCAGGATGGTCATCGGCCAGATCTCGGATTCGGCGATGATCGCCAGATCCGGCTCCCAGTAGTTGAGAAAACGGCTGACGGCCGGCTTGAAATCGAGCGGGACATACTGGTGGATCACCGTCGACCCCAGGCGCTCGGCCACGACACGCGCAGAGGTCATCGTCCCGGTCGTCAGCACGACGTGGATGCCGCGCCGCCTGATTTCCTTGATCATCGGGATGACGGCGTTGGTTTCGCCGACGCTTGCCGCGTGGAACCAGACGAGAGGGCCTTGCGGCCGCGGCTCGCTGGCATGGCCGTAGCGCTCACGGCGGCGCGTCGGATCCTCCTTGCCCTTCGCCGCGCGAATGGCAAGGTAGGACCAGACGAGAGGATAGATGGCCGAGCCGATCCAGCGGTAGCTGGACAGCGCCAGGCGCGCGCGAAAGCTGCTCATGACAGGCCACCTTCCCCGGCCGTTCCGGCCCGGAGAGACTTAAGGGCGACTGGCATGCGGGTAAACACCGCGCATCCCGACCTCATCGGCATCAGCCGTTTTCCGGGTCGAGCAGACGGTGCATGTGGACGATGAAGTAACGCATGTGAGCGTTGTCGACGGTCATCTGCGCCTTGGATTTCCAAGCAGTCAGGGCGCTGTCGTAGTCCGGGTAGATGCCGACGATATCGAGCTTGTCCAGGTCGCGGAAATGTACGTCAGTCAGCGTGGTGAGTTCGCCGCCGAAGACGAGGTGCAGACGTTGTTTTTTCTCGGTGTCGTGAGCCATCGGACTTCCATTTATTCTTGTTGGGTGTGGGCGTTGATTTGAGGCATTCAGCCTCAAAGGTCAATGGGGCTCCATGGACCGCGATGCGGCGATCAGGCCCGGCAAGAGCGGCTTTGCCGCCGCGCAGAGAACCCCGTGAACGACAGTGGATCGATTGTAAGAGAGCGGCTGCGCATCGAGATCGGCCAGCGCGCCGCCGGCGCTCGCTAGAATGAGATCTGCTGCAGCCAGGTCCCAGTCGTGGGAGTTCTTCTTCACCAGAGTGCCGTCGATCCGCCCGTCGGCAACCATGGCCAGCCGATAGGCAAGCGACGGCACATGCGGGATACGGGTAACGGCGCTGCGATAGGGCGCCGGAAGCTTGCCGATCGTGTCCTCGGCAGCCGCCAGATGCAGTGTTTCCCCGGGTTTTGCCTCGCGCACCGAGATTTGGGCACCGTTTTTCAGCGCACTGCCGCCTGCGACCGCCTCGAAGAGTTCATCGAGCGCCGGGGCATAGAGCACGCCGGCAACGGGCTGGCCGCGATGCACGACGGCGACGCTGACGCACCAGAGTTCCTTGCCGGCGATGAAAGCCCGCGTGCCGTCGATCGGATCGACGACGAAGACCGTTTCGCGCGACAGCCGGCTCAGATCGTCGTCCGTCTCCTCCGACAGCCAGCCGTAATCGGGCCGGGCCGCAAGCAAGCGCGTCTTCAGCACATCGTTTGCGGCAAGATCCGCCTCGCTTACCGGCGAGCGGCCTTCGTTCTTCCAGCGGACGTCGGGCGCCTTGCGGAAATAGCCGAGCGCGGTTTCGCCGGCGACAACCGCCGCGGCACGGATCACGTCGAGATCCGGCTTCCAGTCCGCGCCCGGTGGTGCTGTGTCAGACATTCAAAACCCCGTCAGCCCGCCTCTCCCTTGTCCGGAAGGCGGGATCGGCGCGGGCTTCCCGCGCCTGCTTTTCCAGCGGCCTTGTCAGAGGCCGGCGAGCGTCATGCCCTCGATGGCGAGCGTCGGCGCCGCGACGCCGAACTTGCGGTCGATGTCGTCTGCCGGCGTCAGCGCCATGAACATGTCTTTGAGATTGGACGCGATCGTGACTTCCGAGACGGCAAAGGTCAGCTCGCCGTTCTCGATCCAGAAGCCAGAGGCGCCGCGGCTGTATTCGCCGGTCACCATGTTGACGCCCTGGCCGATCAGCTCGGTGACGTAGAACCCGGTGTTAACCCCACGGATGAGATCGTCCCGCGAGATCGATCCCGGCTCGAGCGCCAGATTGGTCGAGGACGGATTGACCGTCGGACCGCCGCGCACGCCGCGGCCGTTGGTCTGAAGCCCGAGTTCGAGCGCTGCCGATGTGGACAGGAACCAGTGGTTCAGCACACCATCTTCGACCATCGCCAGTTTCTCGCCGCTGACCCCTTCGCCGTCAAAGGGACGCGAAGAGGAGCCACGCACGATCAGCGGGTCGTCGGTCACGGAAAGACCCGACTTCAGGATCTGCTTGCCCATCATGTCGCGCAGGAAACTCGTCTTGCGGGCGACAGCCGCGCCATTGATGGCGCCGGCCAGATGGCCGACGAAGCCGCGGGCCATGCGCGGGTCGAAGACGACGGTGACATTCTTGGCGGTCGGCACCTGGCGCGGATTGATGCGGGCGACCGCGCGCTCGCCGGCCAGGCGGCCGATTTCGTCGGCGTCGCGCAGGTCGGCAAAGAAGAGGCGGCTATCATAATCGTAGTCGCGCTCCATCTTGGTGCCCTCGCCGGCAATCGCGCTGACGGAGCGGCCAAAGCGGGTGGCCATGTAGGAGCCGGAAAAGCCATGCGAGGTGACGAGTACCAGCCCGCCCATACCGGCCGATGCGCCAGCGCCGCTGGAATTGGTAACGCCCGAGACCGCAAGTGCCGCCTCTTCGGCGGCAAGCGCTGCCTCGGTCAGGATTTCAGTGGAAACCGCCGTGGCGTCGAAAAGGTCGAGGTCCGGATAGGACTTCGCCAGCCGGTCGGCGTCCGCCAGCGCGGCGAAGGGATCCTCCGGCGAAGCCTTGGCCATGGCAACCGCGCGCTCGGCGAGCAGCTTCAGGTCAAAACCCGGATTGGCCGAAACGCTGGCGACACGCCGTCCGACAAAAACACGGAGCGAAAAGTCGTCGCTTTCGGAGGCTTCCGTCGCTTCGACCTTGCCGAGGCGGACGGAGACGGAGCGGGAGCGCCCGCGCACCACCACCGCGTCCGCCGCATCGGCGCCGGCCTTGCGGGCGAGGTCCACGAGTTCGGATGCGCGTTTTTCGAGGTCGGCAGAATCGATCGTGTCTGACATGGTGTGGCCTTTCATTCCTGCCCCATTTATTGTGCGGCGAAGCAGGCATCAAGGGCATCGACCCGATTCCCGCTCAAACACCGCAAATGAAGCGCTCTCGAATGCTCCGCTTGGGGGCCGGGTTCAGCAACAGTGAAAGCCTGAGGCATGGCAACGACACCGATCATCTATTCCCAGGCCCTGATGCTGCTCGGTGGCGCAGTGATCGCCGCTCCCATCTTCAAGCGGCTCGGGCTCGGCACGATCCTCGGCTACCTTTCGGCCGGCGTGCTGATCGGACCTGTCGCCCAAAGCATCACCGAAGGCGAGCAGATCCTGCACGTCTCGGAACTCGGCGTCGTCTTCCTGCTCTTCATCATCGGGCTCGAACTCAAGCCTTCGCGCCTCTGGCAGATGCGGCGCGACATCTTCGGCCTCGGCACGGCGCAGGTGCTGCTGACAGGCATCCTGCTTTCCTACGCCATCTATGCCCTCGGCCTCCTCGATCATGGCGGCAGCATCATCGCCGGCTTCGGACTGTCCCTCTCGTCGACGGCATTCGCCATGCAGATCCTCGACGAGGGCAACGACCGCAACACGCGCTACGGGCAACGCGCCTTCTCGATCCTGCTGCTGCAGGATCTCGCGATCGTGCCGCTTCTGGCGCTGATCCCGCTGCTGGCGGCACAGGCGCCCGAGGACACCACGCCGCCGCTCGAGGATTTCGCCATCGCCACCACTGCGATCGTCGTGCTCTTCGCTGCCGGGCGCTACCTTGTGAATCCGCTGTTCCAGCTCATCGCTCGCACCGGCGCACGCGATGTCATGATCGCCGCCGCACTGCTTGTGGTCATGGGGGCGGCGACCATGATGCAGCTCGCCGGATTGTCGATGGCCATGGGTGCCTTCCTTGCAGGCGTGTTGCTGGCCGAGTCCTCCTACCGCCATGAACTCGAGGCGGATATCGAGCCGTTTCGCGGTATCCTGCAGGCGCTGTTTTTCATGGCGGTCGGCCTGTCGCTGGAGCTCGGCGTCATCGTCGAGCGGTACCAGCTGATCATCATCGCCGTGCCGCTGCTGATGGCACTGAAGAGCCTGGTTCTCTATTGGCTCTGCCGCTTCACCGGATCACATCACAATGACGCCGTGCGCATCAGCCTGCTTTTGCCGCAGGGCGGCGAGTTCGGCTTCGTGCTGTTCACGGCGGCGGCAAGCGCCGGCGTCTTCTCGGACGGCAACGCCTCGCTGCTGGTCGCGATCGTGACCCTGTCGATGGCGCTGACGCCCCTTGCCTCCATGCTCGCGCCGAAATTGATGCGCGAGCAGGACGAGATGGACGAAGAGATCGAAGAAGACTTCGATGGCGCCAATGCCGATGTGCTGATGATCGGCTTCTCCCGCTTCGGCCAGATCGCCGCCCAGATCCTGCTTGCCGGCGGTCGCGATGTGACGATCATCGATCATTCCGCCGCGCGCGTGCGCCAGGCCGCGACCTTCGGCTTCCGGATCTATTTCGGCGACGGCAACCGCCTCGACGTGCTGCGCGCCGCCGGCATCGAACGGGCCAAGATCGTCGCCGTCTGCACCCAGAAGAAGGAAACGACCGACCACATCATCGATCTCGTGCAATCCGAATATCCGAATGCACGCATCTACGCCCGCTCCTACGATCGTCTGCACACGCTGGAACTGCGCGCCAAGGGTGTCGACTACGAGCTGCGCGAGACCTTCGAGTCCGGCTTGCTCTTCGGCCGCAAGACGCTGGAGGCACTTGGGGTCGGCGACGACGAGGCGATCGCGATCATGGACGACATCCGCAAGCGCGACGAGGCGCGCCTCGTGCTGCAGGAGGCCGAGGGCATCACCGCCGGCCGCGACATGCTGCACTCGCGGCCTGTGCGTCCGGAGCCGCTGGTCAAGCCGAAGCGCGAGGTCGACCATTCGCAAGAGACCGGCGAACGGATCCTCCCGGGCCTTCCCGCGGACGAGCGCGAAAGCGCCTAACCGCTCACGCTGCGACGGCACGCGCCGTCATTGCCAAGGTTGTTCAGGCCCCAAGCTTCAAACACCAAGGTTCAGGTGAGCCTTGGCGCTGTCATCCGCTCTTCGAGTGCGCGCTTGAGTTCGTCCTTGATCGCAGCCGTTGCGTTCAGCACGTCTTGGGCGCGCAGGAAATCCATCACGCGGTAGCGGCCGACATCGGGACGCAACAGGATGTCCGGCGCCCCCTCCTTCAGCTTCATGGCGATGATCGACTGCATCATCAGCTGGCTCGCGCCGAACAGGCTGTCGATCCGGCTCGGGATCGCCTTGCCGTCGCCATCCGGCCCGCCGACGACATCGACCGCAATGACGATATCGGCAAGGCCGCGCAGGTGATCGAAGGGAATGGGATTGTAGATGCCGCCGTCGATCATGACCCGCCCGTCGATCCGGACCGGCGTGAAGATCGCCGGCAGCGCCGCAGACGCAGCCAGGGCCTTGCGGAGGTCGCCCTTCTCGCAGATCTTCTCCGTCTGACCGTAATAGTCGGTGGCGACTACTTTCAGCGGGATTTCGAGGTCGGAGAATTTTTGCGGGATGGCCTCGGGCAGGAAGGCCTTGAGCACCCGCTCGACATTGAACTGGCCGAAGCGGAAGCCGCTCGCCATCGCTTCGGAAAGGCTCGACGGCCGCAATTGCCACAGGCGGTTGACCACTTCGCGCCGGTGGCCGACGGTGGAAAGCGTATGGGCCCGGATCTCTTCGCCGCGCAAACCCGCCGCCATGCCCGCGCCCATGATCGCGCCGATCGACGAGCCCGCGATCGCGACCGGCCGAATGCCGAGTTCATCCAGCGCCTCGATGACATGGATATGCGCAAGACCGCGGGCGCCGCCACCGCCAAGCGCCAGCGCGACGGTGGGCCGCGCCGGGGCTTCCGCCGATCCATGCGTCATCGAAAGATCCTGCTTCATCGGCATGCCTCCGCGCTGGGCGGGTTGAGAAAATGGCGTCGTCCGGCTGAGCCTATCCCGGCAACTCAACCGAAATTACGGCATCAGGCTCCGCGAAACCGATAGAAATGCATGCGCGTGTCGCCGAACACCCTGACGTCAAGGTTTTCGAAGACTGCGACCGGCGCCGGCTGGACATCTGCCCGCTCTTCGAGGATCACCAGGGCGCCGGGCACCAGCCAGTTGCCGATGGCAGCCGACTCCAATGCCTTTTCGCCCAGCCCCTTGGCGTAGGGCGGATCGGCGAAGACGAGATGAAACGGCTCCATCGTACCGACGCCGCCAAGGCTCGTGGCGTCGCGCCGGAAGACCTTGGCCCGGCCCTGCAGGCCGAGCGTCTCGACGTTGGTCTGGATCAGGCCCCTGCCCTCGACGCCCTGCTCGACAAAGAGCGCATGCCGGCATCCGCGCGACAGCGCCTCGAAGCCGACGGCGCCGGTGCCCGCGAAAAGGTCGAGCACACGCGTGCCGTCGAGCGCGTCCGGATAGGAATGGCTCAGAATGTTGAACAGGCTTTCGCGCGTCCGGTCCGTGGTCGGCCGGATATCGTTGGACTTTGGGGTCGCCAGGCTGCGACCCCGAAACTCTCCGCCGACGATCCGCACGACCGCTTAGTTTCCTCTGCCGCGCGGCTTGCCGCCGCCAGCCGGGCGCCCGCCGCCGGAGCGACCAGGACCGCCGGGGCGTCCACCGCCGGGCTTGCCGCCACCAGGCTTACCGCCGCGCGGACCGCCGGAGCGTTCACCGAAGGATTTTCCGCCCGAGGGCTTGCCGCCGAACGACTTGCCGCGAGGCTTGTCGCCAAACGGACGGTCGCCACCTTCGCGACGCGGCGGACGGTCACCGTCAGCGCGTGGAGCCCGCGGCTTGTCGAACCGGCGATCACCGCCGTCGCTGCGAGCCGGACGGTCACTGAACGAACGCTCACCGCCTTCGCGACGCTGCGGACGATCACCGTCGGCGCGTGGCGCCCTCGGCTTGTCGGAATGGCTGCGCGGTCCGCCTTCAGAACGGGGACGGTCGCCGCCGTCACGGCGCGCAGGACGGTCACCGTGATCGCGCGACCTGCGGTCACCCGCGTCGCCCGACTTGCGTCGGCCAAAGCCGCCATCGCGGCCCTCGTCCTTGCCGCGACGGGCAGGCTCGCTGGCGCTGATCCATTCGCCCTCGTCGTCGCGACGCTTGACCGGCGCGGCAGACGCCGGACGATCGGCGCGGTCGAAGTCTCTGTGCGGGCCACCCTTGCGGTCCGGGTCGAACTTGCCGGTCGTCTTCGTCGCCAGACCATCCTTGTTGCGGCCGTAGCGCTTGGACTTCGGCGCGCTTTCCGGACGCTCGCGACGGGCGGACTTCTCGGTGGCATCGCCATCAACGGACTTCGGCTTCTTTTCGGCGAGCGGGCGGGCGCCCGGCGCCATCCAGACATTGGCCGTGCGGGCGCGCTGAGCCGGCGCGCGCTTCGGCCGATCCTCGAACTTGGCGTCGCGGTCTTCGCGCGGGCCACCCTTGCCGCGGGCACCATCCTTGCCACGACCACCACCGTCGCGGCGGTCGTCACGACGGGTGTCCAGACGAGAAAGGGCACGCTCGCGCTTGTCCTCCGGCTTTTCCCAGCGGTTGTTGCGCTCCGGCCTGCGCGTGTCGGCGGCGTCGTCTTCAGCCTCACCGGCAACGGTCGCCGCCTGATCATTGTAAAGCGGCGCGTCGAAGTTCGCCTTGGCGTCCTCGATCAGGCGCGGTCCCAATTGGTCGCGCAGCGTGCGACCGCGAATTTCCTGGACGTGTCCCTCCGGCAGTTCGCCGAGCTGGAACGGGCCGTAGGAGATGCGGATCAGGCGGTTGACGTCGAGGCCGAGCGCGCCGAGCACGTTCTTGATTTCGCGGTTCTTGCCTTCGCGAAGCCCCATCGTGATCCAGACGTTCGAGCCCTGGACGCGGTCGAGCGTCGCTTCGATGGCGCCGTACAGCACGCCGTCGACGGCGATGCCGTCCTTCAGCTTGTCGAGCGCTTCCTGATCGATCTCGCCATGGGCGCGCACGCGGTAACGGCGCAGCCAGCCGGTCGACGGCAGTTCGAGCACGCGGGCAAGGCCGCCGTCATTGGTGAGGAGCAGCAGGCCCTCGGTGTTGATGTCGAGGCGGCCGATCGACAGAACCCGCGGCAGCTCGTCCGGCAGGTTCTCGAATACGGTCGGACGGCCCTCCGGGTCGGCATTGGTGGTCACCAGACCGGCCGGCTTGTGATAGAGCCAGAGGCGCGTGCGCTCGATACCGCGGATCGGCTGGCCATCGACCTCGATCGCATCGGCGAGCGTCGCGTTGACCACGGGCGTGTCGAGGATGACACCATTGAGCCTGATGCGGCCTTCCATGATCATGCGCTCGACGTCGCGACGCGAGGCAACGCCGGCGCGCGCCAGGATCTTCGAGATGCGCTGCGGCTCGTCGGCGGCCGCTGCAGCCGCTGCCGGGCGCTCCCGGGCCGGACGCGAAGCGCCGGCCTTGGGATCAGACGTCTTTGCGTCGAAGCTCCTGCCGGGGCCCTTGGCACCGAAAGACTTCGGGCCGGAAGCCTTGGCTCCTGCAGCCTTTTTCGGCGCAGCGCCCTTCTTGTCGGCGAAATGCGGTTTCTTGTCCCGGCCAGCGGACTTGCCGCCAGGCCGCGTGGGCTTGTCTTTGGATGTCATTTGTGTTGCCTGCCTTTTGCGGCTGTCCTATCAGGTCGCGGCCCGTGGGTTAAGAGAAATTATTGTTTGAGCGATGGCTGAGACGACACGCTTCATGGATGCGGCCCTTGAAGAGGCCCGCAAGGCTGCCGAACGCGGCGAAGTGCCGATCGGCGCCGTGGTGGTTTTCGACGGCCGCATCATCTCGCGCGCCGGCAATCGCACCCGCGAGCTCAACGACGTGACCGCCCATGCGGAGATCGTCGCCATCCGCGAGGCTGCCGCCGTCCTCGAGGACGAAAGGCTGATCGGCGCCGATCTCTACGTCACGCTCGAACCCTGCACCATGTGCGCGGCGGCGATTTCATTCGCCCGCATCCGTCGCCTCTATTACGGCGCAGACGACCCGAAGGGCGGCGCGGTCGACAGCGGTGTGCGCTTCTTCGGCTCGCCCACCTGTCACCATGCGCCCGATGTCTATTCGGGCCTCGCCGAGCGGGAAGCCGCCGATATCCTCAGGGATTTCTTTGCCGGCAAGCGGTGAGACCCCTTAACGTCTTCAGTCGGCAGCGAAGCTCTCGAGCGCGACACCCGAAAGGCGGTAGCGCGTCCACTCGGACATCGGCTCTGCGCCGACCGATTCGTAGACGCGGATCGCCGGCTCGTTCCAGTCGAGAACGCTCCACTCGAAGCGGCCGCAGCCTTCCTCGACGGCAATCCTTGCCAGGTGCTTCAGTAGCATCTTGCCGGCGCCCGAACCGCGGCAATCCGGCGTGACGTATAGATCCTCGAGATAAAGCCCCTTGCGCGCCTGACAGGTGGAATAGTTGTAGAACCACATGGCAAAGCCGGCCGGCTTGCCGTCCTTCTCGCAGATCACGGCGCGGGTGATGGCGCCCGGGCCGAAAAGCGAATCCTGGAGCATCCCGACCGTCGCCTCGACGGCGTCGGGCTCTTTTTCGTAGATGGCAAGTTCCGTGATGAAGCGCAGGATCGTCTCTGCATCTTCCGGGCGGGCGTCGCGAATGCTGATGGTCATGGCTCTGGCGCTGCTTAGGCAATTCCAGAAAACGCGCGAAGTGCTTTCGTCCGGAGCTGCATGGATGCAAAAGGGTGAGGCATTCGCCGTTTCAAATGAAACGGCGAACTGGTCTTAGAAGGGCCAATACCACTTGGTGCCGGAATTCTTGACCTGCGCTTCCTTCTTGCGGCGGCGCTCCTTGTCCTTCTCCGGCTCGCCGAGGTCGGTCTCCGTGCCCTCGGGCAGGCGGCGGTAGTCGAGCGGCGGATCGCTCAAGAAGCGGCGCTTGTCGGAATAGGCGCCCTGCTCGACCTTGCGGGCCTCGCGGTAGGCCTCCTGCTGCTCCTTTGCCGAAAGGCGGCGGCCGTTGGCGCTGGCCTTGGCAAGGGGGGAGACGTAGTTCGGGTTGTTCTTGTTGGCGTCGGCCTCTTCACGCAGGCGGTTGCGCACCTCTTCCGGAGACTCGACCCATTCCGGGTTCCCCTCACGGCTGGCGAGCGACTTCTGCGGCTCGACGAGTGACGCCTGCTGGGTGGACGGCGGCAGCACGAGACCAGGACGCGGCTGGTACTTGACCGGATCCCGCTTCGGCGGACCGAAGCTGGCGACGCTGCCGAGGTCGTCCATGAGCTGTTCGCCGGCGGTCTTGTCCGTGCCGTAGGTCGGGCCGCCGATGCAGCCCGTAAGCACCAGGCCGCTCGTCAAAATGGCGGCCACGCTGGCAAACACTCGCAACTCTCGCGTCATTTCCATGAGATTCCTTCCAGCCGGCCACCAGTCAGCGCGGCCACTCAAGCGCCCATGGCGGAGAAATCCGCCAAATTTCGGGCAGGTTTTACCGGATGAACGCAAGGAGTGCAATTCATCCGGTAACAATGCGTTAAGCCTTGAAAACAAGCTCGCGCAAGGCAGCGGCATCCCGGGCGGACACGTCCGGGTAGAGTGCGTCAGAACCGACATCGGTCGTGATCCGCCAGGAGCGAGCGCATTTCTGGCCTTCGGCAAGCTTCGGCACGACGCTGACCTTGGCCACGTCAGCCAACCGGAACGCGTCGGCCGGACCTTCGGTGGTCTCGACAGTGATCCCCGAGGTGATGCAGATCTCCGCGAAGTCCTGGCCTTCCAGCGCCTTCAACAGCTCCGGATCGGCGACGTGGACGACCGGTGCGGCTTCCAGCGACGAGCCGATGCGCTTGTCCTTGCGTTCGATCTCGAGCGCGCCGGTGACGACGGTGCGGACCGCACGGATCTTCTCCCACTTGGCTTCGAGCGCATCGTTCTTCCATTCCGCCGGGATCGCCGGGAACTGTTCGAGGTGCACCGAGACCGCATCGGGCTTGCGCGACAGCCAGGCCTCTTCGGTCGTAAACGGCAGCATCGGCGCCAGCCACAGCACGAGGCAATCGAAGAGCTTGCGGATGACGGCGAGTGCCGCACGGCGGCGCAGGCTCGACGGCGCGTCGCAGTAGAGCGCATCCTTGCGAACGTCGAAATAGAAGGCCGAGAGTTCGACGTTCGAGAAATCGATCAGCGAACGGGCGATCTTCTTGAAGTCGAAGGCGTCGTAGCCTTCGCGCACGACCTGGTCGAGTTCGGCCAGGCGATGCAGCATCAGCTTTTCGAGTTCCGGCATCTCGGCATAGGCAATTTCCTCGCCCTTGTCGTGGGCGAGCGTGCCGAGCATCCAGCGGATCGTGTTGCGCAGCTTGCGATAGGCGTCGATGTTTGTCTGGATGATCGTCTTGCCGAGGCGCTGATCTTCCCAATAATCCGTCGTCATCACCCACAGGCGCAGGATGTCGGCGCCGGCATCCTTCATCACCTCTTGCGGGGTGACGGTGTTGCCCTTGGACTTCGACATCTTCTCGCCCTTCTCATCCATGGTGAAACCATGGGTGACAACGGCGTTGTAGGGTGCGCGGCCGCGCGTGGCGCAGGCTTCGAGCAGCGAGGAATGGAACCAGCCGCGATGCTGGTCCGAACCTTCGAGATAGACGTCGGCCGGCCACTTCAGGTCCGGACGGTCTTCGAGCGTGAAGGTATGGGTCGAACCGCTGTCGAACCACACGTCGAGGATGTCCATGACCTGATGCCACTTGGCATGATCGTGGTCGTTGCCGAGGAAGCGATCCTTGGCGCCTTCGGTGAACCAGGCATCGGCACCTTCCTGTTCGAAAGCGTCGAGGATGCGAGCGTTGACGGCCTCGTCGATCAGGATCTCGCCCTGATCGTCGGCAAAGATCGCGATCGGAACGCCCCAGGCACGCTGGCGCGAGAGCACCCAGTCCGGACGGCCTTCGATCATCGCACGCAGGCGGTTCTGGCCGGCGCCCGGAACGAAGCGGGTGTCGTCGATGGCAGACAGCGCGCGCGAACGCAGGGTCGTGCCATCACCGAAGGCCTTGTCCATGTAGACGAACCATTGCGGCGTGTTGCGGAAGATTACCGGCTTCTTCGAGCGCCAGGAATGCGGATAGGAATGCTTGAGGCGGCCGCGAGCGAAGAGCGCGTGACGGGCGATCAGCGCCTTGATTACGCGATCGTTGGCGTCGCCCTTCTTGCCCTTGTCATCGATGACGCGGCCCGCGCCACCTTCGGCGTCCGGGCCGAAGCCATGGGCGTCAGCGGTGAAGTAGCCGGCGTCGTCGACCGTGAACGGGATCGCCGAGGAGATGCCGCGGGCTTCGAGCGCGCGGGCATTGTCCATCCAGGCATCAAAGTCCTCGCGGCCGTGGCTCGGGGCCGTGTGCACGAAGCCGGTGCCGGCATCGTCGGTCACGTGGTCGCCGTCGAGCAGCGGCACCTTGAAGGCGTAGCCGCCGCCCAGACCGTGCAGCGGATGGGCGCAGGTCACGGACGACAGTTCATCGGCCTCGAGGTCGCGAACGAAGTTGAAGGTGAGCTTCGCCTTGGCGGCAGACTCATCGGCCAGGCGCTTGGCAAAGATCAGCTTCTCGCCCGGCTGGGGGCCGAAATCGTTCTCGGCGGTCGCCACTTCGTAGAGGCCATAGGCATAACGCGACGAGTAGGCGATGGCGCGGTTGCCGGGGATGGTCCAGGGCGTGGTCGTCCAGATCACAACGAAGGTGCCGGCAAGGCTGTCGGGACCTTCGGTGACCGGGAACTTCACCCAGATCATGTCGCTTTCGACATCGGCGTATTCGACTTCGGCTTCGGCAAGCGCCGTACGCTCGACAACCGACCACATGACAGGCTTCGAGCCGCGATAGAGCTGGCCGAGCTTGGCGATCTTCATCAGCTCACCGGCGATGCGCGCTTCGGCGTGGAAGTTCATCGTCGTGTAGGGATTGTCGAAGTCGCCCTCGATGCCGAGACGCTTGAACTCCTCGGCCTGGACCTGGATCCAGCCGGCGGCGAAATCGCGGCATTCCCGACGGAACTCGTTAACCGGAACCTCGTCCTTGTTCTGGCCCTTCTCGCGGTACTTCTCCTCGATCTTCCACTCGATCGGCAGACCGTGGCAGTCCCAGCCGGGCACGTAGTTGGCGTCGAAACCGCGCATCTGGAACGAGCGGTTGATGACGTCCTTGAGGATCTTGTTCAGCGCGTGGCCGATGTGGATGTTGCCGTTGGCATAGGGCGGGCCGTCGTGCAGCACGAACTTGTCGCGGCCGGCAGCCGATGCGCGCAGCTTCTTGTAGAGGCCCATCTTCTGCCAGCGGGCCACCGTTTCCGGCTCCTTCTGCGGCAGGCCCGCGCGCATCGGAAATTCCGTCTGCGGCAGATAGAGGGTCGAGGAGTAGTCGATCTTTTCAGCGGTGTCGGTCATGGTTTTTGCAATCGCTTCTTCGCGCGAACGGCCGCGCATACGAAATGGGCTCGGTATCGAGAGATGACTGGGGCGTCGGAAACGCCGAAATCCCGGACCTTCCGGCTGATCACAGCACGCGGAAGGCCGGGCCAATAATTCGCTGATCGATGATCAATCGACGGTGCCGGGTCATGGTGGCCGGTTGTTTAAGGCGTTTTCGGCCTTTTGAAAAGGTCCGCCGCCGCGCGAAGACCGAAATCTTTTATCGGGCGAAGTTGAGCTTGCGGTCGATGTCGCCGAGTGGCGTGACGCCGGAAAGCAGCGCGCGGGCCTCGGCCTCGTCCTGCCGGATCTGCGCCACCAGCGGATCGAGGCCATCGAATTTCAATTCGTCGCGCAGGTGACCGAAGAAAGTCACGGCGCAGACTTCGCCATAGAGATCGCCGGAGAAATCGAAGACGAAGGTCTCGAGCAGCGGTTCGCCGTCGCTGTCGACCGTCGGCCGGCGCCCGAAACTGGCGACCCCGTCGTAAAGCGAGCCGTCGGGACGACGGAAGCGCACTGCGTAGATGCCGGGTCGGAGTTCCACCTCGGGTGCAAGCCGCATGTTGGCGGTGGGAAAGCCGAGTTCGCGACCGAGCTTCTTGCCGCCGATCACCTCGGCTTCGACGAGATAACGGTAGCCGAGCATGCCCGCGGCCTGGGCGACATCGCCTTCGCCGAGCAGCGCTCGGACATAGCTCGACGAGATGACGGATGCATTTTCATCACGGAAGGCATCGACCAGCGTCACACCAAACCCGTTGTCGCCGCCTGCCGCCATCAGAAAGGCGGGCCCGCCTTCGCGGCCCTTGCCGAAATGAAAGTCGAAACCGGTCACCACGTGCGAGGCATGCAGCCATTCGAGCAGGATGCGGTGGATGAAATCCGAGGCGGAAAGCTGAGAGAAGGTACGGTCGAAGGGATATTCGATGACGGCGCCGAAGCCCATGCCTTCGAGGATGCGGGCCTTCAGCGGCGCCGGCGTCAGCCGGAAGACTGGAGTGTCCGGGCGAAAAACGGTTCGCGGATGCGGCTCGAAGGTGAGCACGAGCGCCGGCACGCCGCGCGACTTGGCCTCCTCCAGCGCCCGGTTAAGGACCGACTGGTGGCCGCGGTGAACGCCATCGAAATTGCCGATGGCGACGACACCGCCGCGCAAGTGCTCCGGAAGCGGATCACGGGTCTCGTTGCGATGAAAAACCGTCATCTCCGTCTTCCCGTCAGGCGAGCCGTGGCATCCAGTATTTCGGCGAGGCGCCCTCCTTCTTGAGGAAGGCGGCAAGCTTCGCCTCGTCGGTCCGGCTTTCGTTCATGTATTCCTGGGCGTGGATACCGGCGCTGATATAGAGCAGATCCAGGCCCGCGTCCTGCGCGCCCTTGACGTCCGTCGGCATGCCGTCGCCGACGGCGATGACACGGGTCAGGTCAATCGCTCCGCGCGCGGACTTCGCCTCGCCCAGGGCGGCGCGATAGATCGCGATATAGGGTTTGCCGGCGATGCGCGCCTCGCCACCCAGCTCTTCGTAAAGCTTGGCAATCGCACCGGCGCAGGGGATCAGCCGGTGACCACGCTCGACGACGAGATCCGGGTTGGCGCAGATGAACGGGATCTTGCGCTTGGCAAGGCCCGTCAGGGTCGCGCGGTAATGCTCAGGCGTTTCAGTCTCGTCGTCATAGAAGCCGGCGCAGACGACCGTCTCGGCATCTTCCGAGGAAACGATCTGCGTCCCCAGACCCTCGAGCAGGGGCAGGTCGCGCTCGGCGCCGATGAAGAAGATCTTCTTGTCGGCGGCAGCGATCAGCGCCCGGGTCACGTCGCCCGAAGTGACGATCCGGTCATAGGCTTCGTCGGGCACGCCGAGACTGCGGATCTGCACCTTCACCATCGGGCTCGGGCGCGGCGAATTGGTGATGAGTACGACGGTCAGTCCGGCGGCGCGCGCCTCGGCCAATGCTTCACAGGCGGAGGCGAAAGCCTGCACGCCGTTGTGAAGCACGCCCCAGACGTCACATAAAACGACATCGTAGCGCTTGGCGATTTCGCGAAAACTGTTGATCCTTGCGGCCATCCTGGCTTCCTGCAAACACGGTTTCCGGCTTGCATGGCAAGGAAGGCAGGAGATTACAAGTCTCGTCTCCCGAAAAAGGCGCACCCTCCCAAGGATTCCGGCGGTGTCGAGAACCAGGAAAAATGCACTGCAGATGCGGCCCGCCGCGCAGAAGCACATTGTCGTGGTTATCAACCGTCAAAATCCCGCCCATGCCACTCATCGACGCGATCGCCCACATTTCGCCAAGAATGGGGCTAGGCTGCCTGTGCCCGCGCCTGCTGCGCCCGTCCGGGGCACCTGCCGTCAGCAAAAAATCTAGGCGCCGATCCTTGACTCACCCCATACCCAAGCTTATCTCGGCATCGCTAGCACTCGATAAATGAGAGTGCTAACACCCATCCATCGGGTCGATCAGCGATCCGTAATGTCATTTGATCGAGGGATTAGACTAATGGCAAGCACCAACTTCCGCCCGCTGCACGACCGCGTCGTCGTTCGCCGCGTTGAGTCTGAAGAGAAGACCAAGGGCGGCATCATCATTCCGGACACCGCCAAGGAAAAGCCGCAGGAAGGCGAAATCGTCGCCGTCGGTTCGGGCGCCCGTGACGAAAGCGGCAAGGTCGTTGCCCTCGACGTCAAGGCTGGCGACCGCGTTCTGTTCGGCAAGTGGTCGGGCACCGAAGTCAAGATCAACGGCGAAGACCTTCTGATCATGAAGGAAGCCGACATCATGGGCATCATCGGCTGATCAGCCGGCGTCCACCCCTTTTTATGACAACCAATGGGCAATGAGCCCGGGAGTTTTCTCTAATGGCTGCAAAAGAAATCAAGTTCGGCCGCACCGCGCGCGAAAAGATGCTGCGTGGCGTCGACATCCTCGCTGACGCCGTAAAGGTCACGCTCGGCCCGAAGGGTCGTAACGTCATCATCGACAAGTCCTTCGGCGCTCCGCGCATCACCAAGGACGGCGTATCGGTCGCCAAGGAAATCGAACTCGAAGACAAGTTCGAAAACATGGGCGCCCAGATGGTCCGCGAAGTTGCTTCGAAGACCAACGACATCGCCGGCGACGGCACCACGACTGCAACCGTTCTTGCCCAGGCGATCGTTCGCGAAGGCGCAAAGGCTGTTGCTGCCGGCATGAACCCGATGGACCTGAAGCGTGGTATCGACCTCGCTGTCACCGAAGTCGTCAAGGATCTCCAGGCCAAGGCCAAGAAGATCAACACTTCGGAAGAAGTTGCACAGGTCGGCACGATCTCGGCCAACGGCGAGCGTCAGATCGGCCTCGACATCGCTGAAGCGATGCAGAAGGTCGGCAACGAAGGCGTCATCACGGTTGAAGAAGCCAAGACCGCCGAAACGGAACTCGAAGTCGTCGAAGGCATGCAGTTCGACCGCGGCTACCTGTCGCCCTACTTCGTCACCAACCCGGAAAAGATGGTCGCTGACCTCGACGACGTCTTCGTTCTCCTTCACGAGAAGAAGCTCTCGAACCTCCAGGCCATGCTCCCGGTTCTCGAAGCTGTCGTTCAGACCGGCAAGCCGCTCCTCATCATCGCTGAAGACGTCGAAGGCGAAGCTCTTGCAACGCTCGTCGTCAACAAGCTGCGTGGCGGCCTGAAGATCGCTGCCGTCAAGGCTCCGGGCTTCGGCGATCGCCGCAAGGCCATGCTCGAAGACATCGCCATCCTGACGGGCGGCACCGTGATCTCCGAAGACCTCGGCATCAAGCTCGAAAACGTCACGCTCGACATGCTCGGCCGTGCGAAGAAGGTTTCGATCTCCAAGGAAAACACGACAATCGTCGACGGCGCCGGCCAGAAGGCCGACATCGAAGGCCGCGTTGCCCAGATCAAGGCCCAGATCGAAGACACCACCTCCGACTACGACCGCGAGAAGCTGCAGGAACGTCTTGCCAAGCTCGCTGGCGGCGTTGCCGTGATCCGCGTTGGCGGCTCGACGGAAGTCGAAGTGAAGGAAAAGAAGGACCGCATCGACGACGCTCTCAACGCGACGCGCGCTGCTGTTCAGGAAGGCATCGTACCGGGCGGCGGCGTTGCCCTGCTGCGTTCTTCCGTCAAGATCACCGTCAAGGGTGCAAACGACGACCAGGAAGCCGGCATCAACATCGTTCGTCGCGCTCTGCAGGCTCCGGCCCGCCAGATCGCTGAGAACGCTGGTGACGAAGCCTCCATCGTTGTCGGCAAGATCCTCGACAAGGACCAGGACAACTTCGGCTACAACGCCCAGACCGGCGAATACGGCGACATGATCTCGATGGGCATCATCGACCCGGTCAAGGTCGTTCGCACCGCCCTTCAGGACGCTGCTTCGGTTGCCGGCCTCCTCGTCACGACGGAAGCCATGATCGCCGAACTGCCGAAGAAGGACGCCCCGGCTGGCATGCCTGGCGGCATGGGCGGCATGGGCGGCATGGACATGATGTGATAATGGCGACAGCCTTATCGCAGCATCGTCCATAAAGCTTCGCCCATGCACTTAAAGTGGTTCAGCGCGTCAAGCGCACTGAACGGGCGGCATGGACATGATGTGATAATGGCGAAAGCCTTATTGCAAGGATCCATCCGGATCGGAAAGGCGGCCTTCGGGTCGCCTTTCTTGTTTTTTATCAATGCCACTCATCGCCGGTGAAGCATCTTCCGAACAGTCGGCAGGAAAAAACCCATCGGTTGTAGTCAGGCTTCAAAAAACCGTTGAAGTCGAAAAAAAACGAACTATAACAGCGCCCCAAGTGAGCGAAGATTGAGGGGAGACTGGGCGACACACTTAAGGCAGACAGGCAATCGCCGGGGCTTTTTCGTATTCGCTGCCCATCCGGAAAATCTTCGAGACTATACCTAAAGAATAAAAGTATTTAATCGCAAATTAAGCCGACACTCTCCTTCGAAATAAGTTCGCCGGCGAGATCCACTACCATATATAGACCTTTCTACTTGAGAAAACACCCACATCACGTGGCGTGCACTCTCGTATTGGTCATGTCGGGCGCAGTTTGCACATTGGGACGCGTTTCCCTGGAGCGCCAAAGGCAGCTCCGGGAACTCTGCTGGGGTAGACCGTGTTTAAGATCACCAGAGCAAATTCCGCTCCCCTCGGCTCTTCGGGACATCTGCATCCGGGCCTACCGCATCATGAATTCATGGAGCAGTTTTGCGTCTCGGAGGGGTGGTCCGGCGACCTGTCGACGGGCCTGTTCCGGCTCGGCGAGAAGGCGGCCGCGATCCATGGCCTGCGTGACGGCGAGTGCGGCCTTCTGAACTTCGTTCGCTGCTACGATCCGGCCGATCGCAATCACGTGCTCGAACTGTTCGAACAGGCGGCAACGAGCTGCTCGTCTTTCTGCTTTTCGACGACGATCGCGCTCGAGGAGTCCGGCCAGAAGCAGCCGCTATTCTGCATCGGAGAATCCTCCGGCCTCGAACAGCGCTATTCCGGCATGATCACCGGCATCTTTTTCTTTCCACGCTTTCTCGTGGAAGTCGCGGGTCGCGCACTGCTGCGCCAGTAAGCCCGCCCCTGCCCGCGCACGGGCCCGAGTGTAGAGAACCCTCGATCACATATGGCCGCCGCAACCGCCCCATGGGCGATTGCGGTGAAGGTGTGCGGCAGAGATGCGGACGTACGGCTCAGGCTGCCGCCGCGTCGTCCTTGCCCGTGAAGAGCACCGTGATCGGCGCCGGGCGACCGAGCAGATAGCCCTGCGCCTCGTCGCAGCCCTCGGCTTGCAGGATATCGAGCTGCTTCTGCGTTTCGACGCCTTCGGCAAGGACAGGGACGGACAGGCTCTGGCCGAGCGCAAGAATGGCGCGCACGATCGCCTTGGCCTGCGGGCTGCCTTCCACTTCCCACATGAAGCTCCGGTCGAGCTTGATCTTGTCGAAGGGGAAGGACCGCAGCGTCTCGAGCGACGAATAGCCGGTCCCGAAGTCGTCGATCGCGATGGTGACGCCCAGTTCCTTGATCTGGCGCAGCGTCAGCAGCGCCCGCTCCTTGTCGTCGATGATCGTCGATTCCGTGATTTCGAGCTCCAGCCGGTTCGGGTCGAGACCCGTGTCGGCAAGCACGTCCTGAACCAGACTGACGATGTCGCCGTTGGCAAGCTGGACCGGCGAAAGGTTGACGGCAATCTTGTGGCTGCTCTCCCAGCCCGCCGCCTCGCGGCAGGCCTCGCGCAGCACCCATTCGCCGATCGGCAGGATCGCGCCGCATTCCTCGGCAAGCGGGATGAACTCGCTCGGTGGCACCATGCCGCGTTCCGGATGGCTCCAGCGCAGGAGCACCTCGTAGCCGATGACGGCGCCGCTCATCACAGACTTCTGCACCTGGTAGTGCAAGGCAAGCTGCTTCTTCTCGACCGCGTCCCAGAGATCGTTGGCAAGCGCGCGCCGCTGGCGGGCAGCTTCATCCATCGACACCTCGTAGAAGCAGACGGTCTGGTTGAGGGCGGCCTTCGCCCGGTACATCGCAAGGTCTGCATTGTTGATCAGCGTGTCGGCCGTCTCGGCATCCTGCGGATAGATCGCGACACCCATGCTGCCGCCGGACTTGAGCTCGAAATCGCCAAAGCGCATTTCCTCATGCAGGCTCTTTTCGATCCGGCGCAGGAAGTCGTTAAGCTCGGAGAGTTCCTCGAAGCGCTTGACCGCCGCGAACTCGTCGCCGCCGAAGCGTGCCACGAACTCGCCTTCCTGCAGAAGGCCCTTCATGCGCTGGGCGATCGTCACCAGCACGAAGTCTCCGGCGGCGTGACCGTGCAGATCGTTGACTTCCTTGAACTTGTTGAGGTCGATGCCGATGACGGCGACCTTGCGGTTGAACCAGGCGGCCGCGTCCAGCTCCTCTTCGAGATAGCTGCTGAACTGCAGCCGGTTCGGCAGCCCCGTGAGGCTGTCGTGGCGGGCAAGGAAGGTAATCTGCTCCTCGGTGTCGAGCCGCTCGGTGATGTCCTCATAGGTGCTAACCCAGCCGCCATCGGGCAGCGTGCGATGCTTGGTCAGGATCGAGCGGCCGTTGACGAGCTTTTCGACGATATCGCCGCCGCCATTGCCGACCATTTCGATCCGGTGCTTCTGATAGAGCTCCTCGGCCTTGGTCCGGGCCATCTCGGGATCTGTGTAGATGCGGGCAAAGACGATGTCGAGGATCTCGCGGAAGGTCAGCCCCTTGCCGGCGAGTGTCTCGGAGAAGCCGAAGATCTCTCGGCAGCGACGGTTGGAGAGCAACAGCCGGTCGCTGCTGTCGAACAGGCAGATGCCCTGCGACATGTTTTCGAGCGCGACATCGAGATTGTTGCTGACTTCGGCGATACGGTCGGCGTCAAGCTTCGCCTTGGTGATGTCCTTGACGATCTTGATGAAGCCGGCGTGCTTGCCGTCGTCGTCCATGAAGGGGTCGAGCACCACGTGAGCCCAGAACCGGGATCCGTCCTTGCGATAGCGCCAGCCTTCGTTCTCGTACTTACCATCGGCCAGTGCGACCTCGAGCGCCCGCTGCGGTACGCCGTCGCGCTGATCCTCCTGCGAGTAGAAGCAGGCGAAATTCTTGCCGACGATTTCCTCGCTTTTATAGCCCTTGTTGGCCTCGGCGCCGGCGTTCCAGCTGGCGACGCGGCCGTCGGTGTCGAGCATATAGATCGCGTAGTCCTTCACGCTGCGCACGAAGCGGGCGAATTCCCGTTCGGCAGCAGCGGCGGAAAGCTCGGCATGATGGGCGAAGCCGGCGGCGATCAGCACCATCGACAGCAGGAAGAAGGCGGTGCCGGCGATGACGAAGGCAAGCAGATGCGGCTGGATCATGCCCGCATCGGTCGGCGTCAACAGATCGGCCTCGATCGTGACCGCACCCATGGCGGTGAAATGCAACGCGACGATCCCGAGCGTCATCAGCAGGGTGGCAAGGATCTTCGCCTTCAGCGGCTTGCTGACACTGGCGATCGTGCGCAGGGCGGCGATGTCAAAAAGCGAGCCGACGACCACGGAGGCGACGACCAGTGCCGCATTCCAGCGGATGCTGCCCGGCACGTCGAGCGCCGCCATGCCAAGAAAATGCATGCAGGCGACGCCGCCGCCGAGAACGAAGCCGCCAGCAATCCAGCCGAGGCGGTCCTGAACATGGGTCGCGATCAATAGGGCCGTCGTGGTGAGGATGATGGCAACGGCCAGCGACAGGCCGGTGAGATCCATCTGGTAACCGAGGACGACGCCGGGATCATAGGCGAGCATGGCGATGAAGTGGGTCGCCCAGATGCCGAAGCCGCTGGCGATGCCGGCGGCCGTCGCCCAGATCGCTTTCGCCTTGCCCGAGGAGCCGCGGGCGCGCTGCAGCAGCGTTACTGCTCCGTAACTCGCGAGAAAGCACACAAGTGCGGCCAAAACGACCAGTCTGGGATTATGCTCTACCACCAGGCATGTAAGAACCTTGAACATCGCCAATCGCCTAAATCAAATTCTGTCGGGAAACGAGACCTCTCGCCTCCACTTAAGCTGCCTGTGTTGGCGTCAGGTGATTTAAGGAAGTGATAAATCGAGGCTCTGCCGGGCAATTGCCCAGCAAGACAATAGTTTCGTCGTTAACGAATTTTGAAACCACGCCGCCTTCAAGTTGCAGCCTGCCAAAAAGCGCCGCCTGGCGTGGTTCGCCGCCTATGCTTGCGACAGCAGCGCCTTGAGGTCGGATTGGGGATCGGCGATGACGGCTCGGTCAGGATTGATGCCGCTCTCCAGCAGCTTCTTGCCGGTCACATAGGCCTTGGCGTCGTTGATCGCATCGACGGCCACCAGGCGCCCCTGCCGGTAATACCAGACCGACACGCTGCCTTCGCGCTGGCCGGGCCTGACGATGGTTTCGTCGTGGCCGAGCCCGAAGCCGGCGATCTGCAGCTTGACGTCGTACTGGTCCGACCAGAACCAGGGCTTGGGATCGTAAGGGGCATCACTGCCGGCAAGGATCGCCGCGACCGCTTCGGCCTGATCGACGGCATTCTGCACCGACTCCAGCCGGATGCGCAGATCCTCGAAGGGAAGAACGGCGCAATCACCCATCGCGAAGATCGCCGGATCGGAGGTGCGGCCATGCGCGTCGACGACGATGCCGTTTGCGGTTTCGAGCCCGGCGTCGTGGGCCAGGCGATCATTGGCGGTCACGCCGATGCCGACGATGACGACATCGACCGGCAGGGTCGAGCCGTCGGAAAGCTCTGCCGCCGTGACACGGCCGTCGTCTCCGACGAGACGATTGAGGCCAGTGCCTTCGCGGATATCGACGCCGCGGCCACGGTGAATTTCCCGTACAAGGCCCGACGTCGCCGAGGAGGCAACACGTTGCAGGATGCGGTCGGCCATTTCGATGACCGTGACGTCCAGGCCGCAGGTGCGCGCGACGGCTGCCGCTTCAAGACCGATGTAACCACCACCGATGACGAGCGCGCGACGGCCGGGCTTCATCTCCTCGGCAAGGCGATCGGCATCCCTGAAGTCGCGAACGACGAAGACACCCTCGAGATCGCCGCCGACCGAGGCCGGCAGCCGGCGCGGCGTGGCGCCGGTCGCAAAGGCCAGCACTTCATAGTCGAGCGATGTGCCATCGCTGAGCGTCACGTGTTTGCCGGCCCGGTCGAGCCCGATCACGGTCGTTTCGAGGCGCACGTCGACAGCG
This sequence comes from Ensifer sp. ENS06, assembly GCF_014852205.1. Lineage (NCBI taxonomy): Bacteria > Pseudomonadati > Pseudomonadota > Alphaproteobacteria > Hyphomicrobiales > Rhizobiaceae > Ensifer > Ensifer sp. ENS06. The sequence goes on along the minus strand of NZ_JACVBC010000001.1, from coordinate 808,802 downwards.
TGCTCGCCGTACCAGGCTTCCGGCCGGTAGAGCAGGCGGTCGAGGCTCATCTCGCGCAGGAGATACTTTTTGGAGAGCGGCGGGCGCTGATAGGGCAGGCTTGCTTCGGAGGCGACGATGGTGATCGGCCGCTCGTCCTTGAGCGCACGGAGCTTCGCAACCAGAGCAAAGGCGGCCTGACCGCCACCGACAACAACAAGCCTTCCGGACACGCTTCCCACCTGCCTTTATTCATCTGTACAACAAGGCCTAGCCTTCCGCCCGAGCTTCGTCAACTCTGGCACAGGCCACGTCTTTTGCTATTCCTTGCGCGGCACGTCCATGCCCTTTTGAGCCGCCGGGCGCGACAGGCCGCGCTCGACCCAGGCCATCACCTTGGGGAAGCTCTTGTAATCCAGAACCTCGGCACCGCCATAGAATCTGCGCGCGCCTTCGACCCAGGGATAGGTGGCGATGTCGGCGATCGTGTAATCGTCGCCCATCAACCATTGCCGCCCTTCAAGGCGGGTTTCGAGCACGCCGAGCAGCCGCTTGGCTTCGTCACGGTAGCGCTCGACGGGGTAGGAATTGTTGGCGACCTTGTCGGCGGCGAACTTGAAGAAGTGACCGAACTGGCCGAACATCGGACCGACGCCGCCCATCTGGAACATAACCCAGGCGATCGTTTCGTAGCGGCCGGCCGCGTCGGCAGGCAGCAGCTTGCCGGTCTTTTCAGCGAGATAGATGAGGATCGCGCCGGACTCGAACAGCCCGATTGGCTTTCCATCCGGGCCGTTGGGATCGATGATCGCCGGGATGCGGCCGTTGGGGTTGAGCGAGACGAACTCCGGCGACTTCTGGTCATTGGTATCGAAGGCGATGCGGTGCGGTTCGTAGGGCAGGCCCAGCTCTTCGAGCGCGATCGAAACCTTCACGCCGTTCGGCGTCGGCAGCGAATAGAGCTGGATGATATCAGGGTTTTTCGCCGGCCAGCGCTTGGTGATCGGAAAGGCGGACAGATCGGCCATGAAGGTCTCCTGGAACGGAACAGCGGGAAGCGGCAGAAACGCCGCACGCAGACTTACATAGGAGCGGAGGGCGCGCCTTTTGAGGGCCCTACTTTATTTTTGTAACCGGCGGGATCGTCAAGACCGCGCCTGCCCCGTTCGCAGCGTCAAAGGACGCTACGAACGGCCGCGATAATCCGTGCCACCACAGGATCGCCGTCGTGAGCCGCCTTGCGCGCCCGGACCAGGCAAGCTTCGGAACGCAGGATCACGCCATCGGTGAGTATCTTCAGGTGGTTTGCCTTCAACGTCGAACCGGTCGAGGTGATGTCGACGATGATGTCGGCGGAACCAGAGGCCGGCGCGCCTTCGGTCGCCCCGAGGCTTTCGACGATGCGGTAAAGCTGGATGCCGTGGCTGCCCGAGAAATGGTTCTGCGTCAGCCGCCAGTACTTGGTGGCGATCGCCAGACGGCGACCATGGCGGGCACGGAAATCGGCGGCAACGTCGCCAAGGTCGGCCATGGTGTCGACGTCGTACCAGACCTCAGGCACCGCGACGACGACGTCGGCATGACCGAAGCCGAGACGGGCGCAGAACTCGACGCGCGCATCGGCGTTGGCAAGCCCCTCGCGCACCAGGTCTTCGCCGGTTACGCCGAAATCGATTGAGCCGTTGCCGAGCTCTCGCGAGATTTCCGACGCCGAAAGGAACGCAATCTCCACATCATCAGCACCTTCGACGCGGCCGCGATAGGAGCGGTCGTTGCCGACGGCAACGATCTTCAGGCCGGCGCGTTCGAAGATCGCCGAAGCGTCATCCTTCATCCGCCCCTTGGACGGCAAGGCGATAGTGATGGTCATTGGACGCCTCCTTCAGAGGCAATCGCCTTTTCGATGCGGTCGAGCCAGAGCGAGAAGCCGACGGCCGGGATATGCTCGCGGGCGCCGAGCAGAGTCAGCAGCCGATCGAAGCGGCCGCCGCCGGCAAGGACGGCATGCGTTCCGGCAAGCTCAACCTCGAAAACCAGGCCGGTATAATAGTCGAGAGGACGACCAAAGGCCGCTCGATAACGAATGGCGCCGATGTCGGAACCGGTCTTGCCAAGGGCGGCAACGCGGGCATCGAAACGGGCGAGCGCGTCATCGATTTTGAGGCTGGATTTCTGCGCGAAAGCGAAGAGTGCGGCCGGCGCATCGGCAAGCGGCACGTCGAGCGCCAGGAACGCGGCGACCTGATCCAGCGTTCTGCGGTCGAGCCGCGTGTTCGCCAGTTCCATCTTCTCCTTCAGCCGGCGCGCAATATCCTGCGGCGAACGGCTAGCGTTGGTCGAATAGCCGGTCGCTTCCATCGTTACCGCGACATGCGCGACGAGACGGTCCTCGTCTTCGAGCAGGCCGTCCATCGACAGCCGCACGACTTCAGGACCGAAGACGCCGACCGTGCGCGGATGGGCGAGCTCGGTCAGAAGCTTCTGCAGGTGCTTCTGGTCGCCGAAGGCGTGGATCAGCCGCTTCTGCCAGCCGGCCGGCAGGCCACAGGCGCCGACGACGGCTTCAAACACGGCCTGGTCGCCAAGCGTCACGCTGAGAGACCGGCCCGGCACCCGGTTGGCGACGATGCGCATCGCGTCAGAGACGGCGCGCGCGTCGGCTGCCGCCGTATCGGTGTCGCCAAGATCCTCGATGCCGGCCTGGTAGAATTCGTTGCCGCCTTCGCGGCGCTGGCGGAAGACCTCGCCGAGATAGGCATAGCGCTTCGGCGTTCCGGTCACCGCCTCGATATGGCGGAGACAGACGGGAATGGTGAATTCCGGCCGCAGGCACAGGCTCTCGCCGGTCTCGCTCTCGGTCATGAAGATGCGGCGGCGCAGATCCTCGCCGGCCATGGCGAGGAAAGGCTCGGCCGGCTGGATCACCGGAGTGTCGACACGCAGCGCGCCGAGGCTTTCGAAGTCGGCAAGCAGCGCATCGGCAAAGGCTGGCAGATTGATGAGGGCCATAGTCGTCAGCCCCTTGCCCGATCCTCGGCCTGTGCCGCCAGCATCTCGCGCACCTTTTCGACCAGTTCGGCCGTCGGCACGGAAACCTGGGCCACGCGCGCCTCGCGCCAGGCCGCATTGTCCTCGATCTCACCCGACAGGCGCTTGCCCTCGATCAGATCCTTGATCTGCACGACACCGGCGGCGCGCTCGTCGCCACCCTGGATGATGGCGAGCGGCGAGCCACGACGGTCGGCATATTTCAGCTGATCGCCAAAGTTCTTCTTGTTGCCCTGGTACATTTCGGCGCGGATCCCGGCATGGCGGAGCTGCTGGACGAAACGCTGGTAATGGCCCATCGCCTCGATGTCGCGGTCCATGACGCAGACGACAACAGGCGCGAGCACGTCAGATGCACCGAGCTTGCCGAGGTTCTTCAGCGCCGTCATAAGGCGGGAAACGCCGATCGAGAAACCGGTCGCCGGGACCGGCTGACCCATGAAACGTGACACGAGACCGTCGTAGCGACCACCACCGCCGACCGAACCGAAGACGACCTTTTCGCCCTTCTCGTTGGTGACGGCAAACTGCAGCTCGGCCTCGAAGACGGGGCCGGTATAATATTCGAGACCACGCACGACCGAGGGGTCGATCTTGATGCGGTCAGCCTCGTAGCCGGCGCTCAGGACCAGGCTGCGGATGGTGTTGAGTTCCTCGACACCTTCGCCGCCCTTGGCGGTGCCTGAAACGAGCGCTGCCAGTTCGTCGGCACTTTCGGCATAATTCTGGATGCCGACGAAGAACAGGACCTTGTCGATCTGCTCGCCATTGAGGCCCGCACCCTTGGTGAAGTCGCCGCTTTCGTCCTTGCGGCCTTCGCCGAGCAGGAGCCTGACGCCTTGGGGGCCGAACTTGTCGAGCTTGTCGATGGCGCGCAGCACCGTCAGGCGGGCATTGACCTTGTCGTCGCCGCCAAGACCGATCGCCTCCATGACGCCGTCGAGCACCTTGCGGTTGTTGACGCGGATCACGTAGTCGCCGCGCGCAATGCCAAGGGCTTCCATGGTGTCGGCCATCATCATGCACATTTCGGCGTCCGCCTGGACGCCGGCGGCACCGACCGTGTCGGCATCGAACTGCATGAACTGGCGGAAGCGGCCCGGGCCAGGCTTCTCGTTGCGGAAGACGTAGCCGGCGCGATAGGTGCGGAACGGCAGCTGGATCTCGTTGAAGTTCTCGGCGACGTGACGGGCGAGCGGCGCCGTCAGGTCGTAGCGCAGCGACATCCACTGATCGTCGTCATCGGTCAGCGAGAAGACGCCTTCGTTCGGCCGGTCGCTGTCGGGCAGGAACTTACCGAGCGCATCGGTGTATTCGAACAGCGGTGTTTCGACCGGGTCGAAACCATAATGCTCGTAGACCGCCCGGATCTTGCCGATCATTTCGTCCGTCGCGCGGATATCGGCAGCGGAGCGATCGACGAAGCCGCGCGGAAGACGCGCCTTGAGCTTCTGCGGTTTCTTCTGTTTCTCGGTCATGGGAGCATTCCGGACTGTCTCTTGTTGGCTGCTTTCCCTATCGGATCAAGTGGGGGGCGGCAAGGGTTTGCACCGCGCAAAGCGTTCGCCCGGGCCATGCGCCGGCGCTTTGCGTCAAAGCCTGGCACGGGTGAGCTTCGCGTCATCGGGATCGACACGCACCATCGCGACGCGTCGGGGAGGACTTGACCTCAACCACAAGGCGCATTAGACGATATGCAATCACTAAAAGTTTATCGCCTGACGGATCGACGAAGTTCCGGATGCACCGATGATCGTCTATCTTCGCGGCCAAGGGCCGAGTACCTACAAACGAGTTTTCGATGCAATGACTGCATCGGGAAAACACTTCAATGGCAAACAACGCATCGAAGCGCCTTGCGGCAGTGGCGGTCTCCGGTAACGAGACATCACGTCCGCGCGGCGAGAAGAAGGGCATCATGTTGAGGTTCATGACACCTGGCTCGGGAGCCATCCAACCCGGGCACCTCGGGGCGCATTCGGCCTGGATGGACCACCTCGATGAAAGCGACTATTTCGTGGAGACATGGCGCTGCGATCTGGCCAGCGGCGTCTTTCATCTGGGCGAGCGAACCGCCGCCCTGCTTGGCGCTTCCAACCGCTCCTGCGGCATCGTCGATCTGGTGCGTGCCTATGACAGCCGGGATCGCGTGACAGTGCTCAACATCCTCGAGCAGGCAACCGCGTCGCCGTCTTCGTTCTGCTTCACGGCGCTCGTGCGCTTGCCAAGTTTGAAGGCGGCACAGCTTTTCTGCGTCGGCCGGTCGTCGCTCGACGCGTCCACCGGCGAAAACATGCTGCAGGGCATTTTCGCCTTTCCGCGCGAGCGTCCGGCGCTTGACGCCTGAACGGACGGGTTGAATCCGCAGCCAGCCCTTCCCTAGATTGATGGAGTGCCAAGATGCCGGCCACGGCCGGCATCTTGGCACGAGACATCAGATAAGGAAGGAAACACCATGTCGCTGAAACCGCTGATCGCCGCCCTCGCGCTTTCCGCCTGCCTCGGCTTTCCTGCGTTGGCAGAGGAGTCCGGACACGGCAGCATGCACCATGGAGCGACCGAAACCGCGATGCCGAAGGGCGACAATTCGCCTTCGAGCAAAGCCTTCGCCGAAGCCAATGCCCGCATGCACAAGGACATGGACATCACCTACACCGGCAATGCGGACATCAACTTCGTGCGCGGCATGATCGCCCACCATCAGGGCGCGATCGACATGGCGACGGTGGAGCTCGAATACGGTAAGGACGAAACGCTGCGCAAGCTGGCCGAAGAGGTCATCAAGGCGCAGGAAGGCGAGATCAGGACGATGAAGGCGTGGCTCGCCAAGAACGGCGGCTGAACCCGCAGTCTCAACGCCACCGGCAAACACCCGTCGTCAGGCAGACGACGGGCGCACTCATCAGGCGACGCGGGCCTGGGGCCTTGCAAGCTTGCCACGCAACTCCTCGACGACCGTGCGGCAGTGGCAGCCTTCGATGTGATCGTTGACGAGGCCCATGGCCTGCATGAAGGCGTAGATCGTCGTCGGGCCGACGAAGGTCCAGCCGCGCTTCTTCAAATCCTTGGAAATGCGGGTCGAGGTCGGGGTCGTCGGATTGGCGACGATCGCTTCATAGGTCACCACCTGCGGACGCTCGGCTGCCTGCGGCTCATAGGACCAGAAATAGGCCGCCAGCGAACCGAACTCTTGCCTCAGTTCCTGGGCGCGGCGCGCGTTGTTGATCGTCGAGACGATCTTGCCGCGATGACGCACGATGCCTGTATCGGCAAGGCAACGCTCGATTTCCGCGTCGCCGAACTTTGCGACCGCGTCGAAATCGAAACCGGCAAAGGCGGCGCGAAACGCCTCGCGCTTGCGCAGGATCGTCAGCCAGGACAGGCCGGACTGGAAACCTTCCAGGCAGATCTTCTCGAAAAGCCGGCGGTCGTCGGTGACCGGGCGCCCCCATTCCTCGTCATGGTAGCGACGATAATCGTCGAGATTGCCCTGCCAGGCGCAACGCAAAAATCCGTCCTCACCGATCACAATACCCTTGGCCGTCATCGCCCTCTTTGCTCCATCCTGCTCATTTTCCTGCCTTTACCATTTGCAAACCAGATTCCTAAAGCAGCGGATAACCCTACCCAAAGCTTTATCGGCGCCATCGGCTTTTAACGAGGCACCGTTTACCATTCGGTCGCCCTCCAAATGACACGATTGCCCCCATTGCCAAGGCGCAACCCGTCCGTTCGAGCATTCCGCTCACCGGCAGACTGCGCCCCCTTCAGTGATTTTCGGCGAAAGGTAGCGAGTCCGTCCGATGTTGAAAAAGTCTCTTCTTATAGCCGCCTCTCTTCTGACCCTCGTGGCTGGCCCGGCCGGAGCACAGGACCGGTATCAGAACAGGCCGCCCGTCGTCGTCAGTCCCGACCTCACCGCCCCCTGGGTGATGCAGCTCGGCGGACAGCAGGCGCGCACGCGGCAGGTGATCTACCGGCAGCAGATTCCGCAGGCCACCCGAAAACAGTTCTATCAGCAGGGACAGGTCGCGAAACCTCAGGTCAAGCGCCGCGCCGTCAATCCGCTGATCCAGCCGGCCAATGCCATGCGCGCCCAGCGGCCGGTGAAATCGAAATTCGACCCGCAGTACCTGCCGCAGACGGTCGCCTATGAGAGCAAGGAAAAGCCGGGCACGATCGTCATCGATACCAACAACCGCTTCCTCTATCTGGTGACCGGCAACGGTGAGGCACGGCGCTATGGCGTCGGTGTCGGCAAGCCGGGCTTCGAATGGGCCGGCGCCCACAAGGTCACCCGCAAGGCGGAATGGCCGAGCTGGACGCCGCCGCAGGAGATGATCACCCGCGAGGCGGCCAAGGGCCATTACCTTCCGGCCCGCATGGACGGCGGCCCGGAAAATCCGCTCGGCGCACGCGCCATGTATCTCGGCTCGACGCTATACCGCATCCACGGCACCAACGCGCCCTGGACGATCGGCTATGCCGTTTCCTCCGGCTGCATCCGCATGCGCAACGAAGACGTTGTCGATCTTTACGAGCGCGTGAAAGTGGGGACGAAGGTTATCGTCATCTAATTGCAGCACTGCATAGAATATTCCCCTCTCCTCACCCGTGTTGCTGTTGCCTATGCGTGATTTTCAGGCAACAGCAGCGTAAGGACAGGCAAGTTTTGTGATCACGTTTGATCTACCGGATGTATCGCGGGCTTGAACTTCGATGCGTTTTGCATAGCCTGCCTGCAACGAGGGTTTAGAGGGAATCGTAAATGAAGCGTCATGCCAGCAAAGTGGTCGCAATCGCGATTGCGACCAGCACTATTCTTGTGGCCGCCAGCGCCTCGGCTTTCACGCCGGCGCCCGTAGCAGGCCCCAAGATCCAGTCGTCAGACATTGTACTCGTGGCCACTCCGAAGAAGCCGGCAAAACAATACTGGCGCACCAAGGTTCGCTTCCGCACCGACGAAGCCCCCGGCACGATCATCGTCGATACCAACAACAAGTTTCTCTACTACATCGACGGCCCGAACCGCGCGACGCGCTACGGCATCGGCGTCGGCCGTGACGGCTTCGGCTGGTCGGGTGTCGTGAAGGTTGGCCGCAAGGCCGAATGGCCGACCTGGACGCCGCCGGCCGAAATGCGCCGCCGCGAGGCCGCCAAGGGCCGCATCCTGCCGATCACCCAGGAAGGCGGCATCGACAACCCGCTCGGCGCCCGCGCCATGTATCTCTACAAGGGCGGCCGCGACACGATCTTCCGTATCCACGGTACCAACCAGCCCTGGACCATCGGCCAGAACATGTCTTCCGGCTGCATCCGCATGATGAACGAGGACGTGGAGCATCTCTACGACCGCGCTGACGTCGGCACGAAAGTCATCGTCATCGGCCCCGGCAGCAAGGCCGGCGACACCTATTTCGACGATCGCGGCGTCGACATCTTCCGCCAGATCTTTGGCGGCTGAGGACGCCGAAACTTCCACCCACAAAAAAGGCCGGCTCCCGAAAGGTGGCCGGCCTTTTGCTTTGTCTCAGAGCCCCTCAGGCTTTGCCCCGCCATAGGCCCAGTCGAGCAATTCGACCGTATGCAGGATGGGGATTTTGGTGCCGCTGGCGATCTGGGTGATGCAGCCGATATTGCCGGTCGCAATCGCATCCGGCTTCGTCGCCTCGATGTTCTTCACCTTGCGCGCCTTCAGCTTGGCCGAGATTTCCGGCTGCAGGATGTTGTAGGTACCGGCCGAACCGCAGCAGAGATGGCCCTCGGCCGGATCGCGCACGACGAAGCCGGCGCGCTTCAGAAGCTGCTTCGGCGCAAGCGTGATCTTCTGGCCGTGCTGCATCGAACAGGCGGAATGGTAAGCGAGCGTCATGCCGCGCGCCTCCTGTTCCGGCAGGTCGAGGGTCGCCAGATACTCGGTGATGTCCTTGGCCAGCGCCGAGACCCGTGCGGCCTTTTCCGCATAGGCGGGATCGAGCCTGAGCATGTGGCCATAGTCCTTAATCGTCGTTCCGCAACCCGAAGCGGTGATGACGATGGCGTCGAGTCCACCTTCGTCGGCGACCTTGAGCCACGCATCGACGTTGCGGCGCGCGGCTTCGAGCGCCTGGCTCTCCCGACCCATGTGATGCACCAGCGCGCCACAGCAGCCCTCGCCGGCCGAAACGACCACCTCCACACCAAATCGCGTCAGAAGCCGGATCGTCGCCTCGTTGATCTCCGGCTTCAGCACGGGCTGGGCGCAGCCGCTGAGCAGCGCAACGCGGCCCACACGCTTGTCCTTGGGCGCATGAACGCCCGGTGTGGCCGAAGCCGAGGGCTCCGCCACGACGGCGGGCGCCAGATCGAGCATCACGCCAAAGGTTTTCAGGAAGGCGACGCGCTTCATCAGTCCGGCGAGCGGCCGGGCAAGGCCGGCTGCCTTCAGCGACAGGCGGAAGCGGTGCGGATAGGGCAGCACGGCTGCGAGCACGGAACGCGCCAGCCGGTCCTTGAATGGGCGGCGATAGGTGTTTTCGATATGCACGCGGGCATGGTCGACGAGATGCATGTAGTCGACGCCGGAGGGACAGGTGGTGGTACAGGCGAGGCACGACAGACAGCGGTCGATATGGGTGACCGTTTCCTTGTCGGCCGCCCGGTCGTTCTCCAGCATGTCCTTGATGAGATAGATACGCCCACGCGGGCTATCGAGCTCGTCGCCGAGCGTCACATAGGTCGGACAGGTCGCGGTGCAGAAGCCGCAATGCACGCACTTGCGCAGAATGGCCTCGGATTCGGCCACGTGCGGATCGGCGAGCTGCGCGGCGGTAAAATTGGTCTGCAAGTGCGAACTCCACTCTTCGTCCTGCGGAACCGGGCGCTTCGCGCCGCGGTCGATTGCAACATTCTGTTTTCAGCTTCCTTCGACCTTGCCGGTCTCCGGTTGCATACCGGCCTAAACCATCCAGCCCTCGGGATTGGTAATCGGCTCTTCGCGCGCGGCCCTTTGCAGGCCGACGACGCAGCGCACGACGATCCAGACGGCGGTGGCGATGAAGCCGAGGATGCCGACAAGCACCACCGTCAGCAACAGCGAGATCAACAGGAACAGCAGCGATATCCAGAAGGTCCGGATCGCCCAGCCATAGTGCGTCTGGACCCACGGCGCGCCCTTGCCGCGATTGAGATAGGCCATGACGACGCCGATGATCGGCGTGATGCCCACCGCAAACCCGACGAGATAAAGGACATAGATCACCTGCACATTGATCTTGCCCGGCTCCAGCCAGCGATCGGTCTCCCGGGAGAACGGTGTCTGCGGACCCTTATCGCTCATGCTTGTCTCTCCTGTTCCCTTGCGAATGCGCTCAGGAAATCGCGGCCATGCGGCCGGGATTGAAGATCCGGTGCGGGTCGAACTTCGCGCGCACGCGCTCGCTCAACTGTGCCACGGGCAAGGGTTGCGGTTCAAACGATGAAACGGCCTGACGGTAGCTGTCATCGGCCCTGACGAGGGTCGCGTGGCCGCCTCCGAGAACCTTGATGTAACGGCGCACCAGTTCCGCCTCGGGATCGGCCTCCATGCGCAACCATACGAGACCGCCCTGCCAGTCGTAGAAAGCGTCGACGCCGGTCTGCAGCCGCAGTGCTGCTACCAGTTGATGGCCAAGCGACGGGGCGACGGACGCGCGCCAGAGCGGCTTCCTGGTACCGTCGGCATAGGGTTTGACGTCGCGGATCTCCGTCCAAAGCCTTGCTGTTTGAGATGCATCAAGCCGCGTCACCGCGCCGAAGCGGCCGACTGCCTTTGTCAGCTTTTCAGCCCTGATCGCAACGGATGCCTCCAGCCCTTCGAGCCTGAGCACGGTGGCTGCACCATCCGGAAGGTTGCCATCCAGGAACCGTCCGCGCACGCTCTCCGGCAGATGCGCCGCGCCGGAAACCTCAGTTGTCTGCGCCATTGCCTCGGCCATGACCGCCGCCGCCTCGGCATCGTTGAGCCCGGAGACGACGATGGTCTCCGACGCCGGCGGCAGCGGCAGGACGCGGAAGGTGACTTCGGTGAGGATGCCGAGCGTGCCATGCGAGCCAGCCAAAAGCTTGACCAGATCGAGACCGGTGACGTTCTTCATCACACGCCCGCCGGCCTTGATCGCCTCGCCCTCGCCGTTGACGAAACGCACACCGAGCAGGCTGTCGCGGGCGGCACCGGCGACATAGCGCCTGGGGCCGGATACGTTGGCGGCAAAGACCCCGCCGATCGTCGGCTCACCCGAGGAGGCGAAGATCGGCCGGTGATCCATCGGCTCGAAGGCGAGCATTTGCCGGTTTTCGGCCAATGCCTCGCCGATCTCGCGCAGTGGCGTTCCCGCAAGCGCAGTGATCGTCATTTCGGCCGGATTGTAGCTGACGATGCCGGAAAGGCGGCGGGTCGACAGCACCCGATCGGCGCGCACAGGATTGCCGAGGCCGGAGCGCGTGTTGCCGCCGATCACTGCGAGCGACGCCTTGTCCGCCGCCATGGCGCGAACGACGGTCGCAATCCCCTCTTCGCTGGCCGGTTCGAAATGCACGATCATGCGGCGGGACGCCCTTTAAGAGGGAAGACCTTGGACGGGTTCAGGATCCATTGCGGATCGAAGGCAGCGCGCGCCGCCATCTGCTGGTCGAGGTCGATCTGGTTGTACTGATGCAGCATGAGATCCCGTTTTTCGATGCCGACGCCATGCTCGCCGGTGAGGCAGCCACCCGCGTCGACGCAGAGCTTCAGGATATCGTTCCCAGCAGCCTCGGCGCGCGCAGCATCCTCCGGGTCGTTGATGTTGTAGAGAATCAGCGGATGCATGTTGCCGTCGCCGGCGTGGAAGACATTGGCGACGCGCAGGCCGTAGCTCGCGACGATCTCACCGGTGCGGGCAAGCACATGGGAGAGTTGGCTGAGCGGCACGGTGCCGTCCATGCAGATATAGTCGGCGATGCGGCCGGTGGCGCCGAAGGCGGATTTCCGGCCTTTCCAGATCGCGGCCGCTTCTATGGCCGACTGGCATTCCTTGATGGTCGCGACCCCGTGACGGCGCGCGACCGCAACGATGCTCGCGAGCATCGCATCCATCTCCGGCTCGGAGCCTTCGACCTCGACGATCAGTAGCGCTTCGACATCGAGCGGGTAGCCGGCGTGGGCGAAGGCTTCGCAGATCTCGATCGCCGGCTTGTCCATGAACTCGATCGCGACGGGAATGATGCCGGAACCGATGACATCAGCGACGCAGGCGCCGGCCGCCTCCGAGGAGGCAAAGCCGAAGAGCACCGGGCGGGCTCCCTCCGGTTTGGCGATCAACCGCACCGTCGCCTCGGTGACGATACCGAGCTGGCCTTCCGAGCCGCAGACGAGGCCGAGCAGATCATAGCCCGCCGCATCCAGCGCCTTGCCGCCGAGATCGACGACGGTGCCATCGAACAGCACCATCTTCACGCCGAGCAGATTGTTGGTGGTGACGCCGTATTTCAGGCAATGAGCACCGCCGGAATTCATGCCGATGTTGCCGCCGATCGTGCAGGCGAGCTGCGAGCTCGGGTCGGGTGCATAAAAGAAGCCATCGGCGGAAACCGCCTCGGAGATGTTGAGGTTGGTAACGCCCGCCTGAACGGTGGCGGTGCGATTGAAAAGGTCGACATCGAGGATGCGCGACATCTTCGAGAGGCCGATGACGACCGCATCCTCTTGTGGGATGGCACCGCCCGAAAGCGAGGTACCGGCCCCGCGCGGCACGACCGGAACGCCGTAGCGGCTGCAGTATTTCAGGAGCGCGGCCACCTGTTCGGTGGTTTCCGGCAAGGCGACCGCCAGGGGCATGCGGCGATAGGCGATGAAGGCATCGGTCTCGAACGGCTTCAGTCCGCGCTCGTCGCTGATCAGACAGCCCTCGGGCAGGAGGTCCGAGAGGTCGGCGATAATCTCGCGGCGCCGGGCGATAACCTCTGGTTTCGGCTGCAGAAAACCGATTGTCTCCGCCATCAGCTCCTCCCGCCGCATATCGATTGGTTCATTTTCTTTACCACTAGGACAGAGGCCTCGCAAATGCTATTGAGCTTTTCCGTTTTGGAAATAATGGCAACGATTGATGACGAATTTAGGCGATCTTGAGATTTTTGCACGGGTCGTTTCCACCGGCAGTATGTCGGCAGCGGGGCGGGCGCTGGGGTTTTCCCCAGCTGTGATCTCCAAGCGCATCAAGAGACTCGAAGACCGGCTCGGCACGCGCCTCCTTCAACGCACGACGCGCCAGATTTCGCTGACGGAAGCCGGCCAGGGCTTCTACGACCGGGTGCTCGGCATTCTGACCGGCATCGAGGAGGCGGAAGCCTATGCGTCGGGCCGCTCGTCGCATGCGCTCGGGGTGCTGCGGATATCGGCGCCCACCTCCTTCGGCCGCATGCACATCGCGCCGCATCTGACCAAGTTCATGAAGGACCATCCGGATCTGAAACTGCACATCGTGCTGACGGACGAATTCACCGACATCGTCGCGGAAGGCTTCGACATGGCGGTTCGGATCGGCGAACTGGTGGATTCGTCGCTCGTCGCCCGTAAGCTTGCCCCCGTCCGCCGGCTGCTCTGCGCCTCGCCGGACTACATCGCCCGCAACGGCGCACCGAAAGAGATCGGCGACCTCGCCAACCACCTCTGCCTGCCGGCGCATAACAACGACAATTGGAAGCTCGAAGGGCCGGAGGGCGCGCTGGTCTGGCACCCGGAAGGGCCGCTCGTCACCAATTCCTCGGAGATTGTGCGCGCCGCCGTCATCGCCGGCGCCGGCGTTGCACTGCGCTCCACCTGGGATATCGGCCCGGAATTGCGCAGCGGCCAGCTGGTGCAGGTGCTACCGCAATGGGAAGGTTCGAAGCAGCTGACGCTTTCGGCCGTCTACCCAAGCCGCCAGTTCCTCCCGGCCAAGGTGCGCCTCTTCATCGACTATCTCGCCGAACTCTACGGACCGATCCCCTATTGGGAGCAGTAGGCGAACCGGCCTGGCATCTTTGTTTTCCGCAATTCCGGACGCAAAACCGCTGCACACTTTTGCTGGAATTGCTTACTTATGCTCGCTGTCCTCGTGGTGGCGGCGAATGCGGCGCACGATCAGCCAGACCCCGGCAACGGCGAAGGGCACGGCAAGCCCGGTCAAGAGACCGGGATCGATCGGCAGCTCGTGGCTGACCGCCTTGGCGAGATAGCCGAACAGCCCGACCACGTAATAGGAGATGGCGGCGACCGACAGGCCTTCGACGGTCTGCTGCAGGCGCAACTGCAACCTGGCGCGCCGGTCCATCGAGTTCAAAAGCGCGCTGTTCTGCCGTTCAAGCTCGACATCGACCCAGCTTCGAAGCAGCGCCGTGGCGCGGGCGAGCTTGCGCGACAGGTTCGCCTGGCGCTCCTCGACCGACTGGCAGGTGCGCATGGCCGGCGCCAAACGTCGTTCGAGGAAGGTGCCGATGGTCTCGTAGCCTGGCACCGGCGTTTCGGCGAGCGTGCGGATGCGCTCCTGGACGATGCCGTAATAGGCGCGGCTGGCGCCGAAGCGATAGAGGCTGAGCGCGGCACCGGCCTCGAGATCGGCCGCGAGCCGAGTGATCTCGGCCAACATGTCGTCGGCCTCCTCGCGCACGTTTTCCTTCATGCGCTGGGTCACCGCCGTCAACCCGTCCTCCGTCCGGCGGATTTCCGGCGACAGCGACTGCGCAAGCGGCAGGCCCATCATCGCCAGCGTCCGGTAGGTTTCGATATCGAGCAAGCGCTGGACGAGTGCGCCGGTACCGGCTTCCGTCATGCCGCGATCGATCACCAGGATCTGCGTCAGGCCGTCACCGTTCTGGCGGAAGTCGGTGACGATCACCGCCTGGCCGTTCTTGGTCTCGCTGTAACAGAGGCTCGTCGGATCGAAGAGGCCGATGGCCTCGCGGGTCTCGGGCGTATCCGGCCGGATCTCGAGGCGGATGCCGGAGATCAGAGAGCCGGGCGGCGAAAAGCCGTCGCCGAACGGATGGATCGGCACATCGCCGCCGAATTTCTCCGGCGGCGGCGCGTCCCAGAAATAGGTGGAGAATTCGGTATGACGCTCCCAGCGCAGCGTGCCCTGCCCCCAAGGCATCGCGTGATGGTTGGCGTCACGGCCGGGCGGCGCGATGCCGCGGGCCCGCGAAAGCTCCGACAGCACGGCGTGATCGACGATCGAGCCACCATCTGTCAGGAAGGCCAGCTGAAAGATCACCCGCGGCGTGGTCACCAGCGCATAGGGGCGCGAATGAACCTCGCCCAAGGCCAAAGCGCGCATCGGCGCCACCGGAAATGCAAAACTACCCTTTGCCATGAAGCGCCTTGTCCCCCTCACGCGTTCATCACAACTTTCTTATCAACAGAAAGAGCAAAAGAACAAAGGACGCATTGCCGCAGTTTGACTTTTGTCAGTCGCATCCAATCGGACGCACCCAAGTGGACAATCAAATTGACCACTTTGCGCGACCTGCCTAGATTGCGGCGCTGACAGGAAGCGGCGCTGAGCATCGACGCTCCTTTCGCCCTTGCCGCATGCAAACCGACCACATTCGCGATTTCGGGCAAACCCGGCCGAAATCCGCGTGATCTGGAGACCAGACGTGACCGAAGACCAGATCGACCTTTTCGCCCGTATCAGCCATAGCCGCACGGCGGACGAGGTCGTGCAGCAGATCGAGCTTTTGATCCTCGAAGGCGTATTGCGCGACGGCGACCGTCTGCCCGGCGAGCGGGAACTCTCCAAGCGCTTCGACGTGTCGCGGCCGATCCTGCGCGAGGCGCTGAAGGAACTCGAAGGGCGTGGCCTGGTCGAAAGCCGCCACGGCGGTGGCACCTTCGTCGCCGACGTCGTCGGGCAGATCTTCTCCAGGCCGCTGATCGACCTCATTGCGCGCCATCACAAGGCAACCCAGGATTACCTCGAATACCGGCGCGAGCTTGAGGGGCTGACAGCGGAACTCGCCGCCACCCGCGCGACGGATTACGACCGGGACATCCTGACACGGATCATCGAGCGCATGCGCAGAGCGCACGGCGCCGGCGATTTTGACGCCGAACTCGAAGCTGATATCGAACTGCATCAGGCGATCGGCGAAAGCGCCCACAACATCATTCTCTTGCATACGCTGCGCGCCTGCTACCGGCTGCTGCAGCAGGGCATATTCTTCCATCGCAATTCGGTCTTCGATGCGCCGGGGGCGCGCGACCGGCTTCTTGTGCAGCACGAAGCGATCTACGAGGCGATCATGGCAAGGGATCCGGCGAAGGCGAAAGCCGCCTCGCAGAGCCATATCGACTTCGTCGCCGCCGCCACCCGCGAGGCGGAACGCACCGGAGAATGGAACCGCATCGCCCGCCTGCGCATGCAGCAGCGCGACCGCGCGAACTGACAGATCGGGCCCGCGCCCGTCCCCCGGCTCTACCCTGCAGCCGCCTCTCCGGTCGGAATCAATCGCCCTTGCGATCTCGAACCGTTCCACCCCGAAACCAATCGTGATCCGACGACAACGTATGGCTGTCGGTCGGTTTGCAAATATGCCGCGAAAACACCATATCCTGTCGTATCCGGACCACAGTTCTGCGGAAAGCAAACCGCATATCCGGCTGCCGAATGCCCGCGACATTTACACGCTGCAGGACGCTGCCATACTGGCCGGCAAAGCAATTAAAGCCACTGATTCGCCGAGAGGAGCACAGACGACCTTGAACTTCTTGAACAGGCTCGCATCCGATGTCCAATTGATGCTGCGTCGACCGGCGCGCATGCAGTATGCCGCGCTCTGCTATCGGATCCGCAAGAAGACCAAGGCCCTCGAAATCCTCCTGATCACCAGCCGCGATACCGGCCGCTGGGTCATTCCCAAGGGATGGCCGATGCAGGGCAAGCGCGCCCATGAAGTGGCCGAGCGCGAAGCCTACGAGGAAGCCGGCGTCAAGGGGCATGTGCAGAAGGCGACCGCCGGCTACTATCTCTACCAGAAGCGCATGGATCACGGGCTGAAGATTTCGGTCAAGGTGCAGGTGCACGCGTTGGAAGTCGACGATCTCTGCAAGCACTTCCCCGAGGAAGGGCGCCGACAGCTCGAATGGGTCGACTACAAGGAAGCGGCCTCGCGGGTTGCCGAACCGTCTCTGAAAGATCTCATCCTTGCCTTCGGTGAACGCATGGGGAGCGCGTCGAGCCCGATGCCGAAGGCTGTGAACGGCTAGCCTTTTCAAGCATTCCAAGAGCATTCGACGCCGCCAGACGCGGGTTCCCGGCCTGCGCCATACGGATGTCCATCAAATCCACTTGAATGCGTGTCGCTGTGGCCTTAGTGGCCGTCGTGACAATGGAGTTCCAGGTAGTGGCACAGCCGCGCATACGCCTCGCAAAACAAACGATCGACAAAGACCTCGACAAGCTCAGCCTTGCCGAAGAGGCGTCGCAACATGTCAAGCGCAGCCTTGCGGCACCTGCGCTCGCCGGGCTGTTCCTGCTCTTGAGCATGGCCTTCGCCGCGAGCTTCGTGACGAGCTCCGCCAGCGCGCCGATCATCATCGCGGCAGCTGCCATTGCCGGCTACATGGCCATGAACATCGGCGCGAACGACGTGACCAACAACGTTGGCGCCGCAGTCGGCGCCAAGGCGATGTCAATGGCGACGGCGCTCACCATCGCCGCGATATTCGAGATCGCCGGGGCGCTGCTTGCCGGCCGGCAGGTCGCGCTGACGATCGAGGCGGGCATCGTCTATGGCGAAGACGTGCTTGGACCACAGGCAATCGTCTGGATCATGATGTCGGCACTCGCTTCCGCGGCGGCCTGGATCAACATCGCCACCTATTCCGGGGCGCCGGTCTCGACCACGCACTCGATCATCGGCGGCATCGTCGGCGCCGGCATCGCGGCGGCCGGCTTCTCGAGCGTGCAATGGTGGTCGCTCGCCGGCATCACGCTCAGTTGGTCGGTCTCGCCGCTACTCGGCGGCGCCATCGCCGCAGCCCTCCTCGCTTTCCTCAAGGAATTCATCATCTACCGCGAGGACAAGATCGCCGCGGCCAGGCGATGGATGCCGGTCATCCTTGGCGTCACCGCCGGCTGCTTCATGGCCTATCTCGCGGTGATCGCACTGGTTCAGGTGGCCGCGATCACCATGCCCGTGGGTCTTGCTGCCGGCGGCGTCGCTGGTTTTGCGGTCTATCTGCAGGCAAAGCCCTGGATCGCCAGCCAATCGGAAGGGCTCGAAAACCGCAACCAGTCGCTGCGCCGACTCTTCCGCCTGCCGTTGATCGTAGCGGCGGCACTGCTTTCCTTCGCTCACGGCGCCAACGACGTCTCCAACGCCATCGGTCCCTTGGCCGCGATCGTCTCGGCGCTCGACGGCGTCATCACGACGGACAAATCACCGGCGCCCCTGTGGGAACTTGCGATCGGCGCGCTCGGCATCTCGATCGGTCTGTTGCTTTACGGCCCGAAGCTCATCCGAGTCGTCGGCCAGGAGATCACCAAGCTCAATCCGATGCGCGCTTTCTGTGTGGCACTGGCCACCGCGGTCACCGTGCTGCTGGCATCGGCGCTCGGCCTGCCCATCAGCTCGACGCACACGGCCGTCGGCGCCGTCTTCGGCGTCGGCTTCTTCCGCGAATGGTACATCCGCAATTCCAAGCGGCGGCTCGAATATGTCCGGCAAAAAACGGGACAGGCGGATTTCATGGAATCGGCGGAAACCAACTTTGCCGAGGTGCGGCGCCGGCATCTCGTCCGTCGCTCGCATTTCCTCACCATTATCGGCGCCTGGGTTATCACCGTCCCGGCCTCTGCCGCCCTGTCGGCCGTACTTTATTTCATCCTCTCCGGCATTTTCACCTGAAGGCCTCCTCAATGCGCGCCAATTTTCGCATGCAGCGACTGTTCGTCGAACATCCCTTGAGTGCCGGCTCGGCGCACGAAGCGTCCAAGGAACAGTTCAACTACCTGGTGAACGTGCTGCGTTACGAAGAAGGCGCCTCGATCCTCGTCTTCAACGGGCGCGACGGCGAGTGGCGGGCCGAGCTTTCCTTCGCCAGCAAGAAGCGCTTGGTGCTGACGCCCGTCGAGCAGACGCGCCCCCAGCCGGCGCCTTGCGATCTCGTCTATCTCTTTGCCCCGCTCAAGGTCGGGCGGCTCGACTATCTTGTGCAGAAGGCCGTCGAAATGGGCGCCGGCACTTTGCAGCCGGTCATGACGCAACATGTGCAGGGCAAGCTTGGCAACATCGAGCGGGTTCGCGCCAATGTCATCGAGGCGGCCGAACAATGCGGCGTACTCGGCATTCCCGATGTCGAGGAACCGCGCCGGCTCGAAGACCTGCTTGCCACCTGGCAGAGCGACCGGCGCATTATTTTCTGCGACGAAGGCAGCGACAGCCAGAATCCGTTGCCGATCCTCGCCGGCATCAAGGAAAAGAAGCTTGCGCTGTTGATCGGCCCGGAAGGCGGCTTCTCGGAAGCCGAGCGCACGCTGCTGCACAGCCTCGATTTCGTCACCGCCATTCCGCTCGGGCCCCGCATCCTCAGGGCCGACACGGCAGCCGTCGCCGCCATGGCGGTCATCCAGGCAACTGTCGGCGACTGGCGATAGCCGGTCGTTCCCGGGCAAATCGGACACCGCTCGCTCCCCTAGAAGGGGACGATCTCTCCGGCAAGGGCAGGATTGGGTCACCAGTACCCATTTCCGCGGTGCTTGCTCCAGAGCAAGAAGATGTCCTACTTTTTTTGATGAGATCTTGAAAGAAATTGACTTGCACCGCACCTGATTACGGTTCAAGCAGCCTCCATCAACTCCCGCTAACCTGCGGGAGCCGCCCAAACAAAAGAAGACGCTCATGGCCCGAGATACCACCGACCAGACGCCGGTAACCTCTGTCGCTGACCTGACCGCCTACCTGGCAGAAGGTTCGAAACCGGAGGAGCGGTTCCGGATCGGCACGGAGCACGAAAAGTTCGCCTTCTTTAAGGCGGACAACAGCCCCGTCCCCTATTTCGGCGAGGCCAGCATCCAGGCACTTCTGAACGGCATGGCGGCGAAAAGCGGCTGGGAACCGATCATCGACGAAGGCAACATCATCGGCCTTGCCGAACAGTCGGGCAATGGCGCGATCTCGCTGGAACCGGGCGGACAGTTCGAACTTTCCGGCGCGCCGCTCGAAAACCTGCACCAGACCTGCAAGGAATCGAACCAGCATCTGGCGGTGCTGCGCGAAGTCGCCGAGCCGCTCGGCATCCGCTTCCTCGGCATCGGCGGCAGCCCCAAGTGGACCTTTGATGAGACCCCGCGCATGCCGAAATCGCGCTACGGCATCATGAGCCGCTACATGCCGAAGGTCGGCACCCAGGGCCTCGACATGATGTATCGCACCTGCACGATCCAGGTGAACCTGGACTTCTCCTCGGAAGAGGACATGCGCCGCAAGATGCAGGTGTCCTTGAAGCTGCAGCCGCTCTCGACCGCGTTGTTTGCAAGCTCGCCCTTTACCGACGGCAAGCCGAACGGGCTTCTCTCCTGGCGCGGCGACATCTGGCGCGACACCGACAACCAGCGCGCCGGCCTGCTGCCGTCCGCCTTCCGTCCCGATTTCGGTTTTGCCGACTACGTGGAGTGGGCGCTCGACGTGCCGATGTACTTCGTCGTGCGCGACGGCCACTACCACGATTGCACCCACATCACCTTCCGCCAGTTCATGGGCGGCGCACTCAAGGGCGAGGTCGCCGACTGGCAGCCGAATATGGGCGACTGGACCAACCATCTCTCGACGCTGTTCCCCGACGTGCGCCTGAAGCGCTTCCTCGAAATGCGCGGCGCCGATGGCGGCCCGTGGCGGCGGATCTGCGCGCTGCCGGCCTTCTGGGTCGGCCTGCTCTACGACCGCGAGGCGCTCGACGCCGCCGAGGCACTGACGCGCGACTGGACCTTCGAAGAGGTGAGTGCCATGCGCAACGCCGTGCCGGCTCAGGCGCTTGCCGCCAAGTTCCGCACCGGCACGCTTTACGACGTTGCCCGCGAGGTCATCTCCATTTCGCGCGGCGGTCTGAAGCGCCGCAACAGGCTGAACGGCGATGGTATCGACGAAAGCCAGTTCCTGGCGCCGCTCGACGAGGCGCTGGCCAAGAAGGCAACGCTCGCGGAAGACCTTTTGGCGCTCTACAATGGCCGCTGGAACGGCTCCGTAGACCCGGTCTTTGCCGAGTACCAGTATTAAGGCCCGGACAGGGGCGCGGTGCTCGTCGCGGCCCTCTCAAAAAGCGGTTCCCAGTCCCTGATTTCCCGTTATAGTGCAAGGATATGCGTCGCTTAGAGCGCCGCGCGTCCATAAAGGGGAACTGGGATGGCACCGCTTTTCGACATGTTCGCGCAGGCGCAGAACGGCAAGGCCATCGAGCTGATGGCGCAACAGTTCGGCATCGCCCAGGAGCAGATGACGAAGGCGACAGCGGCGCTGCTGCCGGCCTTCTCGGCGGCTTTCAAGCGCAACACCGCCAACCCCTACGACTTCGGCGCCTTGCTGACGGCGCTCGGCAGCGGCAACTACGCCAAATACTTCGAAGACATGAGCCAGGCCTTCACGCCGCAGGGCATGGCCGACGGCAACGGCGTTCTCGGGCAACTGTTCGGCTCGAAGGAAATGTCGCGCGCGATCGCCGCGCAGGCGGCCCAGGTCACCGGCGTCAGCCAGGAGATCTACAAGCAGATGCTGCCCGTGATGGCCGATACGCTGATGGGCGGGCTGTTCAAGCAGACAACCGGGCAATTTGCCGCCGCAAGCGATGCCTTTGCCAACAACCCGATGGCGACCGCGATGCGGCAATGGATGGAAGCGGCCGGTTTCGCCAAGAAGCCGGAACCGCAGCCGAACCCGTTCGACAACCCCTTCACCCAGGCGATGCAGGGCTTCTTCGGCATGGCCCCGAAGAAGGAAGAGAAGCCGAAGACAGCCGACGTCTTTGCCGACAACCCCTTCGTCAAGGCGTTTCAGGACATGATGCAGGCGGGTGCCGCCGGCGCGCAGAAGCCGGCAGCCGACAATCCGGCGCTGGCCCAATTCTCCCAGGTCATGAACAGCATGTTCGACACCGGGCTGGAGATGCAGAAAGAATACCAGAAGAACGTCGAGGCGCTGTTCGACCTTTACAAGACCGGCCCCGGCACGAAGAGCTGAGGCCAAGCCTCCCCGTCAGCACATCCCGCGCCTCCATCGGACGGCAATCGCCTGCAAGTGCGGGCGTCAGCGCGTTGTTTCGAACAGCTTCGGAAAGAAAAAGGCCCGGTGCATGTCTTGGTCATGCACCGGGCCAAGCGGCAGGGTCTATTGGCTCTACCCTGCGGGGAACGTTTGGGCGCGCGACCGTTGAGGTCAGCGGCACCGAATTTCGCAGCATGACCCGCGGCGGCGGCAGGCTTTCGCGGATCATGCTCGACTGGCACATCTCAAGCGGCGGGATGCGCCATTGGGGACGATCAGTCGTGGCGGGCCCCTTTGTAGAAGAGGCTCGCCCGGTTTCGCGACGCGCGTGTCAGGTAACTCGCCGGATTGTCGAAGAAGGGCGAGGTAATCGCCTCACGCACATCTTCGCGTTTCAGCCCCATGTCGAGGAGCTGGCGGTCATCCAGGTCGTTCAGACGGCCGATCGCATAGCGATTTCGGAGGAGCTGCCATACGGACTTTAGCATGCCTGTCACGCCGACGGCGCGGGAGGCATAGGACTGCGTTCCGGCAACGAGGTCGAGATCGAGGGCGTGCTGTGTCGTGCGCATGACAATTTCTCCTTTCAGGCACGAAGAGGCCCATCCCCTGCGGGGAGATCAAACGCAGGGGCGGGCCAAAGAGTTTGGGATTCGCCGGCGAAATTGCCGGCCGGGGATCGATGAATTTGCTTCCGATAGATCGCAAATCCTTATTGATCAGTCCAACGAATGTTTTTAATGATATTCATCAAACAATCTTATGGATGCATTACGGCCATGTCCGCACCCCTTGATATCGATCAGCTCCAGACCTTTGTCGCGATCGCCGACACGGGCAGCTTCACCAAGGCGGCCGACCGGGTCTTCAAGACCCAATCCGCCGTTTCCATGCAGATGCGCCGCCTGGAAGAGCGCATCGGCAAGGCGCTGTTCATGAAGGACGGCCGCGGCAACCGGCTCACGGTCGAAGGCGACCGGCTGCTCAATTTCGCACGCCGGATGATCCGCCTCAACAACGAGGCGATCGCTTCCTTCGACGACAATCGCCTCGAAGGCACGCTCCGGATCGGCACGCCAGACGATTACGCCGACCGCTACATGCCCGAGATCATCATGCGTTTTGCCAAGACGCATCCGAATGTCGAGCTTTACATCATCTGCGAGCCCTCCGTGGACCTCGCCGAGAAGATGGCCAAGGGCGACCTCGACATCGCGCTCGTCACGCACAATCCGCGTGCCCGCGCGTCGGACGTGGTGCGGACCGAACCGCTCTGCTGGGTGAGCTCGATCAACCACCCGCTGCCCGAGAACGCACCGATCCCGCTTGCTGTCGGCCGGCGCGACTGTCTGTGGCGCCAGGCGGCCTGCGCCGCACTCGATGCGACGGGTCGGGAGTACCAGATCCTGTTCACCAGCTGGTCGTCGACGGTCGTCGCCGCCGCGGTGCTGGCCGGCATGGCCGTCTCTGTCCTGCCGGAATCGGCGCTTCGTCCCGGCATGAAGGTGCTGACGCTTGCGGACGGCTTCCCGGCCTTGGCGCCGGTGCAGATCGGCATCATGAAGCGTCCGGGCCTTTCGCCCTCGCTTTCGAACGCGATCAGCAACCACATCACCGCCTGCCTCGACAACATCACGCCGATCAGCGCCAACGACGACCTCGAGGCCGACATCAAGGGCTTCCCGCGTTATCCGCGCCTTCGGCAGAGCCATATGCTGCCGGGCTGGTAAGAGCTGCAGAAAGCGGAAAAGGCCACGCACCAAGCCGGTGCGTGGCCTTTTTTTGTCCAGAGATCAGCACGCGGCCGAACTCGATACCAGTCTATTCGGCTGCCGCGCCGACGGCGTCGGCTTCGTAGCCGTGGGCCGCGTGAAGGGCGGCGCGCACACCGGCCTCATAGTCCGGGTGGACGCGCTTGAAGTGCGCAAGCTGGCGCTCGACGATCGGCCCCGGCACGCCGCCCATCGCCGCGGCGATGTTGGAGAACAGGCGCGCCTTCTGGCCGGCATCGAAGAGGTTGAAGAGTGCACGCGGCTGGACGTAGTCGTCGTTGCCTTCGCGGTGGTCGTAGCGGGCCATGTCGCCGCTGATGCGTAGCGGCGGTTCCATCGCGGAGGGCTGCTCGACCGGGCCGTTGAACGAATTCGGCTCGTAATAGGCACTCGGATTGCCGGTCTGAATGCCGCCGAACGTGTTCATCTGGCCATCGCGGTGATAGTGATGCACCGGGCATTTCGGCCGGTTGACCGGAATGTGCTCGTAATGCGTTCCGAGCCGGTAGCGGTGGGCGTCGGCATAGGAGAACAGCCGGGCCTGCAGCATCTTGTCCGGCGAAAAGCCGATGCCGGGCACGATGTTGGACGGCGAGAAGGCGGCGTTCTCGACCTCGGCGAAATAGTTCTCCGGGTTGCGATTGAGCTCCAGCACGCCGACCGCGATCGGCGGATATTCTGCATGCGGCCAGACCTTGGTGACGTCGAAGGGATCATAGGCCGTCTTCTCGGCTTCGAGCTCGGGCATGATCTGCACCTGCAGCGTCCAACGCGGATAGTTGCCCTCTTCGATCGCCCCATAGAGCGCTTCCTGGTAGCTTTCGCGCGTCCGGCCGATCACGTCTGCCGCCTCGGCGTTGGTGTAGTGCATGTGGCCGTGCTGGGTTTTGAAGTGGAACTTGACCCAATAGCGCTCGCCGGCGTCGTTCCAGAACGAGAAGGTGTGCGAGCCGTAGCCGTTCATGTGCAGCGGCGACACCGGACATCCGCG
The DNA here is from genome assembly GCF_014852205.1 of Ensifer sp. ENS06. Taxonomy (NCBI): domain Bacteria; kingdom Pseudomonadati; phylum Pseudomonadota; class Alphaproteobacteria; order Hyphomicrobiales; family Rhizobiaceae; genus Ensifer; species Ensifer sp. ENS06. Next base: position 783,779 of record NZ_JACVBC010000001.1, on the reverse strand, counting down.
ATCGGACATCAGGATCGTGACCTGATGCAGGCTTTCCGGCGACAGCGACCAGAAATCCCACATCGCGGTCGCCGAACGCAGGTTGGTCTTCGGGTGGCGCTTCTGGGTGTGGATGAAGTCCGGGAACTTGTAGGCGTCGCGAACGAAGAAGATCGGCGTGTTGTTGCCGACGAGGTCCCAATTGCCCTCGGGCGTATAGAATTTCAGCGCGAAGCCGCGCACGTCGCGCTCGGCGTCGGCAGCACCCAGTTCACCGGCAACAGTCGAGAACCGCGCCAGCATCGGCGTCTCGGCGCCGGGCTGCAAAACCTTGGCCTTGGTGTATTTCGAGATGTCGCCGGTGATCTTCAGCGTGCCATAGGCGCCCCAACCCTTGGCGTGAACGGCGCGCTCGGGAATGCGCTCGCGGTTTTGATGCGACAGCTTCTCGATAAGCTGATAGTCCTGCATCATGACGCCGCCGCGCGGGCCGGCCGTCAGCGAATTCTGGTTGTCCGGCACCGGGGCTCCGGCACTCGTCGTCAATATGGGTCGATCAGACATCGCGTCCTCCTGTCAAAGGGTTTCGCGTCCGGGTGGTCGCACAGGACCGACGGCAGCCGGCGCAAACTGCGCGGCGATCAAAGCCCGAACGCTCTGGCAAGAGGTTTTTCCCACGGCGCTTCGATAATCTCCAATTGCATAAAAATTAAAAATCGATAAGATTTTCCTATCATGCTTACACTCAGACAGATGCGCTATTTCGATGCGCTCGCCTCCGCTCGCCACTTCGGCAAGGCGGCCGAACTCGTCCATGTCAGCCAGCCGGCGCTCTCCGCCCAGATCATGGAAATGGAGAACCACTTGGGCGTGAAGCTGGTGGAGCGCAGCCGCAGCGGCGTCTTCTTGACCCGCAAGGGCGAAGAGGTTTTGGCCCGTACCCGCGCCATCCTCTCTGAGGTGGATCAGCTGGAGTTGAGCGCGCGCGCCAGTTCCGGCACGCTCGAAGGGCGGATCCGCATCGGCGTCATCCCGACGCTTGCCCCCTACCTCGTGCCGCGGCTGGTGCCGCACCTGCGCCAGGTCTACCCGGCAATCGAGATCGAACTGAAGGAATCGGTGACATCAAGACTGGTCGCCGATCTCGGCGAGGGCCTGCTCGACGCCGTCGTCGCCGCCTTGCCGATCGAGGCCGACGGACTTTCGACGAAGCCGCTCTTTTCCGACCGCTTCTACATGGCAATGGCGGACGACGAGCGAAACATCCTGATGTCGCCGCTGACTGAAGACCAGGTGGATGTCGAACAGTTGCTCCTGCTCGAAGAGGGCCATTGCCTGCGCGATCAGGCGCTCGCCGTCTGCAGCACGGCCGGCAAGCGCCGTCTCGTCTCGTTCGGCGCGACCTCGATGACGACGCTCCTGCAGATGGTCGCCAACGGCATGGGCATGACGCTCATCCCCGAGATCGCGATCGCGACCGAGGCGGCGCGCAACTCCATCCGCATCGTACCCTTCGCCGCGCCTGAACCGGCGCGCGAGATCGGGCTTATCTGGCGGCGCAGCAGCCCGCGCGAACGAGACATGGAAGCGCTCGCAGCGGCGATCAGCGGCTGCGCCGACGATATTCTCCAGGCGGCAGCGGCCTGAGCGTAGCAGCGCTCAGGCGAGCTTGGCCTTCAGGAACTCGACCGTCCGGCTCCAGGCGAGATCGGCCGCGGCCTTGTCATACCGCGCGGCCGAGGTGTCGTTGTTGAAGGCGTGGTTGACGCCATCATAGACATAGATCGTCGCGTCCTTGCCATTGTCTTTCAGCGCCTTCTGGTAGGCGTCGATGCCGGCATTGATGCGTTCGTCGAGGCCTGCATAGTGCAGCAGCAGCGCCGCCTTGATCTTCGGCACGTCTTCGGCCTTGGGCTGCGCGCCATAATAGGCGACGCCGGCCTTCAGATCCGGGGATCCGACCGCGAGCCGGTTGACGAGACCGCCGCCCCAGCAGAAGCCGATGGCGCCGACCTTGCCGGTCGATTGCGCGTGTCCTTCCAGAAATGCCACGGTCGCCGCCGCATTCGCGGTCGTTGCCGCCGCATCGAGCGCACCGATCATCTCGCGCGCCTTGTCCTCGTCCGTCGGCGTGCCGCCCGCAGGCGACAGGAAATCCGGCGCCAGCGCCAGGAAGCCTTCGAGCGCCATGCGCCGCGCGACGTCGCGGATATGCGGGTTCAGCCCGCGGTTCTCATGGATGACGATGACCGCCGGCAGCTTGCCGCTCACCTCTGCCGGACGAACGAGATAGCCTTTCATATCGCCGGCAGCGCCGGGATAGGTGATGTCCTCGCCGGTCACCCGGGTGTCGTTTGCAGCCACGATCTCCGCCTTGGCACCATTGGCCGCCAGCAGCGGCGCGATCGCCGCGGCCGCAGCCGCGGAACCGGCGAGACCGGTGAGCTTTTCCATGAAGCGACGGCGATCGAGGGTCAGATGCGTGTACTCGTCGTAGGCGTCGATCATCGCCTGCGTGATTTTCGGTTCCTGCATGCCAGCCTCCTTCGGTTCTTATCTCCCGCGGCGGCAGACAGAACCGCCCGCGACAGAATAGGTCGGCGGGCGGCCTGGAACATACAAACTTGCGTTACTGCCGCGTGTTTCCTTTCGCCCTCACAGGTCGAAGGTCCCACGCACGCCGATCAGCCGTTGAGGTCGAGCACGATGCGACCGTCGATCTTGCCTTCCTCCATGCGCTTGAAGATGGCGTTGATGTTCTCGATCTTGTCCCAGGTGAAGTGCGAGGCGACCTTGCCTTCACCGGCGAACTCGAGCGATTCCTCCAGATCCTGCCGCGTCCCGACGATCGAGCCGCGGATGGTGATGCGCTTCAGAACCGTATCGAAGATTGGCAGGCACATCTGGCCGGGCGGCAGGCCGACCAGCGCCATGGTTCCCTTGGAGCGCAGCATGTTGAAGGCCTGCTCCATCGCCTTGGGCGCGACGGCCGTCACCAGGGCACCATGCACGCCCCCGGTCGCATCTCGCACCTGCTCGACCGCATCCTTGTCGCGCGCATCGACGACGAGGTCGGCACCGAGTTTTCGGGCAAGCTCCAGCTTGTCCGGGAAGATATCGACGGCGGCGACATGCATGCCCATGGCCTTGGCATATTGCACCGCCATGTGCCCGAGTCCGCCGATGCCCGAGATCAGCGCCCATTCGCCCGGACGCACTTCGGTTTCCTTCAAGCCCTTGTAGACGGTGACGCCGGCGCAAAGGATGGGGGCCGCCGGTCCGAATTCGAGCTTTGCCGGCAGGCGGCCGACGAAGTCAGGATCGGCGAGGCCGTATTGCGCAAACGTGCCGTTGACGGAATAACCGGTGTTCTGCTGGCTGCCGCAGAGCGTTTCCCACCCTGTGCGGCAAGGCGTGCAGCCGCCGCAGGCGGTGTGCAGCCACGGAACGCCGACGCGGTCGCCTTCCTTCAGCCGCGCGACGCCGCTGCCGAGCTTGGCGACATAGCCGACGCCTTCATGTCCGGGGATGAAGGGCGGCTTCGGCTTGACCGGCCAGTCGCCGTTGGCGGCGTGCAGGTCCGTGTGGCAGACGCCCGTCGCCTCGTATTTGATCAGCACCTGGCCGGGACCCGGCTCCGGTATCGGCACATCCTCGATTACCAGCGGCTTGCCGAATTCGCGCACCACGGCGGCTTTCATCGTTGCGGTCATCTCGTCCTCCGATGCGTTGTTGCCCAACGCCGGAGAGACTACGCGCAAAAGCGGCATCGGGTAATTGATACGCATCAAGACGGGAAGATGAAGGCGCAGACTGTCTCAGATCTGCGTCAGAATGGCGGTGCGCCTATCCGGATCAGCTCATCGCCATCCAGACGGCAAGCCACACCCACATCGCAAACAGCGTTGCGCAGCCGCCCATGAACAGCGGGCGCCGGTAGCGGAGGCGATTGCTGGTGACATGCACGAAGGCGTGCACATAGCGCAGGGCAACGAAGAGCCAGGCAAGAGCGAGGGAGACGATGTTGTCGGCCTCGGTGATGTAGAGCAGCACGCAGCAGAGGTAGAAGAGAACCGGCAGCTCGAACTGGTTGGCGATGCTGTTCTTCACCACCAGGCTTTCGCTCGGCTCGTCACGGTTTTCGCGAAACTGGCCGGCATTCGCCTTACCGGCGCGCACCAGGCCCATCCGGCGGAAGGAGAGAAGAGCATAGAGGCAGAAGACGAGGAAGACATGCGCCACGATCGGCCAGAAAATCTCGAAACCCGTCATTACGCTACTCCCTCAAACACGCTTACTCTGAAATAGCGAAGGGCGCCGCGCGATGGCGCGGCGCCCTTCGAATGCAATCGCAATCAGTGCGCGCCCGGGTAGTTCGGGCTTTCGCGAGTGATCGTCACGTCATGGGCGTGGCTTTCGCGCAGGCCTGCGCCGGAGATGCGCACGAACTGGGCGCGCTCCTGGTATTCCTTGATCGTCGGGCCGCCGACATAACCCATGGAGGCCTTGAGGCCGCCCGCAAGCTGGTGCAGGACGCCTGCGACCGGACCCTTGTAGGGGACCTGGCCTTCGATGCCCTCGGGAACCAGCTTCAGCGTGTCGCGCACTTCCGCCTGGAAGTAGCGGTCTGCCGAGCCGCGCGCCATGGCGCCAACGGAGCCCATGCCGCGATAGGCCTTGAAGGAGCGGCCCTGGTAGAGGAACACTTCGCCCGGGCTTTCATCGGTGCCGGCAAGCAGCGAGCCGATCATGACGGCCGAAGCACCGGCGGCGATCGCCTTGGCAAGGTCGCCAGAGAACTTGATGCCGCCATCGGCGATGACAGGAATGCCGGCCGCCTGGGCGGCTTCGACGGCGCCCATGATCGCAGCGAGCTGCGGCACGCCGACACCGGCGACGATGCGCGTGGTGCAGATCGAGCCCGGGCCGATACCGACCTTGACCGCATCCGCACCGGCATCGATCAGCGCCTTGGTGCCGGAAGCAGTCGCGACGTTGCCGGCCATGATGCGAACCGAGTTCGAGAGCTTCTTGACGCGGGCGACCGCGTCGAGAACGCGCTGTGAGTGACCATGGGCGGTGTCGACGACGATCAGGTCGACGCCGGCATCGATCAGTCGCTCGGCGCGCTCAAAGCCGTCATCGCCGACCGAGATGGCGGCGGCGGCACGAAGGCGGCCCTGCGCATCCTTGGAGGCGTTCGGGTTCAGCTGTGCCTTCTCGATATCCTTGACGGTGATGAGACCGACGCAACGGCCGTCGCCGTCGACCACGAGCAGCTTTTCGATGCGATGGGCGTGCAGCAGGCGCTTGGCTTCCTGCTGGTCGACGCTTTCCTTGACCGTGACCAGGTTCTCATGGGTCATGAGTTCGTGAATCTTCTGGTTCGGATCCGAGGCGAAACGAACGTCGCGGTTGGTGAGGATACCGACGAGGCGGCCCTGCTTCTGGCCACCGGCACCGCCGTTTTCAACGACCGGGATGCCGGAAATGCCATGCTGCTTCATCAGGCCGAGCGCATCGGCGAGCTTGGCGTCGGGACCGATGGTCACCGGATTGACGACCATGCCGCTTTCGAACTTTTTGACCTGGCGAACCTCTTCGGCCTGCTCGGCCGGCGTCAGGTTGCGGTGGATGACGCCGATGCCGCCGGCCTGCGCCATGGCGATTGCGAGACGCCCTTCAGTCACCGTGTCCATGGCCGACGACAGGATCGGCAGGTTCAGGTCGATGTCCTGGGCAATGGTGGTCGCGATGTTGGTCTGACCCGGCATGACTTCGGAATGCCCGGGCAGGAGCAGGACGTCGTCGAAGGTCAAAGCCTCCAGACCAGTTGCCGTTTCGATGATGCGCGCCATGGCCAATTCCCTTCAAATAGCGAAAATCCCCGGGGACGGGCTGCGATTTGTCCACCGGGCGACTTCAAAGCGTGTCTTGGAAGTTGGCGAGGGCTCGTAACACGGATATGTCAGGATGAAAATAGCCAAAGCCGGGAAATGTCCCGCCGTCGGCCGATATTTGTTGCAGAGCAGCAATTTCGCGCGAAGAGGCGCGGTAACCGATCAGATATCGAGCTGATAGCTTGCGGGCACGAAACGGTAACCCTCGCCCTGCTTCTCGACGAAACCGACCGCAGGAAACGGCATGTGGTAGCCGATAAAGGGCAGCCGTTCGCTGGCGATCATGTCGAACACCCGGCGGCGCGTCTCTGCTGCCTTCGCCTTGTCCATGTCGAAGCGCACTTCCCAGTCCGGCCGCTGCAGCGACAACACATAGTGGTTGGCGGTATCGGCCGTCAGCATCAGCGCCTTGCCGTCGGAATCAAGACGGAACACCATGTGCCCCGGCGAATGGCCGAAGGCGGCAATGGCCGAAATGCCCGGAACGACCGCGGCACCGTCGCCGATGAAGGTGGTCTTTTCCGCAAGCGGCACGACCTTTTCCAGCACGGCCTTGTGACCGTTTTCTGCTGGCGTGCCGGCGCGCGCCGAATCTTTCCAGAAGGCGTATTCGACTTCGCCCATCACATAGCGGGCATTGGCGAAGGCCGGTTTTCCGGCCTCCATGAGGCCGCCGATGTGATCGCCATGCATATGGGTTACCACGACGACCGAGACCTGCTCCGGCGAATAGCCGGCAGCGCGGATCCCGTCGAGCAGGCGGCCAGCGCCGGTCTCCCGACCGCCCTCGCCCATGCCGGTATCGAAGAGCACGAGGTCCGATCCGGTATCGACAAGAACGGGCGAATAGCTGTTGAGCAGCGCATCGGTCGGCAGGAAGTTCTGCTGCAGCAGTTCGGCCACCGCCTGTTGCGGCTGGTTGGTGCCGTAAGTCTCGTGCGGCTTGTCGCTGACGCGAATGCCGTCATTGACGACAACGATCTTGAACGCGCCAAGCTTGAGCATTCTTGTCGGAGGGCTGGCTTTCATACCGGTGTTTTCCGATTTTTCCTGAGCGACTGCAATGCCCGTCATCAGCGAGGGCGCTGCGAGCACGCCGAGCGTTCCCGCTCCCATCAAGGTCCTGCGCTTCATCGACATTTCACTCATGGTTCGTTTCCGCTTTCTGTTGGATCCGTTGCCATCGGCGGCAACTCGGCCAGAACTAGCGTCTTGACAGCAAAGGCCAGTCGGGATCACAGGCTTTTGATCCGCAATCACCGGTTTTGCCCCGACAAAAGCCATGACGGCATTATTAGCTTCTGCTTATCGCTGACCGTCCGAAGCATCGTTTCATGAACCGTATCGTCCCGATGATCCTTGCCGTCGCTCTTTTCATGGAGCAGATGGACTCGACCGTGATTTCCACGTCGCTGCCGGCAATCGCCCGCGACATCGGCGTCGGGCCGATCACGCTGAAGTTGGCGCTGACCGCTTACATGGTGGCGCTGGCGATCTTCATCCCCTTGAGCGGCTGGATGGCCGACCGCTTCGGCGCCAAGAGGATCTTTCGCGCGGCGATCCTGGTCTTCATTGCGGGATCGATCTTCTGCGCCATTTCGAACAGCCTGCCCGCCTTCGTCTTCTCCCGGTTTCTGCAGGGAATGGGCGGCGCGATGATGACGCCGGTCGCTCGCCTCGTGCTGGTTCGCGGGACGCCGCGCAGCGAACTGGTGTCGGCCATGGCGCTGTTGACGATCCCCGCGCTCGTGGGTCCGCTTGCCGGACCGCCCCTCGGTGGCTTCATCACCACCTACTTCTCCTGGCACTGGATCTTCCTGATCAACGTGCCCGTCGGCATCGCCGGCTACATCCTGTCGGGCATCTACCTGCCGAAGATGGAGCCGCTCAATCCGCCGCCGGTCGACGTGCTGGGCTTCCTGCTCGGCGGCATTGCTGCCTCCGGCATCGTCTTCGGCCTGTCGGTGATCAGCCTGCCTGCCCTGCCCCCCGTTGTCGGCATCGCCTCGGTAGCGATCGGCCTTGTTTCGGCCCTGCTCTACATCCGCCATGCGCGGCGTCATCCGGCCCCGGTCCTCGACCTGAAGCTCTTCCGCGACAACGCCTTTCGCGCCGCTTCGATCGGCGGCACAATCTTCCGCATCTCGGTCGGCGCCGTTCCCTTCCTGATGCCGCTGATGCTGCAGGTGGGGTTCGGCCTCAACCCGTTCCAGTCCGGCCTCATCACCTTCATCGGCGCGGTCGGCGCGATTACCACGAAGTTCTACGCGCGGCGCGTTCTGGCCTTTGCCGGCTTCCGTACCACGCTGATCATCGCTGCGATCATTGCGGCGATCACCACCTTCGCCAACGGCTTCTTCACGCCGGAGACGCCCTATCTGGTGCTGATCACCATCCTCCTGATCGCCGGCTTTGCGCGCTCGTTCTTCTTCACCAGCGTCAACGCGCTGTCTTTTGCCGATATCGACGATGCGGATGCCAGCAAGGCGACCTCGATGAGCGCGGTGCTGCAACAGATCAGCCTGGCGCTCGGCGTTGCGGTCGCCGGCGCGATCCTCGAAATCGAGACGAAGCTCAGCGGCGGCCCGCTGCAACTCGACGATTTCCACACCGCTTTCATGATCATCGCCGCCGCCAACCTGATCGCGGCGATCCCGTTCCTCACCATGGCGAAGAACGCCGGCTCCTCCGTGTCGGGACACCGGCTGCCGGCGCGCGAAGTCGAGACGGCTGCGGGGAAATGATCCTTTGGGCACCGACTGATCGACGGTGCCTTCCTAGCAACGGTGCCGGCCTTAGTAGTTGGCCAGCCACTGTTCGGCGCCCAGGTCTCCAAACCGGGGCTTCACCCCGAGGAGCGGCGCTGACCGACCGATGATCGACTTGACCATCGGAGCGGCGTTGGCCGCGGCCGTCCGCCCGCCGTTTTCTCCGGTTTTCGGCGCGTCGATGATCGACAGCACGATGTATTTGGGCTTATCCATCGGGAAGGCCGCAAGGAAGGCGTTGAAGTTGATGTCCTTGGCATAGCGGCCGTTGATGACCTTGTCGGCCGTGCCGGTCTTGCCGCCGACATGGAAGCCTTCCACCTGCGCCCGCCTGCCGGAGCCCTTCACGCCGTTCCAGTTGTAGAGGAAGCGCATGTCGGCGCTGGTCGTTTCCTTGATCACCCTTTGCGAGACGAACTTCGTTTCCTCCGGTGAGCGCGGCAGGAAGGTCGGCGGGATCAGGTGTCCGCCATTCATCAGCGCCGCGGCGGCGACGGCCGTCTGCAACGGCGTGGTCGCCACGCCGTGACCGAAGGAGATCGTCACCGAATTGATCTTCTTCCACGTGCGCGGCTGGGTCGGGATGGCGACCCCCGGCATTTCGGTTTGCATGCGGGACAGGAGGCCCATCTTCGTCAGGAACTGCTGGTGACCTTCGATCCCGACCATGTCGGCAACCGCCGCGGTGCCGATGTTGGAGGAGTACTGGAAGACCTCCGGGATCGATAGCGGACGGTTCTTGCCCTTGAAGTCCTTGATGGTGAAGCCGCCCATGCGGATCGGCCGCGACGCGTCGACGACCGAGTTCAGATTGACCTTGCCCGCGTCGAGGCCCATCGCCAGCGTGAAGCTCTTGAAGGTCGAGCCCATCTCGAACGTGGCGTTGCTCATCCGGTTGAACCAGCCCTTTTCGTACTCCTTGTCGACGCCGCCGCCAGGCAAAGTTCGCGAGGGTTCGTTCGGATCGTAGTCGGGTACCGAGGCCATGGCGAGCACCTCACCGGTCTCTGCATCGAGAACCACAGCGCCGGCCGCCTCGGCCTCATAGTCGGTCATCGCGATGGCGACCACTTCGCGCACGATGTTCTGGACGCGCAGATCGATCGACAGCCGCACAGGCTCGAGCGAGGCGTTGCTGGTAAGGCCAGCGGCCCGCAGATCGGCAAAGCCCTGCTGGTCGAGATAGCGCTCGATGCCGGCCAGCCCCTGGTTGTCGACATTGACGTGACCGAGGATGTGCGAAGCGGTGACGCCGCCAGGATAGAAACGGCGCTTTTCCGGGCGGAAGCCGATGCCGGGAATGCCGAGCGCCAGAATGTCCGACTGCTGCTTCGGCGTGAGCTGGCGTCGCAGCCACTGGAATGCTGATCCGGACTGGAGCTTGCGGTGCGTATCGCGCCAATCGAGATTGGGAATCACGGTCGCGAGCTTCTCGACGACCTCGTCGGCGTCGACGATCTTGCGCGGCTCCGCATAGAGCGACATCGTGTTGAGATCGGTCGCCAAGAGATGGCCGTTGCGGTCGACGATATCCGGGCGAGAGGCGATGACATGGCCGCTGCCGCCGATCGACGCGGTTTCGGCCGGCGCCGACAGGCCATATTGAACCAGCCGCCCGCCGACGACGAGAAAGACGACGGCAAAGCCGGCGATCAGGATCCCCACGCGCTGCCGCGCCTGGTTCCTGCGGCCGGCGCTGGTGCCGATGATCACCCCCGGCTTGCCGGCACCATTCCTCTTGACGGAAAAATGCGCGCGGCTTCTGAGCCGAACGGCAAGCGAAATCATCGACATCCAGGTACTTCCACATGCAGCCAACCGGGCACGTGCTCGACCCGTCGCCAATCGTCGATCGGCAGCCAGCGCTCGGTGAAATTTAAAACCTTAGGAGGTCCTAATGGACCAGATAGTAACACCAGAGTTGCACTCAACTGGTTAATGGCCGATTAACCACGATGCGCCGTCTTTGGGGGGGGGCCGGGTTTTGGAGGGCGATCAGGAGTGCGGCCGATCGGCACAAGCCGGCCTGGCCCCGTGGCGCCTGCGTGCTTTCACCATCAGGAAATCGTTGGAAACTCGGCGCCCGTGCGGCAGGTTACTCCGGCCGCTCGCAGACGGCGGCGATCTTGTTGCCGTCGTGATCGCGAACCCAGGCACCATAAAAATTTGCGTGAAACGGGCGTAGGCCCGGCGCACCCTCGTCCGTGCCGCCATTGGCAAGGGCTGCGGCATGAAAAGCGTCGACGGCGGCGCGGGTCTCGGCTGCAAGCGCGATGCTCACGCCATTGCCATAGGTGGCGGGCGCGCGGTTGAAGGGAGTCACCACCCAAAAGCGGATGCGATCGCCCTCAGCGCCATAGCCGATCTCGGTCTCGTCCCGGCGCTGCCGGTGGTAGCCAAGGGTCGGCATTACCGCATCGTAGAACGCGCCGGCGCGTGTCAGATCGTTGCTGCCGACGGTGACGTATAGCAGCATGTTATTTGGCCGCTTCGTCTTCGGTTTCCATTTCGCTGCCGGCCTGCTGGCGCCCCTTGAAATCCTTGGCAAGCAGGAACATCTCGACCGATTCGGCGCGCGAGGAGGCCGGCTTCACATGGATGACCTGACGGAAATTCTGCTTGAGCATGTTGAGCAGCTCGCGCTCGGTGCCGCCCTGGAAGGTCTTCGCCAGGAAGTGCCCGCCCTTGGCCAGCACGTCGACGGCGAAATAGGCCGCGACCTCGCACAGATGCATGGTGCGCAGGTGGTCGGTCTGGCGGTGGCCGGTCGTCGGCGCCGCCATGTCGGAGATCACCAGATCAGGCGTTCCGCCGATCGCTTCCATCAGCTTGCCCGGCGCTTCCGGATCGAGAAAGTCCATCTGAAGAATGCGCACGCCCGGAAGGGGATCGACCTCGAGGAAGTCGATCGCCGCAACGCGCGGATCGGTATCGGTGGAGTTGGTGACCTTGGCGGCAATCTGCGACCAGCTGCCGGGGGCAGCGCCCAAGTCGATGATGCGGCGGGCGCCGCTCAGGATCTTGTGCTTCTCGTCGATCTCCAGGAGCTTGAACGCCGCGCGGGCGCGGTAGCCCTCGAGCTGCGCCCGCTGCACATAGGGGTCGTTGATGTGGCGCTCGATCCAGCGGCGGGAGGATGCCTTGAGCTTGCCCTTCTTGACCTTCTGGCCAAGCTTGCGGCCGCTACGGTTGGCGCCGACGGGGGGTTTCGTCATGGTTTGTTTCCTTCGTGGCTGCCGGAGGCATTAGAACCGCGCTGGTGGCGGCGCGGCCGCGAGCGGCGCCAGGCGCCGTCGTCCGCCATCATATCGGTGAGCAGGCCTTCGCGCAGGCCACGATCGGCTACCCGCATGCGGGTCGACGGCCAGCGCCGGCGGATCGCTTCGAGGATGGCGCAGCCGGCAAGCACCAGATCGGCACGATCAGGGCCGATGCAGGGATTGGCGGCGCGCGCGTCGAAATCCCAGGAGAGAAGCCGCGCCTGCATGGCCGAGACTTCGTCGTCCGTCAGCCACAGGCCATCGACGCGGCGGCGATCATAGCGCGGCAAGTCGAGATGCACGCCGGCAAGCGTCGTCACCGTGCCTGACGTGCCGATCAGGTGGAAACCGCTGCCCGACGTGCCGTTCGCCAGAGCTTCGACAGGCGGGCTGTCGAAGCGGGAAAGCATGCCTTCCACTTCCTGCACCATCGCCTCGAAGCTTGCCGGCGTCACATGCTGGCCGCCATGGCGCTCCGAAAGCGTCACGACGCCGACCGGCAGCGAAGTCCAGTGGGTGATGTGGTTGGCGAGCCGGTTCGAGCGCGAATCACCGATGCGGATGACGGCGATCTCGGACGAGCCGCCGCCGATATCGAAGAGCACGACCGAGCGCGTCTCGCGATCCACCAGCGACGAGCAGCCGGAAACGGCAAGCCGTGCCTCGGTTTCGCGGTTGATGATCTCGAGATCGAGACCGGTTTCGCTCGCAACCCGCTCAAGGAAGCTTTCACCGTTTTCAGCCGCGCGGGCAGCCTCTGTCGCAATCAGGCGGCTTCGGCGGATGGTACGGGCGCCGAGCTTCGACGCGCAGATCTTCAGCGCCTCGACGGCACGCTCCATCGCCTCGTCCGACAGCCGGCCGCTGGCACCGAGCCCTTCGCCGAGACGGACGATGCGCGAGAAGGCGTCGACCACCCGGAACTGGCCGGGACGGGTCGGCTGAGCGATCAGCAGACGGCAATTGTTGGTACCGAGATCAAGTGCGGCATAGAGCGGCGCGGGCGGTTCGCTAGCAGCGATATAGGGTGCACGCGGTTGTTCGCCGCGATTGCCCGAACGCGGCTGTGCGCCCGCCTGAACGCCGCCGGCGGCAGAAGTCTGCCGCGCATTGCCGCCGCCATCGGCGCCACGCTGCTGCGCCGGCTGGCGCTCGCCGCTCGTCAGCGGGCGCCCCTGGAGCCCGCGGCGGTGCTTGGCCTTCTTGCTGCGCTTGTGGCCCTTGCGTTCGCCAAGCGACGCATCGACGACCTGAACGCCGCTGCTTTGCGACGCGGATCCGGCCTGCGCCTGCTGTTTTGCTGATTTCGAACGACGCCGCCGCTTGCGCTTGCGCGCCGGCTCCGTTTCGTTCTCTCCTGCGGGACGCCCTGCCAAACCGGCTGCGCCGGACTGGCTGGCAATTGCAGACGGCGAAGCAGACGACTTGCGTCGTTTACGCTTGCCCTTGCCGTTGCGCGGACCGAGCTTCGATCCATCACTGCGGCCTGCTGCCGACGCCCCGGATTCGGACGGCTTATCGCCGTGATCGGGGTCTTTCACTTGTTTCAACCATGGCGCCGCGCAAGGCCTTAGGGCCGCTCAAGGCGCTCTCTCGATTTTTCGTTGGCGCGACTGTACCAGCGCAACCCCCATTCGCCAAACTTTTTTTGAGAACCGGCTTGTGCACAACAAAGGCGTCGGGCGCCCGAACCCAGCAAACACACCGGGTTGAGCACCTGGGCCCCTGTTCCGGCCACCCTCGATGGCTGCGATCTCACTTCAGCCGCGATTTTTTTTGCAAAAGGTATTTGCATCAGCCGCCGATTTGTTTATAAGCCCGCCAACCACACCGACGGGCTTCGCTCCGACGGCGGCTTTGGGGAATAGGTTAACGGTAGACCCACGGACTCTGACTCCGTTAGTCCTGGTTCGAATCCAGGTTCCCCAGCCAATCTTCTCTCTTCAATTCCTTGATTTTCAGATCGCGCTGGATGTCGCTTTGACATCATTGGCGGCCCGATACGGCGCCGAAATCCCTGCCCACCGTAAGCTCCGTCACCTCTGAGGTAGGAATATTAGGATATTCTGCCCCATGGTCGCTTGCCTATGCGTGGCAAATGGAGTGGGATGTGGTCAACTCGGCTGACGTTGGGCGATGGCGAGAATGAAGGGGTCCGATTCGCAAATTCAGCTCGGCGGCGAAAGGCGCCAGGTGACGGCGGTTTTCTACGATATCGTCGGTTCGACCGAGCTGTTGCTCAGCAACGACCCGGAGAAATACCTCCGCTCCATCGCCAGTCTCCACAACAGTTCGGAAGACATCATTCGTCGCCATGGGGGCAATCTTAGCCGGCGGCTTGGCGACGGCGGATGCGGCTACTTCGGCTATCCGGCGCAGGTCGAGGACGCAGCCGAAATGGCCGTCCAGGCGGCTCTGGAGCTCATTGAGATGGCGACCCGGCAAAGCCACCGCCCGCGCACGGTACCCTTCAAGTTGCGCGTCGGTGTCGCAACCAGCGTCGTCGTCCTCTCCTCCGACGGCAAGGATATTGTCGGCACCGCACCGATACTGGCGGCGCGGCTTCAGGCGGAAGCGCAGCCTGATACGGTCCTTGTTGCCGAGGCAACCTACCAGCTCACCCGAAACAGGTTCGACTATACTTTCTTGCGCGACGCCGCTCTCAAGGGCTTCTCTGAACCGTCGGCGTTGTGGCAGCCTCTTGCCAGAAGCCCTGGATCTCTCCGCGACCGGTCGAATCCGGCGCGCGGCGCGCCGATGGGCGGGCGCGAGAAAGAGCTGGCGCGGCTCACGATCGAGTGGAACGCCGCATGCAGCGGCACTGGCAGATCGGTCGCCGTGACCGGTGAAGCCGGTATCGGCAAGTCCCGGCTCGTCGCCGAACTGCGCCGCTCGCTCGGGCGCGAAAACGATGCCGATATTCTTCTGCAATGCGATGCACGGATGACCGGCGAGCCCATGCAGCCGCTGATCGGCTTTCTGGAAGCAAGCGTGGGAAAGGATGTCCTGCAGCGCGGCAACGCACCGCAGCTGCGGGAGGCCCTGCACGGCATCGGGCTTCCCGTCGATGAGCGCGCGGCGCGCGCGATCGCCACGTTTACCGGCGGCGATTCGCGACGCAAGGCCGGCAATATCCAGGTTGCCGATCTCTCCGGCGAGGCGTTCCGAAAGGATGTCATCCGGGCGGGCGTGCAGATCCTGTGCGCCGGCGAGGCGGCCAAGCTCATCGTGATCGAGGACGTGCACTGGGCCGACAGCATGACCCTGACGATGCTCGAGCACCTGGTGAGCCACGCTCGCCATCGTCCGGTTCTCGTGGTCCAGACCTCGCGTGGACCGACGGCGGTTGCAGCCGCCGAAAGCCTGCCCCTCCAAGGCCTCGGAACCGCGGCAATGAAGAGCCTGGTCGCCTCCGTATGGGGCGGCGCGCCACCCGCAGGCCTGGTGTCCTTCATTCTGCAGCAATGCGACGGACTGCCGCTTTATGCCAAGGAGCTCGCGCTTCTGCTTCGGAGCCGGCATTCCGTAGCGCCCGCCGCCGCCAGCTGGACGAAGCTGCTCGTCGAAGAAGGCGTTTCGTCGCTGAACGATCTCCTAGCTGTCAAGCTTGCGAAGGTTGGAAGCGCCCGCCGCGTTGCCCAACTGGCAAGCGTCATCGGCAGGGAGTTCAGCGTCAGCCTGCTCAATCGGCTGCTCGATGGCGCAGCGGCAGCCTCGCTCGAAGCGGACCTTGCCGCACTCGTCGCGCATGGCGTGATCGAACAAGGCGCCACATCCAACGACGCCTTCCAGTTCCGCCACGTGCTGCAGCACGAGGCGACCTATGGCAGCCTGCTTCGCACCGACCGGCGCAGGTTCCACAAACGCATCGCCCAATTGCTAAGCGAGGAGGACGTGCCGAGCGTGCCGCCAGCCGTGGCCGCCTGGCAATGCGCCGAAGCTGGCCTCCATCTCCAGGCGGCGCAATTTGCAATGAAGGCGGCGGAGGCGTGCGTCCTGCGATCGGCGATGCGCGAGGCCCGCCAGTCGCTCGATCTTTGCGCCCGCGAGATCGCGGCGATGCGGCGGCACGCGGATCGCCGTCCGTTCCTGCTGGACCTGCTGCAGCTTCAAGGCGTCGTGGCGACGGCGCTCGAGGGCGAAGGGTCGCAACTGGCCCGCCGGACCTACGCGCGCGCCATTTCACTGCTCAAGCGCGACGGCTCCGCCAACCGCGAAGAGCGCCTGCCGCTCTATTGGGGCTGGTGGTTCACCGCTCCGAACATTTCGCTGCAACAATCGCGGGCGCGGGTGCTGGTGAGCGACATGGAGGGCGCCCGGGATCCCGAAACGCGGCTTCAGGCTTATCATTGCGGCTGGGCGACGAGCTTCCATGCAGGCCATCACGACTACTGCCTGGACTGCGTCGGCAAGGGCATCGCCCTATATGACGCGGAACGGGCGCTTCGCAATCGCGCCTTCTACGGCGGCCACGACGCCAAGGTCTGCGGCCTTGGCGAAAGCGCCTTGTCCTACCTTCTGACGGACGCACACGAACCGAGCGAGGCGGCCATCCGGCAATGCCTGGAGTGGGCCGACAGGACGGAGCATGTCGGCAGCATGGTGCATGCGCTCTACTACGGAATCGTGTTGCGTCGCTGCCAGCAGCGATATGAAGACGTGCACAGCCTCGGCGAACGCATGCTGGCGCTCGCCGACGAAAATGGCCTGGTGGCGAGCCAGGCGCGCGCCAATATGTATTGCGGCTGGGCGGAAGCCATGGCCTCGTCACCGGAGCGGGGCGCTGCGCGCTTCGAGGAAGGGCTGCGCCTCCAAAAGCTCACGGGGACCGACGACAATCTGTCGATCCACAGCGACATGCACTCCGAGATCCTGGAACGCATGGGAGATCCCGGAGCGGCGGTCGTCCCGATCGAGAACGCCATCGCGCTTGGCCGCAAGAGCGGCCAATGGTTCTGGCTTGCGGAGCTCTACCGGCGAAGGGCGCATCTGCGGCTGGCGCTCGGCGACGCTCCTGCGCGGGCACGGCGCGACCTGCGATATGCCTTGCAATCGGCCGAGACGCAGGGCGCCGAATGGCTGGCCAAGCGCGCCGGGCACGATTTGCGACATCACTTCGGCTAGTCGGCGATGGCGAGCGTTTCGTTCCAGGACCGATCGCTCGAGGGCGTGCTGAACGCCCCCTCCCCAGCCCCTCCCGACACCTGGCAAACCGTGGAGAAAATTCTCGCCCTCCGACGGGATTTCGGGATCACCCGCCTCGGATCGGTAACCGGGCTCGATCGGATCGGCATACCGGTCGTGCAGGTGGTCCGCCCGGCCTCGCGCTCGGTTTCGGTCAATCAGGGCAAGGGCCTCAACTATGCCCAAGCCGCCATTTCCGGCCTGATGGAATCGCTTGAAGGATGGGCATCGGAGCGCATACCGGCGGAGCGCGTGTGGCGGGCCAGCCTTGCAGACATAAATGCCGGCGGGATGTGGTCGCATCTCCATCCGGCTGCAACGCCGCCGGCCGACAGCCACGATCTCGCCTGGATTTCAGGCTGGGATCTGATCTCCGGCTCTTTCCGGCCCGTGCCGCTGGCGGCGGTCGACACAAATTACGTCATCCCCTCTCCGCATCCGCACTGGCTTCAACGCAACACCACCGGGCTTGCCGCAGGCACGAGCCTGCAGCAGGCACTGATTCACGGCTGTCTTGAGATCCTCGAACGCCACGCGCATCATCTGGCCACCAAGCGGCCGCACTTCTTCGACCGCTACCAGATCGGTGTCGACACCATTGGCCGGGGCAAATCCGGTGAAATCCTTGACCGGCTGCGCCAGGCGGGGCTGGCTGCGGGCGTATGGGCGTTACCAAGCCCGAGTGGCCTGCCCGCCTATTGGTGTCATGTCATGGAAGACCCGGCGCGGGTTCCGCTGGCCCCCTTGCCGGCGTCTGGCTTCGGCTGCGACATCGATCATGACCGCGCCCTTGCCAAGGCTCTTCTCGAGGCGTGCCAGTCGCGCCTCGGCGCCATCGCCGCGACCCGGGAAGACGTGATCGGCCGCTTCTACGCCCCACCGGAACGAAGCGAACTGATCGCCTGGTTCGAAACCCTGTCGCGCGGCGGTCTGCCCTTTCCCGAAAACGCGTCTGCGCACTTGGGCGAAAACCCGTTACCGGCCATTCTCGAGGCGATGGTCGCCGCTGGTGTCAAAGCGGTCGTCGTCGTGGTCCTGTTCTCGGACGAAGCGCTCCCTCTGCATGTGGTCAGAGTGGTTGCCCCGCCCCTGGAGGTGAGCATTGAGGAGTGAAACGATCGTCTTCCTCGGACCAACGCTGAGTGCCGCCGAGGCGCGAGCACAGCTCGATGCGACCTATCTTCCGCCCGCCGGGCAGGGGGACGTCGTGCGCGCCGTGCTGAAACATCGCCCGGCGGTGATCGCGATCATCGATGGCGAGTTTGCGCAGCGGCCAGCGGTTCGGCACAAGGAGATCCTCTGGGCCTTGGCAAAAGGCGTGTATGTCTGCGGCGCATCCAGCATGGGCGCCGTCCGCGCGGCGGAACTCAGCGACGAAGGAATGATCGGCTATGGCTTCGTCTACCGATGGTATCGGCGCACGAGGCTTGCCGACGACGCCGACGTCGCAGTGGCGATGGCGCCGCCCGAACTGGGGTCAAGGGCGCTCACCGAAGCCCTCATTGACATCAGGCTGACACTGAAACAGTCTGAACGGAGGGGCATCATCACACGCGAACTGCGCGTTGCACTCGAAGAGGCGGCGCGATCGCTTCATTATTCAGAGCGCAGCTACAGCATCATCCTCGACAGTGTCAGGAATAATAACAACGACCTTGATATTGAGCGATTAAGACGTCATCTCGCAATCGGATTACCGAGACAGAAGAAACTTGACGCGATCGAACTACTAAAAGCGATCTCCACCTTTAAACTTCGGCGCAAAGGCCCGGACAAAAGCAACGCGTTCGAGATGACCGAGGCTTTTGCATACGATCTTCAATACGCTGAGCTGCTCGATGAAATATTCCGAGCGGATTAGTACGAACAAGTTAATCGAATTTTACAATCACAGGTGATATTGAAACCGCGAGAGAGGCCAACATGGATGCCGCCGCTCACACGTCCGACGCCGACCCGGGCAGAGCCGCTTCACCGCGTCTCGGAACGCGCTTTCTTGTCTTTCCGCAACCCCCATACATTCCAGGTTACGAGAAACCCGAGGTGGTCTGGCTCGCCCCTTCGGCAGGCGGGATTACGGCCGGCCCGTCCGACCGGCGCATGTATGTCGCCGATCCGCTCGAAACCAAGAGGCCCTATGCCTACCCTATCCTGCCGCCCTATGCCGGCGCACTCTGCCCGCCGGTGGAACCGGACGCTGACGGACATTTCGATTACATCACGCCGGACTCGCCTGCCTTTCTGGCGACACACAGCTTTGCCTGCGCACGGCGCGTGCTGGATATCTTCGAGGGCTATGTCGGGCGCGAAATCAGATGGTTCTTCGAACCGACCCTGAGCCGGCTGGAGATCATTCCGCACATTGCCGACTGGGACAACGCACAATCGGGCTTCGGCTTTGTGGAATTCGGGGAAAGCGAACCCGAGAGGGTAACATCGCGATTCGCGCTCAATTTCGATTCCGTCGCCCATGAGATGGGCCACCTGATCCTTCTCAGCGAACTGGGCCTGCTTGAGGGCGACGGCGCCGGCAGCGAGTTTTTTGCCTATCACGAGGCGGTCGCCGACTTCGCATCGCTGCTCGGCTTGCTGCATTTCGATACAGCCGCGGATCGCATCCTGCGCCGCACCGGAGGCAACCTTTTGATCAACAACGAACTCGATCGCTTCGCCGAGCTCAGCGACGAAAGGCAGATCCGCACCTTCAATAATTCGCTGCGCGCGGGCGACGTCAGCCATGAAGTGCACGATCATTCCAAGCCATTTGCCGGAGGGCTCTTCGACTGCTTGGTCGAGGTCTATCAGACACTGCTCTTCGAGCGCGGACTTTCCGACCTCGATCCTCGCCAGTTCGGCAACCTGCGCCAGCAACTGGCGCCAGAGCTCATCGAAGCGACACTGCGTCCGTCAAGGGCGGACTACGAGCTGAAGCACTTTGCCAGCAAGGCTGCCCTAGAAGAGGCACGGGACATCGTCGGCGAGAGCGTCGTTCGCTCCTGGCGGTTTCTGGAACCCGACGACGTCACCTTCGAAGCGGCAGCGGAAGCCTTTTTGACGGCAGCCGATCGGGGGCGTGGTCGAGCCTATGTCGAACAATTCGAAGACTGCATGCGGTGGCGTGAAATTCTTTGGTGAAACGGAGGGAATTGTGATGACCGATGTGAGCGTACCTGCACCTGCCAAATCAGGCCCATACCACGCAGAAGCGATCATACTATACGGCGTGAAACTGAATGCCACAGAAGACTATGGCAGCTTCGATATGAGTCAGGGCTCCAATGCCGAATTGCGAGTTCAGCTATTCAGGGCGGGCGACGCGCAAACCAAACAGAAATACTCGGTTGTGTTGGCCTATGGTTATGCCTTCGAAGGTCATTGCTACAGGTTCGACGCAAATCGTATTTTCATCGTCACAGGCCCCGCAGGCGAGCCAGCTGTTGGCTGCGGCTTTGATGCTTTGCCGGGTGCGAAAGAATCGGATCCCTCCTATCAGATGTGGCGGATACGAGCTTCGACCGATCTACTCGAAGTCGCTGTCAACTTTGACGACGCAAAGACCCTCATTCTAGACGCGAACCTACCCGGCAAAAGATCACCGACCTCGTATGCCATCACGCAATCCATGGCACACCGCAACGGTCGCCTTTCTCGCGACTAGTCGCATTCGCCTTTGCCTGTGAAAGGAGAAGCCCTATGTTTGAAGCGACCGTGGAGTTCACGAAAAACCTAACAAACGTATCAATAAGAGATTACGTCGATGGCGGAAAACCGCTCTGCAAGAAGAAGGATGGTACTGTCATTGAGAACATTTCCGCGTCCGCCAAGACAACAATAATATTTCTTGCGGAGCAATTCGACGGTACGATGTCAGGATATGTTCACATTACGGGTACTGACGGTAGTATACACGTAGAAAAGCATGCAGATGGGATAAGAGAAGGTAATCCCGTCAAATTTCCCTAGGTCAAGGCACGCGCTGCTGACGCATTAAATGAATCGGCGCATAATCATTGCGATCACGACGAAGGATCAGGCGGAGAAAAGCCGATGCTCGATATCAACAGGAAAGCGGACGCCTCCTATGCGATCGAGTACTTCCAGGAACATCCGGAAGCCGGACTGTGCCAGGAGGGTCGAAGCTGGTGGATTACCCCAAACGCCAACGAGACGGACGGGCAGGTTTTTTCCATGGATATGACAGAGGCCGTGCGGCTCAAGGACGATGCGCGCCTTCGAGCCGTCCCCGACATCGCGCATGCGGGTCGGTCGCTCTGGGTCATGCGGGACATGACGTAGTCGCCGTCGCGAAGACGGGAAGACGTTTGCCCTACAGCAGCCCCCTGCCCGCGAGATTGCGCATCAGAGCCGCGGATCCGAAGGTCCATGGCGCGCACTGCGTCGACAACCTCACCGTATTGGTGAGATGGCCGAGCTCGGCATTGGCGATCGTCACCACGTCGCCGAGCTTGTGGGTGAAGCCCTGGCCGGGCTCGTCGCGGTCTTCGACGGGCGCAAAGAGGGTGCCCATGAACAGCATCAGGCCATCAGGATACTGGTGGTGCGGGCCAATCGTCTGAGCGACGAGGTCGAGCGGGTCGCGGCTGATTTCGGCCATCGAACTGCGGCCGGTCAGGCGGTAGCCGTCTTCGCCTTCGACCAGGAGCGTCAGTTCGGCCTTGCGGACATCGTCGATCCCGTAGGTTTCATCGAAGAGGCGGATAAAGGGACCGACGGCGCATGAGGCGTTGTTGTCCTTGGCCTTGCCGAGAAGCAGCGCCGAGCGCCCCTCGATGTCGCGCAGGTTGACGTCGTTGCCGAGGGTGGCACCCCTCACCTGACCGCTCGAGGAAACCGCGAGCACGATCTCCGGCTCCGGATTGTTCCAGCGTGAGGCCGGGTGCAGGCCGACATCGGCGCCCGGGCCGACCGCCGAGAGCGCTTGCGCCTTGGTGAACACCTCCGCATCCGGACCGATGCCGACCTCCAGATACTGCGACCAGATGCCCTCTTCGATGAGGGCTGCCTTGACGCGGGCCGCCTCCGGCGAACCGGGCTTCAGGTTTCGCAGGCTGTCGCCGATGACGGTTGTGACGCGGGCGCGGATCGCTTCGGCGCGCGAGGCATCGCCCGCCGCCCGCTCCTCGATGACGCGCTCGATCATCGAGCGCGCGAAGGTGACACCACAGGCCTTCACCGCCTGCAGATCGCAGGGCGCAAGGAGATGCAGGGCGGATGGATCCGCCTTCTGTGCGAGGCAATCCTCGAGCGCGACAAGCCGCTCGCCCTGGGTGGAGCGGACGTGCGCAACGGGATCCGGGTGTTCGAGAATGTCGCGCATGGTGGGCGCTGCCTTCGAGGTGACGTCGAAGAGCGCGCCGTAACGGATCACAACTACCGACGGGCCGCCGACATCGGCTCGCCAGGCGCGACCGACAAAGGTGCCATTTTGAAATACCGGATCCGCCATGCCGTTCTACCCTCCCGTGAGCGCTACCATCATGCAGCGGAAACCTCCGCTGTAAAGCGGGCGACGACGATCGAACGTCCCTTGGGTTGTAGCGGTCGGAACATTGCAAATTTTCACGCGTTTACGGTTACGGCGCGCCGATCCGAGCGCGCCCCGCCTACGGCGCGCCGATCCGAGCGCGCCCCGCCGCTCTGTGTCGCGAGCGCACGAAATCCGGCGCCCACCGCTGCCCCGGGAAGGTTCAGGAGCAGCCGGCCGAGGCCACGAGGAGATCAAGAAAGGATCAACGCAATGAACCAGCACGAAGAGTTCAAGGAAAAGCCGGTCATCGACCCCGTGACCGGGCAGCCGCTGCCCCAACCCACTGCGCAAACGCACCTCAGCGACGTACCTGTCGAGCCCCCCAGACGCAGCAGCTGGCCAATCATCATCATCCTGCTCGCCGGCCTGGTGCTGGCGTTGATCGCCTGGCTGCCGGCCGAACTGAGCCGCGACACCGCCAACACGGCAGCGCCACCGGCGACCACCGACCAGCCGGCAACCGGAACGACGGGCCAGGCCACACCGCCGGCCGATACGGGCACGGCTCCCGCCGGTGGAACGACGACCCAGCCGGCCCCGGAAGCAACGCCGCAGCAGGGAACACAGGGCGCTAGCCCGAACTCGACCCCTGGCACGACACCCGAAATGACGCAGCCGGCGCCGTAAGCAGGACGGAGCACGCGCAAACTGGTGGGCCGGAGGCTTTTGATCTCCGGCCCTCGCGTCGTCGTTCACCAGAACAAAAATCATCAGGCCGAATGACGGATCGGGTGTGTCCGTTAAACGTCGTTCGTCAGTCCGGCCGGATGTTTGCGGAAATCATCGCGTCCCAGCCGCCTGCGGCGCAGTCGGCGATCGCGACCAGGGTTTCCCGCGTGGCGCCGTCGCGCGCCTGGATCGACATGCCGTGCTGCAGCGAGGCGACGTAGGCGGCAATCGCGGCGCAGTCGACACCCACAGGCAGTTCGCCTTCCTCGACTGCGCGCTCGAAACGCTGCTCCAGAGCCATCTGCTTCTCCAGCCGACGCAGCTTCAGTGCGTCACAGACCTCCGCATCCCCACCCGCCATCTGCGGTGCCGACAGAACCACCATGCAGCCTCTCGGCTCGCCACGCTGTGTAAAATTCTCGGCCGTGCGTCTCAACAGGTCGTGCACCGCCGCCTTTGCGGTCGGAACCGTCTCCAGTTCATCCCAGATGCCGGCACCGTCGGTGCGGCCGTAAAGGTCCACGGCCTCGATGAAGAGCTGCGCCTTGCTGCCGAAGGCAGCGTAGAGGCTCGGCGGGTTCAATCCCATGGCCCGAGTCAGATCCGACAGCGAGGTATTGTCATAGCCCTTGTCCCAGAAGAGCTGCATGGCGCTTGCAAGCGCCTCGTCCCTCGAAAAATTGCGTGGCCGCCCGCGGCTCATCTCGGCTGATCCTTTTTGTATCGATCAATACATAAATCGCTTGACAGCGGATGGCAAGTCGTTTCCCCTTATATGTATCGATCACTACAGATTTGGAGAAACCAGTGACGAGTTTGAAAGACAAGGTGGCCCTGGTGACGGGCGGCAGCCGCGGCATCGGTGCAGCGATCGCAAGGCGCCTGGCAAGCGACGGCGCAACGGTGGCGGTGACCTACAGCCAGTCGAAAGAAAAGGCCGAGGCGCTCGTGGCGGAGATCACGGGGGATGGCGGCAGCGCACTGGCGATCCAGGCGGACAACCGCGATCCGGGCGCGGTTGAAGCCGCCGTCAAGACGGTCGCGGAAAAACACGGTCGCATCGATATCCTCGTCAACAATGCCGGCATCTTCGATGCCGGAACGGTGGACGAGGTGACTGAGCAGGATTTCGACCGGACGATCGACGTCAATGTGAAGGCGGTGTTTCTCGCCACGCGCGCTGCAGCGGCGCACATGCCGGATGGCGGGCGCGTCATCACCATCGGCAGCAACCTCGCCGCCCGCGTCCCATGGCCGGGCATGAGCCTTTATGTGCTGAGCAAGAGCGCGCTGATTGGCTTCACCAAAGCGGTGGCGCGCGATCTCGGGCCGAAGGGCATCACCGTCAACATCGTCCATCCTGGCTCCACCGACACGGACATGAACCCGGCCAACGGCGAACATGCCGGCCCGCAGCGCGGACTGATGGCGATCCCGCGTTTCAATGAGGCGAGCGACGTAGCAGGCGTCGTCGCCTGGCTGGCGGGGCCTGACGGCCGGAGCGTAACGGGCGCCGAATTCACCATCGACGGCGGCACCAACGCCTGACCAGGCAAGGAACAAGGCCGGAAACGCAGCGTCCGGCCTTTTCCTACTTCGTGATGCTATGGTTTCGGACCGTGTCAGGCCAGGAAACGCTCCGGCCGGTAGGGCGCGATGTCGATGACCGTCTTTTCGCCGGTCATGGCTTCCGCCAGCGCCCGACCGGTGACCGGCCCAAGCGTCATGCCGTGATGGGCATGGCCGAAGGCAAACCACAGGCCCTCGTGACGCGGCGCCTTGCCGATAAGCGGCATCATATCCGGCGTGCAGGGACGCGCGCCCATCCAAGGTTCTTCGTCGCGACGTTCGGCAAGCGGGAAGAATTCGCGCGCCACCCGCTCGGCCCGCGTCAGCTGCACCGGCGTCTTGGGCGCATCGCGCCAGGCAAATTCCGCACCCGTCGTCAAACGGATGCCGCGCAGCATCGGCGCCAGGAAGTAGCCCTTTTCGGCATCGAGCACCCAGTTGTTGAGCTGCGCGCCGTCCTGCATGCCGTAGTGCATGTGGTAACCGCGTTTGACCGCAAGCGGGAAATGATAGCCGAGCTTGCGGGTAACCGTATCGGCCCAGGGGCCGAGCGCCACGACGACTTCGCGGGCTTCCAGCGGCCCTTCCGGGGTGGCGACGCGCCAACCGGGACCTTCGAGTACGTGTTCGGTCGTCGCCGCATCGCCGGAAATCAGCCGTCCGCCCAGGGACTGGAAGTAGGCGAGATAGGCCTTGTTGAGGCTGTGCGGATCGCGGATCGACCAGGGATCGCTCCAGCGCAGACCGCCGACGAGATCGGCCTTGATCGACGGCTCCAGCGTCTTCAACTCGCTCGTCGAAAGCTTCTGGTGGTTGACGCCGAAGCCCGCCGAGAGCTTTTCCGCTTCCTTGTACGCGGCGTCGCGTTCCTTCTCGGTGCGGAACACTTTCATCCAGCCGTCCTTACGGATGAGGTCGCCGGCGCCGGACGCCTCGATCAGATCCTGATGTTCGGTGATCGAATGCTCGATCAGCGGCGCATAGAGCTGGGCGATGCGCCGGTGCTGGGTAAAGCCGGAATGCCACCAGTAGCGGGCGAGGAACGGCACAAGGCCCGGAAGGGCGCGGAAATGGTAATGGGCGTCGATGGTGTTGTTGAGCGCGTAGCGGAAGAGCGCGCCGAAATCATGCGGGAAGCCGTATGGAAAGACGCCTTCGCGCTGGATCAGGCCGGCGTTGCCGTAGGAGGTTTCCTCGCCGGGGCCACGACGATCGAGCAGCACCACCGACTTGCCGCGGCGGGCGAGATGGATGGCGGTGGAAATGCCGACGATGCCGGCGCCCAGAACCACTACGTCAGTCTTCATCTCAGGCTGCCCCGTTGCTCGATCAAGACGAACCGCGGCTTTGCGTGAAGCCGCGGCACCAATATCACTTCTTCTTCAGCGCATTCATGATTTGCTCGAGATAGCCGAGTAGTACGGCCGAGACGACAAAGGCCAGATGTATGATCGTCGCCCACATCAACTGCTCGCTCGAATATTGCTGCGCGTTTAAGAAGATCTGCAGCAGGTGGATCGAGGAAATGGCCACGATCGACGACGCAACCTTGATCTTCAGGCTGCCGGAATCGAGCTTGCCGAGGAAGGAGACCTCCGCATCGCCTTCGTCGAAGCGGCTGACGAAGTTCTCGTAACCGGAAATCATCACCATCACGATCAGGCTGGCCACGAGCGCTGCATCGATCAGGCCGAGCATCGCCAGAATCATCTGCGCATCGTCATAGACGAAGACCATGCTGGCGATCTTCAGCAGCTTGAAGGCGAACGAGATGCCGTAGAGGGCAAGTGCCGCGACCAGGCCAAGGTAGAAGATGACGAGAAGCCAGCGGCTGGACAGGATGATCCGCTCGACGAGCAGTTCCAGCGATTTCATGATGTTCGATACCCCGGGGCGAAAACGACAATTGGGGCATCAATAGCCAAGCGGGCCAGCAAGGGCAAGCAAGACGATTCGGCCACCAAACACATCGAGGGCGGCTCTGACGCCGCCCGTTTCCTGTTTATGCCTAACAACTCAAATAAGGCCGCTCAGCCGCGGCGCACCAGGCCGGCAACGAGCGAAATCACCAGAAAGACCAGGAAAAGGAAGAAGAGGATCTGCGCGATGCCCGCGGACGTGCCGGCAATACCCCCAAACCCAAGTACACCCGCTATGATTGCCACAACGAGGAAGACAAGCGCGTAGTATAACATAGCAATTCTCCTTGCCTAAATCACTGCAATGCAAACGCGATAGCTTTCAATTTGTTCCAGTTCTCGATCAAAATCGGCGCGCGGAATTCCGTGGCGTCACTCGACATTAATATTCTGTTTACGATGAAAGACGAAAGAGTCCCAAATCGGCACGGTTTGCACCGGAAATGCCCGGAACCTTCGCAATACTCTGACGTTCTTCATCCATGGAACGCAGGGTCGAAATGAAGATGCCGACAGCACATATCTGGAAAACGGCGACCGAAGCCGGACGGGAGCGGACGCATCTCTCCGATAGAAATCTTCACATCGGAAAGACGATGCGCGACCTGTACACGGACGGCGAAGAACAAAGCGCCAAGCTTCAGTCTCTGCTTGAAGAACTTCGCAGGCGAGAGGCCAAGGCAAAGAAGAAATAAGCGCGATGCGCATGACAAACAAAAAGCCGCGCGACAGGTGTCGCGCGGCTTTTGTCTTGGCGTCGTTCTTCCGGGGAAGCAAGACTGACTGCTTGCCGCGAACCGCCTAGCGGCGCGACATCCAGTCGTCGATCTGCCGCTCCGCCTCGTCACGTGCAACGCCGTATCGCGCCTGGATCCGCCCGGCGAGTTCTTCCCTGCGGCCATCGATGATATCGAGGTCGTCGTTGGTGAGCTTACCCCACTGCGACTGAGCCTTACCCTTCAACTCGTGCCATTTGCCTTCAACAATGTCCCAGTTCATTTCCGATCCTTTCGGTTGATGCAGTCGCCCTAGCGCAATTGCCCAAGAGCTACCGGTGAAATCAGTTGCGAGCCTTGGCGCCGCTTTCGCTTCGCGCGGCAACGGCATAGCTGCCGTCATCGACCTTGACCTCGACCTGCAGACGGCCAGGCGCCTTCACCTGCCACTCGATGGTCGCATCTTCTACGAACAGCGCCGGATCGACTTCCGCGCAGGCGCCGTAGGCGTGCTTGAAGCTCGTCGATGTCGCCTCGATCGCAGGTGAAAGCAGTTCGCGGCATTCGTCTACGGTCTCGAAAGCCACGGTGGGCGCCGGCACTTCGCGGCAGGCCTCTGTCGTCTGCATGCAGCCGACCAGGACCATGATGGCGGCAATGTGTTCCATTCGCATGCTCCCTTGCGTCAAACTCCAACAGCAAACGGAAATATGCGATCTGCGGTTCCGCGAATGGGCGCGAAATATTTCCTGGAACCTTGGCGTCAGCTGCGCGTTTGAGCGGCCCAGAGAGGTCGGGAGGCGTCATTCGCCCACAGCGTTCAGCGGGCGACCACGGCCCACAACCGGGACGGACATCGACCGTCGGCCACCCCAACAATGGAACAAAAATGCCCCGGTCTCGTTTTCGCAACGATAACAAGCGCTGCGACCGCGGCCGAGCGACGGAGGATATACTGGCGAGGCAAGGACACACCACAAGCGGCTCGCTCATTGCGAGCGCCGAAAGGTAACATCAAAAGTCGATCAGGACGGCGCGGCATCGGGTACGGGCTATGCCTCATTGTCGTCATTCTGTTCGTCACCAGTCGCGGGCAAATCGATTTCACCGAAAATTGATTCTCAGTTCAACAAAGCAACCCTCGGATAGGAACGCGTCATGAAGAAGATACTTATCGTAGCAAGCCTGATCCTCCCCCTCGCGGCATGCACGCAGACAGAAAAGGGCGCAGCGATCGGCGCAACCGGCGGTGCCATCGTCGGCGGTGCGGCGACGGGCAATGTCAGGGGTGCGGCCGTGGGCGCGGCCATCGGCGGCGTCGCCGGCGCGCTCATCGGCAACGCCAACGAACCGGGCCGCTGCATCTATCGCGACCGCTACGGCCGCCGCTACGAAGCCGCCTGCTGATCGGCGCATCTCATAAAGAAACGGGCAGCCGCCCGTTTCTTCCCCCTCAAAGCGGAACCCCACCCTTCGACGGGACTTTGGCCGCAGCCTCCGCTTCATCGAGTTTTTCAAGAAGATTGAGAAAGAGTTCCGGAACGGGCTCCTGCTCCAGCGACCGATAGAGCGCCTTCAAGCTGGTGCCGATCGAGCCGCCGATTTCGAGCGTTTCGGCAGTGCCTCCGCGCTGTTGGCCTACGCCGCCGTGCTTTCCGGTTTCTTCATCCATGCTGCGTCCCACCACCGCTTAGTCCTTCACGGCTTTTGCTGCCCTTGCGAAATCGCCGGCACACCGTTTCGAACACGTCCCCCATTTGCTCTAAGCCGAAAAACGTGTTCAAAACATCCATCTATTCCGCCCCATACCCCCTATCCTCAGAAATCAAACGAATCGCATTGCACGTAAGGAAGTCGTTGATGTCACTTTCGACCCGGATTGCGCCCCACCTGCCCTTTCTGCGCCGTTACGCGCGGGCCGTCACAGGCTCGCAGGCCGCAGGCGACGGCTATGTGGCCGCCGTTCTCGAAGCCCTGATCGAGGATATCAGCCTCTTTCCGGAAGCCTCGAACGACCGGATCAGCCTCTACAAGCTGTTCTGCTCGCAGTTCGAAAAGATCTCGATCGACCGCAGCGAAAATGCCTCACCGTTCGCATGGGAAAAACAGGCGGCCGCCAATCTCTCGCTGATCGCGCCGGCGCCGCGCCAGGCGTTTCTGCTCGTATCGGTCGAGGGTTTCTCCATCGCCGATGCGGCCGAGGTCATGAACCTCAGCCAGGCCGAGTTTTCGAAGCTGCTGACAGTCGCCTCGGAGGACATTTCGCACCAGGTCGCAACGGACGTCCTGATCATCGAGGACGAGCCGCTGATCGCGCTCGATATCGAGGATATGGTGACCAGCCTCGGCCACCGCGTCACCGGGATCGCCCGCACCCACGGCGAGGCGCTCGATCTCTACCGCAAGACCTCTCCGAAGATGGTTCTGGCCGATATCCAGCTTGCCGATGGCAGCTCGGGCATCGACGCCGTCAACGAGATCCTCACGCAGGCCGCTGTGCCGGTGATCTTCATCACCGCCTTCCCCGAGCGGCTGCTGACCGGCAAGCGGCCGGAGCCAGCCTTTCTCGTGACCAAGCCGTTCAATCCGGACATGGTGAAGGCACTGATCAGCCAGGCGCTGTTCTTCGACGAGCACGCACGCTCTGCCCGGCGTTAGGCCGGGCAACACATCCCCTTATCCGGGCAGCTGACGTTCAGGCGGCTGGTCGCTGATTTCCTCGACGATGGCGAGGACGATGAGAGAGAGCGGCAGCGCCAGCATGGCGCCGACCGCCCCCCACATCCAGGTCCAGAACACGATCGCCAGGAAGATCAAGAACGGGTTCACCTCGAGCTCGTTGCCGAGGATGGCCGGAATGGCAAGGTTTTCCATCGCAAGGTGAACGACGAAGAAGGCCACCGCCGGCGCCAATGCCAGCCACAGCACCTCGTGCGTCATCAGCCCCGCCACCAGCAGGCTCAACGTCATCGCCGTCACGCCGAGATAGGGAATGAAGCTGGAGACGAAAGCGAACAGGCCCCACAGCGGCGCCATGCCCAGACCCCCGACAAAAGCGATCACCGTCGTCACGAGGCCGAGCGAGAAATAGATGACGCTGGCGATCGAGAAGTATCGCGCCAACGCATCCTCGATGCCGTTCATGATGCGAATGGCGCTAAGCCGCCGCTCACGGCTGGCAAAGGCAAGGATGACCGCCTTGCGCAGTTGCAACCGTCCGAGCAGAAACAGGCCGAGTGCTGCCAGGAAGATCAGTGTCTGCACCAAAGCGGGTGTCAGCCCGGCGGCGGTGGCGGCAAGCATCGGGCCGGCATTCTTCATGACGGTATCGGCAATCGCATCGTTGCCGACGCTGCGCGCGACGGCCAGACGCAGCCACTCGAACCGGTCAATGAACGGCATCACCCGCGCCACCACGCTTTCGGCAAGCTTCGGCGCCTCCGAGGCGAGCGCCGTCAACGGACCCAGGAGGGCATTGACGAGCCACGAGAGGCCGGTGACGAAAATGATCGCCAGCAGCAACCCTCCGAAAATCGGCGGCAGGCCATAACGCGCCAGTCCGTCGGCCGTCCGGCCGAGCACGACGCCGACGACGATTGCGAGCGTGATCGGCAGGAGGATCGTTTCCATGGCGTAGATGCCCGCGCATGCGGCAATGGCGAAGAGGCCAATGATGCTCCAGGCGACCATCAGATCGATGCCGTCGCGCCGCGGGGCTGTCGATGGCGCCGCCGTCGCCACAGCAGCCTCTTCCTCGACGATCCACCGCGCACGCTTGCGCTGCTGGGCGGCACCCGCCCGACGCAGCGTATTCGCGATCATGCCTCGCCGTCCTTCAATCAGGGCCGCGCGCGGTTCGTTCGCGTTTCCGGTCAACAGATCAGGCCGCCCTGCCTTTTGCTCCGGCCCGGCTTGCGGCACATCGCGTGAATGGTCTTGCACGGTCAATGGTGTTCCGGCGGGAAGACATGCAGGGTCAGCGACAATAGGCCAAGCCCAAGGATGATGACGAGCAAGGTATGGGCGACACCTGCGGCGGTGTAGGGAAGAAGACCGAAACCGATCATGACGCCCGCCAGGAGAAGGACACAGACACGGGGCAGCCAGTAAAGCATAGACAGTCCTCCCAATCGTGGCGGCCGGTTTTGGCCTGCTTCTTCGGATTGGACACTTAACGTGCCGGTGCGCCGTTTGGTTCCGCGCAAGGGAACTGAAATGGGAACGAAAAACGCCGCCGGACGGCAGTCCGGCGGCGCAGGAATAAGAAGACGGGAAATCCCGTAGCGCAGGCCTTAGGCGGCAGCGGCGACGACGATGACTTCGACGAGGTATTCCGGGGTCGCGAGCTTGGCTTCGCCGGTGGCGCGAGCCGGGGTGTGGCCCTGCGGTGCCCAGGCGTCCCAGACCGAGTTCATCTTCGGGAAGTCTGCCATGTCGGCGAGCCAGATGGTGGCCGAGAGGATGCGAGTCTTGTCGGTGCCGGCGAGCGCCAGAAGACGGTCGACTTCGGCAAGCGCCTGCTTGGTCTGCGTCACGACATCGTCACCGGCGTTGCCGACCTGGCCGGCGAGGTAGACGGTGTTGTTGTAGACCACGGCCTGGCTCATACGGGGGCCGGTTTCGAAACGCTTGATTTCCATGAACGTGTTCCTGAGGTTGGGCCGAACGATCGGTCCGGCCAAAAAGCGGCTGCCCGCCGCCAAGAGGCGAGAAGTGAAGGCGGCGCGACACCTCTACACCATCAAGCCCCCAAGTCAAAGAAGCCGGGCATTGGCTGCCCGGCTTCTCTTGTTTCTTCAGCAAAAATCAGCAGCGGCGGATCAGGCCGCCTGCTTCTTCTTGGCAAGGCGCGCCTTGATGCTCTCGACATCCGCACGCGGCGTCGCTGCAAACAGCGTCTTGGTGTAGCTGTGCTTCGGGTCGGCAAAGACCTCGTCGCGGCTGCCGTATTCGACCGCTTCGCCGAAATACATCACCATGACATCGTCAGCGATATAGCGCACGACAGAGAGGTCGTGGCTGATGAAGACGTAGGTGAGCTTCAGTTCGTCCTGAAGGTCGGCGAGCAGGTTCAGCACCTGTGCCTGGACCGACAGGTCGAGCGCCGACACCGGCTCGTCGAGCACCAGCAGCTTCGGGTTCAGCATCAACGCGCGCGCAATGGCGATACGCTGGCGCTGGCCGCCCGAAAACATGTGCGGATAGCGGTTGAAGTGCAGCTCGGTGAGGCCGACCTTCTTCAGCATCGTCATCGCCCGGTCGCGACGTTCGTCGGCCGGCGTGTCGGTGTTGATGACCAGCGGTTCCATCAGGATGTCGCCGATCTTCTGGCGCGGGTTGAGCGAGCCATAGGGGTTCTGGAAGACGATCTGCACCTTGCGGCGCATCTCCGGCGTCATGTCGCCTTTGGAAATATCGATCTTCTTGCCCTCGATCAGCAGTTCGCCGGAGGTCGCCGGGTCGATCAGGGTGAGGATGCGGCCCAGCGTGGACTTGCCGCAGCCGCTTTCGCCAACGATCGCCAGCGTCTTGCCCTGTTCGACGGAAAAGCTCACGCCTTTCAGCGCATGAACCGTCTTTGCCTTTTTGATGAGGCCGCCGGGGATATGGTAGTCGCGCACCAGATTGCGCGCTTCGAGGATCACGCTCATTGGGCCGCTCCTTCGTCGACGAAGAGTTCGGAAATCGTCGGCAGACGATCGCCGGTCGCGTTGTCAGGCAGCGCCGCCAGAAGTGCGCGCGTGTAGTTGCTCTTCGGGTTTTCGAAGAGCGTCAGAACGTCGGCCTCTTCCATCTTGCGGCCCTTGTACTGCACGACCACCCGGTCGGCAGTCTCGGCGACCACGCCCATGTTGTGCGTGATCATGATCAGGCCCATCTTGTGCTCGGCCTGCAGCCTCATCAGGAGGTCCAGGATCTGCTTCTGGATCGTCACGTCGAGCGCGGTGGTCGGCTCGTCGGCGATCAGGAGCTTCGGGTTGCAGGCGATCGCGATCGCGATCATCACGCGCTGGCACTGGCCGCCCGACATCTGGTGCGGATAGTGGCCGAGCCGCTCGGCCGGATCGGGAATGCCGACCGCCTCGAACAGTTCGATTGCGCGCTTGCGGCGACCGGCCTTGTCGAGGCCCATGTGGATGCGCAGCACTTCCTCGATCTGGAAGCCGACGGTGAAGCACGGGTTGAGGCTGGCGATCGGCTCCTGGAAGATCATGGCAATATCCTTGCCGACGATCTTGCGCCGTTCGTTTGCCGACATGCCGAGCAGGTCGCGGCCGTTGAAGGTGAGCTTGTCGGCGGTCACTTTCGCCGTCCAGGGCAGAAGCCCCATCGCGGCCAGCATCGACACGGACTTGCCCGAGCCGGACTCGCCAACGATCGCAAGCACTTCGCCTTCATGGACCTTCATCGACACGCCGTTAACGGCGCGGAAGGGACCGGAGGCCGTCTGGAATTCGACGACCAGGTTTTCGATTTCGAGAAGCGCCATGATCAGGACCTCTTCAGCTTGGGATCGAGCGCATCGCGCAGGCCGTCACCCATAAGGTTGATCGCCAGCACCGTGATCAGGATCGCGATACCCGGAAGGGTCACCACCCACCAGTGGCTGCTGATGAACTCGCGGGCTTCGGCGAGCATCGTGCCCCATTCCGGTGTCGGAGGCTGTGCGCCCATGCCGAGGAAGCCGAGGGCCGCAGCGTCAAGGATCGCGCTCGAGAAGGAGAGCGTCGCCTGGACGATCAGCGGCGCCATGCAGTTCGGCAGGATCGTCTTGAACATCAGACGGCCATGACCGGCGCCGGCCACCTTGGCGGCAACGACATAGTCACGGGTCTTTTCGCTCATGACGGCAGCACGCGTCAGGCGCACGAAGTGCGGCTGGAAGACGAGCGCGATGGCGATCATGGCGTTGACGAGGCCCGGGCCGAGGACGGCGACCAGCACGAGGGCGAGCAGCAGCGACGGGAAGGCCAGGATGATGTCCATCACGCGCATGATGACGGTATCGACCCAACCACGGAAGTAGCCGGCGATGACGCCAAGCGCGATACCGCCGACGAGCGACAGGGTCGTGACGATGACACCGACGAACAGCGAGAAGCGCGTGCCGTAGATCAGCCGGGACAGCATGTCGCGGCCGACGGCGTCGGTGCCGAGCAGGAAGCCGGCGCGGCCGCCCTCCTGCCATACCGGCGGTACCAACACCGCATCGCGGTACTGTGCCACCGGATCGTGCGGTGCGACCCACGGTGCGAAGACCGCGAGCAGAACGAGGAACACGAAGAACACGAGACCGATCACGGCGCCGCGGTTCTCGGAGAAGTAATACCAGAACTCGGCCAATCGCGCCCGGCGGGACGGATCGGTCGAAACGGTGCTTGTTGCAGCAGCTTGAGACATGACGCCCTCCTTAGTGCCGGATGCGTGGATTGATGAGACCGTAGAGCAGGTCGACGATGAGGTTGACCAGCATGATCACCGCGGCGATGACGAGCAGGCCGCCCTGGATGACGGCGTAGTCGCGACGCGACACCGAATCCACCATCCACTTGCCGATGCCCGGCCAGGAGAAGATCGTTTCCGTCAGGATCGCACCGGCGAGCATGACGCCCACCTGCAGGCCGATGGTGGTGACCACCGGGATCATCGCATTGCGCAGCGCATGGACGCCGACGACCCGGAAGGTCGAAAGGCCCTTGGCCCGTGCCGTGCGCACGTAGTCTTCGGAGAGAACTTCAAGCATCGCCGAGCGCGTCTGGCGCGCGATGACCGCAAGCGGAATGGTTCCAAGCACGATCGTCGGCAGGATCAGGTGGCTGACGGCCGACTTGAACGCGCCGGCCTGACCGGACAGGAGCGAGTCGATCAGCATGAATCCGGTTACCGGCGGGAAGAAGTACATCAGCGAGATGCGGCCGGAGACCGGCGTCCACTGCAGCATGCCGGAAACGAGCATGATGAGCAGCAGCCCCCACCAGAAGATCGGCATGGAGAAGCCGACGAGTGCCGTGCCCATCATCGCCTGGTCGACGGCCGAGCCGCGCTTGATCGCAGCAATCACGCCAGCCGGAATGCCGAGAAT
Source organism: Ensifer sp. ENS06 (assembly GCF_014852205.1). Classification (NCBI taxonomy): domain Bacteria; kingdom Pseudomonadati; phylum Pseudomonadota; class Alphaproteobacteria; order Hyphomicrobiales; family Rhizobiaceae; genus Ensifer; species Ensifer sp. ENS06. Next base: position 748,184 of record NZ_JACVBC010000001.1, on the reverse strand, counting down.
GACCGCAAACAGGATCGCGCAGAGCGAAAGCTCGACGGTTGCCGGGAACAGTTCGAAGAACTGATCGATGACCGGCTTCTTGGTAACGATCGAGGTGCCGAAATCACCCTGGAGCACGCCCCAGAGATAATCGAGGTATTGCACCACGATCGGCCGGTCGAAGCCGAGTGCGTGTGAAATTTCCGCATGTCGCTCCGGCGACATGACGCGCTCGCCCGAAAGCAGCGCAACCGGATCGCCCGGAAGCAGGCGGATGAAGGAGAAGGCGATGATGGAGACGCCGACGAAGGTCGGTATCAGGACAGCCAATCGCCCCAAGAGAAATCGGAACATGTTAAACCCCGCGCCATGTTGCCGCGGCATTGTATCCCGCCGCTGGCACCACCGCATGCTTTCCCACTTAACGGCCAAGCATACAGCAAGTCGAAATGCCACAGCGACCTTTTGCGCTCCAGCCGGAACTCAGGGTCGCTATAGTGGATGCAAAGAGGGGCGCTTGCCCTTGGCAAACGCCCCCTTAAGGATCAGTTAACTAAATTACTCGGTGATGTCCACGCCGTCGAAGGCAAAATCACCAAGTGGGCTCTGAACGAAGCCCTCGACGTTCTTGCGCATCGGCACGACCGAGAGCGAGTGGTCGATCGTCGCCCACGGCGCTTCGCGCTTGAAGACGACCTGCGCCTCTTCGTAGAGCTTGGTGCGCTCTGCGGGGTCAGAGGTTTCCTTCGCCTTCTTCACGAGAGCATCGAATTCCTGGTTGCACCACTGTGCACGGTTGTTGCCGCCGACAGCGTTGCAGCCGAGAAGCGTGTCGAGGAAGTTGTCCGGGTCGCCGTTGTCGCCGGTCCAGCCGAGGATGACGGCACCGTCACGATCCTTGGCCTTGGACTTGTCGAGGTATTCGGCCCATTCGTAGGAGACGATCTCGACCTTGACGCCGATCTTGGCGAAGTCCGACTGCATCAGTTCAGCTGCGCGACGGGCGTTCAGCATGTACGGACGCGAAACCGGCATTGCCCAGAGCTTCATCGACAGGTCCTTGACGCCTGCGTCTTCAAGCATCTTCTTGGCGACTTCGGGCTCGTAGGTGTCGTCTTCGATCTTGTCGTTGTACGACCACATCGTCGGCGGGATCGGGTTGACGGCCGGCTGGGCAGCACCCTGGAAGACGGCATCGACGATCGCCTGCTTGTTGATCGCCTTGTTCAGCGCCTTGCGGACTTCCGGCTTGTCAAACGGAGCCTGGGTCGTGTTGTAGGCGAGGTAGGAGACGTTGAGGCCGGCCTGTTCCATGACCTTCAGGTTCGGGTCTGCCTTCATCTTCGAAACGTCGGCAGCATTCGGGAACGGCATCAGGTGGCATTCGCCAGCCTGGAGCTTCTGGAAGCGAACCGAAGCGTCAGACGTGATCGCGAAGACGAGGTCGTCGATCTTCTGCTTGCCACCCCAGTAGTCCGGGTTTGCCTTGTAGCGGATGACGGCATCCTGCTGGTAGGCGACGAAAGCGAACGGACCGGTGCCGAGCGGCATCTGGTTCATCTGCTCCATCTTGCCGTCAGCCTGCAGCTTGTCGGCATATTCCTTCGACAGGATCGAAGCAAACGGCATCGCGATGTTGGCGAGGAACGGCGCTTCCTTGCGCGTCAGGGTGAACTTGACGGTCAGGTCGTCGACCTTCTCGACCGACTTGATGACTTCCGGGAAGCCCATGCCGGCTGCGTATTCCCACGAAGCGCCAGCAATGTACTTGTTCCACGGATTGTCAGCCTTCAGCTGGCGCTCGTAGGAGAACACCACGTCGTCGGCAGTGAAATCACGCGACGGCGTAAAGAATTCGGTGGTCTGGAACTTGACGCCCGGACGCAGCTTGAAGGTGTAGACCAGGCCGTCGTCGGAGATCGTCCAGCTTTCGGCGAGGCCCGGCTCAACTTCGGTCGTGCCCTTCTTGAACTCGAGCAGGCGGTTGTAAACCGTGTGCGCAGCCGCGTCGAAGGTCGTGCCGGCGGTGTACAGGCCCGGGTCAAAACCCTCTGGCGAACCTTCCGAGCAATAAACGAACGTCTTCGACCAGGCGGAGCCGGCCATCAGCGTGGCAAGCGCCGTCGCTGCAAACAGAGTAGTGAGCTTTTTCATGAGCTTTGCTTCCCAGATTTGTTTTTGTTCTCGTGTTTTCCTGACGCGGAATGCCGTTGCCCCCGGTCAAGGCCGGATGGAACGACATTTGGCGTCGCATTGCAATAAGTCGCCGCAGAAATTTGTCTATGCGAAAAATTCGTCCGCAGGTAGAGCCGGGATATTCGTCCACTGTTTTAGAATCGCCTGACAAAACAGTACACCGCGGCACCTAAAATCCACGACGTTCCGGCCGCTTCCACAGGGTCTGCAGCCTCCCCCGCCAGCCCCTTGGGCGGCGCGATGCCACACCGGGGAAGCCACATTGGTTCCGGGTGAATACCCCTACCGAGAATGCCGTGATCATTGGCCGCACGAACACGCGATTCGGCCTCGACAGGTTTTCGAATCCCAAGATACTATGGTAGAAATCCCGAACGGGATTGTGCAATAAAATGTATACAAAACTCGGGGGAGATATTCGACGTGCCCAGACGTCCTTGGGAGGGACCGGCAGCCGCCTTTTACAGCTTTCAGTCGCTCGGTGGGCTTGCCGAGGGACGGGCATGACCCTGCCTGTCGGCAATACCGGCAAAGCACTTTGCCGATTGATCGCTGCGGCTCGCGGGATAAACTGCCGCACGACGATAAGGGGATAGCCAGTCCGTGGCGGCTTTGCTGGAAAATCACAGGCGATACGACCTTCGCGACGAGCTAGAGAAGGCGCTCAACCGCGTCGATTTCTTCCGCATTTTTCATACCATGGCATTGCGCTACGGCTTCAGCCATTTCGGCATTCTGCAGCTCGGCAACGAGAACGACGCCTGCATGCTGTCCACCCGCCTAGTATTGCACGACCTGCCATCCGGGCTCGCGGAGGAATACGACAAGCGCCATCGCTTTGGCGACTCCGTGTTTTACAAGACGCTGCACCGCTCGGCGATCTCGTCGGTATGGCGGGCGGACGACCCCGGCTGCGACGCCAGCCAGAACCTGCTGGTGCAGCTCGGTTTCGAACTGCTCGTCAGCGTACCGGTGCACGCAGCTTCCACCGGCGCGCGCTATGCCGTGCTCTTTCTCGGAGACGGGGAGGATATCGGCCGGGCCGAGCATGTGGCGCTCGCCTATGACGCGATCGCCGCCTTCGACTATTTCTATCGCATCGCGCTTGCCAACAAGGCCGGGATGGGACTGACGCCGCGCGAAACCGAAATCCTCAAGTGGATCTCGCATGGCAAGACGGCAAGCGAGATTGCGCTCATCGTTTCGGTGTCGGAGCACACGGTGAACTCACACACCGCAACGATCCTGAAGAAACTCGACGTCGTCAATCGCACCCAGATGGTGGCGAAGGCAATCCGAGAGCAGATCATCCAGTAGCAGCCGATGCGTGGCCGCGTTTCGCACCGCCACGCCCAACGAACGGGACGCCCGCCATCAGCAAGGGTATTCGGTCATGACGCGAAAAGCACACATCCTGCTCGTTGACGACGACCCGGCAGAAAACCTGATCCTGCGCGCGCTCATCCGCAAGGTGAGCAGCATCGACATCGAGCTGCACTACTGCCAGACGATCGACGATGCGCTTGCATTCCTGCGCTCGGGCAAACCCGTATCGATGATCCTGCTCGACAACCGTCTGCGACCGCAGCTCGATTTCCGCGAGACGGTCCCGGCCCTCCGGCATCAGGGCTATATCGGCCCGATCGGGGTAATCTCAGCATCGCTCGCCGATGCCTATTTTCAGAATCTGGAGGATTACGGCGCCGATTTCCGCATCGACAAGGCTGAAATCGACCCCACTGCGATCGACTTCATATTGCGGGAATATCTACCGCAAGAGTAACACCCGGCGGCACTTCAGCCGCCAGGTCATGCCGCACCATTTGCGCGGGCGTTGCTCGGAGATATCAGGCCGCCGAGGTCTGCGGACGCTTGGTTTCTTCCAGACCGAGGAGGAAGTTGATCTGCGGGCGCGCCTTGACCAGGTCGTCAATCGTGTAGCCCTGCAGCACTTCGAAGAAGGCGTTCAGCGCCTTGCGGAGCGCCGAGTTCAGGCCGCAGCTGTCGACGAGCGGGCATTCGATCTCGCCCGCCTCGAAGCATTCGGCCATCGCGAAACTGTCTTCCGTCACCTTGACGACGTCGAACAGCGTGATCGCCGAAGCGGGCTTCGGCAGGCGCACGCCACCGTTACGGCCACGCACCGTTTCAACGAGGCCGGCCTTGGTCAACGGCTGCAAGATCTTGAAGAGAAACAACTCGGAAACACCATAAGCCCTGGCGATTTCGGGAATGCGGCTGAGCTTTTCCCCGTTGGCGGCGCAGTACATCAACATGCGAACCGCGTAGTTCGTTTGCTTCGTCAGACGCATCATTCACTCCGGCATCGAGAGGTTCACGAACTCATCATATAGGACGGATCGTAGTTTGGAACAATTCCAAAAAGCCAGAAAAATCACTTCTTGTTGAGCGTTTACGGTTTCCTGATTGACTGTTTTCAGCGCTCCGGTCAGAAAGATGAGGAATTTTGTTAACTTAGCTCAAACAAGAAAATGGAGGAAGCGATGTCCGTTTCAAGAGCAGCGATGGGCGTTCTGTCCCTGACGGCAACCCTGCTGGCAACGAGCGCCGCCTGGGCCGATGGTGAAGTCAATATCTACTCGTACCGGCAGCCCGACCTGATCAAGCCGCTGCTCGACGCCTTCACCAAGGAAACCGGCATCACCACCAATGTGCTCTTCCTAGACAAGGGCCTCGTCGAGCGCATCCAGGCCGAAGGCGCCAACTCGCCGGCCGACGTGATCCTGACCGTCGACATCAGCCGCCTGACCGAAGCCAAGGATGCAGGCGTAACCCAGCCTGTCGTCAACGAGACGATCAACAAGGATATCCCGGCGCATTTCCGCGACCCTGAAGGCAACTGGTTCGGCCTCACCACCCGCGGCCGCGTCGTCTACGCATCCAAGGAGCGCGTCGCCCAGGACGACATCACCTATGAAGAGCTTGCCGACCCCAAGTGGAAAGGCAAGATCTGCACCCGCGACGGCCAGCACTCCTATAACATCGGCCTCTTCGCCTCGATGATCGCCCACCATGGCGAAGCCGAGACCGAGAAGTGGCTGACCGGCCTCAAGAACAACCTCGCCAAGAAGCCTGACGGCGGCGACCGCGACCAGGCCAAGGCGATCTTGGCCGGCGAATGCGACCTGGCACTCGGCAACACCTACTATGTCGGTCTGATGATGACCAACGAGAAGGAGCCGGAACAGAAGGATTGGGCAGCGGCGATCAAGGTACTCTTCCCGAACGCCAAGGACCGCGGCACGCACGTCAACATTTCGGGCATGGCACTCGCCAAGAATTCCCCGAACAAGGACAACGCGCTGAAGCTGATGGAATTCCTGTCGGAAGGCGAAGCCCAGAAGATCTACGCCGAGCAGGTATTCGAATATCCGGTTCTGCCGGGCGCCGAGCCGTCTGACGTCGTGAAGTCCTTCGGCACGATCAAGCCGGACGAACTGCCGCTCGCCGACATCGCCGCAAACCGCAAGAAGGCTTCGGAACTGGTCGACAAGGTCGGCTACAACGACGGTCCGCAGGACTGATCAACAAGGCAATTGCTTGAATACGAACAGCGGGCCATCGGCCCGCTGTTTTCGTTTCAACAAGCGAAATTCAAGGAGGCTCATTGCGCCTTGGCGCGCAACTCCGCGGCGTAGTCGAGGATCGCCTTGCGCCGCTCCGGCGTCCCTGGATGCGTTGAGAGAATGCTGGTGTCGGCGTGATCGTCTAGCTTCTTTTCAAGCAGGTCGAAGAAGCGCGCGGCCGCCGTCGGATCTCGCCCTGCCTTCTGCATCAGCTCGACCGAGTGTCGGTCGGCAGCAGTTTCCGCGCCGCGCGAATAGGAAAGCGACAAGAGACCAGCGCCCTGCACCAGGACGTCGTCCACGCCCGAACCGATATCGCCGCCGATCATCATGATGAGGCCGGCAACGCCGGCAGCACGGTAGATCTGCCGCAGACTATGTTCGAGCTCGACATGGCCGATCTCGTGCGCCAGCACGCCAACGATCATTTCGGTATCGTCCCCGGCAAGTTCGATGAGCTCGTCGGTGACGACCAGCGTGCCATCCGGAAGCGCAAAGGCATTTGGTCCGACCACACCGCCCTTGCGGAAATTGAGCGAGTAACCGGCCTCGCCGCGGCCTGATCGGGCGGCGATTGCCTTGAAGCCGTCGCGGATCCTTTCCTGCCGCTCAATCGCCAGCTGCGTTTTGTCGAACAGTGTCTGATCCATCGTCTCCATCGTGCCCCTCGACATCATCTCCGGCACGATCGGCGGGGTCACGAGGACGGCGACCTCGACGAGCGCAGGAACCGCATAGCGATAGATGGCAACGCCGCACAGCACGGTGGCTGCGACGACGGCGATGAGACGTGGACGAAAACGCTCCCATTCGTGGATGTGGTTGACCCTGCCATTCAGCTTCAGAAAACGATCGACTGCCTCGTTGTCCGGCGTTTCGAACAACGAACCGTCTGCAAATTCGACGCGGCGCGGTATCGCCCCGACGCGGTCGGAAATATCGACACTTGCCAAGGTGCCACGGGCAAGTTCGGTGCTCGCATCGTCTACGGCCCTGAGGCTGCCTCCCTCTTCCAAAAGCCTTGAGGGCACCGACCGGCTGGAACCGGCCGGATGCCACTCGCCACGTGCGATCTCGATGCTGCTAGAAGCCAAAATCGAACCCTTCGAAATCCATGAATTCCGCTCCAACCGCCGACGCTTCCGCTTCGATTTCGCTCATCAGCGTTCCGACGGCGCCAAAGACGGTTACGCCCGTCAGGGTCCATTTGTAACGGGCCATGCGGACGGCCGCCCAAGGTCGCAGCAGGCCCAGCGTCAGGATGGTGACGACGAAGTTCGATATGGCGATCCACGTGTAGCGGCCCCGAGAAAGACCGCTGAGGAACCGATGTTTTCCGTCAAAAACCGTCGCCCCCCAAACGGCGTTGCGCACGGCTGCACTGTAGAACAACGCGATGACTGCGTAGAAAGACATGGACGCCACATATCCTGCGCCCAAGCCTACCCATCCCCACCTCGGATCGTTCAGCGATTGGAGCAAACTTGGCGATGCGCGAAGCGTTCCCATCAAGATCGCGAAGACAACAACGCCAAGAACCAGCGCAAGCCCCACACCCAGGAACATGCCGCGATAGAGCGGGCCGAACGGCGGGTTGGTCTCAAAGGCCCTGCCGCCAAAGCGCAGGTTCGATCCGACGTAGCGCCCAACCCATCGGCTTGCGAGCGGCGTCAGTAGGCCCAAGGTGATAATGGAAAGGAACCCGCCCAGAATGAACGCCTTGAAGGCACCGCCCATCGTGCCGACGAAGTCGAAGCGGACGTTGCGGTAGCTCGTCACCCGTGCGCTGAAGCGCAACCCGCGTGCGGCCAGCCAGGGAACGAAGAAGAGCGAAAGCAACAATAACGCGATGCCGACGATCGGAACGAATGTCAGCAGAAGATTGTAGAGGATCAGATAGCCGAAAACGATCACTCGCCCGATCAGGATCTGCTTGCCCTTGGCATGGTACTCGAAGGTACGGCCGAGCAGAACCGTGTTTCCGTAGAAGTATCGGTTGCGCCGGACCTTTGCCCAGGCGGAATAAATGCCAAGCGTGACGATCGTCAAAAACACGTTGACGATCCAGATGCCGAAATATTCCTTGCCGCTCCCCATGAACGAGAAACGGTGAAAATCGATCGACACGTCGCGTGTCGGCGCTGCTTGAAACGACGTCGCTTCAGCCACGACCATGATGGGCCCCTCCGTCCATCCTTTGTGCATCGGACGCGCCGCAAAGCGCTCCGACAGCACATGATCAAACACAAATCGTCTGGTGCGCCCCCGCCCGCCAGACTGCCGTTGGGGCAGCGGTGAATTCACGACCCATGCCCACGGTTCGCAAGTTAGTTGTGCCGTATCGCCGAATGCAACAAAAAAGGGCCTCCCGAAGGAGGCCCCGAGGCGGGAGGATCTTTATCCCGTTGTTACTTCATCGTCGGCATGACGAACTCGGCACCGTCCTTGATGCCCGAAGGCCAGCGCTCGGTGATGGTCTTGGTGCGGGTCCAGAACTTGATCGAGTCCGGGCCGTGCTGGTTGAGATCGCCGAAGGACGAGGACTTCCAGCCGCCGAAGGAGTGGTAGGCGAGCGGAACCGGGATCGGAACGTTGACGCCGACCATGCCGATGTTGATGCGCGAGGCGAAGTCGCGGGCCGCATCACCGTCGCGGGTGTAGATCGCGACGCCGTTGCCATACTCGTGCTTCATCGGCAGGTCGAGGGCTTCCTCGTAGGTCTTGGCGCGGACGACCGAGAGAACCGGTCCGAAGATTTCCGTCTTGTAGATGTCCATGTCCGGCGTGACGTTGTCGAACAGGCAGCCGCCAATGAAGTGGCCCTGCTCATAGCCCTGCAGCTTGAAATCGCGGCCGTCGACGACGAGCTTGGCGCCTTGCTCGACACCGCTGTCGATCAGGCTGCGGATGCGCTGTTCGGCTTCCTTGGTGACGACAGGGCCCATATCGGCCTTCTCGTCGGTGTAGGGGCCGATGCGCAGGCTTTCGACCATCGGGGTCAGCTTGCTGATCAGGCGGTTGGCGGTCTCTTCACCGACCGGGACGGCAACCGAGATCGCCATGCAGCGCTCGCCGGCCGAGCCGTAGCCGGCGCCCATCAGGGCGTTCGCGGCCTGGTCGAGATCGGCGTCGGGCATGATGATCATGTGGTTCTTGGCGCCACCGAAGCACTGGGCGCGCTTGCCGTTCATCGCTGCGGTGCCATAGACGTAGCGGGCGATCGGGGTCGAGCCGACGAAGGAAACGGCAGCGATATCCGGATGCGTCAGGATCGCGTCGACAGCCCCCTTGTCGCCGTTGACGACGTTGAGGATGCCTGCCGGCAGGCCGGCTTCGATCATCAGATCGGCAAGGCGGATCGGAACGGACGGATCACGCTCGGACGGCTTCAGGATGAAAGCGTTGCCGCAGGCGATGGCCGGGGCGAACATCCACATCGGGATCATGGCCGGGAAGTTGAACGGGGTGATGCCGGCGCCGATGCCGACGGCCTGGCGGATCGAGTACATGTCGATGCCGGGACCGGCACCTTCGGTGAACTCGCTCTTCTGCAGATGCGGAATGCCGATGACGAATTCGCAGACTTCGAGGCCACGGATGAGGTCACCCTTGGCGTCTTCGATCGTCTTGCCATGCTCGCGCGACAGGATCTCGGCGAGCTCGTTCATGTTGGCGTTCAGAAGTTCGACGAACTTCATGAAGACGCGGGCGCGGCGCTGCGGGTTGGTGGCCGCCCACTTCGGCTGTGCTGCCTTCGCGCTTTCGACGGCTGCCGAAAGTTCCGCGTCGCTTGCCAGCGCCACGGTGCCCTGCACTTCGCCGGTTGCCGGGTTGAAGATGTTGCTGACGCGGCCGCTCTTGCCGGCGACGCGCTTGCCATCGATGAAATGACCGAGTTCGTACATGAATGGTTCCTCCAGATCTTGATTGTGGCGGCATGATCGCACTACGATTTCAACAAATCAATTTCCGATATTCAGCAACCGTTGTGCAAAAATTGAAGTCCAACGGTTTTGTATAGGATTGTCGCACTATGAATTGGGACGATGTCAGAATGTTTCTAGCCGTCGCGCGGACCGGACAGATCCTGGCCGCATCCAAGCGGCTCGGCGTCAATCATGCCACCCTCAGCCGTCGGGTGACTGCGCTGGAAGAGGCGATGAAGACACGGTTGCTCGTTCGTCGGCCGAACGGTTGCGAACTGACCGCCGAGGGCGAAATCTTCCTTGCGGCAGCCGAGCGCATGGAAACGGAAATGCTGGCGGCGCAATCGCAGATCGGCCGGATCGACACGGCGATCGCCGGCACGGTGCGCATCGGTGCACCCGACGGTTTCGGTGTTTCTTTCCTCGCGCCCCGGCTCGGCCGGCTGACGGCGCGCTATCCGGAATTGAAACTGCAGCTCGTGCCGGTCCCTCGGTCTTTCTCGCTGTCGCAGCGCGAGGCCGATATCGCGATCACCATCGAACGTCCGGAACAGGGGCGCCTCGTTTCCTCGAAACTCACCGACTATACGCTCGGCCTCTACGCCTCGGCCGACTATCTCGAAAAGCACGGCACGCCGCAGACGATCGACGACCTCAGGGAGCACCGCCGCATCGGCTACGTCGAGGATCTGATCTTCACGCCGTCGCTGAATTTTTCCGCCGAGATCATGCGCAGCTGGGATGCCTCGTTCGAGATATCGAGCGCCACCGGCCAGACGGAGGCGGTGCGTTCCAGCGCCGGCATCGGCATTCTGCACAATTACATTGCCCGCCATGCGCCGGAACTAAAACGTATCCTGCCGGAAACGACCATCCGCCGTGCCTACTGGACCACCTATCACGAAAGCGCGCGCGATCTCGTGCGCGTTCGCACCGTCGTCGCCTTCCTGCAGGAACTGGTGACCGCGGAGCACCAGATTTTCGTCTGAGACCTCCGGCGCACAGGCACGTTTCTCGCGAGCGAACGCGGTCGAGGCGGATGCCTGGGGCGCTAAAGGGAAATCCCGGCCTCCCGCAGGCCGTCAATCAGCCGCGGAATGACGGCCGGATCCTGGTAAGGCATCGCCCGCTTGAAGTGGTCGATGGAAAAGTCTGGATTGACCTCGAAGACCTCGTGCCAGTAGCGCCGCGCCTCCTCATGGCGTCCGGTGCGGCCATAAAGACAGGCGAGATAGAAGCGCGTCATGTCCGAACGCGGTGCCAAGGCCAGGCGCCGCTTGAAGGCAATCTCGGCTTCGTCGAAACGGCCGAGGTTGAGCAGGGTCCGGCCAAGGAAATGCAGCGCCAGATCGAACTGCGGATCGAGCCGGTGGGCGCGGGTATAGAAGGGCAAGGCCTCCTCGAACTGGCCCAGGAAATCTCTGATCGTGCCGAGCTGCGTGTGGCCGCCGGCGGAGTTCGGGTCGAGCTCGATCGTGCGTTGGGCGGCCCGCTCGGCCTCGTCGAAGCGGCGCTTCCAGCAGAGCGCAATCGCGAGCGCGTGGTGGCCGTGGGGTTCATGCTCGTCGGTCTCGACGGCCTTCTGTGCAAGCTTGAGAGCGCGCTCGATATTGTCGACGGTGCCACCGTTCCACCGGTTGATGTAGTCGGTCATGGCAATGATCGCGAGCGACCCATAGGCCGCGGCAAGCGCCGGGTCGATGGCGATCGCACGTTCGAGCATGCTGCGCGCCTCCGCAGACGATACCGCGTCGAACCGCAGGATCGCCTGGCGCGACCGTACGAGCAGATCGTAGGCCTCCGGATCGACCTTGCCGCGCCCCTCGCGCCGCTCCGTTTCTCCGGCCGTCAGCTTCACCTTGAGCGCCGTCACGATGGTGCGCGTCACCTCGTCCTGAACCTCGAAAATATCCTCGATGCCGCGATCGTAGCGCTCGGCCCAGAGATGGCCCCCGGTGGTGCCGTCGATCATCTGAGCGTTGATGCGAATGCGGTTGGCGGCGCGGCGCACGCTGCCTTCCAGCACATAGCGAACGCCGAGGTCGCGGCTCACCTGGCGGATATCCGCCGACTTGCCCTTGTAGGCGAAGGAGGAATTGCGGGCGATGACGAAGAGACCGGAGACCTTCGAGAGATCGGTGATGATGTCCTCGGTAATGCCGTCGGCGAAATAGCCCTGCTCCGGATCGCCGGACATATTGTCGAACGGCAGCACGGCGATAGACGGCCGGCTCGGAAGCTGCGGTGGCACCTCGGCGGCGACCTTGATGGGCGCGTCGGCATACTCGTCCGGCGACCAGCTCCAGATATGCACCGGCCGCTCGATGTTCTTGACCTCGTGATGGCCGCTGTCGACGAAAATGAGATCGATGCGGCCGTGCACATATTCGTGCACCCCGTCCGAAATCGCCACGCCGCCGGGCCTCGCAAGCGCCTCGATCCGGGCTGCGACATTGACGCCGTCGCCGTAGAGGTCGCTGTCGGCGACCATGATGTCGCCCATGTTGATGCCGACGCGCAGCACGATTTGCTGATCGTGGGGCACGTCCGCATTGGCGGAGATCATCGCCCGCTGCAAGGCAGCCGCACATTCGACCGCGTTGACCGCGCTGGAAAACTCGACCAGCACGCCGTCGCCCGTTCGCTTGAACACCCGGCCCTGGTGGGTTTCAACGAGCGGTTCCAGCACTTCGGCCCAGCGCGCCATGAGTTGCGTATAGGTGGTTTTCTCGTCTCGCTCCATCAGCCGGCTATAGCCAACGACATCAGCAGCCAGGATGGCGGCAAGCCGCCGTGTGATGGATTCTTTGGCCATGGATTGCGACGCCTTACTGGGAATCCTCTTGGCGAAATTTTACCGGCGGATGAGCCCTATGTCCATTCGAACCGGATCCGCCCCGCGCCCAAGCGCTAGCCCGAATTGGGTATTGCCGCGACAGGAACCTGGCGCGGTATCCCGACGTTGCCTTCACAGGGAATTGAGCTGCTTGCTCAAGGCGATGGCTGCGAGCACGCCGGTCGCAATCGGCTCGCGCTCCCATTTCGACAAAGGAGTGTGAAAGGATGCTTGTGTCCATACCGGGCCGGCCGATCCTGCCGGGTGAACTCACCAAGATCGACGATGTCTTCAAGGAAACACTAAGAGAGCGAGAGCTGTCGCGCCAGTCGGCAGAGGCAACGGCGCTCGCCGCCCGGCTGATCGAACTTTATCAGAATGGCGTACAGGACGTGGTGGCGCTCAGAGCCTTGGCCAAGCTGTTCTGACGAAGCAAGGCGCCCCGCAAATCGCGATACCGATCGTTTAGAGAAGAAATGGTACGGTTGGTGGGAATCGAACCTACGACCTCAGGTGCCACAAACCTGCGCTCTAACCAACTGAGCTACAACCGCACATAAAGCGACATCAGTCGCTTGGCGGCTCACATACGGAGACTTCCGTCGCTTTGCAAGCCTTAACTTGAGATTATCCTGGAAAAAATCCGGATGGCAAGCCATCCGGATTCTTGGTTTTGGGCGCAGATGGCAGAATTCGGCGACAGCAGTCTGTCGCCATCCTTCAGCCGGCGCGGTCGGTTGACTTTAGACCTTCTTGAAGGACGACATCGCCTTTTCAGCGGCGTCCTTGCCCGGCTTGGTGACGTTTTCGGCAACCTTCTTGGTGGCTTCCTGCATCGACTTCGCCTGCTCGACCGCGAGTTCGGCCTGCTTGCGGACAAAGCTCGTCTGCAGTTCGACGAATTCCGACAGCGACTTCACGCCGAGCAGCGCTTCCATGTGAGACAGCGAGTTTTCGGCATTGGTGCGCAGTGCGTCTATGGCCTTGAGACCGAGTTCGACGGAGCCGGTTTGGGCGCTTTCGAGCGTTGCTTCAACGGTCTTCGTTGCCTCTTCGGCAGCGGTCTTCATCTTGGCATAGGCTTCCTTCGACTGGACGGCACCCTTTTCCGCGAAGTCGCGGAAGCTGTCGGTGAACTTCGCCGGGTCGAAAGAGGAAAGGGAAAATACGTCGTCGGTCTTCTTGGTAGCCATGAAAGCGCTCCTTGGTGTCTGGCCCTCTTCAGAGGCGCCGTTGATTGATGCGCATTATATAAACTACTTGCTTGTGCATTGCAATAAAATTGTGCAGTGCACAAAATCCGGAGAATTAACCTTTCGCGCTGAAAGCCGTGACGAAGCTCCGGCCCTCGCTGGACCCTTGCGGGCCTGCCGGGTATTAATAGAGTGTTAACCCGCAAGCGATCCGTCAATAGGCCCCCTTTATGCCCGCGAGACAGTATCCCTTCATTGATATCGCCGTGCATGCGCGGGTGCGGGAGCATTTTGCCCGCGGCGACGCGGCGATCCTGTTTTCGCGGGACTTTGCGCGCATTCTCTGGGCCAACGACCAGGGCGCGGCCTTTTTCGGCGCCGGGTCGATCTATGATTTCATCGATGCGGGACCGGACCAGGGCGAGCTGTCGCTGCGTCAGCTCAAGGCCGCGGGAGCGCAGCTCGTGCGCGCCGGCGACCGGCGCCAGCTTTCGATCCGGAAGTTCTCGGGTTTCCGCGGCACACCGCTCAATGTGAGCGTGGAGATGATCCGCGTGCGCCCGGACGAGGACGCGGTGCTCTTTACTGCACCGCATTCGGGCACGCCGCTGTCGCTTGAGGATCGCGCTGCGCGCATGATCGCCGGCCTCGACGGCCCGGACACCCACATGGCCGTTCTCGATGGCAACGGCGGCATCATCGCACACTCGCCGGGCTTCATCGATCTCGGCATGTCGGACGAGACGCGCAAGCAGCTCGTCGATACGGTCGGCCGAGACCACGACTGGCTGATCAAGCGCCCGGTCGCAACGCGGAAGGGGCACCTGCCGGCCGCGGTCGGCAAGATCGCCGATGAGCCGTCGCTGCATCTGCTCTTTGCTGTCGAGACCATTCTCGGCACGCTCGATCCGGACGAAGAGACCCCGGCGGCGCAAGTGTTGCCGATCTTGCCGCTGGCCGAAGAGCTGGAACCGACCGCCGAGACACCGGCCCCGGAGGCAAAGGATACCGTCGAACCGGCCGAAGCGCTGGTCGAAAGCGCTGCACCAGCCGAAGACGCTGCCCTGGCCGACGCATTCGAACAGGCGGAGTCCGTCGAACCGGTTGCCGCGCCACAGGACGATGGCGACCTTGAGGTCGCAGACGTCCACGTCGCTGCAGGCCAGGTCGCTTTAACGGAGGAACCGGAGGCGCTTGCCGCCGCAGATGCGGAAACTTCGGCGCAGGGCGTGGAGCCAGCGGAAGATGACGGCGAGCCGGCGCTTGCAGTCGCGACCGACGTGACCGCGACCGATACGCCGGTTGCCGCGGAAATCCCCGTGACGGCAGAGGTCACTCGCGAGGACGAGACGGTCGAGGCGACCGATGCTGGCACCGCTGAAACGGAACAGGCCGACTTCGCCTTCGTGCCCGGCGGCCGTGCCGTCCGCTTCGTCTGGAAGATCGACGCCGAAGGCCGCTTCAGCGAGATTTCCGAGGAATTCGCCACCGCCGTCGGCCCGCGTGCCGCCGATGTGATCGGCACCACCTTTAACCACGTGGCAGCACGCTACGGCCTCGATCCTGATCAGAAGATCGGCGCGCTGCTGCAGCGCCGCGACACCTGGTCGGGCAAGACGATTTTCTGGCCCGTGCAGGGCACCAGCCTCAAGGTTCCGGTCGACCTGGCGGCCCTGCCCACCTACTCGCGCTCACGCGAATTCGATGGCTTTCGCGGTTTCGGTATCGTGCGCCTTGCCGATGTCGTCGAAGACGAACACGCCAACGGCCTGACGTTCAGCGCCGCAACGGACATGACGGCAGAAGCTGCCGCGGAAGCGACGCCGTCGGAAGACCACGCGCATACTCCAGCGGTCGATCCTGAGACCGTCGGCCCTGAGATCGAGGAGCGGTCCGCCGACGAGGTGCAGGTCGTCGCGCAGAGGTCCTCCGAAACGGAGGCCGAGCCTGTCGCAGCTGCGCAGGATCGTGATGCGCCCCAAGACCAGACCCTCACCTCCAGCGAGGAGGCAGAGGCAGAGCCGGACCATGCAGCCGAAGTTGCCGCGGACGAACAGGTCGCCGCAAATGACGATCTCTTCCAGGGAGAGCGCCCTGCCCTACAGCTCGTCGACAACGCTGAGCCCCCCGGCTCCGACAAGATCGTCGAGCTCGAGAAACATCGCGCGGCGACCGCGCTGACGCGGGGCGAACAGGCGGCGTTCCGCGAGATCGCGCGGCAATTGGGCGAGCATTTTGGCGGGCCGGCGGAAACCGCACCCGCGGAGGAAAGCGACGCAGCGGCCGATGCAAGCACACCCTTCCCGGTAGACGCGCACGAAGCCATCACTTCCTCGACGCCAGCGGCAGAAGAACAGACTGGCGCGGAAGAAACCGGAGAAGAGACCGACGACGGCGCAGCCGAGGACGAACAGGCGAACGTGCATCTCGAGCAGCAAGCGGCAGATATCGGCCTTAGCGGCGAGATCCTCGACAGCCTGCCAATCGGTATGCTCGTGCATCGCGGGGAAGAGCTGCTGCACGCCAATCCGGAATTCCTGCGGCTCACCGCCTATGGCGACCTCGACGACTTTGTCCGGGAAGGCGGCCTCGACGCGCTCTTTGCCAATGGCGAAGAGGCGACCGACCAGGAACCCGACGGCACGATGATGCTGATCCGCAGGGACGGTCAGATGCGGCCGGTCATCGCACGGCTGCACACGATCCGCTGGGACGGCCGGAGCGCGCTGATGCTGGCGCTGACGCCAGCAGCCGCGAACGCGCCGTCGACGAAAGCAGACGATGCCATCTCCGGTGACGACGTCGACCGTCTGAAGACGGAAATCGACGAACTCAAGTCCATCCTCGAAACCGCAACCGATGGCGTTGTCATTCTCGGGCATGACGGCGACATCCGCTCGATGAACCGCTCGGCAAGCGCGCTCTTCAACTATGACGAGGGCGAAATCCGCGGCAAACCTTTCGCCGCGCTCTTCGCTCACGAAAGCCAGAAGGCAGTCATCGACTACCTGCACGGGCTTTCCGGCCACGGCGTCGCGAGTGTGCTGAACGACGGACGCGAGGTGATCGGGCGGGAAGCGAATGGCGGCTTCATTCCGCTGTTCATGACCATCGGCCGGCTTTCGGCCTCCAATGGCTTTTGCGCCGTGATCCGCGACATCACCCAGTGGAAACGCACCGAAGAGGAACTCCGGAACGCCAAGCGCGCCGCGGAAACGGCCAATGCCCACAAGACCGAGTTCCTCGCCCGCGTCAGCCACGAGATCCGCACGCCGCTCAACGCGATCATCGGCTTTTCCGACATGATGGCGAGCGAGCATTTCGGCCCGGTCGGTCACCCGCGCTACATCGAATATGCCGGCGACATCGGCCGGTCGGGCCGCCACGTGCTCGATATCGTCAACGATCTGCTCGACATCTCGAAGATCGAAGCAGGCGAAATGGAACTCGATTTCGGCGCCGTCGAGATCAACGACGCGGTCTCGGAAGCCGTGTCGCTCGTCCAGCCGCAGGCCAACAGCCAGCGCGTCATTATCCGCACCTCGCTTTCGGCAGCCGTGCCGAACGTCGTGGCCGACGGCCGGTCGATCAAGCAGATCGCGCTCAACATTCTGGCGAACGCCATCCGTTTCACGCCTTCGGGCGGCCAGATCGTGGTGTCGACCTCCTACGAGGCGAACGGTAGCGTCATGCTGAGGATCCGCGACACCGGCGTCGGCATGACCCGCGGCGAACTGGACCAGGCGATGAAACCATTCCGGCAGGTGACGACAGGCGCGCGCAAGCGTGGCGACGGCACCGGGCTCGGGCTGCCGCTCACCAAGGCGATGGCGGAGGCGAACCGCGCCCACTTCTCGATCACCTCGGCACCCAACGAGGGAACGCTGGTGGAAATTTCCTTCCCGTCACAACGCGTCTTGGCGAACTGAGGCCGGATGCTATAAGGAAATGTTGACTTGTGGTGGCCAGTTTGCTGGCCGCCCTTGGCCATTTCTTGCCGTCATGCCGCGGAATCGATCGATTGCAGTCCACATCTCAGAGCATCAAGCGCCGCCATGCGCGTGCCGGAACCGGTCTTTCGCATCCCCTGCTGGCGACATGGGCCGGATTGACATCGGTCATCGTGCTGATGCCGATCATCGCGATCGCCTGGCTGGCGATCTCGGGCGGCGGCGGCGACTGGCCGCATCTGATGCAGAACGTCATTCCGCGCGCCACCGGGCGCACGCTGCTCTTGATCTCGCTGACGGGTGCCGTGACCGCCTTCGTCGGCATCCTCACGGCCTGGCTTGTCGCAAGCTGCGAGTTTCCGCTGCGGCGCTTCCTGTCGGCAGCACTGGTGTTACCGCTCGCAATCCCCGCCTATCTCGCTGCCTATGCGTTCGGCGAGCTTTTCACCTTTACCGGGCCGGTGCAGGGACTGATCCGCGCGATCTTCGGCTTCAAGACGAGCCGTGACTATTGGTTTCCGGATATCCGCTCACTCGGCGGCGCCGTGCTCGTGCTGAGTTCGGTTCTCTATCCCTATATCTACCTCGCCTGCCGTTCGATGTTCCTGATGCAGGGACGCGCGGCCGCCGACGTCGCCCGCACGCTCGGCGCCGGGCCGCTGAAGGTGTTCTTCCGCATCCAGATCCCGATGGCTCGCCCGGCCATCATGATCGGCCTGACGCTGGTGGCGATGGAAACGCTGAACGACATCGGCGCGGTCGAATTCCTTGGCGTGCAGACGCTGACCTTCTCGATCTTCGACACCTGGCTGAACCGCGGCAGCCTCGCGGGCGCCGCGCAGATCGCCTGCATCATGCTGGTCTTCGTCATCGGCCTGATGATGATCGAGCGGGCCGCACGGCGGCGCCAGCGCTTCTCCAGCCAGAAGACGACGTCCGCCGTCCACGATGCTGCCCGGCTCATACTGTCCGGCTGGAAGAAGTGGGCCGCCATGGTCGCCTGCCTGCTGCCCGTGGTTTCAGGCTTTGCCGTACCCGTGCTGATCCTCGGCAATTATGCGCTCAAGCGCATCGACCAGTTCATCGAGCCGCGGCTGCTCAACGCGCTCTTTCATAGCATCCTCGTCTCAGGTGCGACCGCAACGGTTACCGTTCTGCTCGGTTTCGTGCTCGCCTATGCTGCGCGCACGGGGCATTCTCGGGTGAGCGACATCGCCGGGCGGCTCGCCTCCTTCGGCTATGGCGTGCCCGGCACTGTTCTTGCGATCGGCGTGCTCTTCCCGCTGGCCGCTCTCGACAACATTATCGATGCCGGCATGCGCGATACGTTCGGTATCTCCACCGGGTTGATGATGACCGGCACCGGCTTTGCGATCATCTACGCCTGCAGCGTGCGCTTCCTCACCATGGCCGAGGGCTCGCTCGAAGCGGGTTTCCAGAAGCTTTCGCCGCATCTCGACATGGCGGCGCGCGCGCTCGGCCGGACCGGCGGCCAGACTTTGCGCACCGTGCTTTTGCCGATGATGCGGCCGGCGGTACTGACCGCCGCTCTCCTCGTCTTCATCGAGACGATGAAGGAGCTTTCGGCAACGATCATGCTCAGACCCTTCAACTTCAACACGCTCGCCACGCTCGTCTACGAAGACGCGTCTCGGGCCAAGGTCGAAGACGCTTCGGTCGCCGCGATGATCATCGTCGTCGCCGGCATGATCCCGGTCATCCTCGTGTCGCGGTCGCTCGAACGCCGCTCCTGAGCCCCGTTCAGCAAGGCCTGGCGGGCGAGAAACGCATAAAAAAAAGGTGGCTGGGAGGCCACCTCGATAGTTGAATGCTAAACCAACAATCGCTCGAGAAGTAACGACGTCATGTCCGCGACGGCATCTCTGCCGAACGCCGATCCAACATCGATCGGCCTCAAGTTGGCATGACCATGCGCCCCCAATCCTTAACAAGACCTTACCCGCCGGATCCGCAATTTTAGGGATTTTTCAGCAAGTCTGAAGCCTTGGTTAATTCCAATCACGCGAATCCGTTAACGCGCCCTCAATTTTTAAGGGCATCCAGTCCGGCGTAAAGATCAAGCGCCTCGGGGTTGGCGAGCGCCTCCTTGTTCTTCACCGGACGACCGTGCACCACATCACGGACCGCGAGTTCGACGATCTTGCCGGACTTCGTGCGCGGGATATCGGCGACCGCGATCACCTTTGCCGGCACGTGGCGCGGCGAGGCGCCGACGCGGATGCGGTTCTTGATCGCCTTCGTCAGGTCGTCGGTCAGAGCGACGCCGGCGGCGAGACGAACGAAGAGAACGACGCGCACGTCGTCTTCCCAGTCCTGCCCGATGCAGAGCGCCTCTGCGACCTCCTCCATCTGCTCGACCTGATTGTAGATTTCCGCCGTGCCGATGCGCACCCCGCCGGGATTAAGCGTCGCGTCCGACCGGCCGTGGATGATGATGCCGCCATGCTCGGTCCATTCGGCGAAGTCGCCATGGCACCAGACATTGTCAAAGCGCTCGAAATAGGCGGCGCGATACTTGGCGCCCTCGGGATCGTTCCAGAACATCACCGGCATCGACGGGAATGCCTTGGTGCAAACGAGTTCCCCCTTCTCACCGCGCACCGATTGCCCCTCGTCGTTCCAGACGTCGATCGCCAAGCCAAGACCCGGCCCCTGGATCTCGCCGCGCCAGACGGGCTTCAGCGGGTTGCCGAGGACGAAGCAGGAAACAATGTCGGTCCCGCCCGAGATCGACGCAAGCTGAACGTCAGACTTGATGCCTTCGTAGACGAAGGAGAAGCCTTCCGGCGACAGCGGCGAACCGGTCGAGGTCAACAGCCGAAGGGTGGAAAGATCATGCGTGTTGGCCGGTACGAAGCCGCCCTTGCGCACGGCGTCGATGTATTTCGCCGAGGTGCCGAACACCGCGAACGTCTCGGCTGCGGCATAGTCGAAGAGCACGTTGCCGTCGGGATAGAAGGGCGAGCCGTCGAACAGGCAGAGGGTCGCGCCGACGGCCAATCCGGAAACCAGCCAGTTCCACATCATCCAGCCGCAGGTGGTGAAATAGAAGAGCTTTTCGCCGCGGCGAAGGCCGCAGTGGAAACGATGCTCCTTCAGATGCTGCAGCAGGGTGCCACCGGCCGAATGCACGATGCATTTGGGAACGCCCGTCGTGCCCGAGGAAAACAGCACGTAGAGCGGATGGCTGAAGGGCAAGCGTTCGAAGGTCAGGGTTGTTGCCGCAAACGGCGCGATGAAATCGGCAAGGGTTGCGCCACCCTCGATCGAGGCCGCCAGCGCTGCGCTGTCGCCGGCATAGGGAACGATCAGCGCCGGCACGCCAAGGGCCTTGGAGACCGCGCGAACCTTCACATCGACGTCCTGGCCCTTGCCGTTGTACCAATAGCCGTCGCAGGCAATGAACAGCTTCGGCGTGATCTGGCCGAAACGATCGAGGACGCCCTGCTCGCCGAAATCGGGAGAACAGGACGACCAGATCGCGCCGATCGAGGCGGTCGCCAGCATCAAGGCGATGGTTTCAGGCATGTTCGGCATCATCGCCGCAACGCGATCGCCGGGGCCGATACCCTGAGCCTTCAGCGCCTGCTGCAGGCGCGACACGAGCGCGCGAAGCTCGTCCCACGACAGGCGATACTCGACCTTGTCTTCACCGCGAAAGACGAGCGCGTCGCCGTCGCCGGTTTCGCGAAGAAGGTTCTCGGCAAAGTTCAGCTTCGCGTCGGGGAAGAAGCGGGCGTCGAGCATGCGGTCGCCGTTGACGAGGGCTGTTGCGCCGCGTTCTCCGATGACGCCGCAGTGCTCCCAAACCGCGGTCCAGAAGTCGCCGCGCTCGGCCACCGACCAGGCGTGGAAGGCATCGTAATCCGCAAAGGTTCTGCCGAAGCGTTTGCTGCTCCAGGCGATGAATTCGGCCATGGGGCTATGCGCAAGGATTTCCGGACCTGGAACCCACAACGGCTGCTCTGCGTGCATACTTTCCTCCACTCCTGCTCCATGCCCTCTATACCATGCTGCATCGCAAAATAAACAGCACCGGAAAGCGCCTCGTCATCGCGTGGACGACATTTACCTGTCTGTTGCCTGT
Source organism: Ensifer sp. ENS06 (assembly GCF_014852205.1). NCBI lineage: Bacteria > Pseudomonadati > Pseudomonadota > Alphaproteobacteria > Hyphomicrobiales > Rhizobiaceae > Ensifer > Ensifer sp. ENS06. Next base: position 726,409 of record NZ_JACVBC010000001.1, on the reverse strand, counting down.
CCGTCGCATTTGATTTCTGAGGACCGAAGGCCTATCCAAGCTCACGTGACCCAAGCGACGGCGACCAGGCGGACATGAGACGTAAATTTCTGCATATGATGCGCGACGTACGCCTGTTGTCGCAGCTGCGGCGCCGCCATTTCCTGTGGCCGGCCGCGATCGGCGTCGGGCTTGCAGCCGGCTACAACGCCGTCCTGCCTCTGGTGATTTCGACGACGAACGTGCGTCCGACCGTGGAGCATATGCTGGACGCCTGGTCCGGCGGAAAGAGCCGAATATCGGGCAATCCCGAGATCAGCTTCTGGCCGGAACCGACTTTGACGCTCCGCTCGGCGACGATCGAAACTACGGATGGATCGTCCCGCAAGCTCGCGCATATCGGCAGCATTACCGCGACGTTCAGCCTGTTTTCAGCGATCGACGGCACACCGGCGCTGGACGATATCCGGCTGATCGAGCCCGTCGTCACGCTCGAGCGGCACACGGACGGCACACTCAACTGGCAGCGGCCGCACTGGCTGAGTACCCCGGACACACAGGCTACCGAGAAGGATACGCCGTTCGGCGATGTCACCGTCGAAAACGGCCGCCTGCAGATCATCGACCTCGTCACCAACCAGACCCGGGAATTTTCCGGCATATCCGGAACCGTCTCCTGGCCTTCGTTCACCAAGCAGCTCAGCGCCCGGCTTTCGGGAAGCCTTGGCGGACAGACGGTGGCCTGGACGCTCGAATGCAACGAACCGCTGATGCTGCTGACCGGCCACGATGCGGCGCTCAAGACGTCGCTATCCTCGGCGGCGCTCAGTCTCTCGTTCGAAGGCAACGGCAATCTCTCCCCTGCACCGACTGCCGCGGGACGGCTGCAGGTTTCGACGGCCTCGCTGCAGGCCCTTGCCGCCTGGTACAAAGGCAAGGCGGCGGGCGCATTGCCGGACAGCGGCTTCAGCCTCAGCGCCAATGTCACCAGCGGTAAGGCCTCGCTGAAGCTCGACGAGCTTCAGCTGACGCTCGGCGGCGCCAACGCGAGCGGCATCCTCGACATCTCCACGCCGATCGACGATACCCACCGCGTCGAAGGCACGCTCGCCTTCGACCGCATCGATCTCAATGGGCTGCAGCCGTTCATCGACCCGCTGGAGCCGGACGAACTCACACAACAACTCGGCGACGCGTTCGCGCGCAGCTGGCGTGCCGATGTGCGGCTGTCGGCGCAGGAGGCGCTGGCAGGCCCGCTACGGCTCGAAGATCTCGCCGCCGGCGTCATCATCGATCACGGGCGCGCCTCCATCGACGTCGCCGACAGCACCTATGCCAATGGCCGGCTCAGCGGGCGGCTCGCCGCTTCGGAAGAGGGGCTGGCCGGCGGTGGCCGGCTGGAACTGGTGCTGAAGAATGCCGACCTTGCCGCCGCCCTTGCTGACTTCGGTTTCACCGGCCCGGTTCCGACCGGCCGGGGCAATGTCAATCTGGACCTTACGACGGAACACCCGTTCTGGCGCGCGCAGGTGGCCGAGGCTTCCGGCCGCATCAGGCTTTCGCTCGCCAACGGCAACCTCACCGGCTTCGACGCAAATGCCTTTGCGAACCTTGTCCGGGCCGGCGAATTCTTTTCGCTGGCGCAGGCGAACGACGGCAACTTCGCCTTCCAGACGGCGGATATCGAAGCCAGCTTCGGGGAAGGGTCGGCGCGGCTGAACCGAGCGCTCTTTGCCGGCCAGACCGGCAATCTCTCGGTCAACGGCGTCATTCCCTACCGCAGCGGCAGCCTGGCGCTCGCAGGCACCTACACCGACACATTGAATGCCGGGCAAAGGCTGCGTTTCTTCGTCGGCGGTTCCTGGCCGAATGCAGTGATCTCACCCCTGTCGGTTCTTGGCGAACCCAACTGAAAACGGCCGGCGTCAGAGACACCAGCCGTCGGTTCGTGGCGGACAAGCCGCGTCACGCTAGTCTCGAATTCGCACCGTTCAGGACTGGGCGAAGGCCGCCCGCTCGTCCCGTTCGCGCTGCGCCTCGCGCTGCTTAGTGACGATCGAGGCAACGACCACCCCGATGGCGACGACACCGATGAGGATGGTGCAGATCGCGTTGATTTCCGGCGTCACGCCCAGCCGCACCTGGCTGTAGATCTTCATCGGCAGCGTGGTGGCGCCCGGTCCCGTGGTGAAACTCGAGATCACCAGATCGTCCAGCGACAGCGTGAAGGCGAGAACCCAGCCGGAAAACACCGCGGGCGCGATGACCGGAAGGGTGATCGAGAAGAAGGTCGTGACCGGCGTGGCGCCGAGATCGAGGGCTGCCTCTTCGATCGACCGGTCGAAGCTGAGCAACCGCGACTGCACCACCACGGCAACGAAGCACATGGTGAAGGTGATGTGCGCCAGCGTGATCGTCCAGAAGCCGCGGTCGAGACCGATGGCAACGAACAACAACAGCAGCGACAGGCCGGTGATCACCTCGGGCATGACGAGCGGTGCATAGACCATGCCGGAAAACAGCATGCGGCCACGAAAGCGCGTGTAGCGGACGAGCGCCAAAGCCGCGAGCGTACCGAGCACGGTGGCGAAGGTCGCCGAGATCAGCGCGACGCGGATCGTCACCCAGGCAGCATCGAGCAGCGCCTGGTTATGCCAGAGCTGCGTGTACCACTTGGTCGAAAACCCCGCCCAGACGGTGACGAGCTTCGATTCGTTGAAGGAGAAGATCACCAGAAGCACGATCGGCAGGTAGAGAAAGCCGAAGCCGAGCACGATCGAGGCGATGTTGAAGCGTGACCAGTTGCCCATGTCCTACCTCCCCTCGCTGTCGGCTTTGGCCTGGGCGTTCTGGAAGTAGACGATCGGCAACACCAGGATCAGAAGCAGGATCGTCGCCACGGCCGAAGAGACCGGCCAGTCGCGGTTGGCGTTGAACTCGTTCCAGAGCGTCTTGCCGATCATCAGCGTTTCCGAACCGCCCAGCAGGTCGGGGATAACGAATTCGCCGACGGCTGGGATGAAGACCAGCAGGCAGCCGGCGACGACGCCCGCCAGCGACAGCGGGAATGTCACGCGCCAGAAGGCGGTAAACGGCGTGCAGCCGAGGTCGAGCGCGGCCTCCGTCAGGGTGTGATCCATCTTCTCAAGCGACGAATAGATCGGCAGCACCATGAAGGGCAGATAGGAATAGACGATGCCGATATAGATCGCCCAATTGGTGTTGAGGATGATCAGCGGCTGGTCGATGACGTTGATGCTCATCAGGAACTGGTTGAGCAGCCCCTCGGGTTTGAGGATCGCGATCCAGGCGTAGACGCGGATCAGGAAGCTCGTCCAGAAGGGCAGGATCACCAGCATCAGCAGCGTCGGGCGAATGGTCTTCGGCGCTTTCGCCATACCGTAGGCAACGGGATAGGCGATCAGCAGCGTCAGCACGGTCGAGACGCCCGCGATGATGACGCTCGACACATAGGCGTTGAAGTAGAGGACGTCTTCCGTCAGCCAGACGTAGTTGTCGAAGGAGAATTCCCGCGCCTTTTCAAGGATGCCGGACAGGCCGCCGAACAGATCGAAGACCGGCGTATAGGGCGGCATGGCCACCGCCGTCTGCGACAGCGAGATGCGGAAGACGATGAAGAAGGGGATCAGGAAGAAGAACAGCAGCCAGGCATAGGGGATGATGATGACGAGGCGGCTGAAGAGGGCGGATGCGACACGGGTCATGGCCTCAATCCTTCAGAACGACGCCGGCGTCTTCGCCGAAGGAAACCCAAACCTCCTGGTCGTAGCCGAGCGGATCCTCGACCGCGCGCACCGCGTTGAGCGACGAGGCCTTGATCACGCGTCCGTCCTTCAGGCGCACGTGGAAGACGGTCATGTCGCCGAGATAACCGATGTCCCAGATTTCGCCCTGAACGGTGTTGACGGGCGCGTGCGCCGGCGGCTGGCGGCTGACGCGGATCTTTTCCGGGCGGACGGCGACGGCGGACTTGCCGCCGGCAGCCGGCGTCTCGGGCGATGCCATGCGGATCGGGAAACCGTTGGTGCCCTCAAGGCGCACATAGCCGCCCTCGGCGCCGGAAACAGCGCCCTCGAAAATGTTGACGTCGCCGATGAAGTCCGCGACGAAACGGGAGTTCGGCGCCTCGTAGATTTCGGCAGGCGTCGCCACCTGAATGACCTTGCCGTGGCTCATCACCGCGATGCGGTCGGCCATGGTCATTGCCTCTTCCTGGTCGTGGGTGACGACGACGAAGGTGAGACCGAGTTCCTGCTGCAGATCCATCAGTTCGAACTGGGTCTCCTCGCGCAGCTTCTTGTCGAGCGCGCCGAGCGGTTCGTCGAGGAGCAGCACCTTCGGCCGCTTGGCAAGTGAGCGGGCAAGCGCGACACGCTGGCGCTGACCGCCCGAAAGCTGGTGCGGCTTGCGCTGGGAGAACTTTTCGAGCTTCACCAGCTTCAACATCTGGGCGACGCGCTCGGCAATATCCGCCTTCGGCATGCCATCCTGCTTCAGGCCGAAGGCGATGTTCTTCTCCACGTTCATATGCGGGAAGAGCGCGTAGGACTGGAACATCATGTTGACCGGACGCCTGTAGGGCGGAATGCCGGCCAGGCTCTGTCCGTCGAGAATGATCTCGCCCGACGTCGGCTGTTCGAAGCCGGCGAGCATGCGCAGAAGCGTCGACTTTCCGCAGCCGGACGCACCGAGCAGCGCAAAGAACTCGCGCGTGTAGATATCCAGCGAAAGGTCGTCGACGGCGGTGAAATCGCCGAACCGCTTGGTCACGTTCTTGAAGGAAATGAATGGCTTGGAAGCGGGATCCGCCCAAGGGGCAAAGGACCGCCGGATACTGCCGAGAGACTTCATCATCTATCCCCGAATGATACAGCCGATGGGCACTCTCGTTTTCCCCGGTGCCCCCTTAAGAAAATTGCCCGGATTTTGAGGTCCGGGCAATTCGTTTTCCGCTCTTACTGGCCGGTTACGACCTTTGTCCAGAGTCGGGTCAATACCCTCTGTTCTTTCGCCTCGAAGGGCGTCACCGTGAACAGTTTCTGCATCACCTCTTCCGTCGGGTAGATGGCGGTATCTTCCATGACGGCCTTGTCGAGGAACTGCTGCGAGGCCTTGTTGCCGTTGGCGTAGAAGACATAGTTCGATGCCTTGGCGACGACCTCGGGCTTCATCATGTAATTGAGGAAGGCGTGCGCCTCCTCGACGTGCGGTGCATCAGCCGGGATCGCAAGCATGTCGAACCACATCTGCGCGCCCTGGGACGGGATCGCGTAGTCGACGGTCACACCAGCCTTGGCTTCGGCCGCACGGTCGCGGGCCTGGAAGACGTCGCCGGAAAAGCCGATTGCAAGGCAGATGTCGCCGTTGGCGAGCGCGTTGATGTATTCCGAGGAATGGAACTTGCGCACATTGGGGCGGATGCTCGCCAGCAGCTCAGCCGCCTTTTCGAGATCGGCCGCCTCGTGGCTATCCGGGTTGAGGCCGAGATAGGCGAGCGCCGAAGGCATCACGTCGGTCGGGGAATCGAGGATGTGGATGCCGCAATCCTTGAACTTCGCCGCCAGTTCCGGCTTGAAGATGACGTCCCAGTTGGGCTTCTCGTCCGTGCCAAGGATCGCCTTCATCTTGTCGACATTGTAGCCGATGCCGGTGGTGCCCCACATGTAGTCGATGGCATAGTCGTTGCCCGGATCGTACTTGGCCGTACGCTCCATGATCACGTCCCACATATTGGAAAGGTTCGGCAGCTTCGACTTGTCGAGCTTCTGGAACACGCCCGCGGCGATCTGCCGCTGCAGGAAGGTTGCCGTCGGCACCACCACGTCGTAGCCGGAGCCACCTGCAAGCAGCTTCGTCTCCAGGATCTCGTTGGAATCGAAGACGTCGTAGACGACCTTGATACCGGTCTCCTTGGTGAAATCTTCCAGAATGCTGCTGTCGATATAGTCCGACCAGTTGTAGACGTTGACCACGCGCTCCTGCGCCGAGGCCAGCATGGTCGAGCCGGCCAGAACGGCTGCCGCCAGGGTTGTGACGATGAGCTTGGACATACAACTCCCCTCTTGGTTTTTTCGTATCGGGCCCGGCACGCCGGGACACCGTCCAATCCGCTTCGTTCAGGCCGGAGGTTAGGCATCTTTCTCGATAACCTCAAGCGCTTTCGTGCCGATAAGAAGCGCCGCCCTGTGAGCTCATCAGTTTCACAAGTCGAAGAAAAACGGGCACTTATGGCGCCTTGCTTCCAGCCTGTCGCCTTCGACCCGGCCGCGGCGGCACCGTTAACCATAGCTTTGCCGCCTCTGTACGGACCGCCATTTACGATTGATTAACCATGATCGCCATGCGATTTTCCCGACAGTTGCGGTTCAGGATCTCAGGTGTCGTCATGGGTGAGCAGATCGTCGGCGGGAAAAGCCGCAGGATCGATCCGAAGCAGTTGAAGCGCCTGTCGGTGCTCGAGCCGCAAAAGGCCCTTGCGGCAATCGCATTCGACTGGACGATGATCGCAGCAGCCATCGCCGTCAGCGAGTATTTCGGCAATGTCTTCGTCTACCTGATTGCCGTGGTGCTGATCGCCGGACGCATGCATGCGCTCGGCTGCATGATCCACGAGGCGGCGCACTATCGCATCATCCGCAACCGGAAACTCAGCGACTGGATGAGCGACCTGCTGCTCGCCTGGCCGGTGCTGGCCACGGTCGATGGCTACCGCCAGAACCATCTCGCCCACCATCAGCACGCCAATAGCGACGAGGATCCGGACTGGACAGCGAAGCTCGGCATGCCGCAATTCACCTTTCCGCAAAAGGTTGCGCGCGGCGTCACGCAATTGCTCGGTTACCTCGTCGCGGTCAATTCGCTGCGCGACATGCTGCATATGGCCAAACGCATGGGCAAGAACGACCGTTCAACGCTGCAGTACAAGCTGCTGCGCGTCGGCTTCTACGCCGCCGCCGCCGCGATCTTCACGCTCTTCGGCATCTGGCGGGAAGTGGCGCTCTACTGGGTGGTGCCGTTCCTCACCTTCTTCTGCCTGTTCCTTTATATACGCAGCGTCGCCGAGCATTTCGGCAGCATGGACTATAGCGACGAACTGACGAGCTCACGCACCGTCTATCCGCACGTCTGGGAGAAGCTGTTCTTCGCGCCCCACAACATCAACTACCACCTGGAGCACCATCTGTATCCCGGTGTGCCGTTCTACAATCTACCGGAACTGCACGCGATCCTGATGCGCAACAAGGCCTATGCGGACACGGCCCATATCACCCGCGGCTATACTACCGGGCTACCGGCGGAATGCTTTGCCGCGAATGCGCCGCTTCTGCCCAACCAGCACCCCGTCAGCTACTGAAAATCGAAAACGCTGAGCCCGGTCGCCATCTCATCAAGTCCGAGCGGCCGGGTAACGGGCGGCTCGGCACGCGCCAGGCAGCCCTGGCGCTCGCAGAGCCGACAGCCGGCACCGATTTCGACCGCCGGCAGCAGCACCGAACCGTAGACGGTCTCGTCGGCAACCGAAACTTCGCAGCCTAGAAGCAGGGCTGTGCGCCGGACGCGCTCGTGGAACGCCGCCTGCGGACCCTCCAGCGTGCGTGCGATGGTCAAGAACGCAGCGCCGTCGGGCATCTCGACACGATCGACCAGAAGCTGGCCCGGCACTGAGAAGGCGGCATGGATATTGAGCTTGGGACAGCCACCGCCGAACTTTGCCTGAGGGAAGCCCGATGCGCCCGCCCTCCGCAAGCGGTGGCCGGCATTGTCGATCTCCATCAGGAAGAATGGCAGCCCTTGGGCGCCCGGCCGTTGCAGCATGGTCAGCCGGTTGGCCGCCTGTTCGAAGGAGACCTGGAAACGGGCGCGCAGGACATCGATGTCGTACTTCGCCCGTTGTGCGGCGGCTAGGAACGCAGCATAGGGCATCATCAGCGCATGCGCGCCATAGCGCGCCAGCTCGAAGCGAGCGATACGGCGTGCCTCCGCGGTCGAAAGCCGTAACGCCCCAAGCTCGGCCGTGATCGCCTCGTGGCAGGCAATCGACACGGCCTCCATCGCGATCTCGCGCAACTGGTCGTAGGGCGACAGCCGCTCGGAAACGAAGAGACGCATGGAGTGCCTGTCGAAGCGACGGCGCAGGTTCGGCATGGCATGGACCGGCAGGCTGCGCACGACGAGGCCATGCTCCTTCTTCAGCCAGGCCTTGAGCGCGCCGATGAGATCATCACCCGGCGAGAGCGCCTCGTGGAAGGCTTCCGCCGCCGCCTCGATGCCGGCAAAATAATTCGGCCGCCCCTCGAAGGTCTCGCGTACCTCGTCCATCGGCAACCGTGTGCCCGAAAGCGCCTCCATGTGCCCCTGCCCCGCCAGGAGGTCAGCCAAGTCCTTGAGGCGCGCTGCCTGCTCGCGATAGGCGCGATAGAGTTTGACGACGCCGCCGGCAGCATTGGGGGCCGCTTCTGCCACCTCGATCAGCTCCTGCTCTCCCGGCAGCTCGGCCGACAGCAGTGGATCGGCGAAAACCTCGCGCAATTGCGTGAGGCTGCCGCCGGTTTCGCCCTGCAACTCGTCGAGGTCGACCTTGTAGACCGAGGCAAGCTTCAAAAGCAGTTGCACCGTCAGCGGCCGCTGGTTGCGCTCGATCAGATTGAGATAGGAGGGCGAGATACCGAGGGCCTCGGCCATGGCCGTCTGCGTCAGCGACAGGCCGTTACGAATGCGCCTGACCCGCGGGCCGGCAAAGATCTTGTTCTCGGCCATTTGTAACTACCTTTACAATCCGCTCAACGTAGTGCGCTTTACATTTTTTACAAATTTACTTCGCCGCCCTGTCAAAGGCAAGACAAGATAACCCTTTTGATCTCTGCAAACCACCGTTTCCAATAGCCGAATACTGCAGCGCAATGTAAAAACTGTCACATGAACTCGAAACACAAGTCGCCATACGACAAAAGTCGAATGGGTGTTTGATTTTGACAGGAGGAAGTAATGACTGATTTTTACAAGCTCGTTCCCAGCGCACCGCAAGGCCGCTTCGATGGCGTCGATCGCCCCTATACCGCAGAGACCGTGAAGCGGCTGCGCGGGTCGGTCGAGATCCGCTATTCGCTGGCCGAAATGGGCGCGAACCGCTTGTGGAAACTCATTCACGAAGACGACTTCGTCAACGCACTCGGCGCACTTTCGGGCAACCAGGCAATGCAGATGGTGCGCGCCGGCCTGAAGGCGATCTACCTCTCCGGCTGGCAGGTCGCAGCCGATGCCAACACCGCTTCGGCCATGTATCCGGACCAGTCGCTCTATCCGGCCAATGCCGCGCCTGAGCTTGCCAAGCGCATCAATCGCACGCTGCAGCGCGCCGACCAGATCGAGACCTCAGAAGGCAAGGGCCTTTCGGTCGACACCTGGTTCGCACCGATCGTCGCTGACGCCGAAGCCGGTTTCGGCGGTCCGCTCAACGCCTTCGAGATCATGAAGGCCTTCATCGAGGCGGGCGCTGCCGGCGTCCACTACGAGGACCAGCTTGCTTCGGAGAAGAAGTGCGGCCATCTCGGCGGCAAGGTGCTGATCCCGACGGCAGCCCATATCCGCAACCTGAACGCGGCACGGCTTGCCGCCGACGTCATGGGCACGCCGACGCTGGTCATCGCCCGCACCGATGCGGAAGCGGCAAAGTTGCTCACCTCCGACATCGACGAGCGCGATCGCCCCTTCGTCGACTACGATGCCGGCCGCACGGTCGAAGGCTTCTACCAGGTGAAGAACGGGCTTGAGCCCTGCATTGCCCGCGCCATCGCCTATGCGCCGCATTGCGACCTGATCTGGTGTGAGACCTCCAAGCCGGACCTGGAACAGGCCCGCAAGTTCGCCGAGGGCGTGCACAAGGCGCATCCGGGCAAGCTGCTCGCCTACAATTGCTCGCCGTCGTTCAACTGGAAAAAGAACCTCGACGACGCGACGATCGCCAAGTTCCAGCGAGAGCTGGGCGCGATGGGCTACAAGTTCCAGTTCATCACGCTTGCCGGCTTCCACCAGCTGAACTTCGGCATGTTCGAACTGGCGCGCGGCTACAAGGCACGGCAGATGGCCGCCTATTCGGAGCTGCAGGAGGCGGAATTCGCCGCCGAGGTCAACGGCTACACCGCGACCAAGCACCAACGCGAAGTCGGCACCGGCTACTTCGACGCCGTCTCGATGGCGATCACCGGCGGCCAGTCCTCGACAACAGCCATGAAGGAATCGACCGAGCACGATCAATTCCGCCCGGCCGCAGAGTGAAAGCCCGGCGGGAGCGTGGCAATCCCTGCCCGCTGCGCTCCTGCCGACCCCTCGTAAGTGAAATGGATGCGGGCGGAAAACCGCAAGCACCTCCAGCCTCGAACCTCAAGGAGAAGTCCAATGACAGTCCAGACACGCGTCAAGGAACGGGCCGAGGAACAGTCTTCGGCGATGACCCCGGACCAGCAGGCGGCAATCCGCATGGTCGCCAACGACCTGCACCGCCTCAACCAGTCCGTCATGAAGGCCGTCGATGCCGGCGTTTCGGTCGAGCTCGTGCGCTCCGCCCGCCACCACGGCGGCGAAGGCAACTGGGGCGACCTGCTGATCCCGGTTATCGTCACCCAGGGCCGGCCATGATGCTCGCCACAACGCTGTTCGCGACGATCCTGCTGTCGCCGCTAGCGCTCCGCCACACAGCTGTGGCCGCGAGCGTGAGAGCAACCACAAGTTGATTTCACCGAAACCGGTTGAAAGTGGGAGAAATTGGAATAGCCGGCTCTTTGCCGGCTATTCTGCGTTGTCAGGATGGCAGCGCACGCAACGAATGCTTGTCTCCGCTATTTCAGGTTGATCGAACCCGTGATGCCTGACTATATTAGGCATACCTGTCTTAGACAAAGGCACGCATGTATCGTTCGACGAAACCTGCAGATACCGCCGAACTGACGGAGCTGATCTACGGCGCCGCCTTTGGCGATTGCGGCTGGCAGGATTTTCTCGACCGGCTGACGACGACCATGCCCGATGGATGCTCTGCGCTCCACTATCATGACCTCACAGCGCCAGCGTCGTGCGTGCCCTATGTCTCCGGCTTTACCTCTGATGCCATCGACCAGTTCAACGATCACTTCGCGGCGATCAATCCCTGGATACCGAAATCGGTTCTCGTGCCGGTGGGCCGCGGTCTCTCCGGCGAGCATATCGTCTCGCGCTCGGAGCTGATGAAATCGGAATTCTACAATGACTGGCTGAAGCGCCAGACCGGCAGCGAGACCACCGTCGGCGTGACCATCGTGCGCAGCCCGACGCGGACCCTGCTCGTGTCGACCTGCACCTCGTCGACCGACGAGGAACTCAACCAGCAGGCGGCGGACCAGTACACGCTTCTTGCGCCCCACCTGAAGCGCGCCTTCGACTTCCTGCGGCGGCGCGACCTGATGATGGCCGAGCAGCATGAGGGCCGGACCCTGCTCGATACGATCGGCGTCGGCGTGATTTATGTGGGCGGCAATCTGCGCATCCGCTCGATGAACCACAACGCCGAGCGAATGGCGGCGAACGGCTCACCGTTCCGGGTCGCGGTCAACGGCCGCCTGTTCATGGACGAACCGGAAACCAATGCGGCGCTCGAGCTTCTGGCCTCGCCGGTCGGCGCACCGGCACAGCCGCAACTGCGTGTCGTCAGGACCGCGGAGCACGGCGCCTTCCGCATTACCTTGGTGCGGCGAAGTGCCAGCATCTTTACCGAACTTCTCGACGGACCGACTGTGGCGGTTCTGGTCGAGCCTGCGACGTCGCTGCTCGGCGATCTCAGGCACGACCATCTGAAGGACAATTATGGTCTGACCCCCGCCGAAATCCGCATCGCCTGCGGTATCGCCGCCGGCCTGACGCTGAAGGAAATGTCGCAGGCCAACGGCGTCAGCTATGAGACGATCCGGACGCAGCTCAAAAGCATCTACGCCAAGACCCGGGTCAACTCGCAGGCGGCACTCGTCAAGCTGCTGATGCGCTGACCCATATACAAAAAAGACCACGGCGGTAGCGTTCCCAGCAGCAGGGTTCAGTCCTTGCTCCGCCTCAGCTGCGGCGCGGTCGCTTTCCGGCAAAGATGTCCACGTGACTACGCAACAGCCTGGTCATGCGGTCGACGACCGTTCGTATTTCCTTGCGGTGGCGATCCTCATTGTTCATGACGATCCATTGCCGGTGCCGGAGCGCCAGGATCTCCTCGCCGGCGCGCTCCAGCATCGGATCGAGATCGCCGACGAAACAAGGAAGCACCGCACAGCCGGCGCCGGCGCGGGCGAGATCGAGCAGCGAGCGCGGCCGCGTGACCGTGGCGACGATCCGCCCCTCCCAGCCCCCCTTCATCTGCTCGTGCGGCCAGCGCAGATAGGCGGAGATCGCCTCCTCCTCGCCGACGGCCACCCATCGCGCGCTCGCGCCCGACGGCGCGTTCTTTTGACGATAGGCGGCATAGGCGACGTCGCCGACCGGACTTGCCGCCAGATAGGCCTCCTCGGGCTCGAAGGCGCGGATGCCGATATCGGTCTCGCGATAGGCGAGGCTGGCGCGTGTTTCGCCGACCGTGATCGCGAGGCTGAAGCCGTCCCTTTCGGTGCAGAGCGCCGGAAAGTTCTCCGCCAGCAGCCAGGCGATCCAGGTACCGACGGTGATGCGGACCGTTACGCCCTCGCCTTCCTGCCGCCAGCTCTCGACCCGGCGCGCCGCCGATTCCATTTCCTGAAGCTGCTCGAACAGCAGTTCACCATCGCCGGTAAGCTGGTAGCCGGTCTGGCTGCGCAGAAACAGCGCGCGGCCCGTGCGCTCCTCGAGTTCCAGCATCCGCCGGCCAACGGTCGCCGGGCTGGAGCCGAGCGCCTGCGCCGCTCCGGTGAGCCCACCAGCGCGCGCCACGCTCATGAAACAGCGATAGATATCCCAATCCATGTCTTTCATCGGTGAAAAACATAGAGCGATATCCGATGTATGTAAAACTAGTTTTGCTGCATAAAAGAAGTGATGCCCATCAACTAAGGAGCATCACGATGGAAATGATGGCAATGGTCTACATCGCCGACATGGCCCTGAAAACGCGCCGCTGGGACGAGGATTTCGATCCGAAACCGCCCGCCCTTCTACGTCGAACCTTCACAACACTCGCGGCCGCGGTCACCAAGCGACGCAAGAGCAGCCTCTACGCCGATAAAAAAAGCACCGCGAAGCCCTGCGGCCACGCGGTGCAATGTTAGCCCCTGCCCTTGTTATATCGCACGGCACCGGTTGCCGTGCTTTCGGCTGGCGGCGTTGCCTGCCGCCAGCGAAACCGTCTACCGCACGCCTCAGGCCGCCCGGTAGTTGTCGTAGTCTTCCGCCGCCGGCTCCAGCCGGAACTGCTCGACCAGCATCATCAGCGTGTCGGCCTGGTTTGAGAGCGCGCGGCTCGTCGCCGTCGCCTCTTCCACCATCGAGGCGTTCTGCTGCGTCATCTGGTCCATCTGGTTGACTGAGCCGTTGACCTCGTTGAGCGCCACGGCCTGGTCGCGGCTGGCAGTCGCGATCATCTCGACGTGCTGGCTGACCGTGACGATCTGGGCGCTGATCGAAGCCAGCACTTCGCCGGTTTCCTTGACCAGGTGCGAGCCGGCATTGACCTCGTTGGTCGACTTGTTGATCAAGCCCTTGATCTCGCGCGCAGCTTCTGCCGAGCGCTGGGCCAGTTCACGCACTTCCTGGGCGACGACGGCAAAGCCCTTTCCGGCTTCACCCGCCCGTGCCGCCTCGATGCCGGCGTTCAGCGCCAGGAGGTTGGTCTGGAAGGCGATGTCGTCGATCACTTCGATGATTTGCTCGATCTGGCGCGAGGCCTCCTCGATGCGTCCCATGGCGGCGATCGCGTTGGTGACGACGGTCGCCGAGCTATCGGCGCTGCGTTTCGTCTGGATCACCGCATGGTTGGCTTCGCCGGCACGCTCGGCCGAGGAACGGACGGTGACGGTGATCTGGTCGACGGCGGCCGCCGTCTCTTCGAGGGAGGCGGCCTGGGCCTCCGTGCGCTTCGACAGCGAATCTGCCGCATGGTGCATGCTGGAGCCGCTCTCCTGGATCGCCTGCGCATTGGCGCGGATCTGGGCGAGCGTGTCCTGCAGGCGGATCAGCGAACCGTTGAAGTCCTGGCGAAGCTGTTCGAGGCGACCATGGAACGGCACGTCGATCTGGCGCGACAGGTCGCCCTGGGCCAGGCGGCCGAGGCCAGCGGCAAGCTCGCTGACGGCAAGATCGATCTGGCGATCGAGCTCGCGCTTTTCCTGGTCGTTACGGCTACGCTCGATTTCGGCGCGGCTGCGCTGCTCCTCGCTTTCCGCTTCGATGCGGACCTTGGAGAGCGCGTTCTCCTTGAACACGCCGAGCGCACGGGCCATGTCGCCGATTTCGTCGCGACGACCGTCGCCATCGATCGTCGTGTCGAGGCGGCCATCGGCGAGACGACGCATCGCCGCGGTGATCTGACCGATCGGCTTCTTCAGCGTCAGCGTCAGCGCGATGCCGGCCAGAAGCGCGATGACGACGCCGGCAACGGTGGCGGCAACCGAGATCTGGTTCGCCTCGTTGCGCTCGGTCCCGGCGGCAACCTTCTGCTGTTCGGCAAATTCGGTGAGATCGGTCCAGATCTGGTTGATCGATTGTCCGGCGGCGTCGAAGTCTGCGGTGCGCTTGACCGTGATTTCGACGAGCGCTGCGGCATCCTTCTTCATCGCGGTCAGGATCGGCATCAGCGTGTCGGCGATCTTGTCGAAGGATGCGCCGTCGCTTGCGACACCGCGAAGCGTCGCCATGTTCTGCTGAACGGCGAGTGACTTGTCGAGCAGCTTCTGGCGATTGCCCTCGTTCGTCTGCCCCATGAAGGTGGCGGCGGAAATCTGGATATCGGTGATCGACGACGACAGCCTGCGGGTAGCGGTCAGAACCGATTCCGTCGTGACGATCTGTTCGTCGAGTTCGGCGAAAATCCGCGTGGCGTCGCGCATCTTGCCGACGGAAGCCGCTTCCAGGCGGAAGCTCGCAGTGCGGAAGCGGTCGACATATTTGGAAATGCCGGCAAGCGTTTCTGGTCCGGCGGGCGCCTTCAGGATCGAGCCGATCTCGCTCGAAGCCGAGGTGATGGTCTCGGTGAGCGACTTTTCGTCCTTCGGCAGCAGGCGGAAGATGTCACGCTCGGTGCGGCCGATCATCGGGAAGCGTTCCTTGACCGCCTTCAGCTTCTCCTCGACGGTGATCGCCTTGCTCACTTCGGTGCCGAACTCGTTGAAGAAGCGGCTTGCGCGCATCAGCTTTTCGGCTTCGCGCAGCATGGTCTTGGCGGCGTTCTCGCTCTTGCGAACGGCGTATTGCAGGCGGTTCGACTCTTCATTGATCTTGGCGCGCTCGATCAGCAAGGCGTCGAGGTTCGAGCTCATTGCCGTGCGCAAGTCCTGCTCGCCAACGTGCAGCGTCCAAAGGCCGCCAATGCGGGCCTCGATGTCGCTGGTCGCCGCGATCGCCGCCTTCAATTCTTCCTGGCCGTTCTGGCCGGCGACCTGTGCAGCGGTATCGGCGAGCACGTCCTTCTGCGCCGAGATCGTCGATTGCACGGCATCACGGGTTTCTTCGGTTGTCGAATGCAGGAAGGCGTTCATGCCCGCATAGACATCCTTGAAGCCGCTCAAGGTCTGCAACACGCTGTTGGAAATCTCCATGCGTCCCTGAAGCAGGCCGGATGCATAGAGGCCGGTTATACCGACGGCACAGATGCTGACGACGAAGGGCAGGATGAAAAACAGCACCTTCGTCTGGATCTTGAAGCGGGCAAGAATTCTATCGATGAACATGGAAAACACCTTGGCTCGCAGCTCGCATTCGCCTCCCCCGACGGCTCACTACGTCTTCGCACTCCACGACAAGGCGTGAATGTGCGAACGATCGAGAGCCACCCGATGCGCAAACAGGCTGATGTTTTTCGAAAAATCATGCGGCGCACACCGCCAGTCCGTCGGCAATCATTGCGGATCCACGGCGCCACTCCTCGGCAACGTGAACCTGACGAAACTCACATCGTCACACTATCTGTTTTGAACGATTAAAATTTGTATAAGCGCGTTCCGCCCGCGACAGAAAATCCGTAGGCGTGCGCGGACGCGTCAAATGCGCCCGAGAGACGGCCGCTCAGGGCCGATCCCCTGAACTCAGAACCAAAGAGCCGGGAGGGCTGCGAGGGCAGCAACGGCAAAGAATGCAATCAAGGCGAGGCGCGTGAGCACGGCCTTCTGCTGACGGCTTTCATCGGTGCGGGCGATCGCGATGGCGCGGGGACGGCGGCGGATTTGGTTCATGGCATCCTGTCCTTGTCACATTGACCGGCAACGTTCGGTCCGGATGACCCCGCATTGCCTGTCACAGTTATATTGCAGCCATGCCGTGGCGGAAGAAAGTCAAAAAATTAGAAACAGTGTTATTTCCGTTTACGCGACAATCCGATCCACCAACTGCCGGCTGTGCCGACAAGGATAAAGGTTCGGCGAGATACATTAACAATCACTGAAGCTCGATCCGCCAAAAGCGGGGAGATCAGGCGTCCTGGCCGGCCGCAAAGCCCGATGCCCAGGCCCATTGGAAATTGTAGCCGCCGAGCCATCCGGTCACATCGACGCACTCACCGATAAAATAGAGCCCCGGCACCGCCTTGGCCTGCATCGTCTTGGAGTCGAGCCCGTTGGTATCGACGCCGCCAAGCGTAACTTCGGCCGTCCGGTAGCCTTCCGAACCGGCTGGCTTGATGGTCCAGGCCTGGATCGAGGTAGCAAGCTGATTGATGGCTTTATCCGAGAGGTCGGCAAGCTGGCGCCCGGTCAGCTTTGCGCCGTCGGCGAAAAACTGTGCGAGCCGCCGCGGCAGGATATCGCCGAGCGCCGTCTGCACCGCCTGTTTGCCGTGGGTGCGGCGGATTTCTTTCAGGATCGCGGCAATGTCGATGTCGGGCATCAGCCTGAGCACGATCTCCTGCCCTTCGCGCCAATAGGAGGATATCTGCAGGATCGCAGGGCCGCTCAGGCCGCGATGGGTGATCAGCACCGCCTCGCGGAACGCCGTCTTGCCGGACCGCGCTTCCGCATCTGCGGCAACGCCGGCCAGTTCCCCGATCGCTTCGAGCTGCGCCGGGTCGAGCGTCAGCGGCACGAGACCGGGCCGCGTTTCAATGAGCCCGAGACCGAACTGCTCGGCGATCCGGTAGGCAAGCCCGGTCGCCCCCATCTTCGGGATCGACTTGCCGCCGCTGGCAACGACCAGCGACTGCGCATCGATCGGCCCCTCGCCCGTCATCACGCGAAAACCGGCACCATGGCGCTCGACACTCTCGATCGTCGTTTCGAGGCGAAGATCGGCATGCACGTCACGCATTTCGGAAAGCAGCACCTTGATGATGTCTTTCGCCGAATGGTCGCAGAAGAGTTGACCGAGGGTCTTTTCGTGCCAGGCTATGCCATGCTTTTCGACAAGGGCCAGGAAATCGCGCGGGGTGTAGCGCGCCAGCGCCGACTTGCAAAAATGCGGGTTGGCCGACAGGAAGTTCTTCGGGCCCGCATGGATATTGGTGAAATTGCAGCGGCCGCCGCCGGAGATACGGATCTTTTCGCCCGGCGCCTTGGCATGGTCGAGCACGGCCACGCGGCGGCCGCGCTTGCCCGCCTCGATGGCGCACATCATGCCGGCGGCACCGGCGCCAATGATGATCACATCTGTCTTTTCAGCCACGAAACACTCCGCTCGTTTGTCCTTCCATTCCGGGGGCAAAGCACAAAGTCAATGATCAAGCCCATCTAGCCAATTGCCAATCTGTGGTTATGATGCGCTATCCGAAGCCAAAACCGGTGATTTATGCCCTCCAAGAGAAGTGCTGCCCAACAAACAACGAAAATCAGCAAAACTTCGAAAATACCTCCCGCCCTCCACTCCCTCCGAGGTGTAAAGACCTGGAAGGAAGCCACGGACTGGCTCAAGATCCGCGGCATCGAAGACGTCGAATGCATCACGCCCGATCTTGCCGGCGTTCCGCGCGGCAAGATGATGCCGACCTCGAAGTTCACCTCCAATACCTCGCTGGCGCTGCCGTCCGCCGTCTATCGCCACACGATCTCGGGCGAATATCCAGACGAAACCGGCCAGTTCCGCTACGATTCCCGCGACAGCGACATCAAGCTCGTGCCCGATCTCTCGACCCTTTCGGTCGTGCCCTGGGAGACCGACCCGACGGCGCAGGTGATCTGCGACATCGTCGGCTCGCAGGGCGAACAGATCAGTTACACGCCGCGCAACGTGCTGAAGCGCGTGGTCGATCTCTACAAGCAGAAAGGCTGGAAGCCGGTCGTAGCACCCGAGATCGAATTCTACCTCGTCGCCACCAATGACGATCCGGATTATCCCCTGCATCCACCGAAAGGCCGCTCCGGTCGCTCGATTCTCGGCGGCCAGGGCTATTCGATCGCCGGCATCAACGAATTCGACGAACTGATCGACGACATCTACCACTTCTCGGAGAAGCAGGGTCTCGAGATCGATACGCTGATCCACGAAGAAGGGCCGGCGCAGCTGGAGATCAACCTGCGCCATGGCGATCCGATCGAGCTGGCCGACCAGGTCTTCCTGTTCAAGCGCACCATCCGCGAGGCGGCGCTGAAACACGGTATCTACGCCACCTTCATGGCGAAGCCCATGCAGGGCCAGCCGGGCTCGGCGATGCACATTCACCAGTCGGTGGTCGAGATCAACACCGGCCGCAACCTGTTCTCCAACCCGGACGGTTCCGCATCGAAGGAATTCTTCCACTTCATTGGCGGCATGCAGCACTATGTGCCGCGCACGCTTGTGATGATGGCGCCCTATGTGAACTCCTTCCGCCGACTGACGCCCGACATGTCGGCGCCGGTCAACACCGCCTGGGGCTACGACAACCGCACCACCGCCTTCCGCATCCCGGTGTCGGAGCCGGTCGCCCGGCGTATCGAGAACCGGCTGCCGAGTTCAGATGCCAATCCCTATCTGGCGCTCGCGGCCTCGCTTGCCTGCGGTTATCTCGGCATCATCGAACAGCGCGAACCGACGGCGCCGACCGAGGACACGGCCAACGAGGGCGAGATCGACTTGCCCCGCGGCCTGCTCGAAGCCGTGGCCCTGCTGGAATCGGCACCGTCGCTGGCCCAGGTGCTGAGCCCGGAGTTCATCGCCATCTATGCCGGCGTCAAACGCGGCGAGTTCGAGACCTTCATGCAGGTCATCAGTCCCTGGGAACGCGAATTCCTGCTTCTCAACGTCTGACCTCAGAGGTTCTCCATGTCCTGGCAAAGCCCGATCTCGCCCGGTTATTCCTGGTATGAGGCGACGGTTCCGGACCGACCGGAGTATCCGGCCATGCCGGGATCGCGGAAAGCCAATGTCGCGATCGTGGGCGGCGGCTATACGGGATTGCAGGCGGCTTACAACCTTGCCAAGCAAGGCGTCGACGTCACCCTGATCGACGCCTGCCGCTTCGGCGACGGCGCCTCTGGCCGCAATGGCGGCCAGTTTGGCACAGGTCAGCGCGCCTGGGCGGATGAGACGGAGGAAAGCGTCGGCCATGAGCGGGCGCAGGCACTGTTCGACATGGCCGAGAACGCCAAGCGTTACGTGCTCGACTTCGCGAACGGGAACGGGATCGACATCGAATTCGTGCCAGGCCAGCTCTCGGTCGGGCACAAGCAAAGCCTCGAAAAAGACTATCGCGACCATGCCGAAGCGATGGCGGCGCGCTTCGGCTATCCGCATCTGACTTTCATGGAGCGCGAGGAAACAGCAAGCCGGCTCGGATCGAACCACTACCACTTCGGCATTCGCGATGCCGGCACCGGCCATATCCACCCCATGAAGCTGCTGGTCGGCCTTGCGAAACAGGCAGCGCTGGCCGGCGCCAACCTTTTCGAGCAGACCAAGGCCCTGAAAATCGACCGCCAGGGTGGCGCGATCGTCATTGCCACCGACCGCGGCACCATCACCGCCGACCGCGTTCTCGTCGCCTGCAATGCCTATATCGGCAACCTGGAGCCGGTGAGCGCCAGCCACGTCATGCCGATCCGTTCCTTCATCGGCGCGACGACGGTGCTTTCGGACCACCCTGATGTCATTCCCGGCGGCGAATCGGTCGACGATTCGCGCTTCGTCGTGCGCTACTTCCGCAAGTCGCGGGATGGGCGGCTGCTGTTCGGCGGCCGCGAAGCCTATACGGCCGACAATCCGCGCGACATCTCCACCCATATCCGCCGACAGATCAGCGAGATCTACCCGCAGCTCGCCAATGTCGAGATCACCCACGCCTGGGGCGGCTCCGTCGGTATCACCATGCCGCGCACCCCCTTTTGTCGCGAGGTCATGCCGGGCGTCACCTCGATCGGCGGCTATTCCGGCCACGGTGTGATGCTCTCCAACTATTGCGGCAAGCTCTATGCGGACCTGGCGCTCGGCCAGGGCACCGAGCTCGACCTCTTGAAGGCTCTGAAAATCCCGGCTTTTCCGGGCGGAACCCGGTTCCGCTCCGCCCTTCTCTTCTTCGCGCTTAGCTGGTACGCATTACGCGACAGGTTTTGAAAAACGCTTGCGGCGGCATTTTATTGCGCCGCACTCTAGCGCCTTTAAATCGATTAGATTATATGTGCCCCTGACCTGAACAGATCGAGATATCCCATGAGCAGCCAGATCATCCCCGTCGAACCATTTGACTATGTGGTGTTCGGGGGCACCGGCGATCTTGCGGAGCGCAAGCTGTTGCCGGCGCTCTATCACCGCCAGTTGGAAGGCCAGATCACCGAGCCGACGCGCATCATCGGCGCCTCGCGCGCGGCACTCAGCCATGAGGACTATCGCAAGTTTGCCGTCGATGCTCTGAAGGAACATCTGAAGGCGGAAGAGTACAAGGAAGAGGAAGTCGCGAAGTTCGCTGCACGCCTGTTCTACGTCTCCGTCGACGCCAAGTCCGACCAGGGTTGGGACTCGCTGAAGAAGATCCTCGAAGAGGGCAAGGAGCGCATCCGCGCCTTCTATCTCGCCGTCGGCCCTGCGATCTTCGGCGACATCTCCGAGCGCATCCGCGATCACAAGCTGATCACCAAGAACACCCGCATCGTCGTCGAAAAGCCGATCGGCCGCGACCTCGCCTCTGCGACCGAACTCAACGACACGATCGGCAAGGTTTTCCGCGAAGAGCAGATCTTCCGCATCGACCACTATCTCGGCAAGGAGACGGTGCAGAACCTGATGGCGCTGCGCTTTGCCAACGCGCTCTACGAGCCGCTGTGGAACTCGGCCCATATCGACCACGTGCAGATCACCGTGTCGGAAGCCGTCGGGCTTGAAAATCGTGCCGGCTACTACGACAAGGCCGGCGCGCTGCGCGACATGGTGCAGAACCACATCCTGCAGCTCGTCTGCTTCGTCGCCATGGAAGCGCCGACCTCGATGGACGCCGAAGCGGTGCGCGACGAGAAGCTGAAGGTTCTGCGCGCGCTGAAGCCGATCACCTCGTCGAATGTCGAGCAGGTGACGGTGCGCGGCCAGTACCGCGCCGGCGCTTCGGCCGGCGGCCCGGTCAAGGGCTACCTCGAAGAACTCGAAGGCGGCGTTTCGAACACCGAGACCTTTGTGGCGATCAAGGCGGAAGTCAGCAACTGGCGCTGGGCCGGCGTGCCTTTCTACATCCGCACCGGCAAGCGCCTTGCCGGCCGCATGTCGGAAATCGTCATCACCTTCAAGCAGATCCCGCATTCGATCTTCGACAGCAATGCCGGCCGCATCTCGGCCAACCAACTGGTCATCCGCCTGCAGCCGAACGAAGGCGTGAAGCAGTCGCTGATGATCAAGGACCCGGGCCCGGGCGGCATGCGCCTGCGCAGCGTCTCGCTGGACATGAGCTTTGCCGAAGCCTTCGCCGTGCGCAATGCGGATGCCTATGAGCGGCTGCTCTTCGACGTCATCCGCAACAACCAGACGCTGTTCGTGCGCCGCGACGAGGTCGAGGCCGCATGGAAGTGGGTCGATCCGATCCTGAAGGCCTGGGAAGAAACCGGGCAGCAGGTTCAGGGCTACACCGCCGGCACCTGGGGTCCGAGCCAGTCAATTGCGCTGATCGAGCGTGACGGCCGGACCTGGAACGACGCGATATAGGTGCGCCGATGACGTCTAAGCTTCATACATTCGAAAACGGCGCAGCACTGGCGCAAGGCCTTGCCGATGCGGTCAGCAGCGCTCTTGCTGCCGGTGTCGCCGCACGCGGCTCCGCAAGCATCGCCGTCTCCGGCGGCTCCACGCCCAAGGCATTCTTCCAGGCGCTTTCGAAGAAGGACATCGCCTGGGACAAGGTGACGGTGACGCTGGTCGACGAACGCTTCGTGCCGCCGGAAAGCGACCGCTCCAACCACGGCCTCGTGGCGGCCAACCTGCTTCAGGACAAGGCCGCTGCAGCAACTTTCCTGCCGCTCTACCAGGCGGCCCCGACAGCGGAGGCCGCGGCTGATCTCGCAAGCCGGGAAACGGCGAAGATCGGTGCACCGTTCGACGTGGCGATCCTCGGCATGGGAACGGACGGGCACACTGCATCGTTCTTCCCGGGCGGATCGCAGCTCGCGCGCGCCATCGATCCGGCAACGCCGCGCGGCGTGATCACGATGGAAGCCGAGGGTGCCGGCGAAACCCGGCTGACCTTTACTTTTGCCAGCCTCCAGGATGCGCGGCTTCTGGTGCTGCACATCGAAGGCGAAGGCAAGAAGACGGTTCTCGCCAAGGCCGAAGAAGCCGGCGACGAGAAGGACATGCCGATCCGCGCGATGCTGCGCCGCGCCGCGTCGCCGGTGCAGATTTACTGGGCGCCGTAGATCGGAATGATGTTGGGCCGAACCGGCCCGATAGGAACTTTGGAGACACGTTCAGCCGGTGGCGCGCTCCCGTCGGAATGGACAGGTGTTTCTGAGAAACGCCGGGACGCGGCTTGCGCTCTCCCAAGCTCGCCGCGCTCCGGACGATGACTGGATGAAGATGAGGAGTCTGAAGACTCCGGAACAGGATTTGTCATGTCCGCCGATTCCCGCATTGCCTCGATCACGGCTCGCATCGTCGAGCGCTCGAAACCCCACCGCGAGCCCTATCTCGATCGCGTCCGCCGGGCGGCATCGAGCGGTCCGCATCGCAGCGTGCTCGGCTGCGGCAACCTCGCGCATGGATTTGCGGTCTGTTCCCCCGCCGAGAAGGTAGCGCTTGCGGGCGACCGCGTGGCCAATCTCGGCATCATCACCTCCTACAATGACATGCTTTCGGCGCATCAGCCGTTCGAGACCTATCCGGCGCTGATCCGCCAGGCGGCAAGCGAGGCAGGGGGCGTCGCACAGGTTGCCGGCGGCGTGCCGGCCATGTGCGACGGCGTCACGCAGGGGCAGCCGGGCATGGAGCTCTCGCTGTTTTCCCGCGACCTGATCGCTATGGCCGCCGGCGTCGGCCTGTCGCACAACATGTTTGATTCCACCGTCTATCTCGGCGTCTGCGACAAGATCGTGCCGGGCCTCGTGATCGCAGCGCTCACCTTCGGCCACCTGCCGGCGATCTTCGTTCCCGCCGGACCAATGACCTCGGGCCTACCGAACGACGAGAAGGCGCGGGTCCGCCAGTTGTTCGCCGAAGGCAAGGTCGGCCGCGACGAACTGCTCGAGGCGGAATCCAAGTCCTACCACGGACCGGGAACCTGCACCTTCTACGGCACCGCCAACTCCAACCAGATGCTGATGGAGATCATGGGCTTCCACCTGCCCGGCGCTTCCTTCATCAATCCGGGCACGCCGCTGCGCGACGCGCTGACCAAGGAAGCCGCCAAGCGGGCGCTGGCGATCACCGCCATGGGCAACGAGTTCACCCCGGCGGGCGAAATGATCGACGAGCGCTCGATCGTCAACGGCGTCGTCGGCCTGCATGCGACCGGCGGGTCGACCAACCACACGATGCACCTCGTCGCGATGGCGCGGGCTGCCGGCATCTTGCTCACCTGGCAGGACATTTCAGAGCTCTCGGACATCGTTCCGCTGCTGGCCCGCGTCTATCCGAACGGGCTCGCCGACGTGAACCACTTCCACGCCGCCGGCGGCATGGGCTTCCTGATCAGCCAGCTGCTTCGCGCCGGCCTGCTGCACGACGACGTGCGCACCGTCGTCGGCCAGGGACTCGATGCCTACAAGATCGACGTCCGGCTTGGCGCCGACGGCAATGTCGAACGCGTGCCGACGCCGAAGGAAAGCGCTGACCCGAAGGTGCTTGCGACCATCGATCAGCCGTTCCAGCATTCGGGCGGCCTGAAGATGCTGACCGGCAATCTCGGCAAGGCCGTCATCAAGATCTCTGCCGTCAAGCCGGACCGTCACATCATCGAGGCGCCTGCCAAGATCTTCCACGACCAGGCCGAGCTCAATGCCGCCTTCAAGGCCGGCAAGCTCGAGGGCGACTTCGTCGCCGTCGTGCGCTTCCAGGGTCCGAAGGCGAACGGCATGCCGGAACTGCACAAGCTGACGACCGTGCTCGGCATTCTGCAGGACCGCGGCCAGCGCGTCGCCATCCTGACGGACGGCCGCATGTCCGGTGCGTCCGGCAAGGTGCCGGCGGCAATCCACGTGACGCCGGAGGCCAAGGACGGCGGTCCGATCGCTCGCATCCAGGAAGGCGATATCGTCCGCATCGACGCTGTTGCCGGAACGATCGAGGTGTTGGTCGAAGACATCGCACTCAAGACACGCGTGCCCGCCCATGCGGATCTGTCGGACAACGACTTCGGCATGGGCCGCGAGCTATTCGCGCCCTTCCGCGCGATCGCGGGTGCGGCTGATCAGGGCGCCAGCGTTCTCTTCCACTGAGATAGAAAAGCGCCGCTCCCATTGGGGCGGCGCTTGGTCTTCAAACGATCGTGAAAAGCTCAGGGCAGTGGCCCGGGGAACATGTCGTTGCGCCCGTCATAGCGCTCGATATCCAGCGTGAAGACATCGACCCCCTCGATGCAGCGCGCATTGATCGAGATCTTGTTATCCGGATAGCCGCTGCGCATGATCGGGGTCGAACAGGTCGGGCAGAAATGGTGCCCCTCGTTGAGGCCGCGCCAGATGTAGCTCGACAGGCGGCGCTTTTCGGTCAAGAGCTTTACCTTTGCGGCATCCACCTTCCAGTGCAGAAAGCCGGAGCGCCGGCAGGTCGAGCAGTTGCAGTCGACGAGACCACCAAGCTCTTCGTCGACTTCGACGGCGATATCGCCGCAATGGCACGAAAGCCGATAGGGTCGCTGCATGGTTCAGGTCCGAATCCGTTGATTGAGACCACAACCATCCATTGAGCGCGGTGGAGCCGTCAAGCCCAGCATGGCACTCAGCGGTAGATGTCGAGCGTCCGGTTGCGGTGGTTCGGATGGCTGCTGTAGACGAAGATACGATTGAGGTCGCGGTCAGTCAGCATGCGCAGGAAGCGCGCCTCGATGACGTTGTTGGCATGCACCCGCTTCAACAGGCAGCCGACCATCTGGATGCGTGCGCTCGGGATATCCAGGTAGAAATTCTGTGGCAGCTGGTACTGCGTGAGGATGCTGATCAGCGCGCCGCTTTTCGAAAGCTTGATGATTTCGCAGCGACGAGAGCTCAGTTGCGTCATGCCCTTCTCAGTGTATTCGATGCGCGCCTCGTTTCGCGTGTCCTCCATCGGGAAGCTGGTCTCCCGATCGTACATGAAGGACTCTTCCTTGTTCAGGAAGTGCTGCAAGACAGGTGCCGCGCCGTTCATCGAAATGCCTTTCCATATCCCCTTTTGATACAGACTAGCGGCAGAGATTTAACAGACGGTTGGTCCGACGACCGGATGAAAAACCGCCCGGCAAAAACCGGGCGGAGCAAGTTCGTGACCAGGAATCTTGGTTACGCAATCCTCAACGCAAAGCCGCTTCGCCCGCTTCCTTGGAAGTAGGCCGCAATTCCGGACGGAAAACCGCTTCGCACTTTTCCTGCAATTGCTTCAGACGCGGTAGCTGCGGCCCTCGTCGTTGAAGAGGTGTAGCTTGGCCTTGTCGGCCGTGAAGCGCACCTTGTCGCCGCGGTGAACCGGCAGGATGCCGGGGATCTTGGCGATGATCGGCTCCTTGTCGACGAGACCCTCGATATAGAGCAGGGTCACTTCGCCGAGCGCCTCGACGATCGAGATCGTGCCTTCGAACAGGAAGTCGTCGCCTGTCGAGACCTGCAGGTCTTCCGGGCGAACGCCGAAACTCGCAATCTTGCCGTTCTGCGAGGAGTCGGTCGGGATATCGAGCGTCACGCTCTTGCCGCCGGTCAGCTTCACCGTCGTCTGCGCGCCGGTCGCCGTGATCGTCGAAGGGATGATGTTCATCGCCGGCGAGCCGATGAAGCGCGCGACGAACAGATTGGCCGGACGCTCATAGAGTTCGAGCGGCGGGCCTACCTGCTCGATGTGCCCCTGCGACAGCACGACGATGCGGTCGGCGAGCGTCATTGCCTCCACCTGGTCGTGGGTGACGTAGATCATCGTCGTGCCCGCCATCTGTTCGCTGAGCTTGGCGATCTCGATGCGGGTGGCGACACGAAGGGCCGCGTCGAGGTTCGAGAGCGGCTCGTCGAACAGGAAGACCTTGGGGTCACGGCAGATGGCGCGGCCGATGGCGACGCGCTGTCTCTGCCCGCCGGAGAGCGCCTTCGGCAGACGGTCGAGATACTTGGTCAGCTGCAGGATATCGGCGGCGTTGCGCACGCGACGGTCGATCTCTTCCTTGCTTTCCTTGGCGATCCGCATGCCGAAAGCCATGTTGTCGTAGACGGTCATGTGCGGATAGAGCGCATAGGACTGGAACACCATGGCGATGCCGCGCTTCGACGGGGGCACGGTGTTGACGCGCTCGCCGTCGATGAACATGTCGCCGCCAGTGATCTCCTCGAGACCGGCGATCATGCGCAGAAGCGTCGACTTTCCACAGCCGGACGGGCCGACGAAAACGATGAACTCGCCCTGCTTGATGTCGAGATTGATGCCGTGAATGACATCGACCGCGCCGTAGGACTTGCGGATATCTTTAAGCAGCAGACCCGTCATTGCACCCTCCTCTTCGGTTCTTCCCGTCTATCTCTGTTGTCATCTGCCTTCACACCAGCCGCGCGAAGTAGGCGCCCCAGGCCGGCAGATGCACCGTTCCGTTCTTGACCTCGGACACGAAGCCGTGCCCTTCCAATGCAGCCACCGGCTCGTTCGGCAGCGTGGCCGCAGCCGGCACGCCGCTCATGTTGAACAGGCAGAAAAGCTTCTCGTTGCCGTGGCTGCGCACGAAAGCAAGCACCGAGCCGTCCGTGCTCAGGAACTCGATCTCGCCCTTGGCAAACGCCGGATACGCCTTGCGGAAATGCAGGAAGCGACGGTAGTGCTCGAGCACCGAGGCCGGATCGCCCTGCTGCGCCGACACGGCGCGCTTGAGGTGTTCCGCCGGCACCGGCAGCCAGGGTTTTGCGCTGCCGAAGCCGCCATTGACCGTGGCACCGTCCCAGACCATCGGTGTGCGGCAACCGTCGCGACCCTTGAAATCCGGCCAGAACTGGATGCCATAGGGATCCTTCAGGTCTTCATAGGCAAGCTCGGCTTCCGACAGCGCCAGTTCCTCGCCCTGATAGATGCAGACCGAGCCGCGCAGCGACATCAGAAGGCTCGCAAGCAGTTTCGCATGAGCGTCGCGATCGGCAACGCCCGCTCCCCAGCGGCTGACATGGCGCACGACGTCATGGTTCGAGAAGGCCCAGCAGGCCCAACCTTCTGGCGCCGCCTTCTGGAAGTTTCGGAGAACCTCGGCGACCGTCGCCGGTGTCAGCGGATCCGGCGCCAAGAATTCGAAGGCGTAGCACATCTGCATCTTGTCGCCGCCGGAGGTATATTGGCCGGCGATCTCCAGACCGCGCTGGCTGTCGCCGACTTCGCCGACCGCAGCGATTGCCGGGAACTCGTCCATAACGGCGCGGAAGCGCTTCAGGAACTCGAGGTTCTCCGGCCGATTCTTGTCGTAGAGATGTTCCTGATAGTTGTAGGGGTTGACCGCCGGTGCGGTCTGGGCGTTGCGGCGCTCCGGCGCCAGCGCCGGATTGTCGCGCAGCTGCTTGTCGTGGAAATAGAAGTTGATGGTGTCGAGGCGGAAGCCGTCGACGCCGCGCTCCAGCCAGAAACGCTCGACGGCCAGCAGCGCATCCTGCACTTCCGGATTGTGCAGGTTGAGGTCCGGCTGCGAGGTCAAGAAGTTGTGCATGTAATACTGCAGGCGCGTCGGATCCCAGGCCCAGGCCGAGCCGCCGAAGATCGACAGCCAGTTGTTGGGCGGGGTGCCGTCCGGCCTGGAACCAGCCCAGACGTACCAATCAGCCTTCGCGTTCGTCCGGCTCGACCGACTTTCGACGAACCAGGGATGCTGGTCCGACGTGTGCGAGAGAACGAGGTCGATCATCACCCGGATACCGAGGCGGTGCGCCTCGGCTATGACCGCGTCGAAATCGGCGAGGCTGCCGAAGATCGGGTCGACATCGCTATAGTTGGAGACGTCATAACCGAAGTCCTTCATCGGCGAGGTGAAGAACGGCGAAATCCAGATTGCGTCGGCACCGAGGGCGGCGATATGCGGCAAGCGGGCAACGATGCCCTTGAGGTCACCGATGCCGTCGCCGTTGGAGTCCTGGTAGGAGCGCGGATAGATCTGGTAGATCACCGCGCCGCGCCACCAATCCCGATCGGCCTGCAAAGTGGAAGTGCTCATTTCGGTCATGCTCATTGTCGTCGAAAGTCCTTAGATGTCAGCCGCCCTTGACCGAGCCCGCCAGCAGGCCGCGCACGAGATAGCGCTGCAGGCTGAAGAAGACGATCAGCGGAACGATGATGGTAATGAAGGCGGAGGCCGTCAGGATCTCCCAGTTGCCGCCGCGTGAACCGAGCAAGTTGACGAGCCGGCCGGTCAGAACCAGTTCGTCGGGCCCCGCGCCCAGGAACACGATGGCGACCAGCAGGTCGTTCCAGGTCCACAGGAACTGGAAGATCGCGAAGGAAGCGAGCGCCGGGAAGGACAGCGGCAGGATGATCTTGACGAAGATATCGAAATCGCTGGCGCCATCGACGCGGGCGGATTCCATGATTTCGCGCGGCAGGCCGGCCATGTAGTTGCGAAGCAGATAGATCGCCAGCGGCAGGCCGAAACCGGTATGGGCGAGCCAAATGCCGACATAGGTCTTGGCCGGCACGCCAAAGAAGGCGCCGACGCCGTTATAAAGCTTCAAGAGCGGGATCAGCGACATCTGCAGCGGCACGACGAGGAGGCCAACGACCACGGCGATCAGGATCGCACGGCCCGGAAACGGCATCCAGGCGAGCGCATAGGCCGCGAAGGCGGCGATCATGATCGGGATGATGGTCGCTGGCACGGCGACCGTCAGCGAATTGATGAAGGAGCGGCCGATTCCTTCGGCGCTCAGGACTTCGACATAGTTGTCGAAGGTGAAGCGCGGCGGCGACGATGCGGTGACGAAGACGCGCTGGCCGCGCGATCCTTCCATCTTCTTGTCGGAAACGATCTCGAAGTTGCCGTCGGCCTGAACGGTCAGTTTCTCGCCGTCGTTGAGCTCGGCGGTTTCGCCGGCCTTGAACGCAGTCGGCTCACGGCTGTTGAAGCCGAAGGCGGAGATCTGGCCCGGCTGACCTTCGAGCAAATTGCCGGAGATCACGAACTTGCCGTCGCGCTCCACCTGGCTTTCGGGGCCGGGCGCTCTCACGACGGTGTTCTGCGACGAAGTCGAAAGGGAAGTCCACCAGCCGGAAACGGCGAGCTGGTCCTTGTCGCGCAGCGACGAGATCAGAAGGCCTGCGGTCGGCAGCGTCCACAGTGCGACGATCAGAAAGACCGAGAGGTGGACGACCCACATGAGGGGAGAGCGTGTCGCTGGATTCATCTCAGTGCCCCTTCATTTCCTTGGCCGCATTGCGGATGTTCCAGACCATGATCGGAATGACGAGGATCATGATGACGACGGCGATCGCAGCCCCTCGGCCGAAGTCGCCGCCACCGCGGAACATCCAGTCGAACATGAGGTTGGCGAGCACCTGGCTCTGCCACTGGCCATTGGTCATGGCGAGCACGATATCGAAGACCTTCAGCACCAGGATGGTGATGGTCGTCCAGACGACGGCGATCGTGCCCCAGATCTGCGGCACCATGATCTTGAAGAAGATCTGCCAGCCATTGGCGCCGTCGATGACGGCGGCCTCGATCGTTTCCTCCGGAATGCCGCGAAGGGCTGCCGACAGGATGACCATGGCAAAACCCGTCTGGATCCAGACGAGGATCGCCATCAGGAAGAAGTTGTTCCAGAAGGGCAGCGTGATCCAGGCCTGCGGGGCGGCGCCGAAGGCAACGACGATGGCGTTCAGAAGGCCGATCTGCTCTGCCCCTTCCGGGCGAAAATCGTAGATGAACTTCCAGATGACCGCGGCACCGACAAACGAGATCGCCATCGGCATGAAGATCAGGGTCTTGGCGATATTGCCCCACCAGATCCGGTCGGTGAGCGCCGCGATGACGAGACCGAAGAAGGTCGAGAGCGCCGGGACGACGAGCAGCCAGAGGAAGTTGTTGTAAATCGACTGGCGGAATTCGCCGTCGTTGACCATCCAGGCATAGTTGCTGACGCCGAGGAAATTCTGACCCGCGCGGTCGTGGAAACTGTACCAGAGCGACATGATCACCGGGTAGATGAGGTAGGTCGCCAGAGCAAAGAGCGCGGGTGCGAGGAACAGCCACGGGCGGATGGCATTGGTGATGCGCAGGTTTCGCGAGGCGACCACACCCGATTTTCCCTTGGACGGGAAGATCAGGTCGAGAACAAGGCTGGTTCCCCAGAAATAGGCAGCGCAGCCGAGCACCCCGGCCAGCATGAACCCCGCAGCAGCGGCTAGCTGATAAAACATGACATGTCCCTCCCCTTGGGTGCACGTCCCCGTGCAGGGCTGGCGATTGTCGCCGTTCTCATTGGGGCGCGCGGCCTCTCAAGGGTTGGGGGCGGAAACGCACGGAGACCGCAACGCTTTTCCTCGTCCCGCCCTGGCAGCGAACCCGGGTCGGCAACGGGCGGCATTGCTGCCGCCCGTCATCTGTTGTTACTTGATGGCGTCCCAGGCCTTCTGCACGCCGTCGGCGACGTCGGCCGACGACTTGCCGCCGACGAAATCGACCATGCCGGTCCAGAACGCACCGGCGCCAATCTTGCCAGGCATCAGGTCCGAACCGTCGAAGCGGAAGGTGGTGGCGTTCAGAAGAATCTCGCCCTGCTTCTTCAGCGGCGGGTTGCCGTAGGTGTCGACATTGACGCTCTTGTAGGGCGTCAGGAAGCTCGTCTGCGCCATCCAGACTTCATGGGCGATCGGGGTCTTCAGGAACTCGATGAAGGCGCGTGCAGCCGGCGTGTCCTTGGTGATCATCGCCAGCGTGCCGGCGCCAAGCACCGGATTGCCGAGCTCCTTCTTGCTCTCGTAAGGCGGCATGTAGAAGAAGTCGGCGTCCTCGCCGATCTTCGTGCCCTCGGGGAAGAAGGACGGGATGAACGACGCCTGGTGGTGCAGGTAGCACTTCGGCGGCGAGGCAAAGAGGCCCTTCGGGCTGTCGCGGAAGTCGGTCGAGGCAACCGCTGCTGCACCGCCATCGACGAACTTGTCGTTCTTGGCGAACCAACCGAACTCGTCGATCGCACCGACGACGGCCGGATCGGTGAACGGGATCTCGTTCTTCACCCACTTGTCGTAGACGTCGGCCGGCTGCGTACGCAGCATCATGTCTTCCACCCAGTCGGTGGCCGGCCAGCCGGTGGCACCACCGGAGCCAAGGCCGATGCACCAGGGCTTGCCGCCATCGGCGGCGATCTTCTCTGTCAGCGCCTTCAGCTCTTCCATGGTCTTCGGCACTTCGTAGCCGGCGTCCTCGAAGTTCTCCGGCGAGTACCAGACGAGCGACTTCACGTCGATCTTGTAGGGGAACGCGAAGAGCGCAGCATTGCCGTCCTTGCCCTTGTAGGTCGACAGATCGACCCAGGACTGACCGGCGGCATAGTTGTCGAGCAGCCACTTCTGGGTTTCGTCGCCGAGCGGCGTCAGGTAGCCCTTGGAGGCGAGATCGGCGATCAGACCCGGCTGCGGGAGGATCGAGATTTCGGAGGGGCTGCCGGCCTGGGTGTCGATGACGATCTGCTGCTCGTAGTTTTCAGACGAGGAGTACTTGATCTCGGCGCCCGTCGCTTCGGTGAAGTAGGCATAGACGCTCTTGAACAGCGCCTCGTCTTCGCCGCGCCAGGGGCCGAAGATCGTCAGCGTCTGGCCCTTGAGGTCGTGGCCCTTCTTGAACTCCTCGAAGCTCGCCCAGTTGAACTTCGTATCTTCGCCCGGCTTGAACTTGAGGTCGGCGGCGCCGGCTGCACCTGCAATCAGGGCAAAGGCGGCCACGCCCAACAGCAATGATCTCTTCACGTTCTTCTCCTCCCAAAGATGAACCCGGATCCCGCCGGGCAGACGACAATGCGCGAAAAATTCAAAGCGCTTTGAGTTCGCTAACAAACCATTGCGACACGCGCGGAGTCAAGAGCTTTCCCATCGCTGTTCTCCTTGCGACGTATTTGTGCCCTGCGGTAACGTTTTGCACCGCGCAATAGTTGAATTCCGCTTTGTTGCTCGAAAAACGGATGCTACACAAACCGGAGGGCGCTGGGGCCAAACACCAAAAATCATATGGGTATCCAAAGCGCTTTGAGAGGAATCCCGACCATGGCGGTCAATCTCAAGCAATTGGCGGAGCTGCTCGGGCTGTCACAGACGACGGTCAGCCGGGCGCTGAACGGCTATCCGGAAGTCAACGCCGAAACCCGTCAGCGCGTGCTGCAGGCCGTGCGTGAGACCGGCTACAGGCCGAACCGCGCAGCGCAGCGATTGGCCACCGGCAAGGCCTATTCGATCGGCATGGTCATGCCGATCGCGCCCGGCATCGATTCCGACGTACATTTCGGCGAGTTTCTGGCAGGGCTGGCGGAAGAGGCGGTCAAGCACGACTTCCACTTCGTGCTCAATCCGAGCGCGCCGGAGGACGAGGAGGTGACCTTCCGGCGCCTGGCGGCCAGCGGCAATGTCGATGCGCTTTTCCTCGCCTATATGCGCGCCAACGACCCGCGCATCGCCATGTTGAAATCGCTCTCGATCCCCTTCGTCGTGCACGGCCGGTCGATTGGCGAAAGCCGCGACTATCCGTTCCTCGACATCGACAATACGAGTGCCTTCTACGACGCGACACGGCTGCTTATACAGCTCGGACACCAGCGGATTGCGCTGATCAACGGGCCGGAATATCTGGCTTTTTCCATTCGCCGGAAAAAAGGCATGCTGCGGGCGCTCGCCGAACACGGCCTTTCGCTCGACGAGGCGCTTGTCCAGCATTCGCTGATGACCGACGAGCACGGCTACCGCAGCATGCAGCCCTTCCTGCAGCACGCGCGGCCGCCGACGGCGGTGCTCTGTTCAAGTACGGTGCTGGCGCTTGGCGCTGTCAGGGCGATCAACCAGGCGGGCTTGAAAATCGGCGAAGACATTTCGCTGATCGCCCATGACGACGTCTTGCCGATGCTGAAGCCCGAAAATTTCAGCATCCCGCTGACAACGACACGCTCGTCGCTGCGGGCCGCCGGGGCGCGTATCGCCACACGGCTGATCGGCGGCATCCTGAAGCGCGGCGACTATCCGGAGCAGGAACTCTGGCGCGCCGAACTCATCGTGCGCGCCTCGACCGGACCTGCCCCGCAAAAATGAAAACGCGCCGCAATCGCGACGCGTCTCATCATCCCATATGAGCCAGGATCAGAAGCGCGGCGGCTTGCGGCCGGCCTTGCGATAGGCGGCAATCACGGTGTTGGCCATCAGCATGGCGATGGTCATCGGTCCGACGCCACCCGGCACCGGCGTGATCACGCCTGCAACCTCGGCGGCTTCCGCAAAGGCGACGTCGCCGACGAGTTTGGACTTGCCCTCCCCCTTCTCCGGCGCTGGTACGCGGTTGATACCGACGTCGATGACCGTCGCGCCCGGCTTCACCCAGTCGGCCTTCACCATTTCGGGGCGTCCGACGGCGGCAACGAGGATATCGGCGTTGCGGCAGACGGCGGCCAGATCCTTGGTGCGCGAATGGGCGGTCGTCACCGTCGCGTTGGCGGCAAGCAGCAGCGCTGACATCGGCTTGCCGAACAGGTTCGAGCGACCGATGACGACAGCGTTCAGACCGGAGAGATCGTCGCCATGGGTCTGGCGCACGAAGACCATGGCGCCGGCCGGCGTGCAGGAGACGAGACCGCCTTCGAGATCGCCGGTCGCAAGCTTGCCGGCATTGACGACGTGCAGGCCGTCGACGTCTTTTTCGGGCAGGATCGACTGAATGATCGGCTCGGAATTCAGATGTTTCGGCAGCGGAAGCTGCACGAGGATGCCGTGGATAGAGGGATCGGCGTTGAGTTTAGCCACGAGTGCAGCGAGCTCTTCCTGGGTCGTTGCCTCGGCCAAGGTGTGCTGGACCGACAGGAAACCGCACTCCTTGGCCATCTTGCTCTTGGAAGAAACATAAGCGTGGCTTGCCGGATCGTCGCCGACGATCACGACGGCGAGACCTGCGCGAACACCCGCATCCGTTTCGAGCGCACGGGTCGCGGCCTTCACGCTTTCGATCACCGAAGCGGCGACCTTCTTGCCATCAATCACAGTCGTCACGGCATGTTCCTCCTGGCTTCCTGTTCACGCGGCATACTCTAGTTCGCCTCAGAGAAGGCGATGGCCTCAACGCGCCCTATGCTGTCCCAAACGCATAAATGCAAGAGGCGACAACGAGGTTGGCTGCCGTTTCGAGTGCCCCGATGATATTTCCTCTCAAGACTGAGAGGTGCACGTGGTTTCGCCGAAAGCCGTGAGGTCTCAGCCTCACAAGACGTTCGCGAATGAAGCGTGCCTCTCCGCCCGTCGTATCAACGGCGCGCGAGCTTCTGGCGGGAATAGTGCTCGACGCGAGACCTCAGCGCGCGAAGGCCTTCCTGGACCTTGGCGATGTCGGCGTCATCCTCGTCTACGGTCTGCGGCACAGGCTGAGCCGTGACAGGACCCGCCGTTGCGCTCCGGCGAGCAACGGCATAGGCAGCGTTCAGCGATTGCGCATGGTGCGCAGCCGGGCTGAACTGCGGCGGCAGCTCGAGCTTGGCCGAAGCCGGATCAGGCTGCGGCTGCTGGCGCCGTGTGGGCTCGGGGCCGCCATCGGGTTCCGGCGGCTCGGGCGCCTCATCGTCCTCGACCTTCCGGGTTGCGGGAAACAATCCGTTCAAGCTGCGATAGATGCCGAGCAGCACGCCGAGGCCGAGGCCGGCAAAGAAGCCCGCCATGGTGGCGGCGATCACGATGATCTTGCGGGAGGGCCCTTTTGCCTGCAGCGCCGGCTCGGCCTTGGAGATCACCCGGATGTTCTTCGCGGTCAGCTTTTCCTCTTCGCGCGTCTCGCCGGCGCGCTTCAGGAAGGATTCGTAGATCTCGCGGGTCGCCGCCGCTTTTCGCTGCAGCTCGCGCAACTCGACGAATTCGGCGGAGGAATCGATCTGGCGCGCCTTCTGGACGGCAAGCTGCTGCACGAGGTCCTGTTCCGTTCGCTGGGCGCGGTCAAGCTCGGTCCCCGCCGCAGCCGCGATGCGGCGCAACTCGTTGGCGATCTCCGAGCGCGACGACTCGAGTGCCTGCTGAACGGCGATGCGTTGCGGATGGCGGGGCCCGAGGCTCGCATCAAGGGCGCTCAGTTGCGCCCTGGTCGCCGCGTATTGCTTGCGCAGTTCGGAGAGCGCCAGCGAACTGATTTCCTCGGGGTAGGCGCCCGTCAGAACATCGGTGAGCTGCACCTTGCCGGACGCCTCGGCCTTGGCTTTCGCCTCGGCGATGCGATTGCGGGCCGCAGCGACCTGATCACTGAGGCTGAGGAGCTGCTTGTCGGCGATCAATTCGCCGCCGGCGCCGACAATGTCGTTACTCGCCTTGTAATCCTCGACGGCCTTTTCGGCCGCGTCCAGTTCAGCCTTCAGTTCCTTGATACGCGCGTCGAGCGCAACCGTCGTCTTCTGGAAGAAGCCGGATTGCGCGGCGGTCTCCTCGCCGAGGAACGTGTCCACCAATCGGTTGGCAATCAGTGCCGACTTCTCGGGATCCCTGGTCTTCGCCTCAATGGTGACGATGAAGGTTTTCGGATCGCGCCAGACCTGAATTGCCTCGCCCAAGGTCTTCAGGACGCGCGCGGACGCGTCGCCACCGGCTCCCTTGCCGGCGAATTCCGGGTCCTTTTCCAGATCGAGACTGGCCGCGACCTTTTCCATAACCGTTCGCGAGCGCAACACTTCGAGCTGGCTGTCGACAATGGCGAGAATGCCTTCGGTTGCGAGCGATTGTTTCGACAGGTCGGAATCCGTCAGCCGCACTTCGCGCGGATCGACGTAGAGCTTGCTTTCGGAAACGAAGACGCTGGGCGTCGACAACGCCAGCAGGACGCCACCGACGGCGCCGAGCGCCGTGGTCGCGAGAATGATCTTGCGGAGCTGCCAGACCGCGCGCACCACGGTCTTGATATCCACGAGCGGGCGGTCACCTGCGGCTCGCCCGTCGGCTGTCACTCCCGGCGCAGCCCCCTCAGGCGGACTATCGGCAAGCCAGCGCGCAAACTTGCCACGCATGCCGCCGAGGCCGGGTTGGTTACGGGCGGCGGGTGCCTTGGCTGTCGGCCGCACCGTTTCGCCGCGCGGGGGCTGACCTTTCGAACGGTTTTCGCGCCGGGCCGCTGATTGATTGGCTGATCCACCGGAACCGGACAGACGACCGAGCAAGGACGAGCCTGCACCCTGCGGGTCGGCGGTGCGCCTGTCTCGCGCACGCGCGGGATCGCGCGCGTCCTCTGCTGCAAAATCGAGCAACGATGCACGCGGAACCGGGCGTTTCTCGTCGTCGATGTTGAACATGACTGATCCCGCGGCTGCCGAAACGGCGAATTCCGAATAGTGAAGCCAACCTAAGGAAACATGGAAAACAAATCGTTAATTTCGGCGGGAAGTGACGGCGCGAACGGCGTGATCTCACGCCTTATTAAGCTTTCCCGCCTATGACGGAGAGACGAGCGCAATTCCAGGCGAACGCTTTGCGCGCCCTGCCCTTGGAACTGTGAGATATCAAGGAGATAGAGCGTTTCCATCGGCATCGAGCGGGAAACGCGCTACTGGAAATGTCGGCCGTGCCCCATCGCATCAAAGCGCTTTATCTCCGCCACCGGGCGCTCATCCACGCTTACCTCTCGATGACCGGAGGTTCGGCGGGCCGGCTCGTGCTGTCACTCGTCTATTTCATCGCCGTTGCCAACACGCTCGCCATCGCCGACTTCGGGTTGTTCGCGACCGCGTCTGCCGCCGGCATCATGATATCGCGTGTGCTTGCCTTCGGCTTCATGTCGCCGCTCTATCGGGTCGCGACCGTAAAGCCGCTGCTTGTCGGCACCTATAGCGCCGGCTTCCTGGTCGGCGCCGTGCTGTCGCTGCCGTTGATCGCAATCATCTGCGCGATCACCTTCCTCGCCCTCTTTTCCCGCGACATGGCGGCCGGCACTTTTGCTGCCTTCATGCTGGCCGAGATCCTCTGCTGGCGCGGACTGGAGACCGCCGTCATCGTGCTGAACGGTCTGGGTCGCTTCGGGCGCGGCGCCCTCCTCGTGGTGATCGGAACGGCGATCCGCACCGCCGCTGCCCTGCTCCTTGCGTTGCTCCCCTGGAAAACGCTCGAAGCCTGGTCCTACCTCTATCTGCTTGCAAATGCGCTCGGCCTTCTGGTGGCCCTTCTCTGGTTCTACCCGCGTGTCCGGCTGCGCTGGCAGCCACGGCTTTACTTCCGGCGCTGGGCGGATTCGGTGTCGGTCGCCGGCGCCGAGGTGCTGTTCTACATCCAATCGGAGTTCGACAAGATTGCGGTACTCGCCATTGGCGGGCCGGCGGTGTCCGGCCTCTATGCCATCCTGATGCGGCTGGCGGACCTGACGGCGCTGCCGGTGCGGTCGTTCAACACCTTGCTCGTCCAGCGCATCATGCGAACGCCCGAGGCGATTGCCCTCTGGCGTGTCCGGCTCTCGATCGAACTCCTGGTGGCGCTTGCGTCCTTTGCCGCCATCGCGGCCATGGCATTCTATCTGTGGGTCTTCCCCGATGGCCTCGGGCGTAACGTGTCGGCAGCCGCGCCGATTGTCGCGATGATCGTGCTCGTGCCCTCGTTCCGCAACCTGATCGAGTACCACTCCGAACTGCTCTACGCGACCGGCCGCACTGTGCGGCGCATGCTGAACCTGTTGATTGCCGGCGTCGTCAAGGTGGGGCTGCTGGTTCTGTTGCTGCAGACGACGACCGATGTCGCGACCTGGGCGCCGGCGCTCAACGGGATCTTCCTGGTCCTCTACGCGCTCTCGTTCGGACTGACCTATTCGGCGCTCAGAAAGCCGACTGATCGGGTCATCTGAAGCAAGACAGATGCCTCAGGCCGCGAGTTCGAACACCGCCCGGCGAATATCGTCGAGATCGTGGCCGACGAAGGACTGCACACCGATGCCGACCTGATGCGGCGCCATGTCCTTCAAGAACGCCCTGAGACCGGAGAGATCCTGCCGGTAGCTGTCTTCGAACCAGAGCACATGACAGAGCGCGGCATCAGAGGGAACATGACCTTCCCCGCCCAGCACCTCGTCGACGAAGCGCCCGTAGATCGTGCATTCGGAGAAGGCGCGGGTGCGGGTCATCGCCCTCACCCAGTTCCGACCGTGCAGCGTCTCGATGTGCTCGAGCAGCTTGCGGCTGGTATCGGTGCGCCACGCGATCAGCGTGTTGATATAGTCGTTGGCCGGCAACGTGTAGGGGCCGATCCCGAGAAGCCTGTCGGAATGGGCGAGCCATTCGAGATGGTTGGAGCGCATTTGCGCATTAATCGCCCCGTCCTTGCGGTAGAGCGTCAACCGCTCTCCCTGCCAGAGGCTGGCGGGATCGAAGGCGCGCAGGAAGACGACATCGGAATCGACGGCAAACATCGCCGCCTCGTCGATGTGGCGCGCGAGCACCAGGCGGCGAAGCTGTTGGGCATGCCAGCCACGCAGCGGCAGGCCAAAGGGACTGAGCCACAGCTTCCGGCGGCCGCCCGAAAGCGGGTCGGTGACGGGATGCAGCCACCAGGGCAGGAGATCGCGTTCGCTGATAACCTGGCGTCTGGAGCCCTCCAGTTGCCGGAAGAGCTTAACGTCGAAATCGGCAACCAGCAGATAGTGCTTCCAATCGCCCTGAAGCTTGCGGTCCATGCTTTCGCACATCAGCCGGCAGCGCTCGAAGTCATTGGCGTAGGACGCTGTGACAATGGCTGTGCGCATGGTCTGACCGTTCACGATGTTCCCGTCCGAAGGCTGGTGTCGGCGACGTTTTCCCGCGCCCGTCCCGACAGCTTGTGCCAGAGGACGTAAAACAGGAAAAGCGGGTTTCCGAGGACATAGCGACGCCACATGCGCCGCGGCTCGACCGCCAGGCGAAAGAACCATTCCAGCCGCATCCGGCGCAGGAACTTCGGCGCCCGCGGAAACGCCTCGGCGACGAAATCGAAGAGCGCGCCGACGGTAATGACCAGCCGGGCATCCTGCGGCCCCACATGGGCATCGACCCATTTCTCCTGACCGGGGCTTCCCATCGCCACCAGCAGGATATCAGCATTCAGCGCCCGGACATCGGCAAGCACTTGCTCGGAGTGGTCACGATCGAAGAACCCGTCGGAAACGGGGAGGAACTCGTGCCATGGCACGTGCCTGCGAAAATTCTCGGCCGCGCGCGCAAGCACCTTCGCACGGGCGCCGATCATCGCAACGCGCAGCGGTCGGTCGACGAAGGTCAGCAGCGCCGGCACGAAGTCCGTGCCGTTGAGATTGGCCGGGAACATGCTGCCGTAAAAGAGATAGGAAGCGATATCGACGCCGTGACCGTCGGGAAAGACGACCTGGCGACCGAGAACCTCGCGGTACTCGCCGTCGCGCATCATCAGGTTGGCATTGTTGGCGTTGAGGAAGGCGAGCGTTGTTTGCCCGCCCGGGCGCGACAGCGCGTCGGCTGCAAAGGCAAAGGCACTCCCCCAATCGAAATCGACCACCGGCATGCCCAGGATGAGCCGCCCGGACAGGGCGGCGTTCGCGCCGGTGGTCGTCTTGGTCACGACCGCCCCCCGTCATGGACCTTCAGCTCGGGCGGAACCGAGGGTGTCTCGGCCGAGGCACTCGGAGCGAGGCCGGCCAGCACATTGCGCATGACCCGCATCAGCTTCGCCTTCTGGGCGCGATGGAAGACCGAACCGTCAAGGCGTTGGCGGTCGCCGCCGCGCGCGCGGGTGACCTTGTCGACCAACAGGCGCGCGAACTCGGCCGGATCTTCGGCCGCGGCGCAATTCTCAGGAAGCGCCTCGATGCCGCGCAACGACGCCTGCGTCGCCACGGATGGCATGCCAAGCTCGAAGGTCTCGATGCTCTTCAGCTGGACGCCCGTACCGCCCCGGCTGACGAGCGGTATGACCGCACTTTCCGTGACGAAGGCGCGTGCATCAGGAACCCGTCCGACGAAGCGAACACCGGGATGGGAAACCGCCGGTATGCCGTCCATCTGGCCGGCAATCGCGATCGAAAGATCCTGCGGCAGATGCGGTACGACCTCGGCGAGAAACCAGTCGAGCCCCAATCGGTTCGGCCGCCAGCTCCAGGTCCCGATCAAGCCGAGGTCCTGCTGGAGGTCGGCTGCTTCTGTCGGCACTACTGCCGCATCCCAACCGGTGACCAGCGGCAGCACGAAGGCCCGGTCGCTCACGGCGCGGCCGAAGCCGAAGCGATCGGCCTCCGCAAACGTCCAGACGGCCACCGCATTCTGCGCCAGTTGCTGCTCGTAGCGTTCGAGATACTGCGCCTCGCGCCGGAAAAGAAAGCGTTCGACCGTACCCTTGGCCCGCTCGGCATTCTCAAAGGCAGAATCCGCCTCGACATTGTGCGCGACATAGATCGACGGATGGGGGCGGAAAACCTGCTGGAAAGCGGCCGGCAGTTGCACCGAGTTGAGCACGAGACCGTCGAACGGAGCGAGGCTCTCAAGGATCGACTGAATCCGGCTCGACGACACCACCAGCATCTTGCCGGATGAGACGGTCGTGCGGTTGAGGAAGGCCGTCGCGAGCCAGCTCAACTTCTGCCACGTGCCAACCTTGGCATTGGTGACTTCCAGCTCGCCGAGAAGATGCATATCGCAATCGGGCGCGGGCACGCGTCCCGGCTGGAGAAAACCGATGACGCTGACGCGGTGACCGAGCGCGCGCAGACCGTCGAGCACAGCCCGGTTGGCAATGTCGAAACCGGACGCCGGATTGGCGACGGGAACGAGCGAAGAGACCAGGACCAGATGCATTTTGCCACGCGTCATGAATGGAACTGCGGCCTTCATTAGCAGCATGGGGTGAAGGAGCGCTTAAAGACCCCTTTCAAAATATGCCGCCAGGGTTCAGCATCTGTTTAGGAAGATTTGCTGTATTGCGACACAATTTTGCTTTTACAGGTTTCGCCATGACGACGACCGGCCAGGACATTTCCGTCTACTTCCGGACAGAGCTGGAAGACGCCGGCGACATCGAACTCGTCGTCGTGCTGCCGACGTTCCGTCGGCCGGACCATGTCGTCAAGACGCTGAAAACCATTGTTTCCCAAAGGCCTGACATCTCCTACGCCACGGTCGTCGTCGAAAACGATGCCGACGGGCTGGCCGGGGCTGCGGCGGCCAAAGACTTCTTCCTGGGACATCCTTCGGATTCTGTCGTGATCGTCGCGCATCAGCGCGGAAACTGCCACGCCTACAATGCCGGCTGGGCGACGGCGCTCCAAACCTACCCGAACCTCAAGGCGATCGCGATAATCGACGACGACGAAGTGGCGGCGCCCGAATGGCTCGATTGCCTCATCGCGGCACAGGAAACGACCGGTGCCGATATGGTCGGCGGCCCGCAGCTTCCGGTTTTCGAAGGCGATGGCGGGCAGAAGTGGAAACGCCATCCGGTCTTCACGCCCCACTATGACGCGACCGGGCCGGTGCCCATCCTTTATTCCTCCGGCAACGTGCTCGTTACGCGTGGAGTGCTGGACGCGATGCCGCAACCCTTCCTGGATCCCGCCTTCAACTTCATCGGCGGCGGCGATGCGGATTTCTACAGCCGCTGCAAGGCGAAAGGGTTTTCCTTTGCCTGGGCAACCGACGCCTGGGTTGCCGAGACCGTGCCCGCCCGCCGCACCAGCGCATCCTGGATCAGGGCGCGCAGCCTCAGGAACGGCGCGATCTCGACGATGCTCGAACATCGGCGTGACCCGAGCTTCAAAGGCCGGCTCAGGACCTTCGGCAAATCGCTGGCGCTGCTTGGCGCATCGGTGCCGCGCGGGC
The DNA here is from genome assembly GCF_014852205.1 of Ensifer sp. ENS06. Lineage (NCBI taxonomy): Bacteria > Pseudomonadati > Pseudomonadota > Alphaproteobacteria > Hyphomicrobiales > Rhizobiaceae > Ensifer > Ensifer sp. ENS06. The sequence goes on along the minus strand of NZ_JACVBC010000001.1, from coordinate 683,750 downwards.
TGGAACTGTGGAACAAGAGCGGGCTGGCAGCGGCCGGACTATACCACTTCTATGTGGCGATCGGCCGGCTGATGGCGGAACTTGGCCTCGTCAACGAGCAGTACCGCACCCCGGAAAAGAACTGACGGATACCGCCTCGTCGAGGGCACGCGGCCGAGCGGAAACCCACCCGGGCGTCCCTTCCAACAATCATCAGTGCGCGCTGCTTGCCTTGACGGCGCCTTCAGGCAACTTGTCGCCGGCGACGTTGCCGTTCTTGTCGGTGATCGGGACCGGCTTTTGCCGCGGCACATTCTGGCTGTTGGCGACGCGCTTGACGTCTTCCTTGGTCAGATACTCGAGCTGCTCGACGAGCACCTCGGTAATCACCTCGTCGCCGAGCTTCTTGTTCAGGCCGTCCTTTACCGTCGTCTTGAAGGTGGGCAGGTCGAACGTACCGGTGTCGGCGATGTCGATGAATTTCGAACCGACGAGCAAATCGTAGAGCTCATCGGTAACCATCTGGCGCAGTGGCGCGCGAAGATTGTTGATCCCCTCCTTGGTGGCGGAGAAGGAAAGCTTGGTCAGGAAATAGCCCTGAACGGAACCATCCCGGATGACCGGAATGGTGATCATCTCACCGGGAACATATTGCTCCGATGCGCGCCGGGCAGCCTCGCCGTCCGGGACGGCGGGCGCGGAGGCACTTTGCATCGAGAAGTAGACGGATCCGAGCGTGACCGCGCAGACCCAGACCCCGGTGAAAACGAGCTTCAGCATCAGAAATCGCTATAGCGGAACTGCGCTTCGGAATAGATGCCGTCCGCATCGGCATCCTGGGCGGCGGTCTTCAGGAGGTCGACGACGGCGCGAACGGCTTCGAGATGGGCCTCGACCTTCTGCGAATTGACCGACAGCTTCTCGCGCAGGTGCAGAGCATGCGAGGAGAAAGCCGAAGAGTTTTCGCCCGGCAGCATGTCACGGTGCAGCATCGTCAGTTCGTAGAGGCAACGGCTCTTGTGCGCGTTCGATGTCTTGATATCGAATTCCGGGTCGATGCCGATCCGGCTGTTCTCGTTGTCGAGGATCATTTCCAGGCGGCCGAGCACGTTCTGGATCCGGACGTCATTGGATGCCATGGCTTCCATGAATCAACTCCCAATTGGATCACGATGATTTCTGGTCGGATCGACCGGATTCTCAAGCGCGATCTATTCCTATGAATTAGAGCGAAATGCGGATGGAAAACTGCAAGCAGTTCCCCCACCCCGCCCTAGGCTTGCTTGTTCTTGTCGTTGTCGGTCGTAAAGCCGGTCAGCGTCTTGCGCTCGTATTCCTGCACGAGGCTTGCGGCGAGGTTTCGGCTGTTACCGTCCAGCGATGCCTGAACCCGATCGGTGCCTTCGGCGCCCGCGAGCTGTTCGGCAATGCCGATGCCACCGCTCTTGGAGATCACGTCGCCGATCTGCTCGGCCATCATGCTCTTCCAGATATCACCCGCATTGCCCTTGCCGAAAACGTTCTCGCTTTCGGTCGGCAGCATCGACTTCACGAAGTTCTGCAGCACCATGGCCTCGAACTTGCGATAGGTCTCCGGAATCTTCTTCTGTTCGACGCGGTTGTTGAGGTCGCCGAGCCCGCTCGAACCTTCCGGCGACAGATTGAGAACGTTGACGGCAGCCGCAAAGCCGTTGCCGTTTTCCGCCAGACTCGTCGCCTTGAACGCGGCACGGTTGGCCTTCAACCGCGCCTGCGCTTCCTGCACTTCGGTGGGGTCGGCGGCGCGCACGACATCCATCACCAGATCGCTGGGCGGAGAGATGGCCATGACGAATCCTCTCAAAATCGAGCCTGGGCATTGGTCGGCCCGGATCCGCTCCGCCATCGGAGCAACCCGGGAATGACGTACTATCGCCCGTCAAGCTTACGGGAAGCTGGCGCGTTGCCCGTAACGTGTTGATCGATCAGGTCGTAGATGGAATTGTCGGCCTCTTCGCGGTCCTCGGACTGGCGGGCCTCCTTCATGTTTTCCTCGAGCCGGTCGGCTTTCGCGCGCTCTCTCAGCATGCGCGCCTCGTGCGTTTGCTGGATGCCGTGCAGCATCTGGTCCTTCTGCACAAGCCGTCCGATCTGCGAGGAATAGTGGCCGGAGAACATGCGGTGCATCGGATGAGCCGAGCCCATGGCATCGACGACGACATCGATCGTCTCAGCCAGGACCTCGCGCTGCCGCACCATCTCGACGAAATCCGCCTCCGCCATCTGCTCCAGATGGCGTTGGACGGCGACCAGGCGCTTGAGCTTCTGCGAGCGGGTCTTCATGCGGCTATCCTCCCTGCATGACGAGCGCGAAACCGTCGCCGAACAGGCGCAGCATCGCAGCGATACCGAGATAGAGCAGGAACAAGCCGCCCATGATCAGATAGGGCTGCGAGATGAAGTAGATCGGGATCTGTGGCGCCAGCTTGTTCACCATGCCGATCGCCACGTTGAAAAGCAGGCCATAGATGATGAAGGGGCTCGCGAGCCTCAACATGATCATGAAGATCTGCGCCAGCGAATCCGTGAGCGTGATCAGCACACCCTGCGGATCGAAGGGAGTGCCGATCGGCATGGCCCGATAGGATTGAACGATCGCCTCGATCATCACATGATGGAAATCCAGCATGAACAGCACCATCAGGCCGGCGAAGCTGATCAAGCTGGTCACCTGGTTTTCGGGCGTATCTTCGATCACATCCGACGATGGCGGCGAGGCAAAGCCCATCAACATGGTGATCGCCGTTCCGGTGAACTGCAGTCCAAGGACATAGTAGCGGGCGACAAGGCCCATGACCGCGCCGACCGCCGTCTCGGCGGCGATCAAATAGATGTAGCTGTGCCCCTTGCCGGTTACCTGCGGATAGATGTCCGTCCACATGACCGGCAGGACCGCCATGGAAACCGCGACTGCAATGAACAGCCGCACCTGGATCGGAACGCGCGCGCTGGAGAACCCGGGCATGATCATGATGCAGCCGCCGATCCGGCAGAAGGCCGCAAACAGCGCCAGCACCGTGCCCTCCGGGTCGGTGATCATGAAATGGAGCCGATGATCTTGATCTCAAGGCCCTTGGCAAGCTCGACATGCGAGAGCACGGGCAAGGTGGCAAAGAGGCGCTCGATGATCATGCGCACATAAGAACGGGATTCGGGCGAACTTACCAGCACGAAGGGCATGCCGCGATCGAGATGTTCACGGATAACTTTCGTCGCCTGCTCGCTGAACTCTTCGAGGTGACGCGGATCGATGTCGAACTCGACGACCTCGCCCTTGGCGTCGCGCTTCAGCGCCTGGTGGAAGACCATGTCCCACTTGTTGCCGAGCCTGAGCACGCGCAGGACGCCGTTGTCGGCGAGGTCGCCGCAAAGCTGCTGCGACATGCGCACGCGCACATGCTCGACGATCTGCTCAGTCTTGCGTACATGCGGCGCGAGTTCGGCGACCGCTTCAAGGATCAGATGCAGGTTGCGGATCGAGACACGCTCGGCAAGCAGCAATTTCAACACCGCCTGCAGGCCCGAATAGGACATGTGCGAGGTGCAGATTTCGTCGGCGAGCTTGCGGTACTCCGGATCGAGCCGCTCGATCAGCACCTTGACGTCCTTATAGGAAAGCAGGTGCGGCAGGTTGTTGCGGATCACTTCGCTCAAATGCGTCAACACCACCGAGACGTTATCGATCGGATGGAAGCCTTCGCGCTTGAGGTCCTCGGTAAAGGTTTCGAGGATCGAGACCGCCGGCATGCCGAAGGCGGGTTCGCGGATCTCGTCGCCCGGAACACTCGGCCGGCGACCGCCGCCGGTGACCACCAGGACTTCGCCGACGCGCACCGTGTTGGACGCGATCGTCGTGCCGTGGATGCGGATGTGGTAGGCCTTGTCCGGAATGCTGATGTCGTCCGAAACCTTGATCTCCGGAATGACGAGGCCGTACTGGCCAGCAAACTTGCGGCGCATCTTGCCCACGCGGAAGGCGAGTTCCTGGTGTGCGCCAAGCAGGCGGGTCGAGACCTGCTTGCCGAGAAGCAGCTCGATCTCAGCGGTCTTCAGCACCGACTTGACCGAATCCTGCTCGCCTTCCTTGGTCTGCTGGACCTTGGCCGCCTCTTCGGCGCGACGCGCGGCATTGGCAGCCTCGATCTGGCGCGGCACGAGCCAGCTCAGGAACGCCATGCCGCCGCCGAGCACGGCGAAGGGCAGGAACGGCAGGCCGGGAACGACCGCTAGGAGAATGATAAGACCGGAGGCGACCATGAGCGCCTTCGGATAGCCGCCGAGCTGCCCGACGACCGCCTGGTCGGTGGAGCCGGCCGTGCCGCCGCGCGACACCAGAAGGCCGGCGGCGAGCGAGACGATGAGCGCCGGGATCTGCGAGACGAGACCGTCGCCGACCGATAGCTTGACGAAAACGTCGGCCGCTTCGCCGATCGGCATGCCATGACGCAGGTAACCGATGATGATGCCGCCGAAGATGTTGATCGCGGTGATGATCAGGCCGGCGATCGCATCGCCGCGCACGAATTTGGACGCACCGTCCATGGCGCCGTAGAAGGAGCTTTCTTCCTCGAGTTCACGCCGGCGGCGCTGTGCTTCCTTCTCGTCGATCAGGCCCGCCGACAGGTCGGCGTCGATCGACATCTGCTTGCCGGGGATCGCATCGAGGGTGAAGCGCGCGCCGACTTCGGCGATACGCGTCGCACCCTTGGTGATGACGATGAAGTTCACGGTGATGAGGATCAGGAAGACGATCAGACCGATGACAAAATCGCCGGACATGACGAGGCTGGCAAAGCCGGAAATGACGCCGCCGGCAGCGCCGTGGCCCTCGTGGCCGTGCGAAAGGATGACTCGGGTGGTGGCGATGTTCAAGGCCAGGCGCACCATGGTCGAGATCAGCAGGATGGTCGGGAACGAGGAGAACTCGAGCGGACGCTGGATCCACAGCGAGACCATCAGGATCAGCACGGAAAAGGCGATCGAGAACGCGAGCCCCATGTCGATCAGGAAGGGCGGGATGGGCAGGAAGAGGATCGACAGGATCGCGACGATCCCGAGCGCGAAGCCGACGTCCCGGCCCTTCGGTGCTACTTTCGGGATGATCAGCGCTGCTTGCTGTGCCATGTCTCTTCCGTCTCATCATGAGATCAAGGCAGCATTCACACGCGCTGCCCCACTATAGAGACGGAGATAGCGACCCAAGCTTGCGCGAGGGTTTCATGCCGCTGCATGCGAACAAGCTTTAAAGCTGCGGCTTCAGAAACCGGATTGGATGCGCGAGAAGATGATGTCGGTGAAGATCGAAATCTGGGCGCCGATAAAGGGCGCGGACACGGCAACCGTGATCATGACGGCAAGGATCTTCGGGACGAAGGTCAGCGTCATTTCCTGGACCTGGGTCAGCGCCTGAATGAAGGCGATGACGACGCCGACAACCATGGCGGCGAGAACGGCGGGCCCTGAGGCCACGATCACGGTCCAGATCGCGGCCTGTACAATATCGAGGGCATCCGCCTCATTCATGGAGTTATCACTTCACCTTGACGCCCGGGCCGATAACAAGCTCCTTGCCGTTATCCAGCACCGCAATGATTCCGTCAGAGTATAGTTTCACTTCCTTAACCACGCCAGTGGTCTTGCCGTCTTCGCTGGTGACGGTGCGCCCGATGACGGCGTCCGCCTCGCTCAGCGACGTGCGCTGCAGCAGGCTTTCAAGGTTCTTGTTGGTCTTGATGGTCTGCTCCACCTGCGAGAAGGTCGCAAGCTGAGCAATCTGCTGCGTCGCATCCATCGGCTGCGTCGGATCCTGATTCTTCATCTGGGCGACGAGCAGCTTCAGGAAGCTCTCGTAGTTGAGCGATGCCTTTGCGGCGTCGCCGCCCGAATCCTGGGCCGAAACATTCGGGGTGTAGCCGTTGTTGCTGACGCCGCTTACCGCCATGGTGCGATCTCCTTGCGAATCTGCTCGACCGTTGCCGGCGTGATTTCCTGCGTGTTGAGAATGCGGTCTTCGATGGCATAGAGGCCGCGGATCGCCTTGAGCGCTTCGAAGGCGCGGCCGTTGGTCACCAGCCCGTCGACGCGCTTCAGCTCGGCGAGGATCTCTTCGTTCTTGAAGCAGTTGAGCAGCATGACGATCGACTTGCGGAACATCGCGGTCGATTGCTCGGCGCCTTCCGGATTGATGAGGATCATCTGCGCTATGAAATAGAGCTGCTTCAGCGGCGTCGTTGCGTCTTCTGGCTGCAGCACGTGGTTTTCGAGCAGGAACGTCACATCGTTCAGGAACTCGACCGCGACCTTCCGGTCCACGCGCAGCACCGCGCCGTTTACAAAAATCCGTTCGCCCGACTTCAGCGAGATACGCAGTGTGCTCTTCATTTCAGTCCATCCCTGATGATGGTGGTAATGTCAATTATGCCCTGGAAGTTGGAGGATTCGCGTTTGCGGATCTTTTCCGTCTCGTTGAGTATCCAGATGGCGATCGAAATCAGATTGGCGCGCAGCTCTTCGTTCAGCTGGTTCTCCGGTGCACGCAGATCCTCGATGAAACGGATCCACAGGCGCCGGGTGAAGTAGATGGCCTCGATGGCCTCTCTCGAATACCCTTTCTGCTGTTTCGCTGCTTCCATGAGCGCGATCGAGCGATCGAGTACCTGCCGTTCTCGATTCTTGGAGTCGGCGACGCCGTCCTCCATGATCTCGGCATAGGAAAATTGGTACATTCAGACATCCTTCATGTTTGTCCGGCTCCTCACACTAGAGGAAATTGAGCAAGCTCATCTGCTGTAGTCGCGACGTTAGTGTATAGGACGTTTCCAACTGCACCTTGAGCGTGTTGATCCGGGTCGATGTCTCGATCGGATCGATGCCTTCGAGGTCGGCGACATGCGTGTTGACCAGCTTGAGCTGCGCGTCGATCGAGGTGTTCGCCTTCTTCACCCGCGATTCCGAAATACCGAGCTGGCTGCGCTCCGCATTGAGGCCGGCGATGCCCTGCTCTGCATACTGCAACGCCTCGACACCGATCGCCGCCCGCACCTCGGGGGTCACGTTCTTGTCCATCAGCTCGGCCGTGATTACGCTTGCCAGGGCAAACATGCGGAAGCCGTTGGTATTGGCGTTGGTCGAGCTTTCGATGACTTCGCTGGCGCTGATCCGGCTCGTCATGTTCTGGCTGGATGCGTCCGACCAATTCGCATCCCAGCCCGTACCGGTGAACATCGGCTCGACCGTATTCTTGATGAAGTCCTGCATCTGGGTGACGGTGATCTGGTCGTCGGACGTGATGCTGTTGGCGGTCTTGAACGCCGTAAACGCAGCGTCGAAGGCAGTCTTTGCCGCCGACGTAGCGGTGTAGTCGGCGAGAGGCTTGGCGTCGGTATTGATGCCCGAAAACAGGAACTCGCCGTTGAAGGACGTGTTTGCGGCGGCAGTGAAGGTCTGCAGCGCGCCCAAGATCTCGGTCTTCTGGATCTTAAGCTGGCTCGCGGCATCGTTGCCCTTGTAGGTAACGAGCGTGTCGCGCACCTTTTCGGCCGCTTTCGCCATCGTTTCCAGCGCACCCTGCGAGCCGGAGAGGCGCTGGGTTACGACCGAGTTGGTGCTCTTCATCGAGTTCAGCCGGTCGATCTCGCGCTGAAGGTTGAGCGAGCGCGACGCCGTCGCACCAAGCGTCAAGCCGACGTCGTAGTGCCGACCCGTCGTCTGCTCCTGGGTCGCCTTCAGCAGATCCATCTGGTTCTGCTGAATCGTCATGCGCATGGCGGTCTGGATCGCCAGATTAGAAACGTAGGACGTCTTCATGATTACCTCACAGCTTCCATCAAGGCCGCCATCATGGCGTCCACGGTACTCACCAGCTTGGCCGATGCTTTGTAGGATTGTTCGAGATCGAGCAGCAGCGACAGTTCCTCGTCGATGCTGACCCCGGTCTGCTTGCTGAGCGCTTCCTGGGTGCGCGACAGCATAGCGCGCTTGTTGTCGTCGGCGGTCGATGCCGTCTTTCGGGTCTGCTCCAGCCAGCCGACCGACCCGGTCGCGAAGTTCAGCAGGCTGCTGGTTCCGTCGAGACCGGTCGACGGGTCGAACGTCATGTTCTCGCCCATCTTGTTGATGAAGCCGTCGAGAAGGCCCGTGTAGCCGGGGCTCGGATTTGCCGCACCGCCAGGGTTCGACACAACGCCGTTGAAGCCGCCGTCACGCAAAAGAAGCGGGTTGGCCTTGGCCAGAGCGTTGACAGTGATCTTCGATGCCAGTCCGGGAACGACGGTGCCGGCAGCCGGCACACCCGCGCTTCCCCAGGTAAAGAGGCCCGGCTGGTAGGGAACCGGCGGCACCCCGCTGGGGTTGCCTTCCTTGAAAAGCTCGACGAGACCACGGGCGATCTCGTCCAGCTGCGACTGGAACTTCGGCCCAATGTCGTCGCGCAACTGCACGAGGCTCGCAAGCTTGCCCTTGGCGGTCGTATCTGCGCCACTTCCGGGGGCGATCGGTACGCCGTCGACGAAGATCTTGTTGCCGGTGACGGTGGCGTCATAGGTCGTTGTCGGCGCGAACGTCACCTGGCGCGGAATGTTCTCGAAAAGCACCGTGCCGTCGGTGGTGAAGATCACCGTATCGTTGTTGCCGCGCGTAACGGTGGAGATGCCGACGATCTCCGAAATCTGCTTCAGGATCTTGTCGCGCTGGTCAAGCGCATCGTTCGCATCGCCACCGGATGCAGTCGCCGACTTGACCTCGTTGTTCACCCGCTCGAAGTCCGCAAGCAGGCTGTTCAGCTTGTCGACCTCAAGAGCGATTTCCTTGTCGGCATCTTCGCGCATGTTTTGCACGGTGGCAGAGGTCTTGTTCAGGGAATCGGCAAGGTCCTGGGCGCTGGTGACCGCAGCCGCCGCAATCGTCTTGTTGCCCGGGGTCGAGGCCAGCGTCTGCAGGCTGTTGCGAAACTCCGACAGCAGCTTAGACGGCGCAGTCTCGTAGTTGTTACCGCCGAGAGCCGATTTCAGGAGTTCCAGGCCATCGCGAAGCCGCGCCTGGCCGGAGGCTTCGCCGATGCTGGCGATGCTCTGCTTGAGCAGCGCCTCGTTCTGTGCCCGGTAGATGGATACGACCTGCGCGCCGTTGCCGGTGCTGCCCAAGAGGGCAAGGCGACGCGAATAATCCGCATTGCCCGCATTCGCGATGTTCTTCGACACGATCGCGGTCTGTTGCGCCGTGTTGCTGAAGGCCTGCTGTGCGATGGATATTGCGGAGGACAGCGACATGACGCGGACCGTATCTCTTTCAATTACCGTTTCAAGTTGACAAGCACGTCAAGCAGGTCCGAGGCGGTCTGGAACACCTTGGAGTTTGCCGTGTAGTTGCGCTGCGCCTCGATCATCGAGGTCAGCTCGTTGGCGATATCGACGTTGGAGTTTTCGAGTGCCTTGGACTGGATGTTGCCGAAAGCGCCAGAGCCCGCAAAACCGGTGACGATAACGCCTGAATCCGCCCCTTGCGAGTAGACGTTGCCGGACTGCGGCTGCAGCTTGTCCGGGCTCTGGACGGTCGCAAGGGCGATCCGGAACTTGGGGATGAGGTTGCCGTCGCCATACTTGACGTAAACGATGCCTTCCTTGTCGATCTCGAAGCCCGACATCTTGCTCGGCTTGCTGCCGTCGATGCCACCGCCGGTGCTGCTGAAGTCTCCACCGAGCTGCGTAGTCTTGGAGGTGTCGATCGTGATCGCACCAAGGTTGGCGCCGGTACCGGGCAGGTTGTTGATGGCCGTCGTCGTCAGCGTCGCGGGGACGGCGCCGATGCGCTTGCCGGCCGCGTCGAACGTCATGGTCTGGGTACCGACTGTAGTGCCCGATGTGCGATCGACGACGCTCAGGCCCCAGGCGTTCGGACCTGTCTTGGTGTAGGTGAAATCGAGGATGCGGGTGTTGCCCTGGCTGTCGTAAACAACCATCGAGGTCTTCGATTGATCGTTGACGGCCGCGCCCGACGGCAGGTTTGCTTCCATCGTACCCTTGGTCGAGCCAGCGGCGACCAGGCCCTCGTCCTTGAGCTGGACCGGTACCAGGCCGTCAAAACCGTTGACGACGACGGTCGGATCGACGCCGGCCTTGTACTCGTAGCCCATCAGCGTGAAGCCGGCGGTGTTGACGAGGTTGCCGTTCTTGTCCGGAACGAAGGAGCCGGCACGCGTCAGGAAGTTCTCACCGCCATTGCCCGAAACGATGAAGAAGCCGCCGCCGTTGATGGCAAGGTCGCTCGCCGACGTCGTATAGCTGGTGCCGCCTTGCTGGGAGATGCTGTAGCGCACCTGCGTTTCGACACCGCCGGAATTGTAGTTGCCGCCGCCCGAAGGCAGGATCATCGACGAGAACTCAGTGGAGGCGCGCTTGTAGCCGGTCGTGTTGGCGTTCGCGATGTTTTCGGCGACCGTGCCCAGACGGTTCGACTGGGCGTTCATACCGGACACACCCGTTCTCATGCTGCCATAGAGACTCATATCGGATCCTCATTTCCTTGTTACGGCGACACTAGGAAGCGGGCCTTGCGTGAACCTGTCTTGGTTCAGTGCCCGCCCATCGGCGTGGCGCTCAGTTCCAGTCGATGCAGTAGCCAAGGAAACGCTTCGAATCGATCGGGTCGAAACCGAGCTTCTTGCGCAGTTTCTTGCGCAGTTTGCTGATGTGGCTTTCGACGACGTTTTCCTCGACGTCCTCGTCGAAGATCCCGTAGATCGCGTTGAAGATCTGCGACTTGGAGACGCGACGGCCGCGGTTTGCGACCAAATACTCGAGAATGCGGCGCTCGCGGCGCGGCAGGGCGAAGACATCGCCGTTGATTTCCGGATCACGGCCGTCGGCAAAAACGCGGATCGGACCAATGTCGGTAAAGTTGGCGATCGCCTTCAAGCGCCGGCGGATCGCAGCGACGCGGGCAAGGATTTCGCGGGGGTGGATAGGCTTGCGCACAACGTCGTCGACGCCGCAATCAAAGAGTGCAAGCGTGTTTTCGAGGGACGGCGTGTCGCTCATCGCGATGACCGGTGCCATCGAGCGATCGCGGATGGCCCGCGGCAGCGTGAAGGTGGTGTCGCCCTGCCCGATCAGGAAGGCTTCCACGGCATCGATATCCGAATCGGCAGCCGCGTTTACCCACTCTCCAAACTCCCTGGGATCGAAACCCGTCGAGGGAATACCTTCACGTCCGAAGAGGGACGTATACCCGTCCTTCACCAGCTCTCTTTCATCAACCACTACGATCATTCGCCCGCCTCCGAATCAGTATGGCTCCGCACTGATTGAGAGGTACGAATCGAGGGATTCATGAACAACTAGAGGAAGTTACTGGGTGGAATTAATAATTGATTAACCATGTTTCGCCGATTTGATCTATATCTAGTAGCACCCGCCTCAAGGCGGCACTAAAATAATGTGGAAAAGTTAACGGACTACGACAAATCGCTTGCGGTCACATTGTCCGCGCATTGTCGCCACAATGCGGCAAATGGGATACTAATACAATTGATGGTTGCTTATTGGCAAAACTGCGTGGCGTTCGGCGTCCACTTGCCGTAGCCGGTCGCGACGAGATTCGCGATCACCCGGCAGACATATTTCTTCTGCGCCGGGTCGTTGTTCGGGCCTGCGTGATAGCGCGCAACGGCCATAGTCCAGGTCTCGTGCCTCGCATGGAGATTGGCCAGGAAGCGCGCGGCATATTCGACATTCTTGCGCGGGTCAAGCATCTCCTGCGGCGAGCTGAAATGCTCGCCATGGAAGTAATAGTTGATCTGCATGCAGCCGAGATCGATGAGCTTGGCACCCTGTGCCCGCGCGTTGCCGAACTGGGTCAGAACGTCCTGCTCGCTGCTACCGAAATAGGCCTTGCCTTCGATGTTCATCGCGTAGGGTTGAAGCGATCCCTTGCGGCCGGTTTCGGTCAGCCCGACCGAATAGAGGATCCCGGCCGGGATATCGTACTTCGCCGCTGCGCTGATGATCTCGCGCTCGCAGACGCCTGCGTCCGCGCTGGCAAAAGCGCTACATGTAGACGTGACCAGTACGAGAGCGCTCAGTGCCGGCAGCCGCATCGTCCGTCCCGCCATTGCCAACCCACCTTTCCGCCGCCGAAGACTGGCTGTCGTCCTGTCGCTGCTGTCGTCCCTGGCCGTTGCCATCGGCGCGTTCTCGGCCCTGCTGCCCGGCCTGGGCTTGGGCCTGCGCCTGCGACCCGCCGCCGGACGACGTGTCGCCGCCGGAGTTGAATACGATGTTCACCTGATCGACCGCAAAGCCCTGAGCGCGCAGCGCCTTGACCAAGTCGTTCTGGTCGTCGCGCAACTGCCGGAAGGCGTCGCCGTTCTCGACCTTCAGCTCGACCTGCAGTTCGTCATCCTTCAGGCGCAGCGTGGCCGTGACAAGGCCAAGCTCGATCGGGTGAAGCTGGATCTTCAGGGTGTTGAGCGTTTTGCCGGCCTGCGTCCACGCGCCCGGCTGACCGAGTGCAGCACTTGGCTGCAGGGAAGTGGTGGCCTCACCGGCGATGGCGTCTGCCACGGCGCTGGTGTTCGGGCTCATCGAGATGCCGAGATAACGCCGGGCCTCGAGCACGGTGACATTCTCGACCTTGGCGGAGCCTTGCGAGCGGGCAGCGTCGAACGCCGCATCACCGTCCTTCGAGAGACTCATGGAAACGGCCTGTCCCTTGCCGTCAGCCCGGGCGAAGCGGAAGAGCCGGTCGGGGTCGTTCTCGCCCGCCTGTGCCTCGGCTTTCGCGCCATGCTCGCTGCCACCGGCAACGGGCGCCGCGCCTTCAATCTGGCCATCCGCTGCCTGGCGCGCGGCCGCCGTCTGTCCCTGAGGCTGCGTCGCCTGGGCACCGCCCAGCAGCGTCAGCAGATCGTCCATCGCTGTAGCTGTCTGCTTGGCTTCAGCGCCCTCGCCGCCGGCGTTGACGTCGCCATCGACCGAGGCGCCATCTGCCGGCGCTTTGCCAATGCCTTTCGTCAAGGCGGCAATGCGCTTGGCGAGTTCTTCATCGACCTCCACTTGAGCCAGATCATCGGACACGGCAGCCGATTTGGCCGGATCGGTCTTGTCGACGGCACGTTTGCCGCCAACGCCGCGCTCGGCCGCCTGGAAATGGTCGCGCAGCGCGTGTTCGTCGAACTGGTCGTTGCGACCAAGGCTGATGCTGCGTGTCACGGCCCTGCCCGCGGCCTTGGCAATATTGTCCTTGTCGATCAAGGCTCCCGCCTCCGCGTCGCTGCCGGCAGCGGCGTCGTTGCCGCCTTTGCCTGAACCCGGCTGGTCGTTGTTTTTTTGCCGCCCGGCATTGGCCACGGCATCTTCAAACGCGCCGGCCGATGCACCACCAGCCTGCTCCTTGCCGCCCGCTCGTCCGCTTCCCGTGCCGACAGGTGTCGGGGGCATGCGCAGGGTGTCCTCAGCCCTCATTTGTCTTCTCCCTTCAGGAGAGCGTCGATCTCTTCGATCTTCGATCGTCCTTTCGCCACGAAGCCATCGTGCTTCGGGTCCGCCACCTCGTCTGCGCCGGATGCGGCCACGGTCTCCGGCGCAACCGCCGGGGTCTGCCCGCTACCAAAGGGGCTCATGCCGCTGCCAGTTTCCTCGCTTGCGGCCGACGCGTTCGCCTCAACCGGTCTATCGGGTTTAGACGCAAACGCTTGCGTGAGGCTTTCACCGACAGGTGGCCGGACGACGGCGTCCGCAACCGCCTTTGCAGCGTCGCGCAAGGCGCGGTCGCGCGGCGAAAGCTCCGCATCCGATATCGCCGCCAGGCTCGCCGTCGCGGCAAACACGTCATTGGAAGGCACCGAGGCCAATCCGGCATAGAAGCTGGCAAGCAGTTTCGGCTGCGGCGCGCCGTCTGCGCCGAGCGCCTCGGCGCGTTCAGACGCGAGCTTTGCGAGTTCTTGCTTGCCGGCGATCGCCGCGCGGCGGGCGACGCGAAGGAAGACTTCGCGCTGGCGCGGCGCGTCCATGAAACCCAGGATCTCCGAAATTCGCCCCTGCGCCCCGCCATCGAAATGGGCGACGGCGAGTTCGACGAAGACATCCGCGAACTGGCTGGCATAGGGGGAGGTCAGGTAGCGGCGGGCATAGGTCAGCGCATAGCGGAAGCCCTTGTCCGCGTCGCCCGCCTGAACCGCGAGGAAAACCGAGCGACGCAGGGCAGCCTCTTCGATGATCGTACCCGGGGCCGCGAGACGGGCCCAGTCGTAGTACTTCATCGCGCCCACAGGATCCTGCTGCGACGTCGCGTTGCCGAGGATGAGGTAGAGATAAGGGCCGATGCGGGCGCTGCGGTACTCAGGCGCGGCCTTGGACAGGCTCTCGACGATCAGGCCGCCCTTGCCATTCAGATATTGCGTCAGCGCCTCGGTGACGCGGGAATCGAAGTTCCCGGCCACATCGTGATCCGCAAGGTACTTCAGCGTCTCCGGATTGCCGCCGCTCATGGCATAGACCAGCGCCGCATCAACGTTGCGCGGATCACGGAAGACCGCCGCGTCGGCCGCACGCAGGCGCTTGTCGATGGCGCCCAGCATGAAGCGCTGCATTTCGATCGCCGAATGGTCGCCAAGGACGACCGAGTCCTGCACATATTGCAGCGACCGGATCATCTTGAAGGGTGCGAGCTCCTCGATATCGTTCGCCCTGGCACCCCCGGTTAAAACGGGGGTCGCCAGCACACAGCAGGCCATCAGAGCGGTTCGCAGGCGTCTCAGCATGGCGCTTAACCCGGAGCCGATTGCAAGAGGATCTCGATGCGGCGGTTGCCCGGGGCGTAGGGATCGCCGGGGATCTGCAGCCGCCGGTCGGCGAAGCCGCTGATCTGGCTGACGCGATCTTCCTTCAGGCCACCGCGGACGAGCATGTAATAGGCGCTCTGGGCGCGGGCGGCGGAGAGGCGCCAGTTATCATAAGTGCCATCCTTGAAGGGACGGCCGTCGGTATGGCCGCGGATTGCAACCGCGCCCTGACGCTCAGCCAGCAGATGGCCGATCTTTTCCATCGCCAGTACCAGTTCCTTCTGCGGCACGGCCGAGCCGATGGCAAACATCTGCGCATCGGTCCGCTCGCTGATCGTCACCATCAGGCCGCCTTCAGCGGGTGTCACGACAAGTCCCTCGGCCAGCTGACCCGCCTCGCCGGCAAGCTGCTTCTTCAGCTCGGCCTGGAGCTCGGCCGCCTGCTCCTTGGCGTCGGCCTCGGCGGCCTCGGTCTTCGGCTTTTCGCCGGCTGCGGCGTCCGCCGGGTCCTTGCCAGCTCCCGTATCGGTGTCCTTGCCGTCACCGGCCTGCTTGTCGGCCGCTTCTTGCGGCTCCTGCGACGCGTCCGCCTCAGACTTCTTGACGGCCGGCGTCGCGCCTGCGGGCTCCGTCGACTTGTCGGCAAGGGCAGCAACGGTTTCGGCCGTGTTGCCGGCGTCCTTCACTTCGACCTGCTTGGTCCAGAAGTCCGGATCGAACGGGTCACGATAGGCTTCGCCGCCATCGGCGCCGGTGGCCGGGCCGGACTGCGCCGCACCGCCCTCGCCCTTGACGCTGATGTTGGCCTGCTGGCCGACCTCGCGCGCAATCTCGGAAAGAACGGAATAGGGGTTTTCGAAGAAGTCGGCGTCGGAGTACTTCGTCTCTTCGCCCGATGTCGCCGTCAGCTGATCGCCGGTTTTGGCCGAGCCACCGGACTTTTCCTGCTCGCCATCAACCTTCGAACGCTGCTGCGTTTCTTCGCCCTGCGCATCCTTGGCCGGGTCCTTCAGGCCACGTTCGGCAGGCTTCTGGTCGGTCAATTGCACCGGGTTGAAATAGGAAGCGATCGCCGCCTTCGTCTCTTCGTTGGCGGCATTGATCAGCCACATCACGAGGAAGAAGGCCATCATCGCCGTCATGAAGTCGGCATAGGCGATCTTCCAGGAGCCGCCGTGGTGACCATCATGGCTGCCGCTGTGGCGCTTGACGATGATGATCTCGTGCTTGCCGTTGTGGTGGTTTTCGTCGCTCATGCGAGAACTTTCCGAACTGTATCGGCCCAGGCGGCCATGCGCGTCACGAGGATGGTGCCATCCATCTCGACGGCGAGATCGACATCGTCGGATTCGACGTGCCGCAAGGACGGCATGTCTTCTCCGAGCTGGCGCTTCAGCGCCTCAAAGAGAGACGCCGGGCCTTTGACGACGATGGTGCAGCCTTCGCCGGCCACAAGTCCCTGGCGCAGCATCTGCGCCATATCGGCAACGGCGCGCTGCATGAGGGCATCGCCCATGACGGGCGCGAGCACGCGGGCGGCCTGATCGCCGAGTGCGACGGCAAGCCCCTCGGTCATTTCGTCGATGCGCAGCGCGAGACGGTTCGCGGTTTCCTCTTCGAAGCGCCGCGTCAGCGCCTCGAGTTCGGCCGCGTGCGCCGCCTGAAGTTCGGCTATCTGCTTTTCGTGTTCGAAGACGAGTTCGGCGGTCGCCTCGGCCCGCCCTTCGGCGAAGGCGCGCCGGCGTTCGGCATCGATATCGATTTCCGGCATGGCTGGTCTCGCGCCGAGGCGCTCGCCATCGGCATAGTCGGTATCCAGATCGGGGAAATACTTCGGAGGCATCAGCGACAGCTCGACTTTCGGTGCGCTGAAGTCCTTGAGATAACGGGAGAGCATTGCACTCATGGCCGGCCCCCTGCAGCGGACCTGCGGCAATGCGGCGATCCCCATCTGCTTGAGAGGCGGCGCTCCCTGGCGCGGACTTCCATTGCTCCTGGCACTGCTGACATGTCTCCCTCGGGCCCGACCGTCGGATACGGCAGACCCAGCATTCTTGACGTACATCAGCGTGATCCGGGGTCGGTTGTTCCCGGAGCGATCTGATGCAGGCGGCGGCGCAAAGGTCATTTTGGCCGGCAGTCATCCGACAGGACTGCGAGGGAAGGCTATTCGGTCAAACTTGTGCGAAAATGAATGTGTTGGACCGCGCCAGGGCAATTAGCGCGGTCCAACCGTTTCCACCGGGTGCCGTGACCGACGACGTGGCAGAACTCAAAGTGCCGTTACCCGCATGCGGGGTGATGGGCTCAGTTTGGCGGATCGGCGGCCGCTTCCGGCCGCTGTCCTCCGCTGCGCCTTACTGCTGGAACAGGCGCAGGATATTTTCGGAATTGGTGTTGGCGATCGAGAGCGCCTGGATGCCCAGTTGCTGCTGCGTCTGCAGCGCCTTCAGCCGTGTCGATTCCTCGTTCATGTCGGCATCGACGAGACGACCGACGCCCTTGTCGATCGTATCCATCAGGTTGGCGATGAAGCCCTCCTGCAACTCGATGCGCTTGGTGATGGCGCCGAGCGTGGAGCCGGCGTCCGTCAGCTGGTTGAGGATACGTTCGACGACGCTGATCATATCGGCCATTTCGGCAGGCGTCGTCGATGCGGTCAGCTTGACTTCCGCCGTCGTACCGATTGGCGTCGTCGCCGGTGCGCCGATCAGGTGGTACAGGCGCGCGCCCGCCGTGCCGGGCGGAGAGGTGAGCTGGGAGGCGTCGTAGTTCCTGGTCAGGATGCCTCGGCTCGCATTCTGCTTGTCGATCAGCATCGACTGCGAGGTGTCGAAGTCGAGCGTCGTGACCGACACATTGCCGTTGGCGTCACGGTTGAACGAGGCCACGACGGACTTCGTGCCGACCGGAGCTGTGGCGGCGTTGTAGAGCCAGTTTTCGCTGGAGAAGGATGCGGACTGGGCGGCCGAGATAAGCTGGTTCTTGAGCTCGGTGATTTCCTTGTCGATCTTCAGCTTGTCGACGCCCGGCTCACTCGCCGCGACGAGCTTGCTCTTGATCGCGCTGACGACCTCGATCGACGAATTCATTGCCGCATAGGCCGTGTCGATCTTGGCGGCGCCGAGGCCGAGGGCGTCCTGAACGGTGGAGAGCGCGGCATTGTCGGAGCGCATGGTGGTCGCGATCGACCAATAGGCGGCGTTGTCGGCAGCCGTCTGCACGCGGTAGCCCGAGGAGATGCGGTCCTGGACTTCCGCCATGTCGGAGTTGATCGAACGCAATGTCTGGAGAGCCGCCATGGCGGCGGTGTTGGTCATGATGCTTGTCATTGGTCACCTGTCCCGAATGAATTCCTAAGGACATTCCGGAGTGTTACCGGCAGCGATGGGACTGGCATCATGCGAATCGCCCCTGTTTTGCCCTGGAGGCGACCCTTCGCTCTTAACCAAGATGTAACGATCTCATAGTTAACAAATGGTTAATGCCGTTAGGAAGTCGGTAACAAAGGTGAACAAAAATAAGGGAAGATGGACGAAGCGTTAAGATGCGTACCGTCACCCATGGAACGAATACCGGTGGCATGCGGCACGCCTGGCGGCCATTGAATACCGGAGCGCAAAACGAAAAAGCCGCACGATCCACGGGGGATGTGCGGCTTCTTTTCGAAGTGACGGGAGAGGATCGCCCGTCATGTTCGGTCGATCGATTAACGGAACAGCGACAGGATGTTCTGCGAGTTGGTGTTAGCGATCGTGAGTGCCTGGATGCCGAGCTGCTGCTGCGTCTGCAGGGCCTTCAGGCGGGTCGATTCCTCGTTCATGTCAGCGTCGACGAGACGGCCAACGCCCTTCTCGATCGAGTCCGAGAGGTTTTCGACGAAGCCCTTCTGCAGATCGATACGGCTGTTGAGCGCACCGAGGTCGGCGGCAGCGTCGGTCATCTGGGTCAGGATGGAGTCAACACCCGACAGAGCCTGCGACAGAGCGCCGCCCGTCATGTTGGTGATGTCGAGCGTCATGACGCTGAAGGTCAACGCTACGGTCGCACCGGTCGTGTCGGTGTAGGAGATGTTGCTGGAGAGCAGGCCCGTGCCGGTCGTGACGAACGCGCCGGAAGCGTTCATTTCGATCAGCGAGCTCTTGTTGGTGTCGTACTGCAGCGTCGTCAGGCTGACATTGCCCTTGGCGTCGCGGTTGAACGAACCAACGACCGACTTCGTGCCGGCAGCGTTGTTCGGGTCGGTGAAGACCCAGTTTTCGCCGGAGAACGAGGCCGACTTGGCAATGCTCAGAAGCTGGTTCTGCAGCTCCTTGATTTCCTTCTGGATCTTGCTCTTGTCAACGCCCGGCTCGCTGGCGGTTACCAGCTTCTTCTTGATTTCGTCGACGACGTCCTTGGAGTTTTCCATGGCCGACGAAGCAACGTCGGTCTTGGCAGCGCCGAGGCCGAGGGCGTCCTGAACAGCCGAGAGGGCCTTGTTGTCCGAACGCATGGTGGTCGCGATCGACCAGTAAGCAGCGTTATCAGCCGCGGTGGCGACGCGCAGACCCGAGGAGATGCGCTCCTGGGTGGTTTCCATCGAGGAGTTGATCGAACGCAGGGTGGCGAGTGCGCCCATGGCGGAAGAGTTGGTCAGAATGCTCGTCATTGGCTGAGTGCCCCTTGTTGGCAAAGATGAAATGGAAAGGGACATTCCGGGATTACCGGGAAACGACGGTCAGCCTCATGCCTGCTGACGCTTTAATCTGTTCGGGTCAACCCGTCGTTTCGATGGTTACAACAAACACCATCGTGGTTAACGAACCCTAAAACCCAGAGAAACTTTTCGAAGTTTTATCAGTGCATTGGCGACAAAGAAAAACCGCGCCTCTTGTGAAGCGCGGTTTCGTATCTTGCATCGGGTGCGGACCGTGGCCCGCCCCGTTTCAACCCGTCGATTAACGGAACAGCGACAGGATGTTCTGCGAGTTCGAGTTGGCGATCGACAGTGCCTGGATGCCGAGCTGCTGCTGCGTCTGCAGAGCCTTCAGGCGGGTCGATTCCTCGTTCATGTCAGCGTCGACGAGACGGCCAACGCCCTTCTCGATCGAGTCCGAGAGGTTTTCGACGAAGCCCTTCTGCAGATCGATACGGCTGTTGAGCGCACCGAGGTCGGCGGCAGCGTCGGTCATCTGGGTCAGGACCGAGTCAACACCCGACAGAGCCTGCGACAGAGCGCCGTTCGTCATGCTGGTGATGTCGAGCGACAGAACGCTGAAGGTCAGCGATACGGTCGCGCCGGTCGTGTCGGTGTAGGAGATGTTGCTGGAGAGCAGGCCCGTGCCGTTGGTGACGTTGGCACCCGAAGCGTTCACTTCGATCAGCGAGCTCTTGTTGGTGTCGTACTGCAGCGTCGTCAGGCTGACATTGCCCTTGGCGTCGCGGTTGAACGAACCAACGACCGACTTCGTGCCGGCAGCGTTGTTCGGGTCGGTGTAAACCCAGTTTTCGCCGGAGAACGAGGCCGACTTGGCAATGCTCACGAGCTGGTTCTGCAGCTCCTTGATTTCCTTCTGGATCTTGCTCTTGTCAACGCCCGGCTCGCTGGCGGTTACCAGCTTCTTCTTGATTTCGTCGACGACGTCCTTGGAGTTTTCCATGGCCGACGAAGCAACGTCGGTCTTGGCAGCGCCGAGGCCGAGGGCGTCCTGAACAGCCGAGAGGGCCTTGTTGTCCGAACGCATGGTGGTCGCGATCGACCAGTAAGCAGCGTTGTCAGCCGCGGTGCCGACGCGCAGACCCGACGAAATACGCTCCTGGGTGGTTTCCATCGAGGAGTTGATCGAACGCAGGGTGGCGAGTGCGCCCATGGCGGAAGAATTGGTGATGATGCTCGTCATTAGAGTGTCCCTTGATTACTTTAGACGATTTAGGGGACATACCGGACTTCCCGGTGATGGCGGATCGGCTTCATGCCACTCGGTTCCAACTATCTCGGAAGAAACCAAACCCGTCATGTGAAAGGGACTATCGCGTGCAAAGCTTGCGAATTGATTAAATGCCCAAGGCAGCTTGGGCCGAGATAACTTATACTTAACAAGACTTTAATGCTGCCACGGATGCAGAGATCACAGCCCCGCTGCCGCCAGCAAAGATGTGTCGGAGGGTGGTTCGCTCCTGCCTGAGGCAAGCTCCCCCGGGTAAACTCGGCTTCGAACAAGGACTAGCAAGCCGGCGCCGGTCGCCGCGCCTCTTCGACGGAGCTCTTAGTGAACGCCCAAGCCATCTTTTCGACCGCCTCCCGGCAATACCAGAAGGGGCAGTACACGGACGCGCTCAACCAGCTGAATGTGCTGATGGAGATCAACCGCGACACCAAGACCTATGTGCTTCTGGCGAAGGTCCTCGTGAAACTCGGTTTCAAGGCTGAGGCGGCCCGTGCCTACCAGCTCGCCGGTGAAGCCGGCGGCTCGCGGGCGGAAGATTACCTCACCGACGCCATGAAACTCTACTTCGCGAACGGGCAGGAGGACGAGGCACTGAGCATCGGACTGCCGCTTCTGGAGAAGGCCAAGACAGATGCCGAGATCGCCTTCATCATCGCCTCGATCTTCCTCAAGCGCGGCGAAAAGGAAATCCTGGGGCTTTTCAAGGCGCCGCTGACCCTGAGCACCAACCGTCTGCACAATGCGCTTGCCTTCAAGCTGTTGACCGCCGAAATCAACGACCTGCAAGATCGTGACGCGCTCGCCAATCTCTTCCGCAACAACCCGAAGAACACCACGCTGCGGTCGGCCCATCTCGTCTATGCGCGTGAGGCCAACGACTATGCCGAGGTCGAGAAGCACGAACGCGACATCCAACGGGCACTGAAAGCCGGGCAGACCGAAATTCTTGCAGCTGAAGCGCCCTACTATCACGCGACCTGGTGTGGCGACGAAAGCTTCAACCGGGTCGCCGGCGCACAGCTCAACCCGTTCCCGAGCAGCCTGACGGAAGTACGCCGCGCCGCGCCGCACCGCTGGGGCGAGCGCATTCGCATCGGTTATGTTTCCGCCGACTTCTGGGACGACCATGCGACGATGAAGCTGCTGAAGGCGGTGTTGATGGCGCACGACAAGACGCGCTTCGACGTCACCCTCTTCTGCCATACCAAGAGCGCGCTTGCGGCGCGCGACCAGGACATACGCGCAAGATGGGGCAGGATCGTCGAGATCGGCCACCTCACCGACGACGAGGCTGCGCATGTCATTCGCCAGGAAAACATCGACATTCTCGTCGACCTGAAGGGGCATACGCTCGAAAGCCGAGTCTCCATCTTCAACCGGGCCGCAGCTCCCGTGCAGGTGGGCTGGCTGGGCTTCCCTGGGACCACCGTCAACGTCGATCTCGACTACATCATCGGCGACCCTTGTGTGCTTCCGGACAGCAGTAGGGCGCATTATTATGAAAAATACTGCCGCCTGCCGGAGACCTACCAGCCCAACGATCCCTACGAGCGCGCCCGGCCCCGGGCGATGTCGCGCAAGGATGTCGGCCTTCCCGAGGATGCATTCGTATTTGCCTCCTTCAACGCAAATCGCAAGATTTCGCTTCAGACGGTCAATCTCTGGATCGACATCCTTCGCCAGACGCCCGGAAGCCTGCTGTGGGTGCTGTGCGACAGGGCGGATGCACGCACAAATCTGCTGGCCAAGTTCAAAAGCGCCGGCATCGATACCAAGCGCATCGTCATCTGCGGCAAGTTCGCCTACCAGAACCACGTCGACCGCGTTCCGCTCGCCGATCTCGGCCTCGACACCTATCCCTATAACGGCCACACGACCACATCCGAACAGCTCTGGGCAGGCCTGCCGGTGCTGTCCTTCAAGGGCACGAACTTCGCTTCACGCGTGAGCGAGAGCCTGCTGAACGCCATCGGCGTGCCGGAACTCGTGGCCACGGGGCCGGAGGACTATGTCAAGGAAGCTGTCGCGCTTTACAACAACCGTGACAAGATCGCCGACTATCGAAAGAGGCTGGACGAGAACCGGTTCCGGATGCCGCTATTCGATGCGGAGCGTTTTTGCCAGCACCTGGAAACGGGCTACGAAATGATGGCCGACCGCGCCAAGCGCGGACTGGCACCTGATCACATCGACGTTCCGGCATTGCCGCCGCGCATCGGGTCGTTCGAACGCTGAACGGCGATCATCCCTGAAAGACAAAAGGCAGCGCCGCGGCGCTGCCTTTTTTGTTGTCCCGTTTCGAGGATCGCAAAGCCCGATGGCGCGGATGATCCGGAGCGCCATGCGCCGAGGGCAAGCGCATCGCGGTTTTCGGGATGCGCGTCTTCTCTTTGAGCTTTTGATTTGTCGCCGTCGCTAGCGCGCCGCGCACTCTCCGTGCGACAGCTCTAACTGAAGGAGCGCACCAGACTGCCGACGAGGAGGTTCCAGCCGTCAATCAAGACGAAGAAGAGAATCTTGAACGGCAGCGAGATCGCCGTCGGCGGCAGCATCATCATACCCATGGCCATGGTGATGGTAGCGACGATCAGATCGATCACCAGGAACGGCAGCATGATCAGGAAGCCGATTTCGAAGCCGCGGCGAATTTCCGAGATCATGAAGGCCGGCACGACCGCGCGCAGATCGACCTTGTCGTCGACGACGACCGTCTGGCCCTTTTCCTTGGCTATGTCGATGAAGAGCTGCAGGTCCTTGTCGCGCGTGTTGGCGAGCATGAAGTCGCGGAAAGGCTCGGTGATCCGGGGGATCGCCTCCGCCTCGGTGATCTGGTTCTTCATCAGCGGGTCGATGCCGTCCCGCCAGGCGCGATCGAAGGTCGGCCCCATGACATAGAAGGTCATGAACAGCGCCAGCGAAACCATGATCATGTTGGATGGCGTGGTCGCCAGGCCCATGCCGGTGCGCAGGATCGCAAAGGCAATCACGAAGCGCGGAAAGCTGGTGACCATGATCAGGATGCCGGGGGCCACCGACAGCACGGTCAGAAGACCGAAGGTGCGGATGATCCACGAGGCGGCAGAGCCGTCGATAGGCGTATTCAGGATATCAGAGGGGAAGCTCTGGGCGCCGGCAATACCGGACATCGCCATCATGGCAACTATAAAGGCGACTAGCCGGACCATTTATCGAATCATTGGATGACGAAGGTTCTGAACATCACATTGGTTACGCGCCCATCGGAGCGCAGGTCAACCCGCTCCTGGATGTCATCCCGGAGATATTGAAAGCCGCGTGGTCCCTGGATTTGTTGCAGGGAAACGGTTTTCAGGTAGGCGGCGATATCCTGGTGGATCTGCTCGGCGAGTTTGGGGTCAGGCACACCGTCGAACTGCAGCGCCACTTCCAGGCGGATCCAGTTTTCAGAGGGATAGGCAAGGTTGGTGGTGATCGGGTCGAGTTGGACGACGCCGTTCGCTTCGGTCGCTACCTTCGGCAGGCCTTCTTCGCCGGTCGCATTGGCGGCCGGCTCCTTGGTTGCTTCCACCTGCTCCTTCGGAGGCGGTGGTGCGAGCAGGCCGCCGACCAGCCAGCCGCCGCCGCCGGCAACCAGCGTCAGCACGGCGATGGCCGCGATGGTCAGCACCTTCGACGGCGGCTTCGGAGCGTTGGAATCGAGTTCTTCCATCTTGCCGTTCCCTGCCGATCAGATCGGCGAAAATAGATCCATGAACTGCTGGCCGTAGGGCGGCTGCTGCACTTCGGTCAGGCGACCACGGCCGCCATAGGAGATGCGCGCCTCGGCAATGCGGTCGTAGGAGATGACGTTGTCGGCATCGACGTCCCGCGGCCGGACGATACCGGCGACGTTCAGGATGCGCAGCTCGTGGTTGACGCGCACTTCCTGCGAACCGCTGATCAACAGGTTGCCGTTTTCGAGAACGCCGGTGACAACGGCGGCAACGAGCACCCGCAGCTTTTCCGAACGCTCCGTCGTGCCGTCACCTTCGGTCTTGGTATTCGAGCCGTATTTCAGGTCGCCGGACCAGCCGAAATCGCTCGTCTGAGACTTGCCGCTGGCGCCGACGTTGAAG
The DNA here is from genome assembly GCF_014852205.1 of Ensifer sp. ENS06. Classification (NCBI taxonomy): domain Bacteria; kingdom Pseudomonadati; phylum Pseudomonadota; class Alphaproteobacteria; order Hyphomicrobiales; family Rhizobiaceae; genus Ensifer; species Ensifer sp. ENS06. The sequence continues at coordinate 658,932 of NZ_JACVBC010000001.1, read as the reverse complement.
CCACTCGAGTTCTTGCGGCTACGGTCCGTCTTGTTGTCGAAGGTTGCGCCTTCGTTGATCTTGATGTCGACCGTCAGGATATCGCCGACATTGATCGCGCGCGCGTCCTTGAAGAGCGCTGCCTGCTGGTCGTTCCACAACGAATAGCCATTCACCATCTGGCGCGGCTGCTTCGGATACATGGCGAGCTGCGGCGTCTGCGAATATTGCAGACCGCTGCCGATCGGGCTCATCGACGGCGCGCGGCCGATTTCGTTGAGCGCTTGGTTCTGACATCCCGCAAGGAGGGCGGCCCCGGTCAGTATAGCCGTTAGACGCGTTTTCATGATGGTTCCTTCGAGGTGTTCGGGTCGCTGGCGCTCGAGATGATGTTGGTAAGGATCGCCGCCTTCTCATCGCTCATTTCGCTCAGGATCAGCGATGACTGGCGCGGTGGCAGCTGCATGACGATGGCGGCGGCAATCTCGGGCCTCACCATCTCAAGCTTGCCGGCGGCTGCGTCCGGCTTCATCGTCTTGTAGATGCCGACGAGGTTGAGTTCCGCCTGTTTCAGAAAATCGTTGCGGCGGTTCAGCCAGTCTTCGTATTCCTCGCGGCGCTTTTCGAGCGTGGCGATGCGCTCGTCGATGCTTGCCTGCAGCGTTTCGAGATCCTTGCGCTGCAGCACATAACGCTGGTCGCGCGCGGCGTCGGCGATGTTGGTGCAGAACTGCTGGATCTCGTTCTGGGTCGCGTCGCTTGCGGGCGGCGCCGTGACGTCCTGGGCAAAGGCGCCCGGCATCGAAAGCATGGACGCGACAGCCGCCGCGGCGAGCAGCAGCCTGCGGGTCCGGCCGAGAGAATGATTGTCGTTTGCGATCATTGCAGCACGAGCTCCGCCTGGAGGGCACCGGCCGTCTTGATGCTCTGCAGGATGGCGATGATGCCGTCCGGCTTGACGCCGATGTTGTTGAGTCCGGCGACGAGCGAGCGAAGGCTCGAACCGTTGAGGATCGCCACCGTGCCGCCGTCGGACTGCGCGTTGATCGTCGTGTTCGGTTCCATCGCCGTCTGCCCGCGCGAGAAGGGCAGCGGCTGCACCACTGTCGGCGTCTCGCTGACTTCCACGGTCAATGTTCCGTAGCTGACCGCCACCTCGTTGACCCGGACATCCTGGCCGATGACGATCGTGCCGGTGCGTTCGTTGATGACGACGCGCGCAGGCACGTCGGTCTCGATGACGATGTTTTCGATGTCGGCCATCAGCCGCGCGAGGTCCGCCATCTTCGGCTTTTCGACGAGAACGGCCTGGCTGTCGCGCGCTTCCGCAATGCGGCCGCCATATTGCTGGGCCGCGTATTTGTTGATCGCTGCGGCCATGCCGACGGCGGTCGAGAAATCAGGATTGCGCAGCTGCAGCACGAGGTTGAAGCCGTCCTTGAACTTCGACGGCAGCTCGCGCTCGATGATGGCGCCGTTCGGCACGCGACCGGACGTCGTGACACCCTGGTTGAGGGTTGCGGCGTCGCCCTGCGCGTTGAAGCCGGTGACGACGACGGAGCCTTGCGCGACCGCATAGATCTGGCCGTCCGCACCCGAAAGCGAGGTCATGACCAGCGTGCCGCCGCGCAGCGACGTGCTGTCGCCGAGCGAGCCGACGGTCACGTCGACGCGGCTGCCGGGGCTGGCGAAGGGCGGCAGGTTCGCCGTCACCAGCACGGCCGCGACGTTGCGCGTCCGGGACTCGCCGCCCTGGGTGGAGATGCCGAGATTTTGCAGCATCGCGCGGATCGACTGGTCGGTGAACGGCGACGAGCGCAGGCTGTCGCCCGTACCCTGCAGGCCGACGACGAGGCCGTATCCGATAAGCTGGTTGTCACGGCCCGCCTGAAGCGAGGCGACGTCCTTGATCCTGGATGCGCCGAAGGCGGGCGTCAGCGCCATGGAGAACGCGACAGCCAGCGACAGGAACCATTTGCATGCAAGCATTTTCATTTCGCCACCACATGGACAGTGCCGTCGGCCATCACCGTTCCGGAAACGATGACGCCGGTATCGATGTTGCGCGCCCGGATCAGTTCGCCGACGGCGGCGTCCTGGAGCGGCGATCCGGCAGCGCTGATGGTCAGGCCGCCATTGCTGAAGACGAGGCGCACGGTCGAACCGCGCTCGACGGCATATTGCTCGCGAAGCGCGCTCGCGAGGATCACCCGGCCGGGAAGAAGCGTGCGCTTGGTGACCTTGCCGTCGATCTCGCCCAGGGTTCTGATGTAGCCGTCGGCGAGATCAGGGTTGGTGACGTCGACGACTTCGACGCGGCTCGCATCGACGGTTTCGCCCGGATAGATGGTCTGCGTGGGGATCACCGCCGTCAGCCGTTCCGCATAGCCTGCCGAAGGCAACAGGAAAGCGGCGGCGAAGAGCGCGCCAGCCGCCAGCCGCCGCGCGCTGGCGCGGCCGGCCTTCGAAGCCTTGATGTCTGCGGATCGGCGAAACGTCATGTTTGCCCCCTCTTTCGTTACCTGAGGTTCTTGCTCACCGTGGCCGCCATTTCATCGGCGGCCTGAATGATCTTGGAGTTCATCTCGTAGGCGCGCTGCGCCGAGATCAGGTCGGTGATTTCCTTGACCGGATCGACGTTGGACGCTTCGAGATACTTCTGCTTGATCTGCGCGAAGCCCGGATCGGCAGGCGTGCCGACGATCGCGTCGCCGGAGGCCGGCGTCTGCTTGAAGAGGTTTTCGCCCTGCGGCTCGAGGCCCGCCTCGTTGACGAAGTTGGCGATCGTCAGCTGGCCGATTTCCTGCATGGCGGGGTCGTTGCCGATGCGCACCATCACCTGGCCGGAGCTCGTGAAGACGATGTCGGTCGCGTCCTGCGGAACGGTGATGCCCGGAACAACGGTGTAGCCGTCGATCGTCACGAGCTGGCCTTGCGCATTCTTGTTGAAGGCGCCGGCACGGGTATAGACCGTCTCGCCATCGGGCGTCTCGACCTGGAACCAGCCGCGACCGATCAGCGCCAGGTCGTACTCGTTGCCGGTCGAAACCATGCTGCCCTGGATGTGAAGGTTGCGTACGGCCGCCGTCTGCACGCCGAGACCGATGATCGCGCCTTCCGGAACGATCGCCTGGTTGGAGCGGTTCGGCACGCCCTGGGCGCGTTCGGTTTGATAAAGCAGATCGGAGAACTCGGCGCGCGCACGCTTGTAACCCGTCGTGTTGATGTTCGCGATGTTGTTCGCGATGACTTCGAGGTTCAGCTGCTGGGCGTTCATGCCGGTGGCGGCAATGGAAAGGGCCTTCATGTCTCGTTCCTTCAGATCTGCATGCGCGCGATTTCGAGGTAGGCGGTGACCACCTTGTCACGGATCGCGATCGCGGTCTGCAGCGACTGTTCGGCGCTCATCACCGCATCGACGACCTCACGGGTGTTTGCCTGGCCGCGAATGCCGTCGAGTGACATGCCTTCGGCCTTCTTCATGGCGCCGATGGCGTCGCTCGCCATGTCGCCGAGAACCGAAGCGAAGCTCTGCCCCTGCGGCACGCCCTGGGTGGCGGCCGGCATGCCGAAGATCGACGACGAGGATGACGTGGAGTGGGTGCCGTCGGTCTCTTTGGTGACCGAGAACGCGCCGAGGGATTTAACTGCATCGATCATTATTGCGAGGCTCTCAACAGGTCGATTGTCTGGGAAATCAGGTCGCGGGACTGCTTGATGGTCTGGAGGTTCGCCTCATAGGCGCGGTTGGCTTCGCGCATATCGGCCATCTCCACCAGGATGTTGACGTTCGGCAACTTGACCATGCCCTTTTCGTTGGCGGCCGGATTGCCCGGATCGAACTCGATGTTGAAATCCGAATCGTCCGTGCCCTGCCGCTCGATCTCGACCAGCGAGGCGCCGCTTGCGCGGTCCACTTCGGCAGCAAAGCTGATGGTCTTGCGGCGATAGGGATCCGCGCCCGGCGTATCGCCGGTGGAGCGGGCGTTGGCGATGTTTTCGGAGACGATGCGCAGGCGGGTCGATTCCGCCTGCAGGCCGGAGGCCGATACCTTGAGGGCCGAGGTCAATGGATCCATGGTTCTTACTTCCGTACCGCCATTAGCATCATTCGGTGAAAGGCCTTCACAAGGCCGGCGGAGAGCTCGTAGTCGCGCTTGATTTCGCCGGTCTTCATCATTTCCTGCTCGATCGCGACGCTGTTGCCGGATTGCTGGATCTGCACACCGTCGACCATGCCGACTTCAGCCACCTGAGAGGCTGCGAGGCCGTCCGTGAAGTGCATCTTGTTGGTCGCCGCCATCTGGATGCCGGCGTCCTGCAGCACGCTTTCGAACGGCTTGACGTCCTTGGCCTTGTAGTGCGGCGTGTTCGCATTGGCGATGTTGCCGGCCACCACGTTCTGGCGAACGGTCAGCCACTGGGCCTGCCGGGACGCGAGTTCGAAAAGCTGAATCGGTTGCATCAAAAGCTCCATGCTTGGTGATGCGAACCTAGGCCGGTAATCTTGCGTGGGACTTTCGTCGGAAAGCGATGCCCAAGGGATCGGGGCCTCTGCTGCCGGAGATTGCCTGCAAAAGACGGAAAGCCGCGTCATCCGTCAGAGATGGCGCGGCGGTCACGGGCAAGGAATGCGGGTCTACGTCAGTTGGCCTGGTACATTTCGCCGGACGAGGTGATCATCACCCAGTGGCCATCCCGCTGCTCGAGCGTGGCAAGACGCGTGTTGTCGGGCAGAACCGAGCCGATGCGCACGATATACATGCCGCTGGCATCCTCGATCAGCGCCCGGCCGTTGGCGACATGCATCAGCTTGAAGCCGGACTTGCCGGGAAAGGGCTGCGACAGCCCCTCTTCGGCAGCCGTACCTTCCGGTCCCGGACCAGCGCCGATGCCCGGCACGGTCGCCGTCGTCAACTGGTCGATGGCGGCCACGGTGTCGCCGTCCGCGTCGGGCATGGCGAGCGGAGAAACCGAGACGACGTTGCGCGCGGCGCGTTCCGGCAGATCACGGGTAGAGCCCTGCCACAAAGGCGGCATGGTGAACTTGTCCTGGTGGAAGAAGGCATACCAGGGAAAGAAGGTCGCGAACGCGGCAAGCGCCACGCCGGTCGCGGCCAGGAACTTGTCGGTCATCGGCATGCGGCTGCGCTTGCGCTGATGCACCATCTCGTCCGCATCATAATCGGTCATGGTCATCACCTCGCTCTCGCACCCGGCTGATTGCCCATCGCCGCCGCCTTCAGCGCGTTGGCGAGGTCGGAAAAGGCATCCTGCGCCGGGCGCTCACCGGCGGTCTGCGTCAGTACCTCGTAGATGACCGGCACCTGCTTGATCGCCATGTCGAGATCCGGATCGCCACCCGGGCGATAGCCGCCGATCAGGCGAAGGTCGCGGGTCTCTTCGAAGCGGTGGATCAGCGCCTTCAGGCGTGAGACCAGCTTCTCCTGGTCGGGGGTCCAGGCCTTGCGCGCCAGGCGCGAGATAGAGGCGAGCGGATTGATCGGCGGATACCGCCCCTCCTCCGCAAGACTGCGCTCGAGCACGATGTGCCCATCGAGGATACCGCGCGTCGAGTCGGCGACCGGATCGTTGTGGTTGTCGCCGTCGACCAGGATGGAGATGATCGCCGTGATCGTGCCGGCGCCTTCGGTGCCGGGGCCGGCGCGCTCCAGAAGGCGCGGCAGTTCGGTGAAGACCGAGGCCGGATAGCCGCGCGCGATCGGCGGCTCGCCGGACGCGGTTGCGACCTCGCGGATCGCGTGGGCGAAGCGGGTGACGCTGTCGACAATCAGAAGAACATTGTCGCCGTTGTCACGATAATGCTCGGCGATGGTGACGGCGGTCAGCGGCGCCATCTTGCGCAGCATCGGGCTTTCGTCGCTGGTCGCGACGACCGCGACGGACTTCGCCAGATTATCGCCCAGCGTATCCTCGATGAATTCGCGCACTTCGCGGCCACGTTCGCCGACCAGCGCGATCACCACCTTGTCGAAGGCATCGGCGCGCGCCAGCATGGAGAGCAGCGTCGACTTACCGACGCCCGAACCGGCAAAGATGCCGAGACGCTGGCCAAGGCAGAGCGGCGAAAAAATGTCGATCGCGCGCACGCCGGTCAGGAAGCCCTTTTCGACTCGCTTGCGTGTCATCGACGGCGGCGCGGTGTTGGTGATCGAGCGGCGCACGTCGCCCTGCTGGAGAGGTCCGAGACCATCGATCGGCTCACCGAGCGCATTGATCGCGCGGCCGCACCATTGGTCGGTCGGCGCGACACGGAAGGCGCCCTTGCGAATGACCGTGTCGTGGATGCCGATCGGATCGCCGGGCTCGATCGGGCAGACGACCACCCGCTCCGGCTCGACCCGAACGACCTCGCCGAGATGGGTTCCGGTGACGCTCTTGTGGGCGACGAAATCGCCGAGCCGGACATGCCGCGACAGGCCAGTCACCGTGTAGTGGCCAGGCGAGATCGTCTGGACGTGACCGCCGGGCGCGATCGAGAATTCGGGTTTGGCATAGCGTTCGACCAGGCCGGCAAGTGCCGCCAGAGATGTCGATCCCGTGCTCGTTTTCTGGCCTTCGCTTTGCATGCCGATGTCCGTCACAGATTAGCGGCTGCCGCCAAGCGTCTTGACCGCTTCTTCGAGCGATCCTTCGCTGTCGCGCAGCAGGGCGGTGATGTTGTCGAAGGCGCGGGTGACCATGATCAGCTGCGACATTTCCTGAATGGCATTGACGTTGGACTCCTCGAGGAAGCCCTGCATGACGCCGACATCGAAACGGTCGACGACCGGCTCGACCTGTGCCGCCGGCTGGACGGCGCTGTTGTCGAGACGGATGAAACCCTTACTGAAATCGGCCTCGTAAAGGCCGAGCGAGGCGACCGCGACACCGTTCTGGTGAAGCGCACCATCGGCGCCGACGGTGATGTCGCCGCCGTTGCCGTTGAGCTGGATCGGCGCGCCGCCGGCGTCGAGAACCGGATAGCCGCGAATGGTGACGAGTTCGCCGGTATCCGTCAGCGTGAACCGCCCGTCGCGCGTCAGCGCCGGGCCGGCGGGCGTCTCGATTTGGAACCAGGCATCGCCCTTGACGGCGAAGTCGAGCGCCGAGCCGGTGCGCGTCAGCGAACCGTTGCTGGTGTTCAGGAACTCCTCGCCCTTGTTGACATAGGCAACCTTGGTCGGCTTGGTGTCGCCGAGCATCTCGTTGAACTTCACCTCGGTGCCGCGGAAGCCGACGGTGTTGGCGTTCGCGATGTTGTCGGCAAGCGTATTGAGGCGCTTTTCAAGCGCCATCTGCGACGAAATCGCGACGTAGAGACCGGTTTGCACGCTCAGTTTCCCCCGAGTTTCAGGCTGTTGATGGACAGGAGAAGATCGGAAGAAATGCCGTAGCCGCTCGATGAGCCGAAGACCGCGAGCGGATCATAACCGTCCGTTGAATTTTTGGTTTCCCAGAGCGCGGTGAACCGGTCGAGAAACTCGGCTACCTTGGTCGGGTCCTGGAAGTCCTTGAAATCGAGCGCCTGTTCATAGGTCTCGGCCTGGCGATCGACATTGGTCGCTGCGAATTCGTCGGGCAGCTGCAGCGCCGTGCGCACCACCTGGGCAATCGCCTCATCGGCGATGATGGCGTAGCCGCTGTTGATCGTCGGCGCCATGCGCGAAAAATAAAGGGCAAGCCTGACGCCGGCATTCTCTTCGCCTGCGTCCTGTTCCAAGGTCTGGCGCGTGTATTTTTCTGCGACGCCCTTCTGCGCACGGTCGAAGGATGTGGCGGCCGCGCCGTGGGCGGCAAAATTCAGCGATTCGACGAGCTGCTTGTAACGGTTGTCGGTCAGCTTGTTGGCAAAGGCATCTTCGTTGTCGACGCCTTCGGTCAGCACCTTGCGCATGAAGGCCTTGGCATAGGCCATGTCTTCCAGGCCATGCGCCTTCATCGCGTAATTGTAGAGGCGGGTATCGGCAAAGAAGTCGTCGATCGTTTTGACGTCGCCGATCTTCGACAGATAGTACGCGGTCTCGCGCGCCACATCCGGCTGCTCGGCAACGCGGGCCAGCGACTTCGTCAAGTCGGCCGTAATCAGCTTGTAGCTCGTATAGGTCGTGGTCACGATCGCTCCGCCCCTGCCGGAATGAGACAGGCAGCCCCTGAGCCTGCCCTGACAAATCCTGACCGGACAGCCTTGCGCGAACCTGTTCCGCCAGGTGGCCTTGTCGCCAGGACCGGCCAGCCTCACGCAAGGATGAAACCGTATCCCGTTAGCGGAAAATAAGATCGCGGCAGGTATCGAAAATGAATATCATCATCGGGCTTCTTGTGACGTTCGGCTGTATCCTCGGCGGCTATCTGGCGATGGGCGGCCACATGGAAGTCCTCAACCAGCCCTTCGAACTGTTGATCATCGGTGGCGCCGGCGTCGGCGGTTTCATCATGGCCAACTCCATGAAGGTGGTGAAGGATACCGGCAAGGCGCTCGGCGAAGCCTTTCGCCACAAGGTGCCGAAAGAGCGCGAATATCTCGACACGCTCGGCGTTCTCTATTCGCTGATGCGCGACCTGCGCACCAAGTCGCGCAACGAGATCGAAAGCCACATCGACAACCCCGAGGAATCTTCGATCTTCCAGTCGGCCCCGACGGTTCTGAAGAACAAGGAACTGACCGCTTTCATCTGCGATTACGTGCGCCTGATCATCATCGGCAACGCCCGTTCGCACGAGATCGAAGCGCTGATGGACGAGGAAATCCAGACCATCACCCACGACAAGATGAAGTGCTATCACGCGCTGAACACGATGGGCGACGCCTTCCCGGCGATCGGTATCGTCGCAGCCGTTCTCGGCGTCATCAAGGCGATGGGTGCTATCAGCGAGGCGCCGGAAGTTCTGGGCGCCAAGATCGCGGCCGCCCTCGTCGGCACCCTGCTCGGCGTGTTTCTCTCCTATTCGATCGTCGCGCCGCTGGTCGCCAACGTCAAATCGGTGCGCGAAAAGCAGAACCGCCTCTACATCATCGTCAAGCAGACGCTGCTTGCCTACATGAACGGTTCGGTTCCGCAGGTTGCTCTCGAATATGGCCGCAAGACCATCTCGGCCTACGAGCGTCCGTCGATCGACGCAGTCGAGCAGGAAATGATGAACCCCGGTGGCGGCGGCGAAAGCAAGGCGGCTTGATCTGATGACCTCCAACGTTCACGCATTCGACCGTAAACTTCTGGCGCGCATGACCGGCGCGCTCGGCGACGACCGGGTGATCGGCCGACTGGCCCTCGAACTCGGCCAGGTCTTCGGCGAATTCCTGCCAGATATCTGCCGAGCGGAGACGGGTCTCGACATCACCATCGGCTATGCCGGCCATCGGACAGGCATGCGCCGCGAATTGATCTCGTCGATGGGCACCGGCGTGCTCATCAGCGAGGTTTCGCTGCGTAACTGGTGCACGGACTTTCAGATCGGCTGCGACAGCCCGATCATCATCGCTCTGGTGGAGGCGCTGCTCGGCGCCGAGCCCGCCGGCATCGAAGAGCCGCAGCCGCGCGCGCTCTCCCAGATCGAGATCGACGTGGCCGTGCCGCTGTTCGAGAAGATCGCCGATGTGCTCAGGACCGCCGTCAATGCCCCCGGCGGTTTCGAGCCGATCGTCGAACGCCCGCTCAACAGCGTGGCGCGCCCCAAGCCCGATCCGATGATCGAGGACGTTCACGCCGGCGCCATCGACATGACGATCGGCTTCGGCCCCGTGCTTTCCACCTTCTCGATCATCGTTCCGCAAAGCGTGCTTCTGAAGACAACGATCGTCTTCCCCAAAGGAAGCGGACAGCAGCGCAAGGCGAAGGCCGAGTGGACCGAACAACTGGAAGAACAGGTTCGCCGTTCCGCGGTGACGATCGAGGCGCGCATCCGGCTCGAAAGTCTGACGCTCGACACGATCAGCCGCCTGCAACCGGGCGACGTCATTCCCTTCCTCGACGCCCAGGACGTTCGCGTCGACGTCAATGCCAATGGCCGCGACCTCTATGTCTGCGAATTCGGGCGCGCCGGATCGAAATATACGGTTCGGGTCAAGGATACGCACGGATCCGAACAGGACATCCTTCGCCACATCATGAGTTAAATCGGCCTGCCGCGCGCTCGCAGCATGCCTGAGGCAAGCTTCAACTGGAATAGTTCTCACATGGCACCCAAAAAAGCACCCATCAACGAACAGGCCGAAGTCGCTGTCGGAGACATGGAACTCGACCAGGCGATCAATGACCTGCGCGGTGTCCTGAAGCAGGATTCCGACACGCCTGATGCTTTCGGCTCCGAATTCGGTGCCGAAACGCTTGGCACGACCGATTTCGGCAGTGATTTTAGCGCACCGGCCGCTGGCGGCCTCGACGCATTCGGCGGCGATTTCGGCTCCAGCGACTTCGGCGCCGATCTCGGCGGCGCGGCCGCGACGAGCGACTTCGGCGGCACGGATTTTGCCGCGACGTCCTTCGACAGCGCTGATGTGGCCGTCGATACACCGCCCGGCAGCGGCATGAACGCCAATCTCGACCTGATCATGGACATTCCGATCGACGTCCAGATCGTGCTCGGATCGAGCCGGATGCAGGTTTCGGGCCTCATGAACCTCAGCGAAGGCGCAACGATCGCGCTGGATCGCCGCATCGGCGAGCCGGTGGAGATCATGGTCAACGGTCGCGTGATCGGCCGTGGCGAAATTACCGTTCTCGAAGGCGACGATACCCGCTTCGGCGTCAAACTCATCGAGATCAAGGGCAATAAGAAGTCGTAGGGCCCAATGATTGGGCGAAGGATGAATCCATGATGGATTTCGAAAGTTTCGAGGCTCAGGCGCTATCAAGGCCGCTCAGCCAGACGGACAAGGCAGCGGCCGTTCTGCTTGCCATGGGCAAGGGCGTCGCCAGCAAGCTGTTGAAGTTCTTCACCCAGAGCGAGCTGCAGTCGATCATCGCCTCGGCGCAGTCGCTGCGCGCCATTCCGCCGCATGAGCTCGAAGCGCTCGTCAACGAGTTCGAAGACCTCTTCACCGAGGGTGCCGGCCTCATGGACAACGCCAAGGCGATCGAGAGCATTCTCGAAGAAGGCCTGACGCCGGACGAAGTCGATGGCCTGCTCGGCCGACGCGCCACCTTCCAGTCCTACGAAGCCAACATCTGGGATCGCCTGCAGGAGTGCGACCCGGTTGCCGTTTCCGTCCAGCTTGCCAAGGAACATGCGCAGACGATCGCTTACGTGCTGTCGATGATGCCTTCCAGCTTCGGCGCCAAGGTGCTGCTGCAGCTGTCGGAAGAACAGCGCCCGGACATCCTGAAGCGCGCCGTCAACATGAAGGACGTCAACCCGAAGGCCGCTGCGATCATCGAAAACCGCGTCATGGAAATGATCGGCGAGATGGAAGCGGAACGCAATTCGGCGGGCCCGGCCAAGATCGCCGAAGTGATGAACGAACTCGACAAGCCGCAGGTCGATACGCTGCTCGCCTCGCTCGAATCGCTCAGCACCGCCTCCGCCAACAAGGTACGCCCGAAGATCTTCCTCTTCGACGACGTGCTCTACATGCCGCAGCGCAGCCGCGTTCAGCTCTTCAACGACGTGTCGACCGACATCATCACGATGGCGCTGCGCGGCTCGACGTCGGAACTGCGCGAATCGGTACTCGCCTCGATCGGCGCGCGCCAGCGCCGCATGATCGAGTCCGATCTCGCCATGGGCGATGCCGGCATCAATCCGCGCGATATCGCCATCGCACGCCGCTCGATCACGCAGGAAGCCATCAGGTTGGCTGCGAACGGACAGCTCGAACTCAAGGAAAAGGACGTGCAGGCGGCCTGAGGCCTGCCTCCGTCTGACGAGCCGCACAAAGCGGCCGGGCTACCGCTCCCCAAAGGGTAATTTCTGTTGAGCCCCGGCGAATGCCGGGGCTCAACTCTTGCCTGGTTCCCGCGCTCGGTCCACTACAGGAGGCGCAATGCAGGGCGTATGTCCGCCGGACGCGCGTCGCTGTAGAGGAACCGGGAGCCGTCCTGTCTCATGTCGGACGATCAGGATAAAGACAGCAAAACAGAAGCCCCGTCAGAGAAGAAGATCTCCGACGCCGCCGAAAAGGGTAACGTTCCCTTTTCTCGTGAAGCCACGATGTTCGCATCGACGCTCGCGATCTACATCTTCTTCGTCTTCTTCCTGACCGACGGCGTCGCCACCCTCACCGAGGCGCTCAAGGATATCTTCGAGCAACCGGAGGCCTGGCGGCTGGAAAACGCCACCGACGTCGTGGCACTGATCACCCATCTCATCTGGAAATCGACAGCCCTGGTTGTCCCGGCTTTCGTCCTGCTCATCGTCTTCGGCGTCGGCGCCTCCATCTTCCAGAACCTGCCCGTGCCGGTTCTCGACCGCATCCAGCCAAAGCTCAATCGGGTTTCGCCGATGGCGGGGCTCAAGCGGATCTTCGGCATCCAGGGCCTGGTCGAATTCGGCAAGTCCCTGTTCAAGATCATCATCGTGTCGGTCGTCGTCGTTCTGGTGCTCTGGAACGACTATTTCGCCACGCTCGACCTGATGTTTTCCGATCCGGTCACGATGTTCTCGACGATGGCGAGCGACCTCAACGAGATCATGATCGTCATTCTGCTGTCGACCGCAGTGCTGGCGATCGCCGACCTCTTCTGGTCGCGGCACCATTGGTACACCGAACTGATGATGACCAAGCAGGAAGTGAAGGAGGAAATGAAACAGGCGCAGGGCGACCCGATCGTCAAATCGCGCCTGCGATCGATGCAGCGCGACCGGGCGCGCAAGCGCATGATCTCGTCTGTGCCGCGCGCCACGCTCGTCATCGCCAACCCGACCCACTATGCCGTCGCCTTGCGTTATGTCCGCGAGGAGAGCGACGCCCCCGTGGTCGTCGCAATGGGCCAGGACCTGGTTGCCCTCAAAATCCGTGAAATTGCGGAGAAAAACGGTGTTCCGGTCTTCGAAGATCCGCCGCTTGCACGCTCCATGTTTGCACAAGTCTCGGTCGATAGTGTGATTCCACCGGTGTTTTACAAGGCTGTTGCCGAACTCATTCACCGGGTGCATGCGTCGCAACCAAAACGGATGACATAACTCCGATGAAAAAGTGCGAATTCTCCGAGAAGCGGGAACAGATCGTAGCTGAAGCAATTCGCCCCGTGGCGACCGAACTGCGTCTCATCGACGCCGCCGATTTCATCGCGCTATTACGGTTCGAGTCCTATGCCAGCCTCGCTGACCTCGTCGAATCGGCAGCGGAGCTCTATTTTCTGCCCGGCACGGTCAATTTCGGCCTCGGCGGCAACTACAATCTGGATTGGGACAGCGAGCCGGAAATCGTGCTCGACCTCGAACTGAAACCCCGCGGCGTGACCATCTATGTCCGCCTGTCGCTCGGCAACGAGACGGCCGGGATCGAGATCAGCCACATCAATTTCCAGAACCCCTCGTCCGACCCGGACGAGAACACGGCCTTCCTGGCTCGGAGCCTGGCAGAGGCGAAATTCATCAAGTCCTATGAGTTGCCGCTGGCGAGCTGAAAGCACCGCTCCGACGGGTCTCGTGCGGACGTGCGATTGACGCCGGCAGGTTAAATTCCGTCGGCGTCGCTGCTCAAAAGGCCGGAGCGATCCGTCTAGTTCAGAGTCAGCTGATGTAGCCGAGGCGGATTGCCTTGGCGATCGCCTGGATGCGGTTGACCGAATCGAGCTTCGTCGTCGCCGCGCCCAGATAGGCGTTGACCGTGTGGACCGAAAGTCCCATGCGCTCGGCGATCTCTTCGCTGATGTGACCGTCGCCCGCCATCTGCAGGCAGGCGATCTCGCGGTCGCTCAAGGTTTCCGCCGGTGCGACACGCTTCTCGTCGGCCGCCAGCAGATCGGTCATGATCATGCAGCTGCGGCCGTGCAGATCGACCACCTGCTCGGTGGAGGCATCCACATAGCTGCCTGCGAAGACGACATAGCCGTTGCCCTGGGCGCCGAGCCTGACGGGAAAGGCGATGCCGGAATAGGGAAGCTTGCGGCCCTTCAGGCGATGCGCGAAAGGCGCCAGCTCGGAAAGCTCTGCCGCTTGGTGTTCGCCGGCGCCGTCCCAAAGGACCGGCAGCAGCGACTGGTCGAGATGAGCGACGAGTTCTTCGCCATAGGCATTGACGAGATCATGGGCGTTCGCTTCGGCAGCGACGCCCCAGTTGTCGAGGACGCAGGTGAGCTTTCGGGTGCTGCCGGTTCCCTTGCCGTTGAGCCGCAGGACTGCAAAGTGCTTGGCGTTGATCTGACGCTGCATGGCTTGCAGGCGCGTGACCAAGGTGGCCGCTCGCGCGGCGCGGTTGCCGTTCCTCGCGAGCTTCTGCTCGTCCTCGATCCGCCCGCCGCCAAGAAAATGCGTCATCGCGCCCGTCCCTTACACAAGATTGTTGCGCACCGCGTAGGCAATCGCTTCCGACCGCGTCCTGGTCGCAGTCTTGCGCATGACGCTGGTGATGTAGTTGTTGATGGTGTTGCGCGAAATGCCGAGGATCACTGCGATCTCTTCGCTCGTCTTGCCTTCGGCAATCCAGAACAGGCACTCGAGTTCGCGCTCCGTAAGCTCGAAATCGCGGTCATGGCGGACTTCGGCGCGCGTGGTGAAGCTTGCCAGATAGCCCGCCAGCAACGTCACGTCACGCAGGCTCTCCTGCGACAGGATCACGTCTTCCGGGACCAGGAGCATCAGGGAGAAACGCAGGCGCCCGACATTGAAGGTGATCGCGCAATATTCGCGGCTGATGCCGCGCGGAAGCTCGGTATTGTCTGGCAGCGCATGAAAACACGGCTGCAACACTGCGAGGCACTTTTCCAGTTCGGTGGTCTTGGCATGAAGCGCGGTGATCACGCCGGAAAGCCGCCGGACGACGTCGAAAGGCCAGTCCGAGCAGACCACATGGTCGAGACCGCTGTCCTGTGACAGATCATAGCGCGCCAACAGATAATGGCTTGCGCCGACATATTCCGTCAGCGCCGAAAGGCCGCTTCCGAGAGCACCGCGCCCGGCGACTTCGCCCAGTCGTCGCAAAAGCTGCTCGCGCGAAAACCCGCCGCCGCGTGCGCGTGTCGGTGCCGTCGGCAAAGGCCAGACAGCAATGTCTGCTTGCGAAATGTCCATGAGTTCAGCCCCTGTGCCGGATCCACATCCCGGAACTGCATTTGCGCTGCCGCCGCCAACAGCCGGCCGAAGCCGAATATCACCACCAGTCGCAGATCAGGACACGAATCAACTGCTAAAAATGTACATCGACGCGAGAAAAAAAACATCGCCCTCTTCTGGCTATTTACTTCGTGCCGCTGGCATGTCGCGATTCGTGATCAGTCACCCCTGCCAACGCCCCTGCGCCACTGCCAGAACCGGCGCGGCATCGCAACACATTGAAAAGCAGAGATTTTTCTCCTGAAAATCCACAATTTCCCCGCCTCAGGCGGGATCCGATGCAGCGTTGCAAGTGGAAAGCACCGGAATTTCATCCCAAAAAAGGACGGTTCTGCGCGTTCAGAGAATTTCGAATTCGCACGATATTATACTTTGTTTTCATAGCTGTTGCTCAAATGCACCAGCCCATTTTCAGACAACGCTCATTTTACCGATATATAAATTGTGAAATCCATAGAATTAATTTCGGCTATAACAAAGATATATTTCGATTGAACTCTGTATTGCTCGAAACCGTCATAGTAGATGACACAGCACAATGCACGTCATGCGGGCGCGCGGAATCTATAAATTAAGATATCGTTAAAACATTACCATCCGGGATTCCACCGGGACTCACGCGAGCTCCCTTCGAAACTTGAAGCAATTTTGAAGCCAGATGAAAACCGGCGGCCGGACTCCCGCAATATTTGCTCCCAACATCGAAATCCACCGCAAGCGCGATCACAGGCAGCGGGGACAAGAAAAATCCCGCCACGAGGGCGGGATTTGCAAGAAATTCCAAAGCTGTTTTCTGAGTGTCAGGCCGCCTTGTCGAGAGCCCACTTGCGCAGGATCTTCGCCGCGCGCTCTTCGCTGATCTCGACCATGCGGGCCAGGCGCCGTTCCGGCCCTTCCTTGACGCGGCGGTTGAAGCCGCCGCTGTCGTCGCCCATGCTGAGCAGGTCGTCGGTGCTGTCGAAGCCGAAGTCCGAGCCGAAGCCGTCCATGAGCGCGCCACCGGCACCGGCATTGGCCGGAGAGAAGTCGGGCAGTTCGAGGCCGGCTGCTTCGCCCTGGATCTGACCGGCACCGCCACCGAGACCGAGCTGGCGTGCCAGGGGCCGCATGCCCATCCAGACCACCAGGAAGGCGACGACGATGAAGGCGAGCGCGTTGATGATACCGCCGAGATTGCGAGTGAGCGTCTCCATCACACCGGGACCGGCCACCGCCTGGTCGAGCAGCTGCGTCTCGACGAAGTCCATGGCGGTCAGGGTCACGACGTCGCCGCGGTTGGTATCGAGGCCGGCAGCCGAAGCGACGATCTTCTGCATGTCAGCGAGATAGGCGTCGATCTTGGCCTGATCGGCCGGTTCGCCGACCATCGCTGCCAGGCGGCCGCGGTTGACGACGACGGCAACGGAGAGCCGCTCGACCGTATAGCTGTTCTTGACGGTGGCGATCGTCTTGCTGTTGATCTCGTAGTTGGTCTGCTCTTCCTTCTTCTCGGCCTGGTCGCTCGACTGCGGGCCGGCACCGCCCTTCGGGGCGGCCTGAGGAATGTTCTGCTGCACCGTCGCTGCATTGTCCGGTTGCTGTTGGCTGGACTTCTGCTCTTCCTTGGTCACGCGGGTAGAGCGTTCGACCCGCGATTCCGGATCGAACACCGTTTCCTGGATCTGCTGCGTGTCGGTGTTCAGACGTGCCGTGACGCTCGAACGGAAGTTGTCCATGCCGAGGAACGGAGCGAGCGCGTTGTCGATCTTCTTCTCAAGCTCGGTCTGGACGTTCTGGACGACGCCGAGCGACTGGTTGAGGGCGCTGTTGGCCGGATCGTCGCCCGATGCGAGAAGCTGGCCGGTCGAATCGAGCACGGTCACGTCATCGACGTCGAGCCCCGGTACGGACGAGGCGACGAGATGACGGATCGAAGCGGCGGCGCTGCGGCCGACCGTGGCGCTGGCGCGAATCATGACCGAGGCGGTGGGGTTCTGGTCTGCCTTGCGGAAGCTGCCGCGCTCCGGCATCACGATGTGGACGCGGGCGGCGGCGATACCGGAAATCTGCTGGATGGTGCGGCCGATTTCGCCTTCGAGGGCACGCACGCGGGTCACTTCCTGCATGAAGGAGGTGAGGCCGAGCGAGCCGACATTGTCGAAGAGTTCATAACCGGCATTGGCGCTGCTCGGCAGGCCACGCTCGGCGAGCAGCAGGCGCGCCTTGCTGGTCATGCCAACGGGAACCTGCAGACTGGCGCCGTCAGCCCCGACATTGAAGTCGATGTTGGCCTCGGCCAGCGCGATGCTGATCTGAGTGACATCGCTGCGTTCGAGCCCGACATAGAGCGTCTCGAACGAGGGTCTGTTGACGTAAATTCCAGCCCCGAGCACCATGCCGACCGCGACAATGCCAGCCGCCGCCAACGCGATCAGCTTGCCTTGCCCGAGACTGCTCAGGTTCTTCGTGAACGTCGAGAGTTGATCCAACAGACTCATTCTGTTTCCGCACCCAGTATCGCAAGGTCAACGGGCCGATCATCGGCCGAGCGCCCTGCGCAGTTCCAACATTCGGGTTTTCTGGGTATCGACATGCCGAGTATCGACTTCCAATGCGCGCGAATCCACCAGTCCCGATCCGGACCGTAGGAAACGAAACTTGCGCGAACTTGGCTTGATGCGCCCGACCGAAGCGGCGGAGGCGCCGCCGCAAAACTTATGCACTGGGGCGAAATGGACCGTCGGACGCAGCCAAACCTGCGCGCAAAGTCGCGGCCGCGTCAGAATTCTGCACAGCAAGTCATTGATTTTAAATGGATGTTTCTTGAACCCGCGTCCTGCGAGGCTCTCTGGGAGCGTCAGAACGCTTCGAAATCACCGGCCGCCTTCGTCAGCGGTTGGGAGTGGCCGTGGCGCAACATGCCGTTGCCAAGTGCCTTTTTCATATCGGCAAGCTTTACCAGATTGACGGCCGTGGTGACGTCGACCATCCAGGCGTCCGGGATCGATGCGGTAATCGTGTCGATGAACTCGGCCAGCCCGCGGGTCTTCTGCACGGCAAGGTCGATGCCCTGCAGCACCATCATCTTGTCGGGATTGGCAAGCGCATCGGCGCCGTGGTCACCGGCCAGTTGCGGCTCGATCCGCTCGATCAGATAGGCGACGTCATGCAATTCGGTGACGATGCGCATCAGCACTTCGGGGAGCGCTTCTTCCACGTGCGGCATGTGGCCCAGGTAGTCGGTCTGCATGTGTATGTCTCACGTGGCTCGGGGCTGCGGTAGAAGTCGTATTTCAGGCCTGCAAGGCGTCTGCCTCGCAGCATCAGAAGAATTCGATGGAGCTTTCGGCCGGCTTCGGCGCGACGATCGGGCGTTCCTCCAGTTGCACCGTGCGCTGCGTCTCGACGCCGGTCAGGGCGTATTGCCGGGCGCGGCCAGACGACGGCCAGTATTCGAGCTTGCGGCCGTGCTCGCCGCCCGTGCTCTCGCCGACGATGCGTATGCCCTCGTCGAGCAGGAACTGGCGCGCGAAGGCGGCGTTCTGTTCGCCGACATTGGAAAACCGCGCGATCGTCTTGGCGCCGCCGAAGATCTTGGCTTCGAGACGATCTCGCCGGGCGCCCTGTTTCAGGAGACCGTTGATGAGCAATTCCATGAGGTGGACCCCGTAGCGGGTCGCGTCGCCGCCGGACATGGGCGACGTCGCGGAACCTGGCAGCAGGAAGTGATTCATGCCACCGACGCCGGCCACGGGATCGCGCATGCAGGCTGCCACACAGGAACCGAGAATGGTCGACAGCACGATGTTCGGATCGTTGAAGACCTTGTACTCACCCTGGATGACATGCACGCGCTTGCCGGCGGCTTCCATGTTCATTTGAGCGCCCCGAATACGGCTTCGATCGCAGCCTTCATCTTTTCGATGGTGAAGGGCTTGGCCAGAACGTTGTTGGCACCGAGGGCCGCTGCCTTCTGAACCAGGGCACGGTCGCCCTGGGCCGTCAGGATGATGAAGGCCGCCTTCTTGGTCGCCGGGTTCGAACGGACCGCCTGCAGCAGGCCGAGCCCGTCCATCTTCGGCATGTTGAAGTCGGAGATCACGAGGTGGTGCGGGTTCTGAGCCATGATCTTCATGCCCTGCTCCCCGTCACCGGCGGCGGTGATCTGCTTGAAGCCGAGCTGCTGCAGGGCGTCACCCAGGAGCAGGCGGCTCGTCACCTGATCGTCGACGATCAGAACTTTGATTTTTTCGGCGATGGACATTATTCGCTTCCTTCCTTGCGGAGCGCCGCTGCTTTCAGGACCTCCTCCCCGATGGATCCGAGGGGGAGCTGGGTTTCAACGGCGCCCAATTCATAGGCGACTCTCGGCATGCCGTAGACGACACATGTCTTTTCGTTCTGGCCGAAGGTCTTTGCTCCGGCATGCCGCATTTTCAGGAGACCGGAGGCGCCGTCGCGCCCCATGCCGGTCAGAATGACACCGATCGCATTGCGTCCGGCAAGCTCGGCGACCGAATCGAACAGCACGTCGACCGAAGGCCGATGCCCGTTGACCGGGTCGCGGTCCACCAGGCGGCAGCAGGGTGCCGTCGGGTTGGCGACCTGCAGATGGCGCTCGCCACCGGGCGCCAGGTAGACCTTGCCGATTTCGAGCCGCGCGCCGTCCGTCGCCTCCTGCACCGCCGGCGCGCAGAGACGGTTCAGCCGCTCCGCGAAGCTCTTGGTGAAGGTGTGCGGCATGTGCTGCGTGATGACCGTCGGCGGGCAATTGGCTGGGAACTTCTGCAGCAGCGTGATCAAGGCTTCAACGCCGCCTGTCGAGGCGCCGATGGCGATGATCTTGCGGCCGGCCCGGTACTCGGACGCCGTATTCGCATTGGCCGGAGCCGGCGCCGCGACCTTATTGCCGGTGATGATGAACTTGCGCTGCGAGCGAGCGGCCGCCTTTACCTTGTCGACGAGGCCGGCAAAGGGATGGGGATCGCCCGGATGCGGCTTGCCGACACAATCGAAGGCGCCGATCTCGAGTGCTGCGATCGTGGCTTCAGCGCCCTTGTGGGTAAGCGTCGAGACCATGATGACCGGCATCGGCCGCAACCGCATGATCTTGTCGAGGAATTCGAGGCCGTTCATGTTCGGCATTTCGATGTCGAGGGTGACGACATCGGGATCGAGTTGCTTGATCGCCTGGCGCGCTTCCATGGCGTCGGCCGCCTGGCCGACGACGGTCACGTCTGGATCCGCGTTGAGCACGGCCGTAATCAGGCCACGCATTGTGGCGGAGTCGTCAACGACGAGAACGCGAGCGGGAGTGGTCATGCCCGTCCTCCATGAAATTTGCCGGTGTGGCGGTAGGTGGTGATGCCGATGTTGTCGAAGTGCGCCTTCGCGTCACCGGACACCCGTTCGGAATGGCCGATATAAAGGTGACCGTCGGTGTTCAGCATGCCGGCGAAGCGCGACCAGATCTTCATCTGCGTCGGCTCGTCGAAATAGATGACGACGTTGCGGCAGAAGATAACGTCGAACGGCCCCTTGAACGGCCATTGCGCCATCAGGTTCAGTTCGTTGAAGGTGATCAGCCGCTTGACCCGATCGTCGACCTGCCACTTGAAGCGGCCGCCGCTGTTGACCTCGGAGAAATATTGCTTGCGCATGGCCGGATTGACGGTTTCGAGCGCGGTTGCGTCGTAGGCACCGGCGCGGGCGAGCGCCAGGATCTTCGGGTCGATGTCGGTTGCCAGGATCCGGAAGTCGTAGTCGGCCGCATTCGGCAGCAGCGACAGAACCGTCAGCGCAATCGAATAGGGCTCCTGGCCGTCCGAGCAGGCGGCCGACCAGATGCGCACCCGGCCGCCGGCCTTAGCGCGCGCGATGAGCTCCGGCAGCACGTCGGTCTTCAGGTGCTCGAAGTGATGGTTCTCGCGGAAGAACCGCGTGAAGTTGGTGGTCAGATGCGAAAGCATGTCGCGCCGCGCAGCCGCACCGGCGGGCGAAGCGACCAGCTGGCAATATTCGCGGAAGCCCTTGAGCCCGAGATTGCGGATATGCTTCGACAGCCGCGAATAAACAAGCGACGCCTTGGTCTCGTTGAGATAGATGCCGGCATCCGCATAGATCATCGCAGCGATCTCGGTAAGATCGCGGCGGGTCAACGGATACTCGCCGCTCGCCAGGCACTCGTCCGGCGACAGTTTCTGTTCAGCGATGGGCTGACTTCTCATGCGGCTTCCCTTTCTTCCTGCGGGAAGATCGCTTCGAGTTCAATGAGACAGATCATCCGGCCTTCGATCGCAAGCACACCGCGCGCGAAGCTCTTTTCGAACTCCGACGAGATGACATCCGGCGTCGGCTGGATCTTGTCGTCTGTAATCGTCAGGATGTCGGAGACGGCGTCGACCAGAAGGCCGACGACCTGGCTCTTGACCTGCGCGACGATGATGACGTGACGCACGGTCGGGTCGGCCGGTGTCATGCCGAGCCGGGCCGAGAGATCGACGATGGGCAACACCGCACCGCGAAGGTTGATGACACCGAGCACATAGGATGGCGCATGCGGCATGGATGTCGCAGGCGTCCAGCCACGGATCTCGCGCACCTGCATGATGTTTACGCAGAATTCCTGATCGCCGACGCGGAAAGCGATCAGCTCCCGTCCGTCCGTGGTCAGATTTTTTGCGGCATAGGTCATTGTCATTATCCGACTGCAGCCAGTGACATTTCAGGTTTCAGCGAATGCCCGCGCGAGGCGGCGACGATCGCGTCGACATCGAGGATGAGCGCCACGCGGCCGTCGCCGAGAATGGTCGCCGCGGCGATGCCCGGCACGTGGGTGTAGTTGGCCTCGAGGCTCTTGATCACCACCTGGCGCTGGCCCTGGATCGCATCGACCATCAGGGCGCGCTGGCCGCCACCTTCCGATTCGACGAGCAGGGCGACGCCTTCGACCGGGTTCGCCTGGATGGCACGGAAATTCAGGATCCGGCCGACGTCGACGAGCGGGCAGAAGGAGTTGCGGATCGAGATCAGCCGCTGGTTGGAACCGAAGGAATGGATCGCTGCGGCTTCCGGCTGCAGCGTTTCGACGATTGCCGTCAGCGGCACCACCAGTGTCTGGTTGGCGACGGTGACCACCATGCCGTCGAGCACGGCGAGCGTCAGCGGCAGGCTCATGGTGAAGACCGAGCCGTGGCCCGGCTTCGAGGAGATGTTGATGCGGCCGCCGAGCGCCTGGATCGAGCGCTTGACCACGTCCATGCCGACGCCGCGGCCGGAGATGTCAGAGATCTTGTCGGCCGTCGAGAAGCCGGCGTGGAAGATCAGGTTGTCGATCTCTTCGTCCGAGAGGTTGGCGTCAGCGGCAATCAGGTCGTTGTCGATCGCCTTCTGGCGCACCTTCTCACGGTTGATGCCGGCACCGTCGTCAGCAAGCTCGATGACGATGCGGCCGGAACGGTGCTTCGCCGTCAGGCGCACAGTGCCTTCGGCGCTCTTGCCGGCGGCAAGGCGCTTCTCCGGCGTTTCGAGGCCGTGGTCGACCGCGTTGCGGATCATATGGGTCAGCGGCTCGGCGAGCTTGTCGATGACGGTCTTGTCGACTTCGGTGTTCTCGCCTTCGGTGATCAGGCGGACCGACTTGCCGGTCATGTCGGCGATTTCGCGAACGATACGCGACATGCGCTGGAAGACAGGCTTCACCGGCTGGGCGCGGATCGCCATCACCGAATCCTGGATCTCGCGGGTGAGCTGCTGCAGCTCTTCGAGGCCCATGTTGATCGAGGACGTGCCGTTGGTGTCGTTCTCGACGACGCTCTGCGAGAGCATCGCCTGGTTGATCACGAGTTCGCCGACAAGGTTGATCAGGCGGTCGACGCGATCGAGATCGACGCGAATGGTCGGCGTTGCAGCCGACGCGGCGGCCTGCTGGGCGGCAGCGCTCTGGGCGGCGGCGCTGGCCGCGGGAGCTGCCTTCTCAGCCGGTGCGCGGGCGGCGGACTGCGCCATCTGCAGCACGTTGCTGGCCGTGCCGGCGGCTGAAACCGCGGCGTCGCGATCCTGCTGCTGGGAGGCAAGCTGTTCTTCTTCCTCGACGACACCGACCGATACCGCCGGTTCGTCGTCAAGGATCGACAGGTCGAAGGGAACGGGCTGCATCGGCAGCTCTTCGCCCGACTGCGTCGCCTCGTCTTCGACCAGCGAAATCTCCAGGTCGCAATCCCACTCGGCGAATTCGAAAACCGTACGGATCGCGTCCTCGCCCTTGTCGGTCTTGAGCGAGATCTTCCAGAAGAAATAGGCGCTCTCCGGGCTCAGCCGATCGAGCGTCGGCAGTGCGCCCATGTCGCAATGGATGCTCATCTCGCCAAGGCGCGAGAGGTCGCGCAGAAGCAGCGTTGCCTCGTTGCCCTTGGCGTAGAGATCGGACTTCGGCTTGAAGACGATCTCATATGTGGGCTTTTCCATCAGCGGCGGCTCTTCAGCCGCGTCGAAGTCATCGAAGGAGAAGGCGACCGGCTGGAAGCCTTCGTCGTTGACCGGCGGCGGAGCCACGGCAGCGACGGGCTTGGCAACCGGTTCGGCCGGCGCTGCCGACGCCTGTGGAACTTCGCCGTTTGCGAGCGCCTCGAGTTCCTTGATCAGCTGGCGGCTGCGCGCCTCGTCGACGCTGCCGCCATCGCGCGCAGCGTTGGTGAGGTCGGCGAGTACGTCGGCCGACTTCAGCATCACCTTCAGAACTTCCGGTCCGGGATCGAGCCTATTGGAACGAACGCAATCAAGGGTCGTCTCGAACACGTGCGCGAAGGAGACGAGGTCGTCCAGCCCGAAGGCGCCGGCGCCACCCTTGATGGAGTGCACCGCACGGAAAACGGCATTGACCGTTTCCGGGTCGCGGTCGCCATCATTGAGCTTCAGCAGACCCGATTCCAGTTCGGCGAGTTGTTCCTCGCATTCCTGGAAGAAGATCTCTTTGATTTCGTTCATATCCATTGGAGGCTATCCCCGGACTTCAGGCCGTTACGCGCTCGATTGCATCGATGAGTTTGGTCGGGTCGAACGGCTTGACGATCCAGCCGGTTGCACCCGCCTGACGCGCGCGGTTCTTCTTCTCCGCGTCGCTTTCGGTGGTCAGTACCAGGATCGGAATGGCGCGGTAGCGATCGTTCTTGCGCACGCCTTCGATGAAGCCGAAGCCGTCGAGACGCGGCATGTTGATGTCGGTGACGATCACGTCCGGATTGGCTTCTTCCAGGACCTCAAGGCCCTCGACGCCGTCTTCGGCCTGAATCGTTTCGAAACCGGCATTGTTCAGCGTAACCAGCAGCATGTTTCGGATCGTCCGGGAGTCGTCGACCGTCAGAACTCGCTTCTTCATTTTCTCAAATCTCCTTTGCCATCAGGTGGTCGATCTCGACCCCGATGAGCTGTGTCGTTTTCTCGAAAGCGTCCGACACCTTGCTGAAGGTGAAAGACAAATGTTCCTCTTTCCAGGTCTTGGCGCCGGCCATCAGCACCTGGACACAAAGCGTCCCGACCCGCTCGACCGCGGAAGCGTCGATCACGATATCGCTGCCCTTGAGCGCGAGCAGCTTCTCGTGCAGTGCCGTTGCCTCATTCAGGTCCAGAACCGGAGCGAGGCTAAGCGTCTTCTGGGCGGTCTTCTTGCTGGCCATTTCTGTCTTCCTCGACTGCTAACTCTCTACTGCCCTTGATATCAGCGCTGCCAACCGGCGAGCTGCCGCTGCAGCCCGTCGTCAAACAACGGTGCGGCCGGCTCTTCGGCAACGACGGCGGATGTGTGACGGAAGGGCTCGCGGCCGGCACGCGCCGATGCGGCCGGATGGCGACGCTCCAGGCGGAACTGGCGGATGGTCTCGCCGAGCTCGACGATGACCGTATGAAGATCGTCCGACGAACGGACGGTTTCGCCGGCCAGCGCGGCACTTGCCTCGACACCCCTGGAGATCGTGCCGATCTCGGTCGCGACGCCGCGGAGGTCGCCGACCTGCTGCTCCGCCTCGCGGGCGATGCCGGAGACGGCGGAATTGATCGACGTGACCTGCTCGACGATGCTGCTGATCGCGTCCTGGGTGCGGCCGACAATCTCGACGCCGGTCTCGACCTGCGCCTTGGTGCCGGAAACGAGCTGCTTGATTTCGCGCGCCGCTTCGCCGGAGCGCTGTGCCAGCGCACGCACTTCCTGGGCGACGACGGCAAAACCGCGACCGCTGTCGCCGGCGCGCGCCGCTTCGATGCCGGCGTTGAGCGCCAAAAGATTGGTCTGGAAGGCGATCTCGTCGATGACGCCGATGATCTGGCCGATCTTTTCGGCCGACGCCTCGATGTCGGCCATGGCGGAAATCGCCTGGCCGGCGATCTCGCCGCTGCGCTCGACGGCAATGCGGGTCTCGTTGGCCTTCGTTTCCGTGGCGCTGATCCGGCCCGAACCGGTCGCCATGCGTCCGGCCATGCCGGAGAGCACGGCAAGCTGCCCGGAAAGCGCGTCGGCTTCAGCGCTCGCCTTGTCCGTGAAGGCTGTCGCGCCGTCGCGCATGCGGTCGACCAGTACCCCGGCAGCCTGGCTGCGCTGATCGGAGGCCTGAAGACTTTGCTGGATCTGTTCGAGTGCCGCGTTCAGGCTCGCCACGATGGGCTGATAGGCTTCGACCGCCGTTTCCGGCAACCGCGCGCCGAGATCACCCTGGCTCACGCCTTCGGCAAAGTCGCCGAAGAGCGCCTTGACCTCCAGCTCGTCGGCGCTGCGCTGCTCGGCGAGCTGCCGCTGGTGCTGTTGGCGGAGGGCGTTGAAGCGGAGCGAAACGCCGATCTCGCTGTCGACGAAGGTCGTGCGCACCAGAGCGGCGACGAGCTCGCAAAGTTCGCGGCGGCGCGCCTTGCCCATCGGCAGGAAGGATCGCGGCCAGGCGTCTTCGATCAGTCCGACGATGAGATGTTCGAGCACGACGGCATGGCTTGCCATCTGCCAGCGCGGGTCGAGGCCCATGCGGCTTGCGGTGTCTGCGAGCACCTTGATGCGCTCGGCATAAAGCCCGTCAAAGCGTGCGTCGGTCAGCACGTTCCAGTGCGACGACTGAAGATCCTGAAGGCGGTCGATCTGGCGGTCGCTGTCGAAATGGCGGGCGGCGTCCGGATAGGTCTGGAGGCGCTGGAAGAGGTCGCGAAGCGCCTGATCAATCCGGGGAGAAAGCTTTTGCCTGTGATCGCGGACGCGGTTGCAGCTCTCGTCGTCGAGCCCGGCAAAGCGCAGGCGCTCCAGCAGGCTGCCTGCCTGGCCCTTTTTTGCCTGTTCTGACGATGCTTCCTGCCTCAACGCTGATCCCCGGTGCTGCACGTTCGGAACTTGCCTGGGGAGCATCAGGGAGAGCCACGGTCCACCGGACGTGCACGCCACATCGATGAGATCAGCCTCCGCCGAAAAGCGTCTGCTGTCGTTCATCCCGCAAGTAAATTCGGTGAAGAATGGATACCGGACCGGAACCGGTACGGCGGGGCGGCATCATGCCTTGAGGAGACTTGTGAATTATCCCATTCCGACGTGTGGGACCATGTTTATGGTTAATTCCTTGCTTGAAGGTTAACGGTCCCTCGCCTCTAATCGGAATCACTAAAATTCACAGGGTGTTTTCACGCGCCGTTTTTGCGCTGCAACAAAACTGTAATAAACACGCCTGAAACCAACAGGTTCTCAATCACAAGAGTTTAGAATTGTACTTCGACTTGCGCTCGCGTATCGAAGCGAAAGTGAAGTGGGCGCTGCATGCGCGAAGAAACCTTCGCATCACGCAAAGCGACATCATGACGATGCGCTTACAGGAAACGAACAATGATTGTTCTTGGCATTGGCGCCGCACTCACAGCAATCCTGACAATGATGGCAGTATCGATCGTGCTCAACATCGAGCACAACCGGTCGGCAAAGCGCAGCTCTGTGTTTTGATCGGGCGTTAGCCCGTCTCTTACTGACACAACCAGGCATCTCTGCGGCCGGGGACGGATGTTCTACGGCCGCTTTTCTTTGCACACATGGTCCTGCGTCGCCTTTTGCCATGCCTGCGCATAGGCGGTGAGGCTCTCCGCGATCTCGCCCGCAAGCGGCTCGACCCCGGTCCTGACCGCGGATCCCTTAACCAGACACGCAGCACCGAGGCTCGTACCCGTGATATTGTGGGGATCGGCAAAGACCGGCCGGCCCGTCGCTGCGGCGAGCATGCGCAGATAGGTCCTGTTGGAAGCAAAGGGCCCTTCGACGACGATATCGCCGCGCGCGCCGATCAGGTCGAGACAGGTGGCTGTCATCAGCGCCAGATGGAACGAGACGACGACAAAGCGTTCGGCGGGGCCAAGCTCCCGTTCGTCCGTCGTCCAGATCGCTTTTGCGGCCGGAAAGGGACCGGATCCCTCGGGAATGGACGGCAGCAGCATGTGGCCGGCCCCGGCCACGGCCTCTTCCGTTCGCGGCGACACAGGGGGCGCCCCCTCCCCCAACAGAAGCTGGAAGGCGCGGCCGCCCATGAAGCGGGCGGAGGGTACGGGATCGCCAAGCGCGTTGACGTTGATCAGCGTGTCGCGGTGTTCATCGAGCACCTTCGCCTCGGCACCGACCGCAAGCATCACCACCCAGGTGCCGGTTGAGATCACCGAGAAGGGCGAGGTACGTGTCAGGAGATGCGGCAGCAGCGAGGCGTTGGAATCGTGAATGCCGCAATAGACGGGGGTCCCTGATGCAATGCCCGTTGCCGAACAAAGCTCTGGCAGTAGCGTTCCGGCAATATCGCTCGCCTTCAACACCGGTGCGAAGAGGGGCGTCCAGCCCTGGCTTTCGACAAGAGACGAGAATGTCCCTGCCCGTGGGTTCCAGAGATCCGTGTGGCAGCCGAGCGAGGTCAGCTCGTTACAGAGCGTACCTGTCAGTCGATAGGTCCAATATTGCGCATAGGTCAGGACCGAGGCGACCCTGGCGAAGTCGTCGGGAAAGGTCTTCTGCTGCCAATAGAGCTGGGCGCCGACATTGAGGCCCATCGGCAGGCGCGCGGAGCCGGTCTCGGAAAAGGGCGGCCTGACATTATCATACTCGGCGGCGAGGCTGTCGGGACCGGCGTGCTCATAGTCCAACACCGGAAGCGCCAGGTTGCCTGATGCGTCGAGCACGACGGCGGTCGCGCCGTGGGTGGTGATCGAGATCGCCTCGAAGACGTGTTCGGCATGGAGTGACGCGAGGCTTTCGAGCAGGAAGGCCCAGAGACGCTCGACATCGAAATGCGGATAAGGACCATCAATCAGCACCGCATTCGCCGTCTTGCGGACGGCGATCTCCTCGAAACGGTCGAGATCAACGGCTGCGACCTTGGCATTGGTCTTGCCGATATCGATAACGCCAACAACCCGCATCTTATCAGTCCAAATGGAAAACGGTCGTCAGCGGCACCGCCACCGGTTCGTTATCGCCATGGGTTTCCATGATATCTGCCATATAGGCCCACCATTTCTGCATGATGGGATGGGACGGCAGGTCGGCCATGCGGTGATCGTCGGTCCGCCAGAGCACACCGAAAAGCAGACTGGTCTCCTCGTCCAGATGGATGGAGTAGTCGGAGACGCCGGCCTCCTTCAGCAGGGTGGCCAGTTCCGGCCAGATGGCATCGTGCCGCGCCCTGTATTCGGCGGCCATGCCTGGGTTCAGGCGCATACGGAACGCGTATTTTTCCATCGGATCCTCAATGTGCGAGACGCTGACGGGCGCGCCGCCAGAGAATGGGTAGCGCGATCACCGAGATCAGCAGCAGGCCGATGAAGATCGACATGACGATGCCCGGCACGTTGAGCAGGCCGAAACCGAAGGTCACCATACCCATGATCAGGGCGGCCAGCACGACGCCCGGGATGGTGCCGGAGCCACCGAGAATGTTGACGCCGCCGAGTACCACCATCGTTACCACCTCCAGCTCCCAGCCGAGCGCGATCGACGGGCGCGTCGAGCCGAGGCGCGAGGTCAGGCAGATCGAGGCAAGCCCGGCCATCAACCCGGTCAGGAGGAAGAGGATGAATTTGATGCGCGCAACGCGGATGCCGGAGAAGAGCGCCGCCGTCTGATTGTTGCCGATGGCATAGACCGCGCGGCCGAAATTGGTCTTGTGCAAGACGACGCCGTAGACGACCGCGAGGGAAACGAAGAGCGTGAACTCGAAGGAGAACACCCACCAGACATAGCCTTGGCCGAACCACGAGAAGCTGTCGGGATAACCGGTGAAAGCCTGGTCGCCGAGGATGATGAAGGAGAGACCGCGGAAGAGGCTCATGGTGCCGATGGTCACCACGATCGAGGGCAACCCGAGACCGGTGATCAAGAGGCCGTTGATCGCACCGCAAAGAAGCCCGACAGAGAGACCGATCACCACCAGCGCCGGCGTGTCGAAGCCAAGTTGCACGGCATAGCCCATCGCCGTCGAGGCGAGCGCGATGATCGAGGCCACCGACAGATCGATCTCGCCGGAAATGATCACCAGCGCCATGGCGAAGGCAATCATCGCCTTTTCGGTGAAGTTGAAGGTCGCGTCCGAGAGGTTCCACGGGTCGAGGAAGTAGGGCGAGGCCAGCGAGTTGCCGAGAAAGATGAGGCAGGCGACGACAAGCAGCAGGCTTTCCCAGCTCTTCAGCAGGCGCGCGCCGCGGCCTTCCAGCCGATCGGGGATATGTCGTGGGGTAAGGTGGGTCTCGGCCATCAGACAGCCTCCGCCTTTCTCAAGATGACGCGGCCCTTGCGCCGCTCGGCGCGAGCGTTGACGGCAACAGCGACAATGATGACCATGCCCGAAATCGCCAATTGGGCGAAGGGCGAGATATTGATGACCGGCAAGGCGTTCTTGATCACGCCAAGGAACAGCGCACCGAGCACCGCGCCTGCTACCGTGCCGATGCCGCCGGCGATCGATATGCCGCCGATGACGCAGGCCGCGATGATGTCGAGTTCGAAGCCGGCGGCGATGTCGACATAGGCGACGGCATAACGCGACACCCAAAGATAACCCGAGAGCCCGGCAAGCGCGCCGGATAGGCAATAGGCCGAGAAGCGGGTGCGGCCGACGTCGATGCCGGTATAGACCGCCGCGTGCGGATTGCCGCCGACCGCATAAAAGGCGCGTCCGAGCGCCGTGCGGCTCATCAGCAGGAAAACGAGCGCGATCATCACCAGCGAGAGCCAGGAGAGAACCGGAAAACCAAAGAGCTCGTCGCGCGGCAATGCCTTGAAGGCGTCGCTCATCTGGTGGGCATTGATCCACTTGCCGCCGCTCAAGAGAAAGATCAGGCCGCGATAGATTGTGAGCGTGCCGAGGGTTACGACGATCGGCGGAATGTCGAGCTTCCAGACGAGCGCGCCGTTGATCATGCCGAGCAAAGTGCCGAGCGCAACTGCCGCAAGGATGATCAGTGGGATCGGCAGGCCCGGAAAGGCGGCGTTCAGCATCGCCGCCACCATGCCCGAGAGCGCAAGGTTGGCGGCCATCGAAAGATCGATGCAGCGCGTCAGGATCACCGCCATCTGGCCAAGCGCCAGAATGATCAGGATCGACGTGTCGTTGTAGACGCGCCCGAGGTTCGCGGGCGCGACGAAGGGCGGGAAACGCCAGGTGATCAGCGCCAGCAGCACGGCGATCGCACCGACCAGCAGCAGTTCGCGATTCCTGAGGATGTTTGCCATCACGCGGCCTCCTGAATGCCGGCGGCGGCACGCACCAGCTTTTCCGCCGTCAGTTCGGCGCGCTCGAAGCGCCCGGCGATCCGCCCCTCGCGCATCACGATGACGCGGTCGGACATGCCCATGATCTCCGGGATTTCCGAGGAGACCATGATGACGCTCAGGCCCTGTGCCGCCAACTCGCTCATGAAGGCGTGCACGGCGGCCTTGGAGCCGATGTCGATGCCTTTGGTCGGCTCGTCGAGAATGATCACCTTCGGCTTCGTCGCCAGCCACTTGGCGATCACGACCTTCTGCTGGTTGCCGCCCGAAAGCGTGCCGACATCCTGATCGAGCGAGGCGGCGCGCAGGTCGAGGCGCGTGGTATATTCGCGGGCAAGCGCGAACTCGTTGGCAAGCTTCAGGAAGCCCGAGCGCGAGGTGCGCGACAACGACGGCAGCGTGACGTTCTGAAAGATCGGCAGGCCAATGATCGCACCCTGGCGGCCGCGCTCTTCGGGCACATAGACGATGCCAGCCCGGATCGCTTCGGACGGGCTGCGGATCACCAGCACCTCGCCATCGAGCCGGACAGCACCGGCCGATGGCCGGGTGACGCCGATCAGCGACTGCATGAACTCGGAACGGCCGGCGCCGACCAGGCCGTAGAAGCCGAGGATCTCGCCGCGGCGAAGCTCGAAGTTGATGTCCTCGAACTCGGTCGGGTGGCGGTAGCCGGAGACCGTGAGCACCGGTTCGCCGATCGCCACATCCTTCTTCGGGTAAACCGAACCGACAGCGCGGCCAACCATGAGGCGCACCAGTTCGTCCTGGCTGACATCGGCGATCAGCCCTTCGTCGACCATCGTTCCGTCGCGAAACACCGTGTAGCGGTCGGCGATGCGGAAGATTTCATCGAACTTGTGGCTGATGAACAGGATCGCCTTGCCGTCTGCCTTCAGCCGTTCGACGAGGGCATAGAGTTCGTGGATTTCCTTGTGCGACAAGGCGGCCGTGGGCTCGTCCATGATCACCACCTGCGCATCGATCGACAGCGCGCGGGCGATCGCGACCAGATGTTTCTTGGCGATACCGAGATCGCGCAGGCGGATGGTCGGATCGAGATCGGCACCGGCGCGCGAAAGCAAGGCACGCGCATCGGCATTGAGCTTCTTCCAGTCGATCAGCCCGAAGCGATTGCGCGGGGCGTGGCCGAGGAAAATGTTCTCGGCGACCGAGAGCTCATCGAAGAGCACGGTTTCCTGATGGATCGCGGTGACGCCGGCGCGTGCGGCCGCCAGCGCCGTCGGGAAATGAACCTCCTGATCACCGACGGAGATCGTGCCCTCGTCCGGTTGGTAGATGCCGGTCAGGATCTTCACCAGCGTCGATTTCCCGGCGCCGTTTTCGCCGATCAGCGCGGTCACCGACCCCGGATAGAGCGCCAGCGAAACATCAGAGAGCGCCTTCACCCCGGGAAAGGACTTCGAGATCCCTTCGAGCGCAATGGCGGGCTTCATCCGCGATGTGAGCGTATCCTGCAGCAAGAGACAGTCCACCATTCAGTCGTTTCGATAACGCGAAGTCGTTCGGGCCTCGTATGCCCTCGTATCCGCCCGCGCGGGTTGCCCCTCACCCTAACCTTCTCCCCGCATGCGGTGAGAAGGCACCGGCATGCCGCTCTCTTCCCTCCTCGTCGGGAAGGGGGGGCAAACCGTTGCCGCTTGTCCCTTCTCCCCGCAAACGGGGAGAAGGTGGCGGCAGGCGGATGAGGGGCTTTCGCCGGATCAGAAGATCTTGGCGAATTCCTCGACATTCTTGGCATCGTAGACGAACGGGTCGGCCATCGCGCCTTCGTTGTTGTCGTCGAGCTTGACGGCACCCATGCGGCCCATCTTCAGTTCAGCACCCGGCTTGGCTTCGGCACCGTTGATCAGGTCGTAGGCGACCATCGTTGCGGAGTAGCCGAGGTCGATCGGGTTCCAGATCGCGAAAGACTTGGAGGCGCCCGACTTCACGTGGCCGGCCATTTCCGAGGGAAGGCCGAGACCTGTGACGTTGATCTGGCCGATCTTGCCGGCGTCGGTGACGGCCTGGGCGGCGGCAACGATACCGACCGAGGTCGGCGCGATGATCGCCTTCAGGTTCGGATAGGACTGAATAAGGCCCTGCGTTTCGCGGTAGGACTTGTCGGCGAGGTCGTCACCATAAACGGTCGCGACGACATTGATGCCCTTGTAGTTGCCCTGGACCTTCTTCATCTCGGCGATCCAGGTGTTCTGGTTGGTCGAGGTCGCCGTTGCTGAAAGCACCGCGACATCGCCGCCCTCAGGCAGGTTGTCGGCGGCGAGCTTGATGATCATGTTGCCGATCAGCGGGCTCGACGATGGGTTCAGGTGCATCAGGCGGCCATCCTTGGCGACGCCTGAGTCCCAGGAGATGACCTTGATGCCGCGATCCATCGCCTTCTTCAGCGCCGGAACGAGGGCGTCGGTGTCGTTGGCGGAAACGGCGATGGCGTCAACCTTCTGGGCGATCAACGAGTTGATCACCTCGATCTGGCCTTCGGCGGTCGTCGTCGTCGGGCCGGTATAGATCACCTCGACGTCGCCGAGCTCCTTGGCGGCTTCCTGCGCGCCCTTGTTGGCGGCTTCGAAGAAGCCGATGCCGAGCGCCTTGACCACGAGCGCGATCTTCTTGTTTTCCGCATGCGCGGCATTGGCCATCAGCGCCAGCGAAACGGCGGCCGTAACCATCAGTGACTTCAGGATCTTCATGCTCATTTCCTCCCAATGACCGGCACGCGACAAGCGTCGCCGGCGCGATTTCCTCCATTGGCGATGCCCCGGCCCCTCCGGCCGTGAGCGTCACCTTCCCCTCTCCTCGCCCACGCCTCAGGCGGACGAGGACATGTTCTCCGCATCTGTGCCGGCTCTCGAGCTGGCAACGACCAGCCGCACACCGGCATTTTCAAGCATCGCGGCATGCCTGTCCTCGATGCCCGAATCCGTAATGACAGTGGCGATCCGCTTCAGCCCGCAAAGGATGAGGCTCGACCGCTTGTGAAACTTCGAGGAGTCCACCAGCACGACGAGTTCGTCGGCCTGGTCGATCAGTTTCTGCTCCGCCTGGATCAACAGCGGATCTGCCTCCATCAGGCCGAGCGGGCCTAAGCCCTGCGCCCCCATGAACATGCGGCGCGCATAGAAATTGCGCGTCACGTCATTGTCGAAGGGGCTGAGGATAATGTTCTGCTCGCGGTAGATCGTGCCGCCCGACAGCATCACCGTGTTCTTCGAATGCTTCAAAAGATGCTCGGCGATCGGGAAGGAATTGGTGAAAACCTGCATTCGCCGATTGCTGAGGAAATGCACCATCTGAAAGGTCGTGGTCCCGCCATTGATGATGATCGGCTCGCCATCCTCGCAGAGCGCCACCGCCTCCTTGGCGATCGCCTGCTTTTCGCGGGCGTGCAGGCCCTCGTTGACCTTGAACGGACGACCGGCAAGGCCGACGAATTGCGGCGGATTGATCGCCTCGGCGCCGCCGCGCACCCGTCGCAGCTTCTTCTGCACGTGGAGGGCTGCAATATCGCGCCGGATCGTCGCCTCGGAACTGTCGGTCAGATCGACCAGTTCCTGGACGGTGACGACGGGTTTTTCCTGAACCGCCGACTGAATGATCCGGTGTCTTTCTTTCTCGTGCATGCGTTCCTCCGATGGCGTTCATGCTTCCATCACGATCGACCATTGTCAATCACAAACAATCATATTTTTTCATTGTGCAGCGCAATATGCGCGAACTTGATCGTTTTTGATTGACTTTAACGCTCAAGTCCTGTGATCTGATGCCAACCACATCTCTGCGCGGTCGCCAAGCCGCGCGATATCAGACCGGGAGGAAATTCGAGATGCTCGACAAGCAGCAGGGTGCGCGACTTGCAAACCTTTGGGACGAGGCAAAGGCTGCCGGCATGAGCGAATCCGAGCGCCTGCTCTATCGCTCCAACCTGCTCGGCTCCGACAAGCGCATCACCAACTACGGCGGCGGTAACACCTCGGCCAAGGTGATGGAGAAGGATCCGCTTGGGGGCGGCTCGGTCGAGGTGCTCTGGGTCAAGGGTTCGGGCGGCGACGTCGGAACGATCAAGCTCGACGGTTTTGCCACTCTCTACATGGAAAAGCTCAACGCGCTGAAGTCGATTTATCGCGGTGTCGCGTTCGAAGACGAGATGGTCGGCTACCTGCCGCACTGCACTTTCAACCTCAATCCACGCGCCGCCTCGATCGACACGCCGCTGCATGCCTACGTGCCGAAGAAGCATGTCGACCACATGCATCCCGACGCAATCATCGCGATTGCCGCGGCCAAGAACAGCCGCGAGCTGACGGCAAAGATCTTCGGCGACGACATCGGCTGGCTGCCGTGGAAGCGCCCGGGCTACGAGCTCGGCCTGTGGCTGGAAAAGTTCTGCCTGGAAAACCCGCGCGCACGCGGTGTGGTGCTTGAAAGCCATGGCCTCTTCACCTGGGGCGACACGGCCAAAGAAGCCTACGAGACGACGGTCGAGATCATTAACAAGGCGATCGCCTGGTTCGAGGCCGAGAACACCAAGCCTGCTTTTGGCGGCGCGGTGAAGCCGGCGCTCGACGCGGCCGCCCGCGCCGACGTCGCCCGCAAGCTGATGCCGGTCATCCGCGGGCTGATCAGCGCCGACGAGAAGAAGGTCGGCCATTTCGACGACAGCCAGGCCGTGCTCGATTTCGTCACGTCGAAGGATCTGAAGCCGCTGGCCGCTCTTGGCACCAGCTGCCCCGACCATTTCCTGCGCACCAAGATCCGGCCGCTGGTGGTCGATTTCGATCCGGCCAGTCCCGATGTCGACAAGACGCTGGCAGCGCTGCCCGAAGCGATCGCCGCCTATCGCGCCGACTATGCGGCCTACTACGAGCGCTGCAAGCACGAAGACAGCCCCGCCATGCGCGACCCGAACGCGGTCGTCTATCTCGTGCCCGGCGTCGGTATGATCACCTTTGCCAAGGACAAGGCGACCGCCCGCATCTCCGGCGAGTTCTACGTCAACGCCATCAACGTCATGCGCGGCGCCTCCGGCGTTTCCACCTATGTCGGCCTGCCGGAACAGGAAGCCTTCGACATCGAATACTGGCTGCTGGAGGAAGCAAAGCTGCAGCGCATGCCGAAGCCGAAGAGCCTCGCCGGCCGCATCGCCCTCGTTACCGGCGGCGCCGGCGGTATCGGCAAGGCGACGGCCAACCGGCTGATGCAGGAAGGCGCCTGCGTCGTGCTCGCCGATATCGATGAGACCGCGCTTGCGGCGGCTGAAGGCGAACTGTCCAAGCGCTACGGCAAGGATTTCGTCCGCTCCGTCAGCATGAACGTCACCAGCGAAGCGGCGGTCGAGGGCGGTTTCGCCGACGCGCTGCTTGCCTTCGGCGGCCTCGACATTCTCGTCTCCAATGCCGGCCTCGCCTCGTCGGCCGCGATCGAAGACACGACGCTGGCGCTCTGGACCAAGAACATCGACATCCTGACGACCGGCTACTTCCTCGTCTCGCGTGAAGCCTTCCGCATCTTCCGCCAGCAGAAGGCCGGCGGCAACGTCGTCTTCGTCGCCTCCAAGAACGGCCTTGCCGCCTCCCCCGGCGCATCTGCCTATTGCACCGCCAAGGCGGCCGAAATCCACCTCGCCCGCTGCCTGGCGCTCGAAGGGGCTGGCGCGCAGATCCGCGTCAACGTCGTGAACCCCGACGCGGTGTTGCGCGGCTCGAAGATCTGGACTGGCGAGTGGAAGGAACAGCGCGCCGCCGCCTACAAGATGGATGTGGACGACCTCGAGGCGCATTATCGCGAGCGCTCGATGCTGAAGCTCAGCGTCTTCCCCGAGGATATCGCCGAGGCGATCTATTTCCTCGCCTCCGACATGTCGGCGAAATCGACCGGCAACATCATCAATGTCGACGCGGGCAATGCCCAGTCCTTCACCCGCTGATCGAGGAGAGTTTCATGACGACCACCATGATCAGCCAGGCGACCGTCGAGGCCGAGAACGAAAGCCGGCTCACCGCACTTCGCCGGGATTATGAGAGCCTCGGTGAAAGGCTCAGCCGGCGCGGCATCGCGATCGACGAGATCAAGCGGAAGGTCGCCGCCTACGGTGTTGCCGTCCCTTCCTGGGGTGTCGGCACCGGCGGCACGCGCTTTGCCCGCTTCCCCGGCAAGGGCGAACCGCGCAACATCTTCGACAAGCTCGAGGATTGCGCGGTCATCCAGCAGCTGACCCGGGCGACGCCGACCGTCTCGCTGCATATCCCGTGGGACAAGGTGAGCGACATTTCCGAACTAAAGGAGAAGGGCACGTCGCTCGGCCTCGGTTTCGATGCGATGAACTCCAACACCTTCTCCGACGCGCCGGGCCAGGAACATTCCTACAAGTTCGGCTCGCTGTCGCATGCCGACGCCGCCACGCGCGCCCAAGCGGTGGAGCACAATCTCGAATGCATCGAGATCGGCCGGCAGCTTGAGTCCAAGGCGCTGACGGTCTGGGTCGGCGACGGCTCCAACTTCCCCGGCCAGAGCAACTTCACCCGCGCTTTCGAGCGTTATCTCGACGCGATGAAATCGGTCTACGCGGCGCTGCCGGATGACTGGCGCGTTTACACCGAACACAAGATGTTCGAGCCGGCCTTCTATTCGACCGTCGTCCAGGACTGGGGCAGCAACTACCTGATCGCCCAGGAGCTCGGCCCCAAGGCCTTCTGCCTCGTCGACCTTGGCCACCATGCGCCGAACGTCAACATCGAGATGATCGTCGCCCGCCTCATCCAGTTCGGCAAGCTCGGCGGCTTCCACTTCAACGATTCGAAGTATGGTGACGACGATCTCGACACCGGTTCGATCGATCCCTACCGGCTGTTCCTCGTCTTCAACGAACTCGTCGATGCGGAGACCCGCAAGGCCAAGGGGTTCGAGCCGGCGCACATGCTCGACCAGAGCCACAACGTCACCGACCCGATCGAAAGCCTGATGACGAGTGCCACCGAGGTCTGCCGCGCCTATGCCCAGGCGCTGATTGTCGACCGCCAGGCGCTCGCGGGCTACCAGGACGACAACGACGCGCTGATGGCGAGCGAGACGCTGAAGGTAGCCTTCCGCACCGACGTCGAGCCTATTCTCGCGATGGCGCGTCTCGAAAGCGGCGGTGCAATCGCACCTGTCGCGGCCTATCGCAAGAGCGGTTACCGCGCGAAAGTCGCGGCTGAGCGCCCGGCCGTTGCCGGCGGCGGGGGCGGTATCGTCTGACACTGAAACGAGCCGCGCCGGGCTGCCATTTGAGGCCCGGCGCCGCATCCCACGCTCGACAGCTCAAAAAATCGCTGCGCGATGAAATTGCCCCCTATCTGATTTCAATTCCTGATCTATCTTTCCCTTGGAGATTCAACGGAAAGGGACCCGTTCATGGGAATTGAAAGCATTCTCGTCTTCCTGATCGTCGGCGCGGTCGCCGGCTGGCTCGCCGGCCTCATTGTCAAGGGCGGCGGTTTCGGCCTCATCGGCAATATGGTCGTCGGCATCATCGGCGCCTTCATCGCCGGCTTCCTCTTTCCGGCGATCGGCATCAGCCTCGGCACCGGCATCCTTTCAGCGATCCTGCACGCGACGATCGGTGCCGTCATCCTTCTGGTGCTGATCCGCATCGTCAAACAGGCCTGACCCATCGTCGGCGGCAGTACCCTTCGCGCCCGGAATATCCCCGGCCGTTCCATCTGGACGCGCGAAGGGGGCTGTAGCACTGTGATCTGCTGGACGGGACATTGCACATAGCCAGACGGAGGCGAGCATGAACGCTCTTTACACCGACAAGATCGAAACGGCGCTCAAGTCGTTCATTGCGGATCACCCGGGAATGCAGACACGGGATCAGGCGATCATCGCGATCCTCGAAAACTGGTTCACCAATCACGGCTACCTGCCACCGCAGCAGGAAGGTCTGCGCCCGGAAGACCTTGACGCTTCCAACGACGATTGAGAGATTTGCGCGCCCGGCACGAAGGACCCTAGCGCTCCTTGCGCCGCGGCGGCCGCCCCTTGCCTTTTCAATAACGTGAACTGTTCGCCATGAGCCTGACCTCCGTCAAAGACTTCTTCTCCCAGCACGCCCCAGATATCGACGTCATCGAGCTACAACAAAGCACCGCCACGGTTGCTCTTGCGGCCGAGGGCCACGGCGTCGAGCCGGCCCAGATCGCCAAGACGCTGGCGCTTCGCGTCGGCGACGACGTGATCCTGATCGTCACGCGTGGCGACGCCCGCCTCGACAACAAGAAGTACAAGGCCCGCTTCGGCACAAAGGCGCGCATGCTTGGTTTCGACGAGGTGGAAGCCGAGACCGGCCACCCGGTCGGCGGCGTCTGCCCCTTCGGTCTCGCCAAGCCGCACAGCATCTATTGCGACCTGTCGCTCAAGGCCTACGACATCGTCGTGCCGGCCGCCGGTGCCACCAATGCGGCTGTGCACATCAGCCCGACCCGCATCGCCGAGCTGACCGGCGCCGAGTGGATCGACGTATCGGAAGCGTAGTTTGCCGTTGCGGATACGGGGCATGCCTTGGAATGGCCACAAAGCTTAACTGAAACCGCAAGCGCGCGCCCGGCAGTGATTTGCCGGGTTGGTCCTTTCCGTTCCCAGGAGTCCGTCAAGCATGAAGCTACTCGCGTACCCGCTCGTCTTCGCCGCCACATTCTCCCCGGCGCTGGCGATGGATCAGTCCCTGGTACGTCAGTTCGAGAAGCTCGACCCCCAGACCCGCCTGGAGCAGCGCTGCGACACCGAAGCGATGGAGCGCATCAACGCCGACAAGTCGAGCTTCAAACCGGACAAGGTGATTGCCTATACTTTCGCCGAACCGGTCGTGAAGGAAGACAAGATGAAGGCGCCGGGCGCTGTGTTCCGCAGCAAGGGCGAATGGTACAAGCTGAAGTTCAAGTGCCGCACCGACGCCGAGCACCTGGATGTCCTGTCCTTCGAATACAAGATCGGTGAGCTTGTGCCGCACGAGAGCTGGGACGAATTCTACCTTTATCCCTGACAGGCGTCGAAGGACGCGGTGGCCTTGAGGGCAGAGAGCCCTAGAGGATGGCCACGAGAAAGAGCAGGGAGCCGAACGAGAGCGCGGCCATGATGCTCATCAGCATTTTCATCATGTCCGTCGCACAAGGGGCGGCGTGAGCCTGATCCGAGAGTGCGCCAGCATGGTTAACAAAGCGTTAACTGCGCTCGACCGGCGCCGAGAGGGGGCCGACATCGCCTATCCAAGACAAGGCTCACACAAGATCGAAGCGGAATAAGGAATGTGCAGGGGGCGTTCCCTGTATGCGCGGGACACCTGCGCCGTGCGGGCAGCGCCAGGGCTGGCGATGCGGGCAACGGCAACGTCCGAAGAGACTGGAAACCGCGCGAGAAAAGCACCATGGAGAGGCGCGTGAGCCAGGTTAAGCTGAGCATTTGCATTCCAACCTACAATCGCGCAGCCTTTCTCGAGAAGTCGCTCGCCTACTTCGTCGACCCTTACCAATTCTCCTATAAGTACGAGATCATCATCTCCGACAACGCGTCTACGGACGACACGCGCGACGTGGCCGAGCGTTTCATCGCCAAGGGCCTGCCGATCCGCTACTTCAGGCAGGCGGAGAACTACGGTTCCGGCGCCAACGTCGTCAGCGCCTTCAGCCGCGCGACCGGCGAATATGTGCTCTATCTCGCCGACGACGACATCCTGATCAATGAAGGCATGCGCGAGGCGATCCGCTACCTGGATCTCAATCCGGAAGTCACCGCCTGCTACGCGCCCTGGTACACGCATGACGAAGTCGAGGAGCGCGATGATCCGCCGTTCTACATCGTCGACAAGGACACGAAGTTCAAGAAGCGCGCTTCCGAGGAAGTGTTCGACTTCCTCTGCGAGCGACACGTGTTTCCGGAAATCGGCATCTACCGGGCGTCGGCACTACGGTCGGCCTGGGTGCCCAGGAACTTCGCCTACTGGGCCTTCGCCTATCTCGCCCATTTTCTGGAGCAGGGCGCCGTCGCCTTCCTGAGAAAGCCGTTCTACCGACAGGTCACCCGTTCGAAGATTGCCCGCGACCGGCCGCAAGCCGGCCATGCCGACGTGCTCACCGCCTGGGACAGCTACCGCG
This sequence comes from Ensifer sp. ENS06, assembly GCF_014852205.1. Lineage (NCBI taxonomy): Bacteria > Pseudomonadati > Pseudomonadota > Alphaproteobacteria > Hyphomicrobiales > Rhizobiaceae > Ensifer > Ensifer sp. ENS06. The sequence continues at coordinate 617,850 of NZ_JACVBC010000001.1, read as the reverse complement.
GCGGCCTTGAATATTTTCTCTATTCCGGTGCCAAGCGCGGCGCCGTGCGGCTAACACCGGAGCGCCGGGCCTATCTCGATGCGCAGGTGAGGGATTTCACCATGCTGCGCATGACGGTCGCCCTGCGCATGTGGCTCGCGAAGAAGGACTACATTCGCGCCTATGAGCTTTATACTCGCCTGATGCTCGGCGGCTTCGAACACCATCCCGAACTGCAGCGATCAAAGGGCGTTCTGCCGCTCATGGTCGCCCTGCAGACGGTGATGTGGCACACGAACGCGGTCGCCGAGATCGATCGTCTGGTGCTGCACGGCGTCGAAGACCATGGTGCGATCGAAGAGCTGTTGCGTGACCTTGGCCTGCGCTCCCATATCGCCGTCGTTCCCGGTACAACGGAACTCACGCCGGACGAAATTGCCCGCACTGCCGTCTTCGTCACGGCCGACAGCGATCGCAAGCACTATCTTCGCAAGGGGCACCTGCCGAACCTAGTGATCAGCGAAAGCGACATCCTCAACCACGTTCTGCTTTAAAATATAAAGGGCGCCGCTGGCGCCCTCGTTTGTTTCGCAGGTTATGCCGGGTAGCGCGACGGGCAAAAAGGCCGCTTGACCACGCACGCCCCACGGATACCGCATTACTTGCGCATGATGCCCTTGTAATAGGCGCCGTTGCGCGGCGGCGGGCGGTTCACGACCTTGGCCTCAGGGTTGTACTTCTCGCTCTTGTGGCCTTCGTTGATGGGCGTTGTCGATACGCCCTTGTAGTAGCTTCCGCCGGCAAATGCCGGAGCAACGCCGCCCACGGCGACCGTCGCAGTCACCAAAGCTGCCAGAGAGAGTGTCGCAAGTTTACGCATGTCTAATCCTCGTTGACCCGGCCGCGCCCCCGTTTTTTTTCCGGACGTCGCGGCCTAAATTGTGCGGCGACGAACTGCGCCGCTCAGGTCCTCCCGGGCGCCAGAATAGGCAGAAGCTGCGACACGCCTGTAACGCAGGTGACAGCCGAGGAGCCTCGGCTGGGTTAAGTTCCAGGGTCAGTCGAGGCAGGTCCGCAGAGCGGACGCCGTTCTCCCCTCTTAATCGCGCCCTCCAAATCCACCTCTGCGGCTTGTCTCAGCGGAAGAGCTGCAGGATGTTCTGAGCGTCGGAGTTGGCGATCTGCAAAGCCTGAATGCCGAGCTGCTCCTGCGACTGCAAGGCCTTCAGCCGCGTCGATGTCTCGTTCATGTCGGCATCCACCAGGCGCCCGACCCCCTTGTCGATCGTCGCCATCAGCGTTTGAGCGAAGGTCGTTTGCATGTCGATGCGCGACAGTAGCGAACCGAGCGCCGCTGCACCATCGATGGTCCGCTGCAGGACGACTTCGATGTAGTGGAGATAGGAATCGACCGATTGCGGGTTGGCCGCGATATCGACGTCAAGGAAGTTTCTGCGGGCGATCGGTTCGATGTTCACGTCAATGTTGGTGAAGCCGATAAAGGTTCCGGCACCGGATTTCCGATCGACGGCCGGATCGGACTTTATCAGGGTGCCGCCTGAGCCGTTGTTCTGAATGATGGTGTTCGGCCGGGTGATGAGCGACTGAAGCACCGTCACCATCTCGTCGACCGTTTCGATCTTGCCGGTATCCTTGCCCAGCAGCGCGTTCACCTGATTGCGGTCGAAGGAATGGGTGCTGGGAGCTTCGCCGTTCACCGAAAAATTGAAGGATACGACGACGTCCTTGTAGACCTCGAACTGCTCGAACGTCAGCGTCATCTCCGATCCGCGCTCGCCGAAATCCGAGTTTTCAACGAGACCAGCTCCGCCGCCGCTCGACGTGCTGACGACCAGATTGGCGACCTCGACATAGGACCCGTCGAGGCCGGAATTCTGCTGTGTCATGAAGCCGATTTGATTGATAATGGGGGCGTAAGGCTCATAGGGGTGTCTATATGTCTTGACCGTGGCGCCGGCCCCCGCCTGCTTGACCGCGTGGTCGAGCACTGCTGCATATTGCGTGTAGTCCGATATCACGCCGTTGGCAGCGGCGCCGAGCACCGTGTCGACGGTGGTGCGATCGACGGTGACCGAGGTCGTCTTTCCGGCGTGTAGCGGCAGCGAGAGACCTTGAGAGCTGCTGTCCTTGTCGACGATGACGTCAAACGTGATTTTGTCGCCCGCGTTCGAAAAACTGAGCGGCCCCGTGAAATGGAACACGAATTCGCCAGCCTGACCCGCCCGGTTGTTGTAGTTGCTGTTGGTGGTGTAGCCGTCGACATCGACCGAGGTCACGAAGCGGATCCCGCCGACGGTCCTCAAATCCCGCGTGTCGGCCTGCAGGATGCCGCCGCCGGTGCTGTTGAACAGCGAGGAGTCCCGCAGGAAAAAGTCGGCCGTGTTCAGCGACACGCCGTTTCGGGCGTCTCTCGAAAACGAGGAGGCGACGGACGTGCGATTCAGATCGCTGTCATAGATGTCGGAGACATTGGTTCTCAGCCAGTTCTGTCCGCTGAAGCTCGCCGAGTCCACGATGCTCAAGATCTGCTGCTTGAGCTGGTCGAGCTCCTTCTGGAGCTTGCCCTTGTCGACGCCGGGCTCCCTCGCCGTCACCAGCCTGGCCTTGAACTCGCTGAGAATACCGGTAACGGCATCCATCGCCGCATAGGCCGTCTCGACCTTGGCCGCTCCCAGCCCGAGCGCGTCCTGGACCGCAGACACGGCCTTGGCGTCAGAGCGCATGGTTGTCGAGATCGACCAATAGGCGGCGTTGTCGGCCGCCGTCTGAATTCTCAGGCCCGAGTTCAGTTGCCCGCGGACCTGAGCCATGTCGGAGTTAATCGTACGCAGAGTCTGGAGCGCAGAAATCGCTCCAGCGTTCGTGAGAATGCTGACCATATTAGTGACATCTTAAAATTGAAAAATGCCCTTCATGGGCCGCTGTGATTGTGGCGATACAACCAAATACGTGGTTAACACCGACTTAAGAAACCTCGCCTCGCGGCGCAAATATTGCGTCAGCCCTTCCGATGGTTGGCAATAATTGCGCCCTTGCTCCTCGCCCTGCAGGCGGGGTCAGGCACGCTCGGCCGCCAGCGGCACCGGTTGGGTTACGGGGAACAGGGCTTTCAGGGCGTCGAAGTGCTTTTCCACCAGATGCCAGGAAATCGTCGCGACGATGACCGTGATGGTGCTCATGATGAGGAACGTCATCGGCCCCGCCCTGTAGAGCGCCGGCCATTGTTCGGCGACCAGCCACCAGAGCGCCATGTGGTACACATAGGTCGCGTAACTGACGCGGCTGAGGAAGCGCGTGACGGGGTTTGCCAGGAGATAGGCCGACACGCCCTTGTATCCGATGTAGGAACTCAGAACGATCGAGGCCAGCGCGTAGATGCAAAGCAACTTATAGGTTTCCGAATGGCCGAACTTGAAACCGACGAAGAGAGGCGACGCGATGATCGCGACAGACGCGAGGTTGTTGAGCTTGCTCGTCAGAACCGCCCGCACATCGGCATTGTCCTTGACCAGCGCCAGGATCGCCCCTGCCGCCACCGGGTCAAAGGCAAGAACGATGTTTGACCAGGCGAGAAGACCGAGCTCGTCGCTATAGGTTCGGGCGATCACCGACATCGTGAAGATGAGCACATAAGCCACGAATATGTGCCGCCGGCTCAGGAAGATGATGATCAGCGGAGCGGTAAGGTAGAACTGCTCGACGATGTTGAGGCTCCAGAGATGCGCGGCAACCCAGGGCTCCCAGTCCTGGGTGATGGCGAAATACAGGCTCGACATCTGAAACGTGTGCCACGCCAGGCTGTTGCGTATGCCATCCATGTTGAACAGTGCCGCCACGAACAGCATCAGGAACAGCGCCGGAAGCAGGCGAAGCGAGCGGCGAATGTAGAAATTGGTGACGTTGATCGTTGCCTGGGTGTCTTTTGCCGACAGCAGGATCACCCCGATCAAGAAGCCGCTGATGATGAAGAAGAGTGAAACTCGAACAGATTCAAGTGTGGGATGCTCGTTCCAGTAATGAACGTACAGTACCCCCGTCATGGCGATCACGCGAAGCCCGTCAATTTGCTCCCGCCTGTCGCCGCGCGCTCCCGTCGCAGCCATTCCTTTGTCCCCGCAGGATCTATTACTTAAATTATTTCTACTTAAGAATATCCTTGGAGATTACGCCGCTTCCGCGCACTTGTGAAGAGGAGCGATGTTCTTGACCGATCGGCGACGATACCTCGCCCGCCAGCCCGAAAACAGAAAGGCCACGGGCGCGGCGTGCCCGTGGCCTTTCCAACGTTTAGAAGCAAACCTTAGGCTTCCTTGAAGACCTCGTCGCGGTTTCGCCGCATCGACGGCGAGATGGCGATCACAAGCGCCATGACGGCGATCGCCAGCAGAATTGCCGACAGCGGCGATTGCAGGAAGGTCAGCGGGCTGCCGCCGGAGATAATCAGCGACTGGCGCAGCTTCTCCTCTAGCAAGCGGCCCAGCACGAAGCCGAGCGCCAGCGGCGCAGGCTCGAATTCGAGCTTGTAGAGGGCGTAGCCGATGATCCCGAACAGGGCGGCCATCATTACCTGGGCCGCATCGTTGGCGATCGAGTAGAGGCCGATGCAGCAGAAGCAGACGATGGCCGGAAACAGGAGGCGATAGGGCACGCGCAGCAGCTTCACCCACAGACCGATCAGCGGAAGGTTGATGATGACCAGCATGAGGTTGCCGATCCACATCGAGGCGATGAGCCCCCAGAACAGTTCCGGATTGCGCTCGATCACCTGTGGCCCGGGCACGATGCCCTGGATCATCATCGCGCCCACCATCAGCGCCATCACCGCATTCGGCGGCAGGCCGAGGGTGAGAAGCGGGATGAACGAGGTCTGCGCGCCGGCATTGTTGGCGCTTTCCGGGCCGGCGACGGCCGCCGGTGCGCCATGGCCGAAGTCCTGCGGCCGCTTCGACATACGCTTTTCCACCGCATAGCTGGCAAAGGGGCCGAGGATCGCGCCGTTGCCCGGCAGAACGCCAAGGACAGAGCCGAGGAAGGTGCCGCGCAGGATCGGCGGGAAGTTATCCTTCAGCTCCTTCAGCGTCGGCCACAGGCGGCCGATGCGGCTGCGCACGACATCGCGGGATTCCGGATCGGCAAGGTTCTTGAAGATCTCGCCGAAGCCGAAGATGCCCATGGCCAGCACGACGAATTCGATGCCGTCCTGGAGCATTTCAAGGCCGAAGGTCATGCGCTCGCGACCCGTTTCCATATCGGCGCCGACACAGGAGAGCAGCACGCCGATGAGGATCATCGAAACCGCCTTCAGAAGCGAGCCGTGCGCCAGCACGACGGCAAAAACGAGGCCCATGATCATCAGCGAAAAATACTCGGTCGGGCCGAAGAGAAGGCCCATGCGCGTCATCGGAACGCCGAGAGCGGCAATCACGATGGTGGCAACCGTGCCGGCAAAGAACGAACCGATCGCCGCCAGGCCGAGCGCAAGCCCCGCCTGGCCCTTCTGGGCCATCTTGTGGCCGTCGATGGCGGTGACGACCGCGGTCGCCTCACCGGGAATATTGACGAGGATGGCCGTGGTCGAGCCGCCGTACTGGGCGCCGTAATAGATGCCGGCGAGCATGATCAACGAGCCGGTCGGATCGAGCGAGAGGGTGACCGGCAGCAGGATCGCGATTGTGGCAACCGGGCCGACGCCGGGCAACACGCCCACCAGCGTGCCGATGAGACAGCCGATGAAGCAGAGCGCGATGTTCTGCAGGGTGAACGCCACGGTCATGCCGAGGCCGAGATTGATAAAGACGTCCAGCATCTCAGTATCCTAGAAGCCAGGGCGCAACGGGAACCGAAAGCCCGAGCGCATAGCGAAAGAGGCCGATGCAGAAGGCTGTTAGCACGGCGGCAAAGACAAGAAGTTCGCCAAGGCGCGCATCGCGCGCGGCCAGGCCGGAAGCGACGACCGCCAGCGGACAGGCGATCGAGAGGCCGAGACCGGGAATGGTAACCGGACCGAGATGATAGCCACGCACCGTGACGGCAAAGAGAACGACGCCGAGGATGACGGGGATCGTCTCGCGGATCGCCCAGCGGCCGGTCGAAGGCCCCGGATCCTTTCGGCTCAGCACCAGTTGCAGGAGCCCGAGCCCCAAGATGACGAGGGAAAGCAGCCGCGGCATCAGCCCCGAGCCGACGCCTTCCGAGGTCATGAAGGGCAGATCGGAGCCGGCCCACAGGCCAAGCCCGCCGAGGCCGACCAGCACGATGCCGGCAAGCCTCTCCCGGCCGAGCCCTCCCGCAGAGGGCTCGGTTTCAGTGTTCGTGGACGTGGCTTCCATCTTACTCGACCTTGATGTCGGCCGCTTTCACCACGTCGCCCCAGCGCGCGCGCTCCTTGGCCATGAAATCGGCAAAGGCCTGGGGGCCCATGGAGGACGGCACGGCGCCGTCGTTCTTTAGCTTGTCGAGCACGTCGGCATCGCTGAGCGTCTCGGTCGTCGCCGCCTCGAGCTTAGACTTTACGTCCGCCGGCATGCCCTTCGGACCGACGAGGCCATACCAGGCCGAGGCCGTGTAGCCCGGAACGCCGGCTTCAATGGCGGTCGGCACATCCGGCAGGCTCGCAAAGCGCTTGTCGCCGGTGACGGCAAGCGCCTTCAGCGTGCCGCTCTCGATCAGCCCGATCGCCGAGGGAATGGTGGTGACCATGAAGTCAATGTGGCCGCCGACGAGATCGTTCACCGCCGGGCCTGCGCCCTTGTAAGGAACGTGCCTGACCTTGATGCCGGCGGTCTGGCCGAGCAGCAGCGCGCCGAGATGGCTGGCCGAGGCGTTGCCGGCCGAACCATAGACCAGCTCGCCGGACTTGGCCGCCTCGACCAGTTCGCCGAGCGTGTTGACCTTGAGCGATGGTCCGACAACGACGACGAGGGACGCATCCGCGATCATCGCGATCGGATCGAGGTCCGTGCCCGGATCGGCCTTCAGCTTGAAGATATGCGGGTTGACGACCATCGGGCCCTGATTGCCGATCAGCAGGGTGTAGCCGTCGGGATCAGCCGCAGCGGCGACTTCGGTTCCAAGGTTGGCGGCGGCACCAGGGCGGTTTTCGACGATGACGCGACCGCCGAGCGCCTTTTCAAGCCGTGCGGCAAAGACGCGGGCGATGGCATCCGTACCGCCGCCGGCGGCATAGGAAACCACCAGCGTGATCGGCTTGGACGGATAGGCATCCTGCGCCATCACAGGGGCTGCGACCGACATGGTCATGGCGGCCCCGCACAGGGCCAGGGCGACGCGACGGGTAAATTTCATGGGCATTTTGTTCTCCTCCCAGTTCGTTAATGCATTCGCGACACGTTGCTCTGCAAGACCCTAAGCGTCTTTGCGAACAAGAGCCGCACCTTCAAACAGCCGACGCGTGGTGCGCATCACAGACACTGTCGGGCTATTGTCTCCTATGGCCTTCTCGACCCTCACCCGCAGTTCACCGGTCGGGTGCTCGAAGGCGAGCGTCGCCGGCAGCGAAAGCTCCGGAAAACGCCGACCCACCAGGCCGGTCGGGATCGTTGCCGCCAAACCGAGGCTTACGGCACCGGTCGTTGCAAGCGCGGTGTGGCAATTGGCGGGCGTGAAATAGCGCACGGCCAGATCGCCGCCGTTCGCGGGCGCCCCGATCAGCACCGGCTTCGGCAGAACCGACTGGCTGACATCCCCCATCCCCATCAGCCTTCCGGCCTCCCGCCGGATTTCCTCGAGCCGGGCCATGAAAGCCGCATCGGCGTCGAAAGCTGCAGCGGGCTCCGAGCCGCTGTAGCCCATATCCTCGGCGGTAATGATCACCACCGGCGTTGCGCCGTCCAGCAGCGTCACTTCAAGACCGAGAATGACATCGGTCGCCTTGCCGCTCGGCAGCAGTCGGCCGGTCTTGGCGCCGATCGCATCGCGAAAGGCCAGATAGACAGGGGCGGCCTTGCCCGGCACGCCGTCGATGGCGGCCCCTCCCTGATAGGCGATCGCGCCGCCGGGGGTCTGAATGCGGGCGTCGATGATCTTGCCGGTGTTGACGTTGTGAACCTTGATGACCGTTTCGTCGCCGGTCGGCAGAACTAGGCCGGCCTCGATGGCGAAGGGGCCGACGGCCGAGAGCATGTTGCCGCAGTTCGGCGCCGTATCGACGCTGCGCTCCAGCACCTTCACCTGGGCGAAGAGATAATCGACATCAGCTTCCGGACGGCTCGACGGACCGACGATCGCGACCTTGCTCGTCAGCGAGTTGCCACCGCCGAGACCGTCGATCTGCAGCGGGTGGCCGGAGCCCATGATTTCGATCAGCAGGCGGTCGCGCTCGACGGGATCAGCCGGAAGATCGCGAGACAGAAAAAACGGTCCCTTCGACGTTCCGCCGCGCATCATCACGCAGGGTATCCTGATCAAGTCATCCATTCCGCATGCTCCTTCGGACCGGCCGCAACCGGCTGATCGGAGGGATCTCACGGATCAAATCTGTTGTGAAATGCAAAGAATGACGTAATTATTCCGATATGCGCAATAATTTCGAATTCCTCGACCTCAAGGCTTTTCTCGCCGTACTCGACCTCGGCTCGTTCAACGAAGCTGCCCGCCAGCTCAATCTTTCACAACCTGCGCTTTCACGGCGGATCAAGGGCTTTGAAGCCTCCGTCGGCGCGCAGTTGATCGAACGCACGACCCGGCACGTGGCGCCGACGCAGGTCGGGCGGGAGCTTCTGCCGCTGGTCCGGCGTCTGGTCGACGAATTCGAGGAATCGATCCTCTCGATCAGCGACCTGGGCGGGCGACACCGCGCCCAGGTCACCATCGCTTCGGTCCCGACCGCGGCCTTCTACTTTCTTCCCAGGGTTGTGCACTCCTTCAACGAGAAATTCCCGGGCATCCGCTTCCGCATCCTCGATCTCTCGGCCAATGAGGGGCTTGATGCGGTCGCAAACGGCGAGGTCGAATTCGGCATCAACATCACTGGGGCGGCGCGCCCTGATCTCAGCTTCACGCCGCTCGTCGACGACCCGTTCGTGCTCGCCTGCCGCCGCGATCATCCGCTGGCGACCTCGAAGCAACTGACCTGGGCGGATCTGACCGGCCACCCGCTGATCGGGGTCAGCAAGACCAGCGGCAACCGTGCCGTGCTCGACCGGGCGCTGACAACGGCCCAGGTGCAGCTCAACTGGTTCTACGAGGTCAACCACCTCTCGACCTCGCTCGGCCTCGTCGAGGCGGGCCTCGGCATCTCCGTGATGCCGCGGCTGGCCACACCCCAGGTCGAACACCCTGTTATCGCCACCGTGCCGCTGACCGCCCCCACCGTCAGCCGCACCATCGGCCTTGTCGAACGCCGCGGCGGCAGACTATCACCGGCCGCAATCCGCTTTCGCGAGATGCTGGTGCAGGAGTGGACGACGTATTGAGGGAGCGCAGCCGCATAGCGGACGCAAGGAAACGACACGGCAGCGCTTGAAGGAACCAAGATCTTCGAGAAGAAAGATGGTGCCCGGAGGCGGATTTGAACCACCGACACGCGGATTTTCAATCCGCTGCTCTACCAACTGAGCTATCCGGGCATCCTGCCGTTTCGGGCATCGGCTCCTCTCGGAACCATCGGGGCGCTTGTGTTTGCCCCGGGAACGAGCGGGGTTATAGCATCTTGTTCGGCGGTGTCCAGCGCCAAATGAAAGTTTTTTGACCGAAATCCTGTGGACAATCGAGAAGCCGAAAAAGCGAGAAGTTTCAGAGAGATCGCATTCTCTTCCTGGTCCATTTTTCGTGGAAAGTGGCTGTTGGAAGCCGAAAAAGATGATCACACGCATCCGGTGACGCGCGAGGATCTTCGAGGCGTCGTTCGCGGCAAAGAGGATGTGGGGAAGGAAAAGCCGGACCGGCGGGTCCGGCCGCAGCGGTACGCCTAGCGGTCGTCGCCGTCGTCGGCCTTCGCCTCGTCGTCGGCGACCGGAATAGCGTAGGAGCCGGAGAGCCAGCGATTGAGGTCGACGTTACGGCAGCGGTCGGAGCAGAAAGGATAGTGTTCCCGATGCGACGGCCGGCCACATTCCGGACATGGGCGCGGTGCGCGCAGGGGCGCAACGTTCGAAGCGCTTTTCTTCGTTTCGTCGGTCACTCGTTCAGCCTTCCAGCCAACGATTGTGCACGTCATAGCCTTCGCCGACAAGCAGGCTGACGGTTTCGTAGAGCGGCAGGCCAACGACGTTGCTGTAGGAGCCGACGAGCTTGACCACGAAGCTGCCGGCGATGCCCTGGATGCCGTAGCCGCCCGCCTTGCCGCGCCATTGGCCCGAGGCGAGATAGCTCTCGATATCGAAACCGGACAGGCGCTTGAAGCGCACCTTGGTGTCGACGACCTTCTGGCGCACGGTCTTGTCCGGGGTGATCAGGCAGACGCCGGTGTAGACGCGATGACTGCGGCCGGAAAGAAGATGCAGCGCGCTCGAGGCTTCGCTGACGAGTTCCGGTTTCGGCAGGATGCGGCGGCCAACGCAAACGACCGTATCGGCTGCCAGAATGTAGCTTCCGTCCCAGCCGGCCTCGCCCTTGACTGCAGCAAGCGCCGCTCGCGCCTTTTCGGCCGACAGGCGCCTTGCGAGCGAACGCGGATGTTCGGCACGCTTCGGCGTCTCATCGAGATCCATCGGCATCAGGCGCGCGGGCTCGATGCCGGCTTGCGCCAGAAGCTCGACGCGACGCGGCGAACCGGACGCAAGTATCAGTTTCTTGGCCACTGTCATCGGAACGAGCCGTCACTCCAGAGCAATTCCAGCAAAATGCGATAGGCGGTTTACGTCTGGAATTGCAATCCAACCAAAGGTTAGAGCGTTTTCGCGATTCGAAGTAGAAGCGGAAATGCTCCAGGAATTGCTAAGAGCCGGAGCGGCTTACTTGAAGCGGTAGGTGATACGGCCCTTGGTAAGGTCGTACGGGGTCATTTCAACGAGAACCTTGTCGCCGGCAAGCACGCGAATGCGGTTCTTGCGCATACGACCGGCAGTGTGAGCGATGATCTCATGCTCGTTTTCGAGCTTCACGCGGAAGGTCGCATTCGGAAGCAATTCGGTGACCACGCCCGGAAATTCAAGGACTTCTTCTTTCGCCATGTAGGACTGTTCTTTCTATCTTTGTTTAGGGAACCGTCAGGTATCCCGAAAAATTCGCCGGAAACTACACAATCGACGAGGATTTGTGAACCATCTAAGACCGGCTTTTGCGCTTTTGTGACGGGCTACTGTGCCGCGCGTCGGATCAGAAGCGCGAAGCCGCTATAGCACTTCGCACCGCTCCATGTCTCTAGTCTTAAATCGATCGAGATTTACGCCGGCATGGAAGCGACGGAGACTGCGGACCGCGCGGGGATTTTTCGCAACACTCTCAAGCGTCTTCCGACTTCCTGGAGCCGATCAACCGATGATTGATCAGCGTCGACAGGTGATCGCGCACGGCGCGGTAGGCATCGACGATCTGCTCGCGCGTGCCGGCAGCCACCGTCGGATCCGGCGTCGGCCAGTAGACCACGTCGACGGCCATGGAGCGCGTCAATTCGAGCGCCTTGTGATGCGCCTCCGGCGCCAGCGTGACGATAAGGTCGAAATAGTCATCCTCGAGTTCATCGAGCGTATGCGGCTGGTGGCGACCGAGGCTCAGGCCCACTTCGGCCATGACCACGTCGACGAAGGGGTCGCGTTCGCCATGCCGCACGCCGGCAGAGGCGACATAGGTTCCGGCCGGCAGCGCCGCCTTGGCGAGCGCTTCGGCCATCGGCGAGCGAATAGCGTTCATGCCGCACATGAAGAGGACCGAGCGGGGCATTTTCAAGCGCTGAGCCTCGGTTCCCGCCATGCCGGTCGCCGCCCTCACCCGCGCCAGTAGAGCACGCAGACGAGCGTGAACAGGCGGCGGGCGGTATCGAAGTCCAGCCGGATCTTGCCGGAGAGGCGATCCATCAGCGTCTGCGAACCCTCGTTGTGAATGCCGCGGCGCCCCATGTCGATCGCCTCGATCTGGCTCGGCGTCGCCGAGCGGATCGCTTCGTAGTAACTCTCGCAGATCATGAAGTAGTCCTTCACGATCCGGCGGAACGGCGTCAGCGACAGAATATGGGTGGCGACGTCGCTGCCCTTGTCGGTCGAGATCGCAAAGACGAGCTTGGCGTCGACGAGCGAGAGATTGAGCTTATAGGGGCCGCCTGGATGGCCGACCGGCTCGAACAGGTTTTCTTCGAGCAGGTCGAAGATCGCAACCGCGCGCTCATGCTCCACGTCAGGGGTCGAGCGGCCGATGGTCTCGTCCAGAACGACATCGCAGAGACGCTGGTTGCGGTCCGCCTTCATCCAGCGTCCCCGAGATTGAGGCGAATGGCGACGGAGCGCGCATGAGCCTCAAGGCCTTCGGATTTTGCCAGCACGATGGCCGCCGGTCCGAGGATCCGCAACTGTTCGGCATCAAGCCGCAGGATCGACGTGCGCTTCATGTAATCCAGCACGCCAAGGCCGGAGGAGAAGCGCGCGGAGCGGGCGGTCGGCAGCACGTGGTTGGAGCCGCCGACATAGTCGCCGATGACCTCGGGCGTGTGGCGACCGACGAAGATCGCGCCGGCATTGCGGATCTTGGCCACCATCGGTTCGGGGTCGGCAAGCGCCAGCTCCAAGTGTTCGGCAGCGATGCGGTTCGCGAGCGGCACGGCCTTCTCAAGATCGGGCACGAGGATGACGGCGCCGAAATCGCGCCAGCTTGCCGACGCCGTTTCGGCGCGTGGCAGCGTTTTCAGCTGCCGCTCGACCGCGCTCTCGACCGCCTGGCCGAAATCCGCATCGTCGGTGATCAGGATCGACTGGGCGCCGACATCGTGCTCGGCCTGGGCGAGAAGATCGGCAGCGATCCAGTCCGGATCGTTGTGCTTGTCGGCAATAACAAGCACTTCGGAGGGGCCGGCGATCATGTCGATGCCGACCGTGCCGAAGACCTGGCGCTTGGCCGCAGCCACATAGGCATTGCCCGGGCCGACGATCTTGGCAACCGGTGCAATCGTCTCGGTGCCATAGGCAAGGGCGGCCACAGCCTGCGCGCCGCCGATGCGGTAGATTTCCTCGACGCCGGCAAGGCGTGCAGCAGCCAGCACCGCCGGGTTGATCTTGCCGCCGGTTGCCGGCACCACCATGACGATGCGGGACACGCCGGCAACCTTTGCCGGCAGCGCGTTCATCAGCACCGAGCTCGGATAGCTCGCGGTGCCGCCGGGCACATAGAGGCCGACGGCATCGACCGCAGTCCAGCGCGAGCCGAGGCCGACGCCCATGGCGTCCTGGTAGATATCGTCCTTCGGGCGCTGGCGGGCATGGTGCGCCTCGATGCGGGTGGCGGCGACCTTTAGCGCGCCGAGAACTTCCGGCTCGACCGCCTGGATCGCCGCATCGATCTCGGCGGCGCTGACCGCCATCGGCGTCGTCTGGAAATCGACGCCATCAAAACGCTTGGAGTATTCGGCGAGCGCCGCGTCACCGTGTGCCCGCACGTCGTCGATGATCGCCTTGACCACCGCATTGACGTCCTCGGACACCTCTCGCTTGGTCGTCAGGAATGCCGCGAACTTTTGTTCGAAGTCACCGTCGAGAAAATTGAGCCTGATTGCCAAAGGGGACGTCCTTGTATGCCAGTGTCGGTCGGGTCGATCAGCGTCAAGCGCCTTCGGGATGCTTGGGCTTGAAAGCGGTTTCCCACGCCCCGCCGGTATCCGCAAGCTGCGTTTCGATGCATTCGACGTCAAGCGCGATCGAGGCGTCGCCAGCCAGAACCAACTCGAGCGTGCCTTCCGGCCCCTCGCCCTGCAGCGCGAACTTCAGCGTCAGCAGATCGAGCACCGCCTCGCCGTCACGCCGGTCGAAGCCGACGGAGCGCACCGCATTCACACGCTTGAAGAGGAGAGCCGCACGCCGGCGCTCAAAGGAGCGGCGCTTGCCATCGGCCGTCTCCCAGACGAAGCGGTTGACGATGAGCGAAAACTGCTTGCGACGCGCGTCGTATTCCAGGCCCGAAACCTTGAACACGGCATCCTGGACGTGGGCGGAGACGACAGCGAGATCCTCCTCGTCGAGCGCCAGCAGCTTCAATCCGGTCATGCCATCCATTCCTTTCGTTTCGCCGCACATCTTGCCGTGCCACAATTGAAATGGACATAGGATGTTGCGCCTGAAACCGCAACGGTATCAGGCGCAACCGTTCAAATCAGTCGCTGACGCGCTCGACGTGCGCGCCGCACCGGGTAAGCTTCTCTTCGAGCCGCTCGAAGCCGCGGTCGAGATGATAGACGCGCGAGACCATGGTCTCGCCTTCGGCGGCAAGGCCGGCGATGACGAGCGAGACCGAGGCGCGAAGGTCGGTCGCCATGACAGGCGCGCCCTTCAGGCGGCTGACGCCCTCGATTTTCGCCGTCTGGCCGGAAAGCGAGATCTTGGCGCCGAGACGGGCGAGTTCCTGCACGTGCATGAAGCGGTTCTCGAAGATCGTCTCGGTGATGTGCGAGGTGCCCTTCGCCATGGTCATCAGACCCATGAACTGCGCCTGCAGGTCGGTCGGGAAGCCCGGGAAGGGATCAGTGACGATATCGACCGGCTTAATGCCGGCGCCGTTGCGCACGACGCGGATGCCGCTGTTGGTCTCGGTGATCTCGGCGCCAGCGCGGCGGATCGCTTCCAGCGCCGTGTCGAGCAGCGCCATGTCGGTGTCTTCGAGGATGACGTCGCCACCGGTCATGGCAACGGCCATGGCGTAGGTGCCGGTCTCGATGCGATCGGGAAGAACGCGGTGACGGGCGCCGGAGAGCGAGCGAACGCCCTCGATGGTGATCGTCGAGGTTCCCTGGCCGGTAATCTTGGCGCCCATGGCGTTCAGGCAGTTGGCGAGGTCGACGACTTCAGGCTCGCGCGCGGCGTTGCCGAGCACCGTGGTGCCGTTGGCAAGCGTCGCTGCCATCATCAGCACATGGGTGGCGCCGACCGACACCTTCGGGAAGGTGTAGCGCGCGCCGATCAGGCCGCCAGCCGGCGCCGTCGCGTTGACGTAACCGCTGTCGATCTCGATGTTGGCGGAAAGCGCCTGCAGGCCTTCGATGAAGAGATCTACCGGACGCGTGCCGATGGCGCAACCGCCCGGCAGCGATACCCGCGCCTTGCCTTCACGGGCAAGCAACGGGCCGATAACCCAGAAGCTCGCGCGCATCTTCGAGACCAACTCGTAAGGGGCGGTCGTGTCGACGATGTTGCGGCAGGTGAAATGGATGGTGCGGGCGTAGCTCTCGCCCTGGCGCTCGCGGCGACCGTTGACGGAGATATCCGCGCCATGGTTGCCGAGGATACGGATCAGCTGCTCGACGTCGGCCAGATGCGGCACGTTTTCGAGCGTCAGCGTGTCGTCGGTCAGAAGCGACGCAATCATCAGCGGCAGGGCCGCATTCTTGGCGCCCGAAATCGGGATGACGCCGTTGAGCTTGTTGCCGCCTACAATCCTGATGCGATCCATGAGGCCTCTCGAACGGGCTTGGCCCGCCTTTCCAAAATAATCCGATGTTGTCTGAAGGCGCCTCTTTAGTGGAGACGCCGCGAAATTAGAAGTGCCTTGAACGCCGCGCATCCCTTCGGACGCCTGGCGCTGTAACATTTAGGTCGCTGCACGGCTTTCCCCCGCGATCGGTCCCGATTTACGGACCTGTGCAATCGAACGCCGATGGAGATGCCACCGGCAAATTGAGAACGAAGCGGCGATGCCGCTTCCTGTCCGTACTAATCTTGGGATTCGTCCGTTTTTGCGGCAGGAAGACCGCTGACGTCATCGGCAGCGCCAGATCGGCGCGCCCGCATCTGCTGCTTGCGGCGCGTGAGGTTGTCGCGCAAGTTCCTGGCAAGACGCGCCTTTTTCAGGTCCGCCTCGGTCGTATCCTTTATCTTTTTCTGGCGCACCTTGCCATCCGCCTGCCGTTCGTCAGGCGGAGGCACGGCTTTGCCGCCTTCTTCGTCGTCTGTTTGCATGCCCATGCCATAGCGCAAAACCAGGGTCTTCGGAAGCAGCGGTGACTTTTCTCACAGCTCTTCGCGAAAAACTTCGAATTGCGGCTTGCACTCGCCGCTGAGCTATGGCAATAGCCCCCTCGCTTGATGCGGCTGAGACACGAACCGGCCGCCAGATGCTGCTATAGCTCAGGGGTAGAGCACTCCCTTGGTAAGGGAGAGGCCGAGAGTTCAAATCTCTCTAGCAGCACCAGTTTTCCCAAACAAAAACAGATCGTTATGCTCAGATATCCCTTCGGGCGACTTGCACGAAACGACGCGAATGCACGGAACAAAACCCGAATTGCACAGGCGAACCGTGCAAAATCCGTGCAGCCTGTTCCGGTTTGTTCTCAAGGTTCGGATGTAATCTCGTAGACATCCGATGGTCCTTCCATCTCCCGCACGCCCTTGAACGAGGGGTGACGAAGCTTCCCGTCCTGCGTCCAAGCTCGATACTCGACATCAGCGACCAAGATCGGCCGCGCGAAAACCGCGCCCTTCCGCCTCAGCGACACCGCCGGCCGGTCGCTCGGTATCGCGTTGAGCAGCTCACGAAGCTTTACAGATTCCTGATGGCTCCAACCCGTGCCGCACCCTCCGACATAGACGAGATCGTCGCCCCGTCTCGCCGCGAGCAATAGGCGACCAATCGCGCCAGGCACCGTCGAAGGTTCGTAGCCGATGATGGCGAACGTATCGCGGCGCACGCATTTGATCTTCAACCACTCGGGTCGCCGTCCAGATCGATAAGGCTTATCACGCCGCTTGGCGATGATGCCCTCGAGCCCGAGCTCGCATGCGACCCGGAAGAACTCTTCCCCATCGGCCGGCACCTCCTCGGAGAAGCGTATCGTTCTCTCACGCCCGGCGACGATCGGCTCAAGCAATCGACGGCGCTCAGATAGCGGCAGATTTCGCAGGTCGCGCCCGTCGAGATAGAGAAGATCGAATGCGTAGAAGATAATCTCGTTCGCGTCGTGCGCACTCGGTCGTTTGCCCACGGCGCGCTGCAGTAGCCCAAAATCTGATCGCCCCTGATCATCGAGAACGACGGCCTCGCCGTCGATAACCATTGACACATGACCAAGCTCGCGCGCCTCGTCGACGATCGACCGGAATTTCTTGGTCCAGTCATAGCCGCCCCGCGTGATCGCCCTCGCCTCGCTAGCATCCACATGGACCGCGAGCCGATAACCATCCCACTTCACCTCGAAGGCCCAATCCACCCCCTTCGGCGGCACATCGACGAGCGTTGCGACGCACGGCTCGACACGGCGAGGTATCGGATCTGCCGGGGGCGCAGGAGACGGTTTCTTCCGTAGTGATTTAGCCATTCCGCATTAACGCACGAAACAGCAAAAACGTCTAAGCTGCCGCCAGGAGGACCGTCATGTCAAAGCAACCGATCTTCGCAGCCCCGAAGCGGGAAGGCTCCTATCCTGATCGTGACCTAGATTGTCAGATGGCGATCGAAAACGCATTCAGGACGGTGGCTGAAAGCGCCGGCGCAGCTGGCTGGACCGAACAAGAGATCGCGGACGCTCTAATCGAACTGGCCCATAACCATTGGTTCGCGCTCGACGCCAAGGGCCGGATGTTTGACGAGGCGGCCGGCGTCATCATACGGAAGCCCAAGGCACCGCCCCTTCACTGACCGCCTCCCTATTTCTCGGCGTTGACTCTCGCTCGCCATGAGAACAATATAGGAACATTCGAAGGCGATTATCGCCGGCAACCAGACATCTGAAGAATGAAGCACTCCGGCGACGTTCGGAGAAGGAGAAGCCATGTCCGCCGTCCAGAAGCAAGACGAGACCGGGGATCATTCGGTCGACGAGCTTGCCGCCGCTCTTGCCTGGCACCAAGGCGACAAGGATGCCACCATCCGCACGCTGCTCGAGGACTGCAGGCATCTTCGCGAACAACTGGCGCTGGCCGGAGCGACAATGAGCGTCGGCTTTGCCCGCGGCTGGCGTCCGGCCCTTGAGCGCTCAGTGGAAGTCGATGCATGAGCAATGTTGCACTCAGATATCGCTGGCGGCCGGAAAGTGGCGGCAATGTACTCCGGGGCGTCGACCACGGCACAAACATCGGCCGCGTGGAGCGTTCGCATACCGGCAACTTCTGGCTATGGTTCATGTCGCTCGATTCGACGGAGCTTGCCCTCACCACGCTCTGCAGCCTCAATGGTGCTGCGTCGACGGCAGCGCAAGCCGCCGCCGCTTGTGAGGCGACCTACGCCGCGAGAACGCTCCGGAGCCTGCCATGAGTGACGAGCAGCCTGGCGCCAAGAAGTCGACCGAAGGACCATGGGTGCATCTTTGCGAGCATCCAGCCTGCGCGAAATGGGGCGGATGGGGTTTCTCGATCGGCAGGGGGCCGTCTAACTGGTTTTGCTTCGAGCACCGGCCAGAAACCTGGCCGCCGTCACGGCAGCAGTAAACACGTCACCGGCGCCGCGGCGGCCGCCATCCCTTAACAAGCGGGCAAATTCGAAAGGTCAGGTGCCTGCGATGGCGCGCGTCCTCTATGCACACCACTCCTACCCCTCGCATCTGAAACTCGTCTGCCTCAAAGGCGATTGGCAGATCTGCTTTCAGGCCAACGGAACTCTCGACGGGCGCCGCATCCGCGCATGGCTGCGCAATGTTGACGGAAACTTCGTCTGCGAGGTCGGCAGAGAGAACCAGATCGAAGACATGCCGGAGTTCGAGAGGCTGAATTTCTTCGGCGACAAGTTCCACCTCTCGATCGATGAGACCGACGAAGCCGGCAAACGCACAAGTACGCTTGCAGGTGCCAACAACATTCACGCTGCCCGCGCCGCCTTCGACGCTCTGGTTCCCCAGTATGCCAGCCGCCGCCTCATTCTTCGCGAAGGTGCCCGGATCCTGCTCGTCGCGAAAGGCGGCAAGATCGAGGGCTGATCCATTGAAGCCGTGCCGCGCCGCGATACCTGAGAAGGTCGAATGAAACATCACCGAGGCATCGAGTTGGTTCGCGACCACCGCCAGATCGACCCCGAAGAAGGCATCGGCCATATCCGGTTCCGGGACTTGGCCGAATGGGAGATTATCGGCGCCAGATGCGGCAAGTGCGGATACAGCAACTGGCTTGACCGCTGGAAGCTGGCAAACAAGTATGGCGCCGACGCCCCGATCGCCGATCTCCGTCCGCATCTGCGCTGCGGCAAATGCGGCAATCGAGACGGCAACGGTTTGAGACTTGGTGCGATCAATCGCAACGCCTGAGAGGTCCGCATGTGCAATAAGTACACGATCGAAGTGCTCTTTGACGAACTCTGGCGCCGCTCGAAGGCGACCCGGGATATCACCAACCGGGCGAGCCCTTCACAGGAGGCGTATCCGGACAAGGTCGCGCCGGTGGTTCGCAACACCCCTGACCGCGAGCGCGAGATTGCAAACCTCACCTGGGGCATGCCATCTCCGTCCTTCGTCACCAAGGGAAAGCCTGACCGCGGCGTCACCAACATCCGCAAGACAGATTCTCCTCATTGGCGGCGCTGGCTCGGCGTGCAGAACCGCTGCCTGGTTCCCTGGACGACCTTCATCGAATGGGAAGACACTGGATCGAAGAAGACCGAGCGTCATTTCGTAATCGATCACAACAAGCCTCTCGCCTTCTTCGCCGGCGTGTGGACACCCTGGAAGGGCGAACGCGGCTCGCAGAAGAACCCGCGCGCCGGCGAACATGAACTGTTCGGCTTCCTGACCTGCGATGCGAACGCGGTGGTCAAGCCGATCCATGACAAGGCAATGCCGGTGCTGCTGACCAGCGAGGCTGACATCGATCTGTGGATGACAGCCGAATGGGATCGAGCGAAGGTATTGCAACGCCCCTATCCGAATGACGCTATGACAGTGCTGCCGGTAGAGAATGCTCCAGAGCCACTGCTGCTTTGACGCGCACTTTTCAAGCGCGACACGAGCAAGGTGCTGCCGCCACGAACACCGGCCTTACTCGCTTGCCGTTTCGTCCGCAGTCTCAGGCTCTTTCGCTTTCGGGAGCCGACTTAGCTTTTCCATGAAGACCTTGCCGGGAGCATAGATGTAGTCTTCTCCCACGCTTAACTTCAAGTGCTCCTTCAGGAGCTCCATTTTTGTCTGAGTTCTTAAGTCGTAGCGCTGCTCATCCGAAAGTTCCATCCCGTCCTGCGAAGCGTAGGAGACATCAGTCGCGATGATGCTGACCTTGAATAGCTCCTGTCGTCTCCGATTGATGGCCACGATCTCTGACACCAAAGATCTTAGGAGCGAATAGCACACACCAAGAACTGCAGCCGAGACCGCTACGTACGGAATTCTCGATATCAAGAACTCAAAAATGCTCAGGTTGCCCAAGTTGTGAATGGCATCAAGGAGGTTTTCAGCGTTGGAAAACAGACGGAAGGTCACCGCCGCAATGATTGCCAACGGCACGACGCAAAGAGCCGCATACAACCGAATGTTCCGCGTGCCTTGGCTGACGTAGCCAGACAACTCTGTCGGGAAAAGGTTTATGTTGGCTTTAAGCTCCTGCAATTGAGCCTGAAGCTTTGAAAGCTGTGCATTAGCCTCTCTTCTTTCTTCAACAGTTCTCTCGATCGACTGGCGGAGGTCATCCAATCGACTGGACTGCTCTTTATACACAGAGGAAGCGATTTCTGTATCCTTTTGGATCTTCTGATGGCGCTGAGTAGCCTCCTCAATTTGCCCGTTGAGTTCGGTTACCAGTTCCTCTTTCTGATCAACGACCCCGTCTAATTCCTCTATCTTTGCTTCATTCACCTCAATTTCGACGTAAGATTCTTTGGCACGAGAAAGGTACAGAGAGAGACCATCTTCGATTTTCGTCTTTTCTCTCTCTACATTGTCAACGTATCGGGCGATATCAGCGATGTATCCCTTTTCAACACCTGAAACTAATATTCTTGTAATTTTTGCATTCTTCCACAAAGGATCTGACGGCCTCAAACCGAACCCCTTCATGAAATCCTTGGGTTCGAACAAGAAATGATCGGATGCAAATCTTGATGTAAATTTCAAATCTTCGTCAGCAAGGTATGGCCTAAAGCTGAATTCCATTTCATGGTAGTTTTCATATCCAGATGCGTACACCCTGATGGATGTTACATACACAATATCTTTGAAATCGAAATCCAACCAATCTCGCCGCGCTTTGACGTAATTTTCTTCTGATTGATTTCCTACTAGGCTCGTAGACTTTCTCGTTCTGTGCGAGAAGAAGCTGATATCTATGTTTTGAGGTTTCTTTAATTCTTTGGCAAAGGCCGCCGCTAGAGGGGCGGTGTCGGGCTCCGATGGAGGATTAAGCTTTACGGTCTCGACAATCGACATAGAATCAGCCCCTAGTTGTTTCGCACAGTCCACATGACGAATGAAAACCATTCAAGGGGCTGAACGGTAACTTTGAGTGGCGGTCCCCATATCATTCACGCGTCGATAGCGTTCGTAAGTGCACCAAACGCTGCGGCCAACGTTAGCTCCCCTTCTCTAAACTCGCACCAAACCACCGCATGAACAGCACCTCTGATCCACGCGGCCCGAGATAGGCAAGCGCGGCGATCATGCCGGTTGCCATTGGTTGTCCGAGAGCGAGCCAAGTCGCCAGCCCCTCCCCGATGAAGGCCATGCCGACCGCAATCGGCATTTCCCAAAGCAGTTCCTTGCCGAAGAATTTCCGTCGCATCTTCCGCACCTCGTTCGTGTGCCACATGAGGCGACCGGCGAAGACTGCGATAAGGGTGGTCGCCGCGCCGCCAAACCAGGCATTCAGCAGCTCGATAAGTGACGTGTACTTTTCCTGCATCTCAGCGCTTTTCCCCGTGTCGCTCGCATTCCGCCTTTGTCCAGATCGCCGCGGCGCAGATGCCCACGGCAGTCCGGTCTATCTTCCGTTGATCCTCCGGCGTCGCCCCTCGCGCGCCGATCAGATCAGTGCCGACCACCCGCCTGAGACCGTTGACACTTGCCGGCGCCGTAGTCCCACACGCCGCCCCGATCGAGGCATAGGTCAAAATCGCTGCGAGCATTGCTCGCTGCATCACCGCTCGCATTATTCTGCCTTTCAATCTTGGTGGTGACAGACCGGGCGCCATCCTCGCGGATCTCGGCGACCAGCCAGAGGAGACCGGCGAACACGAGCCCGCCGATGATGATACGCGGCCACATCTCAGCGGGCCGGCGAGCGGTTCACCGACCAGCGGCCGGTGAAGAACATAAAGGCTGCGATCGAGCCAATGACGATCAGCAGCGTGGCGATGCCAGCGGCGTAGGGATTATTGACGCCGAGAACTGCCGAAAGACCCGCACCGCCGAACAGCCCGCCGACGGTGGTTATGGCCGTTCCACTCTGCCCCGCCGGCACGTCGTCGGCCTTGGCCGCTTCCGGCTTCACGTCCGGCAGTTCGGCCGGCGCGCGCGACGCTTCGAGCGCGTCGAGGAAGTTCTGGTAATAGCCGGCGATCAGCTTCGCCTTGTTGGTGCCGTTAATGATCACTCGAGCGCCAACCGGATCGTTGTCGACCTGGTTGAAATAGTCCGCGAGCTTCTTGCCGGTGAAGAGACCGTCGATCATGCCGTCAAAGAGGATGCGGACGGCCGTCGCCATCTCCCCAGCTTTCTCCGGCGTGTCGACCAGCCCGAACTTCGAATAGTTCGACTTGCCGGTGATCTGCGGCAGACCGCGGCCGCGATACCGCCAGCCATCGTCGGGCGCCGAGTTGCCCATCCGGCCGCCATACACCTTGTTCGCCAGCTTACGCGGATTGCGGGCGAAGGGCTTGGCGCTGGCGAGATCCGGGAAACGCGTCGGCCAAACCTGCGTGAGGCGCTCGGCCGAATAGTTGAGGTTCTCGGTCACCGGCTGCATTTCGCCACCGGTTTCGAGGAACGTGGTCGCGAGCATGTAGGCAAGGAAACGATTGTCGATCACCTTGCCGATTGTCTGGCGCCGGTCCCACTCGTCGAGGATGGCGTTGAGGCCGTCGATCTGGGTCTGTTTCAGGCGGCCGCCAAAAGGCGCGCGCCTCGCATAGGCGAGGAACGTCATTCTGTTCATCGGGATATACCTCTTCGTTAGGAAAACAGGCCACCATCCAGGCACGGCATGATGCCGACTGGGGGAACATGATGGGCTATGATTGGAATGGCGCTCGCGGGCGCCGGATGAAGATTGCGCGATTTGGAACGGCCGTCGCGCTGGCGGCCTTGCTGGCATCGGTCGTGACCCAGGTGGTGACGCGAGCAATCTGAGGCTTGAGCTATTCAACTTAGACGAGAGCGGCTATTAAGGCTTCGGCACTGGAACAGGAGGAAACCAAATTGGCCGAGCCTGCAAACATCGTCGCATTTCAAGAGATGGTTATCCGTATTCTTGGCGAGATTTACACAGTGCATCCCAAGGACATCGCATGGGATCCGAGCAGCGTATTTCACGACCAAGAGCCCGATGACGCGACCGCCGAGCTTTTCGACGAAACGGTGATCTATCTGGTGCGCAACGGGTATCTGGATGCCCGCGATCGCAACGGCTTTCTTGCCCTGAACGCAAAGTCATGGGCCGTGCTCAGCAAGCCAGACCCCCTTGATCCCACCCAAAGTATCGGCAGCAAATTGGCAACCTGGCTCAAAACCACAACGTCGGATGGGGCTTCTCAGGGCGCAGTTGCGCTTGGCCAAACGGCCTTGAAAGCAATTGGCGGCGCGATGGGCCTACCCGAATGGTAAAATACGCGTCGTTCAAACGGCCAACTGCCCTCCGAGCATCGCCGCCCGTTCCATCGGCCAGACGAACGGGCAGGCCGCTTCCAGCTCGATGACGAACTCGGCGACGGTCGGCTGCGGCCGCTCGCCGGCCATGACCTTCGCCAGCTCGGCCGAGGAGAACGTCCATACTGCCGATCGCCAATTGAAGAGCGCTAACGCTTCGGCCGCAAAGGCCTCGTTTGGGTCGTCGCGGTAGCCGATTGCGGTGTGTATGCCATCGTACTGCCTTTCTCGCGCCTTGGCGTCGAGGTGGGCTTGGATGGCAGCCGAGTAGTCCGCCTGAGTGACGGGCGGCGCCGGCGGTTCGTAGGGAACGACAACGCCGCCGTCCCACTTGCGCCGACCGGGATTGGCGACGAACTCGATCCATTGCTGATCGGCAATTTCGACCGCTTCGATCGGGATCAGGCAATCCGGGTTCGGCTCCTCGCCCACAATCTCGACTTCGTGGGTATCGGCATCTGGCTCGCCGTAGACTGGCCGCATCTTGGTGCCGTGCACATCCTCGCTATAGAACGCTACCGGAAAACCGGCCTCAAAAACTGCAAACTTCGTCATCGTTTTAGTACCCCACTGCCAGCCAAAGTGCGCCCTGGCCGGCGCCGCCGACCGATCCGCCGTTGTTCACTGCTCTTGCCCGGATGTCGAAGCCGAACTTGTCGACGTTGCTCGTTGATACCGTCACGGCCGTTGTTGACGGCAAATCGGAGGAGGCCATGGTTGCCACGGCGGTGAAGCAGGTGACCGGAAAGGCGACAGGGAAGATCTTTCGGAAGTCGCCTGATCCGGTGGGATCGTATCCCCATTGAAGCATGAAACCATTCGGGAGCTTGTAGTAACCGGAGGTAGCCGCACTCCAAAGGACAGCGCTGTCGGTCCAGACCTTGCCGAGATCGAAGCTGTCGACCGTCGCCTTCAAGGCGCTGTTGTTCCAGCCAAGGAAGAGCTTGTTGCTTCCCTGGCCGACGCCTCCGCCTTGCTGCACTGGCGTGAAGCCGAGCGCGGCCTGCGCACCCAAAGTCGCGCGCGCCATTGCAGCATCGGTATCGTTCAAGAGGAATTTTATCCAGTCGCTCACCACGATCCACTCCATGGTGTTCGCGCTGAGCCCGCGCGGCACCATGCCGGCGGAGAGCTGCGATGCGATCGCGGCAAGGGCTCCGATTGACGGCGTGTCCAGGTCGGTGACGACGTCAAGCAGCTTGGTGTGAATGGCATCGACCGTTTTGAGATAGGCCGTGTCCTTGACGAGGGCATAGGGATAAGTGCCGCTCGCACCTTTCCATTTCACGGCAGCGGTCGCGGCGACTTCGCTGGTCACGGACAGCAACGGCAGCGGATTTCCGCCCGATACTTCGGGGTAGATGATGCCGCCCTCGATGCCGGCCGTTTGCCAGCCGGTCAACGTGCCGACGATCGCGGCCGAGTTCTGCGTGAGGGTTATAGTGCCGCTGGTGTGTGGGATGGTCATGGCTGCTCCTAAGCAGGGATGCCGAAGATAAAGTAACGGATGCCGATGGGCGGATAGGCGCCCTCAGTGCGCCAGTTTCCGGGGCTGTCGCCTCGGTTGTAATAGTCGCCGACGTTGCCCCTGAAGGTATGGAACCGGGCATTGTTCGCGGTCAGCTCGCAATAGGTGCTTTCGCCGGCATGCGCTTGGCCGCTGTAGATGTATTTAAGCCGCTTCACGAACGGCAACCGATAGATTGCCTGCCAATCTCCGAACACAGTGAAACCCAGCGACTGGTTGCCGCCCGGACCATGCGTGGTGATGTACTTGACCATCGGGAACATACCGGTTCCGTCGAACGGAACGTCCACGATCACGTCGTTGCCAGCCGCCACATTGAAATAGCCTTCGGCCAGGATCTGCACCTGAGGCCACCGGCTGTCGATGATGATGTCAGGCCAGGAGGGAGGGTTGGCCGCACCGGGACGCAGGAATTGCGTGACCTTCACTCCGTTTTCTTCGAACAGCCGGAACACCTTGAACGATCCGCCCGTCGGCGCGCTGTTGTCCTCAAGGTAGAGCATGAAACGAGCGCGCATCGCTTGGGTGGCATCGAAATAGATCTTGCTGCCGTCGAACCAGTATTCCGCGCCAAAGTCGAGATCGACGGGCGACGACGGATAGTGGATCACCGCGCCGGAATAGAAGTGGACATCGAGCGCGATCATGTCGGGAAGCTGGATGCCCGTCTCGAAGAAGCTGACGCCGGCCGGAAGCGCGATGTCGGCCGCCTTGATCACCTTCACCGGCAATCGGCTGTTGTCGAATGCGAGCTGGCGAATTGTTGCCGTGTCGACATTGTAGCCAGGCTTCGCCGCCTTCATAAGATCGGGGGCGATCTTGATCACCTTGCTGCCGTTCGGAGCCAGTAGCGGCGCTTCGTCGACCGGGTCGCTGTTGCCAGGCAGGTTCCAGACGACGATCCGCTTGTCCCGTGATCGGAACTTGTTGAAGGCGTCGATGCCGTCAAACCGGGTGATTTTCACCACGGTACCAAAGGCCATCGAGCCGTACTGGCTGACCGCACCGGTGAAACCCTGCACCCAGCCGATTTGCTGGTAATTTCCGACAGCGTAGAAACCGCCCTGGCCGCGATAGTACGAACCACTGTCCGTCCAGGCGACCATTTGCTGATTGTAGCGGTTGCTGCCACCCCCCTTTTTCACCTTCACATCAAACAGCGGCACGTTGTAGCGCAGCGTCGGAAACGCCGAGTTGCGATAGTGCCAGTCGCTGCTGCCGCCACCGGAGCCCTCGCACTTCTCATAGTTGCCCGCATTGGCGCCGGCCGGATGGTAGTAATAGGCCGCGCTGTCGTTCAAACCAGGGCGGGAGATGACGTTGCAAAGCTCCATATCGGCAAGGTTCGCCTGGATCGAAAACTTGCTGTTGTAGAGGAATTTCCAGCGCTGGTTGTCGGGCGTGGTGCGTGGATCGTCCGCATCACTCTTTGTGATCTTGATGCAGGCATAGCCGGTGGCGTCGATGCCGGAGAAAGTTCTAGCCATCAGTGCCAGACCTCAAAGCCGTTAGCGTTCACAATCACCTTGCCACCACCGAGGCTCATGGTGCCGGCATAGACCGTGCCAATATCGGCGATGTTGAGTTTGAGCACGCCGCCCTCGTAGACCATCGGGTAGTTCCGCGTCGTGCCATCCGAGACCACCCACTGATCGGTGATCGTCGCGGAGCGCGACTTGAGAACGCCGTTGACCGTATAAATTTCGAGATACTGGCCGACCTCCTTGTAGGCGTCGCCAATGTTGGCTCGGGCCACCATTGCGTAGCGGACATTGACGCCCGACTGATCCGCCGCCGCGCTGAACTTGACCATACCGCCCGCGAAACGGTCTTTGAGTTCGGCGCTGATTGTGAGCGTGCTCTGAGTGAGCGCGCTCGTCTCGGTCGCGCGGGTAGTCTCTTCCTGAGACAGGCGAGCATTTGTGGTGTTGAGGCTCGCTTGCATGACCAGAATGGACTGCGCCAGCGCTTCGTCGCCCGAGACCCTCACGCGGCGCTCCTCGACGATCTGAGCGAGCGCGTTCCCAAGCTCGGCCCGCAGCGTCAGCCGCTGGCGCTGGCCGATCGCGTTCGCCAAGGAAAACTCAAGCAACCGCTCGTCCATCCGCTCGATCGAATCTGAGAGTTCTTTCTGGATATCTTTGAACCGATCGAGAACATCATCGCGCACCTGTCCGAGACCGACCTGGACATTGAGCATGCCGGTCCTGCCCGCCGTGGTGCGCCACGGGGTGAAGGTGCGCAGCCGGTCAGGGTTCGTCTTGATCGTCGCCCGGCCGGCGTAGATCTTGTCGGATAGCACGTTCTTTGTTGTACGGTGCCGCCCGCTCTCGGGCTCGGCGCACTGGTCGGTGAAGTCTTCGAGAGTGCCGTCGACGCGATAGACGAAGAGAACATCCGTGATCGTCGGATCGTCCGGAGGGGTCCAAACGAATTCAAGCGCCGGCACGTCGAAACCGTTCCCGCCTTGGATCATGCCGGCAAACACGTCGAAGTTCTGCACCGTGAACAGCAGCGATGGATTGATCGGCGGAATGGGCGGGATGACGATCGGGCCTGGCACGATATCCGCATCGTCATAGATGTCGGCGCCCGCCTCGGAAAGCACGAAGGTGAAGCGCAGATCCTCATCGCAGCGCCATTCGGAGATCATCCAGACCTTGCCGAGATAGCTAACCCACTCCCCCTCCATCGCCTTCAGGCCGACGCGACGGCTCACGGGTACCGTCGCCGTGCCGCCTCTGCGGTTCTGGCGATAGCGCACGTTCAACAGGTACTGCGCGATATCGGCGTCCGACACCTGCAGGAAGTCGATCGACGTCTGGCGCGCGCGCTTGTCGGCCGCGACGTCGGCATTGACGACGATCGGCTTCAGGCTTTCGGGGTTCCACATCGCCGCCGGCGAAGTGAACTGGCCGGAGAGGTGATTGATCAGATCGAAGGCCGATTTGCGCGGCTGGCGCGGCTTCGGCCGATCTGCCGGGATATCCTTCTCGGTGATTTCAAGCACCGGGATCTGGGGGGCACCGACGACAACGCCCGAGAGGCCACGACGGTTCAGACCGTAGCCGGCCATGGCATCGTCAAAGGCCGAGAGCGCCTCGGTGTGATCGGTCTCGGAATTGACCCAGAGCGAGCACTGGTAGATCGGCTTGCCCTTGCGCAACGTGCGGCAATAGTTGATCGCGACGAAGTAGGACGACAAGTCCAGCTGGCCGAGCGACTTGCCTTCACCGATCAGCGTGCGGCCCGAGCGCAAGCCCCTGAGGCCGAGCTGATAGTTGAGCCGGTGGATGGCCGGGTTCAGCGTATGCGTCCAAGTCGAGGGATCGTTGAGCCGCTGCGGGCCGTTGCCGCCGGCGACCGTCGAGTCCTTCGTCGGATCGTACTCGCGAAGGCCGCGCAGCACCCACTCGAATTCCGGGCGACCCTTGTCGAATTTCGAGCTGTCATAGCGGCGCTCGACAACGACATAGGCGAGACCACTCAGCCGGCTGGTCGCCTTCCAGACCTTGCCGAGGCCTGCCGTATCGTTGACCAGCTTCTGGTCGACGGGCTGGCCAGGGCGGCCGTCATAGAAGCGGATCGAGACGAGGTCGCCAAAACCGTCAACGCCGAAATGCGCGACCTCGCCACCGATGATCGGCCGCGCGACCAGGTTTTTTTTCTCGCCATAGAAGTAGCAGTAGTTTTCGAGGCCGTCGCACCAGCCGTTCGCCAGGATGAAGACGTCGGCGTTGACTTTGTTGCCCTTGCCCCACTTGGCGTAATAGGCGCGCTGCCCGCGCGTCTTGCCGGTACCGAGCAGCGCGTCGACAGGCACGTCTCCGCCCATCTGCACTTCGCCCTGGACGGCCGTGAACTTCTGCTTCTTCTGCTTGTTGGTGAGCTTGCCCAGCCCGATCTGTGCGCCGAATGCCAGCGCACCCCCGATGAGCTTGGCGGCAAGCAACGAGCCGCCGAAGAGCGCGCCGGAGATCAGCGCGCCCAGACCGGAAAAGATAGCCATGGAGAGAGTTATCCGAGATGGAAGGTCGCAATGACGTCGGAAAGGCCGTGATCGCTACGGCCCCTCTCGGTTTTGGTAATGAAGCGGTTGCCGAGGCAGACGCCGACATGTTCGGCGCCATCGGCGAGCCGGAGAATGACCAGGTCGAAATAGCGCGCCGAGGCGGCGCCATCCGGCTCCTGTCCCAGCTCGGCCGACCAGAAATCGACGAGGCTCGAAAACCCGCGCCGGCGCAGCGCAATGTGCGCGCCTTTCAAGGTGCGATAGGCGCCGCGATATTTGTCGACCAGCGAGGTGCCGTGCAGCGCGTCCGCCATGGCGCAACCGAGATGAAAGCAATCGGCTGGGCCATAGGCATAGGGGGTCGACAGCTCACGCTCGAGCGTGGCTGATCCGATACGAAAACGCTCCATGGCTATCTCGAAACCTGTCCCCATTCCTCGGGAACCGTGCCGATCGTCGCGACATATTCGAGGCCGGTATCGGTCTCGTCATTGTCGAACTGCTGCTCCGCGGTGCTGCGCTTGATCAGCGTTTGCCCCCGGGCCGAGCGGCCGGGCGGCTGCAACTCGATCGTCAGCGTCAGCATGCCAGAGCCATTGGCATCGAGCGCGTCATCATTGAAGCTGACGCGGTCGATCTCATAGATGTTCGACACGAGGATGCCGACCACCTCGTTGGTGTCTGGCACGCCGGCGAGATGGGTGATGATGACCGGCGCGTTCGGGTAGTCGTACTGCTCGATCTTGGCGACCGCGTCATCGGGATCGTCGACCGGGATGTTCGAAAACACGATCGTCCGCGTCGTCACCGCTACGCCGACGCCACTGTTGATGTCGCCGCCCTGCAGGAATCTGTTCGGCAAGTACTTCAGGCCGTTATAGGTGAACGGTCGCCCGCCACGGTGATAGCCGACGGTCTTGCCAGGCAGATCGAAACGGATCAGGTCAAGGCCAACAAATTCGCCGCTCTCGACAATCGCTTCGACCTCAGGAGAAAGCACGCTCATGAGAAAAACAGCTCCGTGGCCGTGAACTGGACATTGGAAACCGGCCAGGACTTCGGAAGGCTGAAGCTGCCTTCGTCCATCTCCATAATGCAGGCCGACTTCTCGAAATGGACCGTATTGCCCGCGGCAAAGGTCTGGGTGTCGAGCGCGAAGCGGATCGACAAGGTGACGACGCCGACGCCATTCGCGGTCGCCGGCGCCGTGATGCGATGCAGCGAACGAACCAGGGGCGATTTGCGGACCTCGACATAGTCGCCGACCGAGAGCGTAAAGCCGGCCGGCAGACCGTTGACGACGATCGTCTTCGGGTTCGTGATCGCTTGCAGCACAGCGTCGCCATTGAAGGCACCGCCGCCTGCCTTCACGCCAGCGAGCGGTGCGCCGGCGTAGGCGATCGGCCGAGGCCTGTGCGGATCATAGCCCGCAAACACCCCGCCATCGCTGGCAAGCATATTGAAGGCGTCGAACAGCGAGACCTCGTCCGTCGTCAGCTTGGATGCTGCATAGGTCGCCACCCAATAGGGCGTTCCGCGCAACATCGTCTCAGTCCGCCGGCCGAGCATGCGCGAAGTGCTACGGGTGCGGATCGGGTCGAACGAGATCGACGGGCCATAGATGACACCCGGAAGCGCGATCAGATCCGGCATCAGTACTCCCCGCCGTTTTGGCGGACGTTTGCCCGCGCCGCCTCGTTCCGCCTGATGAGCTGCACCGTCTGGCCGCTGGCCTGGTCGAGGATCTTGGCGACCAGGTCCTGGCTGAGTTCAATCTGAACGACCGACGGGCCGCCATTGCCCGTTTCGCCCGAGGCGGAACCCGGAAGCTTGCTCGGCGCGATAATGCGGCCGTGGTTCGTCGGAACCATGAATTCGTCCTCATATTCGTTGACGCGATAAATCCGACCGGGCGAGACATCGCCGCCGCCGGCGCGTGCGCCACCGGTCAGGAAAGCGCCAAGTGTCGTGTTCGGCACGAAACTCGGAGAGAAAAGCCCCTTGTTGCCGCCGCCAAATCCGCCTGAGAACGCCTCGAACAGCGAGCCGAAGAGCCCCTTGCCGTTGGTCTGCACGTTGATCAGCTCTGTGAGTAATGCCGCAATTGCGTCCTTCGCATCGAAGGTCCCGTCGATGATCCTCATCAGCTGATCGTCGAGCGTGTCACCCATGCGCTGCGCTGCATCGCGCATCCGCTCCTGGCTGCTGATCAGTTCTTCCTCGGCCGCCATCTGCTGATACTTCTTGTCGATCAGCTTGGAGATTTCCTGCCCCTCTTTCGAGGCGAAGGTAACGCCGGCTTCGCGCAGCGCGATCGTCCGCTCGCGCTCGATATCCGTCAGCCCCATCACGGCAAGCTCGTCACGCAAGGACTGAATGACGTCGTCGATCGCTTTCTTTTCCTTCTCGGCTTCGCTGGCCGCTTTGGAGCGACCGCCGCCCTTGGCTTTTGCGCCTCCCGAACCCGCCTTGGAAAACGCGTCTTCGATGCGTTGCTGAGCAAACTCGCCTCGCAAGATGTCCTGCGCGGACTGGATGCGACCGCCCTTAGGAGCGGCCTGCTTTTCAACGCTGTCGTTGATCCCAGCCCGCTTGTCCAGAAGGCTCTGGATCTCGTTCATCTCCTTGTCGATCCGGGAGATTTCCGAGGCTGTGTCTCGGCCAAAGAACGCGCGGAAGCCTTCAGCCTCCCCCTTGGTGCTTAACGCCTTCTCGCGCGCCTGTTTCAGCATGGACTGGCGATAAAGCAGACTGCCGGTTTGCTGCTGCTCGTACGCTCGGAAGGAATCTGTGAAGCTCATGAAGGCGCCAGCCGCGTCAACGATCGCAGCCTTCAGGTTCGTACCCACGGTAGTCGCAATCAGATTGAATTGCCGATCAATCTCCTCGGCCCGCGCGACCAGCTCTTTATCCATCACCAGGCCGAGGTCATGAGCTGCCTTGATCTGGTCGCGAATGCCTTCCTCGCCCAGCCGGATCAACTGAAGAAATTGCTCGCCGCCGGCGCCGCCGAACACTTCATCTAAGATGCGGATCTGCGCCGCCTTGTCGAAGTCCTGCAGCTTCCCGATGATCTCGGTAAACAGAGCCGATGGGTCCTTCAGCTTGTCCTTCAGCTTTTCCGCATTATAGCCGAGGCGCCGGAAGGCCTCAGACGCTGAGCCGCCTCCCGTCTCGATAAACTCATCGGCGCGCAGGTTAAGTTCCTTGAGACCATCCGTCAGACCATCGACGGCGACACGGTTCTGCTCTGCCACGAACTTGAGTTCCTGAAAGGCCTCGATCCCTACGCCAGCACGGCGGGCTTCTTCGCCTACTGCCGCTATCGCACTAGCAGCATCCTTAACCACAGCAACCGTAGATGCCGAGATGATGCTTGTGGCCAGTCCCGCAGCGCCGCCAATCATTCCCTTGATGCGATTGAACGAGGCGACCACATCGGTCGCTGACGACTTCGACAAAGCCCGAATGCGGGCAAGCGCAGATTCAAACCCCTTGGCGTCACCAGATATCGTGACAGGAATATCAGGACGCGACATGGCTTATCCCTTCGGTGCCCCTATGACTTGATGATTGGGATTGGCCTTCAAAGAAGGCCGAACCCCGTAAGCAGCCGCGGCACGGCGAACCTCCTCGCGCGTGATAAACGGCGCACCGCTCAGTTTTCCGGACAGCCCCTCCAGCGCCATCTCAAATTCGGCGGCCGTCGCCTTCCAGAAGATCTCCGGCGACCAGCCGAGAAGCTTCGAGGAGGTGGCAACGCGATACGCCGTCTTGATCTGGTCTGAGATCAGGAGGGGCTGACGGGCTTTCCCAGGACGGCATCCACCGCGATATCGTTCGCCGTCCGCTCATCGCGGCGGATGCGGCCCGCTTCGATGTGGCCGGCAAGCGCGGCCTCCACCGCGTCGCGCCAGCTTGCCTGGTCGGCGATCGAGATGTTGCTGTCGTCGAGGATCTTGGCGACCAGCGCGTCGAGCTGGTCCGCGTCGTCGACAACAATCAGGCAGCGCACAGCACAGGCAACAGCCTTCGGCTCGAAGCCGAGGAGCCGGGCATAGATCTCGTCAATGGTTTTGGCGCCAAGCGCCTGAGACAACCGGGCAAGGCCGGAGAAGGTGACGGCGATGCGGAAGTCGATGGCGCCGATCTTGACCGGCGCCTCTCCGCGAATGGGATTGATATCCTGCATCAGACCGCCGCCACGAAAGTGATGACGCCGGTCATCGAGCACCGGATGTCCATCTGCAGCTCGTTCGTCTTGTCACCGGAGAAGGTGATCGACACCAGGAGATCGCCCTCGAAGGTTCCGACGCCAGGCACGGTGACCTGATACTCGGTGATGACCTGGTTGATGGCATCAGCGGCAACGGCCTTCATCACGGCGCCGCTGACAAAGGCGCCCTGCCCGCTGAAACGGACGGACTGGATGCCGTGCATCAGCGCAAGCACCAGCTTGCTGCCGGGATCCATGCAATTGGGCTTGGTGATGTCGATCTCTTCGTTGTTGATTTCGAGAGACCGCTGTTCGGTGATGCAGGCGAGAGTGAACGCGCCGGCACCATCGGAGCGGCCAAGGGTGAGCGTACGGCCGAGAGCCATGGCAAAATCCTCTGTTTGTCGGGAGGGAGAAGCGCTAAAGCGCCGACTGCTGCGGATCGGCCGCAAGCGTCTTGTAGGCGATCCGGTAGTTGAGCGTGCCGGCACAGAGAGAGGTGCCGGTCTGCGGGTTCACATAGTGGCGAGACGTCTCAAGCAAGGCTTCGATCACCAGGCCATCAAGCTCGATGGCGACGCCCATGGCCGCCTCGACCTCGACGCAGATCTCGTCGAACTCAAGCTCCGGATCGTTGTCGCGAAGGTGAACGACGATCGACAGCGGCAAACTGCGATCATAGCCATCCTCGCCGTTCGGCCCGGAGCTCGGGCGCACGCTGGCAATCTCGGCGCTGTCAGACCATGTCAGCGTCAGCGCCGGCAACGCCTCCTGCTTGATCGCGCCCTTGCGGCCACGAACGACCTTGTCGGCATCGGAGAAGCGCTGGATGGCAACGAGCCGCGTCTTCACCGCGTCGAAGATCTGGGTGCGAAGGTGCGCCATGTCAGGCGATCGTCTTGCCCAGGTCGCGAAGCGCCTGGCCGAGGATCTCGACCGAATAGCCGAGGTCCACAATCTGCTCGCGCGTCTTCTTCTGGTCGGCAAGCCGCCCGACGTCGGAGCGGATCGCCGAGCGCAGGCGCGACGGCAACTGCTGCCACGGCCGTTGCGTCATGCCGCCGACGGCCTTGCGAGCCGCATCTTTCTTTCCGCCTTCGTCGGTGGCGAAGAGCGCCTGGCAGATCTCCTCGGCCGGGTCGACCTTCGCCTCGGCCGCCGGTGCTACCTGTTCCTTCATGTCAGATGTCTCCTTGAAGGGAGAGCTTCAGCATCGCGCGAGCGTCGTCTCCCACATTGATGATTGGATAGGTCAGGCCATCGATCGTGACTGTGTCGCGCTTGCTTTCGAGGCCAGGCACGTCAGTCGCGGCAACGGCGAGCAGATGCGTTGTTCCTTCGACCGCCTGATCGACCTCCTCCATAAGCTCGACCTCGCGCCAGACGCGCAGGATGCCCCGAACCGCCTTCGGGCTGACGACGCCGGCGATGGTGAACACCGCGTCGACATTGCCGAATGCTCTCGCGAACTTCGGCCCCATTCGGGCAAAGACGTCGGGGCGCCTGCTCATTTCGCGGTCAGCTTCGCGAGATCGGCCTCGAGGGTCTTAACCTGACCCTGCAGAGCCGTGACCTGATCGGCGAGAAGCGCGTTGTCCTTGCCCAACTGATCGTTGTCGGTTTCAAGGGTTTCGTTCTGCTTTTGCAGCGCCTTGCTGTTTTCGATCGACGTGTCGCGCTCGGCGGTCAGTCGATCGACATCACCGAGCAGATCGTCACGCTCGGCGGTGAGCTTGGCAAACTCATCCCGGATCTTCGCGAGGTCCGCATTCGACGGTAGGGGAGCGCCCGAGACGTCAGGCCCGCCGGTGTAGTCGCCAAAATTGGCGCGCAGGTTCTTCACCTCGTCCTCGGACAGGCCACCGCTGGTGCCGACCGGGACAGCTTCACCGGGCTTGTAGACCTTCTTGCCGAGGGTCACGGTGACGTTGAACTGCTCTGTTTTCTTGCTCATCTGAGCCTCCAAATTCCGTCACGCTCCGCCATCACTAGGACGGCGGAGATGAAGCGGATGTGCGGTTTTTAGGGATGGATCAGCGGACCAGCGCGAAGAGGCTGGCGTCCGGCTCCGGCATGATCGGCAGCGGGGCAGACTGCGTCTGCACGATCGTGCGCGACGGGTTGCGCTCCGGCCACATGTCCGGGAAACGCTCGACGGAACGCAAGACGTTATTGTCGAGGATGGCGCCGTAGGCGAAGTGACCCATGAAGCCGAACGGATCGAACACGCCGACGCCGTAGGACGGCCAGAAGTTCTGCTTCACCCCGCCGACCGTGTAAGGCTGGGAGTACTGGATGAAGGTCAGCTCTCCGATGGTGCCGAGCACCGAGTAGTACTTGTTCTCGGCGCCGACCGAGACCGGGCCGAGCTGCATGATGCCACCATCCTGCCGGCGATTGTCGAGCATCTCGATGAACCGCGGCGACTTCTTGAGCAGGCCGGCCGCGCCGCCGCCGAGAAGCACTTCGCGGGCAGTGAAGCCGTTGGTGTTGACCAGCAAATCCACCCAGGCATCAATGCTGTCCATCGGATCGACACCGGCTTCGCCCCAGCGAGCCGCGCCGGCAAGTGCGATGGTGAGGGCTGCGTCACGACCGTAGGCGATCGTCTGCGTCGGGTAATCCTCGCCCTGCACAACGACCTGGCCGGTGCGCAGGGCCTGCGAGCACATGAACTCTTCGCGTCGGGTGATACGCTGATCCTGGTCGTCGATGATCGTCGCGAGGTTGTAGGCGTAGCGCGCGGCCGGCGTGTCGCGCCCGCCGATCGGCTCGCCCGGAATACGGATCATGTTGCCACGCGGGCGCAGCGTGTTC
Organism: Ensifer sp. ENS06; assembly: GCF_014852205.1. Classification (NCBI taxonomy): domain Bacteria; kingdom Pseudomonadati; phylum Pseudomonadota; class Alphaproteobacteria; order Hyphomicrobiales; family Rhizobiaceae; genus Ensifer; species Ensifer sp. ENS06. Next base: position 581,414 of record NZ_JACVBC010000001.1, on the reverse strand, counting down.
TGGGGCTTCACATAGGCGGGCGCGAAGCTGGTCGCCTTGAAGCCACGGTTTGCAGAGTCCTTGCCCGGAACGTCCGGATGAACGAACGGAGCGAGTTCGCGATCCGGCAGGATGCGATCGAAGACGATTTCTTCCATGTCGGACAGAACGGTCGTCGAGAAGTACCGGTCGCGAAGGAAGCCCTCCGGACGGTCGCGGGGCGGCAGAACCGCGGTCAGTTCTGCGGTATTCAGAAGAATATCCATGTGTCAGGAACCTTTCAGGACTTTGCCGTCACTTCAGCGTGCGGACGTAGAGCGGCGCGCCTGCCTTGCGGAAAGCGGCTTCCACGGTCGCGGCGGTGTGACCGGCGCCAAGGATGAGTTTCGAGGCGTCGAGGCCGGCGCCGGCATAGGCAGCGGCAACAACGTCGCCGGCCGACGCATCGCAGTCGATCGCGAGCACGAGGCCCGGTGTCTGCGAACCGTCGGCGGCGGCCGAGGCGGACAGGATGTATTTGTCCGAGGCAGTGATGTTGCCGATCACGGCGCCGCGCTTCAGGTTCTGGCCGCTGGCGATCGTGACATTGCGGGTGACGACCGGCACGTCGGAGACGATCAGATCGTTCGGGGCGAAGGTTGCTTCGGCCATGGGTCAGGCTCCCTTACGGTTACGGCCGTGAATGGCCTTGATGGTGTTGCCGATGCCGGCAATCACGGCCTGGCGTTCCGCGCTCTTGCCGCTACCGGGCGTGCCGGCTCCGAGTTTCGGGGTCTTGCCGGCCATGCGGGCGCCGAGGCTGGTCCCGCCGGCGCTGGCCGATGCCAGAAGCGCGCCAGCGTCCTTGGCCGAGTAGAATTTCGAGCCGAAGGCCAGTTCGCTGGCGAGGCCGGGATTGCTCTCGGCTTTGGGGTGGGTGAGGATCGAGCGGATGCGACCCTGCTCGGCGCGGCGGATCGCGTTTGCCGAGGTCTTGCCCTCGTCCGTCTGCTCTTCGTCGGTTTCCGCCGAAGTGTCCTCTTCCTCGGCTTCCGCCTCGGGGTCGGTCACATTGTCTTCGGCAGAGGTGTCATCCTCGGTGCCTTCGGCGTTTTCTTCTTCTTCGAGGTCTTCCGGCCGTTCTTCTTCCAGCCGGGAGCCCTTTTTGCCGCTAATGGCGGCGAGCACGCTCCGCGTGAGCGCGCTGGTGCGCGTCAAGTTCGACATCGTCGTCTCCGTATGATGATGGGTTAGCCGGCCGTCCGGCTCAGTTCCGCTTCGAAGGCCTCGAGGACCTGCGAAGGACGTGCAACCGCGTCGGCGAGGCCGGCATCAACCGCCTTTTGTCCGCGATAGACCCGCGCTTCAGTAGCGAGCGCAGATTCCTGTGTCAGGCGCCCGGCACGGAAACGTGCCACGGCCGCCGCAAACTCGACGCGAAGCTCTTCGAGCTCCGCGAGTTCCTGTTTCAGCACATCCTCGGGGATGGCCTGATAGGGGTTGAAGTCGGCCTTGTGCGCACCGGCCGAAAGGATGGTCACTTTCAGACCTTCCTTTGCCAGCCAGGCACTCATATCGACGTGCATTGAGATGACGCCGATGGAACCGCAGATGCCCGTCTGCGGGATGAAGATTTGCCGGCACGGCGCCGCCTGAAGGTAGCCGGCCGAGCAGGCGTGATCGGTCAGCACCGCGATCGTCGGCTTGAGCTGCGAAAGCTCGAAGATCTGCTCGGCGCAATCGAAGGCGCCTGTCACTTCCCCGCCGTAGCTGTCGATCTCAAACACGACGGCCTTGATGTCATCGCGCTCCTTGCAGTCCCGCACCTGAGCCCCGATGGCTTCATAGCTGGTCATCCCGCAGGATTTGCCAATCCACTTGCCCTTGTTGACAAGCGATCCTTCGATCTCGATCAACGCAATGCCAGGAGTAACGACATCCGGCCCTTCGTAGACACGGTCGCCCCATCCGTCCTTGGCGCCCCGGATCTTGTCGCCGACAAGCCCCATCGCCTCGCCACCAACGACCTGCAGATCTTCACCGTCGGTCGAGCCGAGAACACGCGGCCCGAAAGCACGGGCGATGATATCGCCCTTCGACGGATGCAGCATCAACGGCGTGCCGAACATGCGACTGGCAATTTCTGGATAGTTCCTCATGCCGGTTTCCTTCTGGCAATGGCTGGAATGCCGACGGGATGACGGCGTGCGGATTGGCGGCCGTTGACCTCCTCTTCGGTATCCTCGCCGGGCTCGCGATCGTCGGCGACACGAGGCCGAGGGCCGGTGTTCGCAGTGGCACTGGAAAGACCGAGTTTGTCGTAGAAGGCGCGTTCCCGGGCCCGCTGAAGAGCATCCATCTTCCAGTCGCGACCCTGCTCGGCGGCTTCCTGCTGCAGCGTGGTCAGGTTGTTGTTGATCCGCTCGCCGGCGGCCTGCGCTTCGCGAAGCGGGTCGATCCAGCCACGGCCGGGACCGATCCAGTCCGCATGGCACCAGGCGGCGGGGTTTTGTCCAAAAGGAACCGCGCCCTCCGGAAGCTCGATTAGACCCTTGTCGAAGACTTCCTCGACGAACGCCCGATAGATCGGCCCCATGAACTGCGCGGCGAAACCGCCCTTCTTGGCGGTCAGGCCACGCCAGATTTCGAGCAGGGCGGCGCGCGCCGACGAGTAATTGACGTTGCTCCAATCCATCGTCAGCTGTTCGTACGTAATGCCGATCGCGCTCGCGACCTTGCGAAGGGCAGCGTTGACGAAGGCCTCGAAGTTCGCGTTCGGATGCTCCGGCTTCGTTAGGTTCGCCTTCTCGCCCGGCTGCAACACGTTGACGCGAACGCCGGGAAGGTCGATCGGGGCGGCGCTGTAATAGGCCTTCTGCGCCGCCGACAATTCGCCCATCAGGCCCGAGACCTTTGAGGCCGAGACGTCCTCACCCATCGCGTCGAGCAGTTCTTCGGGATCGAATGGCGTTTCGATAAAGGCCGCCATGACCGCGTTCAACGCAGCTGCCTGGCTCTCGAAATCCTCATAGTCCGTCGATTGCTTGATCGACCGGATGATCGGCGCCCAGTCCGAAACACCGCGCGTCATCCCCGCGCGCTTCTGCTCGAAGGCGTGAACAACGATCGGGCGGCCCCAATCGGTTTCGCGCTCGACATACTCCCAGTCCCAAAGGCCGGTGTTGCCGGCGAAGATCTCGCCCGGGTGCGACTTGCGGAAATGGTAGCCCTGCGGTGCGCTGTATCCGTCGATGGCAACACCGTCGCGCAGGAACTCCTCATCCATGCGGCCATCCGGGTTCGAGCAGCGCGCCGGATCGATGACATGGACCGCCGTCTGAAACTGCGGAGCCTCGTCGCGCCAGATGATGATGCCGAAAGCCTCGCCTTCCGGACCGAACCGATGGCGGGCAGCAAGGCCGAGAACGCCGGCCATTGTCTTGGTGCGCTCGGCGTCGCACCACTTGTCAACGTCCTGCGTGTAGTCGCGCCACAGAGCCTCCAGCTTGTCGGAGATCTCGTCCGCCTGCTCGAAGGTCATGTTCAACGACACATGGTTCGGTCGCGCCGCAAGCGTCCAGCCCGAGCCGATGATGTTGTCGACGAGGCGCGACGTGCCGGCAGCACCCCAACCGTCATTGCGCGCGACGTCGTTGAGGCGGTCGACCAGGTCGACACGGCTCCATGACAAGGCCGACTGGCCCGACCATGTGCCCGGACGCCACTTCGCCAACGACGGGTGATCGTTGCCGGCGCCCTGGTAGGCGGCCGACGCCATCATCCGGTTCTTTGCCATCTGCATCCGGGCGGCCTTGCGGGTCGCTTCCGGCAATGGCTTGGCGTCCGGGCCGAGGATCGCAACGTCACTCATCCGAAGATCACTCCCCGGCCACGGGCGCGAGCGGAACGGCGCTGACCGAGCTGCGCTTCGAGATCGCGAATGTATTGGCGCAGCGAGCCGCGATCGGCAGCGGCAAAGGACATCGCTTCCCCGTTGTAGGTCAGGCTCACTTCGGATCGCCCGATCTCCAACTGGTGGAGCGCTTCGCGCGCATCAGCGAGCCGCGCCAGAAGCACGGCGCGTTCCTGTTCGGTCAGAGCCATTGGATGATCCTAGCGGTTACGTTGACGAGCCCGCTCGGCGCGAGCAAGTGCTGCCGCGACGAGGGCTGAATTGTCGGGTGCCGGCGTTTCGGGCGCCGGTTCGGTTTTCACCTCGACCCGGTTGAGGTGGTCTTCAAGGTCGCCCTGCACGGGGGTTTCGATCTTGCCGAGGCGGTCCGCGATGGCGTCCCATTCCTCGTCAGTCCAGTACGGCACGCCCCAACGATAGGCACCGGCCAGGCTCTGGTTGAGCATGTCGATGATTTCGTTGCGCCGACCGTCGAGCAGCTTCCAGATGTAGCGAACGTGTCCACTACGGGTCTTCTTTTTCTCCGGAACGCGGGCTTCGGATGTCGCCTGCTGGAAGAAATCGTCACCGAAACCGCGCGCGAAACGAATGTATCCGGCGCGCTCAGGATCTGTCTTTTTGTAGTCCCGGTACAGGCGAAGCTTGAATGCCGACGAATTGAACGTGAAGAAGCGCGACGACCACTTCTGCTTTTTCGGCTTGCCCCGCTTGTCGTACTCCTTCGTCTGCATGATCGGCGGAGCCGCTTCGGTATTGCCGCCGCGAACCATGATGACGCGGGACTTTGGGTGCTTGCGAACCCAGTTCCAGACATCGTCGGTATAGGCATTGCCGTCGATCGCGAGACGATCGGCGGTTCGCTTACGGCCCAGATCGTCGGTCCATTCGCGCTGCAACAGCTTGTCCAGCGCTGCCCGAACCTCCGGCTCCGAGATGTGACCGGAGTGTTCTTTGTAGCCAGGCAGGTGACTGCCCGCCCGGTTGTCGATCACGCCGTGATCGATGACGGCGCGATATCGGTTTCGACCATAGCCGACAAGCAGCCATTCGACGCGATCGCCCTGAACGTCGAGACCGAGCACCAGCGCGAGCGCTTCAGCCGGAATGATGCCACGGTGAAAGCCGTCTTCGTCTGCACGGTCGCGAAGGACCTCCCAATCGACGGCCTTGTTGTCGGCCTCGTAGGCGAGACCAAGCCAGTCGTTGAAAAACGTCTGCTCGGCGCCGGAACCGTTGTCGCGCCTCTCCGGCCCCCCCACTTGAAGCGAGATCCATTCGCGCGCCAGGTTCTCCCAGCGCTCGAATGGCGAGTAAGCCATCCAAATTCGGAACGACCGATGGCGACGCGCCCGCTCCGGGTACTTCGCGACCCATTTCGCGCCGTTCTCGGGCCGCACCATCCACTCGCGATGATGCTCGTGGATCTCGCTGCCGCAACCGATGCAGACGAAATGCGCGTTTTCCGGATGCTCGGGATCGATGTGATCCCGCATGTTTTCCCAGCGCAGCTCCTGCAGCTCACCGCAATGTGGGCAAGGAACATGATAGCTCTCTTGCGTCCCCTCGCGATAGTTCGCCGTGATCTTGCATCCCGGCTCGACCATCGGCGTCGAGATCTTGAAGACCTTCGCGTTGAAGAAGGCCTTGCTGCGGCTGTCCGCCTGGGCTTCCGGGTCGCCGGCCTCGTTCATTTGCCACTTGGCAAGGTCGTCCTGGACCTGCTTTCGCGGCGAGATCATCGACAGGCCTGCCGGCGAATTGGCGCCAGCCGCCTGGATGGCGCCGCGCCCGTCGATGCGCTCTTTGTAGAGCACCGAGTTGCTGGCATCACGGCTGTTCTGCGAGAACAGCTTGGCGACGGCCGGCATTTCGCGGACCAGCGGCATCAGCTTCGTCTTCGACCAGCGGGCGGCGTTCTCTTCCGTCGGGTGGACGTAGAGGAAATCGCCGGGAGCCATGTCGAGCGAACCGAGCGTAAAGATGTTGGCGCAGATGGTGCCGCCGATCTGCGCCGACTTTGCCAGGCTGACGATGTTGCACGGATCCTCGGGCGACAGCGCCTCGAGGATTTCCGAGAAGAACGGGACGAGGTCCTCGTTATACGGGCCCGGGTGGTCCGTGATGCGCTCCGAGAACACGATGTTCCGCTTTGCCCAGTCGAGATAATTGACTGATGGCGGCGGTTCGCAGATCTCGGCCAGCACGTCCAGCGCAAGCCGCGCCGGATTGTACATCACCGTCACGGCTGATCGTCCTCGACGTGCTCATCGAGATCAGCAGAAGCGGCGGCGAAATCCTTCGCCTTCTTCGCCCGGTGATCCCGGAACGCCTTTAGCAGCACGTGCGTGGCATCGTGTGTCGAGACGGCGAACTGTGCAGCAAGCGCCTTCGCCATTTCTGGGATACCTTGCTCCATGACCTTGAAGGCCTCGGCCACCGCCTTGACCATCTCGCGACGGGAATCGTCCGTCAGCATGTAACGACCGAGCTCGAGCGCTTCCTCGCGCTCCATGCGGGCGGTCGTGATCTTCTGCTGCTTCAGCTTCTCGGCCGCGACCTCGTCGACGAAAGGCTCAAGTGGTCTTTCGCGAGCCGGCTGGCGTGCGGGAACATCGGCCCGATCGTCGGCAACGGTGCTCGGCGCCGTGCGCGTCGCGGTCCCGTTCGCGCCGAAGCGCTGGCTGGGGTCCAGCGTGCGCTGAAGCTGTTCGATCGCAACCGCCGTGCGGATCTTCGCGCTACGGCCTTCGCCTTCGAGCGCCTCGCCGTGGATTTTCCGTTCGGCGATGTATTGCGAGATGCGTCCGGCGCTGACGCCGACATGAGCGGCAAACGCGCTCTTCGTCATGACTTCAGCGGCAAGGCTCATCTTTAGGGCTCGTCTTTAGCCGGGCTCTTTAGTTTAGGCTTCCGACTTTAGGCTTCAAAAAATCGCTCAGACTAGGCAACCACCGCGGTGCCAAATACCCGTAGGCCGGCCGAGCCCAGGAAGGACCCGTGAAACGGGTCGACCGGTCATCGGGCCGTCCGAACCGCCCTTTCGAAGGCAGCGGCGAAGTTGTCGTGAATATTCGCGTCCACATGGCGCTCGACGACCTTCCGAAGGTGGAGGCGGACGCGATATGCGCTCTGCGACACGAACAAGATGACCGGAACGATCGCTTGCGTGGTCGGGTCTCGCTGGTAGACACCCGGAAACAGGTGGCTCGGGCGCTTGGCGGCGAAGAACCGCGCGTTCTTGTAGTTCTTGTTCCGCTTCACCGACTTGTCGGAGCGGACGCGGGTAGCGCCGGCACCCCGATAATCGATCTGAAGGTCGGCCATGACACGGTTCAGAAACCCTTGCGTCATGTTGCTGTATCGATCGAGTGGCGCACGCTTGGCAGGAACAGCGACCTCGTTGCGCTTCATGACGCCACGGTCGATCAGCTGCCGCTCGAAAGCCTTATGCGTGCGCATCCCGCCTTCTATCTGCGGGCCGAGGAACGCGGTTGCTGGCAACCCGCCTTTGGTTCGGTCACCCGTCACGACGACAGCCGCTTGTAGGTTCTGCCGGGTGGCCCGGTCAAAGACGACACCACGCTTGGCATAGGGTGTCGGCCGATCAAACACGCGATCCATCTCGCGCTGCACTTCGAGCCGGCCACCCTTTGCCGTCTCGTTCAGCGTCAGCATGATCGCGTAAGGCAACTGCTTGCGCTCGATATCACGCAAGGATCGCTCGAAACCCGACAGATCGAACCTGATGTGCGCGTCGATCATCGGGCACCTGCTATTGCCGCCATTACAGCGGCGGGGTTCATGGCTGCCTCCATCGTCTGGAAAGCAAAACCCGCCGGGTTTGCGTCCAGCGGGTCGAACCTGATCTTTTTCAGTGTGGCTAAGCTATGTCAACTTTCTGCCGCGCGCAACAACGTGCAGAATTTTCTATTTATGAAGCCTTTTCAGTATCTTGCGGAATTCCGACAAGCGACTTCCATGGTGCACGGATCGGGCGGAATGGCCACAGTTCATGAGAGGTAAGGCACGTCGGAGCCGAAAGGCGGAGGTGCAGCAGCTCAAGCGCAGATTGCCACAGCTGCCAATCGAGGCGGGAAAGAACGTCACCACGGATCGAGCGATCAAGGCACCATTTGCGATAAGCGCCCTTGAATGGCCGCTGGCGACGCTGGTCAAAGCCATTGTCCTCGTACTCGTAGGTCTTGCCGGTGCGATCTTTCGCCTTCCGCATGACGAACCACGCCGGCTTGCCGCGATGTTCTACCATGACAGTCTTCGGCGCCTCGGCCTGCCAGGTCGGGCCACGGCCGAGCACTGCCGAGGTTATGACGAGGGAAAGGATGTGGCGGCCACTCAAGCGATCGGCGCGCTTGCGCTGCTCGACAGCCAGTTTCTCGACTGCTCCAGCGATTAGCCCAAGTTCATCTGCCCAATCCGGGACGGGGTTCCATCCGTCCGCGATCTCGAAGCCTTCATGGGTAAGAGCACGCACCGCGTCGCCTACCACAACAGCATCGGGGTTCGGCTCACCCTCATAGATGAAGCCCGGGATCGCGCCATAAACGTTCGGGCTGCGGTCAACCATCGTTCCCAACGCCGCCATCTCCAACATGCCGCTCCAGGCGACGCTGTATCCCGGTCCAGCGTAGGTGCCACCAGAGCCGACCTTGCCGAGTTCCTTCGTAAAAGCCCAAGTCAGGAGCGCTTCGATGGTCGTCTTCTTCATTTCAAATCCTCTTTGGACAGCAAGGACAGCAACAATTTCTAAAATGGACAGATAGAGAGGTATCTGGACAGATATTCCTCAATAAAAACAATGAATGGACAGATAGGGCAGCAACACTCCGCATATCGTCATGAGACTACCTTCCTCACTTCTGATGGTGTTTGCCGCGCGCCATATCTTATGCGCGCGCATGACGCCGCACGAAAATTGCTGTCCTTGCTGTCCAACTATTGATTTCATTGGCCTTTTCCTGTCCGCTCGGTTTTCTATGTGTCCGCCCATCATGGCCTTGCTGTCCTTGCTGTCCGCCCCGCACCCTTAGAATTGGGCAGAAGCGCATTCCAGGACTGCTGTCCTACCCGCCCATCAGGGGGTCCGGGTGCGTCAGTCCATGGGGAAAGGATCGTCGTCGTCGGGTCGCCTGCCGCCCATGCTGGCTCGATACTCGGACCTGATCCTGATGCCGCGATAGACCGTGCCATTCGACCTCGCTCGCCAGAACTGCCGCTTTGTGCCGTCTGGCGCCGTCCAGTCCTTCTTAGCCTGGTCGGGCAGCCGACGCGTGATGGTCGCTTGGTTAAACTCTGGAAGGCCGTTCTTCTTCGCGTAGAGCCTGAAGGCATCGACGAGTGCGCCAGGCACTTCCTCGTCATGTTCCTCGCCGGTCACCTCGCAGCCGTTACGCAGGAAATCGCCTATCGGGTCGCTGTCCTGCCGATACTCCTCGGTCGCTTCGACGACCTGCTTCGGCGGTCGCAATCCGTTCTCCAGATAGTCGATCGCACCGCGCACCATCCACGCGAAAACCCCGTCACGCTCGGCCCGAAGCTTGGCCGGCAAATCGCGGTCTATCTGCTCGCGCGGGATCTGCACATCGAAGGGGATCATGTGGACGCGTGCCCACATGCCGTCCGAGTCATCGACGATGATCGGCTTGTGGTTGCCGGAGATCACGAGCTTGAAGTGCGGCATGAGTTCGAAGAACTCCTGATTTAGCCGCCGCACATCCATCTTCGTCCCGCCCGTCATCTTCTTGATCAATGCGCCCTTGAGCTTCACGCCCTGTTCCGGCTCCTCGGCCGTCACCAGGCGCACGCCGGGCAGTCGCGCGAGATCGGGTGTTGCATCCGATCCCTTACGCTGGTGGTCGCCGGCGAAGCTGTCGATAGACATGGACACAGCGTAGTCTCCGAGTAAATCCAACATCAGCTCCGCGAGCGTGGATTTCCCGTTTCGGCCGGCGCCATAGAAGAACAGCAGGCAGTGCTCGCTCGTCGTGCCCAGCAGGCAGTAGCCAAAGAACCGCTGGATAAAGCGGCGCAACTCCTCGATCGGCTGCACTGTTTCAAGGAACCGTTCGAACACCGGCGAATAGGCGTCAGCATCGAATTTCACCGGCGCAAGCTTGGTGATGAAGTCCCTCTGTCGATGCGGATCGAGCCTGACGGTCCACTTACCGTCAGCGCGGACAAAGCGCAGCGTGCCGCTTTCCATGTTGAGGGCGTAGAGATCCGTATTCAGATCCTTGACCATGCGGGCACAGTGAGGTGCAGCCTCGGTCAGCATGTTGTTGATCTTGGAGGTTCCGGCTGAGCTTTTGGCGTGATTGTGCCGAGACGATTGCCGCCCCTTCCGTTCCTTGTCGGCCGCGACCAACCGAGAAACGCGCGACTGCAGCGCGTCGTGCTTGTCGATCTGCTCGACGGTCCAATCCTTCTGCGGTTTGCCGATCGCCTTCAATTCCTCGATGGCAAGCCGACCATCCTCGATCGCCGTCTGCTCGGCCTCAGTGGCATCGAGCAGAATCGCCTCGTCGTCGATGAATTCGGCGGTCCGCTGAGCCAGCGGGCGCACGCCCGAACCATCTTCATCTTCCCGAAACCGTCGACCGTCCCAAACGTGCCAGCCGACGCGCGCAACGTTGACGATGTCGTCGCCATAGCGCTCGATAAAGCGCCGACCATTGCCAATGTCGGTTTCAGGCTCAAGCGCGCAACGCTCGAGGATCTCGTGCGGCGACAGTTCGATGGACAGCTCTTCCGGCTGCGGCTTCGATATCGGCAAGGGGTCCGGGTTCACAGCAGCCCGTTGACGTGCAATTTCCGCCATCTTCCGGGCGACTTCGGGCGGTAGCGCCGGCCTCACGTGCTCGTTCACGTCAATACCTCGTCATCAATGCTGAAAAATCCATGCCGACCGGCGGCCACCAGGTCTCGACCGTCCTGCCGTCCCGCGTCAGACGCTTTTCCGCGCGCGCCATCGCGGCCGCGGTGAAGATCACTTCGCTGTCGCCGTCGGCGAGCAGCACGAGCTCGGTCACGTGATCGGCCGCCTGCATCGCCTCGTCTGGCGCCTGGTCGACTTTCGGTTCCGGCCCCGCGATCATCATGCGCCTCTGCCGGCCGTTCTTGTCGGCCTTCGTCAGGTCCGGATGCACAAAGCGCGACTTCGGATCGGCCGGGCCGCAAAGGTTGCCGAGATCACCGGCTGCAAAATAGAAGGTGTCCGCCCGGAACTTCTCGGCGCCGGCGATCGACAGGCCGTTCTCGATCCCTTCGCCGCCGACCCATCGCGTCGACGACATGAGGCCGAAGAGCGGGATCAGCGATCCGCGTTTCGTGCCGCGCATCTTCTTCGTCGGCAGCGGGTCGCCTCTGGCATCCGTGCCGAGATCCGGCCGGAACTTCGGCTCGCACCGCATATCGATCCACGTCTGGTGGCAACCGGTCACCTGGCCGGCAGGGTCGACGAAGGGAGCAATCATCGCGACGCCGGTATAGTGCGCAATCTCATGCCCACGCTCGTCACGGCCGTGCCAGTAGGTGCAACGGGCATTGCTGCGCAAATAGGCAAAGACTTCTGCCGGCATGTCATAACTGGTGCGCGCCTTGAGATAGGCCGCGACATCCGCATGCGGATCGGCCGAGGCGCCAAAGAACAGGCCGCGAGACTGTTTAACCTCGCGATCGCGATAGGCATTGTCCTGTTTTTCGCGATCGGCGGCTGCCGCCTCGTTCTTCGCCTTCTGCGCCTCGATCCTCTTGCGCCGCTCAGCTCTCTGCTCCTCGGTCTCGCGCTCGGCCTCATCCGGCAACGGCTTACCGATGACCTCGGCGCAGGCGGCTAGGAAGCCGGCGCGCGATCGCACATCGATATGACCTGCATGTGCGACGAGGCTAATACCATCCTTGCCGCCGATGCCGCAGTTGCGGCAATTCCAAGCGCCCTTGATGCTGCTGATCGCGAAACGGTCCTTGCCCTGGCAAACAGGGCACGGTCCTGCATGATTGCCTTTGAAGGATGGTCCGACAATGCCAAGCGAGACCGCGGCATCGACGACGCTCACGGCTCGGGCTTCCTCGATAAACAGATCGATCGCGGCCGTCATGCACGCCCCCGTTGAAAGACAAGCGCAGCGGCTGCTAGGAAGCTTGCAATCGGGGAGATATCGATGAAGCTACGTGAACTATGGGACAAACACTTTTGGATAGTGGCGCTGATCTTACTTGAGGCCGTCCTTCTGCTAACCATTTTTGGCCTGCCGACGTTCTGCCTTCAGGGTGAGGCATGCGGGCGAGAAATATTCGGCATGTTCAGCGGCATGTTCAGCGGTGTGGTTACGGCCGTCTCGGTAGTCTATCTTGCCCGACAGGTGGCTGAGGCACGAAAGCAGAACTCCATTGCGCAGAGTGTGCAACAGAGGCGGGTAGTCAGTGTCGCCAAGCGAGCACTGGGCGGGGCTAGTGCCTTGAAAGGAACTTTTGTCTTTTTCGAGAATTTCGCGAGTGCGCAGCCCACCGCGACCTCGGACCTGGCCACGTGCATCTTTAGGACGAAGAGCGCTCTCGAAACCATATGTAAGCGCTTTGATGAGCGTGCCTTTGACGAGTTCGAGGATTACCACGTCTGCCAAGCATCTATCTCGACGATACGACGAACCATTGGAACCAGCTTGGAGACTTTGGAGAGCATCTACGAAGCAGCAGAGGCGGGAAGCCCGCTTGTAGGACCGGCGTATCAGAAGTTTCTCGCTCAGTTGAACCGGCAAGTGTTCCTGACTTTCCTGGACGAAGTGGCCTATGTCGCGAAAGAGCTTTTGGACGAAAGCGGAGTTGTAATTCAATAGTAAGCCCCCGCAGCTGTGTTGATGAGCATCCGAGCGTTGTCGGTCCCCGGGAGCGGCGCACGCAAAGGCGCCAGATCGCGATCTTCGGCGGCCCGGAAGTGGCCGCAGCGCTCAAGCGAGGTCAGCGCGAGATAGAGCGGGTGTCGGCCGGGCAATGGCCAGAACAGGCGGCCAAGGCTGATGAACGGCGTGCCTTCATTCCAGCCCAAAAGCCCACGCAAGGTGCAAATCAGCCGGACCTGGTTGAGATGTGCTTCGACGTCAATCTCGAAGGCCTGGGCCGTGCGGATGCATTCCGGCCGCGACGGCGCTACGACGAGCAGGATGCGCGGCCGCTCCATCAGGCGGCCTCGCGCCAGCGGGTCAGCGCAGCTTCACCCTTCAGCGTCAGACGCAACATGGCGGGGACATTCGTGCGACCTTCGCGCAGCTGCTCGACATAGCCGCCATCGCGCATCTTCTGCAGGATCGACAGCATCGCCTTCTGACGCATCTCGATGGCACGAGATAGGTTGGCATAGGTCACGGTGACCGTCTTACTGTCGCCGGCTTCGATATAGCCAAGCAACGCGATCCGATACTTGCGCGCCATCGTGCTGCGGTTTTCGATCGTCACCTCATCCTCAGCCTGGGCGGCGCCCTTGAAGGGGTTGTGGCTGAACGTCAACACGATGGCGGTGCGGACCGCGGCGGCCGGAATGCGCATCATGTCCGCAACATCAGGAACCGCGATCCCGGCCTCGGCCGCGAGCAGGCAGAATTCGGTGCGCTGGTAGGGCTCAAAGCGCGCGAAGCTCGCGGCGGTCACAAGACCCGGCTCGAAAAATCCTACCTTGGTAACTTGCTTTCCCATGTTCGGCTCCTTTCAGGTGAATTGCTGGACGAGGTTTGGGCGGGTGGCAGCGGCCGGCGGCGGCATCGCTGAGGGTTCGGGTGCGGTGAACTCTGCGCCGCCCTTGCGCTTGGCAATCCATGCGGAAAGCCCCTGCCAGTCCTCGTCCGTGAGAAAGACGATGCCGCCGACGAGGCGACGCTCGCGCCAGGCCGATTCCTGAGCGGAGCCGTCCCGGCCAAACCATGCGCCGATGCACTTCGATCCCGAGGGCAGGCGCAGGATCTCGACCGGATCGCTGACAACCCGGCACCATTCCGGCGCGTTCGTCGTCGCGCAGCCGAGCGTCTCGCCCAGCGCGCGCTCCGGATCGTTGGTCACGATGAAGAGGCGGATCTTGCTCATTCGGCCGCCTCGAGCAGATCGAAGAGGCTCGGCATCGCCATTTCGCGCGCGGCCGCTTCGACATATTTGCAGCCATCGAGGAAGTAGCCCGGGTTCAGTTCGACCGCGGCGCCTTGCCGGCCGAGCTTGATCGCCCGATAGGGAACCGTCATCAGGCCGCCAAAGGGATCGAACACCCGCTCGCCGCGCTCGGTGTATTGCAAGATCGCGCGGTCGACGATGTCGAATTGCAGCGGGCAGAGGTGCATTTCGCGGCCAGCCTGCGCCTGCAGAGTGTTCATGGAGAGCATGCGCGCGACGTCCGTCCAGACGTCGTCATGCTTGGAATGCGGCGGCAGCAACATGAAGGTCGAAGGCAGCATGCCGCGCTCTTCGAGGCCTTCGGCCACCTTCACGTGATGCTCGAAGTCATAGACCGTATCGAGCTGGTAGCGTTTCCAGAGCTTGTAGATCTGGTGCGCTTCGAGGCCGCCGAGATCCTCCGGGGTCAACTGACGGTCGCCGGACGATGGCTCGTAGCCGTGAGCGTCAAGCTGCCAGCGTGCGCGGGAATAGCCGTCGCCGCTCCATTCGCCCTGCCGCCACTCGCGCTTGTCCTTACCAACCGGCCGGTCGGCATAGCCATTGGAGCGATCGGTCGGCGGCTTGCGGAAGATCAGCAGATATTCCGGCAGACCGTTGCCCATGCGGCTGCCATCCTTGCATTGCTCGCTCCAGCCGAGGCGATAGGTCTGGTTGTTTTCGCGAACGACGTCTGTCGTGATGGTCTTGCGCGAGAGGAAGGCGAAGCCGTGCTTACGGAAGTGCGCCGTGCAATCGTCGGCGAAAGGATAGACCGTCTGGAAGCCGAGGCCGGTCATCCCGCCGGGCACGATGCGGTCTTTGACATGAATGGCAGCGATGCGGCCCGGCGCAAGGATGCGATAGAGCTGCGGGATCAGGTAATCCATTTGCTGCCAGAAGTGGGCATTGTCGTCGGTATGGCCGAAGTCGGCGTAGTTCGGGGAATATTCGTACTGGGTGGAGAACGGGATCGAGGTGACGATGAGGTCAACGCTGTCGGCCTCCATCCGCTCGCACTCGACGACGCAATCACTGTTGACGACGCGATATCCCTCGCCCGAAACCTCGATACGCTCGACACCCATCGCGCGCTTCAGAGTGCTCGCCATGGCAGCGGCCGAGAGGCCGTATTCCTTGATGATTGCGGTCATGATCGCCCTCTGCTCTTCATGACGCCGCCACTTCGCCTCGAGGCTGTCCCGGACGGGGCGTTCGGCCTCGGTGTAGATGAGGTCGAGGCGCACGGTGCGCGTCTGCAGAAATCGCTGGATGCGGTGAACGGCCTGGATGAAGTCGTTGAACTTGAAGCCGATGCCGAGGAAGATCGCCCAGGCGCAGTGGCGCTGGAAGTTGCAGCCAGACCCCATGATCGAGGCCTTGCCGGCCAGTTCGCGGATCTTGCCCTCGGAAAAGTCGATGATCGCCCGCTCGCGCAGGTCGAGGTCCTGTGACCCGTAGACGGTGACGACATCGGCAATCGCCGCCTCGATCGCGCGACGCTCGTCTTCGAGGTCGTGCCAAATGAGACGGTGCGCTTCGGGATCTTCCGCGCGCAGCTCCATCATCTTGGCGATCCGGGCTTGCAGGCTGTCCCGCTTCTCGCGCGCGGCGTCGGAGAGGCTGGCGGCGGCATTGCGCAGCAGACGCTGCTGGCCACTCTTCTCGGCACCCGCCGTCGCGTGATCGGCCGGCAGCTCGTGCCAGTTGACCTCCATCTCCGGCAGTTCATAGCCCTCGTCGGAGAAGCCGAGATCGGAGGGCCGCTGCACGAACAACCCCCAACTTGCCACCCAAAGCCAGAACTCGCGTTCCTTGTGCGGGTGGATGGTGAGCGTGTCGGCCTTTTCGGAGTTGCGCTTGAAAAAGCGCGTCTTCGCCTGGCCGATATCCATCACCTCGAGGAATGCGGAATAGGCCAGCAGCTCGATGAATTCGTTCGGGCTCGGCGTCGCGGTCGCAACGAACTTGAAGCGCACTCCGTCGAAGAGCCGCATGAACTCGCGGAAGGTCTTGCTGCCGCCGAAGCCGCGAAGGCACGACGCCTCGTCGAGGCTGGCAGCGTCGAAGTCCCGCGGATCGAGTTTGCCGTCGCGGACCGTCTCGTAGTTCGTCATGTAGATGCCATCGGCCTGCGCCTGCAGAATCGACCGCACGAATGTGATCTCGATGCCGAGCATCGCAGCGTCGCGCTTGAATTCCTGCCGCACGCCGAGCGGCACGACCAGCAGCGCGCGGCCGCCGAAACGCTTCAGGATCAGCCGCAGGATTTCGAGCTGGATGACGGATTTGCCGAGACCGAAGGCGGCGAAGATCGCGCGCCGGCCACCGGCGCATGCCCATTTGACGATGGCGCGCTGGTGGCCCTTGAGGATCGGATTGATCTCGGCATCATCGACCTTGAACCCGCCAGCCGGCGCCATCTGGATCTTGTCGGCGAGAAAGGCAGCGTAATCCATCACTGCGCCTTTCCGTCCATCAGGTCGGCGACACGCTGCATGCTCGCCTCGACACCGGCGCCATCGCGCCAGGCCTTCACGGTCTTGCGGATCTCGCGCAGCAGTTCTTTGCGTTGAAGGCCTCGTTCGGAGCGAAGCCGGTCGCGGTCACGCTTGGATTGGATGGGCGTCCGGTTCATCGCTCGCCCTCCGCCTGCCATGGCGGCGTGATGCCGGCGATTGCGTAGATCGATGTGGCCTCATTGCGCAGGCGAGTACGCGTCGCCAGACCGTAATCGCCGGAAGAAAATCCGCCGTTCGCGAGCGCATAGCGCTCGTCGGCCAAGGCAAGAGCTTTGGTCACCGGCACCTTGCCGACGCCTTCACAGCGAGGGCATGGCCCAGTGAGCCAGCCGAGCTGTCCGGAACCACGGCAGCCGAGACAGACAATGCGGGTGACGCGAACCTTCGTCATACCGCACCGCCAATCCGCTGAAGCGCCGACCGGAGGGCCTTGATCGCCTCGTCGATCTCGCGCGTGATTTCCTTCTTTTCGCGGCCGTCGACATGACCGTCATCGACCGCGTCACCGTAGGCCCTGACCACGTCCATCAGTTCGCGGTTCAGGTGCGTCACGTCTTTGTGTGTCGGCGGCTCGATGGGAAGCGAAAGGTCGGCGCCCTCGACGATCGGGATGACGCGATAGCCGAGGATTTCAGCCATGGCGGAGAGGATGATCGGCGAACCCGCCTCCATGTCAGCTTCAGTAGCGACGTCGATTGGCAAGTATTTGTCGGCATTGTCCTCGCCGGCCGAGCCGCATTTAGAGATGTACGACGCCCGCACGCGTGTCACGTGCTGCAAGGCGTCGCCGCCACCCGCCATGTCGACTGAGCGGCGCGTTGCCGCCTTCAGTGTCAGGCCCTGTTTGTCGGAAATAGTGCGCAAGTCATCCTCCCTGAAAATCAAGGAAATCGTTTCCAGAAGTCTTTCCGTGAAAGGCGCCGCTCGCGCCCGTAAGGTCAGCCCATCAGATCAAGGGGGACCACATGCAAACCAACGCACCGTCATTCCGCAGCTTCGATCAATTCACCGACAGCGTCGGACTTGTTCATCTTCAGCCACTCCAATCGAAGCCTATGCATTGCATCGAGCGTTACCTCGCCAGATGTGGCCAAGCGGATCCGCTCCATGATCGGAGCGTCCGGTCGGTTCTCGCCGGTCTCGTAACGTTGATAGGTGCGCGCGCTATCGATCGAGAGCAGGAACGCTGCCTCCGCCATCGTCAGTTCTGATTTGGTGCGCCAAGTTCTTAGGTCCATGAAAGGTATATAGCGCAAATCGCTACATTCTTGTCAATAGGTGTTTAGCGATAAGCGCGATATCGCAATATGGCGAATATCGCTAAAATAGGTAACATGATGAGATTAAAAGAAATTCGCAAATCACAGAACATGACGCAGCAACAGGTTGCGGACGCTTTGGGCTTGCATTTGACCAACTACAACAAACTCGAAAATGGAAAAACGAAGCTGAGTGCCCAACAAATGGAGCAGCTCGCGAAGATCCTTCACTGCTCGCCATCGGATTTCATCTCCAGGCGAAGCGATGTTCGTATCGTCCCGGTGCGCCAATACGTGGCCGCAGGGATTTGGCAGGAATCATCACTTTGGGATGAAGAAGATTGGTACGACGTCGCCGTCCCTGACGAGCCAGAATTTCGTCACTTCACTCTATACGGCGCGGAGAGCAAGGGACCGTCAATGAACCGCCGCTATCCCGAGGGATCAGCGCTGATCTACACGAGCTTGATGGAAACCGGAGAATCCCCCAAACCTGGTCGTCGATACATCATCGAAACAGAGCGCTCTGACGGACTTCGCGAAGCGACCGTGAAGAAACTCTGGCAGGATGAAAACGGAAAGCATTGGCTCCTACCCGAATCTAATGACCCACTTCATCAGCAACCAATTGATTTGTCGGCTGGCGATGGTGAGATCGTCAGAATTGTCGGCCGAGTGATTTACTCGGTCCAACGTGAAGTCGATTAGGGCCGTCACCATTTGCAGGCAACCTTAATCTTTTCAATTACTTCAGAGACGTTCGCCAGATCGAACTCCGCGTCGACGCGGTCCTTGTCTTGAAGACGGACAAATAATCGCTCGTTGTCCTTCAGCGACTTTATGAAGGGGATTGCCTCCTTGCCGCTCCAGAGACCAACGGCCTTGTAGTTGGTAGACCGTGACCATTTCCCAGTAACAGCTGGCGCAACTCCGATCCGCGTGGTGACTGTCGGCTCTTCTCCAGACATGAACATTTCCGTCGAAATGATAAAGCTGGTCGTTTGTTCACGGCACGACATCAAGAGATATGCCGAAGCGTTGTTAAACCCGGTGCTCGTAGATTTGGCAGGCATCAAAGCAGCCCGCACAACCTTGCTATCATCAACTGGTGAGACTTCTTCCTGGATTTCCCACAAGGCGGCCGCTGAAGCTGGCGCGACTGCCTTGGGCGCTTCGCCAGCAGCGACCTTCGGAAACATTTTGTCGAAACACGTCAGACGCTGAAGAGAGTCCTCTATGCGAGCGCACTCCTGTGGATCCTGTGCTATCGCAGAGCCGGCTGAAAGCATGATCGCAGAAACCAACAAAGCTGCCGCCTGCATGTTCTTAACTCTCCGCACGTTAACCGAGAAATCACATTCGCAGCGGCCTTTCCGCTGTCAAGAACCCCGCGGGCAGTGGCTTCCTATTTGCAGATGGCGGGAACTTAGCGATTACCGATCAATTCATTTTTGAGCCATCTGAAGATTAGCGATTATCGCTACATTTTGACTTGACAAAGATTTAGCGATTAGCGCTATATTTGCGGCAACCTGCTACAAGGAGCCGCACATGATCCGCATTCAACGCTATTCCGAGACTTCCGCGGCCAAGATCGCCGCGGCGCCTCGCTGCATCCGAACGCTCGAGGAGCGCCTCGCGGATGATCTGCGCGAACTCGCCTTCGCTGACCAGTCCGCCAACATCGAAGCTCTGAAACGTCGCGGCTGGTCAGAACTGACACTCCGCCGGCTGCTGCCCGAGGCGACCAAGATCGCCCGCCGCGCATCAATCCGTCAGGTCGCCTGAAATGGACAATCACTTCACCCCCTTTGGCGGCCGCGTCGATCCTCCCAAGCCGATCACCCTTCGCGCGCCGCCCCTCCGGACCCGCCGCATTGTCGCGACCCTGTTCGCCCTCTGCTGCGCGTCCGGAGGCTGGCTTCTCAACGATGCGGTCGACGTTGTGGTGCGTGTCGTCGCCTCGATCGAGCGGAGGTGACGGATGGCGATCGATACGCGCCTCGCACCGCAACCGGTCTGGTCTTTCGTTCCCGATGGCTCGGTGATCGACATCGCCGCGCCGGACGCTGCCGAAGTCTGCTTCATCGAAATGGGCAACGCGCTCTCGAAGATCGCGCGCTTTGACGGCCGCAATCCCGGCCCGGCCTATTCCGTAGCGCAGCATTCGGTGATGGGCGCGCAGGCGATCCTGAATGAGGGCGGCACCCGCATGGATGCCGCCCTGTTCCTGTTGCACGATGGGCATGAATACATCGTGGGCGACCAGTCCAAGCCCTCGCAGGAGCTCTATTCCTCCGTGGCCATTGATCTCTACGGCGAAGCCCGCATGCGCGATGCCGTGGCCACCTGCAAGGCGGCCTGGGATGAGGCGATCTACTTCGCCGCTGGCTTCCCAGGTCCCGAAGCGTGGAACCGCCGCCAGGCGAAGCTCGTCAAGGACATGGACATTCGCATGTGCCGCGCCGAGGCGATCGCGCTCTTCGGACCACGCGCCGGCCGCGAAATGCCCCCTTCCGCCACTCCCAAGCTGACCGGCGCCATCAAGCCATGGGCGCCCATGAAGGCCGAAGAGCAATTCCGAAAAATGGCCTACCGCCTGATCGGCGAAGACCTGGTGCTCGAACGCGCCTCGATCGTCGCCGCCAACCGAGCACTGAGGTGACATGTGTCTGGCTATCTCAACGAAGTAACATTGATCGGCAACCTCGGCGCCGATCCCGAAATCCGCCGCACACAGGACGGCCGGCCAATCGCCAGCATTCGGCTTGCCACGTCCGAAAGCTGGCGCGACCGCAACACCGGCGAGAAACGCGAGAAGACGGAATGGCATAGCGTCGTCGTCTTCAATGAGCAGCTCTGCAAGGTCATCGAGCAGTACGTCCACAAGGGCGACAAGATCCTTGTGAGAGGTCAGCTCGCTACCCGCAAATGGCAGGACCAGAACGGCAACGACCGTTACTCGACTGAGGTAGTGCTGCAGGGCTTCAACGCGTTCCTGACCATGCTGTCGGGCCGTCGTGAAGGCTCCAGCTACCGCGCGGGCGGCGATGGCGCTTCCGACTATGGCTATGACGGCGACCGTGCCGCTGGCTCTTCCTCCTCTTCCAGACAGTCCACCGGTTCCGGCTCCAGCCGGGACTTTAACGACGACATTCCCTTCTAGGAGACGACGATGGGACAAGCGCTTATCAATGAACCGACCGCGACGGTCGGCGGCGTCCCGATCGCCGCCGTGAAAGCGGCCGCAAAGGCCATCAGCAAGCAGGCCGCCGGCGAGCAGCCAGTCGACGAGCCTCAGACCGAGGCCTTCGACAAAAAGGAAACCGGAGCGTCCGACGCGCACGGCGTCGCGCGCGATCAACTCCGCGCCTTCATCGAACGGATCGAACGCCTCGAAGAAGAGAAGGCGACGATCGCCAGCGACATTAAGGATGTCTATGGCGAGGCGAAAGCCATGGGCTTCGACACGAAGATCCTGCGCAAGGTCATCTCGATCCGCAAGCAGGATCATGACGAGCGGATGGAGCAGGAGGCAATCCTCGACACCTACCTCCAGGCGCTTGGCATGGTGCCGGCAGGGGAGGATGCGTGATGATCATCAACAAAACGGTGGCGATCAGCCTTGCTCGCCTGAGCGACGAAGAGAAGGCGAAGTTCACGGCGGCCACGGGGATTTCCCCGGACCAGGTTCCCCTCTTCCTTTACCCGGTCGATGTGCGTGTCAGCTTGCGCGACTTCGACGACGACGAAATCGAGAACTACTACGCCGAGCACTTCGACGATGACACGCCGAGGCCGTGGGTCGACCGCGTCTATGCCGCCTTGGCGGCCGGTGACTGCAAGGAAGCGATGGATTTGATGCATCGCGAGTTCGGTCTTTCCACTCCATCCCACGAATGCGCGATCGCCGACCTCCTCGCCGGCCGTAAAGGAACCGCCCATGTTTAAGACCAGGAAGGCGGCCTTCCAGGCGGCGCTTTCATCCGTGAAGGATGCCGTCAACAGCCGCAACACCATCCCGCATCTCGCTAACATCGCCGTGGAGCGCCACGGTGACCTGCTTCGGTTGCGCGCGACGAACCTTGACATTGAGATCGCCGCACCCTTCGAAGCCGAGATCAGCGCCGACTTCTCCGGTTTCACCTTTCCGATGAAAACGGTGACCTCGATCGTGAGCGCGATCGACGACGGCAAGGATATTTCCTTCGAGGCCGTCATGGTCGGCAACAAGCTCGAGGCGGTGACAATCCGTTCCGGCCGATCGAAGATCAAGGTTCCGATCTTGCCGCTGGCAGACTTCCCGCAGCTCGACAAGGGCGCCTTGCCGTTTTTGCTTTCGCTCGGCAGCTCGTCCTTCATCCGGTGCCTGTCGGCGGTCGACTATGCCTGCGCCAACGAGGAGACGCGCCCCTATCTCGGCGGCGTCTATCTCGACGCCACCGAAACCGGACTGATGTTCGTTGCGACCGACGGGCACCGCATGGCGCGTCGACTGCTGCCAACTTCGGATATCGATGATCCGATTGAAGGCATGCCAAAGGTGATCGTGCCCAGGGAGACGGCACCACTGCTCGTCAAGCACCTGCCGAAGGACGAGACGCTGTCGATCTCGCTTTCCGACTACCGGATCCGCTTCGAGGCCGGAAACATCGTCATCATCTCGAAGCTCGTCGAGGGCAACTATCCGGACTATCGCCGGCTGTCGCCGGCCTCGCACAAGATCCGCGCCAAGATCAACGGCGCCGAGCTGAAGGCGGCAATTGCACGCGTGCTGACGGTCAACACCGAGAAGGGCAATGCCGTCTGCTTCAGCTTCGACAATACCTCGGCAACGCTCACCTCTCGCGAGGGCGATGCTGGCTCGGCCGAGGACGTCGTCACCACCGCGTGCGACGGTGAAATCGTCGTCGGCATCAACGGTGCCTATCTCCGAGAATCGATCGATCACCTCGACAGTGACGAAATCGAACTCGACTTCAACGACCCCGCATCGCCGGTCCTGCTGCGCAAGCCCGGCGAGACCGAGACCCACACCATCATCATGCCGATGCGCGTTTAGGAGGGTGTCGGAAATGGGTGACACGAAGGGTGACAAAGCCACACAGCCTACAGAATGCAAGATCGACGAAAATGGCCGCTGCCCTAACATGAAGGAAGTGGGCGGCGGCTTCGACGGTGAACGATATAGCTGCGATGTCTGCGGAGAAAGCTACTACCTCGACTACGAGGAGATGAAATGAGCGATCTTCTCATGACCCGACGGGCGGTTTTCTCTGAATGCGGTCTGTATCGCTACTTACTTGAACATGACTTCGGTGGCAGCGGTCCGGTCATCTCGCTTGGGATGGTCAACCCAGCCGAGGCTGACGGCGAGAAGAACGACCAGACCATGACGAAGGTTGATGGCTTCGCAATTCGCCTCGGCGCCAGCTTAGTCAAGGTCTGGAACCTATGCGCGCTCGTCGACAAGGATGTTAAGGCGCTGAGATCAGCGGCTGATCCTATCGGCCCTGAGAACGACGCTTATATCGCGAGCGCCATTCAGGCCTCGGATATTCACATCGTCGCGTGGGGCCCGGCCTCCAAGCTTCCGAAAGAACTGCGTGGCCGCTGGCGCACAGTTGCTGATGTACTTTCCAGAGCCGGCGCAAAGCCGATGTGCTGGGGCACTGCTTTGGACGGTCAACCACGCCACCCGCTGATGCTGGCCTACTCCACCCCCCTTGTTCCATGGATTACCCCATGAGCAGGCGAGACAAGATCCGCGAAAAGATTATGGCACGCGTCGAGGTCGACCCCGTAACGGGCTGTTGGATCTGGACCGGGCCCACCTCGGGCAAGACCGGCCGCGGAAAGGACTATCCTCGCATGACATTGAGCGGCCAGACGGTCGCCGTTCACAAGGTCATGTGGACCAATGAGCACGGCTTCATTCCAGGTCGAAAGCAACTCGACCACAAATGCCGGAACCGCCTTTGCGTCAATCCGGACCCGAAGCACACGGAGCTGGTGACGCACAAGGAAAACATGAAGCGCCGCGACCAGGCGCGCGCTGCTGCACTCGAATGCGCGGAGGTGCGGTAATGGTTGCAGCTGATGGCCCTTTGGGCAGGATCTACACGCTCGACGAGGCGAGCACCTATCTGCGAATGACCGGCCGGAGCATCGCCAAAGTTGCCAAGCGGGAAGGTCTGTGCACTATCTCTGGTCGAGACATGCTCTTTAGCGAGAGCGACCTGCTGGCAATCTGGGATGCGATGCGATGCCCCTCAAACTCGTCCAACGCAAAGGCTCGGACTTCTACTACATCCGTGGCACCGTCCGCGGACAAAGCCTATTCGAATCTACTGGCACTCGCGACCGAGAAGTCGCGGAAGCGATCCGTATCAAAACGGAAAGCCGGCTGCTGAACGAAAGCGTTCACGGCAAGAAAGCCCTGATCACGTTCGAAGAGGCTGCAGAGTCATACATCGCGTCTGGCGGCTCTGAGCGGTTTCTCATCAAGGTCTCACCATCAACCGGAAAGGTCTCCGGCATTGTCGCGCACTTTCGCGGCAAGCTTCTGAAAGACCTCACCCAGTCCGACCTTGATGCCGCCGCCCGCATTCTCTTCCCGACAGCCTCGGCCGAGACGCGCAACCGCCAATGCTACACGCCCTTCATCGCCGTCTGGAACCATGCAGCGGGCAACCAGTGGGCGGAGGTTCGCCAATGGAAGCGGCCGCGCAAAGCGAAGGGCACAAACGTCGTCAAGCTCAAGGTGCGAGCCGGCACCAAGCCCACAAGCTATGACCGCGCCGCCCAGTTCGTCGCCGCCATGTCGCCCGCACCGGCTCAGCTCATGACCGCCCTATTCTACACTGGCATGCGTCCGATCGAGATGTTCACCCTCGATGCCTCGGACGTGAACGTGCCAGGTCGATGGATCACGCTCGACGCCAGCAAGACAGGCGAGCCGCGCGGTATTCCCATCCATGAGTTTCTAGTGCCACTCTTCGAGGCTCTCGTGGCCCGTGGCGGCGTTCTGTTCCGCTCCCATAAGGGAGAGCCCTACCCGCCGACCGAAGAGTTTGGCGGGCAGATTTCCAGCGCCATTACCGGCGCCCGCAATCGCCTTAAGAAGCGCGGCGTCTCTATCGTCGACATCGCGCCCTATACTGCGCGCCACACTGTATCGACACAGCTCGTTGTCAATGGCATCCACCCATACATCAAGGATCAGATCCTCGGCCACGCTGCCGACGATATGAGCCGCCACTACACCCACGTGCCGCAGCAGCCGCTGATCGAAGCCATCAACTCCCTGCCCGTGCCGCAGCTCTGGCGCCATCAGGAATGGTGGAGCGACCCGATTTATTGGTCTCGGCGGCTGGTAAAGTGGGGGAAGAACGCTGCATCGTGCGCGAACCTAGCGGCCAGCTAACTTCCGCGAAGGTCTTTCACCACATAGAACTTGTCTGACGCTTCGTCAGCCAACAGCGTCAGAATTGCACTGCTGGGATCGAAAGGTACGCCCTTGATTTTGGAGTACGATGGATTCTTTGGATGATCATACTGATGTACGACCCTTACCTTCGCCCCATGGCCGGATGCGATGGTTTTGGTCCGACCAACATTCATCAACACCATACAGTCTCGATCGCCGATCTGGCGAGTAGTTGAATCGACGCACTGTTTTAGTCGCTCTTCGTGCGTTCCGGCGAAATGCTCGTAGTAGCATGACGACAGATACTCTTCATTCCGGTGAAGCCTCAACTCGAACAGCTGAGGCATAACGCCGACAACGACGCCGTTTTCGCGAATTGTTCTGTTCTTTGGGCAGTGGCGCACTACATGGTGTTCGTCGGGAATAGTCCGTTCCGCCATTATAGCCTTTCCAGAAGAGCGGGCGAATTATTCGCGAACACTCGGAGCGGAGACTGGCCAGCTGCAACGTCGGGTCCGTCCTCCGTATCTCGCTTACTTGTCCACTGAACAATGTCATTTGGTAGGAAGAGCGCCGTTACTAGATTTCCGCCACGCTTAAACGCCACTGAAGTGTTGCCATCACCATCTAGTCCCAACGACGTCCAGTCGTGACGTTTGGTAGCCACAGCCCACTTTAGAAAGTTAACAAATGCTCGACGATTGGGAAGGGCATCGTGTTCATCCCATTCCTCAGGATCCAGTAGAAAGTCGAGCTCTCCGAACAACCGGTCGCGTTGCGGGAACGTCAAGTACATCGCAAGCAACGAGGTGGCCTCTTTAAGGGCCATCGCAGCACGTGGTACGTCGTTCTCAAAAGTTATCTCCTGCGAGACAGTTTGCTTTCGCGCCGCAGGAGATTTTTGAGTGTAAACGGTATCAAATCGCGAGGCATAGTCCATGGATGGCATCAGAGCGGATGCCTTTCCAAAAGACGTAGTACGCTCAAGCATCAAACAATCTCCTGGCCTCATCTGTCACGAGGCACTCAAACAACCCATTTTTGACCGCACGTAAGCTTTCAATTCTGTCTAGAATATCTTCTCGCTTCAACGGCACGTCCTTTTGCACGATGACATCTAAATCGAGCAGATACGAAACATGGTTGATCAGTTCAGGGTCAACCGTACCTGACGTTAGTACTACCGTCGCGCCAGACACGTCGTCCGCATACTCGAAGCGCACGTGGTTGGCAACGAACTTATCATATACCTTAAGTGGCGAATGCGGGTAAACATTCAAGTAGCGGCGAATATCGCCACTCCCGTCTTCGGCGACCGGGACGTCGATACGGTTGATGTACCTTAGCCCGATCCGCGTTATCTTCTTAAAACCCACTGTCTTGTAGAAAAAGTCGTAATCGCGCTCGAAGCGGCCGAAGAATTTCTCCCAATTTTCGTAGGGAGCGCGACGGCCCACGGTGAACTGATTGCGGTTAACCACAAAGAAATCCGCGCCATCTTTACTGGTATGCCTATGCCAAGGGTTCACTGCGCCGATTTCAGGCGTTGCGTTCCCATTGTGCACGCGCACAGCAACCTGAAAGTCGCGCATATCTTCTTTTTCGGTATAGTGACTTTCGGCTTTCCGCGAGACGCGCCCCATATCCGCGTCCGTCAACCCCTCCGCGAACTGCAACTGCAGGAGAGCTTCGACAATCGGCGCTTTCTTGTAGTGCATATTTCTTCCCAGAGTACGGACGCATCGATATTCGCTCAGGAAGCTTTACCAGAACTTGTGGTGAAATCCACCCGCACCCTTGAGATAGGGGGGCACTTGTGCAAAAACCGTGCAGCAGGAACGAGCGCTTCGATTTTATCGCTTATAATCAGACGTTTATAAAAACACACTTCATTCCTTGGTAAGGGAGAGGCCGAGAGTTCAAATCTCTCTAGCAGCACCAGTTTTCTCTTAAAGAAATCAAATTGATACTCGCTCGTAGCACCGCGTGCTTTTGCGGTCTGCGAATGTTTTCGCCTGTCCTATCGCCCCAAACGAGCAGGATCTAGGGCGCCCGCGAAAGACGCGCGCCAGGCCGCAGAATTTCTCATCGGATGCAATTTTCGCCTGCTGCCATCTGCGTTATGCTGCGATTCGGGCGCGCCCACGCCTCCCCCCTCCGATCGGGAAAGTAGATTTCATACCGGGCACTCTCATCATCGAACCGACTGTTGGGGCAATGCGCACAAGGAGGGACTGCGACGATCGCTCGTACCAGGAGGTTGCCGATGAAACTGACTGCACCGATCTACCATTTGAAACGCAGGGCGAAACGCCTGTGCCGTGAAGAAGCCGTCCCGCTCCATGAAGCGCTTGATCGCATTGCCGTTCAGGAGGGCTACTCCACTTGGAGCCTGCTTGCGGCACGACAAACGACTGCCGGCACCGCGGCGAGTATGCTTGCCCAGCTCGCTCCCGGAGATCTCGTGGTCCTCGGCGCACGCCCCGGCCAGGGCAAGACGCTGAAGAGCCTCGAGCTTGCCGTAGAGGCGATGAGGGCCGGCCATCGCGCCTACTTCTTCACACTGGAATATACCGTGACGGACGTCATCGAGCGTTTTGCCGCCATCAGGGCCGACCATGGCCGGTTTGCCCCGCTGTTCGAGATCGATTGCTCCGACACGATCAGCGCCGACCATATCGTCGGCAAGCTGTCCAAGGCCGATCCCGGCACGCTCGTGGTCGTCGATTACCTCCAGCTTCTCGATCAGCGACGTGACAATCCCGCTCTTGGCGATCAGGTGCGCAAATTGAGGGCATTCGCGCGGCAACGCGGGCTGATCATCATCTTCATCTCGCAGATCGATCGATCCTTCGAAGCCGCCGTGAAACCACTTCCGGACCTGGACGATATCCGGATGCCGAACCCCGTCGATCTCCGGCTTTTCGACAAGGCCTACTTCTTGAACAAGGGCGAAGCGAGGCTACTGGCGATAAACTGAAACAAGAGCCTGCCTCGCTGACACCCGGAACGTATTTCCCGATGCTGCGTTATCGTTTCAAAGGCAGCAACGCGGAGGCTTCTCAATGAAAGGTATCGTTCTCTGGCTTATGGGCGTGCCGCTCATCGTCATCATCCTTCTCTACATGTTCGTATTCTAGAGAAGCAAAATGCAACGGCAGGTTGGCAGATTAACGCAACCTTAAGATTCCACTGCCAGATTTGATATTGCGATGATGGACAATCGCAACATCTTTGATCCCCTTTTGAAACCGGCTCCTGCCGGTTTCTTTTTTTGCAGGATCGCTGAGCACGCGGCGTCGTTTGACTTAGGCGTTACTTGGCGGTCAGACCTTAACCGCCTGCTCAACGAAATCCTGCGAGCCAAAGAACTTGAGGTAGCGCTCGACCTCGGCCGGGTCACCGGTCGCCTTGCGCGGATTGTCGGAGAGTTTTACAGCCGGCCGGCCATCCGCCTCGCTGACCTTGCAAACGATCGAGATCGGACTGAGGCCGCTGATTTCCGTCGGCGCGCAACCGGCAAAATCATTGGTGAGGTTGGTGCCCCAGCCGAAGCTCATGCGCACGCGCCCCTCGAAGTGGCGGTACGTCTCGATGATCGTGTCGACGTCGAGACCATCGGAGAAGATCAGCAGCTTTTCCCGGGGATCCCGTCCCATCTTCTTCCACCAGGCGACGATTTTTTCGCCACCTTCGATCGGCGGCGCGCTGTCCGGCCGAAAGCCCGTCCAGTCCGCCACCCATTTCGGCGCGTCGCGCAGGAACGCCGCTGTGCCGAAGGCATCGGGCAGCACGATCAGGAGATTGCCGCCATAGAGTTGGTTCCAGTCCTGCAGCACCTTGTAGGGGGCGGCGGCCAGTTCCTTGTCGTCGCGGGCAAGGGCCGCGGCCACCATCGGCAATTCGTGTGCATTGGTACCAAGCGCCTCCAGATCGTTGTCCATGGCGAGCAAGACATTGCTGGTCCCGGAGAACGAACTGCCAATCCCTTCCTTCAACGCCTCGACGCACCAGCGCTGCCAAAGGAAGCTGTGGCGGCGGCGCGTGCCGAAATCGGAGATCCTGAGGTTAGGGTACTGTCGCAGCCGCTCGACTTTGGACCACATCTTGGCCTTGGCGCGGGCATAGAGCACATCGAGGGTAAAGGGACCGAGGCCCTTCATCGCCGAGCGCGAGCGCAGCTCGTTGATGATCGCCAGCGCCGGGATCTCCCACATGGTGGTCTCTGCCCAGCGGCCGCGGAAGGTCAGCTCGAACTGGCCGTCGCTGCGTTTCAACTCATAATCCGGCAGGCGGAACTTGGCGAGCCAGGCGAGAAACTCCGGCGAGAAGATCTGCTTGCGGCCATAGAAGGTATTACCCGCAAGCCAGATCATTTCCTTCTTGGAGAAACGCAGTTCGCGCGCGTGATCGAGTTGCTCGCGCAGTTCCTTCTCATCGATCTCGTCGGCGAGCCGCACCGTCTTCGTACGGTTGATCAGCGAAAAGGTCGCGTCGACATCCGGATAGAGCTGCCAGATCATCTGCAGCATCAGGAGCTTGTAGAAATCCGTGTCCAGCAGGCTGCGTACGATCGGGTCGAGTTTCCAGGCATGATTGTAGACGCGCCTGGCGATATCGGTCTTCGTCATCGGTGAAATTGCTCCTTCCTCTTGGGCGAGGCTAGATCATCTCGGCTAGTTCAGCTCGACGCCGGCGTCACGCATACGCGTCACCATGGCATGAAGCGAGCCGTTGAGGTCGATGCCCCGACAGGCTTCGAGAACGACCGTGGTCGAGAACCCCTGCGCCACCGCGTCGAGCGCGGAGAAGGCGACGCAGAAATCGGTCGCGAGCCCGCAGAGCGTCACCTTTTTGATACCGCGGTCCCTGAGATAGCCGGAAAGGCCGGTCGGCGTCCGGCGGTCGTTTTCAAAGAAGGCGGAATAGCTGTCGATTTGCGCGCGGAAACCCTTGCGGATCAAAAGTTCGGCGCGGGTCCATTCGAGCGCCGGATGGAAATCGGCACCGGCGCTGCCCTGCACGCAATGATCCGGCCAGAGCGTCTGCGCGCCATAGGGCATGGCGATCATTTCGAAGGGATTTTTGCCGGGATGGCTGGAGGCAAAGCTGGAGTGGCCGGTCGGATGCCAATCCTGGGTCAGAACCACATGCTCGAAGCGGCCGATCAGCCCGTTAATCATCGGCACGATCTCGTCGCCGCCCGCAACACCAAGCGCTCCGCCCGGGCAGAAATCGTTCTGCACATCCACGACGATCAACGCTTTATCCGCCATCATTCACCTCTGGACGATCAACTGCTTATCGATCACCAAAATCGATTTAAGTCCAAGATCAATCACAGAATTTGAGCGACGACAAGCCAGTTCCGCAGGCTTCCGAGATCGGAAGGGCAGATAAGCAAAAAGGGCGTCGGCCATGGCCGACGCCCTCGAACAAATGCGATCGAAAACGATCAGTTTCCGAGATTGTTGATGTTATCTGCGATCGAGAAGCCGGAATTGGCGATGCCGACCGGCTGGGCGACGAAGTTCAGGAACTTCGAGAAATCGACCGACGGGTGACGCGAGGCATAGATGACGTCGCGGTTCTTGACCGGGAAGGTCTGGCCGACAATCAGGCTGTCCGGCTTGCTCATGTCAAAGCGGTAGACGATCGGGTAGCGACCCACGCTGTCGGTCTTCATGCCCTTACGCAGCATTTCGTTGAAACGCTGCTGACCGAGCAGGCTCATGACCACATCAGGCTCTTCGTAACGGAAGATGAAATAGCCCTTCATGTCGAGCGTGTAGTCCGAGCCACCGCCGGCAAGGCCCATCGCCTCGAGCAGATTGAGATCGTTGGCGCCGAATTCGACGCGCTGGTTGGCCTTGACCGCACCGAGGATCGTGAAGCGGCGCGGATCGCGCGTCACGAAGATCTGGTCGCCCGGCTTGACGTGGATATTTTCCGACGGGTTCTCGATGATCGACTTCAGGAGAACCGTTCCGGTCTTCTTGCCGCGCACCAATGTGACGAAGGTCTCATAGGGCTGCGCGACCGGACCGCCGGCCTTGGCGATGACCTCATTGATCGTTTCGTCGACGAGGCTCAGTGGCACCACCGACGATTTGCCGACGGCACCCGAAACCGTAACGTTGCGCGACGCGGTGCTCATGCTCGTGACGATGACGTCGGGCTCAACCGCCTTCTGCTTCAGCGCTTCCAGAATTTCCTGGCGCGCCTGCTCCAGTGTCAGGCCGGCAAACTTGACCGGGCCGACATAGGGGATGGCAGCCTTGCCATCCGGCTGAACGACGAGATCGATGCTCGTCTGCTTGGAGTCCTGCGTCGAGAACAAGCCGTCGCTGCCGGCTTCGAAGATCGAGACCTTAAGCTGATCGCCAACGCCGATGACGACGCGGCCAACACCGCCGCCAATGCCGAAACGGCGATTAAGCGTCGAGGAGACATAATCGGAAACGAGACGCGCGGAGCGTCCGTCCACATCGACGATGTCGAAAACCGTTGCATTTTGGCGGCCGATCTCGGCGCCTGACTGGCCGGCGTCCTTGACGATCGCTCCGGCCAACGGCCCCTCACCAGGCACAGCCTGGCATCCGACGAGGGCGGAACAAAGCAGAAGGGCACTGACTCGTTTCAACTACGACACTCCACATTCGGCACAGCCATGATTTTGCTCATGGTTCCGCGCCGCATCATCCCCCGGCAGGGAATTTCGCCGGTCTCTGAAAAGCACAATCGCCGTCCCACAACAAGTCACCTCAAGACCAAGACGGGCAATTTATTTGAGCCCGCGTCTTTCTGGTCATACCTTCGATACCTTGAGCGTGGTTTGTCGCCCAATCCGACTTGGACTGGCGTTGACAGCGTGTATATCTTCAGTCTTTGGGGTTGAAAGCTAGGGACTTTAAGTTAAAAGCTGACTAATGAGGCGGAACGAATATAGCTGGGGATAGCCCGCAAGCATGACGATTGGCGATTGCATTTCAACTTCCGCCGCGCAATCGCAGGTGCAACTTTAACGGCATTTTAGAGCGTTCGATCATACATGGCTGTTGAGATTATTGGGCGTGCATGCCTCGCCCCTGGAGCAGAATCGCCCTCGGCGTTGTTCAAACTTCTACGTCAGGGCAAGTGCACCGTCACCAGCATTCCATCGGATCGCTGGGACGTGGCGCGATTCTGGCATCCCGTCATGGGCACGCAGGGGAAGACCTATTCCTTCGCGGCCGGCGTGCTGGATCAACTCTATGATTTCGATCCGGCCGTCTTCGGCATGTCGCAGCGCGAGGCCATGTATATGGACCCGCAGCAGCGCGTGCTGCTCCAGCTCGCCTGGCGGGCGCTTGAAGATGCCAACATCTCGGCGACGTCGCTGCACGGCGAAAACGTCGGTGTCTATATAGGCGCCTCGAGCCTCGACCATGCGAACCTGACGGTCGAGGATCCGGCTGCGGCTGGCCCTTACTTCATGACCGGCAACACCCTGTCGATCGTCTCCAACCGCATCTCGCACATCTTCGGCCTCAGTGGCCCGAGCATGACGGTCGACACCGCCTGTTCCTCCTCGCTGGTCGCACTCGACCAGGCGATGCGGGCGCTCAAGGCCGGGGAGATCGACACGGCGATCGTCGGCGGCGTCAACATCCTTGCCCACCCCCTGCCCTTCGTCGGCTTCGCCCAGGCACGCATGCTGTCGCCGGAAGGCCTCTGCCGCGCCTATGACAACGACGGCGCCGGCTACGTGCGCGCCGAAGGCGGCGTGGTCTTCGTGCTGCGCCGTTCCGACCGGGCGCGCCGCGAGAAAGACCGCAGCTACGCGCGCATCGTCGCGACCGGCGTGAATTCGGCCGGCCGCACCAACGGCATTTCGCTGCCGTCGCGCGAAGCCCAGGCCAACCTGCTGAGAGCGATCTACGAAGGAAACGGCATCGACGCCAATCAGGTGGCCTTCGTCGAAGGCCACGGTACCGGCACCAAGGTCGGCGACCCGGCGGAAGTCTGGTCGATCGGAACGGTCATCGGCGCCAAGCGCCGGGCGCCTGTGCCGATCGGCTCGATCAAGTCGAACATCGGCCATACGGAACCCGCCTCCGGCCTCTTCGGCATGCTGAAGGCCATGATGGCGCTTGAGAACAACTACCTGCCGGCCTCGCTGCACTTCGACACGCCGAACGAGCATATCGACTTCGACGGCCTGAACGTTCGTGTCACGGCAAACCCGATCGAGCTTCTGCGCGGCAAGCGCGCGCGCCTTGCCGGCATCAACTCGTTCGGCTTCGGCGGCGCCAATGCGCACGTCGTTATCAGCGATCCTGAACCGGCCGCCGATGAAAAGGCCGCAAACCCGTCGTCATCCGGACATGTGTTCCTCGCAAGCGCTCATACGCAGTCGAGCCTGGAAGCCCTTCTCAAGGATTACAAGACCGCTTTCGCGCATGCTTCCAAGGGTGAAGCCCGTGCGATGATCGCCGCATCGGGTGCCAACCGCACCCATATGCGCCATCGGTTTGCCGCTCGCAGCGACCAGCCCGAAGATATCGTCCGTGCGATCGCCAGCCACCTGGAAAAGCCCGGCTCGGATATCGGTGAGGTCGGCGAGGCCGTCGTTCGCGACGCCAAGGTCGCGTTCGTGTTCTCCGGCAACGGCTCGCAATGGGCCGGCATGGGTGTGGAAGCCTTCCGCGAAAACCTGCATTTCCGCCAGTGTTTCACCTCGGTCAGCGCGCTGTTCAAGTTCCATTCGGACATCGCGCTCACCGATCTCCTGACCGATCCTGATCTCGACAAGAAGCTTGCCGACACCAAGATCGCCCAGCCGCTGCTGTTTGCGGTGCAGGCCGCCCTGTCGGATTCGCTGGTTGCCATGGGCATCAAGCCGGTCGCCGTCTTCGGTCACTCCGTCGGCGAAATCGCCGCGGCCTACGCGGCCGGCGCGCTGTCGCTCGTCGATGCCGTTTCGATCGTTGCGAAACGTTCGCTGCATCAGGACCTGCTTGCCGGCCACGGCACGATGGCGGCCGTCATGCTCGGTGAAGAGGCTGCTCGCGCCTTTGCCGAGGCTCGCGGTCTTGACGAACTCTGCGTTGCTGCGGTCAACGCCCATAATTCCGTGACGATCTCGGGCCCGGCCGACCAGATCTCGGCCTTCCGCGATGCCGCCCGCAAGGCGAAGATCCCGGTCCAGATCCTCGACATCAACTATCCGTTCCATCATCCGATCATCGATCGGGCGAAGGATGCCTTCCTCTCGGACATCCCCGATATCGCACCGCGCCGCACCGAACTCGCCTACCTTTCGACGGTCACGGGTGCCGCGCTCGAGGGCACGCAGCTCGATCCGGAATACTGGTGGAAGAACGTTCGCGAGCCGGTCCGCTTCCAGGCGGCTGCGGAAGCCGCGATCGAAATGGGCTGCCGCCTGTTCATCGAGATTTCGCCGCGCCCGATCCTGTCGTCCTACGTCAAGGAGACGATCAAGCAGGCAGCAGCCCCCGGCATGGTGGTGCCCACGCTGCTCAGAGACGTCGCCGAAAGCGGCCAGGATCCGATCTCGGCCGCGATGGCACGTGCCGTTGCGCACGGCGCCGTCGTGGATACGACCCGGGTATTCGGCAAGCGCAATGCATCGATCGCCCTGCCAAGCCTGCCCTTCGAGCCCGTCGAACTGCGCCCGGCGGCAACAACTGATGCCACCGACCTGTTCGGCCGGATTGCCAGACCATACCGCCTGACCGGCTGGCGCAGCGATCCGAACAGCGGCAGCTGGAAAAACCATATCGACGCCCATCTCTTCCCGGATCTTGCCGAACACGTGGTGGACGGCAAGGC
This sequence comes from Ensifer sp. ENS06, assembly GCF_014852205.1. Taxonomy (NCBI): domain Bacteria; kingdom Pseudomonadati; phylum Pseudomonadota; class Alphaproteobacteria; order Hyphomicrobiales; family Rhizobiaceae; genus Ensifer; species Ensifer sp. ENS06. The sequence continues at coordinate 546,350 of NZ_JACVBC010000001.1, read as the reverse complement.
GATCCTGCCGGGCAGCGGCTTCATCGAGATCGCCGTTGCTGCGGCACAGCAGTTCTATGGCAGCGAAGAAGTCGAGATCACCAATCTCGAAATCGTCCGGCCGCTGGAACTCAGCGACACAAAAATCATGGAGCTGTCGACCGTCCTTTCGCCAGAGACCGGCGACCTCGAAATCCGCTCGCGTGAACGGCTGTCGGAAGACGACTGGGCCGTGCACGCGGTTGCCCGCTGCCGCAAGCCGCTGCCGGCCGGGGACCGCGCCTATCCGTCGCTCGCAGGCCTCGCCAAGACGGCAACGGTGGCACCGGGTCGCGCCTATGAGACGGCGCGGCAATTCGGCCTCGACTACGGTCCTCGCTTCCAGCTACTCGCAAAAGCGGTTGCCTATGGCGACCGCCTGGTCGATGTCGAGCTGAAGACGGCCGAAGCCACCGGACACCCGCTGGTCAGCTATGCCCTGAACCCGATCTCGGTCGATGCGACCTTCCACGGGCTGGTGGCGCTCTTCGACCGATTCACCGGCGACAAGAGCGGCGCACCCTATATTCCCGTCCGCTTCGGTTCGGTTCGTGTCGTCAATGGCGGCCTGCCGATCGCGCGCGCGATGATCGAAATTGAACGCGTCAGCACCAATTCGATCAAGGCGAAGTTCCACTTCTTCAGCCAGTCGGGCGAGCCGATCGCGCATTTCGAGGATTGCCGTTTCCGCCGCACCTATCTGCGCAAGCACAAGACGCTCGATGCGCTGTCCTTCCACTACGAGGCAGTACAATCGGAAGCCGCCCTGCCAGGCTTTCTGCGCAACAGCCTTGCGCCGGTATCGATCGCAATGCCGGCCGCCGGCGAGGCTGGTGTCGACAATGCGACGCTGCTCTTCAATGCCGCGATCTACCGCGCCTGCCAGGAGATCGCCCTCAAGCTCGGTAAGGGGCGTTCCACGATCCAGGGCGGCAATCTGCCTGGCGATTTCGCCTTCCAGTGTTTTCTGACGAGCTGCCTCTACGTGCTCGAAGATGCCGGGCTCTGTGAGCACAAGGATGGTGTGTGGACCGTCGCGCAGGAATTCAACCTGCCGAGCGTGCCTGAAATTCTGAGCGAACTTTACGGCGAACGGCCTGACCGCGCCGTCGAGGCCGTGCTGATCAACAACGCCTATGCGGAAGCCCTTGCCCGCATCGACGCCTTGCATGCGGGCGACGAAGCGGCCTCGGGATCGAGCTTCATCAGCGACGCCACGATCGACCATCAGGCGGTTCATTCGGAGGCAAGCCGCCAGCGCATGGCCTTCGTGCTGGAGGCTCTCGAAACGGCGCTATCGGCACAGTCCGCCGGAGCGCGCCTGCGCATCGTCGAACTCGGCAGCGTATCCGCCGGTTTCACTAAGCGGCTGGCGACTCTTGCCGAAAAGCATGGTGCAAGCCTCACCGTGTTCGAAGCACGCGATAACGCCCAGCGCGGCCTTGAGCTGGCCTTCGAAAACGACGCCCATGTACACATCCTCAAGAAGGGCGAACTCGCGACGCTTGCGGCCTTCGATCTTGCTGTCAGCGCGTCCGACGGGTTCTACGGCCTGATCGAGGACGATGTGGCGGTTCGCACAGCGTTGCGCACGGCACTGCGCCCTACGGGTGGGCTGATTGCCGCGGTCAGCGCGCCATCGCTGTTCAACGACTTCGCGCTTGGCCTGTCCGAGGGCTGGTTCGCGCGCAGCCAGACGGCGGAGTTTCCGATCGGCAACCTCGCGGCGGCGCCGCACTGGCAGAAATGCCTCGACGATCTCGACCTGCGGGACACCGACATTGCCGACCGCGAATGTGCAAGCGGCAACGTCATCCTGCTCGAAGCGCGTGGCGCAGCAACTGCTTCCGCAGACGCGGCGGTGCCGGCATCCGTCCCCCACCTGCTGCTGGAGATCGCGGGGCACGAACAGCGCGAGCCCTCTGGTTCAGCCATTCGTGTCAGCCTGACCGGCGATGCGGCTGCGGACAAGGCCGCGCTCCTGCCAGCCTTCGAGACGCTGGGGGGCCAACCGCTTCGGGCATTCTTCCTTGCCTTGCCGGCGGCCGCGTCGCGCACCGACGATTCCGCCTCTCTACAAACACAGATCCTCGCGCTCGGCACGTTTGCCGAAGCATTGCGCCAGCATATCGGCGGTGCGGAGCCAGCGGACGAAAAACGGCCCCGTCTCGTGCTTGTCGCGCCCGGCGGCGCACCGATCGCCAGCCGGACGGTCGGCGCGGCGGTCGCAAGCGACGGCGTCAATGCCGGCCTCTGGGCTTTCGCACGCGTGCTTCAGAACGAATACGAGTTCCTCGACGTCCACTCGCTCGACATCGACGGTTCGCCGACGACGGATGCTCAGATGGCAGCGGCATTGCCGCTGCTTGGCGCGATGGGAGTCAACCGCGAATGGCTGCTCGAAGGCGAAGCTGGCGCTGCGCTTTCGGAGATCCGCGCCGTGCCTGGCCCGGTCGACAATGCGCACGCGGCAACGGCTGCCTTCAAGGCTGCAACCATCCGCCAGCGCGTCAGCTCTCAGGTGGGCAGCATCGTCTGGGAAGAAAGCGACATCCCCTCGGCAGGCCCGGGTGAGGTCGTCGTTGCGGTCGCGGCCACCGGCCTCAACTTCCGCGACGTGATGTGGGCGATGGGCCTTCTGCCGGAAGAGGCGCTCGAAGACGGCTTCGCAGGCGCGACGATCGGCATGGAGCTTTCCGGCCACGTGGTCGCGGTCGGCGATGGCGTCGATGACCTCGCCGTGGGCGATGCCGTCATGGCGATTGCATCCACCGCCTTCTCGACCCACGCGGTCGTTTCGCGCGCCGGCGTCGCCAGGTTGCCGCAATCGGTCAGCCCCGTCGCCGCGGCGACGGTTCCGGTCGCGTTCCTGACTGCCTATTATGCGATGGTCGAGCTTGGACGGATCCAGCCTGACGAAACGATCCTCATCCATGGCGCCGCCGGCGGCGTCGGCCTTGCCGCGCTGCAGGTCGCAAAGCTGAAGGGCGCCAGGATCATCGCCACGGCAGGATCGCGCGAGAAGCGTCGCTTCCTGTCGATGCTGGGTGCCGATCACGTCTTCGATTCCCGTTCGCTCGATTTCGTCAACGACGTTCGCGCCGTGACGGGCGGTGAAGGCGTCGATCTCGTGCTCAACTCGCTGTTCGCCGAGGCCATGGAGCAGAGCCTGGCGCTGGTGAAGCCCTTTGGCCGCTTCCTTGAGCTTGGCAAGCGCGACTATTACGCCGACAGCAAGATCGGCCTTCGGCCGTTCCGCCGCAATGTCAGCTATTTCGGCATCGACGCCGACCAGTTGCTGGTCAATCAGCCGAAGCTGACCAAGCGGATCTTCACCGAGATCGGTGCGCTGTTCGAAGACGGCAAGCTGACGCCGCTTCCCTATCGCGCCTTCGACTTCGACGAGATCGGCAACGCCTTCCGACTGATGCAGAATGCCGGGCATATCGGCAAGATCGTCGTGCTTCCTCCGGTCGCCGGCACGCATCGCGTTGCCAAGCGTCCGCATGGCGGCATGAAGGTCGATCCGAACGGCATGCATCTCGTCGTCGGCGGCATCGGCGGTTTCGGCCTGGCTGCCGCCAACTGGCTCGTCGAAAAGGGTGCGACGAAGGTCGCGCTCTGCACACGCCGCGGCCTGGCGGACGCCGAAACGACGGCAATGATCGAAGCTTGGACGAAGGCTGGCGTATCCGCCACGGTTCATGCCTGCGACGTCACCGATCCGGCAGCGACGGAGCGCCTGCTCAAGACGTTGCGCGCCGTGGCACCGCTGCGCTCGATCGTCCATGCCGCAATGGTGCTCGACGACGCGCTGATCAGCAACCTCAACCGCGAGCGAAACCGGCCGGTCATCGACACCAAGGCCAAGGGTGCCGCGGTTCTCGATCAACTGACCAGCGGCGACAAGATCGACAACTTCATCCTGTTCTCGTCGGCGACGACACTCGTCGGCAACCCCGGACAGGCGAACTACGTCGCAGCCAACGGCTATCTCGAAGGTCTCGCCCGCGCCCGTCGCGCACGCGGCCTTGCGGGTCTCGCCGTCGGGTTCGGCGCCATCGCCGACAGGGGCTATCTGGTCCAGAACACGGATGTGAACGACATCCTCGCCAAGCGCATCGGCAAGACCGCGCTGAAGGCGCAGACGGCACTCGACATGGTCGAGAGCCACCTGGCCTTCGATCCAGGCACCGTCGATGCGGCAACCGTGATGATCTCGGAGATCGACTGGTCGGCGGCACGCAATCTGCCTGTCGCCAAGAACGCGCTCTTCGAAGTCATCCTGCGCAGCGCCGACCAGCATGCGACGGGCGGCGAAGGCACCAAGATGGACCTCGTCGCGATGATCGAGGGCAAGTCGCCGCAGGAAGCCGAAGACATTCTCTTCGACCTCGTCGCCGGCGAGATCGCCGCAATCCTGCGCGTATCGAAGGATACGGTCACGCGCAGCAAGGTTCTGAAGGAAATCGGCCTCGACAGCCTCATGGCCGTCGAACTCGGCATGAGCTTCCAGCAGAACACCGGCTTCGACATGCCGCTCAGCGGCGTCGCCGACAACACGACGGTTGGCGATGTCGCCCGCAAGCTCTATGAGAAGGTGAGCAAGCGCGACCAGAGCGACGATGCCGAGCCCGCCGACGACAAGATTGTCAGCGAACTTGCGCAGCGGCACGTCGGAACGGCGAAGGAAAAAGCACAAGGCCAATGAGCACGAACGGAAACGGTCCAGGCGCATCCAAGATGACCAGCAGCCTCAAAGAGAACCTGCTGGACCGGATGAGAAACACGCATCAATCCTCCGAGCGCAACCGCATGGCGCGCTCGGAGCGGGAGATGCCGCCGCCGGCGCGCCGGCAGCAGGCCCGTTTTGAAGACCTGCCGGAATACAGGCAGGTGATGACCCAGAAGTTCGCAAGCGAACAGCTCGGCATCGCCAATCCGTTCTATCGTGCCCATCAGACGGCCGCCGGCGCGACCACCGTCATCGACGGCCGGAAGCTGATCAACTTCGCCTCCTATGACTATCTTGGCCTCAATCGCCATGCGGAGGTGCTTGCGCGGGCACGCGATACCATCGGCACCTTCGGCATTTCCGCCTCGGCGAGCCGCCTCGTCGCCGGCGAGCGTCCGGTGCATGTGGCGCTGGAAGAGAAGATCGCCGGCTTCTATGGCGTCGATGCCGCCGTCTGTTTCGTCAGCGGCTATCTCACCAATGTCGCCGCCATCAGCTGCCTGATGGGACCGAAGGACCTCGTCGTCCACGACGAGTTCATCCACAACAGCGCCCTTGCCGGCGTCAAGCTCTCGGGCGCGACACGACGCCTGTTCAAGCACAATGACGTCGCCGACCTCGAACACGTGCTGCGCACCGTTGCCGGCGACTATCGCCGCATCATGGTCATCGTCGAGGGCATCTACTCGATGGACGGCGATGTCGCCGACCTGCCGGCGCTTCTGAAGCTCCGGGCCGAATACGGCTTCTGGCTGATGGTCGACGAAGCGCATTCGCTCGGCGTTCTCGGCAAGACCGGCCGCGGGCTTGCAGAGCATTTCGGCGTCGATCCCCGCGAGATCGACATCTGGATGGGCACGCTCTCCAAGACCACGTCGAGCTGCGGCGGCTACATCGCCGGCAGTGAAGCGCTGGTCGAGGTGCTGAAGGCATCGGCCGGCGGCTTCGTCTACAGCGTCGGCCTTGCGCCGGTGCTGGCGGCCGCGGCAACCACAAGCCTGGAGGTGCTGGAACGGGAGCCGACACGCACGGCGGCGCTGCGCCGCAACGGCGCGCTCTTCCTCAAGCTTGCCAAGGAAGCGGGGCTCGACACCGGCCTCAGCAGCGGATTTTCCGTGGTTCCGGTTCTGGTTGGTGATTCCCTGCGTGCGGTGCAGCTGTCGAACGACCTGCTTGCCGAAGGGGTCAATGCGCTGCCGATCATCCACCCGGCGGTCCCGGAAGGCCTGGCTCGGCTGCGCTTCTTCATCACCAGCGACCACACGGAAGAGCAGATCCGGCGCACGGTAACACTCACGGCCGAGCGTCTGGCCGACCTTACCGAACGCAACTTCGGCCTTGGCGGCATCGACATCGACCAGATGATGAAAGCGCTCTCGGCGCGCTGACCCGATCGCATTTGCTGCCGGGTCAGGTGGTCGCGGAAGCAGAGCCGCTTCGCACTCTCCCGAACTCTGGAGCGGAATACCAGCATGGCGCATGTGATCATTACCGGTGGCTCGAGCGGTATCGGATTTGCGGTCGCATCGATCTACGCGGGGCGCGGGGCGCGCCTCTCGCTGATTGCCCGCTCCCGTGGCCTCCTGGAAGGCGCGCAGGCAAAACTTATCGCATCCAGTGGGGCAAACGCCGACAGCATCCGGATCGAGGCCGCCGACGTCGCGGTGGAAAGCGATGTCGAAGCGGCCATCCGTCGGTGCGAACAGGCCTTCGGCCCCTGCGATATCCTGGTAGCATCGGCCGGCATTGTCGAACCCGGCCGGTTCGAGGAGCTCGACAGCGCTTCGTTCCGGCAGCAGATGGACACCAACTTCTCCGGCACGGTGCATGCGGTCCGGGCGGTCTATGACAGCATGAAGCGGCGCCGTCGGGGCCGGATCATGATGATCTCGTCCGGCGCAGGGCTACTCGGCATCTATGGCTATTCGGCCTATTGCGCCTCCAAGTTCGCCGTGCACGGCTTCGCCCAGGCGCTGCGTTCAGAAGCCCGTCCGCACGGCGTCAGTGTCTCCGTCTGTTTTCCGCCGGATACGGAAACGCCGCAGTTTCAGCGCGAGCTGGCGGCTCGCCCGCCGGAAGCCGCCACGATCATGGGCACGGTCCGGCCCTGGCCGGCCGAAGCGGTGGCCAAGCGGATCGTCAAGGGAACCGACCGCGGCCGGTTCGAAGTCTATTTCGGCACGACATTGTTTCTACTTGGACGCTTCGCTCCCGCCGTTCGTCCCCTGCTCAACTGGTGGTTCGACCGGGCGATTGTGCGGTGCGGCAACACGGCGACGCATAATCGTGGAGTGTCCGAGCACCGGACCTGACGGCGCTTGTACCTAGCATCGATAAGATCTAAGTGTCGGGCGGACGCTGTGCCGCATAAAGCGGCATCGGCCGGCATGAAGACATGAAGGTTTCCGCTTGGCGTTGCTTCCCTTTCAGCTGCACGACTATCCGATAACACTGACGCTTAGTTGTTATCTGCTGTCCTGCGCGGTGATCTTCTTCACCGACCGCTTCGCCCTGCCGAAGCGGGAGCGGCGCGCCAATCCTTCGCCTTTCGGGCGCACGCAGGACGTGATCGACGTGCTTGCCCGCCTGCCTGTCATCGCGCTGGTCTTTGCCGGTTTCTTCGCCGGATCCTGGCGTCCGCTCTATGCGGCGGCGGGCACGATGAGCTTCTTCATCATCTTCACCGGCATTTCCCGCGCCAAGTTCAAGTTCATCCGTGAACCGCTGATCTTTTCCGACATCGCGCTGGTCGTCGACGTGTTCAAGTACAAGACGATCTTCTATGCGAGCTCGCTGAACGTCGTCTTCTGGACCGTCGCCTTCCTCTACGTCTTTGGCGTTTCCGGCCTCTACATGTATTTCGAGCCGGCCATTCTGCCGGACCGGGGGAAGGCCTTCTGGATCCTCGTGATGCTCGGCATCGCCTATGGTCCCTGGCTCCTGCTCTTCTACGGCCCGGTGAACCGCCCGACGGCCGCGCTGGTACAGCGGCTGCTCAAGGTCCTCGACGTCAAGATGAACACGGTGCGCTTCGGTACCTTCGGCTCGGTCGTCTTCCGTTTCATCATCTGGCTCGGTGTGCGTCGCGAAAAGATCGTCGCGGATCTCTCCAAGATCGTCCGGGCCGCCGTGCAGGATCTGATCGGTGACGACGGCTCGCCGCTGATCGTCGTCTGGCAATCGGAATCCTTCATCGACATGCGGCACTTCGGCGTCGATACGCTGAAACTGCCGACGCTCGACCGGCTGCGGCGCGAGGCGGTTCAGTGGGGCCGGCTCAGCAGCGTGTTCGAAGGCGGCTATACGCTGCGCACCGAATTCGCCGTGATCAGCGGCCTGGTGCCCGACGATATTCATGTCGACGCCAGCTATCCCTATCTGCGCGCATCGCACTATGCCGACGTCGTCTGGCCCGGAAAGTTGAAGCGTGCCGGCTGGAATACCCACTTCATCCATCCTTATGACCGGACCTTCTTCCTCAGGCACAAGGCGATGCCGCAGCTCGGCTTCTCCAAGCTGACGATGCTCGACGGTTTCGACCATCGCCCAGAGCGAGACGGACCCTACGTCTCCGACGAGAAGCTCGCGGCGAAGGTGATCGACGCAAGCGAGAAGCTGCCCGAAGACGAAAGCGGCTTCATCTTCGTCGCATCCATGGCCAATCACGGTCCATGGGAGCCGGGCCGCGTCGGCGACCTCACCAATCCCGTCGACATCTATCTGGCCATCCTCGAGCAGTCCGATGCGGCGCTCAACACATTGAGCGAACACCTCGACAAGCTCGACCGTCCGGTCTGGCTCGTCTTCTACGGCGATCACGCACCGCTGCTCAAATCCTTCGCCGACCCCTTCCCGGATCCGCGCACCGACTATCTGATCGTGCCGCTCGCCAAGGCGAAGCGGTCGTCCCATAAGCCGGCCGAACCGAGCAGCGTCGAGGCCTGGAACCTGATCGAGGCGCTTCTCAACCACGCGAACCTGAGAAAGGATACGCTGCGCTAGCGGCGGTCTGCGGATGGAGAACGCTTCGACGACATCGGCCGGTGGGGCCGCACGGCCGAGACAGCGGGTCTTCCTGTTCCTGCAGGGCCCCTCCTCGCCGATCTTCCGCAAGATCGCCGACCGGCTCGAAGCCCTTGGCCACCGCTGTCTCAGGATCAACCTGAACGTCGGCGACCAGATCTTCTGGCGCCGCAAGGGCGGCTTCAACTATCGCGGCACGGCGGCCGCCTGGCCCGGCTATCTCGAGGCATTCATCGCGGCCCACGGCGTCACGGATATGCTGTTTCTCGGCGAAGAGCGGCCCTACCACAGGGCGGCCACCGCCGTCGCCCGGCACGCCGGCGTCAGTGTCGCGATTGTCGAAATGGGCTATCTGCGGCCGGACTGGCTGACGCTCGAGCGCAACGGCATGTCGTCGAACTCCCATTTTCCGAACGACGCCGGTCAGATCCTTTCGGCGGCGTCAAACCTGCCGGAGCCGGACTGGCGCAAGCGCTACAGCCAGACGTTCCTCGCCGATGCGAGCTACGATCTGCTCTACAATCTGCCGAACGTCTTTTTCTGGTTCCTGTTTCCGCACTACCGCCGTCACGGGATTTTCCATCCGCTCGCCGAATACGCCGGCTGGGTGCGCCGGCTGCTATCCGAGAAACGGCGCAGCGCGGAAGCGGTGGCGACCGTTACGAAGCTCCTTTCGGACGATGCGCCCTACTTCGTCTATCCGCTTCAGCTCGAAACCGACTTTCAGCTCAGGGCGCATTCGCCCTTCCACAGCCAGAAGGATGCAATCGCTGACGTCCTGACCTCGTTCGGCGCCTTTGCCGCGCCGAATGCACGCCTGGTCTTCAAGGTGCATCCGCTCGACAACGACCTGATCCCGTGGCGCAGCTTCATCGAGCAGCGAGCAGCGGCGCTTGGCTTGAGCGGGCGCGTCTTCTACCTGGACGGCGGAAATCTCGATACGCTTGGCGAGGCCAGCGCCGGCATGGTCACGGTGAATTCGACGGCCGGATTGCACGCCCTGAAGCAAGGGCGGCCGGTCAAAGTGCTCGGCACTGCCGTCTTCGATATTGCCGGTCTGACCGATCAGCAGCCACTCGACGGTTTCTGGCAGGCGCCCCAGGCGCCGGAGCCTGAACTTAGTGTCGCAATGTTCCGCCTGCTTGCCGCGTCGATCCAGGTGCGCGGCAACCTTTATTCCCGCGCCGGAACCGATGCCGGCGCGGAAGCGATTGCCCGGCGGCTGAACGAAAGCAGCCTCAACGAACCTGGCGCCTTTATTGACCCCGCGCCGCGCCAAAAGCCTGCGAAACGCGCGCCTTCCGCTTCCCGCCAAGGGTAGCCGTTTTCACATCGCGGGGACCTGGCGCGGCGCGAGCGCTGCGGCGATGGCGGCGACCAGCATCAGGCCGGCCGCGGCCAAGGGCAGCGCGGAAAAACCAGCCCCGCCATAAACCACGCCGAAACCAAGCGTTCCCAAAAAGAGCGACAGATAGGTGACGCCGCTGTTCAGCCCCATGATCGCGCCACGCCTTGTGGGATCGAGCGCCGTCAGCCGCATGATCAGCACGTTGAGACCGAAATGGTTGGCAAGGCCCCAGAAAAAGACGACGACCAGCATGGCCGTGTAGGAGCTACTCACGGCCGCCATCGCCGCATAAACGCCGGCGACGACGAGAAAAATCAGAGGCAGCAACCTGCCAGCGCCGAAGCGGTCGATCAGCCGGTCGAGTAGTGCCGCCGCACCGAAGCCGAAACCGTAGGAAACGGCCACGAGGCCATTGGCGCTGAGGGGCAACCCGAGCGCTGCGTGCAGGTGTTCGCCGATATAGGCATAAACGCCGTAGAAGGCGGCCATGAAGGCAGCACAGGCGATCAACAGCGGTCCGGCGCCACGCACGCCAAGCGCCGCGAGCGGCGACGTTGTCTTGCCGGCCAGACCTTCCCGCACCGGCGCGAGCCTGACGGCAGCGCAAGCAACCAGCGTGGCTACGGCAACGACGAAGTAAACGGCGCGCCATCCTCCGAAGTCAGCAATCGCTGCCGATAGCGGCACGCCGGCCACCATGCTCAGCGTCCAGCCGGTCAGCACCAGGCCGATCGTCTCGCTCTCCCGTCCGGCCGGCGCGATGACCGAGGCCAGCGTGTAGATCGACGGAAGCGCAATGCCGGTGGCGACGCCGACAACGAGTTGGGCGGCGACCAGGAACGCCAGCATGGGCGCAAGCGCGCTACCGGTGAGCCCGGCGGCCAGAAGCAACAGCGCGGCAGCCAGAATGCGATGGGGGCCGTACCGGTCGATGAAGCGGCCAAGGAAGATGGCGCTGACGGCCGTGCCCAGTCCGAAGGCGGCCGAAGCGACCATTACCGATGGAACATCCGTGCCGAGGCTCCGCGCCACCTCCGGCGCGATTGGTCCGAGCGCCAGCGAGTTGGAGCCGATGACGCCGATGCAGACGGTCAGGACATAGGCGAAGGGCGGGATGCGCGCCCTGTCGATCGAGGTCCTGTCGATCGAATCTGGCGAAATTTGTTGATTGATGTTCGTCATTCCCTCATTTTTGCAGAATGAAATTCAGCAACAAGAGGAATTCTCGGTATGGACCAAAATACAGATGACGTTCGGCGGAAGCGTCCGCCGGAGCGCGACCTCGACGCGATGGACCGAAAACTATTAGGCGTCCTCGTCGAGGACGCGTCCACGAGCTATGCCGAGCTTGGCGAACGCGTCGGACTTTCGCCGCCGGCGGCGCATGAACGGGTGAAGCGGCTCCGGCGTTCGGGCGCGATCCGCCGCGTGTCGGCGCTCATCGATCCGGACGCGGTCGGAAAGACGCTGCTTGCCTTCGTCCATGTCGACACGACCGGCTGGGGCAAGACGCAGGCGCTGCTTGCGATCGAGGAATGCCCTGAAGTGGAAGAGATCCACTCGGTCGCCGGCGACACCTGCATGCTGCTCAAGGTGCGCACAGAAAGCACGCATGCGCTCGAAGGGCTTCTGGCGCGGCTCTACGACACGCCGGGCGTCAAGGCGACGCGCAGCTATGTGGTGCTTTCCACCTATCTGGAACGGCCGGTGCAGCCGGGCACGACGAGCGACTGGCCCGCCGTGGTGAAGGGGTAGGCTGCTTTCGCCAGGCGGAGAGCCGCCTTGGCAGTCTCAGACGACGCCGGCGCGCAGCAGGTCGTGAATATGCAGGATGCTGACCGGCGCCCCGCCGTCGTCGACGACGAAGAGCACGGTCACCTTATGCTGCTGCATGAATTCCATGGCGCCGCTTGCAAGCACGTCGCCGCGGATCACGCGCGGATTGCGCGACATCACCGCCTCGACCGGTTGCAGCAGCAGGTCGCCGGACATGTGACGACGCAGGTCGCCGTCGGTGATCACGCCGGCCAGCTTGCCGCCATCGTCGACGATGCCGACGACACCGAAACCCTTGGACGACATCTCGATCAGCGCCTCGCTCATCGGGCGTCCGACGCTGAGAAGCGGCATCTGGGCGCCGTCATGCGCCAGCTCGCGAACCAGCCGCAGCTGCGCGCCGAGCTTGCCGCCCGGATGAAAGGTCTTGAAATCCTCGGCCGAAAAGCCGCGCCGCTCCAAAAGCGCGATGGCGAGCGCGTCGCCGATGGCGAGTTGCAGCATGGCCGAGGTCGTCGGCGCGAGGCCGTGCGGACAGGCTTCCTGAACCTTCGGCAAGACGATCGGCACTTCGGAGTTGCGGGCAAGCACGCTGTCGCGGTTGGCGCAGATCGAGACGATCGGCACGTTGAAGCGCTTTGCATAGGTGAGCATGTTGGCAAGCTCGGCCGTCTCGCCCGACCAGGAGAGCAGGATCAGCACGTCCTGCGAGGTGACCATGCCGAGATCGCCATGGCTCGCTTCGGTCGGGTGCACGAAGTAGGCGGATGTTCCCGTCGATGCCAGCGTGGCTGCAATCTTGCGGCCGATATGGCCGCTCTTGCCGACGCCGGAGACGACGACGCGTCCCTGGCTTTCGCCGATCAGTTCGACGGCTTCGACGACGCTGCGCGCAAAAACTTCGTCAGCGCCAAATTGGTCCGCCAGCGCCTTGATGCCGGCCATCGCGGTCGTCAGCGTCCGGCCGATCGACTCCAAAGCCGCAAGTGCAGTGCGATCATCCGCCGATGCATGTCTCAAACCCATGATGACCCCAATTCTGCGAAGACTTAAGCAACAGGCACGAATTTGCCCGCCAGACCATTGACGGCAGATAAGCGCTTTTTCTTGGCAAACCAAGTCTTGGAAGCAGAGTTCGGGGGAAAACTGGCGTGAACCGCGGCGTTTTCGTCAGCCGGCGCGCTTTTCTTCCATTTCCAGCGGCATCGACTTGTCGGCCGCGAATTCTTCGAGCGTCATCGAATCAAGAATGGCGGCAACGGCATCACGGACCGTCGTCATCGACACCCGCACCTGACAGGTCTCGGGATCGTTACAATCTTCGCAGACCTCGTAGGCCGTGCGGCTCGCACAGCGGATCGGCGCAAGCGGCCCGTCCAGCGTGCGGATCACGTGACCGATACGGATTTCCGAAGCGGGCCGCGAGAGCGAGTAGCCGCCGCCAGGCCCCTTTTTCGAGCGCAGCATGCCGGCGTTGCGCAGCTCAAGCAGGATCGTGTCCAGGAACTTCTTCGGGATATTGTTGCGCTGCGCGATCTCGGTAATGAAGGCAGTTTCCCCCGGCTCCAGCCGAGCAAGATCGACCAAGGCCTTCAGTCCGTACTTTCCCTTCTTCGTCAGCATTCCGGCACGCTTTCCCTGCGGCGGCACCCCAGAAAACGGGAATCATCCGCGCAAATGCAAATATATATTGGCATAGCACAAGAAACGTACTGCCAACATATAATTATAGTGGGGAATTGAGCGATGTCGCGGGCAATTGCGTGCGGCCGATGCGGCAAGATTTGCGGATGTCTTCGCGGTGGATGCGGGAGAAAAGCCGAAACCGGCTTTTCTCATCCGCATCAACTGCGGCTTCAGGCAGCGGCGCTGTGGTTCTGCCGCTTGGCCTGGACGGCCTGGTGGGCCAACAGCTGCCGGATTGCGGCGCGCGCTTCATCGGCCGAGCCGAAGCGCTTCGCGTCCAGGTCCCAGACGTGATACTTCACCGCCAGGAACTTGAAGCGATCTTCATCCGGGACAACAACGCCGACGGCTTCGCCGCCAAATTCGATAACCTGCTTGCTCATACAAATAACGCTCCATCCACGCTGTCGGCGCGGAAACTTTCAATTTCGGCAAAAGATAAAGTTCGAGGAGTTCGAAGGTCACATTCGGCAAAGATTGCGAATGAGCCATTTTTTCTCTGTTGCGCGACAAAGGAGACGCGTGCCGAAGAAGGCGGCGGTCGAGACGGTTTCGGACATGTCACACTCCTTTGGCTGGCCCGGCATCAGCAATGCCGGAGCGTTCGATGAACAACCGTGAGGCGGACTCCCCGCGTTCACGTAATGGCAAACTAGAATAATCTACCAATTCCGTCAATTAAAAAGATGAAGACGCAGAAAAAATTTCTTCACCCTTTAAATTCAAGGGGCGATGTACGCAAAATCCATCCACCCGTTCCGGACCCGGAGACCTACGCTATTTAGGAAGCGAAGAATCAGTCTGCAAGGCACGGGTGGATAAAGACAGCACATTCGGACAAAAAAGGGGCGGCCCGTCGGGCCGCCCCTTCACGTTTTGTGTTCCAGTGCCGGATGTCAGGCAGCAGGCGTGCCCGCCTGCGGCGTGGTTGTGCCACCGCGGGATGCTTCGCGATCCTTCCACCAGCGATTGAGGAACAGCAGGATCGGGCCGCCGATATAGATCGACGAGGTCGTTGCCACGATCACGCCGAAGATCATCGGCCAGGCGAAGCTCTTGACGGCATCGCCGCCCCAGATCGCCATCGGCACCAGCGAGAAGGCCGTGGCCATCGAGGTGAAGATGCATCGTGCGATCACCTGGTTGATGCTCATGTCGATGAGATCCGAGAACGGCATCGACTTGTACTTCCTGAGGTTCTCGCGCATGCGGTCATAAACCACGACCTTGTCGTTGACCGAGTAGCCGATCATCGTCAGGAGCGCGGCGATGGCCGTCAGGTTGAAGTCGATGCCTGTCAGCGCAAAGAAGCCGATCGTCTTGGTGATGTCGAGCAAGAGGACCGCGATCGCGCCGACGGCGAAGTGCCATTCGAAGCGGAACCAGATGTAAAGCAGGATCGCCACCATCGCGAGACCGACAGCGAGGAAGCCCGAACGGGCAAGCTCGGTGCTGACGGTCGGGCCGACGACTTCGGTGCGCTCGAAGCTCGCATCCGGGATCGTCTGGACGACGGCATCCTTGATGCGGTTGAGCGCTGCCGTCTGTTCCTGCTCGCCGCCCGGCTGGCGCTGGACGCGGATCAGGACCGATTTGTCCTGGCCGAATTCCTGCAGCGCCACTTCGCCGATGTTGAGCGCTTCAAGATTGTGGCGAAGCGTCGGAAGGTCGAGCGTGTTCTTCGAGGTGGTTTCGACCTGGATACCGCCGACGAAGTCGATGCCGTAGTTGAGGCCGGGCGTGAAGAACAGCACCACCGAGCTGACCGACAGGAAGGCGGACATGCCGATGGCGACGAAGCGGCCCTTCATGAAGGAGAAGGACGGAAGCTTCGGAACCTTGCCGAACAGCGACGGGATCTCGAGCTTCTTCATCTTCCGGCGGACGACGACCTCACGCATCATCAGGCGAACGACGGTGATCGAGGTGAACATCGAGATGATGATGCCGAGCATCATGGTGACGGCAAATCCCTTGACCGGGCCGGAGCCGAAGGCGAACAAGAGCACGGTGCCCGAAAGCGTCGTGACGTTACTATCGATGATGGTCGCGTAGGCCTTGTTGAAGCCGATATCGAGCGCCTTCATCGCGCCGGCACCCGCTTCCGTTTCTTCACGGATACGCGCGTTGATCAGGATGTTGGCGTCCACCGCCATGCCGATGCCGAGAATGATACCGGCTATACCCGGCAAGGTCAGCGTCGAGCCGAGCATGGCGAGAAGCGCGATGGTCAGGATCGTGTGCAGCACCAGGCCGACATTGGCGATCATGCCCCAGGCGCCGTAGAGCACGACCATGAGGGTGACGACGAGCGCGAAGCCGGCAAGACCGGTGTAGATGCCCATGCGGATCGAGTCGGAACCGAGGTTCGGGCCGACGGAGCGTTCCTCGATAACGGTGAGCGGTGCCGGAAGCGCGCCGGAGCGCAGCAGCGCCGACAGAACGGTCGCTTCCTGTGCGGTGAAGTTGCCGCTGATCTGGCCGTTGCCGCCGATGATCGGCTCGCGGATAACAGGAGCCGTCAGGACCTTGCCGTCAAGAACGATCGCGAAGGGCCGGCCGACGGCAGCCTGGGTGATTTCCGCGAACTGGCGGGCACCGAGCGCGTCGAAGGTGAAGGACACGATCGGTTCGTTGGTGCGCTGGTCGAAGCCGGCCTTGGCATCGGCCAGGCGCTCGCCCGAAATCGCGACGCGGCTTTCGACCGCATATTTGTTGTTGTCGTGGGCGCCCGGCAGAATGTCGACGCCGCGCGGCGCCGGCTGGTTGGGATCCACGGTCTGGTCCACCATGTGGAAGCTCATCTGCGCGGTCGAGCCCAAGAGCTGGCGCAGTGCCGTCGGATCCTCGAGGCCCGGAAGCTGGACGAGAATGCGGTCGGAACCGACACGCTGGATCAGCGGCTCGGCAACGCCGACGGTGTCGACGCGCTGGCGGATGATCTCGAGGCTCTGTTCGACGGCCTTGGTGGTGCGGTCGGCAAGGCCGGCCTCTGTCATCGCGATGTTGATGCTGTCGCCGTTCTCGGTCACCTCGATATCGGAAGCCGCGCCGCCGAAACCAAGCGTGCCGACAGGGGCCGCCAGCTCTTTCAGCTTCGGCAGAACCTTTTCGCGGTCGGCCGGATCTTCGATCTTCACGGTAACGGTATCGCCGGCGATGCGGGCCGAGGAGGCCGAGATGCGCTCGGCGCGGAGCGCCCGGCGCGTATCGTCAAGCAGGGTTTCGAGCCGAGCTTTGCGAAGGCCGGCAGCATCGACTTCGAGCACGAGGTGCGAGCCGCCCTTGAGGTCGAGGCCGAGGGTTACCGGCTTGACCGGCAGCCAGCCTGCAAATTGTTCACGTTGTGCCGGCGTCAGCACGTTCGGAAGCGCCGCGATACATCCGAAGATGATCACGACGACATAGACGAGAATCGCCCATTTCGATGTACGCATGTTGTGGTTCCAGAAGAGCCTGCGCGGGCACGGGGCGCGTCGTCAGGGCTTGTTTCATAAAGGGCAGAGCTGCAGCCGAAGCCGCCAGCCAGCCAAAATCCGCGTTGTGGATCAGGCGCCGGGAGGCGCGCGAATATGGGGGCCAGGGTTCGAGGCCCCGCCAAGATACGCAGCGAACTCGCGGAAAATCCGCCCGTCCGACGAACGGGGAAGTTCGAGTTCGAGCGATGCCGGCAAGAGCGCCGGCAAGCCATCATCGGCCGCGGACTTGGCGTCCTTGCGCTCGGCCGTAAACCGAAGGTCTGAAAGCGGTGTCGCCCGCGAGAGTTGCCGGGCGGCGGGACGGTCAGTCGAACCGGTGTCGGTGACGTTGCCGGCCTGGGCACCGGAGGCCGAACGGGACGGGATACTCTGTCCGACCGAGATGACCTGCATTGCGAAGGAGGCGCAGAACAGCCACAGCACAGCGAGAAGCCGGCCGGCCTGTATGTTCTTGCTGCCACCACCCATGCGGTCCATCGAGGACGCGGTCCCTTTCCCTGGCGATTGCACGCCAGCGAGACGAAAATTGAGCCCGAATGCCCGACCTTACCTAGAGAACGTGGCCGGAATCGAGCATGGGCGCCTTTAACACCATTCCGGGCCGGAAAAGTCAAATCCGGCCCGTTTCGTGGTTGTCGTTGCTCAGGCCGTGATGCCGCTCGTTCGCCGCTCGTGGATCTCGATAAGCGACGGTCCCTTGCGCTTCGCCGCCTCGGCGAGCGCCTGTGAGAGATCGGCGACGGAAGCAAGCCGCCGTCCCTCGACGCCATAGGCCTTCGCCGCCATCAGGAAGTCCGGCGCCGAAGGCTTGACGCCCTCCGGCGTAACGCCGGCATCGACCATGTAGCTTTCGATTTCCTGGTAGCCGTCATTGTTCCAGACGAGGAAGATGACCTGCGCCTGCGCATCGACGGCAGACCCGATTTCAGCGAGCGAAAACTGGAAGCCACCGTCGCCGACGAGACAGACGACCGGCCGAGACGGATCGGCGACGGCTGCACCGACGGCTGCTGGCGGCGCATAGCCCAGAGAACCGTAACCGGTCGCCGAATTGAACCAGCTACGCTGCCGCGGTGCATCACAGTAGAGGTTGCCGGCATAGACGGCCTGGGTCGAGTCGCCGACGACGGTGCAATCCGGCAGAGACTTGTAGATGGTGTCGATGATGCCGATCTCGGCCCGCATCTTCGGCGTCAGTTCCTTCAGCGCCGCCCTCCGCGCCGTTTCGGCCCGTCCCGCTCCATCCTTCGCAGCATGACCGGGGAGAAAGGCGAGGATGCCCGCCGTCGCCGCCTTGGCGCCGGAGAGGACGGAGAGCGCCGCATGCGGCCCGCGCGCGAGCTGCGCCGCATCGATGTCGGTGCGGATCAGGTTGCGCAGGGCCGGAAAGCCGCCATCGGCATACATGTCGTAGTCGGTCTGGCCCATTTCGGTGCCGAGCGCCAGCACCAGGTCGGCCTCCTTCAGCAGCGACCGCACCGCCTTCAGGCTGGGGCTCGCAGGAACCCTCAAGGGACTGCCCGAGAACATGCCGCGAGCATTGACAGTGGTGACGACGGGCGCACCGATCTTTTCGGCAAGCTCCGCAACTTCCGCCTCCGCCGTCAGGGCGCCGCCGCCGCAGATGATGACCGGGCGCGAGGCGTCGGCGCAGAGGATCGCCGCGCGCTGCAGCGTCTCGCTGTCGGAGCGCGGTCGGGTGGCCGTTGCCGGCCGCAGCGCCTGCGGCGTGATCTTCGCCGACATCACGTCGGTCGGGATCTCGATATGCACCGGTCCCGGCCGACCGGAGACGAGCACCGAGAAGGCGCGGTCGACGACGAAAGGCAGGTCTTCCGGATTGAGGAGCGTGTGCGAATAGAGCGCCAGCGTCTTCATCATGCCGTGCTGGTCGGGCAGCTCGTGCAGCAGGCCGCGCCCATGGCCGAGCGAATCGCGGCGATTGACGCCTGAAATCACCAGCATCGGGATCGAATCCTGGCGCGCCTGCGCCATCGCCGTGATGGTGTTCGTGAGGCCGGGCCCGGTGATGACGAGGGCAACGCCCGGCTTGCCGCTGACGCGGGCATAGCCGTCGGCCATGAAGCCGGCGCCCTGTTCATGCCGTGGCGTCACGTGGCGGATCTTCGATGCAGCGAGGCCCCGGTAGAGCTCGACCGTGTGCACGCCGGGAATGCCGAAAACCACCTCGACGCCATTGGCCTCGAGCAGGTCGACCAGGACTTCTCCAACCGTTCTTTCCATGGTCATGCGCAGCGCTCCTTGCGCAGGCTGGCCCGCTCGGCAAGTGCGGAGATGCGGCGGCAGGCCTCGTCGATGGCACCATCGGGCACGGTCAGGCTGACGCGCAGATAGTTCTGTGCTTCATCGCCAAAGGACGATCCGGGCATGACGGCAACCCCCTCTTCTTCAAGCAGCGCCCAGGCAAACGCATCGCCGTCGAGACCGGTTCCGGAAACATCAATCAAGATGAACATGCCGGCTTCCGGCGCGAACACCTCGATGCCGGGCGCCCCGGCAAGGCCGGCGACGATCTGCGCGGCGCGCGACTTGTAGGACAAGCGCATCCGGCGCGCCGTATCGATGTCATGCGTCAGGGCATAGGCCGTCATGTCGGCGATGAAGGGCTGCGTGCCGAAAAGCATCGTTTCGGAGACCGGCAGCAACTGCTCAGTGAACTCGACCGGACCGACCGCCCAACCGCTGCGGAAGCCAGGCGCGGCATGCGACTTGGAGATCGACGAGACGACGATCGTGCGTTCGGCAAGATCCGGATTGTCGAAGGGCGAGGCAAAGACGGCGTCGAACACCAGCTCCTCATAGACCTCGTCGCAGACGATCCAGAGATCGTGACGGCGCGCGACCTCGCCGATCGCGGCAATTTCTTCCGCCGTCAGCACGGCGCCGGTCGGATTGTGTGGCGTATTCAGCAGCAGCACGCGGCTCTCCGGCGTGATCGCTTTTTCCAGATCTTCGGCCTGCATGTGGAAGCCGAATTCCGGCTTCAGCGGCACCAGCACCGGATGCGCGCCGGTCGAGCGGATCACGCCTTCATAGGTCGCATAGAGCGGATCGCCGACGAGAACGGCATCGCCGGCCTCCGCCAACCCGAGAATCACGGCGAAGAGCGCCGTCTGCGTGCCGGGGAAGCAGAGCACGTTCTCGTTCGTCACATCGGCACGGCGACGACGGTATTTCTCCGCGACGGCCGCCACGACCGTCGGTTCACCGCGGCCGTTGGAGTAGCGATAGCGCCCCGCATTCATCGCGCGCTGGCATTCATCGAGCAGGGCGCGGTCCGGCGGAAGATCCGGTTCGCCGATCGTCAGTTCTATGATGTCGGCACCACTCGCCTTCAATTGGCGGGCACGGATATGCAGCGACCATTTGCCCGAACCAAGATCGGCAAGACGTTCGGTGATGGACGCGTAGCGCATGGTGCTTTCTCCCGTTTTCATTGTTTTGCAGTTCCGATCTTCGTGCCGAGCAGCGCTTCGACCGAAGACATGGCGATGGCGACGAGCTCGCCTTCGCGAAAGAGATCGCCGGCAAGGCAGCCCTCGACCCAGAGGCCGTCGACCAACCCGTTGATGGCGATGGCGAAGGCCCGGCAGGTTTCGGCGTCGGCCGGCTTGCCTTTGGTCGCAAGGAAATCGGCAAGCAGTTCCTGCAGCGAATTGCGAAAGGCAAGATAGCCTTCGCGGTGGATCTCCGACAGCACCGGATCGACCCGGACCTGGCTGATGAAGGCGGCCCAGAGCGAGATGCTGCGGCTGTCCGCCACCGGCTCGGTGAGGTTGATGGCGATGAAATCCCGGAGCCGGGTTTCCGGATCGCCCTCGACCTTGGTCGCCTTTTCGGTGAGCGAGGCGATGACGGCGCGATAGGCCTCGGCAACCATCTGGTCCTTCGATTCGAAGTAGTGGCGCACCAGCCCGGCGGTCACGCCGGCGCGGATTGCGATCTGCCGAACGGTTGCGCCCTTCAGCCCGAATTCCGAGATGCAGTCGAGCGTCGCTTCGATCAATTCCTGGCGGCGCTCGCCTTCCGGCGCGCGGTGAAAACTGCGTCTGTTCATGCGGCACTCTGCTCTCGAACCGGCGCGAAATGCTGTTCAGGCGCGGTCGGCAAAGGCTTCGGCCAGAACGGCGGCATGGGCGGCTCCTACGGGAAATCGAACGATCGGCGGGCGTCAAAAAATCGACGACGTCTATTATTATACGCTTGAACAATAGCGGCACAAGTGCAACCATGCCGGCCAACAAAAACCCGTGACAGGCCAAAGATGCCGCACGGAAGACGACAGGGGAACTGTTTCGATGCTGACAGAAAAAGCTCGCAGAGCCATGGGAGCGGCGCGCCGATGACGGATGCGGCCCAGGCAATCGCGGTCACTGACCTGCACAAGCGTTTCGGGCCATTGGAAGTGCTGAAGGGAGTTTCGCTCACAGCGAAGCAGGGCGACGTGATCGCCATCATCGGCGGCAGCGGTTCCGGCAAATCCACTTTCCTTCGCTGCATCAACCTCCTCGAACTCCCCTCCGCCGGTAGCGTCAGCGTGCATGGCGAAAAGATCCGGATGAAATCCGACGGTCGCGGCGGCCTGGTGCCGGAGGACCGCAAACAGGTCCAGCGCATCCGCAGCCAGCTCGGCATGGTGTTCCAGAGCTTCAACCTCTGGCAGCACATGACCATCCTTGAAAACGTCATCGAAGCGCCGATCCATGTGCTCGGCAAGCCGAAGGCGGAAGCGGTCGCCACCGCCGAAACCCTGCTGAAACGCGTCGGTCTCTACGAGAAACGCGACGCCTACCCGGCCTTCCTTTCCGGCGGCCAGCAGCAACGCGCCGCGATCGCCCGAGCGCTTGCCATCCAGCCGCTCGTCATGCTCTTCGACGAGCCGACCTCGGCACTCGATCCCGAACTCGTCGGCGAAGTTCTCACTGTCATCGGGGACCTCGCGCGCGAAAAGCGCACGATGATCCTCGTCACCCACGAGATGAAGTTTGCGCGCGACGTCGCCAACCACATCGTCTTCCTCCACAACGGCGTGATCGAAGAACAGGGTCCGCCTGAGGCGATCTTCGGCGCACCGAAATCGGAAAGGCTCAAGAAGTTCATCAGTTCCATTCACTGAATTCCTGAATGCTAAACAACCAAAAAGGGGAACAGCATGAAGAAGGCATTGAAAGTCCTAGCCGTTGCGGCGGCGATCGCCGTGAGCGGCGGCGTCGCGGCGTCGGCGGAAGCGCTGAAGGTCGGCGTCGCAGCGGAGCCCTATCCGCCGTTCACAGCGCCTGACGCCAGCGGCAAATGGGAAGGCTGGGAAGTCGAGTTCATGAACGCAATGTGCGCCGAGGCCAAGCTCGAATGCGTGCTGACGCCGGTTGCCTGGGACGGCATCATCCCGGCACTGACGTCGAAGAAGATCGACATGATCATCAGTTCGATGTCGATCACCGACGAGCGCCTGAAGACGATCGATTTCTCCGACAAGTACTACAACACTCCGACCGGCATCATCGGCACCAAGGGCGTCGAGATGAACTCCTCGCCGGAAGGGCTGAAGGGCAAGACGCTCGGCGTCCAGGTCTCGACGGTCCACCAGGCCTATGCCGCCAAGCACTTCGCGCCGGCGGGCGTCGAGGTCAAGGAATACCAGACGCAGGACGAGGCCAACAATGACCTCGCTGCCGGCCGCCTCGATGCGGTGCAGGCGGATGCCATCGCGCTCAAGGCGTTTCTGGCGACCGACCAGGGCAAGGAATGCTGTGAATACAAGGGCGACGTTGCCGAAGACGTCGCCGTGATCGGCCCGGGTGTCGGCGTCGGCCTGCGCAAGGGCGAAACCGAGCTCAAGGACAAGATCAACGCCGCCATCAAGGCGATCCGCGACAACGGCACCTACGATACGTTCTCGAAGAAGTACTTCGACTTCGACATCTACGGCGGATAAGGCGCGATCGGCCGGCGATCGAACCGTCGCAGCGATTGTCGCGTCTGACAAAGACCGCAGCCCTGCAGCGATCGCCGGCCGGCGCCATCGGAGCTCGACGACGCATGGCTGCGGATTCCCTCATCAATTGGGGCCTGCTCTCGCTTTCAGCACCCGGCTGGGGCGGCGTATTGCTGCAAGGCTTTTTCAATTCCATCCAGATCGCCGTCGGCGGCTTCACGCTCGGCCTGGCGCTCGGCATCGGCGGTGCCTTCGGCAAGCTCTATGGCGGCCCGGTTCTGCGCGATCTGCTCGAATGCTACACCACGGTCGTGCGTGCAGTGCCCGAGTTGGTGCTGATCCTCTTGCTCTATTATGCCGGCACCGACCTGCTCAATCAGGTTCTGGCGTTGTTTTCGGTTGGCCCGGTCGACATCAGCGGCCTGATGGCCGGCATCTTCGTCATCGGCGTCGTTCAGGGTGCCTATTCGACCGAAGTGTTGCGCGGCGCGATCAAGGCGGTGCCCGCCGGGCAGATCGAGGCGGCGCGCGCCTATGGCATGTCGCCGGCCATGGTTCTGCGCCGCATCACCCTGCCGGCGATGTTGCCCTATGCCATTCCCGGCCTCTCCAATCTCTGGCTGATCGCCACCAAGGACACGGCCCTTCTCGCCGTCGTCGGCTTCAGCGAGTTGACGCTGGTCACCCGCCAGGCGGCCGGCACGACCAAGGCCTACCTCCTGTTCTTCCTGGCGGCTGGCGCGCTCTACCTGGCGCTGACACTCATCTCCAACGTGTTCATCGGCATGCTCGAACGCCATGCCCGACGCGGTTTTGCGGAGAGCCGATGACCGACGAAACCACCCACGCCGTTGCGTTTACGCCCGAAGACCTGCCTACGGCGAAGAGCTTCTTCCTGCCGCACCGCATCCTCATGATGCTGGTCTTTGCCGCCTTCGTCGTCGCCGTCGCCGTCTTCATGCGCTGGGACTGGCTGCCGCGCTACCTGCCACGGCTTGGCTGGGGCATCCTCGTCAGCCTGATGATGCTGTTCAGCACCGCCATCCTCGGCTTCCTGCTGGCGGTGCCGATCGGCCTCGTGCAGGTCACCGGCCCCTGGTTCCTGAAACTGCCGGCCAAGGTGTTTTGTACCGTGATCCGCGGCACGCCGCTGCTGTTGCAGCTCTGGCTGCTCTATTATGGTCTTGGCTCGCTGTTCCCGCAATTTCCGGCGATCCGCCAGTCCTTCCTCTGGCCTTACCTGCGCGAAGCGTGGCCCTATGGCGTGGCGGCGCTGACCATTTCCTTTGCGGCCTACGAGGGCGAGGTCATGCGCGGCGCTTTTGCCGGCGTTCCGAACGGCGAGCTTGAGGCGGCGAAGGCCTATGGCATGGGCCGCTGGACGATGTTCCGCCGCATCTGGCTGCCGCGCGCCATCCATCGGGCTCTGCCAACGCTCAACGGCGAAACGGTGCTGCAGCTGAAATCGACGCCACTTGTCGCGACCGTGACTGTCGTCGACGTCTATGCGGTCATCTCCAAGGTGCGGCAGGAAACCTTCCTCACCTACGAGCCGCTGTTGCTGCTCGCACTCATCTACATGTGCCTCACCGGAATTCTGGTGGTGGCCTTCCGCACCTTCGAAAATCGCATCCCAACCCGCGGTGCCTGACATGAAGCTTTCCCCCTCGATTACCAACGCCATGCCGGAACTCGTCGCCATTCGCCACGACCTGCATGCGCATCCGGAACTCGGGCTGGAGGAGACGCGCACTTCCGCCTTCATCGCCAAGCACCTCGAAGGTCTCGGCTATGAGGTAACAACGGGGCTTGCGAAGACCGGTGTCGTCGGCACGCTCCGGAACGGCACCGGCAAGCGCTCGATCGGCATCCGCGCCGACATCGATGCGCTGCCGATCCTGGAAGAGACCGGGCTGGACTATGCCAGCAAGACCTCGGGCCTCATGCATGCCTGCGGCCACGACGGCCACACGACGATGCTGCTGGGTGCTGCCCGCGCGCTTGCCGAGCGGCGCAATTTCGACGGCACGATCCACCTGATCTTCCAGCCGGCGGAGGAGAATTTCGGCGGCGCCAAGATCATGATGGACGAGGGCCTGTTCGATCAGTTTCCTTGCGACGCCGTCTTTGCGCTTCACAACGAGCCGGGTCTGCCTTTCGGCCAGTTCGCCCTTAGAGAAGGCCCGATCATGGCCGCCGTCGACGAGGCGCGCATCACCGTGCATGGACGCGGCGGGCATGGCGCGGAGCCGCAGGAAACAGCAGATCCCATCGTCTGCGGCGCCTCGATCGTCATGGCGCTGCAATCGATCGTCTCGCGCAACATCCATCCGATGGATCCGACTGTGGTCACCGTCGGCGCCTTCCATGCGGGCTCGGCCAGCAACATCATTCCCGAACGCGCCGAGATCGTCGTCGGTATCCGCTCATTCGAGCCCGATGTGCGCGGCGAACTCGAACGCCGCATCCGCATGATCGCCGAGGCGCAGGCGACGAGCTTCGGCATGCGCGCGACCGTCGACTACCAGCGCAGCTACGATGCGACGATCAACCACAAGGCCGAGACGGACTTCGTCCGCGATCTCGCGGTCCGCTTCGCCGGCGCCGACAAGGTGGTCGATCTCGCCCGCCCCTTCATGGGCAGCGAGGATTTCGCCTATATGCTGAAGGAGCGGCCGGGGACCTACTTCTTCCTCGGCTCGAAGGTCAGCGACGACGACAGGCCGCTGCATCACCCCGGCTACAACTTCAACGACGACCTGCTGCCGATCGGCGCGGCTTTCTGGACGGAGTTGGCCGAGGCCTATCTCGCGCGCCGCTGATATCCCGCTCACCTTTCGCCTATATGCCGCAGCGCAACATTGCCGCAGTGTGACAACGTGGCGGACGCGCTGTCATTGACGTTTGGCAAATTTGGCGCAGATTCAAGTGCATGCTGAAAAGCCGGTGCAACCCCAGGATTTGCCTCGGCCAGAGGCCAAGACAGGTTCCCTGATCGACGATCGGTCACCGGACAAATGATGCAGCAGCCAGAGCATTGCGGCCTACGCTTCCGTGAGGCGTCGCATCCGCGTGTCTGAAAGGATTGCGCCCGTGTTTGAGAGTTTCGATGCGACCCTGCTCGCTCGCTTCCAGTTCGCCTTCACCGTTTCCTTCCACATCATCTTCCCCGCCTTTTCCATCGGGCTTGCGAGTTACCTCGCGGTGCTCGAAGGGTTGTGGCTGTGGAAGAAGGACGAGGTCTATCTCGAACTCTTCAATTTCTGGAAGACGATCTTTGCCGTCGCCTTCGGCATGGGCGTCGTTTCCGGCATCGTCATGTCCTATCAGTTCGGCACCAACTGGAGCGTCTTTTCCGACAAGGCCGGGCCGATCATCGGGCCGCTGATGGGCTACGAGGTGCTGACCGCCTTCTTCCTCGAAGCGGGCTTCCTCGGTGTCATGCTGTTCGGCCTCAACCGCGTCGGGCCGAAGCTGCATTTCTTGGCAACCGTCATGGTCGCCGTCGGCACGCTGATCTCGGCCACCTGGATCCTTTCGGCGAACTCGTGGATGCAGACGCCGGCCGGTTTCGCAATGAACGAGGCGGGCCAGTTCGTCCCGGTCGACTGGTGGGCGATCGTCTTCAACCCCTCCTTCCCCTATCGCCTCACCCACATGGTGCTGGCGGCCTATCTCACGACCGCCTTCGTCGTCGGCGCCTGCGGCGCCTGGCACCTCATCCGCAAGACGGCGCCGCGGCGGGCGCGAAAGATGTTTTCGATGGCAATGTGGATGGCGGCGATCGTCGCGCCGATCCAGATCTTCGCCGGCGACATGCATGGTCTCAACACGCTGGAGCACCAGCCGGCCAAGGTGATGGCGATGGAGGGGCACTACCAGAGCCATCCGGACGGCGCGCCGCTCATCCTCTTCGGCATTCCGAACTCGCCTGAAAAGCGCGTCGATTACGCGATCGAGATCCCGAAGCTTTCGAGCCTGATCCTGAAGCATGATCTGAACGCGCCGCTCGCCGGTCTCGATACGATCCCGGAAGAACTTCACCCGCCTGTTGGTATCGTGTTCTGGTCATTCCGGGTGATGGTCGGCCTCGGCTTCGCCATGCTCGGCATCGGGCTCTGGTCGCTCTGGTGTCGCAATCGCGGCACGCTCGACAGCAATGTCTGGCTGCACCGTGCCGCGATCGCCATGGGGCCCGCCGGCTTCGTCGCCGTGCTCGCGGGCTGGGTCACGACCGAAGTCGGCCGTCAGCCCTATACCGTCTACGGCCATCTGCTGACGGCAAACTCAGTGGCGCCGATCGCGGCACCCGCGGTCGCCGCCTCGCTGATCGCCTTCATCATCGTCTATTTCTTCGTCTTCGGCGCCGGCACCTTCTACATCCTCCGGCTGATGGCGCGATTGCCGCGGGATCCGATGCCGGAGCTCGGCGAAGGACCATTGCGCAGTTCCGGCATCATGCCGGGCCCCGCCATCCATAGCAGCCATGCAAACACCAAGGGAGGCCATCATGGAGTTTGATCTGCCGTTCATCTGGGCTGGCATCATCGCCTTTGCGGTGCTCGCCTATGTCATTCTCGACGGCTTCGACCTCGGTGTCGGCATCCTCTTCCCGTTCTTCCCGGAGAAGCACGACCGTGACGTGATGATGAATTCCGTCGCCCCGGTCTGGGACGGCAACGAGACCTGGCTGGTTCTTGGCGGCGGCGGCCTGATGGCGGTGTTTCCGCTGGCCTACGCGACCATCCTGCCCGCACTTTACGCGCCCATCATCGCCATGGTGATCGGCCTCATCTTCCGCGGCGTCGCCTTCGAATATCGCTGGCGCACGCGGCGGGCCGAATATCTCTGGAACTGGGCCTTCTCCGGCGGCTCGATGCTGGCCGCCTTCGCGCAAGGGATCACGCTCGGCGCGCTCGTCCAGGGCATTCCGGTCGAGAACCGTGCCTATGTCGGCGGCTGGTGGGATTGGTTGACGCCGTTCTCGATCATGACCGGCATCGCCGTCGTCGTCGGCTATGCGCTGCTCGGCGCCACCTGGCTTGTTATGAAGACCCATGGCGACCTTGCCGACCGGGCCCGCGACCTCGCGCTCAAATGCTCCTTCGCCACCGTCGCCGCCATGGGCATCGTCAGCCTGTGGACGCCGTTCCTGGAGCCGCAGTATCTGGACCGCTGGTTCGGCTATCCGACGGCGATCTTCAGCGTCATCGTGCCGGCGCTCGTTCTCGGCTGCCTTTATGCGCTGATCACGGGTATCCGCAAGCGCCACGACAGCCGGCCGTTCATCGCCGCACTGGGCCTCTTCGTGCTCGGCTATGCCGGCATCGGCATCAGTTTCTACCCCTATATGGTGCCGCCTTCGCTGACGATCTGGGACGCGGCCGCGCCTGAGGAAAGCCTCTCCTTCCTGCTTGCCGGCGCTTTGGTGCTGGTGCCGATCATTCTCGCCTACACCGCCTATTCCTACTGGGTCTTCCGCGGCAAGGTCGATCCGGAGGAGGGCTACCATTGACCAGCGAAACAGGAACCGGCCGCAAGCTTCTCTGGTTCGTTGGCCTCTGGTGCGCGGGGGTGGCGGCCGTCACCCTCGTCGGCCTTGCGATCAAGCTGATGATCGGAACGTAGTCGATCCATTGGAGCGGGATGCGGGCGGAAAACCGCAGACACTTTTCCTCATCCCGTTCTAAAAAGCCTCGCTCAAGCTTGGCCAGCTAACTTCCCTTAACACGTCAGCAGGCGATCGCCGCAGACGGAGACAGGACCGCACCCTCCTCCCCTGCAAAGCGATCGCCTGCTGAGGTGACCACCTCAAGGGTCGCCGGCTGCGACCCTGTTGCCCCTTCCAAGATAGCTCGCCGTTTGTTAGCAGTGCGCCGCAGAAGCGCCCCGCTTGCTGAGAGCCGAGGGACGCTCGAACATCCTGGGCCCGCGCTTGGCCGCATCCAGGCAATTGGACGAGACAGATGCAGAAAACCCCCGCGCAATGCGAAACCATGGCCGACGTGCGTGCCGAGATCGACCGTCTCGACCAGGCGCTGATGGCGCTGTTTGCCGAGCGCTGGGGCTATATTGACCGCGCGGCCGAGATCAAGGCGCCGCTGAAACTGAAGGCCGACATTCCGGCGCGGGTGATGGAAGTGCGCGAGAATGCCCGCAAGAACGCTGCGCGCGTCAACCTCGATCCTGATTTTTACGAAGACATCTGGGCGCGGCTGATCGGCCACGCGATCGCTCATGAGCAGAAGCTGCTTGGCGAAACCGGCGACGAATAACGTCGCCGCCTCGCTCTTTCAATCTACGGCCGTCAGCGCCCGAGAATGTAACCCTGGAGACGGTCCGCCGCTTCCCTCACATGGTCCGGATCGCGCAGGAAGCAGGCGCGCATGAACAGCGAGCCGCCGTCGCCGAACGCCGTTCCCGGCGCCAGGCCAACGCCGGTCTTGTCGACGATGTCGATCGCCGCCGCGCGCGAATCGGTGACGCCGTCGATCTTCAGGAACGCATAGAGCGCGCCGTCGGGTTTGAGCGTTTCCACCCGGTTGGTGGCGATCAACGCGTCGCAGAAGACGTCCCGGTTCTTCGCCGCCTTGGCGACATTGGCATCGACGAAGGCGTCGCCCTCGTCGAGCGCCACGACGGCACCGCGCTGCATGAACTGGGCGACACCCGAGGTCGAGTATTGCACCAGGTTTTCGAGCACCTGGCCGATCGCGGGCGGAGCCACGATCCAGCCGACACGCCACCCGGTCATCGACCAGTTCTTCGAGAAGGAATTGACGAAGAGGATGCGGTCGCCTTCCTCCATCACGTCGAGGAAGGACGGCGCGCGGGCGCCGCCATAATAATAGAGCGCGTAGATCTCATCGGCGATGATCCAGAGCCCGTGCCTGCGCGCCAGCGTCAGGATCGCGGCCAACTCCTCGCGGGTCGCGGTCCAGCCGGTCGGGTTCGACGGCGTGTTGATGAACAGCGCCTTGGTCTTCGGACCGATCGCCGCCTGCAGCCGATCGAGATCGAGCTGCCATTTGCCGTGTTCAAAACGAAGCTCCACCGAGACCGGGCGAACGCCGGAGAGATCGGCGGCGGCAGCAAAGTTCGGCCACGCCGGCGTCAGAAGCACCATCTCGTCGCCGGGCGAGGCGATCGCCTCGATCGAGAGCTTGATCGCCTGCATGCCGGAGCCGACGACGTAGAAATTCTCGGGCGAAAGCGACTTCTGAAAGCGCCTTTGATAGTAGCGCGACAGCGCCTCGCGCAGCGGCGGGATACCGCGCTGCCAGGTGTAGAAGGTCTCGCCGCCGGCAAGCGCATCGCGCGCAACGTCGCTGATGAAGGCAGGCGTCGGCAGGTCGCCTTCTCCGACCCACAGCGGGATCAGGCCATCGCGCCCGCGTGCATAGTTCACCACCTCGACGATGCCGCTTTCAGGTGCCGAAAGCGCACGGGGACTGATGGTGCTGAGGATGGTCATCGGCGGGCTCCGGATGCACGACGTTAAAGGCCGCGGCCTTTAGATCATCGTGAAAGATTCCAATGGACTAGAGCGCGTATCGACCGCTCCAGTTCGCCCGTTGCTTCTAGCCGCTTTCGCCAAGGCGATCACGCGACTTTATCTGACCGGTTTATCGATTTTTGTGATGTTTCGCGGCCCCGGCGAAGCCAGGGCCGCGAGGAAAGTCACGCGCGCTGCTTCAGCAGGTCGCGGATTTCACCGAGAAGCAGAATGTCTTCCGGCGGGGGCGCGGCCGGTGCTTCGTCCTTCTTCTTCTCCATCGAAGCGCGCATGCGATTCACCGCCTTGATCATCAGGAAGATGATCCAGGCAAGGATCAGGAAGTTGATGAGCACGGTGATGAAGTTGCCATAGGCAAAGACGGCACCCTGTTGACGGGCGGCGGCGAGAGACGTCGCCGTCACGTTCGCCGAGAGCGGCAGGAAATAATTGGAGAAATCGAAACCGCCGCCGGTCAGCGCACCGACGATTGGCATCACCAGGTCCTCGACGACCGACGTTACGATCTTGTTGAAGGCGGCGCCGATGATGACACCGACCGCGAGATCCATCACGTTCCCGCGGGCAATAAACTCCTTGAACTCATTCAGCATAAATCTCTCCGTATTATCCCCGTTTGAAAACGGCTGGCGGCGCTGTCCCGCGCTGCAAGCGTTTACGGAAACTAAACCAAAGCGGGCAGCGAGAAAACCTTTCTTTGCCTTTGGTCAATTGGCAGCGGATGGAGCAGGAACGGGAAGGCAGCCTGTGCTGTACACCGATTTCTCGTGTCGAGCCTTGAACTTAAGACTCATGCGGCAGGCAATTCTCAACCCGGCGGACTTGTCCTATGCTCCGCCCTGGAGGAATGAGGCATGCTTTCGGGTTCGGTCATCTTTGCCTCGGCCTTCGCCTATCTGCTGCTGCTGTTTGCAGTGGCTAGCTATGGCGACCGGCGGGCCAGGAGGAACAGCGCTGCGCTGAAGGGCAGACCGCTCGTCTATGCGCTGAGCCTTGCCATCTATTGCACCTCCTGGACCTATTTCGGCGGCATCGGCCTTGCTGCCGAACGCGGACTCGAGTTCACCGGCATCTATATCGGCCCGATCCTGATGTTCACGCTCGGCATGCCGCTGATCCGCAAGATCATCCGCCTTGCCAAAACCGAGAAGCTGACCTCCGTCGCCGACTTCATCGCCGCCCGCTACGGCAAGAACCCGGCGGTGGCCGCCATCGTCGCGCTGATCTCGCTGGTCGGCGCCATTCCCTATATCGCGCTGCAGCTGAAGGCGATTTCGAGCTCGGTCGCAGCGATGATCAACACCAGCGACTACGGCATCGGCGCCGGGCAGAGCTACGTCGATCTTCCCCTGCTCGTCACATTGTTTCTCGCTTGCTTCGCCATCGTCTTCGGCACGCGCCATACGGACGCAACGGAGCACCAGGACGGCCTGATCCTTGCGATCGCGATGGAATCGCTGGTCAAGCTGGTGGCGCTCGTCACCGCCGGCTTCTACATCGTCTTCGTCATCTTCAACGGACCGGCTCACCTGTGGTCGCTGGCGGCAGAGAGCCCCGCCGTGCAGTCGGCGCTCGCCTACGAGACCCCTATCGCCCGTTGGGTGCTGTTGATCGTCACGTCAGCTTTCGCGATCATCATGCTGCCCAGGCAGTTCCACGTGACGGTCGTCGAAAACCGCACCGAAGGCGAGCTTCGCACCGCCGGCATCCTCTTTCCGCTCTATCTGATCGGCATCAATCTCTTCGTGCTGCCGATCGCGATAGCCGGCATCCTCACCTTTTCCGGTTCCGGCGACGCGGATCTCTACCTGCTGACCTTGCCGCTCGCCAACGGCCTGCCGGTGCTGACGCTGATCACCTTCATCGGCGGTTTTTCGGCGGCGACCGCGATGGTGATCGTCGCATCCGTGGCGCTGTCGATCATGATCTCCAACGATATCGTCATGCCCGTGTTCCTGCGCCGCAACCTCAGCCAGCGCGGCGGCTTGCAGGAAAACCTCGCGGGAACGCTGCTCAACATCCGCCGTTCGGCGATCTTCGTGGTGTTGTTGCTCGGCTATGGCTACTACCGCTCCGCCGATATCAGCGCCGGCCTCGCCTCGCTCGGCCTTCTGTCTTTCGTCGCCATCTCGCAGATGGCGCCGGCGCTGCTCGGCGGCCTCATCTGGCGACAGGCCAATGCCCGCGGCGCGATCACCGGCATGGTCTCGGGCTTCCTCGTCTGGGCCTATCTGCTCTTCCTGCCGAGCCTTGGCGGACCCGACAATTCCCATGTGGCGACGACGATCTTAAGCTTCCTGTTGCCGTTCACCGACCTCTTCTCCGGCCCCAACGCCGATCCGCTGGTCAACGCGACGGCGCTCAGCCTGCTCGTCAACTGCGCCACCTATGTTCTCGGATCGCTGACCCGCACACCGAAGCCGATCGAACGCTTCCAGGCCGGCGTGTTCATCACCCGGCGGTCGCGAACCGAAGGCGCCTTTCGCGGCCGCAAGACCAAGGTCACGGTGCGCGACCTCAAGGCGACGATCGCCCGTTACATGGGTGCTGAGCGCATGCAGCGCTCGTTCCATACGTACGAGCGCCAGACCGGCCGCTGGCTGGACGACAATGCGCCAGCCGACATGGCCGTGGTGCATTTCTCCGAGCAACTGCTCGGCAGCGCCATCGGCTCGTCCTCCGCCCGGCTGGTGCTTTCCCTGGCGCTGCAGCGCGGCGACGACACATCGTCCGAGACGGCCTGGCTGCTCGACCAGGCGAGTGAGGCGCTGCAATACAATCAGGATATGCTGCAGACTGCGCTCTCGCAGATGGACCAGGGCATCGCCGTCTTCGACAACGCCAACAACCTGATCATCTGGAACCGGCGCTTCCGCCAGCTTCTCGACCTGCCGGAGGCAGCCGGCCAGGTCGGCTTCCCGCTTGCCGATATCGTCTCGATCCTCACCAAGCGCGGCGATATTCGCAAGGATCAGGAAAAGGGGCTGATCGCCAACTTCCTGACGCTAGACAAACCCTTCCTGCTCGAACTGGGCAACGGCGAGCGCATCATCGAAGTGCGCACCAACGCCATGCCCGACAAAGGCATCGTCACCACCTATACCGACATCACCCAGCGCGTCGCCGCCGACATGGCGCTGAAGCAGGCCAACGAGACACTGGAACTGCGTGTGGCCGAGCGCACCGGCGAATTGACCCGGGTGAACCGGGAGCTCGCCGAGGCGCGCGCGGCCGCGGAAGAGGCCAATATAGGCAAGACGCGGTTCTTCGCCGCCGCCGGCCACGATATCCTGCAGCCGCTGAACGCCGCCCGCCTCTATTCCTCGTCGCTCGTCGAGCGGCTCGGCGAGTCCGACAACAGCACGCTGGTCGAAAACATCGATTCCTCGCTGGAATCGGTCGAGGCCATCCTCGGTGCCGTGCTCGACATATCGCGCCTCGACACCGGCGCCATGAAGGCGCGGATACAGTCCGTTCCGCTCAACGAGCTGCTCAGAAGGATCGAGACCGATTTCGCCCCGATGGCGCGGGCCAAGGATCTCGAACTCATTATCATGCCGACATCGCTCGTCGTGCGCAGCGATCCGAACCTGCTGCGCCGCGTCGTCCAGAACCTGGTCTCCAACGCGATCAAATACACCCTGGCCGGCAAGGTGCTCGTCGGGGTGCGCAGACATGGCGCCATGGCGACGATCGAAGTGCTCGATTCCGGCATCGGCATTCCCCAGTCGAAGTTCCGCACCGTCTTCAAGGAATTCGCCCGGCTCGACGAAGGCGCCCGCACGGCGTCCGGTCTTGGGCTCGGCCTTTCGATCGTCGACCGCATCTCGCGCGTGCTCAACCATCCCGTCAGCCTGCAATCGACTCCCGGCAAGGGCA
The DNA here is from genome assembly GCF_014852205.1 of Ensifer sp. ENS06. Taxonomy (NCBI): domain Bacteria; kingdom Pseudomonadati; phylum Pseudomonadota; class Alphaproteobacteria; order Hyphomicrobiales; family Rhizobiaceae; genus Ensifer; species Ensifer sp. ENS06. Next base: position 511,934 of record NZ_JACVBC010000001.1, on the reverse strand, counting down.
CGGGCTTCAAGGTGACCCTGCCGCTTGATGCCAGCGCCGGCGAACGGGTCGCTGTCCGTCCGGTGCCGCAGAGCAAGGCAAGCGAGGCGCTGAACGGCCTGCGGGTGCTCTGCATCGACAACGAACCGCGGATCCTCGAGGGTATGCGGGTGCTGCTGTCAGGTTGGGGCTGTATCGTCAGTACGGCGGAATCGCTTTCTGCCTGTTCCGAATTCGGCGTGGAGCCCGGCGAGAAGCCACACGCCGTCATCGCCGATTATCACCTCGACGACGGGACCGGCATCGAGGCGGTCGCCCGCATTCGGGCATCGACCGGCGAAGCGACGCCGGCGCTGCTCGTGACGGCTGACCGCTCGCCGGAAGTGCGCGCCGCGGCCGAACGCGACGGCATCGCGATCCAGAACAAGCCGGTGCGCCCGGCGGCGATGCGCGCCTGGCTGACGCAACTTTCGACAGCGGCACGAACGGCTGCGGAATGAACGGCTCCCACGTTGTGGGGCCGCCTGGGACGAGCAAAAATCACAAAGCCAAGGCTGGCCGCATCAGGCGGCGGCGACGGTGCCGATCTTCGAAAGCTGGATGACCGCCTGGGTGCGGCTGTCGACATTGAGCTTTAGCAGGATCGCCGAGACATGCGCCTTGATCGTCGCCTCGGAGACGCCGAGTTCGTAGGCGATCTGCTTGTTGAGCAGGCCCTCGCCGAGCATGCTGAGGACGCGGGACTGTTGCGGCGTCAAGGTCTGCAGGCGCTGGAGCAGATCGGCGACCTCGGGTTCGTATTCCTGGGCCTGGTCGTAGCCCGCGGGAACGAAGACCTCGCCGGCCATCACCTTCTCGATCCCCTCGCGGATTTCCTCGATGCCGGCCGATTTCGAAAGAAAGCCGGACGCGCCGAGATCGAGCGCGCGATGGATCGTCGCCGGATCGTCATGGGCGGAAACCACCATGACCGGCAGGCTCGGAAATTCGGCGCGAAGTGCGATCAGACCGGAAAGCCCGCTGACGCCGGGCATGGTCAGGTCGAGCAGCATGAGATCGGCGTCAGGGTTGTCGGCCGCCGCCTTGCGCGCGGCTGCGAAATCGCCGGCTTCGACGATGGCGGGCGCGCCGTCCACGCCGCTCAGTGCCTGGCGCATTGCGCCCCGAAACAGCGGATGGTCGTCCGCGATGATGATGGTCATGTCCGGTGTCATGCTGCTCCCTCCCAAGAGCCCGGGCTGAAATCTGCACGCCCCCACGCGCCGATCCGCATCCCGCATGGCCGATCCGGAAACTCAGGTCTTCTGCGGCTCCTGAGCGGGGTCGCTGCCTTCGAGATCCTTCACGATATCCATGAACCTACGCATCATTCTTTCCATGATGCCCATTGCCCGGTCAATCTCTTCCTCAGCCGGAAGGTCCTGTTTTGCGACACTTTCACCGGCTTTGGCCGCCTTTTCCAAAGCATCGACCCGCTTCGTCAGGAGGTCCAACTCCCGTTCAAAAGCGGCCCGCTCGTCGGCGGCCATGCGGCACACCAACTGGCCGTCCTTCTCCTGGCAGAGCGATACCTCGCCGGTCTGGGTATCGAGCCGGGCGATACCGGTGTCGGACTTCTGCATGCTGTAGCGTCCGGGGGACGGATCCTGCGCGCTGGCGCCGCCGGCCAGAGCCAATCCGGTACCGAGCAGAAGTATGGCAGCAGCGTTTTTCATGACATCTTCTCCGTTACGATCCTTGTCGGAACATCACATGTGCGCGAACGAGAAGAGCGAAATCGGTCTTCACCGCCGATTATGCGCGAATCGTCGTCCTTCTGCGATGGACAATCGCCGATATTTACGGCAAGGCCACGACAGAAGATTACGGGGACAGACGGGCACCATGGGTTCCATCATCTACAAAATCGTTCCGGCATTGCTGTGGCAGGAAGCCAAGCACAGCGGGCGCTTCGACGGCGCGCCGGTCGATCTCGCCGACGGTTACGTCCATTTTTCGACCGGCGAACAGGTGCTCGAGACGGCAGCGCGCTACTTCGAGGGACAGGAAGGCCTGCTTCTGGTCGCCGTCGACGGCGACGCACTTGGCGAAGAGCTGGTCTATGAACCCTCGCGCGGCGGCGCCCTCTTCCCACATCTCTATGCCCCCCTCTTCCTGTCGGCCGTTCTCTGGGAAAAGCCCCTGCCGCTCGGCGCTGACGGCGCGCATATCTTCCCGGAACTTGATGCATGAACCCGCTGACCAGCCTTGCCCGCCGCGGCCTTTTCCTCTTCGATCCGGAGGCCGCGCACGGCCTTTCGATCAAGGCGCTGAAGACCGGGCTCGTGCCGAACTGTCCCGCCAAGGCCGACAAGCGGCTTGCGCAGACAGTCGCTGGCATCGTTTTTCCGAACCCGATCGGCATGGCGGCCGGCTACGACAAGAATGCAGAGGTGCCGGAAGCACTTCTGAAGATCGGCTTCGGTTTCACCGAGATCGGCACCGTCACGCCGAAGCCGCAGGCAGGCAACGACAAGCCGCGCATTTTCCGCCTGGTCGAGGACGAAGCGGTAATCAATCGCCTCGGCTTCAACAATGAAGGCCATGGCGCAGCGCTGGCGCGGCTGAAGGCCTGTTCGCGCGATGCGCTGATCGGCGTCAATATCGGTGCCAACAAGGACAGCGCCGACCGCATCGCCGACTATGTCAGTGGCATCCATACGTTCTACTCGGTCGCCCGCTATTTCACCGCCAACATCTCCTCGCCGAACACGCCGGGTCTGCGCGACCTGCAGGCGCGCGAAAGTCTCGCCGCCCTGTTGTCGGCGGTGCTTGCCGCGCGCGACGAAGAGGCGCTGCGCAGCAATCGCCGTGTTCCCGTCTTCCTGAAGATAGCGCCCGATCTCACCGAAGAAGGCATGGACGATATCGCTGCCGAAGTGCTGGCACACAATCTCGACGGCCTGATCGTCTCCAACACGACGCTTTCGCGCGACGGCCTCAAGGATCAGGCCCAAGCGAAGGAGTCCGGTGGCCTCTCGGGCAAGCCACTGTTTGAAAAGTCGACGGCGGTGCTTGCCCGCATGCGCAAGCGTGTCGGCCCGAAGCTGCCGATCATCGGCGTTGGCGGCGTCAGCTCGGCCGAAACCGCGGCCGAAAAGATCCGCGCCGGCGCCGATCTGGTTCAGCTCTATTCCTGCATGGTCTATGAGGGCCCTGCCCTGCCGGGCCGCATCGTACGTGGCCTCTCGGATCTCTGTGAGCGCGAGCGTCTCACCTCGATCCGCGATATCCGCGACAGCCGTCTCGACTACTGGGCCGGCAGGAACGTCTGACGCGCCTTCATCGGGATCCGCGACAAGAGGAACAGCCCGCGCATCAACAGGAACAGGTTGAGCCCCGCCCACAGGCCATGATTGCCGAAGGCGGGGACCAGCACAGCGAGCGCTGCGGCATAACCGACAAAGGCCGCCAGCATCATGTTGCGCATCTCGCGCGACCATGTGGCGCCGATGAAGACGCCGTCCATCAAGAAGGCGAGCGCGCCGGTCATCGCCGTCACTGCCGCCCAGGGCAGATATTCGTAAGCCGCCGCGCGAACATCCGGGGCCGTCGTCAGAAGATCGATGAGCCTGCCGCCGAACAGCAAGAAGGCAACGGTCGTCACCAGTGCAAGCCCCAGCGACCAGGCGGCCGTCAGCCGCAGCGCGCGGTCGAAGGCCGGACGGTAACGGGCGCCGATCGAGCGGCCGATGAGCTGTTCCGCCGCATTGGCAAGGCCGTCGAGATAGTAGCCGGCAACGAGGAAGATCGTCATCAGCACCGCATTGGCGGCAAGCGTCACGGGCCCGAAGGCGGTGCCGATGCGGGTCATCAGCGTGAAGGCGGCCAGAAGCAGGAACGAGCGGATCATGATGTCGCGGTTGAGGCCGAAGAGCGGCTTCAGCCGTTCGCGATCGAAGATCTCGGCCCAGCTTGGCGCATCCTTGCGGTCGAAGCGGCCACAGACGATGGCAAAGCCGACGAGCGCGCCGATCACTTCGCCGGTGACGGTCGCCAGCGCCACTCCCATCACACCCCAGCCGAACACCAGACCGAGCAGGATCGACAACACGATGTTGATGCCGTTGATCAGCGTCTGCAGCATCAGCCCGATGGTGCCTTCGCCGCGGCCGAGCACGAAGCCAAGGATGGCGTAGTTGGCAAGCGCCGCCGGTGCCGAAAGGATGCGACAGAGAAAATAGGTGCTGGTGACATCAGCCACTTCAGGCTCCGGTCCCACCAGCCAGAGGCCGCCGGACAAAAGCACCGGCGAAACGAGCAGGCTGATCGTGCCGCAAACGAGCGCGATGATCAGCGAGCGCCAGAACACCGCCTGCTGCTCGCGCCGGTCGCCGCGGCCATAGGCCTGGGCAACCAGGCCCGTGGTCGCTGCCCGCAGGAAGTTGAAGCTGGTGAAGATCAGGTCGAACAGGATGGCGCCGACGGCAAGGCCCGCCAGCAAGGTTGCCTGCCCCATGCGGCCGACAACGGCGGTATCGACGAGGCCTAGCAAGGGCGTCGTCAGAAAGCCGAGCGTCATCGGCAGCGCAATCGCCAGGATCAGCCGATGGGTGACATGGAACGGGCCGGCAGCGTCGCTCGGCGAGGCGGAAGAGGCGGTCATCGAACGGTCCGGGCGTGTTGGATGAGAGGTGACCGTTTTAGGGAATGAGCATGGGCGGATGCAAGCGCGTCGTGCAGCTCGGCGAAAACGTCCCAATGCGGCAAGAGCCCCTCACCCTAGCTCTCTCCCCGCAACCGGGGAGAGAGGACGTGGCGAACGCAACGTCACCCCCGACATCGATCGAAGGAAAGTCCGGATATCAGTCACAGTGAATTGGAAGGGCGCCGCAAGCCTCCTACTCCCCGCCTGCGGGGAGAAGGTCCGGGCAGGGGGATGAGGGGCGCAGTTCCATACGAATGCGGACGCTATCAGCCCGAAAGTACCATCGCCCAGAACGGACGGTTGCCGGAGGCTGCGTTCTGCGCGACGGCAACGCCCAGGCCACGGTAATTGCCGAGCATGTTTTCGAGATGCTTGGGCGACCTGTACCAGGCGTCATAGGCGCGTTCGGCATCGTCCTGGCCCACGGCGATGTTTTCGGCGGCCGGAAGCGTCACGCCCTGGCCCTTCATGCGGTCGTAGAAACTGTCGTTCCAGCCGATCAGGTGCTGCATCTTGCCGGCCTTGGCCATGCGCGCCGCCTGGTTCATCGCAGCGACGGACGCCGCATGGTCGGCGACGAGCTCGGTCAGGCCCTTGCCCTTGCGCAGCTTGTTGACATAACCGAGGCTCGCTGCGGTCTGGTCGCTGCCGGTGCCGCTTTCGGGCATCAGCACCTTGGACGTCGTGCAGCCGGCAAGTGCGCCGAGCGAGAGGATGGCGGTCGCACGCAGCAGGCCGCGGCGTTCGATCAGAAGAAGGCGGTCCTGCATCGTCAACGCCGAAAGTTCAGGACGCGCAGGATGACGAAGGCCGGCACGACGATCACGGCGCCGAGCAGCAGATAGTCGCCCACCCGACCAAGCGCTGCAAAGCCGGTGTACCAGAGGTCGAGCAGGAAGTTGCGGACGGCAAAGTAGATATCGGTCGGATACCAGCCGAACATCCTCATCACGAAGCCGACGAGGATCGACACCACGATGAGCTTGACCAGCACACGCAGCGGCGAGTCACCCAAGAATCTGTTCATTCCGTCCGACATCAGCGAACTTCTCCTGTTTGTCTTCACATAAGCCGCGATCGGCAGCGTCGCAAGTCACCGGCCCCGGCGGGCACGGCCCGCGCTTCCGATCGCGCCAGATTCCGCTTGTATTTTGCGGCATCCGGCGTCAGAAGCGCTAATCGCAACCAACATCTCACATTGATGACGCTCAACCAGCTCTCCTCCGGCGACCTGATCGCCGACCGCCGCGCCGACTACGCAAAAATGCTTGCCGAGGGCGGCGAGCCCGCAAGTGCGGCCGAACTCATGGCGCAAGCGCTGGAACAGGCACCCAACTGGGCAGCCGGCTGGTTTCGGCTCGCGGACTATGAAGAAAAATCTGGCCGGAAAGAGGCGGCGATCGAAGCGCTGAGGAAAACGCTGGCGCTCAGCCCCCAGGATATCTTCGGCGCCGGCCTCAAACTGGCTCTGCTTGGCGCTGCGGCCATGCCCGAACAGCCCCCGAGCCTCTATGTCGAGCGCCTCTTCGACGACTATGCCGATCGCTTCGACAAGGCCCTGGTGGAGAAACTCGGTTATACCGTGCCGCAGAAGCTCGCGGCGCTCATTCAAAGCCATATCGGGCAAAGCCACACGGGAGGCCTCATCTTCGAGCATGTGACGGATCTCGGGTGCGGCACCGGCCTCTTCGGCGAGCGCATCCGGGATCAGGCACAGTTCCTCGAAGGTTTCGACATCTCCATCAACATGCTCGCCAAGGCCGAGGCGAAATCCACCTACGATCGGCTGGCCCGCGCCGATCTCTCTCTTTCGCCGGAGGTTTCCGGCATCTTCGGCAACTTCGCCACCGCCCGAGCCGATCTCGTCAGCGCCGCCGACGTGCTCATGTATCTCGGCAATCTCGACAGTGTCTTCGACATCACCACGCGCCTGCTCACCCCTCAGGGCCATTTTGCGTTCTCGGTAGAGGACGCCGGCGAGGGGGAGGAGTTCCTGCTGCGGCCGTCGCTGCGCTACGCTCACAGCGAGACCTATGTCCGCGGCCTCTGCGCAACGCATGGACTGGAGCTTGTGGCCATGGAGCACACGGTCATCCGCATGGATGCGGGAGAGCCAGTCTTCGGCATCCTGTTCCTGGCGCGCAAGCCTGCATAAAACGCAAGGCAGAGTCGCAAAAATAGGTCAGCATAACTGACATATTTTTCTTGATTGTTGTTGTGCATTGCAGCATTGCTCAAGCCATCGCAATCGAGGATTTGCCATGGCCCAGATCAGCAGCGTTTTCGGTCTCTGGAACACCAGCCCGACCCGGCACTCCGCCGTCGAGGACCTGCAGGGCATCTTTACCGGCAGCCTGATTGCGGCGCTCGGCCTCTATTTCCTCGCAAGCGCCGGCCTTTTGACCGGCAGCACGGCGGGCGTCGCCTTCCTTTTGCACTATGCTTTCGGCATCAATTTCGGCCTCGCCTTCTTCCTGCTGAACCTGCCGTTCTTCTACCTGTCGCTGAAGCGTCTGGGCCCGGCCTTCACGGTCAAGACCTTCATCGCCATCGGCGTGACCTCGTTCCTGACAGACATCCAGTCGCGCCTCTTCCAGATCGGCACGATCCAGCCAGCTTGGGCGGCCCTGCTCGGCGGACTTCTGCTCGGCTACGGCCTGCTTGCGCTCTACCGCCACCGCGCCAGCCTCGGCGGCGTCGGTATTCTCGGCATCTATCTGCAGGAGCGCTTCGGCATTCGCGCCGGCCTCGTGCAGCTTGCGATCGACATGGTCGTGCTTGTCTTCGCCTTCGGCGTGACCTCGCCCACCGTCGTTGCCTGGTCGGTGCTCGGTGCTGTCGTCTTGAACCTGTTCGTGGCCATCAACCACCGCGCCGATCGTTACATCGCGCTCTAGAACGCCGTACGTTCATCTGAACGCGGATGCTCTAGGATGCAGAGCAGCTAGCCCCGAAGCGGACCTCGGGGCTAGCTGGAGGTTCCTCACGCGATATCAGGCGGCCTTGACCGGCTGATCGACCGGATGCTGCGAGCGCAGGCCGACAGCGACACGGTTCCAGACATTGATGACGCCGATCGCCATGGTGATCTTGGTGATTTCAGCCTCGCTGAAGTGCGCGCGCAGCGGCTCGAAATCCGCGTCGGGTGCGCCGGTCTGGGCAAGGTTGGTCAGCGATTCCGTCCAAGCGAGCACGGCGCGCTCACGCGCGTCATAGATCGGCGATTCCCGCCAGGCGCAGATCAGGTGAATCCACTGCTCGCTCATACCGGTGTGGCGCGCCTCTTTCACATGCATGTCGATGCAATAGGCGCAGCCGTTGATCTGCGAGGCGCGCAGCTTGATCAGGTGGATCAGGCGCGGCTCCAGGCCGGATTCCTTGACGATGTAGCTGTCGAAGGCGGCCGCGGCCTTGTAGGCATCGGGAGCGGCTTGAACGAAGTTGAAACGCGGCTGCATGGTCTTCTCCTTGGGCTTAACGGGTTGATGGGGGTCAGGCGCTGGCGGACGATTTGCGCTCGTTGATCGCCAGAAAGGCTTCGGTTCGCGCCCATACGCTGCCGTCATCCTTGGCGTTGAGGTCATCCAGGATGCTGGCGATGGTCACGCGCCTGAGTTCGGTGCGGTAGGCCTGCTCGGCTCTCAGCATCGCAACATTGATGGTGCAGGGCGCGGTCGGCTTGCAGGCATAGGGATTGGGACCGCGCAGCCGGATCTCGTTGCACCGGAACGCCGGCTCCGGGCCTTCGACCGCAAGCACGATATCGAGCAAGGTAATCTTCTCCGGCGTCTTCGCGAGCCGGTAACCGCCCTTAGGACCCGGAACTGCCTCCAGCAGTCCGGCACCGGACATCGCCTGCAGGTGCTTCAAGAGATAGCTCGTAGAGACGCCATGGAACTCGGCAAGAGCGGCCGCCGACAGGGTGCTGCCCGGCTGAAGACAGCTCAGCATCGTCACGCTGTGAATGGCCTGCTCGACCCCGTCACCGAGTTTCATGGGCGGCTCCTTAATCGTGGATAATTTTTATCTATGATTAGACGGAGAGTCAATGCCTGTGATTGCACCCATCGGACAGGCTTCTCTTTTGGCGGATTTGATCTACCTTTGTTCTCCGTGAACAGGATCGATTCCAGAGAGCCGCAGGGCGATGCCCTGACCCTGCCCGCTCCCTTTCTGCGCTGGTTCGGCGAGAAGGGCTGGCGGCCGCGTGCGCACCAGCTGGAGCTGCTCGCCCGCGCCGAGGCCGGGGAAAGCACGCTGCTGATCGCTCCGACCGGCGCCGGCAAGACGCTCGCCGGCTTCCTGCCTTCGCTGGTCGATCTCACCCGGCGCGGCAAGATCCCGCCGGGCGCAGCCTTCGTCGGCATCCACACGCTCTACATCTCGCCTCTGAAGGCGCTCGCCGTCGATATCGAGCGCAACCTGATGAAACCGGTCGGCGAAATGGGACTGCCTGTGCGCGTCGAAAACCGTACCGGCGATACGCCGACCGCCAAGCGTCAGCGGCAGAAGCTCAATCCGCCCGACATCCTGCTGACGACGCCGGAGCAACTGGCGCTGCTGCTCGCCAACGGCGAGGCGCAACGCTTCTTCAAGGACCTGCGCTACGTCGTCTTTGACGAGCTGCATTCGCTCGTCACCTCCAAACGCGGCCATCTTCTCTCCCTCGGTCTGGCGCGGCTGCGCCGGCTGGCGCCCGGCCTGCAGACGATCGGCCTTTCGGCAACGGTCGCCGACCCGATGGAACTGCAGCGTTGGCTGGCGCCGCAAGAGCCGGACGCGCACAACCATGCCGGTCTGGTCCAGGTCCAGGGCGGGGCCAAGCCGCAGATCTCCATTCTGAAGACCGAGGAGCATGTGCCCTGGGCCGGGCACTCGGCACGCTACGCCATCGCCGATGTCTACGAAGCGATCAAGGAGCACGGCACCACCCTGCTCTTCGTCAACACCCGCAGCCAGGCGGAGCTGCTCTTCCAGGAGCTCTGGACGATCAACGACGACAACCTGCCGATCGCGCTGCATCACGGTTCGCTCGACGTCGCCCAGCGCCGCAAAGTCGAGGCGGCGATGGCGGAGAACCGCCTTCGGGCGGTCGTTGCGACCTCGACGCTCGACCTCGGCATCGACTGGGGCGATGTCGATCTCGTCGTGCATGTGGGCGCACCGAAGGGCGCGAGTCGCCTTGCCCAGCGCATCGGCCGCGCCAACCACCGCATGGACGAACCGTCGAAGGCGATCCTGGTGCCGGCCAACCGCTTCGAGGTGATGGAATGCCAGGCCGCACTCGACGCCAACTATATCGGCGCGCAGGACACGCCACCCGTCGGCAAGGGCGCTCTCGACGTGCTCGCCCAGCACGTGCTCGGCATGGCTTGCGCCGCGCCTTTCGATCCGCTCGCATTGTTCGATGAAATCACCACCGCCTCGCCTTATGCGACGCTCGCCTGGGAGACCTTCGAGCGCGTCATCGATTTCGTTGCCACCGGCGGCTATGCGCTGAAGACCTACGAGCGCTATGCCCGCATCCGCAAGACCAAGGACGGGCTCTATCGCGTCTCCAATCCGCTGGTGGCGCAACAGTACCGGCTGAACGTCGGCACCATCGTCGAATCGCCGATGCTGAACGTGCGTTTGGTCAAGCGCAACGCCCGCGGCTCGCTTGGCCGCGGCGGCATGCCGCTCGGCAAGGTCGAAGAGTATTTTCTCGAAATGCTGTCCCAGGGCGACACCTTCATGTTCTCCGGCAAGGTGCTGCGTTTCGAGGGCATCCGCGAAAACGAGTGCCTGGTCAGCCAGGCCTTCACGTTCGATCCCAAGGTGCCGAGCTATGCCGGCGGCAAGTTCCCACTCTCGACTTACCTCGCCGAGCAGGTCCGCAGGATGCTTGCCGATCCGGCGCGCCGGGCAGCGCTGCCGGAACAGGTGCGCGACTGGCTGTCCTTGCAGAAGGACGTCTCGATGCTGCCGCGCGAGGACGAGCTTCTGATCGAGACCTTTCCGCGCGGCAGCCGCCATTACATGGTCATCTATGCCTTCGAAGGGCGGTTGGCCCACCAGACGCTCGGCATGCTGCTTACCCGCCGGCTCGATCGCGCCGGGCTGAAACCGCTCGGTTTCGTCGCCACCGATTACTCGCTGGCGGTCTGGGCGCTCGACGACCTCGGGGCCACCTTCGAGCTCAGGCGCGGCGCGCTTGCCGATCTCTTCGACGAGGACATGCTCGGCGACGACCTCGAAGCCTGGCTCAACGAATCCTTCCTGCTCAAACGGACCTTCCGCAACTGCGCCGTCATCGCCGGCCTCATCGACCAGCGCCATCCCGGCAAGGAAAAGACCGGCCGGCAGGTGACGGTCTCGGCAGACCTCATTTACGACGTATTGCACGCGCACGAGCCGGATCACCTGCTGCTCGAAGCGACCCGCAACGATGCGGCGACGGGGCTTTTGGACATCGCCCGCCTCGGGGATATGCTGAAGCGAATCAAGGGCCACATCACGCATCGACGGCTCGACCGGATCTCGCCGCTGGCGGTGCCCGTCATGTTGGAGATCGGCAAGGAAATGGTCCAGGGCGAAGCGCAGGACTTCCTGCTGTCGGAAGCCGCCGACGACCTGATCCACGAGGCGATGGGCGGTCTGGATGTGGATTGATAGGAAAATGGTTTCGAGAATGAGCAGTCTGTCGATGTCGGCGGGTTACCCCCCTCTGCCCTGCCGGCCAGAGGGGGGTATTATCCTCGCAACACAATGTGCGAGACCGTGACCATGCACCGCCTCGCCCACGCCCTCTCGGCCCAGACGACTGCCCCCCTCCTCCATGCCCAGACAATCGTCAACGGCGTCATCGCGATCTGCGATCCGCTCGGTAGCCTCTACCTGCCGGAGACGGGCACGCTGGTCGTCTCCGACCTGCATCTGGAGAAAGGCTCCGCCTTTGCCCGCCGCGGCATGCTTTTGCCGCCTTACGATACGCTGGCGACGCTGCGTGTGCTTGAAGCGGCGATCGCGCGGCACGACCCGAAGTTCGTCATCAGCCTCGGCGACAACTTCCATGACCGCGTCGGTTCGGCGGCAATGCCCGATGATTTCCGCCACATGATTGCCGCCATGGCGCATGGGCGCGAATGGGTCTGGATCAACGGCAACCACGACCCGGACGGCGCTTTCGGGCTGCCGGGCGCCTCGATGGACGAACTTGGCCATGCGGGCCTGACCTTCCGGCACGAGCCGAAGCGCGGCGATGCCGTCGGCGAGATCGCCGGGCACCTGCATCCGGCAGCAACGGTGGTAAGACGGGAAAGAGCAGTGCGCCGCGCCTGTTTTGCGACCGATGGCACGCGCATGCTGATGCCAGCTTTCGGGGTCACCACTGGCGGGCTCGATCTCAGGCACCGGGCCATGACCGGCCTCTTCGACCGCAGCAAGCTTGTCGCCCATATGCTCGGGCGCGACCGGATCTATTCGGTTCGCTTTGCCAATCTCATCGCCTGAAGAGGGCGGGGAAAACGGCGCGGCTCTCCCGCGCCGGGGATCCGCCGGTAATCAGAAGGCGTTGAAGGTCAGCGTCGTCAGCGAGCGCGAGATGCCCGGCACCGTGGCAATGTTGTCGTTGATGAACTTGCCGATGTCCTGGCCTTCTTCGATATAGACCTTGATGATCAGGTCGTAATCGCCGCTCGTCGAATACATCTCCGAAACGATCTCCTTGCGGTAGATCTCGTCGGCAACCTCGTAGGTCTTGCCGGGAGCGCACTGCAACTGGACAAAAATCGGTTTCATCGAGCTTCCTCTGTTTTTTATTTGCCATGGCATGCGCTGATGAAACGCATTCGGCATGCCTTTCCATAGCGCTCCGGCGCGCAAAAGGAAACGTCGGCGAAGATCGCCCGTCACTATTCCTTGCGGAAGATCACGCTGGCGCCCCAGCCGGTGATGACGGCGAGCAGCACGGCCATGAGGCCATAGAGCAGCGGCTGCTGGTGTGCCGCCTGGGTGATGAACTGTTCCAGGCCGGTCTTGACGACACGCAGCGGCAGCGCCTTGGCGGCGACGAAGACGCCGTCACGGAAGAGATAGGCGCGAACCACATGCACGCCGTTCGGCACGTTGGCCGGCAAGCGCACCGACGCCTTGAAGAGGCTGGAGCTGATGAACTGCACGCCGCCGGGATCGCGCTCGTAGACGCCGCTGGTCTCGCGGATCCGGCGGAAGGCGTTGCGGAATTCGCCGAGATTGCTGCCGTCACCGACGAAGCCGAGCGGCACCAGCCGCATGTGGTCGACGCCGATGCCCATGTTGCCCATCTCGCCGGGCGGCGCGATCGTCTCGATATCGCGCGTCGACGACAGCGAATAGGATTCAGGCACCAGCTCGAAGGTCATGGAGCTGGTGTTCACCCAGATGCCGAAGACGCGCTCCTTCTTACGCACCGTCGCGTTGTCCTTGGGCCCTTCGAGGCTGACGACGATGTTGTAGCGACCCTGGGCCAGCAGGCCCTGATCGAAGCCGTCGACTGCGCCGAAGATCGTCAGGTCGGCGCCGCGGAAATCGGAAGTGATGGCGATCTCGTCGGTGGAGATGCCGATCTCCAGCTTCTCGGTGAAGTCGGCATTCTCGTCCTGGATGGCTGCCTGCGCCGGGGCGGCGAAAGCCAGAACAAGGAGAGCGAGAGTTGTGCGGGCGAGGCGGATCATCAGAAACCGAACCCCGCGGATACGACCGAATAGACGTCCTTCGGCGGAATGATGAGCTCGATTGCCAGACGGATGCCGACGGCAAGAACAAGCAAGGCCAGCAATGCGCGCAGCTGTTCGCCGCGCAGCTTCTGGCCGACGCGTACGCCGTATTGGGCACCGATGACACCGGCGATCATCAGTACGAAGGCGAGCACGATATCGACGGTGTAGTTGGTCGAAGCCTGGACGATGACCGTGTAGGCCGAAACAAAGATGATCTGGAACAGCGACGTGCCGACGACGACATTGGTCGGGATGCGCAGGAGATAGATCATCGCCGGCACCATGATGAAGCCGCCGCCGACACCCATGACCGAGGTCAGGATGCCGATGCAGAAGCCGAGGGCGACAACCGGGATGACGCTCAGGTAAATCTTCGATTTCTTGAAGCGCATCTTCAAGGGCAGGCCATGCACCCAGTTGTGCTGGCCAGGGCGACGCAAGGTCGTCTGCTGGTTCTTGGCCGCCTTGCGCATGGCGACGACGCTCTCCCAAAGCATCAGGCCGCCAACGGTGCCGAGCAGCACGACGTAAAGCAGCGAGATCACCAGGTCGAGCTGGCCGAGGCGACGCAGCAGCGAGAACAGCCAGACGCCGACGGTCGCGCCGGCAAGACCACCGCATAAGAGCACCGTGCCGAGCTTGATGTCGATCGTACCACGCCGGAAATGCGTGATCGCCCCCGAAATCGACGAGGCCACCACCTGGTTGGCACCGGTCGCTACCGCTACGACGGGAGGAATATTGTAGAAGATCAGGAGCGGGGTGATCAGGAACCCGCCACCGACGCCGAACATGCCGGACAGAAAGCCGACTGCGGCGCCCATACCGAGAATGATGAGTATGTTCACCGACAACTCTGCGATGGGCAGATAAATCGACACGCCGGGACCTCGATATGCCAACGGCCCGCGATGCGGGCGAACCAGTCAGTGTGGCAATCAAATCACCACGATTGAGGGAATATTCGAAGGGCCGGCACCTCTCCCGAGGGCGAGGCGGCCTCCGTCATGCACTCCTGCAGCGTTGCGCTTCCGCCAGGACGTGCCAAGGCCACGAATCGGACCTTGATTGCTGCATCGGTTCTTCCTTAGCCCGATTCCGATTAAGGAATTATGCAGCAGCCCGAGATTTCAACCTTTTCAGCCACATGGCGGATGGCTGCGCCACCCGCAACCCGTGTCGCCCGGCTCTGCGGCTTTATTACGGCGCAAGGCCCAAGGGTCAGGAATTGCGCTTCAGCAATTCCTTGACCAACTGCTCGGTGATTTCGCCCGTCGGCTCCTGGCCGACCGACTTCTGGAAGGCCTTGATGGCGGCGACGGTCTTCTTGCCCATCTGGCCATCCGGCTTGCCAGCGTCAAAGCCGTTGTTGTTGAGGATCGCCTGGATGTTGCGGACCGCCTTGCTCATGTCGACGCTGGCGGTCTTGTTGGCCGGGCCAACCCAGGCATCCGGAACGTCGACGCTGTTTGCCTTGGCGTCGACCGGTTCAGCCTTCCAGGCTTCCGCCTTGGCCTTGGCGCTTTCGAGCTGCTCCGGCTTCATCGCCTTGGCAACTTCGTCGCGCTTGGCGCCGGCATCGAGATCGCCTTCGCGGGCAGCCGCCGAGAACCACTTGTAGGATTCCGTCAGGTCCTGCGGCACGCCGTTGCCACGGGCATAGAGAACCGCAAGGTTGAACTGGCTGTCGCGGATGCCGAGCTCGGCCGCCTTCGCAAACCACTTCGTTGCCTCGTTGAAGTCAGGCGCGCCATCGCGGCCGCTTGCCAGCATCACCGCGAGGTTGTGCATGGCGCTGGCGTTGCCCTGGCCAGCGGAAGCGATATAGAGCGCCTTCGCCTTCGCCGCGTCGCGCGTCACGCCGGTGCCCTTCTCGTAAAGGGTCGCGAGGCGGTACTGTGCCGGCACGACACCGGCATCGGCGGCGCGCTGATACCATTTGGCGGCTTCAGCCATGTTTTCCTGAACACCACGGCCCTCGGTGAAGCGCACGGCGATTTCGTAGAAGGCGAGCGGGTCGCCGCCCTTGGCCGCGGTCACCAGCGCGACCGGACCGAAACCTTCCGGCAACACGACGTCGGTGGGCACAGCGGCAGCAGCTGTCGTCGCCGGGGTCATCGCGGCGCCATCGGCCGGCGCGCTGGCGAGCGAAGCGTTCGCCACCGGCGACGCTGCGGCCGGAGCCGGCTGGAACTCGGTGACCGGCGTCTTCGTTTCGGCGACCGGCGCAAGCATCGGCGCCTTGTCTTCGGGCGTTGCAAATGTGGTCGTCGGCACGGTCGTTGCCGTCACCGCGATCGAGGCCTCGGGAGGCTTCACGGGCGTTTCGACGGAATCGAGCGGCGTCGCAACGGCCGTCTCAGACGCGGTAACCGGTGCTTCCTGCGCCGCGACGGTCGTGCCCTGCACCAGATGGTCGTCGGCGGCCTTGAACTCGGCTGCCTGCGGAGTGACCGTCTGCTCGATGACCGCGACCGGTTCGACCGGCATCTCGTCCTTGTTCAGCATCGAGCTGACCAGCGGGTAGGACATGATCGCCAAAAGGACGGCGCCGACGGCCATGAGGATCGGCCGGCGATGGCGGGCGAAGGCGCCGCCGATGCCGGACGTCGCGGCCCTGTCGCCGGTCTTGTTGAGGGTGTCGGTCTCTTCGACGGCAAGCTGGGCGGCGCGGCGGGCGGCGGCGATGAAGTCCGATTTGTCGCCATCGGCCGGCTGGATGCCTGCCTTGTTCATCTGCCCGGCGCGCACGCGTTCCAGGATCTTCTTCACGTCGGGAACGCCGGAGCCCGGCTCGAGCAGCTGGTTCGCTTCTTCCGGCGCGAGCATTTCGGAGGGATCGATCGACGGGGTCGGCTCTACGAGCTTGCGTGCCTGTTCCGGCGCCGGTTCCGAGCGCTTGCCGGAAAAGCGCCGGGTGAGGCCGGCGAGCAGGCCGGTGCGGGCGGCGGCAGCCGGCTCGCGCTCTTCTTCGAGCTCGACGGTCGAAATCTGCGCATCGTCGGCAAGGGCTGTTGCCGGTTCGGCGGGTTGAACCGCGACGGCCTGGTCCTCTGCCTGGAGGGCACGGACATTGCGCTGCAGGTCGTCGTAGCGATCATCAAGATCGCCGCCACCGAAGGGGTCGTGGAACTCCGGCTGTGCGGCGCGCGGCATCTGAGCCGCTTCGCGCACCACCGCCATGGCAGGCTGCGCCGCCATTGCCGGCTCGCGGTTTTCGATGCGCTCCAGCTTGTCGGCAATGTGGACGAGCGTTTCGTGCAGCGCCTCGAAGGTGCGCGCAGTCCGCTCTTCGCTGGAGCGGCTCAAGTCCTCAAGCGTCCTCAAGTCTTCGGCGAGTGCCGAGATCGCTGCCAGATCGCCACCGGCGGAGGCCTGCGAAGGGCCGTTCTTGGAATAGGCTTCCATCACAGCTTCGGCGGCCTGGCGCGCGGCTTCCACGATGTACTCGTCGCTGGTCGAGAAATAGTCCTCGAGCGCGGTCATGCGGCTTTCGTAGTCGACGGGCATGGCGCTTTGGGCGACGTCCGCCCGCGGCTGGCTGACCAGCGTCGACAGGTTGGCAATCTGGGCTTCAAGGTTCTGAAGTGCCGCGCGGTCGTCGAACGGCGCGGCGTAGGTCTCTTCCAGACGCTGCGCAATACCGACCAGGCGATCTTCCAGCCGGTCGAAGCGCGGATCGGACGCGGGCTGGGCGCCATGGGTGTCAAGCTCGTCAATTCGGCGGGCGAGATAGTCCAGCCGTTCGGCGAGCGCATCATTGACGCTGCCCTGGTCGAGAGCTTCGATCTTGCGGGAAATGTCCGACAGGTAATCGTTGAGGTCCGACTGCGCGGTCCTGCTGCTGCGCTCCATCATCATCGACAGCTGGTCCAGCCGCTCTTCCAAGCGGGCAGCCGCCTTTTCACCGGCGAGATCCTCGACCCGGACGGTCAAGGCTTCGAGGCGCGCACCGAGCCCACCGTCGTTCGGGCGCGACAGGCTGTCGATCTGGCGGGAGAGATCGCCAAGCCGGCTTTCCAGGCGATTGACAAAGCCGGAATCCAGCCCGGGCGTCGTGCGAGTGTTGGCCGCGATGGCGCGGCTGATTTCGTCGAGACGGCTGTCGAGATCGGCAAACTGCGAGACGAGGCGGCGATCGTCCGGCTGGATCTGGCGACCGAGCATTTCGATCGCCTGGGCGACGGCGATCAGCTTGTCTTCCAGCGCGTCGACGGCGGAGCTTCCCTGGAGCGAGCCGATCTGCGACTTGATTTCGTCCAGGCGATAGGCGAGCGCGACCAGTTCGTCGTCGCGGTTCTGATCAAAGGCGATCAACCGGTCTTCGACACCGCTCCAGCGGTTTTCCATCCGGCGCATGCTGTCTTCGCGCGCGAGACCGTCGATCATCGCGCGCAGGTCGTCAAAATCGCCGCGCAGCGCATCGGCCTGGGCGGGCGATGCCTGGCGGCCGAGATGCTGGATGCTATCGGCAAGGCGCTGCATGTCGCCGCGCACGTCTTCGGCAAAGCTGTGATCCTGCGCCTGCGCCTTGATGCCGCGAATTTCGGTGCGCAGCGAATTCATCTCGCGCGTCAGGCCGTCAGTGATGTCGCGCTTCAGGTCCTGGCGCAAACCGACAAGCGCTTCGGCGATATCGTTGACCGCGGAGGCGGGCCGCGGAGGTTGGCTGTGAAGCGGTTGCTGGCGCGGCTCTTCGACGTAACGATCGGAGATCGGGCGCTCGGAAACAGGGCGTTCGGGGGCATAACGTTCCGGCTCGCGCTGCGGCACCCGGTCGCGAAGCGTCGGGCGCTCACGCGAGGTGCTGAGGCTGCGCTGGCGCTGCATGATTTCGGCGACGGCATCGCGGGGCGAGGCCGTTTCCCGCACGGGTTCGCGGGCGGGTTGGCGCTCGGGCGGCCTTGGCGCCGGGTCGCGAGCCGTGCCGCTCATCAGGCCTTCGATCCGCGCCTCCAATCCTTCGATGGTGCGGTTCAAGGCGTCGAGCGACGGCCGCTCGCTATAGGACTGGCTGCCTGCGCGCTGAGGATTTGATCGCAATCCGCTCATGTTGTTCTTCGCCCCTGTCGTCGGCCATCTCGAAAGTCGTCACGGAAGAAAACTGCTTTCTTCACCCCTGTGGCGCTTCCGACGCGGGCAAAACTACAACGATGCGACGCCAGGACAGGTTGCAGCTTTGACCATCTCAACACGCACCTTTCACGAAACGTGGTAAACAAGCGGTTAACCTGCGGATGATTTTTTAACGATTTGGCAGGATCGTGCGAAGTTGAGGCGCCGCAGTGCCGCCGACCTCCCCCACACGCCACCAAACTGCACGACACGCAATTTTTGACGTTTACGCAAACGTCAAAATTTTGTAGCATCCGTCCAACGATGCGAGACCGCCCCGGAGCATCCCGCTGTCCCGTGGAAGCACGGGAGGGAGACGATGCCCTGGAATCAATGAGGATGGCGGCGCATCCGGCATCCTGCAACCGGGCGTCGACGACGAGAGACGGCAGCCCGAAGCACCAAAGGCGAGGAAAGAATGCCCATCTACAAGGCTCCGGTCGACGATACCCTCTTCATCCTGAACGACGTGCTCGGCATCGAGCGCTACAACAACCTGCCCGGATTTGCCGATGCGACGCCCGACATGATCGAAGCGATCGTCGGCGAAGCTGCCAAGCTTGCCGAAGAAGCCCTGTTTCCGGTCAACCTTTCCGGCGACCAGGAAGGCTGCAAGCGTCGCGACGACGGTTCGGTCAGCGTGCCGAAGGGCTTCAAGGAAGCCTTCGACCTGTACCGCGAAGGCGGCTGGCTTGGCCTTGCCGTGCCCGAAGAATTCGGTGGCCAGGGCCTGCCCTATACGCTGCACACCGCCGTCGGCGAATACATGTCGTCGGCCAACATGGCACTGACCATGTATCCGGGCCTCACCCAGGGCGCGATCGCCGCGATCCTCGTGCATGGCACGGACGAGCAGAAGCAGGCCTACCTGCCGAAGATGGTTGCCGGCACCTGGACCGGAACGATGAATCTCACCGAGCCGCATTGCGGGACGGACCTCGGCCTCCTGCGCACGAAGGCAGTGCCCACCGGCAACGGCGCCTACAAGATCTCCGGCCAGAAGATCTTCATCTCTGCCGGCGAACACGACATGTCGGACAACATCATCCATCTGGTGCTCGCCCGCATTGAGGGCGCGCCCGAGGGTGTGAAGGGCATTTCACTGTTCATCGTACCGAAGTTCAAGCTTGATGCCGCCGGCGAGCCGGGCGAACGCAACGGCGTTTCTTGCGGCGCGATCGAACACAAGATGGGCATCCACGGCAACTCGACCTGCGTCATGAACTATGACGAGGCCGAAGGCTATCTCATCGGCACGGAGAACAAGGGCCTCAACGCCATGTTCGTGATGATGAACGAGGCGCGCCTCGGCGTCGGCCTGCAGGGTCTCTCGATTGCCGAAATCGCCTACCAGAATGCCGCCAACTATGCGCGCGACCGCATCCAGGGCCGTTCGCTCTCCGGCCCGAAGGCGCCGGACAAGAAGGCCGACCCGATCATCGTGCATCCGGACGTGCGCCGCACCCTGATGACGATCAAGGCCTTCAACGAAGCCGGCCGCGCCTTCACGCTCTGGACCGCGCTCAAGTCCGACATCGCCCACCGCTCCGACAATGATGCCGACCGCCAGACGGCCGACGACGTCCTCGGCCTGATGACGCCGATCCTGAAGGGCGTACTCACCGACAAGGGCTTCGACCATGCCGTCATGGCGCAGCAGATGTTCGGTGGTCACGGCTACATCGAAGAACACGGCATGAGCCAGTATGTCCGCGATGCCCGCATCGCGATGATCTATGAAGGCGCCAACGGCATCCAGGCGCTCGACCTCGTCGGACGCAAGCTGGGCCTCAACGGCGGCCGCGCCATCATGGCGCTGTTCAAGGAGATCGGCGATTTCTGCGAGGAAAACCGCAGCAACGAAAAGCTCGCCGTCTATACCAAGGCGCTGAAGAAGGGCCTCAACGACCTGCAGGCGGCCACCATGTGGTTCATGCAGAACGCCATGGCCAAACCCGACAATGCCGGCGCCGGCTCGACCGACTACATGCACCTCTTCGGTCTCGTCGTCCTTGGTTACATGTGGGCGAAGATCGCCAAGACCGCCGAGGAAAAGCTTGCCTCTGGCGAAACGGCTCGCGCAGACTATCTGAAGAACAAGCTGATCACCGCGACCTTCTTCATGGAAAGGATCCTGCCGGAAACGGCCCTGCGCAAGGCCCGCATCGAAACCGGCGCCGACACGCTGATGGCGCTCGATGCGGCCGCTTTCTAATCCCGCCGCGGGTTCGATCTAAAATGTTTTGACGGGCAGCACCTGACGGTGCTGCCGAAAGGGAGATGAGACATGACGAAAGTCTTCGTTTACGACCACGTGCGCACACCGCGCGGCCGTGGCAAGAAGGACGGATCGCTGCACGAAGTGCCGTCCGTTCGCCTGGCAGCCAAGATGCTGGAAGCGGTGCGTGACCGCAACGACCTCGACACCTCGACCGTGGACGACATCATCATGGGTTGCGTCGATCCTGTGATGGACGCAGGCGCGGTGATCCCGAAGGCTGCCGCCTTCGAAGCCGGTTATTCGACCCGTGCGCCTGGCATGCAGATTTCACGCTTCTGCGCCTCCGGCCTCGACGCCGTCAACTTTGGCGCAGCCAAGATCGCCCAAGGCGCCGACGACATCGTGATTGCCGGCGGCGTTGAATCGATGTCGCGCGTCGGCCTCGGCATGTCGGGCGGCGCCTGGTTCATGGACCCCTCGGTCAACCTGCCGGCCTTCTTCATGCCGCAGGGCGTTTCGGCCGACCTGATCGCCACCAAGTACGGTTTTAGCCGCGACGACGTCGACGCCTATGCGGTCGAAAGCCAGAAGCGTGCGGCGCACGCCTGGGAACAGGGCTACTTCAAGAAGTCCGTCGTGCCCTTCAAGGACCAGAACGGCCTGACCATCCTCGACCGCGACGAGCACATGCGTCCGGGCACCGACATGCAGGCGCTCGCCTCGCTCAACCCGTCGTTCCAGATGCCGGGCGAAATGGGCGGCTTCGAAGCCGTCGGCATCCAGGCGCATCCTGAAATTGAAAAGATCAACTACGTGCACCACGCCGGCAACTCCTCGGGCATCGTCGATGGCGCTGCTGCCGTGTTGCTCGGCTCCAAGGCCGGCGGCGAAAGCATGGGCCTGAAGCCGCGCGCCCGCATCCGCGCCTTCGCCAACATCGGCTCCGATCCGGCGCTGATGCTGACCGGCCCGGTCGACGTCACCGAGAAGCTTCTGAAGCGCGCCGACATGAAGCTGTCGGACATCGACCTCTTCGAGCTCAACGAAGCCTTCGCGGCCGTCGTGCTGCGCTACATGCAGGCCTTCGACATCCCGCACGACAAGATCAACGTCAACGGCGGCGCGATCGCCATGGGCCATCCGCTCGGCGCAACCGGCGCGATGATCCTCGGCACCGTGCTCGACGAACTGGAGCGCCGCGATCTCAACACCGCGCTCGTCACGCTCTGCATCGGCGCCGGCATGGGCACGGCCACGATCATCGAAAGGGTCTGACGATGGACGTGATGCGCCGCACCCTTCTCGGAGTGATGGGCCTGGGGCTGCTTGCAGCCGCGGGCTGCGTCTCCGACGAGGAGGAAGGCGGCGACAGCTTCACGCTCACCGGTGCGATCTCCAATGTCGCGAGCGGCCCGGTTCCGGCCGGCACCGTCACGATCCGGCTCGAAGAGCAGGGCGTGATGGACCTCGCCGCCAAGCTGATCGCCGAGACTTCGGTTGTCAGCGACGGCAAGGCCACCCGCGTGCCCTTCGTGCTGCAGGTGCCGAAGCCCGAACTCGACAAGGCTGTCGACGCGGGCTTCACCATCCGCGTCGAGCGCGACGGCCGGCTGATCGCCACCAACACCAGCAAGCAACGTTACAGCGGCGGATCGAACGTCTCGCTGCAGATCGAACCCATTCTCTACTGAGGGGGAGAACCATGACGAATTACACCAATTTCAAGATCGAGACCGACGCTGACGGCATCGCGCTCGTCACCTGGGACATGCCTGAGAAGTCGATGAACGTCTTCACTCAGGAGGTGATGGAAGAGCTCAACGCCATCGTCGACCAGACCACGGCCGACGCAGCGGTCAAGGGCGTCGTCTTTACGTCCGGCAAGTCGAGCTTCTCCGGCGGCGCCGACCTTTCGATGATCAAGTCGATGTTCACCTTCCAGCAGGAAGAAAAGAAGAAGGATCCGGATAACGCCGCCCAGAAGCTCTTCGACCTCGTTGGCCGCATGACCGGGCTCTTCCGCAAGCTCGAAACCTCGGGCAAGCCATGGGTATCGGCGATCAACGGCACCTGCATGGGCGGCGCCTTCGAGCTTTCGCTCGCCTGCCACGGCCGTGTCGCGTCGAATTCCAAGTCGGTCAAGATCGCGCTGCCGGAAGTCAAGGTCGGCATTTTCCCGGGCGCCGGCGGCACCCAGCGCGTGCCGCGCCTGACCAATGCGCAGGACGCGCTGCAGATGATGACGACAGGCTCGTCGCTGACGGCAGCCCGCGCCAAGGCGCTTGGCCTGGTGCATGAAGTCGTCGATGCCGACAAGCTGGTCGACGCGGCCAAGGCGATGATCAAGAACGGCCTGAAGCCGGTCCAGCCGTGGGACGAAAAGGGCTACAAGGTTCCGGGCGGCGGCATCTGGACGCCGGCTTCGGCCCAGCTCTGGCCGGCCGCTTCCGGCATCCTGCGCCGCGAGACCTACGGCAACTATCCGGGCGCCGTCGCGATCCTGAAGTGCGTCTATGAAGGCCTGCAGGTACCGTTCGACACGGCGCTCAAGATCGAGCAGCGCTACTTCACCGAGATCCTTCAAACGACCGAAGCCTTCTCGATGATCCGCTCGCTGTTCGTCTCGATGCAGGAACTCGGCAAGGGCGCCCGCCGTCCGGCCGGCGTGCCGAAGTCGGAATTCAAGCATGTCGGCGTCGTCGGCGCCGGCTTCATGGGCGCCTCGATCGCCTATGTGACGGCTGCTGCCGGCATCGCGGTGACGCTGATCGACCGCGACATGGAAGCGGCCGAAAAGGGCAAGGCGCATTCGGAAGGCCTGGTCAAGGATTCGATCGGCAAGGGCCGCCTGACCAAGGAAGAGGGCGAGGCGCTGCTTGCCCGTATCACCCCTTCGGCCGACTACAATGACCTGAAGACCGCCGGCCTCGTCGTCGAAGCGGTGTTCGAGGATCGCCAGGTCAAGAAGGACGTGATCGAGAAGGTGGAAGCGGTGATCGGCGAAGATACGATCTTTGCCTCCAACACCTCGACGCTGCCGATCACCGGTCTTGCCAAGAACTCCAAGCGCCCGGGCCAGTTCATCGGCGTCCACTTCTTCTCACCAGTCGAGAAGATGATGCTGACGGAAGTGATCCTCGGTAAGGAGAGCGGCGACAGGGCGCTCGCCGTGGCACTCGACTATGTCGCGGCGATCAAGAAGACGCCGATCGTCGTCAACGACACCCGCGGCTTCTACGTCAACCGTTGCGTCTTCCGCTACATCCACGAAGCCTATGACATGCTGATCGAAGGCGTACCGCCGGCGATGATCGAAAATGCCGCCAAGATGGCCGGCATGCCGGTCGGCCCGCTGTCGCTCAACGACGAAGTGGCGATCGACCTCAGCCAGAAGATCCTCAAGGCCACCGTCGCCGACCTCGGCGAAAAGGCCGTCGATCCCAAGCACCTGGCGCTGATCAACAAGATGGTCGACGATCTCGACCGTCGCGGTCGCAAGAACGGCAAGGGCTTCTACGAGTATCCGGCCAAGCCCGCCAAGAAGTATCTGTGGCCGGAGCTGAAAACCCTCTATCCGCAGAAGAACGCCGACAAGATCGATGTCGAGGTGCTGAAGCAGCGGCTTCTCGCGACGATCGCGCTCGAAGCGGCCCGCACCATGGAAGAAGGCATCGTCACCGATCCGCGCGAAGCAGACGTCGGCTCGATCCTCGGTTTCGGCTTTGCTCCCTACACCGGCGGCACGCTCTCCTACATCGACGGCATGGGCGTGAAGGCCTTCGTCGAGATGTGCGAGACGCTCGCCAAGGATTATGGCAACCACTTCAAGCCGACGGCACTCCTCAAGGAAATGGCCGAACGCGGCGAGACCTTCTACGGCCGCTTCGACCCCTACGGCGAGAAGAAACAGGCGGCGTAAGGTTCGCTGAATAGCATTGGAAGCAGGCCCCCTCGAGGGCCTGTTTTCGTTTGAGCCCGGCCTGCTCGAGGCCCTTGCCGGCTTAGCGCCCACCCGGCCGCCATCACTCTGTTACGGTTGTGGTGCTAGGCCTGCGCGGATTGAACCACACTCCATGACGAAGCCATGACCAAAGCCGCCCTCCGCCCCGCCGTCCCCGACGACGAACCCTATCTGCGCTGGCTGGAAGAAGCCTGTATGCGCAACTATGCGATCGCGCTTTGGGGCAGCTGGCGGCCTCGGCTGGCGGATGCACTCATCCTCGGCGAGTATCGCATCATCGCCGTGGGGCACGAGGATGTCGGCTGCGTATCGGTCACGCGGCGCGAGGACCATTTCTGGGTGAACAAGCTTTACGTCGCGCCCGGTCACCAGAAGTGCGGCTACGGTGCGATCGCGCTTCGCCAAGTGCTCGGTGAAGCAAGGGCGATCGGCCTGCCCGTGCAGCTCAGCGTGCTGACGACCAATCCGGCGGTGGCGTTCTACCGCCGCGAAGGTCTTGTGATCTATGAAGAAACTCCCGAGCGACGTTTCATGACGTCCGGCGTGCGTTAAGCTTATCAGCATCTTCTGATTGACGCTCTTCGCGCGCAGGCGCATCCTCCGCGAGGTCAGAGGGGGACACGCCATGAGCGAGCCTGATCTCTATCTTCTTGGGCGCGCCGGGCCCGAAGAAGAACGCCTGAAACGACAGATTGCCAATCTCGCTCCTGATTCCGACCAGCAGCTCGAACGGGTCGGAATCCGGCCGGGCGAACGCGTCGTCGATCTTGGCTGCGGCCCCGGTGGGGTTCTGCACCTACTTGGCAAACGCGTCGGGCCAAACGGATCGGTGCTCGGCATCGAACGCGATCCGAATTTTGTCGAACTCGCCCGCCGTTTCGTTGCCGGCCATGCGCTCCCCCAGGTGGATGTGCGCGAGGGCGATGCCTATGCGACAGGCCTGCCGCGCCGTTCCTTCGACGGCGCTCATATGCGGCTGGTGCTCGTCAACGTGCCGCGGCCAGAGCTGATCGTGCTCGAAATGGTGTCATTGGTACGGCCGGGTGGCTGGATCGCGAGCTTCGAGGCCGATTTCCTCGGACATATCTGCGATCCGCCGCTTGCCGCCTGGGACAGGCTGCTTGCCGCCTATGTCGCCTATTCCGCCGCCAGAGGCATCGACCTCAATATCGGTCGCCGGCTGCATCGTCTGTTCCGGAACGCCGGTATCGAGGCGATATCCGTCGACGCGGTCGAGCATGTCTATCCGCCGGGTCACGACCGCCGGCCGATCCTTCGGGATTTCATCGACAATGTCCGCGGCGGGCTTGTCGCCGAAGGCTTCATCGGCCAGGCCGAGCTCGATGCCGATCTGGAAGCACTCGACCAGCATCTTGCCGACCCAAACGTGCTCGTGACCTCACACATGTTCTTCCGGCTGACCGGCCGTGTTCCCGAGGCGCTCGTCATCAAAGCATGACGACGGTTTCCATCCGTCCCGTATCTCTAAGCGGCGGCACCGGCGCGCCGATGCGCCAGTCGTTCGCCGACGATGATCAGCAGGCCAGCCGCAAAGATCAGCCCGGCGCCGGCAAAGACGTTCATGGCCGGAACGTCGCCCCAGATCAGGAAGCCGAGTCCGAAGGCCCAGACGAGCGAGGTATATTCGAACGGCGCGATCACCGAGATCGGTGCCCGGCGCATACCCTCGAACAACGCGTACTGGGCGATGCCGGCGATGACGCCGGTTCCGGCCATCAGCGCGACGTCGAAGAGCGCAGGCGGCGTCCAGAAAAAGCCGACGGCAAGCCCGGTCATGCCGATGAAAAAGACGTTGGAGATCGTCATCTGCACCAGGGTCGTTTCCTGAAGTGCCGTCTTGCGCAGCATGACCGTGCCGATCGCCCAGAAGACGGCGGCGATAAGCGCCAGGAACACCGGCAGCGACAGTTTCATGCCGGTGCCGAGCGGATCGCAGGCGATGAGCACGCCGACGAAACCGATGAACACGGCGAACCAGCGGATCGGCGGAACGTCCTCCTTCAGGATCGGTACAGCAAGCAGCGTCACGATGATCGGCGCGGCGTAGTAAAGGGTGGTCATCTCCGCCAGGCCGAGGTCGCGCGCCGCGTTGAAATAGGAAAGCCAGGCAGCGAGCAGCAAAAGATTGCGCACGAAGAGCGGTTTGATCACCGGCGACGAGATGGCGCTGCGCACCAGCTTGCCGCGACCGATCACAAGGCAGAGCAGGAGAATGGTGATGCTGCGGGTAAACAGGATCTGCCAGACCGAGTAGCCGACGACCAGCCATTTGACCGACGCATCCTGCAGCGAAAACAGGAAATAGGAAAACGTCGTCATGACGATGCCTGACAGGACGGTCTTGTTCATGGGAGCCTCGATCACGCCGGCGGGAGGAGAAGCGGCGGAGCCCGTCTGATAGCGCGGCCGCGACGGGCGCGGAAGGGGCATGTCGGGGCGGCGCTGTGGCGATTTCTTGGGGTGGCTTGCACCACGGATCGGACAGCAAGCTTGATGGAGATCAAGAACCGGCGCTTGCGCCGCTGCTAGAAGGCAGCGATAACGACCATGAAACTCGGGTCCCAACGACATGCAGCCGCTCGCCTTTGCCCTTGCCGCCCTCGTCCTGCTCGCGACGCCCGGTCCGACGAACACGCTGCTTTGGCTCTCCGGCGCATCGGCCGGGTTTCGCCGGTCGCTGCCGCTTTTGAACGGCGAGCTCGGCGGCTATCTCGCGGTGATCATTCCCGCCGTCGCGTTGCTCGCACCGTTCCTTGCCGCCCATCCGAACCTCGGCCTGGCGCTGAGGCTCATTGCCGCCTGCTGGGTTCTCTACCTCGCCTATGCGCTCTGGACGACCGATGCCGAGCGCAGCGAAGGTGCCGTCATCTCCATCCGACAAGTCTTCGTCACGACGCTGCTCAATCCGAAAGCCCTGATCGTCGCCCTGGTGCTGTTGCCGCAGACAGGACTGGCAGCCGTCTG
This sequence comes from Ensifer sp. ENS06, assembly GCF_014852205.1. Classification (NCBI taxonomy): domain Bacteria; kingdom Pseudomonadati; phylum Pseudomonadota; class Alphaproteobacteria; order Hyphomicrobiales; family Rhizobiaceae; genus Ensifer; species Ensifer sp. ENS06. The sequence goes on along the minus strand of NZ_JACVBC010000001.1, from coordinate 484,248 downwards.
GCCCTGGATCGCCGGCTTCTCCCTGCTGGTCATCGCCGCCGGGTCGGCCTGGATCGGGGCCGGCGCCCTGCTGGTGCAGATGTCCAAGGGTCTTTCGGCTTCGCACCTGCCGCGCCGGATCGCCGCCGTCTGCCTCACGCTCTTCTCCGTCGGCATCGCCGGCAGCACGATTGCCGCCATGCACTAGAAAAATCCCGGAGGATCAGCACGTGTCCTCCGGGAATCGATCGCTATGCACGGCCAAACGTTGTGCCTCAGGCAGCAACCGCCTCGCCGAGTTCCTTGGCCAACGCCCCCATCAACTCTTCCCAGCCTCCACGCCGGTACTCGAGCTTGTCGAGCCCGTCCAGGAAGGCCACCTGTTCGGTAAAGACGAGGCGCGTGCCGGTGCCCGCAGGCTGGATATCGACCGTGGCGACGGAGGCAGAAATCCGCCTGTCGTTCTGCGTCATCGTATAGGCAAAGATGATCCGGCGGTTCTCGACGATATCGAGATAGACGGTATCGTCGTAATAGGTCGTCCCGTCGTCCACGCTGAAGCGACCGCTTTCGCGGCCGCCGACGCGGAAGTCGTGGGTGATCTGCGCCCCGGCTTCGACGTTGACGAACCAGCGCTCCTTTGCGGCTGGCTCCGAGAACGCCCTGAACACCTCAACCGGTGTCGCCTTGAAGTTGCGTTCAATGGTGAAGCTCGAATGTTCCACGGATCTGTCGATCATGTCCTGCCTCCTCTGGGTTGGAAATTGATGGCTTATACGCAACTGGTTTCGATTATGAACTGCTATAATTTTGAAATCAGTTGAACGTTAGCGTCAGTGATGCGATAATGCAAGCGGTTTTAAAGAGGTGCCAATGAAGGACGACATGCGCTCGGGTTGCCCGATCAATCTTTCGCTCGAAGTGTTCGGCGACAAATGGAGCCTGCTGATCATTCGCGACATGATCTTCGGCGGCAAACGGCACTTCCGGGAGCTGCTGCGATCGCAGGAGGGTATCTCATCGAATATCCTTGCGGATCGGCTGAAGATGCTGGTCGAACAGGGAATGCTGACGAAGCGCGACGACCCCACGCACAAGCAGAAGGCGATCTACAGCCTGACGGAAATGACGATTGCACTCGTGCCGATCATGGCCCAGCTCGGTGCCTGGGGACGGCGCTACCTGCCGGTCAGCGAAGAGCTCAGCATTCGCGCCGAACTCATGGAGAACGGCGGCCCGGCGCTCTGGGATCGCTTCATGGACGAGCTGCGGCACGACCATCTGGGGATGCCGCTCGATGGCCCGCCGCGGGTGCGCGCCACGCTCCAGGCCGCCTATGAAGAGGTGGTCGCCAGGAAGGCGCAGGAAAAGGCGACGGCCTGACGCTCGCCCGGCGGCCGGTTCAGAGCCCGATCGCCGAGAGCATGACGAAGGTGGCAAACAGCACGAAATGCGTCATGCCCTCGATGGCGTTGGTCTGGCCGTCATTGAGGTTGATCGCGGCAACGATCAGCGTGATCGTCACCATCACCGTCTGCACCGGCGACATCGCCATCAGGAACGGCTGGCCGGTATAGAGCGCGATCGCCTCCATCACCGGCACCGTCAGGATGACGGTCGAAAGCGAAGCGCCGAGCGCGATATTGACGACCGCCTGCATGCGATTTGCGAGAGCGGCGCGCATGGCGGTCATGATCTCCGGAGAGGCGGAAATCGCCGCGACGACGATGGCCGTGACAGCCGGCGGTGCACCGCTCCCTTTCAAGCCCGATGTCAGCAGCGACGACATCACTTCCGCCAGCACACCGATCAGCACGATGCCGAGGATCAGGATCACGATCGACGGCAACACCGGCTGGTCGGGGCCGCCCTCTCTCGCGCTCCCCTCGCCCTTCGCCTTCGGATAGCTGTAGCTGAAGAAGTAGCTGTGCACGCCCACCTGCATGCGCAGGAACAGGGCGTAGAGCGTGATCATCGCGCCGATGGTGAAGGCCGAGTAGAGATGCCATTTCGCCGCCGGCACGAATTCCGGCACGATCATAGAAATCCCCATCGCCGTCAGGATCATCACGCTGTAGGTGCGGGCGGAATCGTCATTATAGGGCTGTTCGCCGTGCTTCAGACCTCCGAGAAGGGCTGCGAGGCCCAGGATGCCGTTGATGTCGAGCATGACGGCCGCATAGATCGTGTCGCGCACCAGCGTCGGCGAGGTCTCGCTGGTCATCATGATCGCCAGAACGACGACTTCGACGAGCGCCGCCGAGAGCGTGAGGATCATCGTGCCATAGGGATCGCCGACCTTGGATGCCAGAACCTCGGCGTGATGCGACACCCGCAGCGATGCAAGCACGATCGCAACCACCAGACCGGCGGCACCGAGAAGCGTTGCGAGGCGCCCCATCTCAAGCAGGCGATCTTCGAGCGCAAGCCCGGCGACCGCGGCAAGCATGGCGACGATCAGCAGGCGTTCCGCTTTCATGCGCATCAACAAAACGCCCTCCACCGAAAGCCTGTCCTGCCCATCACCGGAACTATAGGGGCCGCGTCCCGCAAATCAAATGACGGAAAGAGGACTATTTTCCTCCCGATTCTTTACCGCCCTGCAGCGTTTCGGTAGTGTGGCCGGGAACCAAAGCAGCAAGTGGCCGCCTGCCCGGCCTGGATCTCTCGTCATGTTGTCTCACGGCACGATCTGGCACGCTATCGACACCCTGGCCGAGCGCCACCAGCTCTCGCCGTCCGGCCTCGCGCGCCGTGCCGGCCTCGACCCGACCTCCTTCAACAAATCCAAACGTCGCTCCGCCGACGGGCGCGAGCGCTGGCCCTCGACAGAATCGATCGCCAAGGTGCTGGGGGCGACGGGCGCCACCATGGACCAGTTCACCAGCCTACTGCAGCCGGAGGGGGTCCCAGCGCCTTCCGAGCCGGTGGCCGCTGCCACGATCCCGCTGATCGGCTTTGCCCAGGCGGGTGCCGGCGGCTACTTCGACGATGGCGGCTTTCCCGCCGGTCAGGGCTGGGACGTCATCGACTTTCCGACGGATGCGGAAAAGCGCAGCGGCACCTATGCGCTCGGGGTCCAGGGAGACAGCATGCTGCCGCTCTACCGCGACGGCGACATCCTGATCGTCGACCCCGGCGCGCCGATCCGGCGTGGCGATCGGGTTGTGGTGAAGACGCAGGAGGGCGAGGTCATGGCAAAGGTGCTCACGCGCCAGACGCCGCGTGTGATCGAACTTCTATCGCTCAATCCCGAGCATCCGAACCGGAGCTTCGAGACCAGCCAGATCGAATGGATCGCCCGAATTATCTGGGCCAGCCAATAGGACGTCCTTCCTGATGCGGCAGCATTTCTACACCCTTGCCGGCGGCATCGCCGCAATCGCCCTTTTCACCGGCATCCTCTATGCGGGCGCTGTTGCCATCCGCGACCGTGAGACCGCCGCCACACCGGAACTCGTTCTCGAAACGCCCGACATGACAGATTTCGAGGCGACGCCGGATCAGGCCGACGACGAGGTCCCGCTCGACCCCGGCGCGTCCTCCGGCGGCGCGGCGACGACCGGCGAACAACCGCAGGGCGCCCCCAAGACGGAAAATGCGGCGCGCGCCATCGAGCCACAGCAGTTCGGCCTGCCCGATACGGTCACCAGTGCGCCGCTCGAACGGGTGGAACCGCGCGCGCCGTTGTCGGAACCGAAGAAGGAAGCGAAGGCCGCCGGGCCGACCGTACTCTATCGCCCGGTCGCGGTCGCCGCCGGTGTGATCCAGTTCGACAAGCTGACGCTGCAGATCGACGGCATCGAGCCGGAGCAGGCGGAGCGGACCTGCGAAAGCGCCGGCAAGAGCTGGCCCTGCGGCATCGTCGCGCGAACCGCCTTCCGAAACTTCCTGCGCGCACGTGCGGTCAGCTGCGATCTGCCCGAAGGAGATTCCGGCCCTTCGGCCACCGCCTCCTGCACGCTTGGCGGACAGGATCTTGCCACCTGGCTCGTCGACAATGGCTGGGCAACGCCGGTTCCCGGCTCGACCCTCGAAAAACGCGCCGACGCAGCACGCCAGGCGAAGCTCGGTTTTTACGGTGACGATCCGCGCGACCTCAACCACACGCCGATGACATTCGACGATCCGACCCTCGGCATCGGAGTGGACGCCTCGCAGCCGGACTTGTAAATAGCCGCGACAATTCCCAGCTCTCGACCGTCTGCCGAAAGCGGCAGATGGCTCAACTCTTTCAAACGACGCAATTCCGGATCAGGAACCGTCCCATCCTGGAATCGCTCTACCGCCGGAAAGCCCATGCAACCAAGCCTCAGCCACCACGAAGCTCTCATCTATGTCATGGTGATGATGTCGGCGGTCGACCGCGAGATGAGCGACGACGAGTTTGCCCGCATCGGCCGGCTGGTTCAATTCCTGCCCGTGTTCGACGGCTTCGACGAGGACAGCCTCGTCCATATCGGCCATGAATGCTCGGCACAGCTGGCGGCGCCCGAAGGGCTCGACATCATGCTCGAGATCGTGCGCGAAGCGCTGCCGGAGAAGTTCCACGAGACGGCCTATGCGCTCGCCGTCGAGATCGCGGCCGCCGACCAGCGCATCCGCAACGAAGAAATCCGCCTGCTGCAGTTGCTGCGCGATCGGCTTGGCCTCGACAAGCTGACTTGCGCCGCTATCGAGCGCGGCGCGCTCGCCCGCTTCCGCCGATAGGCCGGCCGGTGATCACGCCGAGAAGTCCTGGCGCCTAGTAGATTCCGTTTGGGAAGTAGCGCAGGTAGATTTCCTCCAAGCGGCCACTGCGCGACAGCGCCAGCAGCGCGTGATCGATCGCCTGGGTCAGGGCAGCCTCGGACTTGCGGTTCATGATCGTCAGGCCTTCACCGAGGAAGCGCTGCGAGAAGTAGGCGCCATCGACAAGCGTGCAGCAGCCGCCAGCAGCGCTACCCGAGATCCAGAAGGACAGCTGCATGCCGTCGGAAAACACCGCCGGCACATCGCCCTTCTGCAGAGCCGTCAGCATGGCCTCGCGGTCGGGATAGACCTTGGCCTCGATCTTCGGGAAAAACGCCTTGAACATCGCCTCATGCGTGGTTCCGGCGACGACACCGACCGGCTTCCCCTTGAGATCGCTCGGTGCCGAGACTGCTCCCGCCGCCTTGGTGTTGACGGCGAAGCGCGCCGGAAGCCGCATGAAGGCGCGGGAAAAGCCGAAGCGTTGGCGCAGTTCCGGACCGACGGCGATACCGGCGGCCACCGCCTCGCCCTGCCCCTCTTCCAGTGCCGGCAGCAGCTCCGCATAGGTCACGGCCTGGATCTGGCATTTGGCCTCGATGTCGAGCTCGCGGCAGATCTCGCGCACGAGATCGACATGAAATCCCGAAAGCTTGCCGGACTGGTCGATGAAGTTGAACGGCGGAAAATCCACCGTCGTCAAGAAACGCAGGCGCGCCAGGCCCGTGAGATCGGGCTTGGCGATGCGTTCGCGCGCGTCGAACAGCAGCGGCAGATCCTTGGCCTCGGCCGCAAGCGGCGTCGCGATCAAGGATGCGCAAAGGGCGAAAAGGGGAAGAACTTTCATGGGCAGCGGCCGGCACGTCTCATGTGGCAGGGGCGGCCCTTGGAACCGCGGTGATTCATCGAGCGGTAAAGTAACCGGCCGCAGCGCAGCTGACCATAGGTCGCCACGAGAACGCGGTTACACAAGGAACGGGACGAGAAAGAATGGAGCGGGTGATCGGGATCGAACCGACGACATCCAGCTTGGGAAGCTGGCGTTCTACCGCTGAACTACACCCGCGGCGCCTGCGAAACTTCCCGAACCGGGGCGATCTGTCAAGCACCCTTGCGCGGGATCGCGTAAGGGGCGCTTCGAAATCCCCTACTCGGCGCGGAAATGCTTCGAGAGCTTCAGGCCCTGCGCCTGGTAGTTGGAGCCGACGCCGAGGCCATAGAGACCATCCGGCCGTTCCAGCATGTGTTCGTAGATCAGGCGGCCGACGATCTGGCCGTGTTCGAGGATGAACGGCACCTCGTGGCTGCGCACTTCCAGCACGGCACGGCTGCCCGTGCCGCCGGCCGAGGCATGGCCGAAGCCCGGATCGAAGAAGCCGGCATAATGCACGCGAAACTCGCCGACCAGCGGATCAAACGGCGTCATCTCGGCCGCATAAAGCGGCGGAACATGCACCGCCTCGCGCGAGACGAGAATGTAGAACTCATCCGGATCGAGGATCAGTTCATCGCGGCCGCGGCTGTAAAGTGGCTCCCAGAAATCGAAGATCGCATGCTGCGCTTTCTTGTCGACGTCGATGACGGCGGTGTGATGCTTGCCGCGATAGCCGATCAGGCCTTCGGGCCCGGTGCCCTTCAGATCGATCGACAGCGCGATGCCGCCGCCGCTGACGTTCGGCTTGTCGCTCGCCACCAGCACGTCGCTCTCGTGCAGCGCCTGCAGTTCCTGCTCCGACAGGATAGACTGGCCCATGCGGAAGCGGATCTGCGACAGGCGCGAGCCTCGGCGCACAACGATCGGGAAGGTGCGCGGGCTGATTTCGAGATAGAGCGGACCGCTGTAGCCGGCCGGGATCTTGTCGAATTCCTGGGCGCGATCGGTGATGACGCGGGTGAAGATGTCGAGGCGACCGGTCGAGCTTTTCGGGTTGGCCGAGGCCGACATGCCCTCAGGCAGTTCCAGGCTTTCCATCAGCGGCACGATGTAGACGCAGCCCGTTTCCAGCACCGCGCCATCGGTCAGATCGACGACGTGCAGCTTCAGCCGGTCGAGCTTGTCGGCAACGAGGTGAGACGGACCCGGCATGAAGCTTGCGCGGACGCGGAAAGCCTTCGAGCCTAGGCGCAGGTCGAGGCTTGCCGGCTGGATCTGATCGTCATCCAGCGGCTTCTCGCTTTTGAGGCGTCCCGATTCTAACAGCGCGGCGATCGCGCGATCGGCCAAAATCCCAGTGTCGCGGCCCATTGCAGTCCTCTTTTCAGTTGCGAGACAAAACCAAACTCCGGGAATTGACGCAAGCGTACCCTGGCAGTATTGAAGCTTTATCCCGTGGTGATTTGGCCGGTCGGCTTGCAGCCACGTTAAACAAGTAGCTAAAAAGGCCGGGTGTCAAACCGGCCCTTCACGCGGCCGGTTTTTTTGTTTTTGAAAGTGACCGTCACATGAGCAAAAACTGGCGCCCCGCAACGCAACTGGTCCATGGCGGGACCACCCGTTCCCAGCACGGAGAGACCTCCGAGGCGATCTTCCTTACCCAGGGCTTTGTCTACGAGACGTCGGAAGCTGCGGAAGCTCGTTTCAAGGGCGAGACCGAAGGCTTCATCTACGCCCGCTACGGTAGCCCGACCAACGACATGTTTGAAAAGCGCATGTGCATGCTGGAAGGCGCCGAGGATGCGCGCGCCACGGCATCGGGCATGGCTGCCGTCACCGCCGCCATTCTCTGCCAGCTGAAGGCCGGCGACCACATCGTCGCCGCCCGCGCCCTCTTCGGCTCCTGCCGCTGGGTGGTCGAGACGCTGGCGCCGAAATACGGCATCCAGTGCACGCTGGTCGACGGACGCGACCTCGCCAACTGGGAAAAGGCGATCCAGAAGAACACCAAGGTCTTCTTCCTCGAAAGCCCGACCAACCCGACGCTCGAAGTCATCGACATTGCCGGTGTTGCCAAGCTCGCCAACCAGATCGGCGCCAAGGTCGTCGTCGACAACGTCTTTGCGACGCCGCTCTTCCAGAAGCCGCTGGAACTCGGCGCCCATATCGTCGTCTATTCTGCCACCAAGCATATCGACGGCCAGGGCCGTTGCCTCGGCGGTGTCGTGCTTTCCGACAAGGAATGGATCAACGAGCACCTGCACGACTACTTCCGCCATACCGGCCCGGCGATGTCGCCGTTCAACGCCTGGACGCTGCTGAAGGGCATAGAGACGCTGCCGTTGCGCGTGCGTCAGCAGACGGAAACGGCCCGCCGCGTGGCCGACTTCCTGGCAGAACAGCCGCAGGTCGCCAAGGTCATCTATCCTGGCCGCAAGGATCATCCGCAGGCCGACATCATCGCCAAGCAGATGACCGGCGGATCGACGCTCGTCGCCTTCGAACTGAAGGGCGGCAAGGACGCTGCCTTCGCGCTGCAGAACGCGCTGGAGATCGTGCGCATCTCCAACAACCTCGGCGACAGCAAGAGCCTGATCACCCATCCGGGAACGACCACGCACAAGAACCTGACCGACGAGGCCCGCGAAGAGCTCGGCATTTCCGCCGGAACCGTGCGCTTCTCGGCCGGCATCGAGGACAGCGACGATGTGGTGGAAGATTTCGCCCGCGCGCTGAAGGCCGTGAAGGCCTGATTTTTACGAAGACACGGCCGCCGTGATCAACGGCGGCCGACGCCCCTTGCCGGCCGTCACGAGATGGTTTCCGGCGGCGGGGCGCCAAGGCGCCAGGCACGTTTCACCCGCTCGATCGCGTCAGCACGGCCATCCGTCCCATCATGGGATCGCACAATCTTGCCGTTATTCTTGACGAAACCATCTTGCTGTAGAATACCCTGAAAGACCTGAAGCAAGGTGATGCCCATGTATCGCGCTTTGACCCGCGACATAGAAGTTACGGTGGAGCCGTACTATCTCGAAGAGCAGTCGGATCCCGATGACGGCCGCTATGTCTGGGGCTATCGCATCGTCATCTCAAACCACTCGGACGCGTCGGTGCGGTTGATGACGCGCTACTGGCACATTACCGATGAGAACGGGCAAGTCGACGAGGTCAGCGGTCCGGGCGTCATCGGCGAGCAGCCGCTGCTCAATCCCGGCGATACCTATGAGTATTCGTCCGGATGCCCTCTGGATACGCCCTCAGGCGTCATGTTCGGCCACTACAGCATGGAATCGGAAGGCGGAGAAACCTTCAACGTTGCCATCCCCGCCTTCTCGCTCGATTCACCCGGGCTCGTGCGCACCCTGAACTGATGCCAATCCGGAACAGCGCGTCCTTCGGACTAGCGTCGCTCTAAATCGCGGCCAGTCGGCCGGAGGCGCCCGCTACTGCGGGCGCACCTCGCTTGCTTCGAAGCGATAGGTCGTCGAGCAGAACTCGCAGGTCACCTTGACTTCGCCATCGTCGATGGTGCTTTCGAGGTCGTCCGTGCTCAGGTTGGACAACACCGACTGAAGCTTCTCGCGCGAGCAGCTGCAGCGGTCGTAGACCGCCTGCGGTTCGTAGACGCGGACGCCGCGCTCGTGGAACAGGCGATAGAGCAGCCGCTCGGTTCCGACCATCGGATCGGTCAACTCGTCCATGTCGATCGTTTCGACCATCACCTTGGCTTCGGCCCAGAGATCGTCGTCACCGAACGCGCTTTCACCATCATCACCATCACCGCCGGAAAGGTCGGGCTGGCGCATGCGTTCCGGCGCTTCCGGCAGGAACTGGGCGACCATGCCGCCGGCGCGCCAGCGATGGCGCGGCTTGCCGTTTTCGTCGCGATCGAGAAGCTCGGCCACGCCAAGGCGCACCTTGGTCGGGATCTGCTCCGACTGTCGGAAATAGACGCCGGCGATTTCTTCCAGCGTCGCTCCGTCGAGCGCAACGATCCCCTGGTAACGCTGGGTATGAGCGCCCTGGTCGATGGTGAAGGCGAGCACGCCCTTTCCGAGCAGCTCGTGCGAAAGGGTCCGGCCGTCCTTTTCGGCAGCGGCAAGCGCTTCCTGATCGTAGCGGGCATAGGCGCGCACGCGATCCGGCGTCGAGAAATCAGCGACCACCAGATCGACAGGGCCATCGCCCTGAGTCTGGACGATCAGCTTGCCTTCAAACTTCAGCGAGGTCCCGAGCAACACGGTGAGTACAACGGTTTCAGCAACCAGACGCGCGACCGGAAGCGGATAGTTGTGGCGCTCGAGGATTGCGTCCAGCATGGGGCCGAGCTGCACGGCGCGGCCGCGCACGTCGAGGCCTTCCACCTGGAAAGGCACGACGTGATCGTCACCGGCAAAGTCGAACTCACCAAGCCCTGGCGTCATGTCAGTCATGTCTTGCTCCTTGCCTTCAGCCACCAAGCTGCACCAGAGATATTGCTATCCCCGCGCAACGTGCTCGCTGTCTCAGTTGATCCCGCGATAAACGGATTGTCCACCAGGTATGTGCCGCGGCCATAGCAACGCACCACCTCGACGGTTGCGCGCTCACTACTTTCAGGAGCGCCCGTATGCCGCCTAAATCGTGTCGCACGTGGACAATGTCAAGTGCGGTGAACACGCCCCTATATGGCGCACGCTCGGCGGAGCGCACTGAAGCCTCTTCGCCGTCGCGCGCGACCGGGCAGCCGGCTCAGACGAGCCCCATGCACCAGGCAATGACCGACTTCTGTGCGTGCAGCCGGTTTTCCGCCTCGTCGAAGACCACCGACTGCGGGCCGTCGATCACCTCGTCGGTGACCTCTTCGCCGCGGTGCGCCGGCAAGCAGTGCATGAACAGCGCATCGGAGGCCGCACGCTTCATCAGCGCTTCATTGACCTGGTAGGGCTGGAAGACGTTGTGCCCGCGGGCGCGATGTTCCTGGTTCATCGAGATCCAGGTGTCGGTCACGACGCAATTGGCGTCGGCGACGGCCTGTTCGGCGTCATGACACAAAAGGACCTCGCCGCCATTGTTGCGCGCCCAGTTCAGGAACTTGTCCTGCGGCTCGGAACCGAGCGGCACGGCCATGTTCATGCGGTATCCGAAGCGGGCAGAACCTTCGATCAGCGAATGCAGCACGTTATTGCCGTCGCCGGTCCAGGCAATCGTCTTGCCCTTTACCGGACCGCGATGCTCCTCGAAGGTCAGGATATCGGCCATGATCTGGCAGGGGTGCGTATCGTCGGTCAGGCCGTTGATGACGGGGACCGTCGCATGCTCGGCCAGTTCCAGAAGGCGGCGATGGTCGGTGGTGCGGATCATGATGGCGTCGACGTAACGCGAGAGCACCTTGGCCGTGTCGCCGATCGTCTCGGCGCGGCCGAGCTGCATTTCGGTGCCCGACAGAAACAGGGTTTCGCCGCCGAGCTGGCGCATGCCGACATCGAAGGAAACGCGGGTGCGGGTGGAGGGCTTTTCGAAGATCATCGCCAGCATCTTGCCGGCGAGCGGCTTCTCGGCAGTTCCGGCCTTGGTCGCCGCCTTTCGGACGCGCGCATCGTCGATGATCGTCCGGAGGTCGGCGGCCGTCATGGCCGAAAGATCGAGAAAATGTCTGGTGCCTGCCATCGTACTCGGTTCCTGTCTGAAAAATCGGTCCCCGGTGCGGCACGCTATCGACGTGCCCGCACGGAGGTCATTCTAACGCCTTAGTCGGCCCTGGGTCGCTACCTTCAGGCCGCGGCGTTGCCGCTTGCCTTGCGAACCGCCTCGGCGGCGCGTTCGATACGTGCGAGCCCCTCGCGCGCCTCTTCCGCCGTCACGGTCAGCGGCGGCAGAAGACGCAGGACATTTTCGCCCGCCGGCACGGCCAGGAGCTTTTCGGCGCGGATTTCCTTCAGCAGATCGGCCGAAGGGCCCTTCACCTTGATGCCCAGCATCAAACCGTCGCCGCGGATGTCCTCGATGACATCAGGGAAACGGTCCTTGAGCGACGCAAGGCCCTGGCGGAAGACCAGCGCGACATCGCGCACATGCGTCAGGAATCCGTCGGCCAGAACGACGTCGAGCACGGCGTTGCCGACGGCCATGGCCAGCGGGTTGCCGCCATATGTGGAGCCATGCGTGCCCGCCACCATACCAGATGCGGCTTCCTCAGTCGCGAGGCAGGCGCCGAACGGGAAGCCACCGCCGATACCCTTGGCGACCGCCATGATATCCGGGCGGATATCCGCCCATTCATAGGCAAACAGCTTGCCGGTACGGCCGACGCCGGTCTGGACCTCGTCGAGGATCAAGAGCAGGCCGAACTCGTCGCAGAGCGCGCGCAGTTCCTGCATGAATTCCTTGGTCGCCGGACGGATGCCGCCCTCGCCCTGGATCGGCTCGATCAGGATCGCTGCGGTTTCCTCGGTGATCGCATTCTTGACCGCGGCGATGTCGCCGAACGGAACCTGGTAGAAGCCCGGCGCCTTCGGCCCGAAACCTTCGATGTATTTCTGCTGACCACCGGCGGCGATCGTCGCGATCGTGCGGCCGTGGAAGGCGCCTTCGAAGGTGATGACGTGGAACTTCTCCGGGTGGCCCTTGGAGAAGTGGTAACGCCGTGCCGTCTTGATGGCGCATTCCAGCGCTTCCGCGCCCGAATTGGTGAAGAAGACCTTGTCGGCAAAGGTCACCGCCGTCAGCCGGCGGCCGAGGCTTTCCTGGCCCGCAATTTCATAAAGGTTGGACAGGTGCCAGACCTTGTCGGCCTGCGCCTTCAGCGCTTCGACCAGGTGCGGGTGCGCGTGGCCGAGCGAGTTCACGGCAACGCCGGCACCGAAATCGAGATAACGCGTACCGTCTTCAGCGATCAGCCAGGCGCCCTCTCCTCGCTCGAAACGCAACGGCGCGCGCATGTAGGTATCGTAAAGCGGCGTGGTTGCAGTCATGCGAGGCTCTCCTTCACTCCAGATCGACATCGATCCCGCGCCTCACGCGGGCCGATAAAAATCAAAAATGCCGCCTTTCGGCGGCGCAGGCACTATTCCCATTTCGCGCTGCAATGTCAACAAAACCAAGCCTTGCAGCGCAACATGAAGGGTCGATTCCTGGCAGCAGAAAAATCGTCCGGGAGGGCTTGCAAAAATGCAACGCTGGCCGAGCAAGTTGGGGAAAACTACGAAATCGATTCGGCCTGATTCCTGGGACTCTTGCCACAGAGTCCAGCGGTCAGTACGTTAACATTCAATTACTAGACGCATGCGGCGGACCTAGTCACCAAAAGAGTTATCGCGTTTGCAACCCCGGGGTTTAGCCGGGGTGCGGTGAGGGATTCTGCCATCCCCAACGCTGAGAACGGAGAGTGCAGAAATGAACTGGACTGACGAGCGGGTGGAGAAACTGAAGAAGCTTTGGTCCGAGGGCCTGAGCGCAAGCCAGATCGCGGCGCAGCTCGGCGGCGTCAGCCGTAACGCTGTCATCGGCAAGGTTCACCGCCTGAGCCTGCCAGGTCGCGCCAAGGCCGGCGGCAGCACCACGACGGCAGCCCGTCCGAAGCGCCCGACTTCGGCACCGCGCGCACCGAACTACGCTTCGCGCGTTTCGACCCGCCCGGTTGCACGCGCGGCCGGCGCTGTCGTTCTCAAGGAAGAAATCGAAGTCGATCTCGTTGCCGAGCAGGATTTCAGCACCCGCACCGACGTTGTCGTGCCGATGTCGCGCCGCCTCGAGCTGACCCAGCTCACCGAGCGCACCTGCAAGTGGCCGATCGGCGACCCGCTGAAGGAAGAGTTTCACTTCTGCGGCAACGATTCCCCGGAAGCCTCGCCTTACTGCACCTTCCATGCTCGGCTGGCCTACCAGCCGTCGGGGGAGCGCCGCAGGGCTCGCTAAGAAGCTGGACCGCATTGATAAAGGAAGGGGCCGATCGGCCCCTTTTTTTGTTGGCGACTTTCAGACCGCTCAGCTTTCGAGCGAATAGCCGGCGCCGCGAACGGTGCGGATCACGTCGGGCATGTTCGAGAAGTTCAGAGCCTTGCGCAGACGACCGACATGCACGTCGACGGTTCGCTCGTCGACATAGATGTCATGCCCCCAGACGCCATCCAGAAGCTGCGAGCGAGAGAAGACGCGGCCCGGCGAGGACATGAGGAACTCCAGAAGACGGAACTCGGTCGGGCCGAGGCGCACTTCGCGGCTGCGGCGATGAACGCGGTGGGTCTCGCGGTCGAGTTCGATGTCGCCGCAGCGAAGCAGCGTCGAGAGCACCTCGGGCTTTGCCCGGCGCAGCATCGCCTTGACGCGCGCCATCAGCTCCGGCGTCGAGAAGGGCTTGACCACGTAGTCGTCGGCACCCGTCGCCAGACCCCGGACGCGCTCGCTTTCCTCGCCGCGCGCCGTCAGCATGATGATCGGCAGACGTTCGGTCTCCGGACGCTGGCGCAGCCGACGGCAAAGTTCAATGCCGGAAACACCGGGCAGCATCCAGTCGAGGATAAGCAGGTCGGGCAGCCGCTCCTGAAGCCGGATCTCCGCCTCGTCGCCCCGCAGGATCGTATCGACGTCGAAGCCCTCGGCTTCCAGATTGTAACGCAGCAGAACGCTCAGCGCCTCTTCGTCTTCGACTACGGCGATTTTTGGCAACATCAGGTAACGTCTCCTTACCGCGGGCGGCCTTTGGGCTCATCGGCCCGGCCGGCGCTCAGACACTCTAAATCTGGAGCACATCCGCCGTTTTCAAAGGCGGGGCGAAAACCGCATGCTTCAGATACAGGAATTCGGGGCCGCGACCGAAGCCGCGACCGGATCAGATTTCAAAGGGCATGCATGCTTACGGCGCGCTTGGCGCTCAGTCGTTGACCGAGCCCAGCGTCGACGTGGTGTCATCCTTCGGACGCTCGCCTTCCGGCTGAGCACCCGTCGCCATGTAATAGATCGTCTCAGCGATATTGGTCGCGTGGTCGCCGATGCGCTCGATGTTCTTGGCGCAGAACAGAAGATGCGTGCAGGGCGTGATGTTGCGCGGATCTTCCATCATGTAGGTCAAGAGCTCGCGGAACAGCGAGGTGTAGATCGCGTCGATCTCCTCGTCACGCTCGCGGATGCTGTTGGCCTTTTCCGGCGAGCGCGAGGCGTAGACGTCGAGCACTTCCTTGAGCTGGACGAGAGCGAGCTCTGCCAGATGCTCGAGGCCACGGGCGAGCTTGCGCGGAATGCCGGAGCCGGCGACCGCGATCACGCGCTTGGCGGTGTTCTTGCCGAGGTCGCCGACGCGTTCCAGATCGGAGGCGATGCGGATCGACCCCATGATCTCACGCAGGTCGGCGGCGACCGGCTGACGCTTGGCGATCGTGACGATCGCCTTCTCACCGATCTGGCGCTCGGCGTCGTCGAGGACGGTGTCGTCCGAGATCACCTTCTGTGCGAGAGCCAGGTCGGAGTTGACCAGCGCGCGAACGGACTCGGCGACCATCTGTTCGGCGAGGCCGCCCATCTCCGAGATGCGGCGCGTCAGGTACTTCAGTTCTTCGTCATAGGCGGACATGATATGCATGGACATGATCGTCGATCCTTACGGGCGCTTTGCAGTTACTGTTGCAGCCTTATGCGGCCTCAGCCGAAGCGGCCCATGATGTAATCCTGGGTGCGCTGGTCATCCGGATTGGTGAACATCTTGTCGGTGTCGTTCTCCTCGACGAGATTGCCGAGGTGGAACATGGCGGTGCGCTGCGAAACGCGGGCGGCCTGCTGCATCGAGTGGGTCACGATGACGATCGTGAAGTTCGTGCGCAGCTCGTGGATGAGCTCTTCGACCTTGGCGGTCGCGATCGGATCGAGAGCCGAGCACGGCTCGTCCATGAGGATGACTTCCGGGCTGACGGCGACGGCACGCGCGATGCAGAGGCGCTGCTGCTGACCACCGGAAAGGCCGGTGCCGGGCTCCTGCAGACGATCCTTTACCTCGTTCCACAGACCGGCCTTCTGCAGGCTGGTCTCGACCACTTCGTCAAAGTCGGCCTTGGTGCGGGCAAGGCCGTGAATCCGCGGGCCGTAGGCGACGTTGTCGTAGATCGACTTCGGGAACGGGTTCGGCTTCTGGAAGACCATGCCGACGCGGGCGCGAAGCTCGACGACGTCGATCGTCGGGTCGTAGATGTCGTCCTCGTCGAGCGTGATCTTGCCGGTGACGCGGCAGTTCTCGATCGTGTCGTTCATGCGGTTCAGCGTGCGCAGGAAGGTCGACTTGCCGCAACCCGAAGGACCGATCAGCGCCGTGACCGTGTTCTCGCGGATGTTGAGGTTGACGTCGAAAAGCGCACGCTTCTCGCCGTAATAGACCGACACATCCTTGCCGATCATCTTGTAGGGCACGGTGTTCATTTTCTGATCCAGAGCCTTCTCGACTGCTGCTTCTGACATGATGTTCATAGTAATTACCTCACTACCAGCGGCGCTCAAAGCGACGTCGCAACAGAATGGCTCCAAGGTTCATGACGACCAGGAAGATGAGAAGAATGATGATTGCGCCGGAGGTGCGCTCGACGAAGGCGCGTTCCGCCTCGTTGGCCCACATGTAGATCTGCACCGGCAGTGCCGTCGACGGTTCCATAGGCGAACCGGGAAAATCGACGACGAAGGCGACCATGCCGATCAGGAGCAGCGGCGCGGTTTCACCAAGCGCGTGGGCAAGACCGATGATGGTGCCGGTCAGGATGCCCGGCATCGCCAGCGGCAGCACGTGGTGGAAGATGGTCTGCATCTTCGACGCACCGAGACCGAGGGCCGCCGAGCGGATCGACGGCGGGACCGCCTTCAACGCCGCACGGGTGGCGATGATGATCGTCGGCAGGGTCATCAACGTCAGCACGAAGCCACCGACGACGGCTGCCGAGCGCGGCATGCCGGCGAAGTTGATGAAGACGGCGAGACCCAGGAGGCCGTAGACGATCGACGGAACGGCCGCGAGGTTGTTGATGTTGACCTCGATCAGGTCGGTCAGCCGGTTCTTCGGCGCAAACTCCTCGAGGTAGATCGAGGCGGCGACGCCGATCGGAAGCGACAGCACCAGCACGATCAGCATCATGTAGAGCGAGCCGAGGGCAGCGACGCCGACGCCTGCCGCTTCGGGACGGCTGGAGGCGCCGAAGGTGAAGATGCCGGTGTTGAAGCTCTTCTTCAGGATGCCGGCGCTCGCCAGCTCGTTCATCCAGGTGACCTGCTGGTCCTTGACCTTGCGCTTGCCCTCATCGACCGAGAGATCGATCTGGCCCTTGAAGGCGGAGTCGATGTTGGCCTCGGCCAGCAGCGTGACAGGAACCGTCTTGCCGATGATCGACGGGTCGGCGGCGACCATGTCGCGCAGGAGCGTGCGGGAGCTCGCGGAAACCATGTCGGTCGCCTGCTTAACCTGCGGCCGCTTGGTGGCGTCGATGCCGAGCTGCTTGACGAGCGCGTCGCGCACCAACAGCGGATAGTTGGCGGTCATCAGCACCTTGCCGTCGGTCGCGCGTTCGCCTTTGGGGTCAATGACCTTTTCGGTGAATTCGATCGGCAGCGTAATCGTCGTCTGCTGGAATGCGGTGTAGCCGTTGGAAAAGACGGTCCACAGCAGCAATGCCAGGAAGAAGAGACCGGTGCTGATCGCGGCCATGCCGTAGAAGCGGAACCGGCGTTCGGCAGCATAGCGACGCTTGATGCCGATATCGCGCTTGGCGGATGCGGGACGGGCGGAGATCCGGACGGTCGGGGAAGCGATGTCGGTCATTCGTACTGTTCCCGGTATTTGCGCACGATGTAGAGCGCGTAAATGTTGAGGCCGAGCGTGATGACGAAGAGCGTGATGCCGAGTGCGAAGGCCACCAGCGTCTGCGGCGAGGTGAACTCGAGGTCACCTGTCAGCTGGTTGACGATCTTAACGGTCACCGTCGTCATCGGCTCGAAGGGATTGATCTGCATGCGGGCCGCCACACCGGCTGCCAGCACCACGATCATGGTCTCGCCGACGGCGCGCGAGGCGGTGAGCAGCAGCGCGCCGACGATGCCCGGGAGGGCTGCCGGAAGGATGACCTTCTTGACCGTCTCCGAGCGGGTGGCGCCAAGGCCGAGCGAGCCGTCACGAAGTGCCCGCGGCACCTGGGTGATGATGTCGTCCGACAGCGACGACACGAATGGGATCAGCATGATGCCCATGACGATGCCCGCCGTCAGAACGCTCTGTGCCTGGATGAAGTTCTGGTAGTTGCCGGTCATGAGACCGTTCATCTGGGCGGAGATGTCACGCAGGAACGGGCCAACGGTCACCAGCGCAAAGAAACCGTAGACGATGGTCGGGATGCCGGCGAGCACTTCGAGCAGCGGCTTTGCGGTCGAACGCAGGCGCGGGCTTGCATATTCCGCCATGTAGATCGCCGCGAAGAGGCCGATCGGCACCGCAAACAGCATGGCGACGAAGGCGATGTAGAGCGTGCCGGCAAGAAGCGGGATGAGGCCGAACTGGCCCGAAGCGCCGCCGCTGCCAGCAGCGGCAAACCGCGGATCCCAGACCGTGCCGAAGAAGAACTCGAACGGCGAGACCATGGTGAAGAAGCGTCCGGCTTCCGACAGCATCGAGGCGACGATGCCGACCGTCGTCAGGATGGCGATGGAGGACGCGACGATCAGCGAGCCGAGAATGACCCGCTCGACCTGGTTGCGGGCGCGGAAGCGGGTCGCGACGTTGCGGATGGCGTAGACGCCGCCGGCAATCGCGATCAGCAGAACGGCGACCGTCATCAGCCAGCGGTTGGTCGCGGTCATCGCGTTGAAGTGCTTGGCGACGGCGACCATGTAGGGATCGCCTTCGCCAGCAAGGGCAACGCCCTTGGACGCGAGCGTCGCGCGAAGATTGGCGGAGCCGCTCTCAAGGGCTGCGAGTTCCTCGCCGCTCAGGCGCAGAAGGCCACCGGCAACGGATTTGACCTGACCGAGCGCGAGCTGCACGGCGGCAGGGCCCTGGCTCTGGACGGTATCCGGCAAGGCCGCGCGCGTGCTTCCGTCGATATAGACGGGAGCGGCGAACAGCCAGGTGCCGAGAACGAGTGCGGCCGGAAGCATCGCCCAGATGGCGACGTAGCTACCGTGATAGCCCGGCAGAGAATGAAGGTTGGAGAGCTTGCCGCCGGACTGCGCCAGCGAACGGGCGCGGCCTGCAAAATAAGCAATGAAACCAATAACAATAATGAGCAAAAGAAGGAGCGAAGTACTCATCCGCACGTCTCCCCGGCATCGCCCGTCATGGGTGCCGGCAAATCGAATGAAGGCATGCCCCGGCGCGAAGACATCGCGCCGGGGCTTGTCATTATCAGAGCATGTTGCCGGCAGAGAAAGCCTTGCGGATTTCTTCGCGCTCAGCGTCCGGAGCCGCAACGAGGCCGTATTCGGCGAGCGGGCTTTCCGGGCCGATCATCTGGTCGTCGAGGAAGAACTCAACATATTCCTTGAGGCCGGGAATAACGCCGAGATGTGCCTTCTTGACGTAGAAGTACAGCGGGCGGGAAACCGGGTACTCGCCGGAAGCGATCGTTTCGGTCGACGGTACGATGCCGTTGACGGTCGCGACCTTCAGCTTGTCGGCGTTGTTTTCGTAGAACGACAGGCCGAACACGCCGATGCCGTTCTTGTTGGCAGCGATACGGGCGAGCGTTTCGGTGTAGTCGCCGTCGATGTCGACAGCCAGGCCGTCCTTGCGGACTGCGACGCACTTGCTGTGCTGCTGCTTTTCATCGGCAACGGCAGCCTTGATCACGTCAACGGCGCCAGCGTTCTTGCAGCCTGCAGCGAGGATCTTCTCTTCGAAGACTTCGCGGGTGCCGTGCTTTTCGCCCGGGATATAAGCGGCGATTTCGACGGCCGGCAGGGCGGCGTTGACTTCGGACCACTTCTTGTAGGGGTTGGCGACGATCTTGCCGTCGACGACGACTTCAGCAGCGAGCGCCTTGTAGAGGTCTTCCGGCTTCAGGGCGAGGTCGGCATTGCCGGCGTCGGTCGCAAAGACGATGCCGTCATAACCGATCTTCACTTCCTGGATTTCGGTGACGCCAGCGGCCTTGCAGGCCTCGACTTCGCTGTCCTTGATCTTGCGCGAGGAGTTGGCGATGTCGATGGTATCAGGGCCGACGCCCTTGCAGAATTCCTTCAGGCCAGCGGAGGAGCCGCCGGATTCGACCACCGGGGTCTTGAAGTCGGGGAAGGTCTCGCCGAACGTCTCGGCGACGATTTTGGCGTAGGGAAGAACGGTCGAGGAGCCAGCGACCTGAACCTGATCGCGAGCGGCGGCTGCGCCGGCAAATGCGGCCGAAGCGACCAGCGCCGCGACAGTGAGTTTAAGAGCTTTCATAAAAGTTCTCCCGGAATGGGCTTGTGTTGGTGTGCGCCAAGCGTTGCAGCGCTCTTCGCCGTCTTATCGGCTGCCCCTAACTAGCTGCCGATGGCCACACCTTTTATGTCAGTTCGACGAAACATTTATGACAGCTCATGTCATTGAAAATGCTAATTAAAAGTGAACACCCCCGGGTTTTCCCGCGCCAATATGTCAGAAGCGGACCGTAAAGGTCGTGCCTTTGCCGACCTCTGAATGGATGAGGAGCCGGGCACGATGCCGCGTGAGAATGTGCTTGGCGATGGCAAGGCCCAGGCCGGTGCCCTTCTTCGAGCGGCTGGCCTCGACATTGACCCGGTAAAACCGCTCGGTGATACGCGGCACAT
The DNA here is from genome assembly GCF_014852205.1 of Ensifer sp. ENS06. Classification (NCBI taxonomy): domain Bacteria; kingdom Pseudomonadati; phylum Pseudomonadota; class Alphaproteobacteria; order Hyphomicrobiales; family Rhizobiaceae; genus Ensifer; species Ensifer sp. ENS06. The sequence goes on along the minus strand of NZ_JACVBC010000001.1, from coordinate 463,916 downwards.
GCTCGGCCGGAATGCCCGGGCCATAGTCCTTCACGACGACTTCGGCCTCGCCTCCCTCGCCGCCATGCAGGATTATGTCCACCTTCTTGCCTTCCTGGCCGTACTTGCACGCATTCTCGATCAGGTTCTCGAAGACCTCGATGAGTTCGTCGCGTTCGCCGCGGACGACCACGGGCTTGTCCGGCACCACGAGCGAGACGGTGACATCCAGATCCTTCGCCAGGGGCAGCAGGCTGTCGCGGACATGCCCGAGCAGCGGCGCCAGATCGACGGGGTCATCGGGCGCGATATGCGAGCGCAACTCCAGCCGCGACAGCGACAGCAGATCGTCGACAAGCCGGCTCATGCGCGTCGCCTGCTCGTGCATGATGCCGAAGAACTTTTCCTGCGCCTTCAGATCGTTGCGCGCCGGACCCTGGAGCGTCTCGATGAAGCCGCGCAAGGATGCCAGCGGCGTGCGCAGCTCGTGGCTGGCATTGGCGACGAAGTCCGAGCGCATGCGGTCGATACGGCGCGCCTGAGAGATGTCGCGATAGGTCAGCAGGAAGATCCGCTTGACCGGCCCGTCGCCCGGAATTTCAGCCGGAGCGACCCGCACCACATAGACGGCGTCGGACGGCAACTGCTCGTTATGCTCGATCTGGTTCGCCTTGCCGGTCGCCATCGTCTCGCGGACCATGTCGAGGATGCCGGGCGAACGCACCCGAGCGGCAAGATAGGTGTTTGGCGGAATGGTCCCGAAGGCCTTCTCGGCTGCAATGTTCTGGAACACCACCGTCTCGTCGGCAGCAATCACCAGAACCGGCATGTCGAGCGCGTTCAGCGCGGGCACCAGCGGATCGCTCGCCGGGCCGGCAGCGACCACCGCCTTGGCCGGGCTCAGAATAACCGAGGTTGGCGCGCTACGGTTGAGCAACGCGGCGACGAGAACGATCCAGAAGGGCAGGACAATGAGGAAATGAATACCCGCGACGGTCGCAAGGATCGCCAGGAGCACGGTGAGCCCCAGCAGCCAGCGCTCTGCTTTCAGCCGCGGAACCAGGTTCCGCCAGAACGCCTTCGAACCGTCCACCTCGACATCCTCATGAATCACTTTCTTTTCCTCCCGGACCAAAATGGTCGAGGAATAGCGATCCTTCATGACATGATTTTCACGACCGGCTTGAATCCGCAACGCAATTATGGCCTCCTCCAACGAAATCGGGTCGCGAGCGCCTTGTTTATCCGATGACAGGCGCAGGCCCGAAAGTTTGAAAACGCGCATGATCCTTCCGATGATCGAAGCCGGTTTTCGGGCCCCTGCGCCAAGCCGAAAGGGCGAACCGATGGCAGCGACGGATACGGCGGACAAGGCGGAGAACCGCGCGGTGGAACTCGAAATCGGCGGCAAGAGTCGCGTTTTCGACATCGACAATCCCGAGTTGCCGAAGTGGATCGACGACGCGGCATTTTCCTCCGACGACTACCCCTACAAGAAGAAGCTCGACGACGACGAATATCTGGAAACGCTGGAAAAGCTGCAGGTCGAACTGGTCAAGGTTCAGCTCTGGCAGCAGAAGACCGGCAAGCGCATGATGGCGTTGTTCGAGGGCCGGGACGCCGCCGGCAAGGGCGGTGCGATCCATGCGACTATGGACAACCTCAACCCTCGCTGGGCGCGTGTCGTCGCTCTGACCAAACCGACCGAAACCGAACGCGGGCAATGGTATTTCCAACGTTATGTCGCGACCATGCCGACGGCCGGCGAATTCGTGCTGTTCGACCGCTCCTGGTACAACCGCGCCGGCGTCGAACCGGTCATGGGCTTCTGCACACCCGAAGAGCACAAGCAGTTCCTGAAGCAGGCTCCCCGCTTCGAGAAGATGATCGTGCATGAGGGCATCCAGTTCTTCAAATTCTGGATCAACATCGGCCGCGAGATGCAGCTGAAACGCTTCCACGATCGCCGCCACGACCCACTGAAGATCTGGAAGCTGTCGCCGATGGACATCGCGGCGCTCAACAAATGGGACGATTATACCGCCAAGCGCGACGAGATGCTGAAGGAGACCCACACGGATCATGCACCCTGGACGGTGGTACGCGGCAACGACAAGCGGCGAGCCCGGCTCAACCTGATCCGCCACATCCTTTCCTCGCTCGATTACGAGGGTAAGGACAAGGGCGCGATCGGCGAGGTCGATGACAAGATCATCGGATCCGGCCCCGGTTTCCTGAAATAGACGCCTGCCCTGTCAAAACCGATGACGCCGATGGGGCCGACAGGTTTTCCCGCCGCCCCACCTCGGAAAGCCTTGGCGACCGGCCTTATTGCCCCGGTAGGACGCGGATGGCGTAGAGGCTGAGGCTCTTGCCCTCACCGCTGATATCGCTGTTGATCACGATCTGGCCCGGCGAGCTCGGCGCCAGGCTACGGTCGAAGGTGATCTTGAACAGCATGTCGAGCCGCTCGTCATGCACGGTGAAGCGATGGCGCCCGCATTCGCCGAGCGAGGAGAAATTGCACTCGACCGCGAACTCCGTGGTCTTGCCGGGCTCGGCCTGCACGGTCAACGCCAGTGTCGACGTCTTGCCGGAGAGTTCCGCCAGGACCGCGGCCGGGATTTCGATGGTGATATCCCCTTCCGCGTCGGCGACCGCCGATGTCAGCTGCACGCGTCGCCCGCCTTCGTCGTCCACCGGCTCGACCTTTGCCTGCGCTCCGGGCGCGATCGCGCCGGTTTCCTTGGGCGTGAAGACCTCGACCCAATCGCCGGTAAAGCCCTGCTGCGCGCCGAGTGTCCGCAATCCCGCCGCGCCATCGAAGTCTTCCGACGCGACCGATGCCGGGGGATTGGCAACATTCGTGTCGCGCTCGGCGGCAGATTTCAGCAGGTCATTGGTCTGCACCCACCAGGCCGCGGCCCCTGCTGCGGCGGCAAGCGTGACGACGACCATGGTGAAGGACAGAAAGCGGCTGCGCTTGCGCCGGCGTTTGCGCGTATCTCCGCGGACCGTGGGCGCGATGCTCGCAGCTTCGCCAGCATCTGCCGTGCTCTCGGCGGCTGCACGCGTCGATACCACCGGACCGTCGCGATCGGCACGCAGACCACCGAGACCGCCATCGCTCGCCGCCTGGCGCGGCGCGTCGCCGGCAAAACCGGGTTCCCGACGACCGGCCGCCGGGGCCTGTGGCTGGCTCTGAGGTGGAGCCTGGGTCTGAGGTTGGGGTTGGGCCTGCGTCGGTGACCGGACTTGCGGCTCGACCCGTGGCTGTGCCGGCCCGCGCGCCCGCGCGGCATCGTCGAGGCTGACCACCGGAGGTGCCGGTTGTCGCGTCCTCAGTGCCGCTCTCTCTTCCGTTTCGATCGCATGGATGACGGCTTCGAGCCGATGGCGCTGCTGGGCGATGACGTTGCCGTCCTCGATCCCCTGTTTCTGCAACCCGGTTTCGAGCGCCTGACGGGCAGATTGATAGATGCGCGCCCGCGTTTCCGCATTGGCGCGATCGGAGCGCTCAAGGGCATTTCTGATTGCAGTCTCAAGTCCGCTCACATCAAGTCCTTCTGTGTAGGCAGGGCTTTGGACCTGCCGGCGCGCCGCGGTTGACCACCGCTCTCGATCCAACCGCAAGGGCATAAGGGTTAAATCTGGAGGCACGCCGTTGGTTTTGTTAACAATTGCGTAACCGCTGCTGCCAGAATCCGCAAGTCCGGCGACGGGCGCGACCGGCCAAGGCCGGGGAAAACGCTTTGCTTCGCCGCGCCTGCGAGAAAAAGAGGCGGCGACATCACGGCCAAACCGCCCCCTTTGCAAGCGGCAAACTTGCTGCTATCTGTTTTGACGTTTACGCAAACGTCAAAAATTTGGCGCGCCTTACCGAGGGATGGAGAAACCGATGCCGCTTCCGCCAATTCTTTCCGGAACGACGAGACTGCCGGTTGTCGGCGCCCCCCTGTTCATCATTTCCAACCCGAAGCTGACGATCGCGCAGTGCAAGGCTGGCGTGATCGGCGCCTTCCCGGCGCTGAACGCCCGCCCGCAATCGCAGCTCGACGAATGGCTGGCCGAGATCACCGAGACGCTTGCCGACCACGACGCCAAGAATCCCGGCCGGCGGGCCGCTCCCTTTGCCGTCAACCAGATCGTGCACAAATCCAATGCGCGGCTCGAGCAGGATCTGATGCTCTGCATCAAATATAGGGTGCCGGTCGTCATCTCCTCGCTCGGCGCCGTGCCCGAGGTTAATGCCGCCATCCATTCCTATGGCGGCATCGTGCTTCACGACGTCATCAACAACCGTCACGCCAATTCGGCAATCCGCAAGGGCGCCGACGGCCTGATCGCGGTGGCCGCCGGCGCCGGCGGCCATGCTGGCACGCTTTCCCCGTTTGCGCTTGTCCAGGAAATCCGCTCCTGGTTCGACGGGCCGCTGCTTCTCTCGGGCGCGATCGCTACCGGCGGCGCCATTCTGGCGGCCCAGGCGATGGGCGCCGACATGGCCTATATCGGCTCACCCTTCATCGCGACGGAGGAAGCGCGCGCCAGCGACGCCTACAAGCAGATGATCGTCGACAGCAACGCCGCAGACATCGTCTACTCCAATTATTTCACCGGCATCCACGGCAACTACCTGAAGCCCTCGATCTCGGCCGCTGGCATGGATCCGGACAATCTGCCCGAAGCCGACCCGTCGAAAATGGACTTCGGCGCGGCGACCGACGGCGCCAAGGCCTGGAAGGACATCTGGGGATGCGGCCAGGGCATCGGCGCGGTCAAGGAAGTGACATCCGTCGCCCGCATGGTCGACCGGCTCGAGCGCGAATACGATGCAGCGCGCACCCGCCTCGGCCTGCACTCCGCACCCGCAGCGACAGCCAACAAGGAATTTTCAAGTTCTCGCAACTGATGGCTTGAAATCTCGGCGCTTTGCGTTTATCAGCGCCTCACATTCGTTCCGCGGGCTTCCGCGGAACTGCCTCCGGGCCGCTTTAGCTCAGTCGGTAGAGCACATCATTCGTAATGATGGGGTCACGTGTTCGAGTCACGTAAGCGGCACCATTCCTCCTTGAAAAGAAAAGCACGATCGCCAACGGCGAAAGTACCACTCTGTCGTCGGACAATCGATTGCCGAGATTGCCCTATCTCGCTCGGACGCTCCAGCCGTGCTGGGCATCAGACACGGTTCCAGGTGACTTCACGTCGGTCACCCAAATCTCCAGTCCATTGGCACCCGGTCGTTGACGCTTTTGCGGAAACCACGGCCGGTTCGGGTCGACGGCAATCAGCATGCCTTCATCATTGCCGATCGCGGCAAAGCTGGACGAGGCTGGCCCCACCGTTCCGACACCGAACGTCCAAGCCGCCTCGGCCACCATGCCCTCGACATCATCGGAGGGAACGCCGACCTCGCTCAGGCAGGACAGGTCAGCGCCGCTGAACGGTCGCTTGTCCGCAGGATGGATCAGCCTGCGGCGGCCGATCAATTCGAGCACGGCATTGTCGGGGCCGTCGAAGTAGATCGACTTCGATTGCCAATCTCCTTCAAGGGCAAAGCACGCGTCTCCACCCGGCTCCTTTTGGAGCAATGTCCGCCCCTCCAGCCAAGCGACGGCCATGTCAAAACGCGCAAAGGGGACGTTGAAGGCCAGGTGCACGCCGTGTGGCGCTCCCTCAGCGGCCGGGATCAGCTGGATTTCGCTCCAGCCCACCTTGATGGAGTTCCCGGCCGTCGGCAGTTCGAGGACATCGCGAAAGAAGGCAGCACTATTGGCGACGTCCGATGCCGGCAGAATTAGTCTGGAGATGTGCATGAAGTCCGATCCGTCACATGGCAATTGGCTCTATCGGACAAGTTCATAAGACCTCAAGTTAAGTTGAGGTCAAGACGCTTCCCAATCCTGGACCACGGAAAGCCGGATTTTCTGTTTCGAACCTCACCACAACGGGCCCAAACAGACAGGCCGAGCCTGATCGGGGTACGGCCTCCCCGACGAAGCGACGCGCGTCACAGCAGCAACAGCTTCTTCAGGACAGAAAACACTTCCTTGTAAGGCAGCCTTGTCGCGCCTGCGGCGGCGAAGGGAATGAGAGCGGCGGCGGCGACCGGCACGACGGCGTCGCGGCTGATGAGCATGGTCGAAAGCTTCTTGGTCGCATCGAACAGTTTGCCGGGGTCGGCCACGTCGTCGTCGGGTTCCTCGGTCGCGTCGGCTGCCACGTTGCGGCCGAGCACCTTGCGCTCTGCTGCGCGCTGGAAGCGGGTCGCCTGCACGCCGAACATCAGCAGCCCGGTTTCCTTCAGCCGTGCCAGCGGCTTGGAGAAGGCCGACAACGGATAGGCGAAGAAGGCGATCACGATCGCCAGCCACCCGCTCATGATCATGCTGAACGTCGTCATCGACAGCGTCTCCTGCAGCAGGTGCTTCATGACCGCTGCCGCGATCGCCGCGCTCATGCCGAAGACGAAGAACATGTAGGCGTTCGGATATTGCGACAGAAAGCCGAGGCCACCCTTGCCATCGGGATGGGCGGCGACGAGACGAAGCTCCAGTTGAGCGATCTTGCGCAAAAGTCGCGCCCAGACGAGGTGCCGCCATACGCCGCGCAGGAACAGGAAGACGAAGAGCGGTAGGCTGACGCAGATCGACCACCATCCGGCAGCGGTAATCCTGTTGCCCTCGGCCGAGTGCTCGACGGCCCAGAACGAGGCGTCTGTCGTGTGGAAGTTCAGGAAGGAAAGCAGCGCCGCGACCGCGGCGAGCGCCAGGCAGACGGTTTCCGCCAGCCCGGAATCGCGTTGTTTCAGCGCGTTGGAAATCGCGCGCGCGGCTGATGGCATCGAGGTCGGAGCGATGAGCGGCGCGCGCGAAAACTGTCCGAGCTTGATGCGAAGGCCGCGCTCGACCTGCTGTTCGGCCAGCACAAAAGCGGCAATCGCGACGAAGAACTTTGCCCACACGCCCGGATCGGTCAGATAGGCGCCCTGGCTATGGTCGAGCGACAGGCTGTCGGGCAGGCCAAGCAGAAAGGGAACGCCCCAGGCAAGCGCGACGAAAAGCAAAGCCCGCTTTCCCGACTGCAGCGCGTTCGCACGCAACAGCTTCAGCCTTGCCTGCAGCTCGAAGAACGGGCCGCCATGGGACGCGAGGTACTCGGCGATCCTTCCCTGCCGAGCTGCCGGCGCGGCATCCGCCGCGTCGCCGCCGGATGCCTTGGCGCCTGGGTCCGCTCCGCTCATGGCGCTCAATCCTCCACGACCTGCCAGTTGTCGTTGGGATTGAACTGCCGGATCCCTTCAGCAACACTCTCGGTCTTGTCGCCCAGATCGGCCTGGTAGACGGTGCCGTTGCGGTTGACGACGAAGGTGTGGACGCCCGTTGCGCCATATTTCACCGGCCAGGCGACCAGAGCGAAGCCCGCAATCATGTTGCCGTTGATGATGTAGTCGAACTTGCCGCCGGCGATGTTGTCGCCCTGGCTCGTCAGCACGCGGTAGCGATAGCCGAAATAGCCCTTGCCGGCCTGGGCCCTGGCAAGCACTGCGCCATCGGCGAGCGCTTCACCCGCAGGGCTCTGTGGCTGGCCCTCGCCCGCGGGCCAGTAGAGCCCGTCGGTCTTGCCCTCGCTGCTGATCAGCTTCTGCGCGTATTCGAGCACGCCGTCGCCGTCATGATCTTCCTGCGCATATTCCTCCTGCGCCTCGACATAGGCGCGGACCGTCGCGATCGTGTCGAGTTCGTTGCGGCCGACCAGGCGATTGGCGATCTCCTCGAGACCGGTATAGGTGTCGAAGGCCCATTTTCCGTCGTCGCCCTTGGCAATCGGGAACGGGAAGGGCCAGAGCACCTCGCCGATCTCCAGTACCTTTCGGTTTTCGACGTCCTGTACGGCCACCTTCTTCTTTACGCCCGCCTGGATATCGGCGTAGGCGTCCATCACCCCGTCGCTGGTCTTGGCCTTGGCGGCATCCAGCCCCACCAGGTTCGCGAGCTTGTCGAAATCGCCCGAACCAACGGCGGCCTTGAACGCATCGACTGCCTGTTCCGGTGTGTCGAACGCCGGCGGGTCGCTTGCGGCCGCATAGTCGGAGAGCGGCGTGTGCGCCGCGGGATCCTGCGCAGAAGCGACTGTCGCCGAGCCGCTGGCGAGCACGGCGGCTGCAAAGGAAGACAGGAGCAGATTATGTACGCGCTTGGTCATTTTCGTTCTCCTCCCTTGAGTTACCGGTGCCGTCCGCCGCCGCCACCACCACGCCTGATCTCACGGTGCGGCTGGCCACCGCCGCGCTGGCCGCCACCAAGCGCCTGGCGGCCGCGGTCCGACTGCATCTTGGTCACCCGTCCGCTCTGGACCTGACCAAGGGCGGATGGTTTTCCGCCACCGCCACGATCGATCTTGCCGCCCGGCTTCGGCTTGGCGACCTGGCGATCGGCCCGGGCCGCCGGCTTGGCATTGCCGATCTTGTCGCCCTGAGGCCTCTGCTTGACCTGGTTGCCCGGTTTGCGGTCGCCAGGAGCTGCGTTGGTTCGCCCGAGATTTTCCCGCTGGCGCGCCTCGACCTTGCTCTTGCGGACATCGTCGACCGAGATCCGGCTACCGGATCTATTTGCCGCCGCGCCGATCTCGTTGGTGCGGGCCACCTTCGCCCGGTTGGCGATGTTGTTGCCTTTCGCGGACTTGAAGTCCCGCTCCATGGAGGTGCGATCGATCTTGGCGAACTGGTTCTTGTCGAAGCTGATCTTGCTGCGGTCGACATTTTTCCAGTCGACGTCGTTGAATTTCACCTTGCCGTTGATGTTGTTGAAGCAATTGTTGCAGTCGATATCGACATCGCCGCCGTTCCAGCGCCCGCCCCAGACGCCCCAGTCGTCCCAGTCGACGACCGCGGCAAAGGCAGCACCCGTGACCACGCCGGCAAAGAAGGTCGCCGTCGGATAGTAATAGTTCGGATAGGGCTCGGGATAATAGGCGATCGGGGCCGGCTGATAGCCCGGATCATAGAGCATCTGCGGCTCGTATTGGGGGACGTAGATTTTCTCCGGATTGGCGGCCTGGATCACGACGTTGTCGTTTTCCTGCTTCACGACCACCTTGTCGTCCGACTTGATGACGCCGTCGGCGACGGCCTTGTCGCGCAATTGCTGGATGGCGACGAGCACGTCCTTCTGCTGATAGGCGAGCGCGTCGCTGAGCGACTGGGTCCAGTCGAGGTCGTCGCTCATCATCTTGACGATCTGAGGATAATTCAGCAGCGAGACGATGCTGCCGTCCCAGCTGTCCTTCGGCTTTATGTCCTTCTTGGTCTGCGAAACCTCGAGGAAGCGCTCGGCCTCGACGATCTGCAGCGGGTAGAGCGAGGCAGAGGTCACGAGTGCGACGAGTTCGTCGGGGTAGAGCGCAATGCGCGCGACGAGGACCTCGAGCTCGTCTTCGCTGAGCGGTTGCGGCGCCTCTTCGGTCGCCGCCTGGGCGGCGGCCTGCTCCTGCGCCAGCGCAGTGCCCACTGCAAACGAACCCGTCAGCAAGGCAAGCAACGCCACCGTTGGCGCACGCAAAGAACGAGGTCGGTCGAACATGGTCTCTCCTATCCAGGCACAACGATCAACAAACGAGCCCGGGAGATCCCCCGGCTTGGACGTCACGGCGCCGGCCATACGCGGCCGGCGGGGCAATCGCGAGAATTTCCATTCGCTGTCATCGACGTCCCCTTCCGCACGCTTGCGTGGAGAACCTGGTCGCTTGTCAGAAAGCCGAATGGGACAATCAGGAAGAGCGGCATGAGCACCGGCAGCCAGCTGGCCAGCTGCCGGTGAATTTTAGACATGAGAAACAGAACGCCCGGCAATTGCAACCGGAAAATGAGGACGTGCGTGCGCGCACGCCGTCTTTGCTTGCGCGAGAGCCGGGCCGAAGCCCGTGCCCGCCAGCCGCGAACGACCGGGATCAAGGGCGGTCGGCATCGGCTCCGAGCATCATTTCAGGCTGCCGTCGCCGCTTCGATCCGCGGTCTTGAAATCCGCCATCACCCGATCAAGAAACTCGTTCCGGCTGATCTTGCCGTCACTGTTGGTATCCGTGGCGGCAAACTGCTGAGCGTTCAGCGCCTGCTTCGTCTCGTCGGACGTAAGATTTCCGTCCTTGTTCTTGTCGAGATTGTCGAAGGCGCTCGCCATGAAGGCCTCGTACTCGGACCGCTCGACCGCGCCGTCCTTGTTGCTGTCGAGCGCGCTCATCTGTCCCTGGTTCATCGTCGCAGCTTGCTGCGCGATCGCCGGTGTGATCTGGCCGAGCGCAAGCACGCTCATAAGAACGATTTTCTTCATTCTGCTCTGTTCCTCGATCAATAATAGCGGCATGTCAGCGCGTTGCCGGCAGCAGCGCCGAGTGTCGCTCCACCACCAACGGCCCATAGCTGACCGGTGCCTGAACCAATGGTCGAGCCGATCAGGCCGCCGACGATGGCCCCACCAACGGTTCCGGCAATGCAGCCGAATTCGTTGCCGGTCGAACCGCTCTTGGACATATAGGCCGATTGGCACCCCGATAAGGCTAGGGCGCCGGCAAGAACGATAGTTATGGTCTGCTTGCTCATCTTATCCTCCAATATGGCCGTCTGATTGCAATAGAGATCGGCGGAGGCGCCATTGAGTGGCGTCGGATGTAAATAAGCTTCCGAATATTCTCCCGGAATCGGGGGAGACTCTTCTGTTGGATCAGAAGCAGCTCGCGGATTAGACATGCAGTCTGGCAACAACAGGGCCTTGAACTGCCGGCGAATACTACGCCCGAGAACCCCCGATGACAACGGACAGCGTGATTTTGTAGAGTGCATGGCGCCGGCGCCCCTCCCCGCCGCCCTTTCGGCCTCTGGAATCGTCTCCCGCGCGGCGACATCTCACCCTAGATTTTCTAGGGTCTCCCTCGAAATATCGTCATTTGTGCCGTCGGGCCGGGCGGTCTAGCTCTTTGCCGTCCCGTTGGGCACTTCTTGCAGGGTCTCCATGGCCTGGCGGGACGTGGGCCGGCAAAGCGCCAGCTCGGACCCGACACAGCATCTCCGACCGTGGCCGGCGACCCTCCCACACCGCGCCACCGACAGCATACCTATCGAGAGAGAACACATCGAATGGATAGAATGGCGACAATTAAATTAGGTCTTTCTACTGCAATCCTTGCGACCCTGGCGTCCAGCGCCTTCGCCGAAGGCGGCGAGCGGGCGCAGATTGCCGCTGCCGTGGACAAGGCGATCCGCCCTATCATGCGCGAACACAAGGTGCCGGGCATGGCCGTCGCCGTCACCGTTGAAGGCCGGCACTACTTCCTGAACTACGGCGTCGCTTCCAAGGAAACGAACGCACCGGTTACCGAGAATACGCTGTTTGAACTGGGCTCGATCAGCAAGGCCTTCGCCGCGACACTGGCGTCCTATGCGCAGGTCACCGGCAAGCTCTCCTTCGACGATCATCCCGGCAAGTACATCCCGGCCTTTGCGGGCACGCCGATCGACAAGGCGACCCTCCTGCATCTTGCCACCTATACGGCTGGCGGGCTGCCGTTGCAGTTTCCCGATGCGGTCAAGAGCGACGCCGACATGGTCGGCTATTTCAGCACATGGAAACCGGAGGCCAAGCCCGGCAAGACGCGTCGCTATTCCAACCCGAGCATCGGCCTCTTCGGCCACACCGCGGCATTGGCGATGGGCGGCAGCTTCAGCGCGGTTCTCGAAAGCGAGATCTTTCCCAAGCTCGGCCTGAAGCACAGCTATGTCCGCGTTCCCGATAGCCAGATGGGCAGCTACGCCTGGGGCTACGGCAAGGCCGACAAGCCAATTCGCGTCACCGCCGGTACGTTCGACGCGGAGGCCTATGGCGTAAAGTCATCGGCGATAGACATGATCCGCTTCGTCGAAACCAACATCCAGCCTGAACTTCTCGACGGCGCGATCCGCAAGGCGGTCGAAGGCACCCATGTCGGATATTTCGACAGCGGCAAGATGGTGCAGGGGCTGGGCTGGGAACAATACCCCTACCCCGTTTCGCTGGAGCGGCTGCTCGACGGCAATTCGCGCGACATGGCCCTGAAAAGCAACCCGGTCAAGGCATTGGATCCCCCGAAGCGCCCCGATGGCTCGACGCTCTACAACAAGACCGGCTCCACCAACGGCTTCGGCGGCTATGTCGCCTTCGTACCGGAGAAGAAGATCGGCATCGTGCTGCTTGCCAACCGCAACTACCCGAACCCCGAGAGGATCAAGGCTGCCCACGCGATCCTGAAGTCGCTGGAAGCGGCGGCGAAGTAACGGCAGATCGCCCGCGTCGGTTTCGTGTCGCGGCAAGCCCGCGACACGGGAAACGACATCCATCAACAACTCTGTAGCGAATCTTCAATCAGCGCCTGCTTGCATATTGACGCCGAGTATTGTCATCTGCATTTCGCGAAAGCGCGATCAGATGCAGTCGAGTTCAGGCGTATGTGGGGATGCCGATGTTCGAATGGGTGGGAGTTCAGGGTTCGTTACATCGGGGAGGCGCAGGCAGGGGGCGGACAATGTTCGTGCTTGCTGCGCTGACGCTGCTTGCCGGCTGCGGCGGCCATGCCAAGGGTGTGATGGCGCCCGTCGCACTCACCACTCCGGTCCCGGGCGCATCCACCGTCGACATGCTTGTCGCAACCACGCGCGAACCCTCCGGCGATCCGGCAACGCTCTTTTCCGGCGAGCGCGACGCCAATACTTTCCTTACCGACGTCGCGGTTTCGATCCCGCCGGAAACGGCACGCAAGTCGGGCACGGTGCAATGGCCGCGCAAACTGCCGCCGGATCCGGCCAAGGAATTCGCCGTCACGCGGGTGAACGAGCTCAAGTCGCTCGATGAAGCGAAGTCCTGGTTCCTGCAGCACGATGTCGGCGGCAATGCCTTCGTCTTCGTGCACGGCTTCAACAATCGCTACGAGGATTCGGTCTACCGGCTGGCGCAGATCGTGCATGACTCGGAGGTCCAGGCAACGCCGGTTCTCTTCACCTGGCCTTCGCGCGCCAACGTGTTCGACTACAACTACGACAAGGAAAGCACGAACTATTCGCGCACGGCGCTCGAAGACATTCTGAAAAAGCTATCCGACGCGCCGAAGGTCAAAAGCATAACCATCCTCGCCCATTCCATGGGTACCTGGCTGACGATGGAATCGCTCCGGCAGATGGGCATCCGCGACGGCAACGTGCCGTCCAAGATCGAGAACGTCATCCTCGCCTCGCCCGATATCGATCTCGATGTCTTCGCCAAGCAGTTTGTCGAGATGGGCAAGAAACGGCCGAAGTTCACCATCTTCGTTTCGCAGGACGACCGCGCCTTGGCGCTTTCGAGCTTCATCTCGGGCGACGTTTCACGCCTTGGCGCAATCGACCCGTCGGCAGAGCCTTATCGCACTCAGCTTGAAAGGGCCGGCATCACTGCCATCGATCTGACAAAGGTTAAGTCTGAGGACGGCCTGCACCACGGAAAGTTTGCGGAAAGCCCCGAGATCGTCCAGCTCATCGGCACGCGGCTCGCCACGGGGCAGACGCTCACAGATTCCGATATCTCGGTTGGAACCGGCATTGCCGCGGTCGTCGCCGGCACGGCGAGAAACGTCGGCAACGTCGCGGCCGTGACGGTCTCGGCGCCTGTGTCGATCCTCGAAAACCCGCAGCCGGCGAAGAAGAAGAAGGTGGTCGTCGGAGACACGCTCGCAACCGACATGCCGACGCCGGTGAAGATAAAATAAGGGCTTGGCGGCAGCCCGCCGTCAGCCCTCGTCGCCGACGAAGCGATAGCCGACGCCCGGCTCCGTACGGATGATCTTCGGATCGGCCGGATCGCGCTCGATCTTGCCGCGCAGCTGGCCGATGAAGACGCGCAGATAATGCAGGTCTTCGCCGTGCGCGACGCCCCAGACCGAGGTAAGCAGCGTCTTGTGGGTGACGACACGGCCGGCGTGATGCGCCAGCATCACCAGGAGGTCGTATTCCTTTGGCGTCAGCCGGACGGGCTCGCCGTCCTTCGTCACCACCCGCTTGATCGTGTCGATCGAAACACCATCGGCGGAAAGCTGCGTCTGGCCGCCTTCCATCTGCACCCGGTGGCGAAGGGCCGCACGGATGCGGGCCGTCAGTTCGCCGATACCGAAGGGCTTTTCGATGTAGTCGTCGGCGCCGAGATCGAGTGCTGCGATCTTTTCGCTTTCCCGGTCGCGGGCCGACAGGATGATGATCGGCACCTGCGACCAGCCGCGCAGGTTGGCGATGACCTCCTTGCCATCCATATCGGGCAGGCCGAGATCGAGGATGACGACATCCGGCGCCATCGTCGCCGCCGCCTTCAGCGCCTCGGCGCCGGTCATCGCCTCACGAACGTCATAGCCGGCAGCACTCAGCGCGGGTTTCAGGAAACGCTGGATCTGGGGTTCGTCGTCGACGACGAGGATACGCTCCACGCTCATGCACGGTCCTTTTCGGAGATTTCAGCCTTGGCGGCGGGAAAGCGCATGGAAATGCGCGTGCCGCGGCGGCGAAGCGCCGGGCTCTCCGCCTTAATCTGCCCGCCCATCGCTTCGACGAAGCCCTTGGCGATCGACAGTCCCAGCCCCGTTCCCGGCGTGCGGCCATCCGCCTTGCCGCGGCGGAAGAATTTCTCGAAGACCTGCTCGAGGTCCCGCGGCGGAATACCCTTGCCGAGGTCGGTCACTGACAGCACGATCTCGTTGCCGTCGGTACGGGCATAGATGCTGATCGGCTCTTCGCCGCCATATTTGTTGGCATTGTCCAGCAGGTTGAAGAGCACCTGGCCGAGCAGCACGCTGTCGCCCCGCATCAGGGGCAAGTCAGGGGCGATGCTGGTTTCGATCTCGCGCTCGGGAAAATATTTGCGAGCGCGATCGACCGCCGCCCGCACCACGTCGGCGACATCGACCCAATCGCGCTTGGCATTGACGGTACCGGCCTCGATGCGCGTCATGTCGAGCAGGTTGGCGACAAAGCGCGTCAGCCGACCGCCCTCCTCCTCGATCGACTGCAACAGGTCGTCGCGGCTTTCCGGCGGCATGCGATCACCGAGCTGGCGCAAGCTGGTGACGGCGCCGGTAATGGTCGCAAGCGGGGTTCTCAGATCATGCGAAATGGATGAAAGAAGGGCAGCGCGGAAGCGCTCGCCCTCGAGCTTTGCGGCCTGGTCGAGGCTTTCGCGTGACAGGCGGGCGCGGTCGACGGCGATCGCCGTCTGGTCGAGGATCGCTGCCAGCGCCCGCTCCTCGTTGATCTCCAGTGGCTTGTCGGCCTGGACGAAGCCGCAGACGCCGACGACGCCGTGCGGGCTCGTCAGCGGCCGGAAATGGAAAGGGCTGTTCGGCAGGGTTCCCGTGCCGTTGCCGGCCGGCTCGCGTTTGTCCATCGCCCAACGCGCCGCCATGATGTCGGTGACGTCGAGCTCGGTGTCCGGCGGCCAGGCGGCTTTCAGCTGCAGGTCTCCGTCCTCAGGCAGAAGCAGCGCTGAACTGCGTTTCAGCGTCGACTGCATCTGCGTCACCGCCGCCCAGAGCACGTCGTCGGCCTTGGCGGTGCCTGAAAGTTTGCGCGAAAAGTCATAGAGCGCCTGAGTCGCGGCGGCGCGCTGGCGGGCGGTCTTTGCCTGCTCCCGTACCCGCGATGCCAGGCTGCCGGCAAGGGCTGCGGCAGCGAGGAAGACGACGAGCGCAAAAACCTCGTGCGGCTCGGCGATGGTGAAGGTGCCGGTCGGTTTGATGAAAAAGAAGTTATAGGCGAGCACCGAAAAAAGTGCTGCCGCGATTGCCGCGATGTGACCGGCATAGGTCGCCGAGGCCAGCACCGCGAGCAGATAAAGCAACGAGATGTTGGGCAGGACGACGAAACGGCCAAGCAGCAGGCCGACGGCGGTCGAGACGACGACCGACCCGGCGGCGATGCCGATCGCGCGCCCACTTCCCGGCGGCAGCGTCCGTTTCATCTTCGTTCGCCGTTTGACGGGCACCGTCTCGCGATCGGTCACAAGGTGAATGCCGATGCCGGACACGCGCTCGGCCAAGGCGTCGGGAAGCGACTGGCGAAACAGCCGCATCGGGAACGGCTGGCGGCGCGCGCCGATGACGATCTGCGTCGCGTGTTCCCGGCGCGCGAGCTTCAGGATTTCCTCGACGAAGTCGTTGCCGATAATACGGCGCGTCTCGGCGCCGAGCTGTTCGGCAAGACGGAAGGTTTCGTCGAGCCGGCGCACGTCTTCGCCGTCGCCGCTCTCGCGGTCGGCGCGCTCGATGAAGACGACGATCCAGGGGGCATTCAATCCCTCGGCGAGCCGGCTTGCCGTGCGCACGACCTTTTCGGACAACGGGTCCGAACCAATGCAGACGAGCAGCCGCTCGCCGCTTGCCCAGATGCCTTCGATGGCGTTCTGCTTGAGGTAGTCGACCATCTGGTCGTCGACCCGGTCGGCTGTCCGCCTGAGCGCCAGTTCGCGCAGTGCCGTCAGGTTGCCAAGGCGGAAGAAGCGGTCGACGGCGCGCTGTGCGCTGTCGGGCAGATAAACCTTGCCCTCCTTCAGCCGCTCGATCAGCTCGGCCGGCGACAGATCCACAAGTAGTACGTCGTCAGCGCGCTTCAATACGGTATCCGGCACCCGTTCGCGCACGGGTACACCGGTGATCTGGGCGACGATATCCGAGAGGCTTTCGAGATGCTGGATGTTGAGCGCCGTCCAGACATCGATGCCGGCGGCGATCAGTTCCTCAACATCCTGATAGCGCTTGGGGTGCCGGCTTTCGGCCGGATTGCTGTGGGCCAGTTCGTCGACGACGATGATCCGGGGACGCCGCGCGAGGGCCGCATCCAGGTCGAACTCGGAAAGCATTCGGCCGCGATGGTTCACATCGCGGCGCGGCAGTATCTCCAATCCGTCAATGAGCGCAGCGGTCTCGCTGCGCCCGTGTGTCTCGACCAGACCGACGACGATATCGACACCGTCGTCCTTCAGCCGGCGGGCCCGCGACAACATCGCATAGGTCTTGCCGACGCCGGGAGCGGCGCCGAGGAATACGGTCAGTTTTCCCCGGCGGTCCTGCGCGGCAAGCGCCAGCAGTGCGTCTGGGTCCGGGCGACCTTTGGCGTCGCGTTCACTGTCGGGCATGCATTGTCTCAGGCGTGATCGATTCTAATAGCTTAGAGCGGGATGCGGGCGGAAAACCGCAAGTACTTTTCCTCATCCCGCTCTAGGTTCGAGGCGCATCAAGGGCCAGGTTGAGTTCTAGCACATTGACGCGCGGCTCGCCTACGACCCCGAACAGCCGATCCTCCGTCGCCTTGGCGACCAGGGCGGCAACATCCGCTTGGCTCAAGCCCCGCGCCTTGGCGACGCGGGCGACCTGGGCTTCGGCGAAGGCCGGCGTGATATGCGGGTCGAGCCCGGAACCTGACGTGGTTGCCGCATCCGCCGGAATTTCCCCCGCAAGGCCGGCAGCTTTCAGGCGCTCGACATCGGCTGCGACACGATCCCTGAGCTTGACCGAGGTGGTACCGAGGTTGGAGCCGCTCGAAGCCCCCGCGTTATAGGCGTCCGGACCGGTCGCGGAGGGCCGCGGCCAGAAGTATTTGTCGGATGTGAAGTTCTGGCCGATGAGGGCGGAGCCGATGAGGGTGCCGTCCTTTTCGATCAGGCTGCCATTTGCCTGCGCGGGCATCAGCACCTGCGACGCGCCAGTGATGGCAAAGGGATAGGCAAGGCCGGTGATCGCAGTCAGGAGCACGATCATGACGATGGCGGGGCGAAGTTGGTTCAGCATGGTTACACCAGATTGAGTGCGTTGACGGCGAGGTCGACGAGCTTGATGCCGGCAAAGGGCAGCACAATGCCGCCGAGGCCGTAGACAGCCAAGTTGCGGCGCAGAAGGGCAGCCGCACCGACGGGCCGGTACTTGACGCCCTTCAGCGCCAGCGGGATCAAGGCGACGATGATGAGCGCGTTAAAGATCACCGCCGAGAGGATCGCCGATTGCGGCGAGGCGAGGCCCATGACGTTGAGCGCGGCAAGGGCCGGATAGGTGGTGATGAACAGCGCCGGGATGATGGCGAAGTACTTGGCCACGTCGTTGGCGATCGAAAACGTCGTCAGCGACCCGCGGGTCATCAGCAGCTGCTTGCCGATCTCGACGATCTCGATGAGCTTCGTCGGACTGGAATCGAGGTCCACCATGTTGGCGGCCTCGCGGGCGGCCTGGGTCCCCGTCTGCATGGCGACGCCGACATCAGCCTGGGCGAGTGCCGGCGCGTCGTTGGTGCCGTCGCCGCACATGGCGATCAGGCGGCCGCCCTGCTGCTCCTTGCGGATATAGCCAAGCTTGTCCTCCGGGGTGGCTTCGGCAAGGAAGTCGTCGACGCCGGCTTCGGACGCGATGGCGGCAGCGGTCACCGGGTTGTCGCCGGTGACCATCACCGTGCGGATGCCCATGGCGCGAAGAGCGGCGAAGCGCTCCTTGATGCCGGGCTTCACCACATCCTTCAGATGGATGACGCCGAGCAGGCGCGGGCCGTCGGCAACCGCAAGCGGCGTGCCGCCGGTGCGGGCCACCTGGTCGACAGCGCGGCGAAACTCGTTCGGCACGTTCTCGTCGCGGATACCAGTGAACTTCAGGACCGAGTCGACGGCACCCTTGCGCAGCCGGCGGCCGCCGAAGTCGACGCCCGAAAGCCTCGTTTCCGCAGCGAAGGGAATGACCGCGTCGATCCGGGTCGCGCCGGCCCGGCTTGCGCCGCCGCCGACGGCGAGCGCCAGGACCTCGCCCTTGTCGGACGCGGGCAGCGACACATCTGGCGTCTGGCGGCCAAATTCACCGGTGGCAAGCGCCGCGATCGAGCGGCCCTCAGGCGTTTCGTCGGCAAGGCTTGCAAGCAGTGCGGCATCGGCAAGCTCGGCCTCGGTAACGCCGGGCACCGGCATGAAGTCGGCCGCCATGCGGTTGCCGAAGGTGATGGTGCCTGTCTTGTCGAGCAGCAGCGTATCGACGTCGCCAGCAGCCTCGACAGCGCGGCCGGAGGTGGCGATGACATTGAAGCGCACCAGACGGTCCATGCCGGCGATGCCGATGGCTGAGAGCAGGCCACCGATCGTGGTCGGAATCAGGGTGACGAGCAGGGCTGCGAGCACGGTAACCGAGAGCACGGTACCGGAATAGCCGGCGAGCCCCCAGAGCGTGGCGACGGCCACCAGGAAGATCAGCGTCAGGCCCGAAAGCAGGATCGACAGGGCGATCTCGTTCGGGGTCTTCTGGCGCTGCGCGCCCTCGATCAGCGCGATCATGCGGTCGACGAAAGTGTCGCCGGGTGCCACGCCGATGCGGATCTTGATCCAGTCGGACAGCACCTGCGTGCCGCCTGTGACAGCCGAGCGGTCGCCACCGGATTCACGGATGACGGGCGCCGATTCACCGGTGATGGCGCTCTCGTTGACAGAGGCGACACCCTCGACGACTTCGCCATCGCCGGGGATCAGTTCGCCAGCCTCGACGAGCACGAGGTCGCCGACCTTCAGCGATGTCGCCGGGATCGTCTGGGTCTCGCGGCCTTCGTCGGCAACGAGCTTGCGCGCCGTCAGTTCGGACTTGGTGCGGCGCAGGCTGTCGGCCTGGGCCTTGCCGCGGCCTTCGGCGACGGCTTCGGCAAAGGTGGCAAAAAGCACTGTGAACCACAGCCAGGCGGCGATCTGGCCGGAGAACAGCGGGCTGCCTGTGCCGGTGGCGATGTCGCGCACGAAGAGACCGGTGACCACGGCTGCGACCACTTCGGTGACGAAGATCACCGGATTGCGCACGAGCTGGCGCGGGTCGAGCTTGATGAACGCCGCCTTGATCGCCGGCAGCAGGATCGCCGGGTCCAGAAGACTGGGTGCGATAGGTTTGGAAGACATGTGTCGAATTCCTTTAGAAGGTCTGACCGGCAAGCATCGAGAGATGCTCGACGATGGGACCGAGCGCGAGCGCCGGGAAGAATTGCAGCCCGCCGAGAATGAGGATGATGCCGACAAGCAGGCCGACGAAGAGCGGCGTGTCGGTCGGGAAGGTACCCTTGGACGCCGGCACGCGGGTCTTCACCGCGATCGAACCGGCGATCGCCATGACCGGAACCGCATAGGCGAAGCGGCCGAGCAGCATCGCGAACCCGAGCGTCGTGTTGTACCAGGGTGTGTTGCCGGTGAGCCCGCCGAAAGCCGAGCCGTTGTTGCCGGCCGCCGACGTGAAGGCATAGAGGATTTCGGACAGGCCGTGCGGGCCCGCCGTGCCGATGCTTGCGACGGCAAAAGGCAGCATCGCGGAGACGGCGGCAAAGCCGAGGATCGTCACCGGCAGAATGAGGACGGCGAACATCGCGTATTTCATCTCGCGGGATTCGATCTTCTTGCCGAGCAGTTCCGGCGTGCGGCCGACCATCAGGCCGGCAACGAAGACGGCGAGGATCGCAAAGACCACCATGCCGTAGAGACCGGACCCGACGCCACCCGGCAGGACTTCGCCAAGCTGCATCAGGAACATCGGCACGAGACCGCCGAGGCCCGTCAGCGAGCCGTGCATGCCGTTGACGCCGCCATCCGACAGACCGGTGGTGACAGCCGCATAGAGCGCCGTCATCGCCTGGCCGAAGCGGACTTCCTTGCCTTCCATGTTGCCCTGGGCGGCATCGAGACCAAGGGCGGTCAGGATCGGGTTGCCGTGGGCTTCCGCCCAGTAGACGACCGCAACGCCTGAGATCAGCAGGATCGCGGTGACGGCGATGAAGGCCCAACCCTGGCGGCGGTTACCGACCATCTGGCCAAACGTGTAGACGAGCGCCGCCGAGATCGACAACATGGCGAAAATGTTGAGATAGTTGGAGAAGGCCGTCGGGTTCTCGAAGGGATGGGCGGCATTGACGTTGAAGAAGCCGCCGCCATTGGTGCCGAGCTGCTTGATCGCTTCCTGACTGGCGACAGGGCCGAGCGAGATCGTCTGCTTGGCGCCTTCGAGCGTGGTTGCCGACAGATCGGCGTGGAAGGTCTGCGGCAAGCCGGTCCAGACCATGGCAAGGGCCATGACGACGGCGATCGGCAACAGCACGTAGAGCGTCGACCGGGTGAGATCGACCCAGAAGTTGCCGACGGTCGAGGCGTTCGAGCGGGCGAAGGCGCGGGTGACGGCAAGCGCCATGGCGATGCCGGTCGCGGCGGAGACGAAGTTATGCACCGTCAGGCCGGCCATCTGGCTGAAATGGCTGAGCGTGGTTTCGCCACCGTAGTTCTGCCAGTTGGTGTTGGTGACGAAGCTGACCGCCGTGTTGAAGGCGAGATCGGACGGCATGCCCGAGAAGCCCTGCGGGTTCATCGGCAGGTAGGCCTGCAGCCGGAGGATCGCATAGAGCGAGACAAAGCCGGCGAGGCTGAAGGCGAGCATCGACATCGTGTAGGCGAGCCAGCCCTGTTCCTTCTTCGGATCGACACCGGCCGCAAGATAAAGGCCGCGCTCGACGGGACCGAGGACGGGTGAAAAAACGTTGCGTTCACCGGAGAAGACCCGCGCCATATAAAGCCCCAGCGGCTTGATGACGATCAGGACGGCGATGAAGAGGAGGCTGATCTGCAGCCACCCGATGATAGACATGAGATTACTCCGCTAAGGGCGGCCGGACGGCGCAAAGGCGCCCGGCTGATGCGAACGGCCAACGGGTTCGATCCCCGTCAACCGGGTCAGAACCGTTCCGGGCGAACGAGGGTGACGACGAGGTAGGCCGCAAGACCGATGGCGACGGCAAGACCGAGCAGGGCTTCGAACATGACGCCCTCCTAAAGCCGGCTCAGCGCGCGCGCATAAAGCGCGAACACGACAAAGCCGCCGATTCCGGCGGCAAGAAAAAGAACATCGGACATGCAAATTCTCCGGACTGTTGAAGTCCGGATCTTGCGCCCGCAGCGGGTCAATTATCGATTGCGATGGTCGGAAGGAGGCATAAGGAAAAGATAAAGACGCCCGCAAAGATCCGTTCGGGAGCGCGGGAGGCGACCTTCATAGGCGCAGGACCAGTCCGGTACGGCCTATCTGCCACAAGCTGAAGAGATCCCGAGGCCGCCCACATGCGACCGCCGGTTCGGCAAAAGAGCACCTAGCCCTTGATAATCTCGTTCACGCTCGTTTCGGTGGGCGTGGTGGCTTCGCGCATCCATTCGCGCCAGATGGCCACCAGCAGCGCCATCAGCACCGGACCGACGAAGAGGCCGAGGAAACCCATGGTCTTCACGCCGCCGACGAGGCCGAAGAAGGTCGGCAGGAAGGGAAGCTTGATCGGGCCGCCGACGAGGCGCGGACGCAGCGTCTTGTCGACGATGAAGAGTTCGGTCGTGCCCCAGGTGAACAGCGCCAGGCCGTGAATGGGCGAACCGCTGGCGACGAGATAGACCGAGACCAGCGTGAAGCAGAGCGGCGCGCCACCGGGGATCAGCGCCATCAGGCCGGTGATGATGCCGAGCGTGACCGGCGACGGCACGCCGGCAAGCCAATAGGCGACGCCAAGCACGATGCCTTCGCCGATGGCGATGATGCCCATGCCGGTGACCGTCGAGCTGATCGTCAGCGGCACGACGCGCGACAGCCGTTCCCAGCGCATCGGGAAGATGCGCTCGCCGAGCTTGTCGAGTTGGCCGGAGAAGGACTGCCCATCGCGATAGACGAAGAACAGCGTGATCAGCATGAACAGCAGCGTCAGGAAGGCATGGAACGTCGAGGCACCGACGACCAGAACGCCGCGGTAGATATTGCCGATGTTGGAGCCGCTGACGAGCTGGACCAATTCGCCGAGCGCGCCCGGATGGCCGATATGCTTGACCCATTGCTCGCCAAGCCAGACACCGGCGATCGGAATGCTCGACAGCCATGCGGGCACGACGGCACCGTTGGCATTGGTCTCGACGGCCCAGACGACCCAGTCGCGCACTTCGTCGACCGCATAGACGGCGGCAATCGAGATCGGCACGACGATGAAGGAGATGACGCAGACGATCGCGATGGTGGCGGCAAGCGTCCGGTTGCCGTTCACACCGGTGAGCAGCCGGCGATAGATCGGCCAGCTGGCAAACCCGATGACGACAGCGGCCAGAACCGGAACGACGAAACCATGGAAGAAATAGACGCCGGCGAGCAGAACGAAGACCAGCATCCAGCGGGCAGCGGTCATGGGGCCGACAAGGGCATGGCGCGAAATGGCAGTGTGCCCGAGGAGCCGTGGCTCCACGGCGAAATTCTCTCGTTCGCGATTACCCAATTGCACCAATGATCCTCCGTCTTCCGACGAGCTTACAGCAAACCCGCGGCCTTGCCAGCCACTCTGACACCGCGCGCCGCCCCATTGCCCCTGCTTTACGGTAGTTTCAGGGCCGTGGCCGACGCTAGCGGCGGGACATGACAGAAAAATTTAGGAGGGTTCAAGAGCCCCCGGCTTTCTTTCGATAAAGCCGGTCATTCCGCCGCAGGTTTTGCAGCCATACGCGCAGGCTGTGCGCGATCGACGAAGACTGAGGCGAGAAAGATACCGAAGCCGGCAACGCCGAGAACGGCACCGACGAGACCGGTGGAGGTCCAGCCATAACCCGCAGCGATCGAAACGCCGCCGAGCCAGGCGCCTAGCGCATTGGCGAGATTGAAGGCGGAGTGGCTAAGGGCAGCAGCCAGCGTCTGGGCTTCGCCGGCGACATCCATCAGCCGGGTCTGCACGCCCGGGACGACGGCAAAGCCACCGCCGATGAAGAGCACGTTGACGATGGCGATCCACGGATTGCCCATGGTGAAATAGAAAAGCACATAGGCGAAGATGTTGAAGACGATGGCAATACCGATCGCCGGCATCAGCGCCCAGTCGGCAAGCCGCGCCCCGACGATGTTGCCGAGGATCATGCCGGCACCGAAGACCGAAAGCATGATCGGCACATTACCAAGCGAAACACCTGCGACTTCGGTCAGCGCCGGTGTGATGTAGCTGAAGACGGCGAACATGCCGCCACAGCCGATGGCGCAGATGCCGAGCATCAGCCAGACCTGCAGCTTGCCGAGCGCACCCAGCTCGCGAAGCGGCGTCGCCTTCGGGTTGCCCTTGTCCCGCGGTACGTGGGCGAAGGTGAGCGCCATGGTCAGGAGGCTGATGGCGCCGACGATGGCAAACGCGGAGCGCCAGCCGAGCGCCTGGCCGAACCAGGCGACGAGCGGCGTGCCGAAGAGAGTGGCGATGGTCAGTCCCATCATCACCCGGCCGACGGCGCGGGCCCGCTGGTTCGGCGCGGCAAGGCCGGCCGCCACCAGGGCAGCCACGCCGAAATAGGCGCCATGCGGCAGACCGGCGAAGAAGCGCGCGGCAATCAGCGTGTAGAAATCCGGAGCGACGGCGCTCGCGAAGTTGCCGACGGCAAAAACCAGCATCAGGACCAAAAGCACCCGGAAGCGCGAGAAGCGGGCGGCAAGCACCGCGATCAGCGGCGCACCGACGACGACGCCGAGCGCATAGGCGCTGATGACCGCACCAGCCTGGGGCACCGATACCGATACGTCTTCGGCGACTTGCGGCAGGAGACCCATGATCGCAAACTCGCCGGTACCGATCCCGAAGCCGCCGACGGCGAGCGCCACTTCGGCGGCAGAAACACGGGCGCGGCGCGGATCGACGGCAGAGGAGAAGGCTTCGTCACACATGGGCTCACTCATGGGCAATGGCCAGTGTCGCCGTGCCTTGCGGCCGGAGAAAAATCTGGGGGATATGTCGGCGGATGTTGGATTGGACCAACAGGGATATGCTGCAATGCAATACAGGCTTTTCCTGCGGCAGGCAAAGCTTTTGCGGTTCTCGTCATACTTTTTCGCAAGGCTCGCAGAAGCCTGTTAACCGTAAGCTCAGTTGACGTTTACGTCAAAGTTATATAATTCCGAATCTCAGCTTGAAGAGGTGTCGCAAAAGCATCATCCTCATCGGCGTGAGAGGATCGGGAGGGATTTTCTCAGGCCGCATCAGGCCAGCCTGTGGCGACCAGAGGGAGAGAGGTCATGGCGGAAGTCAGCGCACAACAGACGGGTATCAGCCCAGGCAAGATCTGGCTGAAATCCTATCCACCCGGAATAGCCGCCGAAATTGGCCCCCTGCCCTACAAGTCGATCGGCGAATTCTTCGACCACGCCGTTGCCCGCTATTCGAGCCGTCCGGCCTTCACCTGCATGGGCAAGACGCTGACCTTTGCCGACCTCAACGCCCAGTCCGCCAGGATCGGCGCCTGGCTGCAATCGATCGGCCTTGCCAAGGGCGACCGCGTCGCGGTGATGATGCCGAACATCCTCCAGAACCCCGTGATCGTCTACGGCATCCTCAGGGCCGGCTTTACCGTCGTCAACGTCAACCCGCTCTACACGCCGCGCGAACTGCAGCACCAGCTCACCGATTCCGGCGCCAAGGCGATCTTCGTTCTGGAAAACTTCGCGCACACCGTGCAGCAGGTGGTCGACAAGACCGCAGTCAAGCACGTCGTTGTCGCGACCATGGGCGACATGCTGGGCCTGAAGGGTGCGATCGTCAATCTGGTGGTCCGCCGCGTCAAGAAGCTCGTTCCCGCCTGGTCGATCCCCGGCCATCTTTCGTTCAAGGACGTTCTTTCCAAGGGCGGGCGAGCCAAGATGACGAAGCCGAACGTCGCCGCGAGCGACGTCGCCTTCCTGCAATATACCGGCGGGACGACGGGCGTCTCGAAGGGCGCGACGCTCACCCATTCGAACCTCTTGTCGAACATGGCGCAGATGGAAATCTGGTTCCAGACGGCGTTCCGCTCGCGCACCCGGCCGGACAATCTCGTCTTCATGTGCGCGCTGCCGCTCTACCATATCTTCGCGCTGACCGTGAATTCGCTGATGGGCCTTGCCACCGGCGGCAACAACATCCTGATCCCCAATCCCCGCGACATCCCGGGCTTCGTCAAGGAACTCGGCAAGCACAACACCAATATCTTCCCGGGCCTCAATACGCTGTTCAACGCGCTGATGAACAATGCGGAGTTCCAGAAGCTCGATTTCTCGTCGCTGATGCTGACCTTCGGCGGCGGCATGGCGATCCAGCGCCCGGTCGCCGAACGCTGGAAGCAGATGACCGGCTGCTCGATCGCCGAAGGTTACGGCCTGTCGGAGACCTCGCCGGTGGCAACAGCCAACATCCTCGATGCAACCGAGTTCACCGGCACGATCGGCATGCCCATCCCATCCACCGATGTCGAGATCCGCGACGACCAGGGCAATACGCTGGCGATCGGCGAAGTCGGCGAGATCTGCATCCGCGGGCCGCAGGTGATGGCCGGCTACTGGCAGCGGCCGGACGAGACCGCCAAGGCGATCTCGCCGGATGGCTTCTTCCGCTCGGGCGACATCGGTTTCATGAACGCCGACGGCCTCGTCAAGATCGTCGACCGCAAGAAGGACATGATCCTGGTCTCCGGCTTCAACGTTTTCCCGAACGAGATCGAGGAAGTGGCGATGACCCATCCGGGCATCCTCGAATGCGCGGCGATCGGCATTCCGGACGAGCATTCCGGCGAAGCGGTCAAGCTCTTCGTCGTCAAGAGGGATGCAGCACTGACGGAGGAAGAGGTCAAGCGCCACTGCGCCGCCAACCTCACCAACTACAAGCGTCCGCGTTTCGTCGAATTCCGCACCGAACTGCCGAAGACCAATGTCGGCAAGATCCTGCGCAAGGATCTGCGCGGATAAACTACTCCGAAATTCAAACGATTTAAAAAATCCTGAAAACCGCCGCCTCGGCGGTTTTCCAGTCTTGATTTGGTCCACTTAAAGCGAATAGCTACGCAGGCGATTGTCCGACACCCCTGTCCGACCAAGGAGCCCCGCGATGAAAGCGCTTGTCGACCAACTCAAAGCCACCGCCGCTCAAACCAACGCAACCGATATCCGCGCGGCCTTCGCCGCCGACGCAGAACGTTTCGCGCGTTTCAGCACCACGCTCGGCGACCTGCTGCTCGACTATTCGAAATGCGCCGTCAACGACAAGGTGCTGGACGGATTGGAGGCGGTCGCCAGGGCCGCCAAGGTCGAGGAGAAGCGGGACGCCATGTTCCGCGGCGACATCATCAACATCACCGAGGAGCGCGCCGTGCTGCACACGGCGCTGCGCAACCGCGGCAACCGCCCGATCCTCGTCGACGGCAAGGACGTGATGCCCGATGTCAACGGCGTGCTTGCCGCCATGGGCGCCTTTGCCGACGGCATCCGCTCGGGCGCGCTGAAAGGTGCGACCGGCAAGAAGATCACCGACGTCGTCAACATCGGCATCGGCGGCTCGGACCTCGGTCCTGTCATGGCGACGTTGGCGCTTGCGCCCTTCCACGACGGCCCGCGCCTGCACTTCGTTTCCAACATCGATGGCGCCCATATCGCCGATACGCTGAAGCTGATCGATCCGGAAACCTCGCTCTTCATCATCGCCTCGAAGACCTTCACCACCATCGAGACGATGACCAACGCGGCGACCGCCCGCGCCTTCATCGCCGGCAAGCTCGGCGAGGCTGCCGTCGGCCATCACTTCGCAGCCGTTTCGACCGCGCTCGACAAGGTCGCCGCCTTTGGCATCGACCAGGCCCGCGTCTTCGGCTTCTGGGATTGGGTCGGCGGGCGCTACTCGATCTGGTCGGCGATCGGCCTGCCGCTGATGATCGCCGTCGGCAAGGAGAATTTCGGCCGCTTCCTCGATGGCGGCCACGCCATAGACGAACATTTCCGCACCGCACCGATCCGTCAGAACATACCGGTCCTGCTCGGCCTTCTCGGCTTCTACCATCGCAACGTGCTCGGCTACCCGTCGCGGGCGATCCTGCCCTATGACCAGCGCCTGTCGCGCTTCCCCGCCTATCTGCAGCAGCTCGATATGGAATCGAACGGCAAGGCGGTGACGCTTGAGAGCACGCCGGTCGAATACTCGACCGGCCCGGTCGTCTGGGGCGAGCCCGGCACCAACGGCCAGCACGCCTTCTACCAGCTGATCCACCAGGGCACGGACGTCATTCCTGCCGAGTTCATGATCGCCGCCAACGGCCACGAGAAGAACCTGCGTCACCAGCACGAGCTGCTGATCGCCAATTGCCTGGCCCAGTCGGAAGCGCTGATGAAGGGCCGCACGCTCGCGGAAGCCAAGGCGCAACTGACCGCCAAGGGTATGGCCGATTCCAAGGCCGACAAGATTGCGCCGCACCGCGTCTTCACCGGCAATCGCCCGTCGCTGACGATCGTCTATGACCAGCTCGATCCCTTCGCGCTCGGCCGCCTGATCGCGCTTTACGAGCACCGCGTCTTCGTCGAGGGCGCGCTCTTCAACATCAATTCCTTCGACCAGTGGGGCGTCGAGCTCGGCAAGGAGCTGGCGACCGGCCTGCTTCCCGTCGTCGAAGGTAAGGAAAGCGCCGATGGTCACGATTCGTCGACGGCGGGTCTGGTGGCAGCCTTGCTGAAAGCCGCCCATTAAACAAATCCGCACGGTGCTCCCCGGAACCGCAGCGCTCCAGACGATAGAGGCCTGAGGCGCTTGTCGCGCCTCGGGCCTCGTCATTTTGCACAACCCGGCAACGTCGTGGCGCCGGGTTTCAGCACCTCCATCAGATCGAGCTTCGACAGCAGCAGAAAATAGTCCGTGTCCGACCCCATCTGCATCCAGGCATTGACCATGACCTTTCGGCCTGACGGGAAGGCGCCACGCCAGCAACGTCCGGAGAACCGGCCGACAGGCTGCCGCGGTTAGGCTTGCCCCGTTTCGAGCGTGCGATCTTTTCCTGCAACAGCCGCAAGCGCGCAGCGTCCGCTTCGGCGGGAGCCAGGAGATAGAGCGTTTCTCCCGGTGGCACGCGGCTCGCGAGCGCCGCAGCCGGCCCACCGCCCGCGTGAACGTCGAGCGCGTAGCTCTGGCTTTCCGCAGGCGCGCTCCCCTCCTGCCAGGAAAGCTCCAGGGTCGCATCTAACATCACAATTGACGGCAATTATTTATTGTTTTACGATAAAAATACAAGTGAAACGATAAGGGACTTTGTATGACGAACTCCGCCGAGAGGCTGCGCAAGCTCAGCCGCTTCATGAAGCTCATGATCATATTGTGCGGAGCGTTGTTCTGTTCGGCGGTCGTCTACACGCATTGGCAGATCTTCTTCGACCGGCAAGGCTTCGAACAGGGCGTTCGCGACATCGTCTTCCCTCGGGTCGAGATCATCACTCTGTCCTATCGAGCCATCGGGACCGTCGCCTTTCTGGCCGCGATCAACAACGCGCTCGTCATTGCCGGCCTCGCATTCGCCTGGCAGCTTTTCGACAGCTTCCAGCGCGGCGAGATCCTGTCCGGCCGCAATGGCGTGCTGTTGCGGCGGGTGGGACTGACCGCCCTTTTCGGCTCGCTGTGCATGACCGTCAGCAATGGGATCGGCATCCTCGCTGTCACCTATGACAACCCGGGCACCACGGGACATGCGGTGATGTTCGACATCAATGGCGGCACGATGATCGTGCTTCTGATGGCCGGGCTCGTCGTCGGCCTCGGCCATGTCATGGTCATCGCATCGGGGGTCGAGGCGGAGAACAGGAGCTTCGTCTAGCGCATGCCGATTGTCGTCAATCTCGATGTGATGCTGGCGAAACGCAAGGTTCGTTCACGCGATCTTGCCGAACAGGTGGGGATCACCGAGCAGAACATCTCGCTGCTGAAATCCGGAAAAGTGAAGGGCGTGCGCTTCGACACGCTGGAAAAGATCTGCGCAGCACTCGACTGCCAGCCGGGCGATATCCTGGAATACCGCCCGGACCCGGACTAACGATCAAAGACCGATTTCATGCTTCCACGGCGGGTTGGCGCCGGCGCGCGAGACCGTGACGGCCGCCGCCTTGGCGCCGAGCGCCAGCGCGTTGCGAACGGCGGTTTCAGTGAGGCCGGCGACATCGGCCTTGCTCAGGAGACCGGCGAGCTTCAGCGATGCCAGCACGCCGGCATCGAAAGTGTCGCCGGCACCGACCGTATCGACCACGGTCACGCGCTCACCGGCAACCTCGACCTTGTGGCGGGCGGTATAACCGACGGCGCCATCGGCGCCCTTGGTAATCAGCACCAGCTTGGGGCCGCGCCTCAGCCATTCGGCGGCGAGATCGTCGTGGCTGCCCTCCATGCCGAACCAGGCAAGATCCTCGTCGGAGAACTTGATGATATCCGACATCGCCGCCATGCGGTTCATGCGGGCGAGATGCGCTTCCCGGTCCTTGATGAACCCGGGGCGGATATTCGGATCGAAAGAAATGACCCGCTTTTCATGCTCGCGCGTCATCAATGCTTCGTAGGTCGAGCCGCAGGGCTCAGGGATCAGGCTGATCGCGCCAAAATGCAGTGCCTCACAGAAATCGCCGAGCGTTGGCAGGTGCTCGCGGGTGATCATGCGGCCGGCGGTGTTTTCATCGAAGAAGGCGTAGCTGGCATGGCCGTTGACCAGCTTGACGAAGGCAAGCGTCGTGTGCAGCGACAGCGTCGCGCAGGGGCCGAAATCGACATTCGCCGCCTTCAGCGTGTCGCGCAGGATATCGCCGAACATGTCGTCGGAGAGACCCGTGAAAAAGCCGGTCTGGATGCCGAGGCGGCCAAGGGCGATCGCTGTGTTGAAAATCGCGCCGCCGGCATAGGGCGCAAAGGCACTCTCGCCCGCGGTCGTGTCCCGCGGCAGCATGTCGATCAGCGCTTCTCCGCAGCATACGATCATCGGCTTATCCTCCTCGACAGATTTTCAATCGATTTAAAAATTATGACTGAAGACGCTACGAGGCCCCGGCAGAACCGGGGCCTCGCCAGAGATTACGCCAAGGCGCTGACGCCGCCGTTGTGGCCCGACCAGGCGAGCGGCGCGTTGAGGAAGGCCTCGACCTCACCGAGCGTCTTTTCGTCGAACAGCTTCTGCTCGCGGGCGACCGCAAGCACGTTGCGCCATGTGGCGATCCAGTGCAGGTCGACGCCCTTGCCTTTCATCTCGCCGACCGCTTCCGGGAAGATGTCGTAGTAGAAGAGCGCAATGCCGTGGTCGACGATGCCACCGGCTGCGCGGATCGCGTCGATGAACTTGAACATCGAGCCACCAGCCGTCGTCAGGTCCTCGATGACGAGAACGCGGGCGCCTTCCGGCATATGGCCTTCGATCTGGGCGTTGCGGCCGTGGCCCTTGGGCGCCTTGCGCACATAGATCATCGGCAGGCCGAGACGTTCGGCAAGCATGGCGGCGAAGGGAATGCCGGCGGTTTCGCCGCCTGCAACCACGTCGAACTTCTCAAAACCGGCTTCGCGCAGGATCGACGCTGCAGCAAAATCCATCACCGCCGAACGGATGCGCGGATAGGAAATCAGCTTGCGGCAGTCGATATAGACGGGGCTTGCCATGCCGGACGACAGCTTGTAGGGCTTGTCGGCGCTGAAATGCACGGCCTTGATCTCCCAGAGCATCTTGGCGACCAGCTCGGCCATGACGGCCTTGTCGGTGAACGCGTTGGAAAACATCAAACTCTCCTTCAAAACTTCAAGCGATCAAACGACGGCCCAGTGCAGCGGGAACATCGGATCGAAAACGGTGACCGGACCGGCACCGGTCTCGATCTTCTTGGGATAAGTGACAGCCTCTGCCTGTTTCCTGAGCGTGATCGTTTCCTCGTTCACCGGCAGCCCGTACCAGGCGGGACCGTTCAGCGAGGCGAAGGTTTCGAGCTTGTCGAGCGCGCCCTCCTCCTCGAACACATGCGCCAGGCAGCTCATGGTGTTGATCGAGGTGTAGATGCCGGCGCAGCCGCAGGCGCATTCCTTCAGCGGATCGACGTGCGGTGCGGAGTCCGTGCCGAGGAAGAAGCGCTTGTCGCCGGAGACGGCAGCCGCGCGCAATGCCAGGCGGTGGTTCTCGCGCTTGGCGACCGGCAGGCAGTAATAGTGTGGCTTGATCCCACCGACGAGAATGGCGTTGCGGTTGATGATCAGGTGATGGGTGGTGATCGAACCCGCAAGGTTCGCCTTCGACGCCTTGATGTAGTCGATGCCGTCCTTGGTGGTGACGTGCTCCATCGTCACCTTCAGTTCCGGCAGGCGCTTGCGCAAGGGATCGAGCACGGTCTCGATGAACACGGCCTCGCGGTCGAAGATGTCGACGTCCGAGCTGGTGACTTCGCCATGCACGCAGAGCGGCAGGCCGATCTTGGCCATGCGCTCCAGCACCGGCATCGCCTCGTCGATGTTGCGCACGCCGCTGTGCGAGTTGGTCGTCGCACCTGCCGGATAGAGCTTGACCGCCTTGACGAGACCGCTCTTGTGGCCGGCTTCGACGTCGTCGGGATTGGTGCCTGCGGTCAGGTAGAGCGTCATCAGCGGCTCGAACCGGTCCCCGGCCGGGATCGCCGAGACGATCCGTTCGCGATAGGCGGAGGCGTCTGCGGTCGTGACGACAGGCGGCACCAGGTTGGGCATGATGATCGCGCGGGCGAAATGGCGGCTGGTATCGGCGATAACGCCCTTCAGCATGTCGCCGTCGCGCAAATGAAGGTGCCAATCATCCGGGCGGCGGATAACGAGGTCTTGCATGGTCAGCGTTCTCCTAGGTCAGAGCAGGCGCAGACGGAAAACCGCAGCCCCGGGCTCGCGCCCGATCCGCGCGCGCAGCTTTGCGAGCCGGCGGGTACGCGGGTGGCGGGCGGTTTCTCATGTGGTGGAACCGCGTCTCGATATCACCAATGCGCCCGCAAACACAATCCGCAATCCGACCATCGCTCAGAAATCCGCAAGCACCAGATCCGCCGCCCGCTGATGGTCGACCACACGATGCGCGTTCGGGATATCGTTACCGAGAGCCTTGCGCTTCGCCGCCTCCTCGTCATAGCCGTGATCGGACCAGCGCTGCAAAAGCCGCCGCTCCAGTTCTGCCACGCCGGGATTGATGAAGATCGAGAAATCGAAGGCGCCTTCGAGCCTGTCCCACGGCGCCTCGTCGAGCAGCAGGTAGTTGCCCTCAACCAGGATGATGCGGGTCTCGGGCGCAACGATCCTGGCAGAGGCGATCGCGATCTCGCGCGAGCGGTCGAAGACCGGAACCAGCACCTCGCCGTCATTGGCGCGCACCGCGGCGACCGTCGAAAGAAAAGCCCTGACGTCGAATGTCTCCGGCGACCCCTTCCGTGGGAGGAGACCTTTTTCCTCAAGAACGGCATTGTCCATGTGAAAGCCGTCCATCGGCAGAACCGCCGCCCTTTCGCCGCCGGCAACCAAGGTTTCGGCCAGCGCCTCGGCCAGCGTCGACTTCCCGGCACCGGGCGGCCCGGCGATGGCGACGACGAAGCGGGCGGCACCGGCCGCCCGTTTCAGGATTTCGTTTGCAATCGGCTCGACATTCATGCCGCAAGCGCCTCGCGCGGCGGCTCCTTCGCCCCGGTCATGAAGGCAACCGCATCCGACATCGTATGCTCCTTCGGATTGATGACGCAGAGCCGCTTGCCGAGACGGTGAACGTGGATGCGGTCGGCCACCTCGAACACATGCGGCATGTTGTGCGAGATCAAGACGATCGGCAGGCCGCGCGAGCGCACGTCGAGGATCAGCTCCAGCACCCGCCGGCTTTCCTTGACGCCGAGTGCCGCCGTCGGCTCGTCCATAATCACCACCTTGGAGCCGAAGGCCGCGGCCCGCGCCACGGCCACGCCCTGGCGCTGGCCGCCCGAGAGCGTTTCCACCGCCTGGTTGATGTTCTGGATCGTCATCAGCCCGAGCTCGGACAGTTTCGCCCGCGCCCGCTTTTCCATTTCCGCGCGATCGAGGGTGCGGAAGAGCTTGCCCATGATGCCAGGTTTGCGGATTTCGCGGCCGAGGAACATGTTGTCGGCGATCGACAGCGCCGGCGACAGCGCCAGGTTCTGATAGACCGTTTCGATGCCGGCCGTTCGCGCTTCCATCGGCGAACGGAAGTTGATCAGTTGGCCCTCAAGCCGGATCTCGCCCTCATCCGGCGTGATGGCGCCGGAGATCGCCTTGATCATCGAGGACTTGCCGGCACCGTTGTCGCCAATCACGGCGAGGATCTCGCCGGGATAGAGATCGAAATCGGCATGATCGAGAGCGGTGACGCGACCGTAACGCTTGACCAGGCCGCGCGCGGTGAGAATGGGTTCCTGAGCCATCAGCCTGCTACCTTTCTGATCCATTGGTCGATTGCGACGGCGGTGATGATCAAGACGCCGGTGAGGAAGACTTTCCACTGCGGATCGGCGCCGAGCATGTTGAGCCCCATGGAGACGACGCCGACGATCATCGCGCCGATCAGTGTGCCGAGGATCGAGCCGCGGCCGCCGAAGAGCGAGATGCCGCCGATCACGGCTGCGGTGATGGCCTGCAGATTGTAGTCGGTGACGGCTGCAGACGGCGAGATCGAGCCATTGCGGCCGATCGAGACCCAGGCGGCAAGTGCCGCGATCAGGCCGGCCAGCGTATAGGCACTCAGGAGCACGCGGCTGGTGCGGATACCCGAGAGTTTCGCCGCTTCCGGATCGTCGCCGACGGCATAGAGGTGGCGGCCCCAGGCGGTGTGATTGAGCGCGTACCAGAGGCCGACGACCAGCACGACCATCATCACCACGCCGAGCGTGAAGACGGCGGAGCCCACCTTGAAGCTGACGCCGAAGAGGTGGAGCATCTGGGTGACGGCCGTCACGTCGGCCTCGCGGATCGTCGCGTTGGCCGAATAGATGAAGTTCGTCGACATAGTGACATACCAGGTGCCGAGCGTGACGATGAACGGCGGAAGCTTGACCCTGGAGACGAGGAAGCCGTTGAGGAAGCCGCAGGCGCCGCCGACGACGAAGCCGATGAAGATCGCGATCGGTGCCGGAAGGCCGTAGGTGACGGCGCAATTGCCCATGATCACAGCCGACAGCACCATGATGACACCGATCGAAAGATCGATGCCGGCGGTCAGGATCACCAGCGTCTGTGCGGCACCAAGAATGCCGACGATGGCGATCTGCTGAAGGATCAGGGTCAGGGTGTAGGACGAGAAGAACTTACCCCCGATGGCGATGCCGAAGATCAGGATCGCTGCAATCAGCACGATGAACGGCACAGCGGCCGGCGTCGAATGCAGGAAATGCTGGATCTTCTGGACCGCTGTCTTGTCATGCGTATCGAACGACGCGACCTGCGTCGAACTGTTGACCAGGACTTTCTCGAATTCCTGGGATGGCTGCGCGGCTGTGTTGGGCTCGCCCATGGACCTTCCTCCCGTGAACCCCACTCCCAAGGGGTTGCGATGGTGTCGTGCACAGCCCGCCCACAATGACGCGGGCAATAGCACTCTTTAAAAGCTGCGCGGTTTTCGTCGCCTTGTCAAAGACATCGGCGCTTACGCGAAGGGCGGCCGGGGCCGCCCTTCCGTTGCCTTTGCATGGTGACAGTAGAAGGCGGGCAATCAGCCCCAGCACTTCTCCGTGCCGACCTTGGTATCGATCGATTCGACGCCGGCTGCCGGCTTGTCGGTGACGAGCGAGACGCCGGTATCGAAGAAGTCCTTGCCTTCGGTCGGCTTCGGCTTCTCACCGGTGTCGGCGAACTTCTTGATCGCCTCGATGCCGAGAGCCGCCATCATCAGCGGGTACTGCTGCGAGGTTGCGCCGATGACACCTTCGGCGACCGACTTGACGCCCGGGCAACCGCCGTCGACCGAAACGATCAGCACGTCCTTTTCCTTGCCGACGGCCTTCAGCGCCTGATAGGCGCCGACGGCGGCCGGCTCGTTGATGGTGTGGATGACGTTGATATCAGGATCCTTCTGCAGAAGGTTCTCCATCGCCTTGCGGCCGCCTTCCTCGTTGCCGTTGGTGACGTCGTGGCCGACGATGCGCGGATCGTCCTCGTCGCCGATCTTGTTCGGATCCTTCGTGTCGATGCCGAAGCCCATCATGAAGCCCTGGTCGCGCAGAACGTCGACTGTCGGCTGCGACGGCGTCAGGTCAAGGAAGCCGATCTTGGCGGTCTTGGCACCATCACCCATGGTGGCGGCTGCCCACTGGCCGATCAGCTTGCCGGCGAGCAGGTTGTCGGTGGCAAAGGTCGCATCGGCAGCGGTTGCCGGATCAAGCGGCGTGTCGAGCGCGATCACGAGCAGACCGGCTTCCTGCGCCTTCTTGACCTGATCGACGATCGCCTTGGTGTCGGAGGCGGCGATCAGGATGCCTTTGGCACCGTCTGCAATGCAGGATTCGACCGCAGCCACCTGGCTGTCATGGTCGCCGTCGATCTTGCCGGCATAGGACTTCAGCGTCACGCCGAGTTCCTTGGCCTTGGCAGTCGCGCCCTCCTTCATCTTGACGAAGAAGGGATTGGTGTCGGTCTTGGTAATCAGGCAGGCGCCGACATCGGCGGCTTGCGCGGGCATGGCGAAGACAACGCC
This sequence comes from Ensifer sp. ENS06, assembly GCF_014852205.1. Lineage (NCBI taxonomy): Bacteria > Pseudomonadati > Pseudomonadota > Alphaproteobacteria > Hyphomicrobiales > Rhizobiaceae > Ensifer > Ensifer sp. ENS06. The sequence goes on along the minus strand of NZ_JACVBC010000001.1, from coordinate 427,425 downwards.
AAGCGACAGCGCGCCAAAAGCAGCGGAAAGAACAGTCTTCTTCATGAAATCCTCCCAAGGATTGAAAATCGTGCCGGCGGACCGGCCCTGGCTACACCACCGCAGCATTCTCCTCCGCTGCAACTGGCGCTTCCGAGACAAAAACAAACACTAAATTTCCGGGGTGTCAATAAATAAATCAAATTGAATTATTATTTCGATGTGGCATTCTTGGGATGACAGCGCTCCACCGGAGGATTGGCGCGCCGACCAAATTGACAGAGCCGCGACAAGTGGAAACAAGAGACCTGCGCCAAGCGGGCGGCAGAACGGGATGAGGAACTATGCAGGCGGCTTGCGCCCGTATCCCGCTCACATAATCCAATGCCAACGGGAGGAGACGGTGGCATGTCACTGACAGACGGCCCCGACCGGGGACCGACGCAACCTGAAGTCATCGACCCGAGCGGCGGCGCCAACCAGACGCGCGTGCGCGCCTATAACGAACGGCTGGTCATGTCGCTTGTCCGGCGCCACGGCGGCCTCTCCAAGGCCGACATCGCCCGGCGCTCCGGCCTGTCGGCGCAGACCGTTTCGGTGATCATGCGCGCGCTCGAAAGCGACGGCCTTCTGGTCAAAGGCGATCCCGTCAGAGGCAAGGTCGGCCAGCCCTCGACGCCGATGCGGCTCAACCCAGACGCGGTCTATTCCTTTGGCGTCAAGATCGGCCGGCGCAGCGCCGATCTGGTGCTGATGGATTTCGTCGGCAACATCCGGCTGCATCTGCACCACGTGCATCCCTATCCGTTGCCCGGCGATCTCGTCGATTTCATCATTTCCGGCATGGCGAAGCTCGAACAGCAGCTTGGCCCCGACCAGCGCAAGCGCATCGCCGGCATCGGCATCGCCACCCCCTTCGAGCTCTGGAACTGGGCCGAAGAAGTGGGCGCGCCGCGCGAAGAGATGAACAGGTGGCGCGACGTCGACCTGCAGGCGGCGGTCGCTGCCCGTACCACCTATCCGGTGTTTCTGCAGAACGACGGCACCAGCGCCTGCGGTGCCGAGCTCGCCTTCGGCGTCGGCGCCAGCTATCCGGATTTCGTCTATTTCTATATCGGCTCGTTCATCGGCGGCGGCGTTGTGCTGAACTCCGCACTCTTCTCCGGGCGAACAGGAACGGCTGGCGCCGTCGGTCCGCTGCCGGTCTCGGGCAAGGACGGCAAAACCATCCAGCTGCTCAAGATCGCCTCGGTCTTCGTGCTCGAAAACCTCTTGCGCGAACGCGGCATCGATCCGCGGCCGCTCTGGTACTCGGCCGACGACTGGATCGACTTCGGCGAACCGCTCGACATCTGGATCGACGACTGCGGCGCAGCCCTCGCCCAGGCCGTCGTCTCCGCCGTTTCGATCGTCGACTTCTCGGCCGTCGTCATCGACGGCGGCTTCCCGCCCTGGGTGCGGGCGCGGTTGCTTTCCGCCACGCGCAAGGCGCTCTACGACCTCGACCTTCAGGGTGTAACCATTCCCGAACTGGTGGAAGGCATGGTCGGCAGCCATGCGCGCGCCATCGGCGGCGCGAGCCTGCCGCTCTTTTCCCGCTACCTGCTCGACACCAATGTCCTCTTCAAGGAGCTCGGCTGATGCTGAAAGGCCTAAACCCGATCCTCAGTCCCGAACTGCTCGCAACGCTGCGAGCGATGGGCCACGGCGACGAGATCGCGCTGGTGGATGGCAACTACCCCGGCCAGGAACATGCGCGCCGTCTCATCCGGCTCGACGGGCACCCGCTGATCCCCGTGCTCGACGCTATCTTGAGCGTCTTGCCGATCGACGATTTTGTGCCCGAGGCGATCTTCCGGGCCACTGTCAAACAGGACAAGGACACGCTCGACCCTGTCCACCAAGAGATCGTCGCGTGCTGCGGCAAGCACGAACCGAACCGCCGCGTCGTGCCTCTGCTCGGCGCCGATTTCTATCCGCGCGTCAGGGCCGCCCACACGGTGGTCCAGACGAGCGAGCCCCGGCTTTACGGCAACGTCATCCTGCGCAAGGGCGTGATTTATCCCTGAGACTTCGCACACAACGAAAAAAGCCCGCCGGCGAACCGGCGGGCTTGCATTTCATCAAGTGAAATCCGTGCCTCAGGCGCCGCGCTTGTCGATCGACAGCGCGCCCGGGCCAAAGGCGGCGAGCACGAGGAAACCACCGGCGACCGAGATGTTCTTCATCATCATCAGGCTGTTGAAGACGCTCAGCAGGCCGTTGGCTTCCGGCGGGAAGGTCGGAATGTTGATCGCACCGCTATGGAAGACGAAGGCAGTCACGAGCGTGAAGGCCGCCAGCAGGTAGGCCGCAATCTTCGTCTGGAAACCGACGAGAACGGCAAGACCGGCAACCAGTTCGAAGGCGCCGGCGAGATAGGCAAGCAGCGTCGGCGCGGGCCAGCCGGCACCGGTGATCATTCCGGCGGTCGCCGACGGATCGGTGAGCTTGCCGAAGCCGGCCGTGATAAACATGATCGAAAGCAGGATGCGTCCGACGAGGACGACAACATTCTGAGACATGGAAGACTCCTGTGAGAAACGGTTCGTTGGCAACAGAAGTATCAGTATTTTCAAAATCATCTAGCCGTTGCGCGGGCGACAGATCGTTCACAAAAATGAAACGCCGATGACGCATCGTCAACCTTCTATCGGCCACTTCTCGACGCAGGACTGCAAGGCAATGCGGAACTACAACGACGACGCCTCGTTCTTTTATGTTGCAACGACGGAGCGGCTGGGCGAAGAATTTCGGCGCGGCAGGGGACGCCGCGCGGGGGAATGTCATGAACGAAATCAACAGGAGCCCGGCATTCTGGCGCTCGTTTCCGATCTTTGAAGAATTCGACAAGGACGCTATCGCCGAACTTGCCAATATCGCAACCTATCGGAAATGGCCGGCCGGCACCGTGATCTTCCAGCGCGGCGACGAAGGCAACTACATGATTGTCGTCATCTCCGGGCGCATCAAGCTGTCGCTGATCACGCCGCAGGGCCGCGAACTGATGCTGCGCCAGCACGAAGCCGGCGCGATCTTCGGCGAGATGGCGGTGCTCGACGGTCAGACCCGTTCGGCCGATGCGACCGCCACGACCGCCTCCGAGGGCTATGTAATCGGCAAGAAGGCCTTTCTCGACATCGTCACCAATCGACGGGAGGCGGCCGAAGCGGTCATCCGCTTTCTCTGCGCCCAGCTTCGCGACACGACGGAGCGGCTGGAAACCATCGCGCTTTACGACCTCAACGCCCGGGTGGCGCGCTTCTTCCTCGCGACCCTCCGGCAGATCCACGGCAACGAATTGCCGGAAAGTGCCAATCTCAGGCTGACCATGAGCCAGACGGACATCGCCGGCGTGCTCGGCGCCAGCCGACCCAAGGTCAACCGCGCCATCCAGTGGCTTGAGGAGAGCGGCGCGATCAAGCGCAACGAAGGCATCATCGCCTGCAAGGTCGGTCGCCTGCAGAGCATCGCTGACCCCGAGGAGGACTAGACCGCATGGTCGTTGAGCCGCGCCGGCGTTTGCGTTTCACGCCGCTCGCCGGCGGTTGCCTCACGAGCCTGCTTGCGGCCATAGCACTCTATCTCTACGCCGGACCGCTGTTCGAAACCCAGCGCGAGTTGTTCTTCGACAGTCTGACGCAATGGGTTCCTGCCCCCCAGTCGCCCGACCTCGTCGTCGTCGACATCGACCGGCAGGCCCACCAGTCGCGCCCTTCGGGTGAATGGGACCGGACAGCGACCGCCGAGCTTCTGTCGCGACTCGCGACCGCGGGCGCCAAGGTGATTGCAGTCGATTTCGTCTTCAGCGCCGATTGCGACCCCAGCTCCGACGGCAACCCGGCGCTTGCCGCAGCACTTTCGAAGACCGCCGTCGTTCTCGGTTTTCTCGTCGCCGATACGGTGCAGGAGCGGCCGCGTCCCGTGCCGCCGCTGGCGCTCAGCCGACCCTTCACCGCGCCCGAACTGTGGTTTCTCGACGGCGCGGAAACGTCATGCCGGGCCTTCATGGATCAGGCGAGTGCGGCGGCGGCCTCGTTTCTCGTCGGCGACGAGGATGCGCGCATACGCCGGGTTCAGGCCTATGCCATCCTCGGCAACGACGCCTATCCGACGCTGGCGATCGAAGCGGCCCGGCAGATGCGGGGCGGCGGCACGCCCATCCTCGGCGGCCAGCCGGCCTGGATGCGCATCGACGGGCAAACGATCTTGCTCGACGACACCGGAAGCCTGCGTTTCGTCGCAAGTCCCCAGGAACGGCTCAGCGAACGTACGGTTTCGGCGGCCGACGTCTTGTCCGGCAAGGCTTTGCCCGAGCGCTTCGCCGGCAAACTCGTGCTGATCGGCAGCAGCCTGCCAAGCCTCGGAGGCCTCAGACCGAGCGCCTCGATGCCGCTCGAACCCTCGGTGCAGATCCACGCCGACATCGCCAACGCGATCATGACCGGCTTCGTGCCGCAGCGCGACGGCCGATTGCCGCTTGCCGAAGCCGTGGCCGCACTTGTCGCCGGCCTCGGCATCGCCTTTGCCGCCACCCGCCTGCGGCCGCTGACATCGGCGGCGCTCGGCCTTTGCACCGTCGCCGCCGCGGTCGCTGCATCTGCCGTCGTCTACGATGCCAGCGGCTGGCTCATCGATGCCGTCAGCGTCTCGGTCGCGCTTATTGCCGTCCTCGCGGTGACCAGCGTCCTGCAATTTGCCCAGGTCCGGCGCGCGGAAGCGACGGCCCGGCAGAAGTTTTCGCAATATCTGCCGCAGTCGGTGGTCGCCCGCTACATCGACAATCCCGGACTTGCCCGCATGGCTGGCGAGGAGCGCCAGGTGACCGCGCTCTTTACCGACATCGAGAGCTTTTCCACCCTGTCGCAGAGGCTCAAGCCGCGGGAGCTCATCGCCTTGCTCGACATCTATTTTGCCGAAGTCAACGCGCTGGTGGCCGACCATGGCGGCATGGTCGACAAGGTGGTGGGCGATGCGGTGCACGCGTTCTTCAACGCCCCGGAGGATCTGGCTGATCATGTCGACAGGGCCATCGATTGCGCCAAGGCGATCCATGCGCTGACGGAAGAGATGCGCAGGCGTCCGCAGTTCGCCTCCAACGGTTTCGGCCGGACGCGGATCGGGATCGAGACCGGACCGGCCGTCGTCGGTGAGGTCGGCGCCGGCGGCAAGCTCGACTACACGGCCCACGGCGATGCGATCAATCTGGCGGCACGCCTTCAGGAGGCAAACAAGTTTCTCGGCACGGCGATCTGCGTCGGGCCCGCTGCCGCTCAGGAAAGCAAAAGGCCGCTTCGCCCGCTTGGCAGCCACGAGATCCGCGGGTTCTCGACGATGGAACTGTTCACGGTCGCCGACTGAGGCGGCGCGCCGTCTGCACCCGCCGCTTCGGATAATGTCGGCGTCAGCTCAGCGCGTCAGGCCGACGCTGGCATAGGCCTCCTTGATGCGCGCCTCGCTCCAGTTGGCGGGCTCGCTCGGGGCGTCCCCGCGATGATGAAACTCCACCCCCTGCCCCGCAGCGACGATCTTGGTTACGCCGCCGCGCGCGACCGAAACGCTTCCATGTTCGACGAAGACGGCAAAGGCGGCCCGGCTCGGACCACAGAAGAACTTGGTGCCGCGCACGCCGATCATGCCGAAGGCCGTGCGGACGGCGACATCGACCTTCGGCAACCCCTCAGGCCGGTCGAAGACCATGCGGCCCGTTCCAAGCTCGAGCGTGCCGCCCTGCCCGGCAATGAAGCTATCGACGAGCAGTTCGGTTTCGGCGCCCAGAAGCACGCGCGTATCCGTGCCCAGATTCAAGGTTGCAAAACTCTCGGCGTTCGTGTGCACGCGGTCGTTCTCGAACAGCTGACCGCCGACGGCGAGTGGCTTATCCATTTTTGCCTGCCTCAGCCGGACATCGCCGCGGATCTCCGTTGCCTCGCCAAGGGCTGAGCCTGCCCAGGCGGGCGTAGCACCACCGCCGACCGCCGTCAGCAACAGACCGCCGACGACGACGCGCCGGCTCACCAGCATCTTGCGCATCGACGCTGCCAGATCTTCCATCGCTTATCTCCCGTATCGCTGCCGCCTTGCGAGGATAGCCCCGGCGCTCCCGGATGCAAGCGGGCGCAGGGCCGGCCCGCAGCAGTCCCTCCCCACTTCGCCCGAGCTTTCGTTGCCGGGCTGTTCCCGCCGGAACAGCCGTCTCCAACGAGCAGGGATAAGTTCGCTGTCAAGAGAAGGGAGAGCTTCATGGAAAATCGCAGCGCATCCGGCACCCGCATCATCAACGCCGTATTCCTGGCTGTCGTCAGCTTGCTGGCGGTTGCTGCGATCGCACTTCCTTCAGCCCGCGCCGCCGAGCTTTCCGCAGCCGACGTCTGCGACCGCGAGGCAGGCAGCATTTTCGACCTGCAACGCAATATGGTCTTCCCGGCCGTTGCCACTGAGGACATCAAGATCGGCGTCGCGCTGTCGGCCTGCCGCGAGGCCTATAACCAGAAGAGTGGCGCCCGCACCGAGTTTCAGCTGGCCCGCGTTCTCGACAAGGCCGGCCAGAAGATCCAGTCGCAACGCATTCTCGGCGAAGCCGCCGAACATGGCCACGCGCTGGCCATGACCAACTATGCCGTTCTCGTCGGCGAAGAAGGCGATACCGCCACCGAATTCGCGCTGAACCAGAAGGCCGCCGCCGCCGGCAACATTCTCGCCGCCTACAATCTCGGCGTCTCCTATCGCGACGGCATGGGAACCTCGGTCAACGGCGAACTCGCGATCGCATGGTTCGAGCGGGCATCCCTCGCCGGCGACGACGTCGCCGCCTTCAATCTCGCGGTCATCCTGGATGAAGGAAAGCTGGTCGCTGAGGACAACGCGAAGGCCGCCAAGTTCTACCGGCTTGCCGCCGACAGGGGCAATGTCGATGCCATGGTCAATCTCGGCCTGATGCTCGAGAACGGCGAAGGCATCAACAAGGACATCCCCGCGGCACGGGAAATCTTCCGCAAGGCCGCCAATGAAGGCGATGCGTTTGCCGGCCAGAAGCTGGCCGCACTCAGCGTAAGCGATGGGTTTGAGACAGCCATGCTCCCCAAGGCAAGCCGCATCAAGTAATCGAACACGCCTCCCAAGGGCCACGCGGGTCGGAGATCCCATGATCTTCGGCCCGCGTTTTCGTTTAGAACACCCCCTAAGAACGCGGCCGACTAGCGGATTTCGCCTGCCTGCGGCCCCCAGGTATCGGTGAGTGCGAAGCCATCGGCCAGCGGATCGAACGGGTCGAGCGCCACCTGGTGCAGACCGAAGGTCCAGCCGCGACCGGCAATGGTCGGGATGATCGCCTCGCGACCGGCAACAGTCGTGACCCCTTCGAGGCCCACTTCGAATTCCGAACCGATGATCGAGCGGGACTTCAGGACGTCACCGACCTTGACCTTGCCGCGCGCATGCAGCGTCGCAAGGTTGGCGGAGCTGCCCGTGCCGCAAGGCGAGCGGTCGACGCGGCCCGGCCACATCGTGGTGCAGGTGCGGATCGTGCCGTCAGCCTCGACATCGCGGAACATCACATAGGCGACGCCCTTGATCTCCGGGATTTCCGGATGAACGACGGGGATGGTGCGGTTGACGATATCCTTCAGGATCATGCCGGCTTCGACGATCTCGCGGGCGTTCGCCTTGTCGATCGTGGTACCGATCTGGCCGACATCGACCAGGGCGTAGAAGATGCCGCCATAGCAGAGATCGAGCTTGATCTTGCCCCACTTCGGCGTGTCGACCTCGACGTCGAGCTCATGCACGAAGGACGGCACCATCGTCAGCTTCACCTTTTCGCAGCGGCCGTCGCGGCAGGTGGCGGTCGCCTTGACGAGGCCGGAGGCAGTGTCGAGCATGACGACGGTCTCGGGTTCCTTCATCTCGATGATGCCGGATTCCAAGAGCGCGGTCGTGACGCAGATCGAGTTCGAGCCGGACATGGCATGGGCCTGGTCGGCCTGCAGGATGATGAAGCCGGCATCAGCTTCCGGCCGCTTCGGCGGCACCAGAAGGTTGACCGACCCGATCGAGCCGGAGCGCGGCTCCAGGCACAGGAACCGGCGCAGGCTGTCATCGACCGTGTTGATGTGGTTGAGCTGCTCGGCGATCGAGTTGCCCGGGATCTTCGGCACGCCGCCGATCGCGACCTTGCCGATTTCACCCTCGCAATGAACGTCCAGCAACTGGATCGTGCGCTTCCACCGCATGCCGTTTCTCCAACGCGCTTGCCATAGCCTTAGCGGCAGCCATGGCTGATATATCAGATGCGCCTGCATTACCGCTTTCCGCGCGCGCCCGCAAGAAAAACCGCGGGCCGCAGTTCGTCTGTCGAGCCCAAAGATGCGGCTTGACGCAGGCCCGTCGGCGCGACAGCTTGGGCCAATCGGACGCAACCCTCTGGAACTCCATGACAAAGCTGATCATCTTCACCGACCTGCATATGGTGCCCGAGGGTACGACAATCATCGGCCTTGACCCCCATCAGCGGCTGGCCAACGGCATCGCGCATGTCAACCGCTACCATGCGGACGCAGACCGGGTGGTCTTCATGGGCGACCTCACCCACTACGCGGACCGCGCGTCCTACGAGCGCCTGAAGCGGCTGATCGATCAGCTTACGCCGCCGGTCGCCATCACCATCGGCAATCATGACCGGCGCGAGGTGTTCCGCGACGTCTTTGCCGATGCCGAGACCGACGAGAACGGCTTCGTGCAGCAGGCGATCGATTTTGCCGACTGCCGCGTCCTCCTGCTCGATACGCTGTTTGCCCCGCCCTATGATTATCCGACCAGCCATGCCGGCGTACTTTGCGCCAAGCGGCTCGCCTGGCTCGACCGGCAATTGGCCGATGCCGGCGAGCGGCCGGTGCTCATCTTCATGCATCACCCGCCGCACAGGACCGGCTTTAGTGGCATGGACATGATCCGGCTCGCCAACGAGGCGGAGTTTTATGATCTCGTCAAACGGCACGGCAATGTCCGACACATCTTCGCCGGCCATGTGCACCGCACGATCAGTGGTTCTTCCCGCGGCATTCCCTTCTCGGTCTTCAAGAGCCCGGTGCACCAGCAGCCGATGCCCTTCGACGCACCGGACGCGTCGCTGTCGGTCGACGAGCCGGCGGCCTATGGCATCGCTGTCGTGACCGCCGATGGCGTGCTGGTGCATACGGAGGACTACGAGATCGCTCGCCGGGATGCCGCCATCGCGTAAGGCCATTTCGAACGCACGGCCTTCATGCTAGTTTGACGGCATGACCGAACCCGTATCCCTCGACGAAAGCTTCGATTGCCAGAGCTGCGGCGCCTGCTGCGCCTATTCGGCCGACTGGCCGCGTTTCTCGCTGGAGACGGACGAGGAGCTCGACCTGATCCCGGCGGAGTACGTGTCCGCCGATCTCGGCGGCATGCGTTGCGAGGACGATCGCTGCTTGGCGCTCAACGGCAAGCTCGGCGACCATGTCGGCTGCAAGATCTACGCGATCCGACCGATCGTCTGTCGCACCTGCATGCCGGGCGATGACGAGTGCCTGATGGCCCGCGAGAAGCATTTCGGCAAGGCCGCATAACACCGGATCATCCGGCGATATTGCGAACATTCCGCATCCTCTGCGGCGCCGCGCGCGTGGGACGGTGAAACATTCCGCTAAAGATCAAATTTGCCGGATGGATGTACGGCGAAAGGAAGCGTATTTTCCGCCCACGATCGAGGGCGCGCCGCGCCTTCAAAACCGCTTCCCGGAGGATAGCGCTCGATGAGCCAGACACCGCTTCACAAGACCACTGCAGAGACCGGCGCGCCTCAGGCTCCGTTTGCCGAGTTCGCCCCGCCAGTCCGACCGCAGAGCACGCTGCGCCAGGCGATCACCGCCGCCTACCGCCGGCCGGAAACGGAAGCGCTGCCGGCACTGGTCGAAGCCGCAACGCTCGACGCCACCACCCGTGCGGCCGCCGCCAAGACGGCGCGCAAGCTGATCGAGGCGCTACGCGCCAAGCACAAGGGTTCGGGCGTCGAAGGCCTCGTGCAGGAATATTCGCTCTCCAGCCAGGAAGGCGTGGCGCTGATGTGCCTGGCCGAAGCGCTGCTGCGCATTCCGGACACCGCAACCCGTGACGCGCTGATCCGCGACAAGATCGCCGACGGCGACTGGAAGTCGCACATCGGCGGTGGCCGCTCGCTGTTCGTCAACGCCGCCACCTGGGGTCTCGTCGTCACCGGCAAGCTGACCTCAACCGTCAACGACCGCAGCCTTTCCGCCGCGCTCACCCGCCTGATCGCCCGCTGCGGCGAGCCGGTCATCCGCCGCGGCGTCGACATGGCAATGCGCATGATGGGCGAACAGTTCGTCACCGGCGAAACCATCGACGAGGCGCTGCGCCGTTCGCGCGCACTCGAGCAGAAGGGCTTCCGCTATTCCTACGACATGCTCGGCGAAGCGGCGACGACGGCTGCCGACGCGGAGCGTTACTACCGCGACTACGAGCAGGCGATCCATGCCATCGGCAAGGCATCGGCCGGCCGCGGCATTTATGAAGGCCCCGGCATCTCGATCAAGCTTTCGGCGCTGCACCCGCGCTACGCCCGTTCGCAGGCGTCGCGTGTCATGGAAGAGCTTCTGCCGAAGGTGAAGGCGCTCGCCGTTATCGCCAAGAAATACGACATCGGCCTCAACATCGACGCCGAGGAAGCCGACCGTCTCGAACTTTCGCTCGACCTGCTCGAAGAACTCTGCCTCGACAAGGATCTCGCCGGCTGGGCCGGCATGGGCTTCGTCGTCCAGGCCTATGGCAAGCGCTGCCCCTACGTGCTCGACTTCATCATCGACCTTGCGCGCCGCGCCGGCCGCCGCGTCATGGTGCGCCTCGTCAAGGGCGCCTACTGGGACGCCGAGATCAAGCGCGCGCAGCTCGACGGTCTCGAAGACTTTCCGGTCTATACCCGCAAGATCTACACCGACGTCTCCTACATCGCCTGCGCCAAGAAGCTGCTGGCCGCAACCGACGTGATCTTCCCGCAGTTCGCGACCCACAACGCCCAGTCGCTGGCGACCATCTACGAAATGGCCGGCAAGGACTTCAAGGTCGGCAAGTACGAGTTCCAGTGCCTGCACGGCATGGGCGAGCCGCTCTATGACGAGGTGGTCGGCAAGGGCAATCTCGACCGTCCCTGCCGGATCTACGCGCCGGTCGGCACCCATGAGACGCTGCTGGCTTACCTCGTTCGCCGCCTGCTCGAAAACGGTGCGAACTCCTCCTTCGTCAACCGCATCGCCGACCCGAAGGTCTCGGTCGACGAACTGATTGCCGATCCGGTCGAGATCGTGCGCGCGATGCCGGTCGTTGGCGCACCGCACGACCAGATCGCGCTGCCCGACAACCTCTTCGGCGACACGCGCCGCAACTCCGCCGGTCTCGACCTTTCGAACGAAGCCGGCCTGACCTCGCTGACCGCAGCGCTCCAGGCAAGTGCGACGGTTAACTGGAAGGCCGTTCCGCAGCTGGCAACGGGGCCTGCCTCCGGCGAAACCCGCGCCGTCGTCAACCCCGGCGACCACCGCGACGTGGTCGGCTCCGTCACCGAGGCATCGGAAGCCGACGCCCGCCAGGCAGCGACGCTTGCCGCCAAGGCCGCCGCGAGCTGGGCCGCCGTCTCGCCCGCCGAGCGCGCCGCCTGCCTTACCCGCGCTGCCGACCTGATGCAGGCGCGCATGCCAACCCTGCTCGGCCTCATCGCCCGCGAAGCCGGCAAGTCGCTGCCGAACGCCATTGCCGAAGTGCGCGAAGCGATCGACTTCCTACGCTACTACGCCGAACAGACGCGTCGCACGCTCGGCCCGGCTCACAAGGCGCTTGGTCCCATCGTCTGCATCAGCCCATGGAACTTCCCGCTGGCGATCTTCGCCGGCCAGATTGCCGCCGCGCTCGTCGCCGGCAACCCGGTGCTGGCGAAGCCCGCTGAAGAAACCCCGCTGATCGCCGCCGAAGGCGTGCGCATTCTGCACGAGGCCGGCATTCCCGCCGACGCGCTGCAGCTGCTCCCCGGCGACGGCCGCATCGGTGCGGCGCTCGTTGCCGCGCCTGAGATCGCCGGCGTGATGTTCACCGGCTCGACCGAAGTCGCCCGCCTGATCCAGGCGCAGCTTGCCGATCGACTGTCGCCGGCCGGCCGGCCGATCCCGCTGATTGCCGAAACCGGCGGCCAGAACGCCATGATCGTCGACAGCTCGGCACTTGCCGAACAGGTCGTCGGCGACGTCATCGCCTCGGCCTTCGACAGCGCCGGCCAGCGCTGCTCGGCGCTGCGTGTACTCTGCCTGCAGGAAGACGTTGCCGACCGCACGCTTTCGATGCTGAAGGGTGCGCTGCATGAGCTCAAGATCGGCCGCACCGACCGGCTCTCGGTCGATGTCGGCCCTGTTATCACCGCTGAGGCCAAGGGCATCATCGAGAAGCACATCGATGCCATGCGCGGCCTCGGCCGCAAGGTCGAGCAGATCGGCCTTGCTTCCGGCACCGAACAGGGCACCTTCGTGCCACCGACGATCGTCGAGCTCGACAAGCTCTCAGACCTCAAGCGCGAAGTCTTCGGTCCGGTTCTGCACGTCATCCGCTACCGCCGCGACGATCTCGACCGGTTGATCGACGACATCAACGCCACCGGCTACGGCCTCACCTTCGGTCTGCACACGCGCCTCGACGAGACCATCGCCCACGTCACCTCGCGGGTGAAGGCGGGCAACCTCTACGTCAACCGCAACGTCATCGGCGCCGTCGTCGGCGTTCAGCCCTTCGGCGGACGTGGCCTCTCCGGCACCGGCCCGAAGGCTGGCGGCCCGCTCTATCTCGGCCGCCTCGTCGCCACCGCCCCGGTCCCGCCGCAGCACAGCTCGGTTCACACCGATCCTGTTCTGCTCGACTTTGCCAAGTGGCTCGACGGCAAGGGTAAAAAGGCGGAAGCCGAAGCCGCCCGCACCGCCGGCAGCAACTCGGCCCTCGGGCTCCACTCCGAGCTTCCGGGCCCGGTCGGCGAGCGCAACCTCTATGCGCTGCATCCGCGTGGCCGCGTGCTGCTGGTTCCGACCACCGAAACCGGCCTCTACCACCAGCTGGGTGCCGCCCTTGCGACCGGCAATACCGTCGTCGTCGACGCGGCTTCCGGTCTGCAGGCTTCGCTGAAGGATCTGCCGGCGAGCATCGCCGCACGCCTTTCCTGGTCGAAGGATTGGGCCGCCGACGGTCCGTTCGCAGGCGCGCTCGTCGAAGGTGACGGCGCCCGCGTGCGCGAAGTCAGCAAGACGATCGCCGGCCTTCCCGGCCCGCTCGTTCTCGTCCAGGCGGCTTCGAGCGAAGAGATCGTCAAGAACCCCGACGCCTATTGCCTGAACTGGCTGCTCGAGGAGGTCTCGACCTCGATCAACACCGCAGCGGCCGGCGGCAATGCCAGCCTGATGGCGATCGGCTGATCGGTTCCATATCTTGCAAAGCGCCCTCTCCCCGTCGTGGGAGGGGGCTAAACTGACTGACATTCCACCAATAGGGCGTCCTCGCCCCTGCACTCGTTCCGGGACAATGGCGAAGTGTGTGCGGTCTCCATCGTGACCGCATCTACCAGAGCACAAGCTGCATCCACCGTGGCGCCGCCCCCAACAATCCGTTATCAGCGTCTGAGAAACGGAAGCAGCCATGTTCACCCTCAAGCGCATCGAAACGGCAAACCAGGACGTCAAGAAGAGCCGGTTTCTGGCCTTTGCCGCGCCCATTACCGATGAACAGGCGGCAAAAGACTTCCTCGCCGCCCATTCCGATCCTACCGCCAACCACAATTGCTGGGCTTGGCGCATCGGCCAGGCCTATCGCTTCAGTGACGACGGCGAGCCGAGCGGCACGGCCGGAAAACCGATCCTCGCGGCCATAGACGGCCAGGAGCTCGACCGCGTCGCGGTCGTGGTCACCCGCTGGTTCGGCGGCATCCTGCTCGGCAGCGGCGGCCTGGTGCGCGCCTATGGCGGCACGGCGGCGCTGTGCCTCAGGGCGGCGGAAAAGATCGAGATGATCGAGACCGTGCGCGCCACCGTCGCCCTCGACTTTTCCGACATGGCGCTGATCAAGGCGCGGCTTCTCGCGCGCGATGTGGCGATCATCAATGAGAGCTTCACCGACAAGGGGCCCGTGCTGACGGTGGAGCTTCGCAAGGACGAGGCGGAGGCGATCCTCGCCATGGTCGTTGACCTCAGCCGCGGCAAGGCCGTGGTTTCGCTGGACGACTAGCCCCTTAGGTCCGAGAAACCCCACGGCGCAGCACCGACCGTAACGAACGGGTCACTGCCGAAAAATGTGCGCGGTATCCTGCGCCACGTCCCGCGCTAACTTACTCGATCCGAACAGTCATATTAGAAGCGCCCCGGCCAGCGTATGATCCGCGACGCACAAACAGGAGACAGCACGATGAAGACAAGAGTTCTTGGCAAGACCGGCGCAACCATATCCGAAATCGGCTTCGGCGCCTGGCAAATTGGCGGCTCCTGGGGCGATGTCAGCGAGGCAGACGGCAAGCGCGCGCTCAATGCCGCGCTCGATGCTGGCGTCACCTTCGTTGACACCGCCGATGTCTATGGCGACGGCCGCTCTGAAAAGATCATTGCAGCGGTGTTGAAGGAGCGCGGGGGCGACAAGCCCTTCGTCGCAACCAAAGCCGGTCGCCGGCTGAGCCCGCATGTGACCGAAGGCTATACCGGCGAAAACATCGAGGCCTTCATTGACCGCAGCCTTTCAAATCTCGGGGTCGAGATGCTCGATCTGGTGCAGCTGCATTGCCCGCCGACCGAGGTCTACTATCGGCCGGAACTGTTCGGCGCGCTCGACCGGCTCGTTGCCAAGGGCAAGATCCGCCACTATGGCGTCTCGGTCGAAAAGGTAGAGGAAGCGCTGAAGGCGATCGAATATCCCGGCGTTGCGACCGTGCAGATCATCTACAACATCTTCCGCCAGCGTCCGCACGAGCTGTTCTTCGCGGAAGCGCAGAAAAAGAATGTTGGCGTCATCGTGCGCGTGCCGCTCGCCTCGGGGCTGCTTTCCGGCAAGATCAGCAAGGATACCGCATTCGCAGCCGACGACCACCGCAACTTCAACCGCCATGGCGAAGCCTTCGATGTCGGCGAGACTTTTGCCGGTGTGCCGTTTGAGGCGGCGCTGGAAGCCGTCGAGCAGCTTCGCCCGCTGGTGCCCGACGGCGTGCCGATGGCGCAGTTTGCGCTCCGCTGGATCCTCGAGCAGCAGGCGGTCTCCGTGGTGATCCCGGGCGCCCGCAATGAGGCTCAGGCGCAATCCAACGCCGCTGCCAGCGCGCTTGCCGCCATCGACGACGAGACCAAGGCGGCGATTGCCGCGGTTTACGCGCGGCTGGTGAAGGTTCATGTTCATGATCGCTGGTAACTGACGCCTCACCGACGGGGCGACCAAGGGGGGCAGCGACATGAGCGATCCCTTCGATCTGCAGCGGTTCGTCACCGCACAGGACCGCGTCTATGCCGCGGTCCTCGATGAACTCGCGCACGGCCAAAAGCGAACGCACTGGATGTGGTTCGTCTTTCCGCAGCTTGCTGGCCTTGGCCATTCGGCAATGGCAGAGCGCTATGCGATATCCGGGCTCGGCGAAGCGTCGGCCTATCTCGCCCATCCGGTGCTCGGCCCCAGGCTGCGCGAATGCACCGAGCGGACCAATGCGGTTACGGGCAGATTGGCCCACGACATTTTCTCCAGCCCCGATGACATGAAGTTCCGGTCATCGATGACCCTGTTTGGCGAGGTCGAGAAAGACGGGGGGCCGTTCGGAGCGGCGCTTGCGCGCTATTTCGCGGGAGAGAAGGATCGGCGCACTATGGAAATCCTGGCGCAACGGCATTGATGCCGGCGTTCAAGCGCTCAAGATGCGCGTTTCGGCGACCGTCAGAGGTTGGGCGTCGAATGGATCAGGAAGAACAGGATCATGAAGGCACAAACCGAAAGGCCAGCAACAATCACCAGCAGTTCTTTCATCATATAGCGATACATCGGCACCTCCTTTCTTCAGCGGCCCCTTCCTCCTTCATATAGGAAGCCGAGGGACCGATTTTCACACTTCGGCGTCAAAAGATCGTGAACCCGCCCGCGCTTTCGTGATCGGATTCTTGATCGTTGCAGCCCGGCCCATTGCCGCCGCGACACCGCGCGCGAGCAGTGTAAATCATTATATACTAACATATATTATTGTCTCCTAATCCTTTCGAGGGTCAGCGTTGCCGGAGCTCCCGCTGACGCGCGCGAAACAAGCGGCACGACAACCATTGACGAATGGCAGATTGCCTTCTAAATCTACACCCAACGTCAGGTTTAGATAGGTGCCGGATTGTCGTCGCTCATGCAAATTGGGGAACTGTCGGAACGGGCCGGCGTCAGCCACCGCACGATCCATTACTACGAGCGGCTGGGCCTGGTGAAGCCGGCCGAGCGCGAAGGGGCCGGCTACCGATACTATGACGAGACCGCCGCGAAACGACTGGAGAAGATCGCGGCGCTGAAACGTCTCGGTCTCAGCCTCGACGAGATCGCCGCTGTCATCGACCTCTATTTCGAGGATGCAAGCGGCATCCGGGGAAAGGAGCGCGTGCTGGAAATCCTGCAAGCCCAACTCGACAAGACGAATGCCCAACTCGACGAGCTCTCGACATTCAAACGGGACCTCGAAAACAACATCGCCCGCATGCACGGGCTGATCTCCGAGGCGCGGCAAAAGTAAGCGCGCCAATGGGATTTGGCATATGCCTAATCTACACTTGACGTCAGGTTACGCTAATGGGTTCACTTGCCCTACTGGCTCGGCCCGCGCGGACTCCGCTTCCGTTGTCGGCAGCGTCAGCTTCTTGAGCGCTCTCCTTGGCGATCCGCGATCGCAGGGCTCGATCTCATGACCACCTTCCGCCCCCCAAACCAGACAAAAGGAGCTCTGGACATGCCGCATAGATGCCCTCTCGCGGTCCTTGCCGCCCTCGGCCTTGTCGCCGTCACGGCAACCGCAAACATGGCCCTGGCAGAGACCAAGGCAACGCCAGCCGCGACCGGCAGTGCCCACCCCGCAGCCGCCACCATCGGCGCCTTCATGCCCGCCGGTTACCGCGAGGCAGGCCGCCGAACCGCCGTCGTCGATGGTGAAGCTGCGGAACTCGTCCGCTACGAGCGCGCCGACGGACGCAATGCCGACCTCGGCGGCGAGCACTTCAGCACCGTCATCGCCGACGACGGCCGCCTCAAGGGGTTTGCCCGGATCGATCTGGACCTAGTCCGCCACCCGTTGCCGACACGCGAGGAAGCGCAGGCAATCGCCATGGACTTCCTGCGTGAAGCGGCGCCGGACCTTCTGCCGGGAATGAGGATCAGCTGGATCGACCCGCATGACGAACCGCTGCGGGTTACCCGCAAGGGACGCACCGAGGACCTGACCCTCACGGGCATGAAGGTCAAGATGCGCAACCAGGCCGACGGCCTCTGGATGTGGGTCATCGTCGGCGCGGACCGCAAGGTCATGGTCTTCGAGCGCGACATTCACTGGATCAGCTTTCCCGGACGCCGCGGAACGGAAAAGTGGCTTCACGATGCCTGGCTCGTCGAGAAGGGTTACAGCCTGGGCCAGTCCTGATCCGCCTACCGGATTGAGGGAACGCGAGCCCTCAGGGCCGCTGACTGCTCGATTCGGATCCGGTGAAGGAGCGGCACCGCGATTCACCAGCCGCAAGCCTGGCCCGCGGAACGCTGCAAACGAAGACACTTGAAGGATGTGAGAGGCGCGTCGCGAAACGCAAGGTCGCGACGCGCGACCCAGGTGGCGATCCGGAAGAACCGGATCTAGACATCATCTATGTCTTTGAAAAGAATGGCGCACCCGAAGAGATTCGAACTCCTGACCCCCAGATTCGTAGTCTGGTGCTCTATCCAGCTGAGCTACGGGTGCTTTTGCCTGAAGCGGTCGAACCGCTTGCGTGAGCGGTTCTCTAAAGGGTCCTTTCGGGGATTGCAAGCGCCGTTCTGTAAAAAATTTCATTTTTACGACGGCACGCCCGCTTTGCTGTGGACCGAGGCAACCGCGCCGGCGCTGAACCCGCTGGAAAGCAAGGGGTGCCGCCGCAGGACCTGGCTGCGAAAAATAATTGAAGGGTGCCACCTCCGCCGCCCATGCGCCAGACGAGCCGCGCGCGGTGGTCGGTCAGACCCCGCCCAAGTATGGAATCACCAACGGTTCCGGCTCGACACTCAAGAGGGTGAATGTGCGGCGCTAATGGCGGAACTTCGAACGGAAGGCGTCGAGCGGCACCGGCCGGTCGGGCAGCTCGATGCGAAACAGCGTGCCCGGCGTCGGCTTTTCGACGAGCGCGATCGTGCCGCCATGGGCCAACACCAGTTCGCGCGCGATCGCCAGCCCAAGCCCCGTACCTCCGGAGCGCGCCGAGCCGCGGAAAGCGGCGAACAGGTTTTCCCGCGCCTTGGGCGGCATGCCGGGCCCGGTATCATCCACGGAAATGGTGACGACGCTGCCGATGCGCATGGCGGAAACGGCAACGGTGCGTGGGCGACCATCCTCCGGCTCGTGATTGGTCAGCGCCTGCACGGCGTTGCGGCAGATGTTGTGCACCACCCGGAAGAGCTGCTCGCTGTCGGCGTCGACCTCGAGGTCGTCCTGCATCTGGATCTGGAAATCGATGCCGGATTGCGGATCGATCGCCAGCAATTCGGCGACATCGGAGACCAGCGGTTTCAGCGCAACGAAGCGCCGATGCGGCTCGGCCTCGGTCGTGCGACCGTAGGACAGGACCTCGCGGGTGTAGCCGACGGCGCGGTCGATGGTGCGCAGCAGGGTCGGCGCGAAGCGCTTGACCACCGGGTCGTCCACGTCGGCCAGGCGGTCGGAAATCAACTGCGCCGAGGACAGGATGTTGCGCATGTCGTGGTTGATCTTCGACACGGCGAGCCCGAGTTCGGCCAGGCTCTTCTGCTGCTTCAGCGTCTTTTGCAGCTCGCGCTGCATGCTGGCGAGATGCTGCCCGGCGACGGCGAGTTCGTCGTGCCCCTGCGGCGGCACGAGCACGCGGGCCGGATCGGCCGGATCGTTGGAAAACTCCTGCATGTTGGCCGTCATGCGCCGGATCGGCGCAATCAGCATGCGGTTGATGGCCAGGAAGATCAGCGCCGCGGTGATCAGCGAAATGATCAGCGACAGGACAAAGACGTTGCGCGAGTAGACGAGCATGGCCTTGCGCAGGCTCGCATCCTTCATCAGGAGCTCGATCGTCGCATCGCTTTCGCCGAGCGGCCCATAGACGCGGATCACGCGGTCGCCGCCGAAGAGCAGCGTATCGAAAGCATCGCGGATGGCTGCGACGGCTGTGGAATTGGCGACGTCGTACTCGCCCTGGATCTCAAGCGGCATGTCGGTGAGCGCAATCATGCGCGAGGCGTCCTTGCGCCGGATGACGATCGCCTTCGTGCCGGTCGCCATAAGCGTGTCCTTCTGGACGCTGCGCGGCAGTTCGACATTCTGCAGACCATCGACGACGACGGCAGCAGCGGCTGCCGTATTCAGCCGATCCTCGAGCCAGCGAATGCGCATGGTGGCAACCGACGGCGCGAAGATCAGCACTTCCGCCAGCATGACGAAGACAATGGTCAAGAGCAGCAGCTTGCCGGATAGGCCGCGGAAAAACCCGGCACTGGTTCTCAATGCCTCGCCTGCCATCGCCGGACGTGTTTCTTCCGCCATGCCTTACAAACTTTCCTGCCCGTCAACCAAAACGCCTGGGACCCCGTATGAACATCCGGGCCATGGGGCATCGCGCCTGCGGCGCATAATAGGAGATGGCCGCCGTTTTTCCAATCGAAGACGGACTTTAGAGGGTGCGGCATAGGCGCGGCTGTCTCTTCGTCTCGTGCCGTCGATCATGACAAAGGATCGCGTCCCGCCCATTTTTCTCCCCTTGCATCGCCGAAACAAATTTCGGCGCGCCGCCGCCTCGGCTCGACCTACCTGCACAGAATTGGCATCGGTGTAAGTCACCCAGGGAACAGTTCGAGTGGCGGTCCTTGCCGACGACAAGGACAGCCGTGCGGCCTGATCGAGGGCAAGTCTGGAAGGCTCACGAAACAGAAAGCCCGCGGCACCTTTTGGCACCGCGGGCTCCAATCACTTGGCGAGGCAATTCGCCGATCAGAACTCTTCCCAATCGTCCTTGGCAACCGCCGCAGCGGAGCCGCCGCCGCCAAACGCGCGGGCGACGTTGCCCATCATGCGCCGGGCGGGCGATGCGACCGGCTGGGCCGTCTCCCGAGCCACGGCGATCGGCCGGGCGGCAACGTTGTCGACCTTGAAGTAGGCGATCAGGCTCGCGAGATTGTTGGCTTCGCCGGAGAGCTTGTGGGTTGCGGCATTCGCCTCTTCCACCATGGCGGCGTTCTGCTGGGTCACCTGGTCCATCTGGTTGACGGCAGTGCTGACTTCGCTGAGGCCCGTCGACTGTTCGCGCGCGGCCGTCGCGATCGAGTGGATGTGGTCGTTGATTTTCAGGACCCGTTCCTCGATCTCGCCAAGTGCCGAACCGGTCTCCTGTACCAGGCGGACGCCGGTTGCCACTTCGCTGCCCGACTTCGAGATCAGCGACTTGATGTCCTTGGCGGCACTTGCGGCACGCTGGGCGAGCTCACGCACTTCCTGTGCGACGACCGCGAAGCCCTTGCCCGCATCGCCGGCACGGGCTGCCTCGACGCCGGCGTTCAGCGCCAGCAGGTTGGTCTGGAAGGCGATTTCGTCGATCACGTTGGTGATCTGACCGATTTCGCTCGAGGCCTGCTCGATGCGGCCCATGGCGTCGACGGCGTTGCGCACGACGGCCGCCGACTGCGCGGCACTGTGCTTGGCTTCGTTGACCATGACGGTCGCTTCCTGCGCCCGCTCGGTGGAGCTCTTGACCGCAACCGTGATCTGGTCGAGCGCTGCAGACGTTTCCTCAAGGGCTGCGGCCTGCTGCTCCGTCCGCTTCGACAGATCGTCGGCGGCCGAACGCAGCTCGGACGAATTGCCGTTGATCGAGTCGGTGGTCACACGGACCTCGCGCAGCGTCTTTTGCAGCGTGGAAAGGGTTTCGTTGACGTTCTTCTGCAGCTCGGCGAAGGCACCCTGATAATGGCCGTTCATGCTCTGGGTCAGGTCGCCGGCCGCAAGGCTCGCAATCACCCGGCGGGTTTCGGCGATGCCGGCATCGACGCTGCCGACCAGCTCGTTGACGCTGCCAGCAAAGCGGTTGAGGTCGTCGTTCTCGTAGTCCTTGCCGATGCGCTTGGTGAAATCACCGGCGGCAGCGGCCGCAACAACGACGCCGATGCTCGACTGCAGGTCGGCGCTCTTTTCACGCAGTACCGCTTCCTGCGCGTTGAGGTCGCGTACGGCCAGGCCGTTCTGCTTGAAGACCTGAACGGCTTCTGCCATTTCGCCAATCTCGTCCTTGCGGCCCACGAAGGGCACGTCCGCGGTGAGATCGCCGCCAGCCAGTTGCTTCATCTTGCCGGTCAACTCGAGGATCGGACGGCTCAAATGGTTCGTGGCGATGTAGAAGGCCGCTCCAATGCCGGCGATGAGGCCAAGGCCGGCGATAGCAAGAATCGTGATGATCACGCTGCGCTCGAAGGTGGCAACGTCAGCCGTCACGACTTCAAGCGTCTTCAGGTTGATGTCGACGACGCCGTCGATCTGCTCCTGGAACGCCTTGCGGTTGGCGCGATTGGCGTCGGTATTGCCCTGCTCGTTGCCAGCCTGCGGTGAAACTTCTTCGCCAAGCCGCGCCGTCTCGACGCGGAAGGTCCTGAATTCCGCGGCGCGGGCGACCAGCGTGTCGAAGGACGCTTTGGTGTCGGCGGGGATCAGCGGGCGCCAATCGGCGAGCAGCGTGTCGATCTTGTCGAGATTCTTGCGAATGCCCTCGGCAAAGGGCTTGGCCTTCTCGATGGTCGGGGCGGCATAGATGCCACGCGATTCCATGACGACCGCGGTCACCAGACGATTGAGGCGTTCCGCGTAGAAGGCGCGCTTCGCCACGTTCTCGTACTGGTGGAACTTTTCGTTGTATTTACTGACAGCAACCAGCGACATGCCGGTCACCGCAACCGCCAGCACGCTCATGATGCCGACGATTAGATTGATCTTACCGCGTATTTTCATCCCGACCTCCACGGAGTGACGAGAGCTTCCGATTATCGGACATGCCGCCGCCCCATATGCACCGGAGGGACCCTAAAATAGGCGTGGTTAATAAAGCCCGTCGCCCTCGACCGGCATTCTGGGGAGATCCAGTTAGGGCTCCATTTACCAATCTCGGCTAGTTGGCCTTCCTTTTCGCGGCCCGACGGATCGCCTTTGGCGGGTGCGCCGGCGCTTTTTGCGGTGCTGTCGCCACTGAATCGCCGCCCGCAATTGACTTTCCGGGAAAATTCCCCTTATAAGCCGCGCACGTCCGGTCAAGCCCTCCTGCCCGAAATGGCGGAGCCATGTCCGATAACGTAAACGCTCCTTGCTACACGCAAACCCAAGAAGGGCCGCACACCGCGGTATTAAATAAATGAAGCGTACCTACCAACCGTCCAAGCTTGTCCGCAAGCGTCGCCACGGCTTCCGTTCGCGTATGGCTACCAAGGGTGGCCAGAAGGTCCTCTCGGCCCGCCGGGCCCGTGGCCGCAAGCGTCTTTCGGCTTAAGCCGAAGTTGCCCGAAACCAGTGTCCGGGCACATGACGTCAGATAAAGACAAAACGACTGTCGGGCGGCTGAAAAGCCGTCCGCAGTTTTTGGCCGTTCGGGCAGGAGAAGGCCGCAGAGGCCCCTTGTTTCTCCTCGAAGTGCTCGACCGCAACGATCCGGAAGGCGAAGCCCGCGTCGGCTTCACCGTCACCAAGAAACACGGCAATGCCGTCGAGCGAAACCGGATGCGCCGACGCCTGAAAGAGGCGGTGCGGCTTTCCGCCGGGTTTGCAATGAAACCCGGACACGACTATGTGATTGTCGCCCGACGCGAACTCCTGAATGCTCCCTTCGACGCCTTGACCCGGGGCCTTCACGAGCGCATCGAAAACAAGCCGAAACAGAAGCGGCCGCCGGCCGGTTCCAGGAAACTATGATGGAAAAAAACCGCAACTATTTCGTGGCGATTGGCCTGTCCGTGCTGATCCTCATTGCCTGGCAGTTCCTTTACGTCAATCCGAAGATGGAAAAGGAACGCATCGCTGCGGAAGCGCTGCAGGCCCAGCAGGCGCAATCGCAGTCGGCAACGCCGACTCAAGCGACGCCGGGCCAGGCTCTGCCGGGCGGCGGCGCGATCCCGGGCGCCGGTGAAAACCGCGACCAGGCGATTGCCAAATCGGCCCGCGTTGCGATCGACACGCCGGCGCTTTCCGGCTCCATCAACCTGACCGGTGCCCGCTTCGACGACCTGAAGCTCAAGGAATACCGCGAGACGGTCGATCCGAAGAGCCCGGTCATCACCCTCTTCAGCCCGGCCGAAACGGTCGACGGCTACTTCGCCGAAATTGGCTATGTCGGCAGCGACGCAACCGGCACCGTGCCCGGCCCGCAGACCGTCTGGACGCTTTCGGGCGGCGACAAGCTGACCGCGGCGACCCCGGTGACGCTGACCTTCACCAACGAGAAGGGCATCACCTTCAACCGCACCATCTCGGTTGACGAACATTACATGTTCCAGGTGGTCGACAGCATCAAGAACGGTGCAGCCGAGCCGCTCAGCCTTTCCTCCTACGGCCGCGTGACCCGCTTCAACAAGCCGACGACGCCGAGCGTCTACGTACTTCATGAAGGCTTCATCGGCGTGCTCGGCGAGCATGGCCTGCAGGAACTGAAGTACGGCAAGATCGAGGACGAAAAGTCGGTCGAGCCGGGCAAGGCAACCGGCGGCTGGCTCGGCATTACTGACAAGTACTGGGCAGCGGCGATCGTTCCGCCGCAGGCAACCCCCTACGACACGCGCTTCACGCACTTCACCGACGGTCGCGCGCGCTACCAGAGCGACTACAAGAGCGACGCGATCACGGTCGCGCCCGGTCAGTCCTCGGAAATCAAGAACCTCGTCTTTGCCGGCGCCAAGGAAGTTCCTGTCGTCGACAACTATGAAGTGGCCTACTCGATCCCCAACTTCGACAAGCTGATCGACTGGGGCTGGTTCTACTTCATCACCAAGCCGATGTTCAAAATGATGGATTTCTTCTTCCGTCTGTTCGGCAACTTCGGCATCGCGATCCTGATTACCACGATCGTCGTCAAGGGTCTGTTCTTCCCGCTTGCCAACAAGCAGTACGCATCGATGGCGAACATGAAGAAGGTTCAGCCGAAGATGGAGGAACTGAAGAAGAAGTTCGGCGACGACCGCATGGGGCTGCAGCAGGCGATGATGCAGCTCTACAAGGAAGAGAAGATCAATCCGCTCGCCGGCTGCTGGCCGATCCTCATCCAGATCCCGGTGTTCTTCGCGCTCTACAAGGTGATCTACATCACCATCGAGATGCGCCACGCGCCGTTCTTCGGCTGGATCCACGATCTGTCGGCGCCGGATCCGACGACGATCGTCAACCTCTTCGGCCTCTTGCCGTTCGACGGTCCGGCCTTCCTGCACCTCGGCGTCTGGCCGCTGATCATGGGCGTTACCATGTTCGTGCAGATGCGCATGAACCCGACGCCGCCGGATCCGACCCAGGCGATGCTGTTCACCTGGATGCCCGTGGTCTTCACCTTCATGCTGGCCTCCTTCCCGGCCGGTCTCGTGATCTACTGGGCCTGGAACAACACGCTGTCGGTGCTGCAGCAGTCGATCATCATGAAGCGCCAGGGCGTGAAGATCGAGCTCTTCGACAATCTGAAGGGCCTGTTCTCGAAGAAGCCCAAACCGGCGGAATAACGCCAGCCGGTACCACAATCGCAGAGCCCTGGACTTCGGTCCGGGGCTTTTTTGTTTCCACGCCGCGGCGCGACACGCGGATGGCGTTGACGCGGACGTGCGGTCCGGGCATCTGGCGTTATTGAAATCAGCGCGCCCCTGCTCCAGGACAATTTGTCATGACCGATCCGTCGGCCACCTCCGCCCCGTTCGCCGCCAGCGAGAAGCTTGGCGCCCTGCTCGTCTTCGGCTCGGCCTTCTTCTGGAGCTTTGGCGGCGCGATTGCGCGGTTCCTGCACATTTCCGACAGCTGGACGATCGTCTTCTGGCGCTGCCTGTTTGCCGGCCTGTTCCTGCTCGCCTTCATGCTGGTGCGTGACGGACCGCGCGGCACGGTGGCCCTGTTCAAGGGCATGGGCTGGCCGGGCATCGCCGTCGGGCTCTGTTTCACCATCGCCTCGACCTCCTTCATCATTGCGATCTCCTACACGACGATCGCCAATGTCGTTCTGCTCGGCGCCGGGGTGCCGCTGTTTGCGGCGCTGATGAGCTGGGTGCTGTTTCGCGAGCGGGTATCGCGCTTCACCTGGGGCGCGATCACCGCCGTCATCTTCGGCGTCGGGATCATGGTTTCGGAAAGCCTGACGGGAACAATGTCACCGGTCGGCGATGCGCTGGCGCTGCTGATCCCCGTCGTCTTCGCGCTGGCAACCGTCATTACCCGCCGATACCCGCATGTGCGCATGACGCCGGCGACCTGCTTCGGCTGCTTTGCCGCAAGCGGCATTGCCGCCAGTCAGTCCTCGGGCCTGGCGGTAACTGGAGGCGAGCTCGCGCTGCTCTTCGTCTTCGGCGCCTTCAACCTCGGGCTTGGCATGGCGCTCTTCGTGACCGGCGCCCGGCTGGTGCCCTCGGCGCTGGCCGCGCTGCTCGGGACGGCGGAAACCGTGCTGGGGCCGCTCTGGGTCGCGATCATCCATGGCGAGGTGCCGAGCAGCCGGACGATCGTCGGCGGCACCTTCATTCTTCTGGCGTTGCTGGCCTACCTGCTCAACGAATTCCGGCGGACGCAAACCATCCCCACACGGCCGGTCCGCACGCCGACGCCTTGACATCCACGGCCAAAACCTTGAAGCCAAGGACTTTCTCGATGAAGGACCGACCGCCGATGGCCGATACCAGACCCAAAGACGACAAGCCGTTGTTCGGCCGGCCGTGGATTTTCATTCGCGGCGTCCCCGCCATGAAATTCCTGCCGCCGGAGGGACCGGCCGAGATTGCCTTTGCCGGTCGCTCGAACGTCGGCAAGTCGTCGTTGATCAACGCGCTGGTCGGCCACAAGGGTCTGGCAAGAACCTCCAACACCCCGGGCCGCACGCAGGAACTCAACTACTTCGTACCGGATGGATTTTCCGGCGAGGCCGACGACCTGCCGCCGATGGCGCTCGTCGACATGCCCGGTTACGGCTATGCCCAGGCGCCGAAGGAACAGGTCGATGCCTGGACAAAACTGGTCTTCGACTACCTGCGCGGCCGCTCGACGCTGAAGCGCGTCTATGTGCTGATCGACAGCCGCCACGGCATCAAGAAGAACGACGACGAGGTGCTCGACCTGCTCGACAAGGCAGCCGTCTCCTATCAGCTCGTGCTGACCAAGACCGACAAGATCAAGGCCGCCGGCGTGCCGCGGCTGATCGCCGAGACGCTCGAAAAGATCAAGAAGCATCCCGCCGCCTTCCCGGAAGTCCTTGCGACTTCCTCTGAGAAGGGCGAAGGGCTCGACGAGCTGCGGGCGGCAATCGGCATCGCGATCGCGCGCTAAGGGGGGCTTCAGGGCGTCCGGCATCGCGCTGCAAGCACCCGCCCATGCGAAATCGATGTCTTTGATCTCTGTCACTACCCCGACATGCAATCCGCTCTATCTCTGCGTTGCGTCCAGAACGGTGGCGCGGCCAGAGATAGGAGTGAGACATGTCCGATTTGATCGTTGTCGGGTTCGATTCCCCCGAGGAGGCTGACAGGGTTCTGGTCCGGCTCGCCGGGCTGAAGAAGGAATATCTGATCGACCTCGAGGATGCGGTGGTCGTCGTGCGCGACACCGAAGGCAAGGTCCACCTCAAGCAGAGCCTCAACCTGACCGCCGTCGGCGCCACCTCGGGCCTGCTCTCCGGCTCGCTCTGGGGCGGCCTGGTCGGCCTCCTGTTCCTCAATCCGCTGGCAGGCTTTGCAATCGGCGGTGCGCTCGGCGCGGGTGCCGGCGCCCTCTCGGGCTCGCTCAGCGACTACGGTATCGACGACGAATTCATCAAGTCGCTCGGCAACACCATCCCGAACAATTCCTCCGCTCTGTTCATCCTGGTGCGCAAGGTTCAGCCGGAAAAGGTTCTCGCCGAATTCCCCGACCTGCGCGGCCGCGTGCTGAAAACGTCGCTTTCGCCCGAACAGGAGCAGAAGCTGCAGGCAGCGCTCTCCGGCACAACAGCGGCTGCACCGCCCGCCGGCGCCTAATCGTCCGGCTGGCTTATCGAGACAGCACGAAGGCGAGCGCCAGGCCATTGATGCAATGGCGCTTGCCGGTCGGTGGCGGGCCATCGTCGAAGATGTGACCGAGGTGGCCGCCGCAACGGCGGCAATGGCATTCCGTACGGGTCATGAGCAGCGAATTGTCTTCCCGTGTCGCCACGGCATTGGGGAGCGATTGCCAGAAGCTCGGCCAGCCCGTGCCACTGTCATACTTCGCCTCGGACGAATAGAGCGGCAATGCACAACCGGCGCATTGGAAGGTGCCCTTGCGCTTCTCGTGGTTAAGCGCGCTTGTAAAGGGACGCTCCGTGTCCTCGTGCCGAAGGATCCGGTACTGGTCGTCGGTGAGGGCTGCCCGCCATTCGGCATCAGATTTGACGACCTCGAAGGGCTCCATTGCCGCTGCCCATGCAAGCGGCGTGAGCCCGCGCAACGCGAATGCTGCGGCCAATCCCGTGCCTGCCATCAGGAAGACGCGCCGGCTGATCATGCTAACCTCCCACTTGGCCTAAAGCGCGTCACGATCATTCGCGCGGTGCGCTGTAAGTTGTCGATTTGTCGGATGTCGCGATAGACGATACCGCCCGGACACACCCGCTGCAAAACAATGCCGTTCAAAGCATCGTGACGCGGTGAAAGGCCATCGGTCATACGACCGATGGCAAGCGCCAGGCCGCCGACAGCGGCCAGGCGCCGCCGAACTCAGCCTTTCGGCAGGAGCACCTTGTCGATCACATGGATGACGCCGTTCGACTGCTTGACGTCGGCGATCGTTACCGTCGCCGTACCGCCGGTTTCATCGGTCAGCATCAGCTTGCCGCCGTCTTCCCTGGCTTTCAGCACACAGCCGCCGACCGTTTTGACGTCATGCCCGCCACCGTCCTTCTTGATCATCTCGGCAATCGTCGCCGACATCGCGTCGGCGGCAACGACATGGCATGTCAGGACCTTGGCGAGCTTGTCCTTATTCTCCGGCTTCAGAAGCGTGTCGACGGTACCGGCCGGCAGTGCGTCAAAGGCGGCATTGGTCGGCGCAAAGACCGTGAACGGCCCCTTGCCCTCCAGCGTCTTCACCAGCCCGGCTGCCTTGACCGCGGCGACCAGCGTGGTGTGATCCTTGGAATTAACGGCATTCTCGACGATGTTTTTCTCCGCATACATCGGCGCGCCGCCGACCATCGGATTTTCGGCATGGGCGACGAAGGCACTTGCTGCGAGGACGGACGCTGTTGCGACCAAGCGGATGGCAGACGTGAACATCTTCTCTTCCTTCCTGTTGAGGGAGGCGGCGCATGGGCCGCCTGCCGAAGCTGCCGTTCCCTGCGGGGGAACAAGACAAGCAACGGAAGGACGAGAGAAAGAGTTTCAGGAATTTTCAGGGAAGTTAGTCGATTGATAAATAAGGATATTTATCGATATCACGCGCTCAGAGGTTTCGCGCCTTGCCGAGCGCGATGATCGGTCCGGTGGCCACGCCGGTCGGCGAACCGCCGAGCGGCTCGACGCTGACGGCAAGAACCGAGCCGGCGGAGATCCGCGAGCGGAAGGTCGACGGCACGGCGATTTCGCCCTCCCCGGTCTGCGGCAGGACACCGAGCGAGATTGCCGGATTGCTGCCGTTGATCAGCCAAAGTTCGAGGGATTTCTGTTCCGCCTGGCTGGCGGCCACCGGCGTTACCTGCAAGCGGCCCGATGCCCGGTCGAAGCGGGCGACGAGATCGATGGCGCTGCCTTTCCCCGAGAGCTCGGCAACAAGCGAGGCACCGGTCGACCGCGTCTCGAACAGGCCGGCCATGGAGGCGCCCATCACCAGCAACGCGGCGAACGAGGCAAGCGCCAGTCCTCGCCAGAGCGCCAGCGAGTGCCAGAGCCCGCGGGACCGTACAGGTTCCGACCGCAACGTATCGAAAAGCTGCCGTTCGATCGCGGAGAACGTCCTGGGTGGGGGCACCACCGGATCATAGGCGTCGTCGAAGGAGGAAAGGTTGCTCTGCCAGCGGTCGACCATGGCGGCAAAGTTGCGATCGGAAGCAAGCCGGGCCTCGACCTTGCGGCGATCGTCGGCAGACAACACGCCGAGCACATACTCGCCCGCGATCACCTCGTCGCGGCGAAAGTCCCGGCCCTCTGGGGTTGGTGTCGTCATCGCTCCATACACTCTCGCAACTTCAGGAGACTGCGCCTCAACCAAGTCCGCATAGTGTTCAGCGGCACCGCGAAGACGTCAGCCAGTTCCTGGTAGCTCAGGCCTTCGACGTAGGCGCGCCGCACCGCTTCCGCGCGGTCTTCTTCAAGCTCCTCCATGCACGCGTCGATCCGCCTGCCTTCTGCTCTCACGACTGCCAACTTTTCCGGATCGGCAGCAGGATCAGCCAAATCGTAGGCTTCGTCAATCACATTGGCAGCCGGTTTGCGCGCCCGGATGAAGTCGATGGGCTGATTACGCGCTATTGCCGCCAGCCAGGAACCCGCAGCCGCCTGTCCTTGCGAAAACCGGCCAGCTCGCTGCCAAATCTTGACGTAGATTTCCTGCAGCGCTTCTTCCGCCTCGCCCCGATTGCCAAGAATACGCAGGCAGATGCCGAAGAGTTTCGGACTGGTCTGCCGATACAGTTCGGCGAAGGCGTCGCGATCGCCGAGCGAAACGCGGCCAAGCAGGCCGGCTATATCCTCATCGATCATAGAACGCGCCCCGAAGCCTCATCTCTCCAGAGATAGGGCGCAGTTCACTTTGAACCAGCCGTATCGTCATTCAGCCTTTATGTTGCTCTCCGATCATTCCATCGATCCGGAACTTGCGCTAAACAGCAGCCGGTATTTTTCGAGGGTCCGCCATGTCCGCCAATGAAAGTGAAATCCAGGCACGCCTGCTCACCCAGGCCCTGCCCTACATGCAGCGCTACGAGAACAAGACGATCGTCGTCAAATATGGCGGCCACGCCATGGGTAACAGCGAGCTCGGTCGCGCTTTTGCAAGCGACATCGCGCTTTTGAAGCAGTCGGGCGTCAACCCGATCGTCGTGCATGGCGGCGGCCCGCAGATCGGCGCCATGCTGACGAAGATGGGCATCGAATCGAAGTTCGAAGGCGGCCTGCGCGTCACCGACGAAAAGACGGTCGAGATCGTCGAGATGGTGCTCGCCGGCTCGATCAACAAGGAGATCGTCGCGCTCATCAACCAGACGGGTGAATGGGCGATCGGCCTTTGCGGCAAGGACGGCAACATGGTCTTCGCCGAAAAGGCACGCAAGACCGTCAAGGATCCGGATAGCAATATCGAGCGCGTGCTCGATCTCGGTTTCGTCGGCGAAGTGGTCGAAGTCGACCGCACGCTGATCGACCTGCTCGCCCGCTCGGAAATGATCCCGGTCATCGCGCCGGTCGCGCCCGGCCGTGACGGCCACACCTACAACATCAACGCCGACACCTTCGCCGGCGCCATCGCCGGTGCGCTGAACGCCACGCGCCTGCTGTTCCTGACGGACGTTCCCGGCGTGCTCGACAAGCAGGGCAACCTGATCAAGGAACTCTCTGTATCCCAGGCCCGCGCGCTGATCGCCGACGGCACGATTTCCGGCGGGATGATCCCGAAGGTCGAGACCTGCATCGACGCAATCAAGGCGGGCGTTCAGGGCGTCGTCATCCTCAACGGCAAGACGGCCCATTCGGTGCTGCTCGAAATCTTCACCGAGCGCGGCGCCGGCACGCTGATCGTGCCCTGATCGGACTGAACTCGTTCGCAACCAACAAGAAAGCGGGAGAAGGCCTCGGCCCTCTCCCGCTTTTCGTTTTAGCGGGCGAAATCCGATCAGCCGTTGTAAACCTCGGTCGCCGCGGCTTTCAGTTTTTCCATCATCACGCGGTATGGGCCCGGGCCGTAGCTGACGCGTGACACGCCGGCGCGGGCGAGCGTCTTCAGGTCGGGTGCGGCCGGGCGCATCATGATGTTGACGGGCAGGATCGAGGCGGCGCAGACCTTGGCGATCAGCGCCTCGTCCACCAGCCACGGTACGAAGAAGCCGCTGGCGCCCGCTTCGGCATAGGCGTTGCCGCGGGCGATCGCCTCGTCGACGAGGCCGGCATGCCGGCTCTCGTCACCCTCCTGCAGGAAGAGATCGGTGCGGGCATTGATGAACAGGGGGATGCCGCGCCGGTCAGCCATCTCCCGGATGGCGCGGATGCGCTCCGCCTGCTTTTCGACCGGGTGCACGCCGCCCTTGCCGACGATCTGGTCCTCGAAGTTGATCCCGATGGCGCCGACGTCGAGGATGCGCGAGACATTGGCGGCACCGGTCGCCGCGTCGTCGGCGTAGGCGCCTTCGAAATCGATGCTGACGGGCAGGTCGGTGCTCGCCACGATCAGGCGTGCGATATCGGCAAGCCAGGCCAGAGGCACCTTCTCGCCGTCCCCGAAGCCGTGGGCGGCCGCCACCGACCAGCTTCCGGTCGCAAGCGCCTTGGCACCGGCCTCTGCCACGGCCTTGGCGCTGCCGGTGTCCCAGATGTTGTAGAGCACCACTGGGTTACCCTTCTTATGCAGGGCGGCGAAGGCGAGCGCCTTTTCCTTCTGGTTCATTGTGTTTCCTCCACCAACAGGCTGACTGGTTTCATTTTCGCCTCGTGCCGAAGCAGCCACTGTTTCCGCCAGAGCCCGCCACCGTAACCGGTCAATGAGCCATCCGCGCCGATGCAACGGTGGCACGGAATGACGATGGCGATCCGGTTGGAACCGTTGGCCTTGGCGACCGCACGTGCGGACTGGATCGTAGCGACCTCGCGGGCAATGTCACCATAGGAACGCGTCCCGCCGGCGGGAATCTTCACGAGCTTCGCCCACACGTTGCGCTCGAAGGGCGTTCCCCCGGGCGCAAGCGGAGTTTGAAATCCGCCCGCCTCGCCGGCGAAATAGCTCTTCAACTCGCCTTCGATCTGATCGATCGGCGCCGTCCGGCCGGGGACGATGGCCGAGCGCGTCGCGCGCTTCAACGCCTCCAGCTCCGTCGGCAGCGCCTTGCGTTCGTGGAACTCCAGCAAATGGAGGTGCGTCGCATCGGCAACCGCGACCATCGGCCCGATCGGCGTTTCGATCCAGTCGGACGAGAGCAGCGCCCTCCCCTGCGCTGCCGCCGGCGCATCGCCGAGCAGGCGCTGGAAGGCTGCGCGAAACCCGCTCGGTGACTCGTAGCCGGCCTCGAGCTGGGCGTCGATCACCCGACCACCGTCGGCAAGCTGGCGGGCGGCGAGCCCCAGGCGACGATGGCGCGCGAGATCGAGGAAGGTGATGCCGAGCGCGCGCTTGAAGGCACGCCGGACGGTCGAGGGATCAAGCCCGCGGCGCACGATGTCGTCCTCGCTCCAACGGCGCTCCGGTGCTGCTTCCAGCGCCTGCAGAAGCTCCTGGACGAGCGGATCCTTGGCGCCGAACGTGGCAAGCGGCCGGCAGCGCTGGCAGGGACGGAACCCCGTCTCCAGGCAGGTGCCGATCGAGCTGACGAAGATCGTATTTTCCCGCTTCGGCTTGCGGGCCGGGCAGGACAGGCGGCAGAAGACGCCTGTTGTCTTGACGCAGACGAAGGCCGAACCTTCGTATTCGCTGCTGCGAGCCATCAAGGCGTCGTAGAGCGTTTCATCGGAGGGAAGA
Source organism: Ensifer sp. ENS06 (assembly GCF_014852205.1). NCBI lineage: Bacteria > Pseudomonadati > Pseudomonadota > Alphaproteobacteria > Hyphomicrobiales > Rhizobiaceae > Ensifer > Ensifer sp. ENS06. Next base: position 394,268 of record NZ_JACVBC010000001.1, on the reverse strand, counting down.
TCGAACAACATGCCGCGGTTCTAGCATGACCACGACTCGGGAGACGCCGGTTTTCGGGCGTCTATTTTTCAGATCAGCACCAGCATGACGACACCGAGCACGATCAGCAGGCAACCCAATAGCTCCAGTCTGTTGATCCATTCGCGGAAGATGAAAAAGGACGAGGCGAAGGTGAAGAGCATTTCCACCTGGGCGACGACCTTGACGACGGCCGCCTGCTGCAGGGTCATCGCCATGAACCAGCCGAAGGAGGCAGACGCGCCGACGAAACCGACGACAAAGGCCGGCTTCCAGGCAGCCGCGATGCGCGGCAGCTCGTCGCGTTCGCGCAGCACGATCCAGATCAGCATGACCACGGTCTGCAAGAGGATGACGAAGCCGAGCGTGAAGCTTGCCTGCATCATGTAGTCGGGTGCCGGCAGGCTCGGCGCCAGAGCCAGCGACGCCGAACGGTAGGCGACGGCCGAAAGGCCGAAGAAGGTGCCGGACAGCAAGCCGATGCCGGCCGTGCGCGAGAATACCGAGGTCACCAGCGTGCGCGCACTCAGGGTCGTGCGCGCCACCGAAATCAGCATCACGCCGACGACCGAGATGGCGATTGCCACCAGCGTGCCCTCGCTCGCCTTTTCGCCGAGGAAAATCAGGCCGAAGAGCGCTGCCTGCGCCGGTTCCGTGCGCGAATAGGCGGTGCCGACGGCGAAGTTGCGGAAGGAGAAGAGATGGACGAGCAGGAAGGTTGCGGCGATCTGCGCCAGCCCCCCGATCACCGCCCAGAGGAAGAAAGTACCGTTCGGCACCGGAAGCGGACGGCCCACCACCTGCCAGAGCACAACGAGATAGAGGAAGGCGAACGGCAGGCCGAAGCCGAAGCGCACGAAGGTCGCGCCCGTCGTGCCCATGACGCCTTTCAAGTGTTTCTGCATTGCGGAGCGGACGTTCTGAAGGAAGGCCGCGGCGATGGTGATGAGGACCCAGGTTTCCATCGTTTCGAGCTAGCATGCAGGCCGGCTCGTTGCCAAGGACCACCTAACGGACCGGTTGCTACTCCGCCCTTTCCCGCGCCTCTGCGAGCTCCGTGCCCTCGCTGATCGTGATCCGGGGCGCCTCGTCCTCGAAGGTCTTTACCCGCTGATCGTAGTTCGGCGCGAGCGTTCCGAGCACACGGTCCCAGAAGGAGAAGTAGTTGGCGTAATTGTACCTGAAGCCCGAATGGTGCTGATCATGGAACGTCGTGCACAGCAGTGGAGACGGGTAGCGCGCGGTGGAGGCGGCAAAATACTCGAAGCCGCAATGGCCGATCATGCCGTTGAAATGTTCGAACAGCCGATGGGCGATGAGCACCAGCGGCGGAAACGGCACGACGAAAACGACGACGGCCGAAAAGCTCTGAAGCAGGAAGTTGTCGAAGACGTCCTCGGAATAGGTGCTCCAGATCGTCGGCGCGACGCTTTTATGATGCAGGGCATGCAGTGGATAGAGCCACTTGGTGTGCAGCAGCCGGTGCATGAAATAGAACCAGGCATCGTAGAGGATCATGCTGAGCACGAAGAGTGGCAGGGCGTTCCACCAGGTGAGCGTCCAGGGCGCCGGCGCCCAGCCCTTCTGCTGAGCGTAAAGACCGATCGTCAGCGGCAGGCAGGCGCTGAACATCGATTTGAGGCTCTGGCGGATCTCGGCGCTGCGGCGCTTGTCGGAACCGCGTCCCTTCTGGATCTTTCGCTCGGGATTGCGCTCGTTGAGCCATGTGATGCCATAGCCAAGCGCGAAATAGGTAACGACGGTGAACGTGTAAAATCCGAACAGAAAGAGCAGATAGAATACTTCGTCCGACATTGGCATCCGCATCCCCGAGCCAAAAACCGCGCGAGCCGGAAGATGCCACGCACAACCGCCAATTCAAAGCGCTAATCTATGCGACAGCATTACGCCCGGCCCCGCATCGCCATTTTCCCGTTTGCCGCCACGGTCGGTCGTGTCATAAGGCGGTCATGAAAAAGCTCGCACGCCTGCCGACCCGCTCCGAGTTCGCCCATGTCACCGACTGGGTCTTCGACCTCGACAACACGCTCTATCCCCACCACGTCAACCTGTTTGCGCAGATCGACCGCAACATGACGGCCTATGTGGCGAAGCTTTTGTCGCTCGATCCGGCCGACGCCAAGAAGCTGCAGAAGGACTATTACCGCGACCACGGCACGACGCTCAAAGGCCTGATGGTCCATCACGGCATCGACCCGAACGAGTTCCTCGAGCAGGCCCATGCGATCGACTATTCGATCGTTCCGGCCGACCCGGCGCTTGGCGAAGCGATCAAGTCGCTTCCCGGCCGCAAGTTCATCTTCACCAATGGCAGCGTTGCCCATGCGCAGATGACGGCCCGGGCGCTCGGGATCCTCGACCATTTCGACGACATCTTCGATATCGTCGCCGCCGACTTCGTGCCGAAGCCCGCGGGCGAGACCTATGACAAGTTCATGAGCCTGCACCGGGTCGATACCCGCAATGCCGTGATGTTCGAGGACCTGCCGCGCAATCTCCTCGTGCCGAAGGCGCTGGGCATGAAGACGGTGCTGCTGGTGCCGCAGAACCTCGAATACACCTTTGCGGAATCGTGGGAAAAGTCGAACGACACCGACGAGCAGATCGACTACGTGACGGAAGACCTCACCGGCTTCCTGCGGAGCCTCCTCACAGATCTCTAGAGTGGCGCTGGCGGACGCCGCAAAGACGGCGTCCCGCCCGCTGCGACACAATTTTGCCGCCGAAAAACCCCTTTTCGGCCAATGACTTAAATTACCAAAGTTTAACTGGCGTCGGCTGCACCCGCGTCTATCCTTGAGATCAGAAACAACCGATCGAAAGGACGCATGATGCCGAACAAGACCCTGATCCTCGGCGTGGCTGCACTCTCCGTCGCCGTCACCGGAATGGCCTCCCCCTCCTTTGCTGCCCGCGAAAAGATGACGCCCGAGCAGCGCGGCCAGCGCATGATAGAGCGCCTCGACACCAACAAGGACCAGAAGGTTTCGCTCACCGAGTTCCAGGCGCGGATCTCCGACAATTTCAAAACCTTCGATACCAATGGCGACGGGCAGATCAGCGCCGAAGAAATGAAGGTCAAGCGCGAGGCCTTCCGTGAGGCGCGCAAGGCCTGGAAGGACGCCAAGGCAAAGACCGGCACGGAGCGCGAGACCGCCCTTGCCAAGCTGAAGGAAGCCCGCCCGGCCATGCTGCCTGGCCTGCGGCCCAAGGCCTTCAAGCGCGTCGATACCGACGGCAACGGCTCCTTGAGTGCCAGCGAGGTTTCAGGCGCCGCGGAAGCCATGTTCAAGCGGCGTGACAAGAATGGCGACGGCGTCATCGACGCGGCCGACTTTACCAAGAAGATCTGACGGGAGCTCTTCTCTCTCCCCACCGCCCGGTGGAGAGGCTCCCGGCTAGCCCATAGCCCCTTGCTCCCCCCAGCGAGGGGCTATGCGCATTGTCGGAGGCGTTCCGCGCGAGATCGTTTCAGCGGCGGCCGTTCGCCATCGGCACCGACTTCGGATCGACCGTTTCGTAGAAGCGGGAGATGATCTCCCAGGCTTCCTCGGCCGTTTCGACGAAGTGGACTAGGTCGACATCGTTGGGCGCGATCGTGCCGAACTCGGCGAGCGCCTCGAAATTGACGATCGAGCGCCAGAACTTTTCCCCGAAGAGAATGAGCGGAACCAGCGCCAGACGCCCGGTCTGCATCAGCGTCATCGTCTCGAACAATTCGTCCAGCGTGCCGAAGCCGCCCGGGAACACGGTGACGGCCTTGGCGCGCATGAGGAAATGCATCTTGCGGATGGCGAAATAGTGGAAGTTGAACGACAGTTCGGGCGTCACGTAGCGATTGGGCGCCTGCTCGTGCGGCAGCACGATGTTGAGGCCGATCGACGGCGCGCCGACATCATCGGCGCCGCGATTGCCGGCTTCCATCACGCCCGGCCCACCGCCGGTGACGACGACATATTCCTTGTAGTGCAGCTTGGCCGAATGCTCGGAGCAGAGCCGCGCGAACTTGCGTGCTTCCTCGTAATAGACCGAGGCGGCTTCGAGGTTCTTGCGCTGCGTCTCGTTCTTCGCCGCCCAGGCGTCGCCGCCGGGCTCAGGAATGCGAGCGCCGCCGAACATGACGACGGTGGAGTTGATGCCGCGCTCTTCCAGCATCATTTCGGTCTTCAGGAGTTCGAGCTGCAGCCGGATCGGGCGCAGTTCCTCGCGGCAGAGAAAATCGTCGTCGATATAGGCGAGGCGATAGGAAGGCGAAGCCGATTGCGGCGTGACCGGAACGGTCTGTGCGCGTTGCCGGCTCTGCGAGCTGTCGGCCAGCGGATCCCAGACCCCATCTTTGCGGCGCAGAGCGCGCTTCTTCATGCGTGCCATATTCTCGTCTTTCCCGTCGCGTTCCGGACAATCGGCATCTCGTCCAGACGCGTCCTATCCTCAATCCTCGGTCATGAAGGTCGCAAGCGCATCAGCGCGCTGCGGCGGCCTTTGCGCATCCCGAACGGGTACGCGGCGCTGTAGTGCCGTGTTCGCCTCAGTTTGCCAAGCCCCGGCCACTCCAGGGACCTGAAAAGCCCTTCAACTTTTCAGGATCACGTCGTGCAGCCACCGCCGCTCAGGACGTGTCAAGGTCGCTGCAGCAGCTAGATCTGCTGCATAATTTTGTCCTTAAATCGATTCCGATTTTCGGATTTATGCAGTAGAGCTTTCGCAGGATAACCGCCGAACTTTAAGGAATTCCGATGACGAACCACGACCTCGCCTCCCTGTCGCAGACGATCGAAGCCGCCTTTGAAGACCGCGACTCCGTCAACACCGGAACGCGCGGCGCGGTGCGCGATGCCGTCGAGACGGCGCTGAACCTGCTCGACAGCGGCAAGGTCCGCGTCGCACAGCGCGGCGAAGACGGTAACTGGACGGTCAATCAGTGGCTGAAGAAGGCCGTACTGCTCTCCTTCCGCCTCAACCCGATGGAAATCGTCAAGGGCGGCCCGGGCCAGTCGGTCTGGTGGGACAAGGTGCCCTCGAAGTTCGACGGCTGGAGCGTCAACGAGTTCGAGAAGGCCGGCTTCCGCGCCGTTCCGAACTGCGTCGTGCGCCGTTCGGCCTACATCGCCCCCAACGCCATCCTGATGCCCTCCTTCGTCAATCTCGGCGCCTATGTCGGCGAAGGCACGATGGTCGATACCTGGGCAACGGTCGGCTCCTGCGCCCAGATCGGCAAGAACGTGCACCTTTCGGGCGGCGTCGGCATCGGCGGCGTGCTGGAGCCGATGCAGGCCGGCCCGACGATCATTGAAGACAACTGCTTCATCGGCGCCCGCTCGGAAGTCGTCGAAGGCTGCATCGTGCGCGAAGGCTCGGTCCTCGGCATGGGCGTCTTCATCGGCAAGTCGACCAAGATCGTCGACCGCGCCACCGGCGAAGTGACCTATGGCGAAGTGCCGCCCTACTCGGTCGTCGTCGCAGGTTCGATGCCCTCGGGCTCGACCATGGGCAACGGCCAGCCGGCGCCGAACCTCTACTGCGCCGTCATCGTCAAGCGCGTCGACGAGAAGACCCGCTCGAAGACCGGCATCAACGAACTGCTTCGGGACTGATCGCGATGACACCGGAGGGGCCGCAGCCGAGCATGACCTGGCTGTTCTTCAGCCCCTCCGGTCGCATCGGCCGCCTGCCCTTCTTTCTCTCCTGCTGTTCTGGTTCCTGATCGACGGCTTCATGGTCGCCCGAATGGTTGCCAACGAGGGCAATGAGACGGTGCTGGCGCTCTGGACGCTGGCATTCGTCGTCTCGAGCCTCGTCTCGCTGCCCTCCATCGCCATGCTGGCGATCAAGCGCCTGCACGATATCGGCTATCCCGGCCCGCTTTCCCTCACTCTGTTTATCCCGGTCTTGAGCCCGGTCGTCTTCATCGCCCTTTGCCTCTGGCCGGGCGATCAGGGGCCCAACGAGTTCGGCGCGCGCAGCGACGAACCCGGCCCTTGAACCCTTCGCCCCTGTACAAGAACCGCGTGAGCGCGTATGTAGCGCGCCATGACAGGCCCGCGACGTGTTGGCCGCGGCAATTGGCGCCGAGACGATCCGTTCGTCCTGGGCTCTACGACCGATATCCGAAAGACAAGATATGACTGAATTCGAAGGGATCGCGCCTGCGATCGCCGAGGCGTTGGCAAAACGCGGTTACAACGAATTGACGCCGGTTCAACAGGCGATGCGCGATCCGGAACTCGCCGGGCGCGACGCCCTGGTTTCGGCGCAGACCGGTTCCGGCAAGACGGTCGCCTTCGGCCTGGCGCTGGCGCCGACGCTGCTTGGCGACGAACGCCGCTTCGGGCCTGCCGGTGCCCCCCTGGCGCTCGCCATCGCACCGACGCGCGAACTGGCGCTTCAGGTCAAGCGCGAGCTTGAGTGGCTCTACGGTGAGACCGGCGCGACGATCGCCTCGTGTGTCGGCGGCATGGACATGCGCACCGAGAAGCGCACGCTGGAACGCGGCGCCCACATCGTCGTCGGCACGCCCGGTCGCCTTTGCGACCACATTCGCCGCAACTCGCTCGACATTTCTTCGCTGCGCGCCATCGTTCTCGACGAAGCCGACGAAATGCTCGACCTCGGCTTCCGCGAAGACCTCGAATTCATTCTCGAAGAGTCCCCTGACGATCGCCGCACCCTGATGTTCTCGGCGACCGTGCCGAAGTCGATCGCAACGCTTGCCAAGAACTACCAGCGCGACGCCGTACGCATCAGCACCGCTTCCGAACAAAAGCAGCATGTCGATATCGAATACCGCGCGCTCACCGTTGCGCCGAACGATCGCGAAAACGCGATCATCAACGTGCTGCGCTTTTACGAAGCGCGCAACGCCATCGTGTTCTGCTCGACCCGCGCCGCGGTCAACCATCTGACCGCCCGCTTCAACAACCGCGGCTTCTCGGTGGTGGCGCTTTCGGGCGAGCTCAGCCAGAACGAACGCACCCACGCCCTGCAGGCCATGCGCGACGGCCGCGCCCGCGTCTGCATTGCGACCGACGTTGCCGCCCGCGGCATCGACCTGCCGGGCCTGGAACTGGTCATTCACGCCGATCTGCCAACCAACTCCGAGACGCTGCTTCACCGCAGCGGCCGCACCGGACGCGCAGGTCAGAAGGGCGTCAGCGCACTGATCGTGCCGGTCAACCAGCGCCGCAAGGCTGAGCGCCTGCTCGACGGCGGCCGGATTACCGCGACCTGGGCACGCCCGCCGTCGGCCGACGAGGTCAGCCAACGTGACGACGAGCGCCTGCTTGCCGATACGAGCTTTGCCGAGCCGATCCGCGAGGACGAACAGGCGATCGTGGCAGCACTTATCGAGCGCCACGGTGCCGAGCAGATGGCCGCGGCCTTCGTACGCCAGTTCCGTTCCGGACGGTCCGCTCCGGAAGACCTGATCGAAGTCGCTGTCGGCGCCAAGCCGCGCCGCGACGAACGCGCACCGCGCGATGATCGTGCACCGCGCGAGGACTTCGGCGCCGAGCGGGCCGATTTCAGCGACGGCAGCTGGTTCTCGCTGTCCGTCGGCCGCAAGCAGAGTGCGGAGCCGCGTTGGCTTATCCCGATGCTCTGCCGTCACGGCAAGCTGACCAAGCGCGACATCGGCGCGATCCGCATGCAGCAGGAAGAGACCTTCGTCGAGATGACCGCCGAAGGCGCCGAACGCTTCCTGTCGGCGATCGGCAAAGACAAGATGCTGGAGAAGGGCATCCGCGTGAAGCCGCTCGCCGGTGCGCCGGATCTGTCGCAGCAGCGCCAGGAAAAACCGAGTTTCTCGAGGGACAAGCCGAACTACTCCAAGGATAAGCCGGGCTTTGCCAAGAAGCGCCCCTATTCCGACGACGCCCCTCGCAATGACGACCGCGGCGACTTCAAGCCGAAGCGCAAGTTCGAAAAGAAGGCCGCCTATAGCGATGGGCCCGCCCATACCGAGGACAGGCCGCCGGCGAAGGGCGCCGAAAAGCCCTGGGGCAACAAGAAGAAGGGCAAGCCGGACGCTGGCAAGGACGGCGGCTTCAAGCCCAAAACCAAGCCGAAGGGCAACGCCAAGAACCGCCAGGGCTGAGCCCGGCGACGGCAACCCAAAAGCCAATCAACAAGGCGCTGCGATCCGATCGCGGCGCCTTTTTTTGTTACTCCGACGACCGGGGAGCGAGCGGTCCCGGCACTCCGCCCGGACGCTCAGCGCAACGCGGATCATGCATGGCACCGAGCCAGCGCGCGTGACGGTCAGGCAGCGTCGAGCTGCGACTGGGCGACAATCTTGACCACCCAGTCGGCAAAGACGCGCAGCCGGCTGCTCAGGTGCCGGTTCGGCGGATAGACGAGATAGATCGGCATGGGCTCGACTTCCCAATCCTCCAGCACCGGCCGCATGGCGCCGGTCTCGAGGTCCTCGCGCACCATGAAACGCGGCGCCTGAATGACGCCGAGGCCGGCTCGCGCCGCCGCGAGATAGGTGGTGGCTTCATTCGCCGCCACGGCATAGCGGCCGTTCACCTCAATCTCCTCGTTGCCGCGCTTGAAGTAGAACGGCAACTGCTGCCCGGTCTGCGGCCGGAAGTAGCCGACGACGTAGCAGTTCTTCGAGAGATCCGAGGGATGCTGCGGGATCGCGTGGCGCGAGAGGTAATCGGGCGCTGCGCAGGCGACGAAGCTCATCTCGGTGATGCGGCGCGCGATCAGGGACTGGTCGGTGAGCGCACCGACGCGAATGGCGCAATCGACATTCTCGGCCACGTAGTCCACCGTCCTGTCCGAGACCCCGAGGTCTATCTGGATGTCGGGATAACGCTTGTGAAACTCCGGTAGCGCGGGGATCACGATCAGGTTGGCAATCGCGCTTGCCATCTCCACCCTGAGCCGTCCCTTCGGCAAGGTCTGGGCGCTCGAAAGACTGCCGTCGAGTTCGTCGAGGTCGGTCAAAAGGCGTGCAGCGCGTTCGTAATAGAGCGCGCCATCGGGCGTTACCAGCACCCGGCGGGTGGTGCGGTTCAGAAGTTTTGTGCGCAGATGCGCCTCCAATCCCTGGATGAGATTGGTCAATGTCGCCTTGGGCATATTCAGCGAAGCGGAAGCGCGGGTGAAATTTCCGGTTTCGACGACCCGGAGAAAGGCGCGCATGGCCGTGAGCTGGTCCATTTTCAAGAGCCGTAATTGTTCGAGAATACGAATAGTGTAATCAGATTGAAAAGACTATTCCAGACAGAAGACAATGCTATTCTCCTATCGTGGCGTGTTGTCGCCACATGTGGGTTTGGCTCGGGCCGAAGGCAAGAGAGATGGGCGAACAGTTCAAAGTGGAGACGATGCAGACGGGCCAAGGCTCGTGCACCGCACGCGTCTACCGCGGCGAGACCCTGCTCAATCCGCCGCCGATCGTACTGCACCTGCATGGCGGCTCCTTCGTCGGCGGAACGATCGCTGCCGGCGAGCGCGTTGCCGAGGCACTCGCGGCAGCCGGAGCGGTGGTGATATCTCCGGAATATTCCGCGGCCTGCCTCAACCCCTTTCCCGCGGCCCTCGATGTCGCCTATGCCATGCTGTCGTCGATGCGCGCGCGCTGCCCGCAGTTCGCACACAAGAAGTCGTCGCTGTTCGTGGCCGGCGAAGAGGCTGGCGGCAATGTCGCCGCCGGGGCCGCGCTGATGGCGCGAGACCAGTATCTGACCGATCTCAAGGGCCAGATCCTGCTGTCGCCGATGCTGGATCCGTGCCTGGCAACGGCATCGTTCCGTCAATACTGTCCCCAGTCCTCGGCGCAATCGATCGCCGACGGCTGGCAGCGCTATCTCGGCCAGAACGGTGGCTTCACCCACCCTTACGCCGCGCCGGCCCACTGTACGCGGCTCGCCGGCCTCGTGCCTTCGCTGATCGTGACCAGCGAAGAGTGTCCGATGCGCGACGAGGCTGAAGCCTATGCCGAGCGCCTGCGCAAGGCGGGCGTGGCGGTGGAATCCCACGTGCTGCCCGGACGCGCCGGATGGTTACCGCAGAACGCAGGCACCGGCGAAAGCTGGTCGGCACAGCAGAAGGAAATTACCGGCATCTTCGCCCGCTTCTTCCAGAAGGCGGGGGCAAAGCCGGCGGAAATGACGGTGCGTTAGGCGGGGCCGCTCAGAGGCTCATTCCCCGATCTGGCATCGAACGCAAAGCGCCGGCTCCCAACCGGCAAGGAGAGAAAAGATGACATCGACAGTGACCCGCCGGGCCCTCTGGGGCGCCGGCCTGAGTATTCTTTTGTCTGTCGGCGGCGGCGCCGCCGTCATGTTCGGCCTGCCGCAGCATTTCGAGGCCGATGCCGCGACCGATGCGTCCGCCGCTCCTCCGCCGGCCGTGCCGGTCTCGGTGGCGCGGGCGCAGTCCAAGCGCATCACCACCTGGGAGGAATTCTCCGGACGCCTTGAAGCGATCGAGCGTGTCGAGGTGCGCCCGCGCGTCGGCGGCGCCATCCTGAAGGCCCACTTCCGCGAAGGCGCGCTGGTCAAGCAGGGCGACCTCCTGGTGACGATCGATCCCGAGCCCTATGCCGCCGCCGTCGAGCGGGCAAAGGCCCAGGTCGAGGCTGCCGAAGCGCGTGTTTCGCTCGCCAAGATCGAGCTCGAGCGCGGCCGCAAGCTGGTGACCACCAGCGCCGTGCCGCAGAGCAGCGTCGACCAGCGCGCCAGCGCCTATGACGAAGCTCAGGCGGAGGTGCGTTCGGCCAAGGCGGCGCTGCGCACGGCCGAACTCGATCTGCAATACACCGAGGTCCGTGCGCCGATCTCCGGCCGCGTCGGCCGGCTCGACGTCACCGCCGGCAACCTCGTTGCTGCCGGTTCCGCCTCGCCTGTGCTGACAACGCTCGTCTCGGTCGATCCGATCTATGCGAGCTTCAACGCCAGCGAAGAAGTGGTCACCACCGCTCTCGCCCGGCTCGCAGCATCGGCCGGCGGCAACGCGATCGAGCGCCTGCCGGTCCAGGTCGGCACCGCCGCCGACGAGGGCACGCCGATCTTGGGCCATATCCAGCTCATCAACAACGAGGTGGATGCGGCAACCGGCACGATCCGGGTACGCGCGGCGCTTGAAAACGCCGACGGCAGGCTGATCCCCGGACAGTTCGTCCGCATCCGCATCGGCGAGCCGGACCCCGAGGAAAAGCTTGTGATCAGCGACCGCGCCATCGGCTCCGACCAGGACAAGAAATTCGTCTTCGTCGTCGGCACCGACAACAAGGTCGAGTATCGCCAGGTGAAGCTGGGGCCGAATTCCGACGGTCTGCGCATCGTCGAAAGCGGCCTGAAGTCCGGCGAGAACATCGTCGTCAACGGCCTGCAGCGGGTTCGCCCCGGCGTCGTCGTGGCGCCGCAGCAGGTCGAGGAAACGACCGCCTCTATCGCCAAGTAATCCCGGCGCCTCTTCGCCCGGTGTGAAGAGGCTCCAGCCAAGGCATCACTCTGCAGACATGGCCGCGCGGCGCGTTTTTTCGCCGCGCCCGCCGGAGGTCTGCCCGAACGCATCCCAAGGGGGATACCATGAACTTCTCACGCTTCTTCGTCGACCGCCCGGTCTTCGCAGGCGTATTATCGGTCCTGATCTTCGTGGCCGGCCTGATCGGCATGACCGGTCTGCCGATCTCCGAATATCCCGAAGTCGTCCCGCCGCAGATCGTCGTGCGCGCGCAGTATCCGGGCGCAAACCCGGCCGTCATCGCCGAAACGGTGGCGACACCGCTTGAAGAACAGATCAACGGCGTCGAAGACATGCTCTACATGCAGAGCCAGGCGACCGCCGATGGCCTCATGACGCTGACCGTCACCTTCGCGCTCGGCACCGATCCGGACCAGGCGCAGCAGCTCGTGCAAAACCGCGTCTCGCAGGCCGAGCCGCGGCTGCCCGAGGAGGTGCGCCGTCTCGGCGTCACCACCGTCAAGAGCTCGCCCGACCTGACCATGGTCGTGCACCTGCTTTCGCCCAACGGCCAGTACGACATCAACTATCTGCGCAACTACGGTGTGCTCAACGTCAAGGACCGGCTGGCCCGTATCGAAGGTGTCGGCCAGGTGCAGATCTTCGGCGGCGGCGACTATTCGATGCGCATCTGGATCGACCCGCAGAAGGCAGCCGAGCGCGGCCTTGCCGCAGGCGATATCGCCAACGCGGTGCGCGGCCAGAACGTCCAGGCGGCGGCCGGCGTCATCGGCGCCTCGCCTTCCGTCCCAGGTCTCGACCTGCAGCTTTCCGTCAACGCGCAGGGCCGTCTGCAGACGCCTGAGGATTTCGAGAACATCGTCGTCAAATCCGGTGCCCAGGGCGAAGTAACCCGCCTTGGCGACGTCGCCCGCGTCGAAATGGGCGCGTCTGAATATTCGTTGCGCTCCTTGCTCGACAACAAGCCGGCCGTCGGCATGGCGGTCTTCCAGGCACCTGGATCGAACGCGATCCAGATTTCGGACGACGTCCGCAAGGCCATGGCCGAGATGAAGCTCACCATGCCTGAAGGCGTCGACTACGGCATCGTCTACGACACGACACAGTTCGTGCGCGCCTCGATCGAATCCGTGGTCGACACGCTGCTCGAGGCGATCGCGCTGGTCGTGCTCGTCGTCATCATCTTCCTGCAGACCTGGCGCGCCTCGATCATCCCGCTCGTCGCCGTTCCGGTCTCGATCGTCGGCACCTTCGCCGTCATGTATGTCTTCGGCTTCTCGATCAACGCGCTCAGCCTCTTCGGCCTCGTGCTTGCGATCGGCATCGTCGTCGACGACGCGATCGTCGTGGTGGAAAACGTCGAACGCAACATCGAGCAGGGACTGTCGCCGGTCCAGGCGACCTACCGCGCCATGCAGGAAGTCTCGGGTCCGATCATCGCGATCGCGCTGGTGCTCGTCGCGGTGTTCGTGCCGCTCGCCTTCATCACCGGCCTCACCGGCCAGTTCTATCGCCAGTTCGCGCTGACGATCGCCATCTCGACCGTGATCTCGGCGCTCAACTCGCTGACGCTCTCCCCGGCGCTGGCTGCCCTTCTCTTGAAGGACCACCACGCGCCGAAGGACTGGCTGACGCGGGTGATGGACAGGCTTTTCGGCTGGTTCTTCCGCGGCTTCAACCGCTTCTTCGGCGCAAGCTCGGAGGCCTATGGCCGCGGTGTGGGTCGCATCCTGACGCGCAAGTCGCTGATCATGGTGGTCTATGTCGTGCTTCTCGGCGTCACCTTCACGCTGTTTCGCGCGGTCCCCGGCGGCTTCGTACCGGCGCAGGACAAGCAGTACCTGATCGGCTTTGCCCAGCTTCCGGACGCAGCCACGCTCGACCGCTCGGAAGACGTGATCAAGCGGATGAGCGAAATTGCGCTCAAGCACCCGGGCGTCGAAAACGCCATCGCCTTCCCGGGCCTGTCGATCAACGGCTTCACCAACTCGTCGAACTCCGGCATCGTCTTCGTCGCGCTCAAGCCCTTCGAGGAACGCAAGACGCCTGAACTGTCCGGCGGCGCGATCGCCATGCAGCTCAACCAGGAATTCGGCGTCATTCAGGATGCCTTCATCGCCATGTTCCCGCCGCCGCCCGTCCAGGGTCTCGGAACGACCGGCGGCTTCAAGCTGCAGCTCGAGGACAAGAACGGCCTCGGTTACCAGGCGCTTGACGAGGCGACCAAGGCCTTCCTCGCCAAGGCTTACCAGGCACCGGAGCTGGCCGGTCTCTATTCGAGCTACCAGATCAACGTGCCGCAGCTCTATGCCGACCTTGACCGCGTGAAGGCACGCCAGCTCGGCGTGGCCGTCACCGACGTCTTCGAGACGCTGCAGATCTACCTCGGCTCGCTCTACGTCAACGACTTCAACGCCTTCGGCCGCACATACAGCGTGCGCGTCCAGGCGGATGCGAACTACCGCAGCCATGCCGACGACATCGGCAAGCTGAAGGTACGTTCGCAATCCGGCGAGATGATCCCGCTGTCGGCGCTTCTCAAGGTCGAGCAGACGGTCGGCGCCGAACGGGCGATCCGCTACAACGGCTTCCTGTCGGCCGACATCAACGGCGGCCCGGCACCGGGTTTCTCGTCCGGCCAGGCGCAGGAAGCCATCGAACGCATCGCCGCTGAAACCCTGCCTCCGGGCATCGGCTACGAATGGACGGACCTGACCTACCAGCAGATCCTGGCTGGCAACTCCGGCATCCTGGTCTTCCCGCTGGCGCTGTTGCTCGTCTACCTCGTGCTTGCGGCCCAGTATGAGAGCCTGACGCTGCCGATCGCCATCATCCTGATCGTGCCGATGGGCATCATGGCGGCACTCGTCGGTGTCTGGCTGACCGGAGGCGACAACAACGTCTTCACCCAGATCGGTCTGATCGTCTTGGTCGGGCTATCGGCGAAGAACGCCATCCTGATCGTCGAGTTCGCCCGCGAACTGGAACTGTCGGGCAGCACGCCGGTCAAGGCGGCGATCGAAGCGAGCCGGCTGCGTCTGCGCCCGATCCTGATGACCTCGATGGCCTTCATCATGGGCGTGGTGCCGCTTGTCATGTCGACCGGCGCCGGTGCGGAAATGCGCTCGGCCATGGGTATCGCGGTCTTTGCCGGCATGATCGGCGTCACCGCCTTCGGCATCTTCATGACGCCGGTGTTCTACGTGCTGATCCGCAAACTCGCTGGCGAGCGGCCTCTGAAGCACGCGGGAGCCCATATCGAGGCGCCGCATCTCGCACCCGGAGAATAAGCCCTTCTCCATCCCCTTCGCGATCTTCAGGCGGGCCGGATCCTTCCGGCCCGTTGAAGCTGCGGCGCTGCGCCTCCGCCCAGGCGCGGCGCCGTTCTGCGTTCGACGTCACAGTTCCCGTCTCGCGTGCCCCATCCTGCGTGACAGTTCGCTGGCGATCGGATAAACCAGCAGCCTCCATTCCCAAGGCCCTTCGTGGCCATGTAGACGGCATAACGTTAGATGACCTCCACCGATCCGATCGCCAATCTCGCCACCCTCATTCGTTGCCCCTCGGTCACCCCGGCCGAAGGCGGTGCGCTTGCAGCCCTTGAAGCCATGCTGAAGCCGCTCGGCTTCGCGGTCGACCGCGTGATGGCCAAGGAGGCTGGCACGCCCGACATCGAGAACCTTTATGCGCGGCTTGGAACCGAAGGCCCGCATCTGATGTTTGCCGGGCATACGGATGTCGTTCCCGTCGGCGACGAGGCCGCCTGGAGCCACGGTCCGTTTTCGGCCGACATTGCCGGCGGCGAGATGTATGGCCGCGGCGCCGTCGACATGAAGGGCGGCATCGCCTGCTTCGTCGCGGCAATCGCCCGCCATGTCGAAAAGCATGGCGCCCCGAAGGGCTCGGTCTCCTTCCTCATCACCGGCGACGAAGAGGGACCGGCGATCAATGGCACCACCAAGCTCTTGCAATGGGCGGCCGACAAGGGCGAGCGCTGGGATGCGTGCCTGGTCGGCGAACCGACCAACCCGGAGAGCCTTGGCGACATGATCAAGATCGGCCGGCGCGGCTCGCTTTCCGGGCGCATCACCGTTCACGGCGTGCAGGGCCATGCGGCCTATCCTCATCTCGCCGACAGCCCGGTGCGCGGCATCCTGCAGCTGACGCAGGCGCTGATGGACCCACCCTTCGACAACGGCACCGAGAGCTTCCAGCCCTCCAATCTGGAAGTGACGACGATCGATGTCGGCAACAGTGCCGTCAACGTCATTCCGGCCAAGGCGGCGGCCGCCTTCAACATCCGCTTCAACGACACATGGACCGCCGAAAGCCTGATGGCCGAGATCATCGCCCGGCTCGACCGTGCCGCGGCAAGCGGTAGCCTGCGTCCGGACCGCGCCCCCGTTCGCTACGAAATCGTCTGGGCCGAGCGCCCGAGCCACGTGTTTCTCACACGCAACAACGCGCTGATCGATTCGCTCTCGGGCGCGGTCGAAGCCGTGACGGGGCGCCAGCCGAAGCTGTCGACGACCGGCGGAACCTCGGATGCGCGCTTCATCAAGGACTATTGCCCGGTGGTCGAGTTCGGCCTCGTCGGCCAGACGATGCACATGGTCGACGAACGGGTCGCCGTTGCCGACCTCGAGACCCTGACCAATATCTATGAAACCTTCATCGCCCGCTGGTTCGGCCATGCCGCTGCTTGATGAGGTGCTTGCCTATATCCGGGGGCTCTGGCTCCTGGCGCAGGGTAACGAAGAAGGCTTCCGCTGGCTCGATTTCAGCGAGAGTGGCCTCTGGCGCTCGTTCACGTCCATGCTCTGGTGCCTGCCGGCGATCGCCGTCACCTGGGCGTCCTGGCGGCTCTACTACCTCTCGGTCATGCCTGATGGCACCACGATCGGCATCGGCTTCATCTTCAAGCTGCTCGTCGTCGATCTCGTCAGCTGGCTCTTGCCGCTGGTGCTGATCGCCATTCTCTCGCGCCCACTCGGATTTGCCGGAGCGGTGGTACCGATCGTCGTTACCACAAACTGGCTCTCGGTTCCGCTCTCCTACGCCATGGCGGTGCCGGCGGCGATCCGTGTCGTCATTCCCGGGAGCCAGGGGCTGACGAGCTTCATCTGGTTGACGCTGCTCGTCATCAGCGTTGCGGTGCTCTTCCGGCTCTTGCGCATGGTGACCGGCAACCAGACGCTGCTTGCCTCGGCGCTGACGGCGCTGTTCCTGTTGCCGTCGATGATGATCGGCGATCTCTTGCAGCGCTTCTTCGGTCTGATCCCGACAAGCTAGGACTTCGGGATCAGTAGTCCACCTGAAGGAAATAAAGCCCATCGGGCGGCGCCACGGGGCCGCAGGCCTTGCGGTTGCGGGCCTCAAGCGCCGCCTGCAGATCATCCGGCGTCCACTTGCCTTCGCCCACCAGCTTCAGCGAGCCGGCGAAGGAGCGGATCTGGTTGTGCAGGAAGCTCTGCGCCGTTGCGCGGATCTCGATGACGCCGGCGACAAGCGCGACGTCCAGCCGATCGAGCGTGCGCACCGGGCTCGCCGCCTGGCAATGGGCGGAGCGGAAGGTGGTGAAGTCATGATGGCCGACGAGGCGCTGGGCGCCTGCATGCATGGCTTCATGGTCGAGCGGCTTCGGCACCCACCAGGCGCGCCGGGCTTCAAGCGCCAGCGGCGCGGGCCGCGAGATAATGCGGTAGAGGTAGTGGCGGCGCAGCGCCGAGAAGCGCGCGTCGAATTCCTCGGACACTTCCTCGGCCTCGAGGATCGCCACCCGCTCGCCCGCAAGCCCCAGATGGGCATTTAGCGCGTTGCGCAGCGTGTAGGGCTTCCACGGACGCGTGAGATCCGCATGCATGACCTGGCCACTGGCGTGCACACCGGAATCGGTGCGGCCGGCGCCGCGGATCGACACGGTCTCGCCGGTCAGCGACAGGATCGCCTTTTCGATCGCCCCTTGCACGGACTCTCCGTTGTCCTGCCGCTGCCAGCCGACATAGTCCGAGCCGTCATATTCGACGGTCAGCTTGAACCGCGGCATCAGCCGACCCTCGTGCCGGGCGCAACCGGCGTTCCGCGCAGGAAGTCGGCCGCACCCAACGCCTTGCCGCCGGCGCGCTGCAGGCGGGTGAGCCGAACGGCGCCCTCGGCGCAGGCAATCGTCAGATTATCGTCGAGCACCGTGCCGGCCTCGGCCTCGCCGGAAGCGGGCTCCGAGTTCAGAACCTTGATGCGCTCCGGCCTGCCGGCGATCTCAAGTTCGAACCAGGCGCCCGGAAATGGCGACAGGCCGCGGATATGGTCGTGGACCTCGCGGGCGGGACGGGCGAAATCGATGCGGGTTTCCGTTTTGCTGATCTTCTGGGCGTAGACGACGCCGTCCTCGGCCTGGACCGTCAGCGGCAGATCGTCGGCCTCGAGTTTTGCCATCGCTTCCCGCATCAGACTGGCGCCGACCTGCATCAGGCGATCGTGCAATTCGCCCCCGGTCATCGTCTCGCCGATCAGAACCGTCTTGGTGAGGGCGACCGGGCCGGTATCGAGCCCCTTTTCCATCTTCATCACCATCATGCCGGTCTCGTGGTCGCCGGCCATGATCGCGCGCTGGATGGGCGCTGCACCGCGCCAGCGCGGCAGCCGCGAGGCGTGGCCGTTGTAGCAGCCGAGCTTGGTGCCGGTGAGGATGGCCTCGGGCAGAAGCAGGCCATAGGCGACGACGACGGCGACGTCGGCGTCGAAATCACGGAAGGTCTGGCGGTCCGCCTCGTCCTTGAAGTTGACCGGCGTTAGCACCGGAATACCCAGCAGTTCGGCCGCCTGGTGCACCGGCGATTTCTGCAGATCGAGCCCGCGGCGGCCACCCGGCCGCGGTGGCTGGGTGTAGACGGCGACGATCTGATGACCGGCCTCGGCAAGTGCCGCCAGTGTCGGCACCGAAAATTCCGGTGTGCCCATGAAGATGATGCGAAGCGACAAGGCGGTAACTCCGTCCTTTCAGATCACTTCATGCGGGGAAACGGCGAAATGATCTCATTCTCTAAAACAGGACAATTCCAGGAAAGCCGTTTCACGCTCTTCCTGGAATGTTCAATGGGTTCCCGCCTTCAAAATTTCGCGTGATCTTCCGCGATCGAAGGCTCAGATCGCCTTTGCGCCGCGCGTCTTGGCAGCCTTGGTGAACTTGCGGATCACCATGTCGCGCTTGAGCTTGGAGATGTGGTCGATGAACAACACGCCGTTCAGGTGGTCGATCTCGTGCTGCAGGCAGGTGGCGAGCAGGCCTTCGGCCTCGATCGTCTGCTGCTTGCCGTCGCGGTCGAGGTGCTTGACGGTGATGACGGCGGGGCGCTCGACCTCGGCGTAGTAGTCCGGGATCGACAGGCAGCCTTCCTCGTAGACCGAATAGGTGTCGGACGAAGCGACGATCTCGGGGTTGATGAAGACAAGCGGCGTCTTCTCGTCGCCCTCTTTCGAAACGTCGAGCACCAGCATGCGCCTGGCGACACCGATCTGGATCGCGGCAAGGCCGATGCCGGGGGCATCGTACATGGTTTCGAGCATGTCATCGGCCAGACGGCGGACGTCCGCGTCGACGGTTTCGATCGGCGTTGAAACCTGGCGAAGCACAGGATCGGGAAGGATGATAAGCGGCTTGATGGTCATGATGCTCCCATAGCCGATCTTTCCATCGACGCGCAAGGAAATTGCCTTGCCACCTGCGGCACCCGCTCGTCCCTCGTCGGGCGTTAACCGCCGCGCACATATGTTCTTGTTTTGATCTACACTTCGCGAGAGAATCTGTTAGGTTTGGCGCATGGAACCCGCGCCCCTTCCCTTCGCCCAACCGTTGTTTTTCATCGGCACCCTGCCGATTACCCTGGGCCATCTGGCGATTGCCGCCGGCCTTGTGCTGGCTGTTGCCGGCCTGATGGCGCTCTCGCGCCGGCGCAATCCCCGCGACGACGAGCGGCAGGAACAGATGGCAATGCTGCTGGCAGCACAGACGGAGATGCAAGGGCGGGTCGCGGCCATGGCCGAGGTGTTCGGCGCCCGGCAGGCGGAGCTCAACCAGACACTCAGCCAGCGCATCGACGGCATGACCCATCGCATCGGCGCCTCGATCAGCGAGCAGACCAAGGCGACACACGAGAACCTGCGCCGGCTGCAGGAGCGCCTCGCCGTCATCGACACGGCCCAGAACAACATCCAGTCGCTCGCCAAGGACATGGCCGGACTTCAGGCGATTCTATCGAACAAGCAGACGCGCGGCGCCTTCGGCCAGTCGCGCATGGAAGCGATTATCGCCGACGGGCTGCCGATGGGTGCCTTCGAATTCCAGGCGACGCTGTCGAACGGGGTGCGGCCCGACTGCACCATCCGCATGCCAAACGGCCAGCCGCCGCTGGTCATCGACGCCAAATTTCCGCTCGAAGCCTGGAACGCGATGCGGGATGCTCCGACTCCGGAGCGGCGCCAGCAGATCGCCCAACTCTTTCGCCGCGACATGGAAACGCATGTGCGCGACATCGCCGGCAAGTATCTGATCCCGGGCGAGACGCAGGACACCGCCTTCCTCTTCGTACCCTCGGAATCGATTTTTGCGGAGATCCACGAGCATTTCGAAGCGATCGTGCAGAAGGCGCACCGCCAGCGGATCGTCATCGTCTCGCCCTCCCTGCTGCTGCTGTCGATCCAGGTGATCCAGGCGATCCTCAAGGATGCGCGCATGCGCGAGCAGGCGCACCTGATCCAGGGCGAAGTCGCGCGGCTGATGGAGGATCTCGGCCGTCTCGACGAGCGCGTGCGCAAGCTGCAGGGCCATTTCGCCATGAGCCAGAAGGATGTCGAGGACATCCTCGTTTCCTCCAGCAAGCTCACCCGCCGCGGGGCCAAGATCGAGGCCCTAGAGCTGCAAGCGGAAGGCGGCACACGGGACGCGGACGAACCACGTGCCGCGGTTGACAATCGCGTCGGGCAATTGCGCCTGCGGGTGGTTGACGAGGACTGAGGCTGTCGGGCACTCTCCGGCCCAATTCGCAAAGCCGACAGGATAGTTTCACATGATTACTGTTTTTGGGTCCATCAACATGGATCTGATCGCCACCACCGCGCGCCTTCCGAAGCCCGGCGAAACCGTCGCCGGCACCAGCTTCTCGACCGCCGCCGGCGGCAAGGGCGCAAACCAGGCGCTGGCCGCACGGCGTGCCGGCGCGACGGTGCAGATGGCAGGCGCGGTAGGAAAGGACAGCTTTGCCGACGGCGCGCTCGAACTGCTGAAGGGTGCGGGCGCCGACCTGTCGTTGACCAAGACGGTCAGCGAGCCGACCGGCACCGCCCATATCCTCGTCGGCGGTGACGGCGAAAATGTCATCGTCGTCGTCGCCAGCGCCAATGCGACGGTCGATGAAGCCGATGCGGTGAAGGCCGTCGACGGCATGAAGCCCGGCGACACCTTGATGCTGCAGCTCGAAATTCCGGCCGCTTCGGTCGAGAAGGCGCTCACCGCCGCCAAACAGAAGGGCGTGCGTTCGGTCATCAACATCGCGCCGCTGACACCGGACGCAGCCCGCCTCGGCCGCCTCGCCGATATCGTCATTGCCAACGAAACCGAATTCGAGCTGCTGGCCGGCAAGAGCGGTATCGGGAGCACTGAGCGCGAAGAAGCGATGAAGGCGCTGCACGCGGAGACCGGCCAGACGGTCATCGTCACGCTTGGCGCCGAAGGCGTGGTGGCCGTGCATGAGGGCGAGATCCAGCGCGCCAAGGGCCTGAAGATCGAGCCGGTCGATACCGTCGGCGCCGGCGACACCTTCTGCGGTTATCTCGCAGCCAGCCTCGATGCCGGCATCGCCTTCCCCGACGCTCTGCGCCGCGCAGCAGTCGCCGGCTCTCTCGCCTGCCTGAAGAGCGGCGCCCAGCCCTCGATCCCGCTCGCTGCGGACGTGGCGTCGCGTCTCTAAATCCTGCGCGAAAAAGCACGCACTTGAGACGGGCGAAGTCGCCCGTCTCATTTTTCCCAGGCCCTGGCCCGCATAGATTTCACCCTCCCGACGGCCGCTTGCGCAATCCGGACAGCCGATGTCGCGGACATAAAACTTTGCGTGCAATTTTATGCAAGCGATGCGTAAAACAGCGTCCGTGTTGGCCCTATCTTAAGAATCTCCAGTCTATTCAGGACCGTGAGAAAACCGGCCGAAGCGCCTGGTCGTCTCCAACATGCCGGTCGGCATCTGACGCTCCATGATGGAGTTCACCCCCATTGCGAAATGCGTCCACCGCAGGTGAAAACCTGCGAACCTCCCAGCACGTGAGGATTTCATGTTCAAGTTCCAAGCCAAATCGCTGGCGACCAAACTGATCGCGGTGACAGGCGGCACGATCGCACTTGTCCTGCTTGCCTCGAATTTCGTTCTCATATCCCAGACCCAGGACCGCGTCGAAACGCTGGTCCTCGAACAGGCTGGCGGCGAAGCCCGCGCGATTGCCTCCGACATTGCCGGCGACATCGGCGAGCTTGCAAGTGCTGCCCGCTCGATGGCGGGCATCCTCGGCCGCGCACATGCCGAAAAGTCGCTGGAGCGCACCGGGGTGATCAACATCCTCAGGGCAAACCTCGAGCAGAACCCGTTCGCCTTCGGCAGCTGGTTCGCGGAAGAACCCAAGGCTTTCGACGGTCGCCAGGAAGACCTCGTCAACAACAAGGAACTGGGCGGCAACGACAAGGGCATCTTCACGCCCTACTGGTCGAAGAGCCGCACCAACGAAATCCAGTACTCTACTTTCGGCGCTGACTATGCGGCCGAGTGGTACAAACTCGCGGCAAAAAGCGGCAAGGGTGCCATCACCCAGCCCTACACCGCGCAGGACACCGACGTTCCGACCGCGATGAGCTCGATCGCCTACCCGGTCATGTCCGGCGGCAAGCTTCTCGGCGTCACCGGCGTCGACATTTCGCTCGCCTCGCTCGGCGATGGCCTCTCGAAGCTGAAGCCCTTCGACACCGGCCGCGTCTACCTGCTGTCGCAGACCGGCAAATGGCTGGTCGCGCCGATCCCGGACCTTCTGCTCAAGGAGTATGACGGAGAAGGCAACGAGGTCGTCAAGAACGCGCTCGCCTCCGGCAAGCCGGGCATCATCTCCAACCTCTCCTATGACGGCAACGAGCCCTTCGACCGTCTCGTCTATCCGTTCACTCTCTCGGGCGTGAACACCAGCTGGGTCGTGCTCGTCGACGTGCCGCGTACCGCGATCAATGCGCCGGTCAAGGATCAGACCTACATGATGATCGTCGGCGGCCTCGTCGTGCTCGGCGCTGTGTTGTTCGGTCTCTATCTCGCGGTTCGTGGTTTCGTGCAGAAGCCGCTGGCAAGCCTCGTCAAGGACGTGAACGATCTCAGCCATGGTGACTACACCAAGGCGATCGCCGGCCAGGATCGTTCCGACGAAACCGGTCAAGTCGCCAAGGCGCTCGAAGGCTTCCGCCATCAGCTTGCCGACACCAAGCGCCTCGAAGGCGAAGCCCGCCATGAGCGCGAACAGGCCGAGCGCGAACGCGGCCGCTCGGAAACCGAGCGTGCCGAATCGAGCGCGCTTCAGCGCGACATCGTCGCCCGCCTCGGCAAGGGTCTCTCGCATCTGTCGTCCGGCGATCTCGCATTCCGCATCACCGACGATTTCCCGGGCGAATACGCGCAGCTCAAGCGCGACTTCAACGCGGCAATGGAAAGCCTCGAAGAGACGATCCGCACCGTCAACCATTCGGTCGTCAACATCGGCAACGGCACCAGCGAAATCAGCAGCGCCGCCAACGACCTGTCGCACCGCACCGAACAGCAGGCTGCAAGCCTGGAAGAGACAGCAGCGGCTCTTGACGAGCTGACCTCGCAGGTCAACGCCAGCGCCGAAAACGCCAAGGTCGCCGCCAAATCGGTGGATGTGGCCAGCAGCGATGCCGGACAGTCGGGCGAAGTGGTGCAGAAGGCGATTGCCGCGATGAAGGGCATCGAGCAGTCCTCGCACGAAGTCAGCCGCATCATCGGCGTCATCGACGAAATCGCCTTCCAGACCAACCTTCTGGCGCTGAACGCCGGTGTCGAAGCGGCGCGTGCAGGTGAGGCCGGCAAGGGTTTTGCCGTCGTCGCCCAGGAAGTGCGCGAACTCGCCCAGCGCTCTGCCAATGCCGCCAAGGAGATCAAGACACTGATCAACACCTCGGCCGGCCAGGTGCGCGAAGGTGTTGATCTCGTCGGCAAGGCCGGTGGCGCGCTCGAAAAGATCGCGGAGCAGGTCGTGCAGATCAACGGCCTCATCCGCCAGATCTCCAGCTCCGCTTCAGAACAGGCCGTCGGCCTGAAGGAGATCAACTCTGCCGTCAACCAGATGGACCAGGTAACCCAGCAGAACGCCGCGATGGTCGAGGAAACGACCGCGGCCGGCATGGCGCTCAACGAAGAAGCCCGAACGCTCAACACGCTCGTGGCCCGCTTCCGGGTCGCGCAGGCGACCGCATCGGCCCAACCGTCCTCGGCGGCTATGCTGCGTGGCACGGCCGAGCGCATGCGCGCGGCCGAACGCCCCGCTCCGGTCCCGGCCCCCGCCCGCGAGGCGCGGCCCGCTCCGGCGGCGAACCCATCGCGAAGCAATTACTCAGCTTCGACGCAGCGGGTGCTGACCCAGACCTCCGGCGCCAACGCGCTTGCCCAGGACAACTGGGAAGAGTTCTGATCAACGGAACGACAAAAGAAAACGGCGCCTCTCGGGGCGCCGTTTTTGTTTGGACTACGAGGATTGAGCCGAGGCTCAGATGCGAGCCAGCCGCTCGGTCAAAAGGTCGAAGAAGCCCTGGTCATCGACGAAGCGCATAACCTTGGCGTTGTGCGGCCGGCCGGTGACCTGCCACCAGTCGACGACGGTCATGCCGGCCGTCAGCTCCGACTTGGTCTCGATCTCGACGTTGCAATCGCGGCCGGTGAAAAGCTCGGGGCGCAACAGATAGGCAATGACCGTCGGATCGTGCAGCGGACCGCCATCGGTGCCGTACTTCTCGATATCGAAGCGCTCGAAGAATTCGAGCATCTCGGCCATTGCGATCGCCGGGCGGCTGCCGATGTCGCGGATCTTCTGGACGCGCGCCTTGTGGGTCAGCACCCGGTGGGTGACATCGAGCGGCATCATCACGATCGGAATGCCCGAACGGAAGACGATGTCGGCTGCCTCGGGATCGACGTAGACGTTGAATTCGGCGGCGGGCGTGATGTTGCCGCCTTCGAAGAAGCCGCCACCCATCATCACCAGTTCCTTGACCCGCTGCGCAATGTCAGGCGCCTTCTGCAGGGCCAGCGCGATGTTGGTGAGCGGGCCGAGCGTGCAGAGCGTCACGGTGCCCTCTGGCTCCTTTCGCAACGTCTCGACGATGAAGTCGACCGCATGCTGCTCCTCGAGCTTCATTGTCGGCTCAGTAAGCTCCGGGCCGTCGAGGCCGGTCTTGCCGTGCACGTGCTCGGCGGTCACCAGCGGGCGAGCAATCGGCTTGTCGGCGCCCGAGAACACCCGAACCTTCGGCCGGTCGCAGAGCTCGCACAGGATGCGCGCATTGCGGGCCGTCAGCGCCAGCGGCACGTTGCCGGCGACCGCGGTGATGCCGAGCAGGTCGATCTCTTCCGGACTGCCGAAGGCGAGCATGATGGCGGCGGCATCGTCCTGCCCGGGGTCGGTGTCTATGATTATCTTTCTCGGCACGGGCACTTTCTCGTCCTCCCTGGACCACGTTGTTCGGCGCGATCGATACGTTGCATTGGGCCGGACGGGAGTAAACGCCCTGGCGTTCCTTTGTCCCATTCCCGGATTCTGCGAGAGCGGACTATGATTTGCGTGCACGCCGGAGGCAAGCGGCTTGCACTCATTGCGCACAGCTACCATATTGCGGAAAGGATGCTGCAAGGCAGGTCCGAACAACGGTCGCTTGATCTCGCAAGGACTTGAAGAATGAGCCGAATTACCCCTTTTACGAGCCCGCTTCTGCTGGGTTTCGATACGATGGAAAAGACCCTTGAGCGGATCGCCAAGGGCAACGACGGATACCCGCCCTACAACATAGAACGCGTTCGCGGCGATGCCTCGACCGACGAACCGGAACGGTTGCGCATCACGCTCGCCGTGGCAGGCTTTTCCGAAGAAGACCTCGAAGTCACCACCGAAGAGAACCAGCTCGTCATCCGCGGCCGGCAGATCGACAACGGCGACCGCGATTACCTGCACCGCGGCATTGCGGCACGCCAGTTTCAACGCACTTTCGTTCTCGCCGACGGCATGAAAGTTCTGGGCGCGGAACTGCGCAACGGCCTGCTCTCCGTCGACCTCGTTCGTCCCGAACCGGTTCGTATGGTAAAGAAAATTAACATTTCAGTCCCAGAGTAGGATAACCGGCGGGATTCTCCCCTCACCGGCGACCACGGAGTGTCACCATGGGACTGAAAGACATCAGCTCGTCGCTGTCGAAGAACGACCTCGCACATCTCGGCGAAGGCGAAATCGGCTACATCCGGAAGATGCGCTCGGAAGAAGTCTCGCGCTGCTTCCCGGAAGCGCCGGAGATGGGACCGGGTATCGATCTCTGGGCGCTCTTCGGCGCCGACGGCACGCCGATCCTTCTGACAGACAACCGTTCCAGCACCTTCTTCAAGGCGGCCGAGGATGATCTGAAGACGGTCACCCTGCACTGACAGGCTGCCGTCGGTGGAGACGGCAATCGGACGTTTGAATGGAAGCCGTCGCTCTCGAGAGCGACGCAAGCGCGAGCGGAAAACCGCTTCGCACCTTTCCTGGAATTGATCTGCTAGTCCGCAATTCCGGACAGAAAACCGCTTCGCACTTTTCCTGGAATTGATCTGCTAGTCCGCAATTCCGGACAGAAAACCGCTTCGCACTTTTCCTGGAATTGCTTTAGACGCGCCGGAAGGTGAGGTAGGCGGAGCTTCGCCCTTCCCTGCGTGCCTTGGCCTCGTAGCGCGTGCTCGGCCATCCCTCATAGGGCGTCAGCCAATCGGAAGCCGTCTCTGCCGTCCACTCGAAGGCTGCGTGATCGCGGCAGTGCAGCAGCGTCCAGTTGACATAGGTATCGATATCCGAGGCGAAGCAGAACACGCCGCCGGGCTTCAGCACGCGGGCGAAGCGATCGAGATTGATCTTGGAGACGAAACGGCGCTTCCAGTGTTTGCGCTTCGGCCACGGGTCCGGATAGAGCAGGTCGATCTGGTCGATCGACGCGGCCGGCAGCCAATCGAGGACCTGGGTGGCGTCGTCGTCATAGAGCCTGACGTTGCTGACGCCGCGCTCCTCGATATGACCGACAAGCTTGGCCATGGAATTGACGAAGGGTTCGACGCCGATGAAGCCGGTCGACGGCGCTTCGGCCGCACGGTGGATCAGGTGTTCGCCGCCGCCGAAACCGATTTCGAGGCGCATGCGGTCCACGCCCTGCGGATAGAGGGTCTTCAGGGCCGCCGGAGGCGGGCTCGAAAGGTCGAGCTTCAGGGTCGGCAACACGGTTTCCAAATGCGCCGCCTGCCGCTCGCGCAACGGCTTGCCCTTGCGGCGGCCGAAAAAGGCTTCGGTTGCTCTGGCGCGGCGCGGTTCGGTCATGTCGTCTTTCCCTTGGTCATACCGATCTGGATCAGGCCAACCCAAAATCAAAATGAACGAAGCGGGCGCTCCTTGTCGGAGCGCCCGCCTTGATTTTCGCAAACGCCTGATAGCAGGACGTTGCGCTACCTTCAATGCGCGGCGTGACGCCGCGCCCCATCGCCTGTTAGGCGGCAGCGCGGCCGTTGACGGCGCCGCTCTGCTCGATCGCAGCCTTCAGCGGCTTCACGAGGTCGAGCTTCTCCCAGGAGAAGGAACCGTCGCGGCCAGCCTTGCGGCCGAAGTGGCCATAGGCAGACGTCTTGGCATAGATCGGCTTGTTGAGGTCGAGATGACGGCGGATGCCGGTCGGCGACAGGTCCATCGTCTTGCGGATCGCATCCTCGACCTGGTCTTCCGAAACCTTGCCGGTGCCGTGCAGGTCGACATAGATCGACAGCGGCTGGGCGACGCCGATGGCGTAGGACAGCTGGATCGTGCATCGGTCGGACAGGCCGGCGGCAACGACGTTCTTCGCCAGGTAACGGGCAGCATAGGCGGCCGAACGGTCGACCTTGGTCGTGTCCTTGCCCGAGAAAGCGCCGCCGCCGTGCGGTGCGGCACCGCCATAGGTGTCGACGATGATCTTGCGGCCGGTGAGGCCAGCATCGCCATCCGGGCCGCCGATGACGAACTTGCCGGTCGGGTTGATGTACCAGGTGCAGTCGTCGGCGATCTTCAGATCGTCGAGGGCTTCGCGGATATAGGGCTCGACAACCGAGCGAACCTTGGCCGAATCCCAGGTGTCATCGAGGTGCTGCGTCGACAGAACGATCGAGGTGACTTCCGCCGGCTTGCCGTCGACGTAGCGTACGGTGACCTGGCTCTTGGCGTCAGGGCCGAGCTTGGCGACTTCGCCCTCGCCCTTCTTGCGGGCAGCGGCGAGCAGGTTGAGGATGCGGTGCGAATAGTAGATCGGCGCCGGCATCAGCTCGGCGGTCTCGCGGCAGGCGTAGCCGAACATGATGCCCTGGTCGCCGGCACCTTCTTCGCCCTGCTTGTCGGCAGCGCTGTCGACGCCCTGAGCGATGTGAGCGGACTGGAAGTGCAGGAGCACGTCGATCTTCGCGGTCTTCCAGTGGAAGCCGTCCTGCTCATAGCCGATCTCGCGGATCGCCTTGCGGGCGGCGGACTTGAACTTCGAGGGGTTGATGACGTCGTTGCCGTCCTTGTCCTTCTTCAGAAGGCTCGGCGGCAGGCGCACTTCGCCGGCAATCACGACACGGTTGGTGGTCGCCAGCGTCTCGCAGGCGATACGCACGCCCCAGGGATCGACACCGGTCTTGGCCGCTTCGCGGTAGACCAGGTCCACGATCTCGTCGGAGATACGGTCACACACCTTGTCCGGATGACCTTCGGCTACGGATTCACTCGTGAACAGGTAGTTTGCACGCATGCGGGAAGTCCCCTCAATGAAGAAAAAGCGCTGGCACGGTGTTAGTGGTTTTGCGACCGAAAAACAAGCACACAACGACATAAATATATCTTTATATCGCCATTGCGGCCAATCACTTTGGTGCGCCGGAGGGAAAGGCGCGCAAGAAAAAAGCGGCACAAATGGCCGCTTTGTTTTTCAAGTCCCGACGGGGAACGTTGGAACTATTCGCTTTCTGCTTCCGCAGCGAGTGCCTTGACGAGATCGACGAGCCGACGGCGAACCTTCGGGTCGGTGATCTTGACGAAAGCGCGGTTGAGCTGCAGCCCCTCGGAGGACGACAGGAAATCGACGACGTAGTTCGAGCTGGAAGCTTCTGCCATGCCGGACTGACCGGCAGCGTTATCGCCCGGGGCATCTTCGAAGAAGAAGGAAACCGGAACGTTCAGGATGCCTGAAATGTTCTGCAACCGGCTGGCGCCGACGCGGTTCGTGCCCTTCTCGTACTTCTGGATCTGCTGGAAAGTGATCCCCAGACTTTCGCCGAGCTTCTCTTGGCTCATGCCAAGCATCGTACGGCGAAGACGAATCCGACTTCCGACATGAATGTCGATCGGGTTCGGCTTCTTCTTGTTTTCGATCATATCTGCGTTCCCAAACACGCTGTTTCGTTTATCCATCGCCCAGCATGAGACCTACGCTCACCGAAGCGACCGCCAGGGTGATAAGGACAGAGCCAGCACAACAAGGACGATGGTGCGGACCACTATGCAATTTTAGGGGTTTTAGGTCAATTCTTCCTAATATTAAAACCAACACGCGAAAACACTGCAACCAGAAGGAGGAAGATCGCACCCAGCCAGAAAACGCGGCTTCGCATAGCGTCGTCCAACGGGGTAGGCATCCTTCCCGGCAGAAGTGTGTCGACCACTCCCCTATAATTGTAGGATAATCCTACCATTAAAACCCCACGTGCATCAACAATTGCTGATATACCGCTGTTTGCCGCTCGGACAAGGGGGGTGCCGGTTTCAACGGCCCTTAATTGTGCCTGATGGAAATGCTGGCGCGGGCCTGGCGTATCTCCGAACCAGGCGTCGTTGGTAACATTGAGAAGCACATCGGCCCGGCGCGCGGCCCCATCGATCTCGTCCGGGAAGATCGCCTCGTAGCAAACGAGCGGATACAGCGCGCGGCCGCTGGGCAGCGTCAGCAGCGAACGGTTCTTGGCCGCTGTGAAGCCACCGGGCATCGACGCGGCGACCGAACTCAGGCCCCAGGAAGACAACAGATCCTCGAAGGGAAGATATTCGCCGAAAGGCACCAGATGCACCTTGTCGGCAGCGCCGATGATCTGGCCCCGACCGTCGATCATGTAGATCGAGTTGTAGTAGCGGGGCGGCAGACCGGCGCCGGCATACTCTACGCGCACCGCGCCGGCAATCAGGATCTGGTCCTCATCAAGCACCTCGGCGATACGCGCCAGTGCGTCCGGATTGTCGGTGAGGATGAAAGGGATCGACGTCTCGGGCCAGACGACGATATCCGGCCGCTTGCCGTCTTTCTCCGGAGCCACGGCGGTCAAAGCCAGATGCTCCTCGAACACCGCGGCACGCTCGCCGTCATCGAGCTTCTTTGCCTGGTCGATCACCGGCTGGACGAGGCGCACGGTCAGCGGCGGCTCGGGCGAGGCCGGCGCCGGCTGCGACAGGCGGTAGAAGCCGAAGCCCACATGGCCGGCAAAAAGCACGACGGCGATCGTGAGCCCGATCCGGCTCCCGCGGCCCGTCGCGATCAGGGCGGGAGCGGCAAAGACGAAGACGGCGAGCATGTTGACGGTCGCGAGATTGATGACGCTTGCCGACTGCATCATCAGCGGCATCGGCATGGCCGCATAGCCGATCGCATTCCAGGGAAAGCCGGTAAAGAGGAAGCTGCGCAGCCATTCGGCAAGCCCGAAGCCCAGGGCGAGTGCGGCGATGCGCCCGACGCCGTCGGACCAGAAAAGGCGGGCGATCAGCGTCGCCAACGCATAGAACAGCGCGAGAAAGGCCGGCAGGCCCACGACGGCGAGCGGCAGCGCCCAGGCGAACTCGTCGGCCTCGACGAGCAGCGCATTGCCGAGCCACCAGAGACCACCGAGGAAGTAACCGAAGCCGAACCACCAGCCGACAACCGCAGCCGGCCAGAGCCGGCGGATGAAGCCACCGTCCGGACTTCCGGTCGCACCGTCGAGCAGCCAGACGAGAATCGGGAAAGCGACGAAAGCAAAGGCGAAGATGCCGAAGGGCGGCTGGGCCAGAACCGCGAGCAGCCCCGCGAAGAAAGCAAGCAAAGCCCGGGGGAACCCGGAAAGTAGCATCACCCTGCCAGCCAATCTTGCCATACAGCCTCCAGTCGATCCCGCAGCCTGCCACGGCGAAGGAGCGAAACAACACCCGAATCAATCGGGGCCAGTCTTCCAAAAAACCGGCTGCTTGTCCCCTTTCGGGGCTGGATTAGGGGGCGAGACGACGGTTCCGGCCCTTGGTCGGTGTTTACGACACAGCCTCGGGAGACGTCAAAGGTGGGGGGAGGACTTCCCGCGCGCGCAGAAACGCGCGGGAACCGGACAATTACTGTTCGTCGGCCGCTGCCTCGGAGGCGGCTGCACCGTTGGCGCGATTGAGCGCACCGGCCTCCGCAATCGTCTCGCCTTCCGGTCGCAGGACGCGGCGGCGGGCGGGCGGGCGCTTGCGCATGATGCGGACGCGCTTCACGCGGCGCGGGTCGGCGTCGAGGATCTGGAACTCGAAGCCCGGGATCGCCTGAACGACCTCGCCGCGTACGGGAATGCGGCCCAGTGAAGCGAAGATCAGGCCGCCGAGGGTGTCGACGTCTTCGAGCTGTTCGCGCACGTCGAAGTCGGGACCGATCGCCGCGGCGATCTCTTCCAGCTCGACACGAGCGTCGGCGATAAAGACATCGTCCGAAGTGCGCGCGAACATGACTTCGTCATCGTCGTGCTCATCCTCGATGTCGCCGACGACCATCTCGACGATGTCTTCGAGCGAGACGAGGCCATCGGTTCCGCCATATTCGTCGATGACAAGCGCCATCTGGATACGGGCCGCCTGCATGCGCTGCATCAAGTCGGAGGCCAGCATAGAGGGCGGCACGAAGAGAAGCTGGCGGACGATGCCCGCCTCTTCCAACGACTTGCCTAGATCGACACGTGAAAGGTCGAAACTTGCCTTGGGCGAGCGCGGCGTCTTTTCGGACGCAGCCGTCGTCGACGCCTGGGCCTTGCCGTTACGCCGGCGATTGCGGGCCTGTTTGGTGACGTAGGACAGCAGGTCGCGAATGTGGACCATGCCGCGAGGGTCATCGAGCCCGTCGCTATAGACCGGCATGCGCGAGCGGCCGGATTCCTCGAAGATCACCATCAGCTCGCCGATGGTGATGCTCTGGTCGACCGCCTCGATGTCGGCGCGCGGGACCATGACGTCCTCGACCCGGATCTCGCGGAACCGCAGGATGTTGTTGAGCATCGCCCGTTCGCCGGGCGAAAAGACCGTGTTGCTGTCGGCATCGGTCTGCAGCGCGTCAGCAAGATCCTCGCGCAGGCTCGATGGACTTGCGCCGCGCAAAAGGCGCGCGGCCCGGCTCCAGAAAGTGGAAGTGGATTTCGTGCCCTCGTGTCGAGTGGCGGTGCTACTACTGCCCGCCTCCGCCTCTCCGGAGGCATCTGCCTCCTCGGTCGCCAGCGCGACAGGCTGTGTTTTATAATCGCTCATCGGTCCAAACTGTTAATCCGGGGTACGATCCCCGTAGGGGTCAGATAAGCCAAGACGCGCCAAAATGCGAGTCTCCAGGCTTTCCATTCTTTCGGCTTCATCATCTTCCATATGATCATAGCCGAAAAGATGCAGGAATCCATGCACGAGAAGATGCGTCAGATGCTGATCGAAGGACTTCTCGAGCTCCACCGCCTCGCGCTCGAGGGTTTCGCGGGCAACGATGATGTCGCCGAGCATCGGTCCGGGCATCGATCCGGGCGTCACGGGAAAGGCCGGGAAGGACAGAACGTTGGTCGGCTTGTCCTGGTTGCGCCACTCGGCGTTGATCGCGCGCATGGAGGCATCGTCGGTGAATACGAGCGAGAGCTCCGGCGGCATGTTCGGCAACGGCTGCTGTTCTTCGCTTGCGAGAAAGGCTGCCGCCGCTTCGAGCACGGGCGACGAGAAGGCGAGCAACGCCTCTTCGTCCGGCCAGTTGCCCTCTTCCACGCTGATCTGGATATCCAATGCCGTCATGATCGCAGCGACCGCCTGTTAGCGGTCGCCTTGCTCGCTTTCGTCGTGCACGGCCGTATGGGATTCGTAGGCCTTGACGATGCGCGCCACCATCGGATGGCGAACGACATCGACATCCTTGAAGCGGACGACCGAGACGCCCTCGACCCCTCTCAGGATCTGCAGGGCCTCGACCAGCCCCGATTTAACGCCGCGCGGTAGGTCCACCTGGCTCGGATCGCCGGTGACGATCATCCGGCCGTTTTCGCCAAGACGGGTCAGGAACATCTTCATCTGCATCGATGTGGTGTTCTGTGCCTCGTCGAGGATGACGGCAGCATTGGCGAGCGTACGGCCGCGCATGAAGGCGAGCGGCGCGATTTCGATGACCCCGGCGGTGATCGCGCGTTCGACCTTGTCGCCCGGCATCATGTCGTAGAGCGCGTCGTAGAGCGGCCGAAGATAGGGATCGACCTTCTCCTTCATGTCGCCCGGCAGGAAGCCCAGGCGCTCGCCCGCCTCGACTGCAGGGCGAGAGAGCACGATACGGTCGACGGCGCCGCGCTCAAGCAGCTGTGCGGCGTGGGCGACGGCAAGATAGGTCTTGCCGGTACCGGCGGGGCCTACGCCGAAGACGAGCTCGGACCGCTCGAGCGCTCGGATATAGGCATCCTGCGTTGGCGTGCGCGCGGCGATCGTCTTCTTGCGCGTCGAAATCTGCGCCATTGTCAATTTGGCTTTACGCTCCATGGTCGGCAATTGTAGCTGATCGTCGGCGGCAACCGCCATTCGGATCGCACCCTCGACATCAGACGTATCGATCGACGCGCCGCCCTGCAACCGCCCGTAGAGATAATCGAGAGCACGGCGGGCCTGGTTGGTGGCGACGACGTCACCCGAGATCGCGACGGAATTGCCGCGCGGCCGAGCGTCGATGCGCAGGCGCTCTTCGAGAAGCTTCAAGTTCTGATCGAACTGGCCGAAGAGCTCGCTGGCGAACCGATTGTTCTCGAAGGTCAGCACGAAGTGATTGGCGTCTGTCGCAGTTGTTTTCGACTGGCGCGTGGATGAAGAGATCAATTCGTGTCCGTTCAAGCGGTTCAGGCTCCTTGTTTTCGGTCCTTACCCGATCATCTCCGCAAACAGGCTGTTCGGCCCGGCCTTGATGATTCGCACCTTGATAATGTCACCGATTTGCGATGCTTTTGCATCAACATTCACCGGCTGCAGCCACGGCGAACGCCCGACGAGTTGGCCGGGCATGCGCCCTTCCTTCTCCAAAAGCAGGTCGATTTCGCGGCCGACACAGGACTCGGCAAAGGCGCGCTGCTGGGAAAACAGCAAAGCCTGCAATTTTTCCAAGCGCTTGGCTTTCACGTCCTCGGGAACCTGGTCGCCGAGCTCGGCGCCCGGCGTTCCGGGACGGGTCGAATATTTGAATGAAAATGCCTGTGCATAACCCACGGCTTCGACGAGGCGCATGGTGTCCTCGAAGTCTTCATCGGTCTCGCCGGGGAAGCCAACGATGAAATCGCCCGACAATGCGAGGTCCGGCTGGACGGCGCGGATGCGCGCGATCAGCGCCAGATATTCCGCCGCCGTATGCCTGCGGTTCATCGCCTTCAGAATACGGTCGGAGCCGGACTGCACCGGCAGGTGCAGGTAGGGCATCAGCTTTACCATCGAGCGATGCGCCTCGATCAGGCTGTCGTCCATGTCGCGCGGGTGGCTGGTGGTGTAACGCAGCCGGGCAAGACCCTCGATCTCGCCAAGACGCGAAAGCAGGTCGCCAAGGCCCCATTCGCGGCCATCGGGCCCGACGCCGTGCCAGGCGTTGACGTTCTGACCGAGCAGGGTGATCTCGCGCACGCCGCCCTCGACCAGCTTTTCCGCCTCCGAGACGATCTGGGCGACGGGGCGGGAAACCTCGGAGCCGCGCGTGTAGGGCACGACACAGAAGGTGCAGAACTTGTCGCAGCCTTCCTGAACCGTCAGGAACGCGGTAACGCCGCGCATGCGGGTCTTTGCCTTGTCGGGTGCCGGCAGGTGTTCGAACTTGTCTTCGACGGCATACTCCGTCTGCACGACACGCTCGCCGCTGCGGGCGCGCTTCAGCGCCTCGGGCAGCCGGTGATAGGTGGTCGGGCCGATCACCAGGTCGACGGCCGGTGCGCGCCGCAGGATCTCGTTGCCTTCGGCCTGCGCGACGCAGCCGGCAACGCCGATCACCATCTCGCGGCCTTCCTTGGCCCTTTCCTTCTTCAGATCACGCAGGCGGCCGAGTTCGGAATACACCTTTTCTGCCGCCTTCTCGCGAATGTGACAGGTGTTGAGCAGGACGAAGTCTGCGTCTTCCAGCACATCGGTCGAGACGTAGCCGTCGCGCGACAGGGCGTCCGTCATGCGGTCGGAATCGTAGACGTTCATCTGGCAGCCGTAGGTCTTGACGAAGACCTTGCGGGCCGGGGCGCGCTCGTCGCCCGTGGCGGGCGTCGTCGACAGAAGGGCGGTTTCCTGGGTCATGCCGGGTTCTTTAGTGCAAAGCGGTCGGAAGTTGAAGTATTTTCGGCGCAGCGGTCCTTGCCCGGGGCGTTTCAAGCCCGCCCGCGCAGACGATCCGACAGCATGCTGCGGATGCGCTGCTCGACCGTGCGGCTCACCTCCTTGCGATTGGTATGGCGGTCGTAATCGATGGCCTCACCGAAATCGACGTCGACCTCGATCGCGCCCTCACGCAGGATGCCGAGCAAATGCGGCACCAGTTCGGTGTCGCCCGGCCAGGCGGCGATCGGCCGGTTGAAGCGGCCCATCGGCATGCCGTGGATACCGGTATAGGAGATCGCGACCGGCTGCACATGCACGAGACCGGTCGGCGAATGCGGCACGGCGGAAGCGGCAGCCCCGAAAAGCGAGGTCTTGATCTCCAGCAGGCGGTTGCCGTCCGAGGTCGTTCCCTCGGGAAAGAGCACGACGATTTCACCGGCCGCCATGCGCTCGCCGATTTCGCTCACCTGCTTGCCGGTCGAGCGCTTCTGCTCGCGCTCGACGAAGATCGACGCCTGCAGCCGGGCAAGCACGCCGAAGACCGGCCAGCCCTTCACCTCGGACTTGGCGACGAAGACGACGTCGGCAACCGAGGAGAGCACCAGAATGTCCTTCCAGGAGGCGTGGTTGGCGCAGATCAAAAGCGGCCGGCGGCGATCCGCCATGCCATGGACGCGCACCTTTATGCCGAGAAGGTAACAGGCGAGCCGGTGCCAATATCGCGGCAGACGGCGCCGGGGTTTCAGATCAAGCCAGAGGCAGACGACCTGCATCGGCATCAGCACGAGCGAAACCAGCGCCAGAAGCGCTGCGAAGATCGCGATCCGTAGCCAATTGACCATCCGGGAAGAGTTTTCCTGCGCGAGACCTTGAGAATCGCGATGATCTGGAGCCGAACCGCGGCGCGATCATCGTGACCTGTTCCGATAGGGTAATGCGGGATGCGGGCGGAAGACCGCCTTGGCCTTCCTCATCCTGCCCCTGTCCGTGTCGGGACTAGCGAAGATCGAGCCGCATGACAAGCGCGGCGGTCCGCTGGCCGGCCTTGTCCTGGTAATAGGCGCGGCGTTCGCCGACCTTGTTGAAGCCGAGCTTACGGTAAAGCCCGATTGCGGGCTGGTTGGTCTCGTCGACTTCGAGGAACAGGGCCTCGGAGCCCTTGACCAGCGCTTCACGCATCGCCGCCTGCATCAACCGCCAGCCGAGACCGGAGCGCGCATAACGCGGCTCGACACCGATCGTCAGGATTTCCGCCTCGCCGGCAACCGCACGCGACAGGACAAACCCACCGAATGCCGGGCGAAAGCTGCCATTGGTCTGCCGGGCGACAAAGCCGAACACCGTCTCTTGCACCAGAAGCGCATGGATTTCGCCATCGCTCCACGGGGACGCGAAACGCTGATGGTGCAGCGCCGCCGCGGCAATCAGGTCCGCCTCCTCCAAGGGGAAGATGTCGAACTCGGTGCGGCGGGTGAAGTAATCGGTGAAGCTCATCTCGGTCTATGCTCGGGCAATCGCGAAGCCCGCCTGCGGCTTGGCGTCGGGGCCTCGGAGATATAACGGACGCGGCTTGGCCGAGGCTGGATCGGCAGCGGCACCAAGTTTGGCGACGGCGGCGACATCGATGAGTTCTGAAGGCTTGAGCGGTAGATCGGCAGCGACGAGATGCGCGCCGGAGCCGCCTATGACGCCGTCGAAACCGGCAAATCGTTCGCGCGCACTTCCGACGGAGAGTGCTTCGGGCTCACCCGTGGCGCTACCGGTCGCATCGAAAGCCTGGAGATAGACCTCGTCCCGCTTGGCGTCGATGGCGACAAGGACGGGCTTTCCGGCGGCCGTCCGGCGCAGCCCCTCGGCCACGACCGCAAGTGTCGAGACGCCGACGGCGGGTTTGCCGAGCGCAAGCGCCAAGCCGCGAGCGGCCGCTACGCCGACGCGAATGCCGGTGAAGGATCCCGGGCCGACAGTGACGGCGATGCGGTCGATAGCGTCAAGCGACCGGCCGGACGCAGCCAATGCCTCGTCGACGAACTCCATCAGCCGCTCGGCGTGTCCCTTGCCGAGATCGGCCCCGGAACGCCCGAGCACGGCTTCCGTTTCGCTGTCATAGACGGCAACGGAGCAACCGGAACCGGACGTGTCGAGCGCAAGTACAATCATTTCAACGCAGGATCTTTCAGACGCCACAAGCCGCAAAGCCGATCGGGCTTTGCGGCAAAATCGATACGCGAAACCGGCGCGCCGGACAGGCGCGCGCTATATCAGACGGCCTCGACGGCCTCCACCTCGGGAACGAAGTGGCGCAGCAGGTTCTGCACGCCATGCTTCAGCGTCGCGGTGGACGACGGGCAACCGGAGCAGGCGCCCTTCATGTTGAGGAACACAGTCCCATCCTTGAAGCCGCGGAAGGTGATGTCACCGCCATCCTGGGCGACGGCCGGACGTACGCGGGTTTCCAACAGTTCTTTGATCGTGGCGACGATCGTTTCGTCACCCTCGTCGAAGAACTCGTCTTCCTCGTCGGACTGCTCGGCGCGGCCGCTGCCAGCCATGATCGCCTGGCCCGACATGAAGTGTTCCATGATCGAACCGAGGATCGCCGGCTTCAGGTGCTGCCATTCCTGGCCTTCCTTGCTGACGGTAATGAAATCGTAGCCGAAATAGACGCCGGTGACGCCGGGGATCGAAAACAGCCGTGCCGCGAGCGGCGAGCCGGCGCGTGCTTCTTCCTCGTCGCGGAACTCGGCCGTGCCGTTTTCCAGGACGACCTTGCCCGGCAAAAACTTCAGCGTCGCCGGATTCGGCGTGGCTTCGGTCTGAATGAACATGTCTGTCTCCGTTTCGCCGGAGCGGCATCCGCCCAGCTTTTTAGAATAATTCAAAAGAATATAGGAGCATGGCCGTCTGGTCGCAAGAGCACATAGCGACGCAGGTCAGCTGAGCGCGTCGATCTCCTCGTCCGTCAGGGCATCCGGGATGACCGTGACGGGGATCGGAAAGGCCGCGGCCTTGCCGGCAATGGACGACACCAGCGGACCGGGGCCTTCTTTCGCCGAGCCGGCCGCGAGAACCAGAATGGCGATGTCGCGATCTTCTTCGATCGCCGCGTGGATCTGCTCCGTGGCCGTGCCCTCGCGGATGACGACCTCGGGCTCGATGCCGATCCGCTCGCGGACCGATTGGGACACCTTGGCGAGCGTCGCCTCGGCCTCCTCGCGTGCTTCCGCACGCATGATTTCCTCGACCCCCAGCCATTGCTGGAAGTCGCCGTCGGCGATCACATAGAGCAGGACGAGGCCACCATTGGAATTCTTGGCGCGCATGCCCGCATAGTGCACGGCGCGCCCGCATTCCGGGGTATCGTCTATCACCGCCATGAATTTGCGGCGGTGTCCTTCAAGTCGAGAGAGTCGGGTCGAGACCATAGGGTGAACAATACATCCCGCGCGAGCCGCCGCAAGGTCTGATTTTTGCGTTTCGGACGAGGGCACGGAAAAGTGCCCGAGGCTTTCCGGTCGAGGTTCACTTCGGCTTGCGAAGTCCGACCATCAAAATGAAACTGGGTCCGGGAGTTCCCCGGACCCAATCAATTTACTGCAGGAAGCCGATGATTTCGCGCACTTCGCGCATCGTCTTTTCTGCCCGCGCCCGCGCCCGCTCGCCGCCATCCCTAAGGATTGCGTCGATATGGGCGGTGTCGCCCATCAGGCGGCGCATCTCGGCCGTGATCGGCGAGAGAACCTCGACCGCGAGGTCGACCAGCGCCGGCTTGAAGACCGAGAACTGCTGCCCACCGAATTCGGCGAGCACCTGCTCCCTGGTCTTGTCCGACAGCGCCGCGTAGATACCGACGAGGTTGTCCGCCTCGGGACGGCCCTTCAGACCGTCCACTTCGCTCGGAAGCGCGTCCGGATCGGTCTTGGCCTTGCGGATCTTCTTCGAGATCGTCTCTGCGTCGTCCATCAGGTTGACGCGCGAGAGATCGGAGGGATCCGACTTCGACATCTTCTTGGTGCCGTCACGCAGCGACATGACGCGCGGCGTAGCGCCACCGATCAGCGGCTCGACCGGCGGGAAGTAGGCATGGATCGGCTCTTCGCCGACAACCATGTCGACACCGTAACCAGCGCTGCGAATATGCTCCATGAAGTCGATGTTGAACTTCTGGGCGATATCACGCGTCAGCTCCAGGTGCTGCTTCTGGTCGTCGCCGACGGGAACATGGGTGGCGCGATAGACGAGAATGTCAGCCGCCATCAGGCTCGGATAGGCCAGCAGGCCGAGCGACGCATTCTCGCGGTCCTTACCGGCCTTGTCCTTGAACTGCGTCATGCGGTTCATCCAGCCGATGCGGGCGACGCAATTGAAGATCCAGGCGAGTTCCGCGTGCTGCGGCACGGCCGACTGGTTGAAGACAATATGCTTGTTCGGATCGATGCCCGAAGCGATGAAGGCGGCGGCGATCGAGCGGATCTGCCCCTTCAGGTCCTCATGCACGAGCTGCGCGGTGATCGAGTGCAGGTCGACGACGCAATAGATGCAATCGTTGTTTTCCTGCAGCGCCACGAACTTGCGGATCGCGCCGAGATAATTGCCGAGATGGAGATTGCCCGTCGGCTGAACGCCGGAGAATACGAGCGGCTTGAATTCGTTCATGTCGTCCTCAATAGGCTGGTGGAGGGCCCCAGGGCCGGCTGGCCCATGTTGCTAACGGCATGGCTTATGCACGGGTGGCGGGAGGCAATCAAGAGGTCGAGAACTGTAGGTTCGCGCCGCCGGTTGCAAGAGATCCCAATGGTTGCCGAACGGGTCGCTGAACACGGCTACGGTGCCATAGGGCTCATGGCGCGGCGCTTCCAGAAAGACGACGCCTTCTGCCAGCATCGCCGCATGGTCTCGGGAAAAATCGTCGGTGAACAGGAAGAACCCGACCCGGCCGCCGGTCTGGTTGCCGACCGCCGCCTGCTGGCGTTCGCCGTCAGCCTTGGCAAGCAGCAGCGCCGTTTCGACGGCCCCCTTGGGACGGACGACGACCCAGCGCTTGGTGGCGTCGAGAACGGTGTCCTCCAAGAGATCAAAACCGAGCTTGCCGCAGTAGAAGGCGATGCCGGCGTCATAATCCGGCACGACCAGGGCAATGCGTGCGATCGTCTGGCGCATCAGTCACCCGCCTCCGGCGTTGCTGCAGGCTCCGCAGGCGCTTTCGCGCCCCGCTTGATGTTGCGGCGGATCATGCCGAGGCTCGCGCCGCCGAGGCCGAAGGCGAGCCCGAAGTAGATCACCATGGCGACTGCGACCAGGCCCGTCAGCGTCGTTGCCCGCGTCAGGAGGGACGCGGCAGAGGACAGTTCGAAAGCGAACCAGCCGACAGCGTAATACAGCGCCGCCGCCATACCCGCCGCCGCGAGGACGAGACGCGGGATACGGGTCAGAAGCGGGATGTCCCTGCCCCAATGGCCGCGCCAGACAAGCGTTGCGAAGAGCAGCACGGCATTCACCCAGCCGGCAACGATCTCGGCGGTGGCGATGCCGCTCGCGCCAAGCCGTGGAAACAGGGTGAGCGCCAGGGACACGTTCACGACGACGGAAATCGCGGCGAAGATCATCGGCGTGCGCGTGTCTTCGCGTGCGAAAAAGCCGGGAATGAAGGCCTTGATCAGCACGAAAGCCGGCAGGCCGAGGCCGTAAATTGCCAGGATATGACCGACGATGATGGTCGATTCCGGCGAGAACTTGCCGCGCTCGAACAGCAACCGGACGATCGGCTCGGACATGACGAGCAAAGCGGCGGCGGCCGGCAGCGTCAGGAACAGCGTGAACTCGACCGAGCGGTTCTGCAGGTTCGAGGCCTCGTTGAGGTTGCCCGAACGCAGCGCGCGGGCGAGTTCCGGCAGAAGCACGGTTGCGACCGCGATGCCGACGACGCCGAGCGGAAGCTGATAGATGCGGTCGGCATAGACGAGCGACGACACCGCACCTTCCCGGGCAGACGCAATGTTGGTGTTGATCAGCAGGTTGATCTGGGTGATGCCGCCGGTGATCGCCGCCGGCAGCGCCAGTACGAGCAGGCGCTTCACGTTGGCGGTCATCTTCGGGCGACGAAGGCCGATCCTGATGCCGGCATCGCGCACGGCGATCCAGACGATTGCGAGCTGGACGAGGCCGGCGGCCATGACGCCCCAGGAAAGGCCGTAGCCGACCGCGATCGGATCCTGACCCGCATACCACGCATAGCCGAGCACGCCGATGAGGATGAAATTGAGGAAGACCGGCGCGATGGCCGCCGCGAAATAGCGATGCAGCGAATTCAGCATGCCCGCCATCATCGCCGCCAGCGACATACAGGCGAGATAGGGGAACATGATCGCCGCAAAGACGATGGTGCTTCCGAGTTTTTCCGGATCGTCGGCAAAGCCGGGCGCGATCAGGTTGCTGACGATGAAGGGCATCGTCAGTTCCATCGCGATCGTCAGGAACAGGAGCACGGTGAAGAGGACGCCAAAGACCTCCTCGGAGAAACGCCGCGCGCCATCCATGCCGTTCGCCTCGATTTCCCGGGCAAAGAGCGGCACGAAAGCGGAATTGAAGGCGCCCTCGGCAAACAGCCGGCGGAAGGTGTTGGGCAGACGGAAGGCGGTGTTGAAGGCGTCGGCAACCGGGCCGGTGCCAAGCGCTGCCGCCATGAAGGTTTCGCGGATGAAGCCGAACAGGCGGCTTCCGAGTGTCGCGCCGCCGACGGTTGCAAATTTCTTGACCAGACTCATGTTTCGGCTTTTGTCGTTCTGTGAGCGGAGGAAACGCCCGGGGGCGGCGCGATGATGCCCGAGGGCATGCGGTCGCGCGCTTCGTCCCCCTCCCCGGCCATGACGGCCTTGAGGCGGGCGGCAATGTTCATCTGACGGTTTTCACTCGTCACCTTCTGGCCGACGAGATCGGTGACGTAGAAGGTGTCGATCACCTTTTCACCGAAGGTGGTGATGTGGGCCGAGGCGATGTCGAGTGAAAGATCGGACAGCACCGCGGTGATCTCGGACAAGAGGCCCGGACGGTCGAGGCCTTCGACTTCGATCACGGTGAACTTGTTCGACAGCGTGTTGCTGATCGTCACTTCCGGCGTCACCGTGAAAGCCTTGGTGCGCTTCTTCACCTTGGTGCGGCTGGCGATGACTTCCGGCAACCGCTTGCGGCCCGAAAGCACGTCCTCGATCAGCTTGCCGATGCTCGCTGCCCGGCGCATCTCGTCCTCGTCGACAGCGAACTCGCGGTTGACGAGAATAGTATCGAGCGCACGGCCATCCGAGGTCGTGAAGATCTGCGCGTCGACGATGTTTGCGCCGGCGGCCGCACAGGCACCGGCAATCACCGTCAGAAGCCGCGGATGGTCCGGCGAAAGCACGGTGATTTCGGTGATCGCGTGGAACTGGTGGGTGCGCACCATCGTCGCCAGCGCCTTGCCCGCGGCATCCGCCTCGCGAATGAAGCGCGCATGCCGGATCTGGTCCTCCAGCGCCACCGTCAGGAGATAGGGCTGGTAGTGCAGGCGCACGTAATCCTCGCGCTCCTTCTCGGACCAGTCCGTCAAGGCCTCGCCGAGCATGACAGCGGCATGGGCCGCACGCTCCTTGCGCGACAGCTCGGAGAAGCCGCCCGACAGCAACAGCTCGGTCTCGTAGTAGAGCGTGCGCAGAAGCTGTCCCTTCCAGCCGTTCCAGACACCCGGGCCGACGGCGCGGATATCGCAGACGGTCAGGACGAGCAGCATCTTCAACCGATCAAGCGACTGTACCCGCTCGGCAAAGTCGACGATCGTCTTGCGGTCGTTGAGGTCGCGGGTCTGGGCGACCATCGACATCAGCAGATGCTCCTCGATCAGCCAAGCGACGAGTTCGGTCTGTTTCGGCGACAGCCCGAAGCGCGGGCAGAGCTTGCGTGCCACCTTGGCGCCGGCGGTCGAGTGATCCTCCGGCCGGCCCTTGGCGATGTCGTGCAGCAGCACGGCGACATAGAGCGCCTCGCGCTCCTCGATCCCCGGCATCAGCTTGGCGACGAGCGGATGGGCCTCCTCCTCGATGCCACCTTCGATGCGCGACAGCACGTCGACGGTGCGCAGCAGATGCTCGTCGACCGTATAGTGATGATACATGTTGAACTGCATCATCGAGACGATCTTGCCGAAATCCGGAATGAAGCGGCCGAGCACGCCGGCTTCGTTCATGCGCCGGAGGATCAGCTCCGGCTTGCGGCGGGACGTGAGGATCGACAGGAAGAGGCGGTTCGCCTCCTCGTTTTCGCGCAGCGCCGGCTTGATCAGGCTCAGCGACCGCGTGACCTGGCGCAGTGCCGCCGGATGGAATTCCAGCCCGTTGATATCGGCGATGTGGAAGAAGCGCAGCAGATTGACCGGATCGCGCTTGAAGACGTCGGGGCTTGCAAGCGCAATGCGACCGCCATCGTCGACGAAATCGAGCGTGCCGGCAATCTTGCGGCTACGATGGGTGAAGCGGCCGATGAGCCCGGAAATGCCGGGCGCGTCCTTGGCCTGCTGGTCTTCGAGTGCTGCGCAGAAGATACGGGTGAGATCGCCGACGTCCTTTGCCACCAGGAAGAAGTGCTTCATGAAGCGTTCGACGGCCGAAAGGCCCGGATGGTCGTGATAGCCGAGTGCCTCGGCGATCTCGCGCTGGATGTCGAAAGAGAGCCGTTCCTCGGATTTTCCGGTGAGGAAATGCATGTGGCAGCGCACCGCCCAGAGGAAGTCCTCGGCCTTCTGGAAGAGCTGGTACTCCTGCCGCGAAAGCACGCCGAGCTTGACGAGGTCGGCGGTGTCCTTCAGCCGGTAGAAGTACTTGGCGATCCAGAACAGCGTGTGCAGGTCGCGAAGCCCGCCCTTGCCTTCCTTGACGTTGGGCTCGACGAGGTAGCGCGTGTCGCCGGCCTTGCGGTGGCGCTCGTCGCGTTCGGCAAGCTTGGCGGCGATGAAATCCGGGCCGGTGTTGCGGACGATCTCATGATCGAAGCGCGTTTCGAGCTCAGCGCACAATGTCTCGGAGCCACAGATATAGCGCGTCTCGAGGATGGCCGTGCGGATCGTCATGTCGGCGCGCGATAGCCGGATGCACTCGTCGATGGTGCGGGTGGCGTGGCCGACCTTGAAGCCCAGATCCCAGAGGATATAGAGCATGAACTCGATCGCCGGCT
The DNA here is from genome assembly GCF_014852205.1 of Ensifer sp. ENS06. Lineage (NCBI taxonomy): Bacteria > Pseudomonadati > Pseudomonadota > Alphaproteobacteria > Hyphomicrobiales > Rhizobiaceae > Ensifer > Ensifer sp. ENS06. The sequence goes on along the minus strand of NZ_JACVBC010000001.1, from coordinate 349,715 downwards.
CGGCCCAGACCGCCTTCTTGACCGGCAGCAGGAACAGAAGATCGATGTCTGAACCCGGCGCCAGCGTGCCGCGGCCATAGCCGCCGACCGCCGTCACGGCGATCCGGGACGCGGGCGGCGCATTGGCGGCGTCGAAGATCTCGTTCAGCACGAAATCATGCAGCACTGTGATCAGTTGATCCTGCAGCCAGGAAATGCGTTCGGCGCAGAGAATGCCGGCACCATCGGCGTTGAACAGCTCGCGGGCCTTCGCCCGGCCGGCGACATTTGCCTGCTTGAAAGCCGCCAGCAATGCCTGACGCATCGGGTCGCGCTGTTCGGCGTGGGCCGAGGCGATGAAGTCGCATTTTGCCCGGAGCGCTGCGACGTCGAGGATTTCGGGAAAGAAGGTTTCGTGTCTGCCCATGAAGTGCCGAGGGGCGTCCTGTCCGACTGGTTGCGTGGTCGTTCGCTGTCAAGCGCTCCTGCATGATCCTTGCGACCGAGGCCGAATAAAGACCACACAACAATTCGAGCGCCGCGCCCGCAAAAGCGTGCGGCGCTGTATAGCCTTTTTACAGACGGCTTGCACAGGAAAAAGGCGCAGCGCCGCCTAGGCAACGGTTGGCGGGATGCGGGCGGAAAACCGCACGCATTTTCCTCATCCCGCCTTGGCGGCGCTCAGTTCCTTCTTCAGCGCATAGAGCGCATCGAGCGCCTCGCGCGGCGTCATGTCGTCGGGGTTCAGCGCCTTCAGCGCCTCGTCGATCTTGGAGTTTCCGGCGGGCTTCACCTCTTCACGACGGATCGCCACCTGGAACAGCGGCAGATCGTCGATCAGTTGGCTCGCCGGGTTCTTGCGATCGGCGTCCTCGAGCTTGGCGAGCACGTCCTTGGCGCGAGCCACGACCGAGGCCGGCAGGCCAGCGAGACGCGCGACCTGAATGCCATAGGAGCGGTCGGCGGCGCCCGGACCGACCTCATGCAGGAAGATCACATCGCCGTGCCATTCCTTGACGCGCATCGTCGCGTTCGAGAGACGGCCGAGTTTTTCCGAGAGCACGGTCAGTTCATGGAAGTGGGTGGCAAAGAGGCCGCGGCAGCGGTTCGCCTCATGCAGGTGCTCGACTGCCGCCCAGGCGATTGACAGGCCGTCGAAGGTGGCGGTGCCACGACCGATCTCGTCGAGGATCACCAGCGAGCGGTCGGTCGCCTGGTTGAGGATCGCCGCGGTCTCGACCATCTCGACCATGAAGGTCGAGCGACCGCGCGCCAGATCGTCGGAGGCGCCGACGCGGGAGAAGAGCCGGTCGACGATGCCGATATGGGCGCTCGCGGCAGGCACGAAGGTGCCCATCTGCGCCATGATCGCGATCAGCGCGTTCTGGCGCAGGAAGGTCGATTTACCGCCCATGTTGGGACCGGTGAGCAGCCAGATCGCGCCACCCTCCTCGCCCTCAGGCGGAGAGAGATCGCAGCCATTGGCTACGAAGGCATTCGATGCCTGGCGCTTCAGCGCCTGCTCGACCACCGGATGGCGGCCGCCGTCGATGGCAAACATGCGCGAGCGGTCAACGGTGGGGCGGGCATAGGCCTGCTCCTCGGCAAGGACCGCAAGCCCGACCGAGACGTCGAGGGTCGCAAGCGCGAACGCTGCCGCCTTCAGCACCTCGGCCGCGGCAACGACCTCCGCCGTCATCTGGTCGAAGGCTGCGAGCTCGATCGACAGCGCCCGGTCGGCGGCATTGGCGATCTTGCTTTCCAGCTCGGCAAGGGCCGTGGTGGTGAAACGCATGGCGTTGGCCATCGTCTGGCGGTGGATGAAGCGGGCGCGGCCCTCGTCCGTGTCGGTCATCGAGCCGGCATTGCCCGCCGTCACCTCGATGAAGTAACCGAGTACGTTGTTGTGCTTGATCTTCAGCGACTTGATGCCGGTCTCTTCGGAATATTGCAGCTGCAGCCCGGCGATCACCCGGCGCGACTGGTCGCGCAGGCCCCGGACCTCATCGAGCTCGGCATTGGCGCCTTCGCAGACGAAACCGCCGTCGCGCTTCAGAAGCGGCAGCTCGTCACCAAGCGTCGCATCGAGCAGGCCGAGCAGGCCTGCGGGAAGCGCATCGATTGCGGCGCGCGCCTCCTTCAGTTCGTCCGAGAGCGTTCCTGCGGCCATCAGCCGTGAAATGGACGCGGATGCATGCAAGCCGGCCTGAATTGCGCCGAGATCGCGGGGGCCACCACGGCCGAGCGCCAGCCGCGACAGGGCGCGCGGCATATCCGGCGCGCGACGTAGCGCATCGCGCAGGTCGCCGGCAAAGGACGGCTGGTCCGCCAGGATCTCGATGGAATCGAGACGCTCATTGATACGGTCCGGGTCGGTCAGCGGCGACATCAGCCGCTCGGCAAGAAGGCGGGCGCCGCCGCTTGTCACCGTGCGGTCGAGCGCCTTCAGCAGCGTGCCCTCGCGCGCGCCGGACAGCGTCTTCACCAGTTCGAGATTGCCGCGGGTCGCCGGATCGATGAACAAGGTCGAGGCGGCACTTTCGCGCTCCGGCGTGCCGAGTGCCGGGCGTTCGGCAAGCTGGGTCTTCTCGACATAGGAGATCGCCGCGGAAGCGGCTGCGAGTTCCGCACGGGAAAACGTGCCGAAGCCATCAAGCGTCTTGACGCCGAAGTAGCGGCTGATGCGCCCTTCCGCCGTGGCGCTGTCGAACAAGACCGCCGGCTGCGGCACGGCAACGCGGCCGAGCACATCGAAGACGGGTCTTAGTTCCGGGTCGTGAAACACGGTGTCTGCAAGGATCAGTTCGCGCGGCTCGATACGCAGGATGTCCGCAAGCAGCCGGCTCTCGGCTGTCTCGGCGAGGCGGAAGATGCCGGTCGAAATGTCGATCCAGGCGAGCGCGTAGGCAGGCTCGGACCCGCTCTTGATGCGCGCCAGCGCCATCAGATAGTTGGTCTCGGACGGCGAAAGCAGTTTCTCTTCGGTGATCGTGCCCGGAGTGACCAGGCGCACGACGTCGCGGCGCACCACCGACTTGCTGCCGCGCTTCTTCGCTTCCGCCGGGTCTTCCACCTGCTCGCAGACAGCGACGCGGAAGCCGAGACCGATCAGTTTCTGCAGGTAATCGTCGGCCGCGTGTACCGGCACGCCGCACATCGGGATTTCCTGACCCATGTGCTGGCCGCGCTTGGTGAGCGTGATGCCGAGCGCGCGCGAGGCTTCGACCGCGTCCTGGAAGAACAGCTCATAGAAGTCGCCCATGCGGTAGAACAGCAGCGAATCCGGGTTGTTCGCCTTGATCTCGATGAACTGTTCCATCATCGGCGTCGCCGTGGAACGGCTTTCCTCGCTCGCCAATTCGGCTGCGGATAAAACCTCCCCCGCGCGGGTCGAATAGTCTGTCACGAAATTCATGATTGTCCCGAAAAAAGAGATGGCACACTATCGCCAAGGAATTATAGACGACAACCATAAAGAGGCGCGCCGCAAGGCTCGCCCACAGGAGGATTGAGGAAACATGCCGGCCACCGACAAGACCGATCGCACCATGACGAGCGTCACCGCGCAGGAAGCGCTCGATTTTCACTCGCAGGGTCGTCCCGGAAAGCTGGAGATTTCTCCCACCAAGGCGATGGCCACCCAGCGCGACCTGTCGCTTGCCTATTCTCCGGGCGTTGCAGTCCCCGTGAAGGCGATCGCCGAGGACCCCAACACCGCCTATGACTACACGACGCGCGGCAACATGGTGGCCGTGATCTCGAACGGCACGGCCATTCTCGGCCTCGGCAACCTCGGCGCGCTTGCGTCAAAGCCTGTCATGGAAGGCAAGGCCGTGCTGTTCAAGCGCTTTGCCGACGTCGATTCCATCGACCTTGAAGTCGATACCGAAAACGTCGACGAGTTCATCAACTGCGTGCGTTTCCTCGGGCCCTCTTTCGGCGGCATCAATCTTGAAGACATCAAGGCGCCGGACTGTTTCATCATCGAGCAGAAGCTGCGCGAGGTCATGGACATCCCGGTGTTCCACGACGACCAGCACGGCACCGCGATCATCGCCGCAGCAGGCCTCATCAACGCGCTGGCCTTGACCGGCCGCGACTTCAAGACGACCAAGCTCGTCTGCAACGGTGCGGGTGCGGCGGCAATCGCCTGCATCGAGCTCATCAAGTCGATGGGTTTTGCCTCTGACAACATCATCCTCTGCGACACCAAGGGCGTGATCTTCGAAGGCCGCACCGAGGGCATGAACCAGTGGAAGTCGGCGCATGCGGTCAAGACCGACCGCCGCACACTCGCCGAAGCGCTCGACGGCGCCGACGTGGTCTTCGGCCTCTCGGCAAAGGGCGCCCTTTCGGAAGACATGGTGCGCTCGATGGCGCCGCGGCCGATCATCTTCGCCATGGCCAACCCGGATCCGGAAATCACGCCGGAAGAAGTCGCCCGCATCCGCGACGACGCGATCGTCGCCACCGGCCGTTCTGACTATCCGAACCAGGTCAACAACGTGCTCGGCTTCCCCTATATCTTCCGTGGCGCGCTAGACGTGCGCGCGACGACCATCAACGACGAGATGAAAATCGCAGCGGCTGAAGCGCTGGCGAGCCTTGCCAAGGAAGACGTTCCTGACGATGTCGCCGCAGCCTACCAGGGCAACCGTCCGCGTTTCGGTCCGCAATACATCATCCCGGTCCCCTTCGATCCGCGGCTTATTTCGGCGATCCCGATGGCGGTCGCGAAGGCGGCGATGGAAAGCGGCGTCGCCCGCAAACCGATCACCGACCTCGAAGCCTATGGCCGGCAACTCTCCGCCCGCCGCGACCCGATCGCCTCGACGCTACAGCGCATCTACGAGCGCGTCCGGCGCCAGCCGAAGCGCATCGTCTTTGCAGAGGGCGAAGAGGTGCAGGTCATGCGTTCTGCAATCGCCTATGCCAACCAGCAGCTTGGCACCGCCATCCTGCTCGGCCGCGAGGAGCGCATGCGCGAGACGGCAGAGCGCGAGGGCATCGACCTCGACCGCCCCGGCATCCAGATCGTCAATGCGCGGCTTTCCAAGCGCGTCGGCGCCTATACGGACTATCTCTATGCCCGCCTGCAGCGGAAGGGCTTCCTCTTCCGCGACGCCCAGCGCCTGATCAACAACGACCGCAACCACTTCGCCGCCTGCATGGTGGCGCTCGGTGATGCCGACGGCATGGTGACGGGCCTGACCCGCAACTATTCGACGGCACTCGAAGACGTGCGTCGCTGCATCGACCCGAAGCCCGGCCATCGCGTCATCGGCGTCTCGATCGCGCTTTGCCGCGGCCGCACGGTGCTCGTCGCCGACACGGCGGTTCACGACATGCCCTCTTCGGAGGAGCTTGCCGATATTGCCGAGGAAGCAGCTGGCCTCGCCAAGCGGCTTGGCTACGTGCCGCGCGTGGCAATGCTTGCCTATTCCACCTTCGGCCATCCCCAGGGCGAACGCTCTGAGCGGGTGCGCGAAGCGGTCAACATCCTCGACAAGCGCCGCGTCGATTTCGAATATGACGGCGAGATGGCCGCCGACGTGGCGCTCAATGCTCGCGTCATGGAGCAATACCCGTTCTGCCGCCTCTCGGGCACGGCGAACGTGCTCGTGATGCCGGCGTTTCATTCGGCATCGATTTCGACCAAGATGCTGCAGGAACTCGGCGGCTCGACGGTGATCGGCCCGCTGCTCGTCGGCTTCGACAAGTCGATCCAGATCGTCTCGATGTCGGCCAAGGATTCCGATATCGTCAACATGGCGGCGATCGCGGCCTACAACGCCGGCATGTAGGACCGGCATTGCCGGTCCGGCGGCTGCTTCATTCTGGTGCAGCCGCCTTCATTCGGGTCAACGCGCGACCCCGATTGGTAGCAATTCGATACAACTATAAAGAAGAAAAGCCCGCTTTCCGAAAAGGAGGCGGGCTTAATAACAGGCAATGCATTTATGTTTAAGGTAATGAAAGACGGAGTCTTGGGAACCCTATACCTGTCGACCCCCGGAAGATCGGCAGTTTCTCCATTTATTTTCTCTATTCGTTCGTCATGAAATTAGAGAAGAACATGACAATACATGTCTCTCTTTCGACCTTGAAAGTCAAATCCATCATTAATAATTGGTTAACCTCACCGGGACCCGGTCAGGAGGCGGCGCCACCGAAACGTCCGGCATCTGCGCCGTAGTAGTTGAGGTAGCGGCCCGAGATATTGCTGATCGGCAAAACGATCAGAACGTCGGTGGTGCGGAACGCATGATCGACCACGGCGCCATCGCCGACCATCGCGCCGAGGCGCATATAGCCCTTGATCAACGGCGGCAGAGCGGCGAGCGCCTTCTTGGCATTGATCGCCTCGGCCGGCATCAAATCCATCGTCCGGTGCAGCTCGGGCCGTGCGCTGACGGCCCAGTCGTCGCGGGCGCGGATGTTGTGGTGCAGGAAGGACAGCGCCAGCGCATGCTCGGCCGGAACGACACCCGGGAACGAACCGCAGCCGAACATCGCGTCCATGCCGTATTTGAGCGCATAGGCCCAATTGCCCTGCCACAGGAGTTCGACCGTGCGCTTGGTCCGGTAGTCCGGCAGGACGCAGGAGCGGCCGAGCTCCATGAAGCGCTTGGTCGGATGACGGGCGAGAAGCGCGTCGATCGCGAATTCGGAAGACGAGTAAAAGCCGCCGGAGCGCTCAGCCACATCCTGGCGCAGCAACCGGTATGTCCCGACGATCTGATCTTCGGCGTCGCCTTCGATCGAGGTGTCGAGAACCAGCAGGTGGTCGCAGATCGCGTCCCAGCTGTCGACGTCACGCTTGCGCCGATCGGCCTCGGGGCCGACCTGCGCCTTCATCTCCTCGACGAAAACCTTGTAGCGCACGGCCTGGGCAGCATCGATTTCCGATGCCGTGCGGGCAAGGCGCGTCTCAAGATTGGCGATCCGGCCAAGCACGTCGGTCGTCGGGACGGCAGCTTTCGTGCCGATGCAAGCCTGAGAAGTGTCAACCACGTTCGCTGAATCCAGTAGCTCGATGGCCATCCGCGTTATCCCGAATCAAATCTGTCTGCGGGGGCTTAGACCACGTTTCTGCAACAACATAGTGACATGAAAGTTGCGTACAACCCCCGCCGCCCGATCAATACCGTAACCATCGCAAGAGTTACCGTTTGCGCAGCAGACGCGCGATCTCCGAGGTCAGCACCTGAGGGTCGGCCGGCTTCGCCAACACCACATCGGCGCCGGCGGCAAGCAGGCGGTCGCGCATATCCTCGCGGATATCGGAAGTCAGCACGATGACCGGCAACCTTGGCAAGGAGCGTATTGCCTCGTCATTACGGATGTGCCGCATCATGGAAAGCCCGTCGCCACCCGGCATATTGAGGTCGGTGACGAGAAGCTCCGGCAAGGCGTTTCCGGCAGGGGCTCGCAGCGTCTCGGCGACCCCCGCGAAGTCGCTGACAAGCTGCACCGCGTGTCCCGAACGCTGCAACAGCGTGCGGATGATCAACGCATTGATCGGATCGTCCTCGGCCAGCAGGATGCCGTGTCCCGGTCGGCGGACGGGTTCAACGACGGGCTCCTCGCGCAGGACCGGCCTGTTGTCGTTGATCGCGTCGCGTTTTTCGATGCCCTTCAGGCGTCCGAGCAGCACTTCAATCAGCGACTTTTCGCGCAAGGGCCGGATCAGCCAGGCCTCGTAGCCATCCATCTGGTTGACGGGGTGGCTGTTGCGCTCCTCCGGATTGATCAGATAGGTGCGGCGAACCTCCAGCCGGCCGATGGCCGGCTGGAGTGCGAGGAGCTGCTCGTACTGCTGCGCATGCCGGTGGTCGACGATCACGTCGGTGAGTGGCGCGCCACCTGCCTGCACATCGGCAAGAACATGCTGGGCTGCGGCAAGCGTCGTTGCGCGATGACAGCGCCCGCCAAGCGTCGCGATGGTTGCCGCCAGCGCCGCCGAGGCCGGTCCATCGGGAGCCATGACCAGCACATGCGACCCGGCGAGGGTGGAGCGGCGCTCCGACGCAATCGCCTCGACTTCGGCAAGCGGCAGGCGGATTTCAAAGCGGCTGCCGCGGCCGGGCGCGCTTGCGGCCGTAAGACTGCCGCCGCAGGCCTGCATGATGCGCCTGGAGATCGCGAGGCCGAGCCCTGTGCCCTTGGCGCGTTGCTCGTCGTTGCCGGCCTGCTCGAATTCCTCGAAGATGCGCTTCAGGTCGTCGGGCGACATGCCCGGCCCCGTATCGTCGATACGGATCCGCACGCAGTCCTCGATCGTGTCGGCGCTGACGAAGACGCCACCGACTTCCGTGAATTTGACCGCGTTGCCGATGACGTTGAAAAGCACCTGGCGCAGGCGCGCCGCGTCGAAAGCCATCAGCGCGGGCACGTCGACGGAAACGGTGGCGCCGATCTCGATGCCCTTCTCGTGGGCGCGATTGGAGAGCATTTCCACGACGCTCTCGATCACGCCGCGCGGATCCTGGCGGCTGGGGCGAAACTGGAAGCGGCCGGCTGAAAGCGACGAGAAGTCGATCAGGTCTTCGACGAGCTGGACCAGCGCGTGGCCGGATTGCTGCATGCCGGCGAGATAGTTCTGCTGCTCGCTCGACAGGCGGGTCTGGCCGAGCAGATGGCTCATGCCGAGAATGCCCGAAAGCGGCGTGCGGATCTCGTGGCTGACGGTGGCGAGCAGCCGCGACTTTGCCTGGCTCGCCTCCTCGGCCCGCCGGCGCGCCGCCTCACGCTCGCGCGCGGCGCGCGCTTCCTCGGTGACATCGCGCGCAATGCTGTGGCGCATGAGTTTGCCGCTCGCCGGATCGCGGGCGATCACGTCATGCCAATCGAAAAGGCGGATGCCTTCGGCCGCGGCGATGCGCACGAGATAATGATTGGGCGCAGCCTTCGGCTCGAAGCTCAGGCCAAGGGCGCCGCAGGCCATGCCCCGGACATCCGACCGGCCGCAGACCTGATGGAAGACAGCATTGGCGTGGACGATCTTTCCGTCCATGCCGCGCATGATCGCAAGGTCACCCAGCGCATCGTGAATGGTCGAAAGCAGCGCCGAGGTTTCGGAGCGGTGCCAATCCTGGTCCCGCTCCACCTCATCGGAAACCGGCACGCTATCAAACGCGCGGATGGCTTCGACGGCGAGCAGAAGCGCACCGACCACGCCGGCCGCGGCAATCGCCGCGGCGAACAGGTGGAAGCCGGCAGTCATGCCGACGACAAGGACAAGGCCGGAAGCGACCAGGCCGAGCAGCGCCATGGATACGTAACTAAGCGCAGAGCGCGCGCCGGAAGCCGGCTGCGCCGACACCTGACGGGACGCCGGCCCATCGAGCGGAAGCGCCGAAACCGACGCAGCCCTATCCGCCCGGGCGTCTCTCCCGAAGCCGGTTTCGATCCGCTCTAGCAGTCGTGACGGTTCGCTCATGCGTTCCGGCTAACACGACAGGCGTTCCGAATGGCTTCAAGGCTTCGATAAAATCTTAGCGATCCGCTTTTTTCGCGTGCAGTAGTTCGTCAAGAATGATCGCGCCGGCGCCGATGGTGATGAAGGTATCGGCCAGATTGAAGACGGCGAAAGACCACGTCTCCGTATAGAACAGGATGTAGTCGATGACGTAGCCGAAGAGCAGCCGGTCGACGAGGTTTCCGAGCGCGCCGGCGATGATCAGCGCATAGCCGAAATGGGCGAAGAACCGATCCTTCGGCGTGCGCTTCCACAGCCAGAGCACAAAGGCGCAGACGGTGAGCCGCATGCCGACGATGAACCAGCCCTCCATGCCTGACAGCATCGAGAAGGCGACGCCGTAGTTGTAGGTGCGGTAGAGCGCCAGCATCGGCACGACATGGACCGCCTGATTGAAGGGCAGGTAAAGCTCGACCAGATACTTGATTATTTGGTCGGCGATGAGCGCGAAGACGATGAAGACCGCGATCGGCAGCGGCCGCGAAAACAGCACCTGCTTCTCGCTCATGCGCGGGCATCCAGGGTCAGAAGGTGGCGGCGCGCCTCGAACAGCATGATGCCGGTGGCAATCGCCAGATTGAGCGAGTCGGCGCGGCCGGCCTGCGGGATGCGGGCAAGCGCACCGGCTTCTCGAGCGAGTTCCTCCGGCAGACCCGACTGCTCGTTGCCCATCAGAAGCACGACCGGCTTGGTCTTGTAGTCAATGGTGCGATAGTCGACAGCGCCGGCGAGATGGGTCGCGACGACCTTCACGCCGGCGGATTTCTGCCAGCGGATGAAGTCCTCGACGCTGGCGCGCGCCACCGGCATGGCAAAGACCGAGCCCATGGTCGCACGCACGGTTTCGAGCGAAAACGGATCGGTGGTCTCGCCGACGAGAATGACGCCGGAAGCGCCGGCGGCATCGGCGGTGCGGATGACGGTGCCGAGGTTGCCGGGATCGCGGACGCGGTCGAGCGCCACATAGGTTTCGCCCAATTGCGGCTTCAGGTCCTTCAGCGACTGGTAACGCTGCTCGAAGATGCCGACGACCATCTGCGGATTGTCGCGCCGGGTGATCGTCGACAGCACTTTCTCGCTGACTTCCAGCACCAGGCCGCCCTTGGCGAAGGTCTTTGCCGCCACCTGCTCCACGTGCGGCTTGCCCTTGGCCGCCTTGGCATAGATCAGCGTCTTGATCTTCCAGCCAAGGTCCAGCGCGTCGATCACCAGTTTCAGGCCCTCGGCCATGAAGGAGCGCGTCTCGTCGCGGTGCTTCTTCTGCGTCAGCGCGCGGATGTCCTTGATGATCGGGTTGGTGAGGCTCGTGACCTCCTTCACCTGACCGACACGACCGGTGCCGTGTTCGCTTCTGTCGTTCGTCATTGCGGTACCCAGCGGCTGAAGAGTGAGGTCGAAAGCGCCCTGCCCGGCTCGCGGCCGTCAAGCCCGCCCTCGCGGATGATGAGCTCGCCCGACTCCACCCGGCCGCCGTGGCCGCGCATCGTCTCGCGCATCAGTTCATGGATCGAGTAGAAGCTCGCCCGGATCGAATAGGCCGTCAGCACCAGGCCGCGCGCCTCCGGCGACAGGATCTCGCGGCAGATGTCGAGCATCGCCGCCAGATGGTCGAAAAGCTGCCAGACCTCGCCGTTCGGCCCGCGGCCGAACTTCGGCGGGTCGGTCAGGATGATGTCGTAGCGGCTGCCGCGGCGTTCCTCGCGCTGGATGAACTTCATCGCATCGTCGCAGATCCAGCGGATCGGCAGGTTTTCGGCCCGCGCCAGCTGCTGGTTTTCGCGCGCCCAGCCGATTGCCTTCTTGGAGGCGTCGACATGGGTGACCTCGGCGCCGGCCCTGGCGGCGATCAGCGAGGCGACGCCGGTGTAGCCGAAGAGGTTCAGCACCTTCAGCGGCCGCCCCGCCCTTTCCACCTGATCCTTCACCCAGCTCCAGTGCGCGAGCTGTTCCGGGAAGACACCGACATGGCGGAACGAGGTGAAGCGACCGTGGAAATCGGTGCCGAGAAGCTGCATCGGCCAGGTCTCGCCGAGCACGGCGCCAGGAAAGCGCCAGCGCCCCATGCCGTCTTCGTCGGTGTCGCCGGTGAAGATCGCGTCGGCTTTTTCCCAGACGCTATCGGGCAGGCTGCGCGGCCAGAGCGCCTGCGCCTCGGGGCGCACGATGCGGTAGGGACCGTATTGCTCAAGTTTTTCGCCGGCGCCGCTGTCGATCAGGTGATAGCCGGATGCGTCCGACGTTTCGAGAATGAGCGGTATGCGCTCGGCCGGCTTTTCCCCCGTTCGCCGCGCGATCACCCGCGCCGGCGTTTCCTGTGCAGGCGCATGCTTTGCTGGCTTCTCGCGCGTCTCCGCCGTCTGCGCTGCCGCCGGTCGCGCCGGCCGTTCCTTGAAGCCGCCGCCCTTCGGCGGTGCCGAACGTTTCTGATCGTGGCGGCCGCCGCCACGCGCTTCGGCACCACGGCCCTTGGCCGTCGTCACGGAGGCATTCTTCGACCGCCGGTCCTTTTCCTTCACGCTGAAATCCCTGGGCTTTGTTAGTGCATGGGCCGCCTGCCTGCGCAGTATCCGGGACGGGCCGGCGGACGCCATGAGGTTTGTCGCCGCAGCCTGAAGCCGCGGCATCTCTTGAAGCTGCAAATAGCATCGCTGATGCTCTTGGCAAAGCCGTTTCCGTTTTGCGAAGATAACGCGCAAGAACCCGCTGCGAATTTTCTTGGGCTGGAACCGGCTTCGCGACAAAATTCCGCGGCAGGTCTAGTGTGTCGAAGCGACATTTGCGCGTCGATATCGGGCGCGCGGCGTCGCATGGGGGGGAGGAAAACGCATGGACATGACCGGCGAAGAGCGGATTGCGGCTGGGCGCGACGCGGTGTGGCGCGGCCTCAACGACCCGGAAATTCTCAAGCGATGCATTCCCGGGTGCCAGTCGCTGGAGATGACGTCGCCAACCGAGCTTGCGGCCGTGGTGAAGATCAAGATCGGCCCGGTCTCGGCCTCCTTCACCGGCAATGTCGTGCTCTCCAATCTCAATCCGCCGCAGAGCTATACGATCTCGGGCGAAGGAAAGGGCGGCATCGCCGGCTTTGCCAAGGGCGGCGCCGACGTCGCCTTAACAGCGGACGGGGACGAAACGGTGCTGCGTTACGACGTCAAGGCGGAGATCGGTGGCAAGCTCGCGCAGCTCGGCTCGCGCCTGATCGACTCAACCGCCAAGAAGCTGGCGCAGCAATTCTTCGCCGATTTTAGCGCCGCCGTCGGCGGTACGGCGGAAGCTGCGAGTTAAAGAGGCGACGCGGACCGAACGGGCGCCCCGTCTCGGTCTTCGCAGGCTTGTGAACTTCTGATCAGTTCTGCGGCGCTGCGAGCGTCGCCTGGGTTGCGAGCTTTTCCGCCTGGCTGCGGTGTTTCTCCGCCTCGCGGTGCCACTTCACTGCTTCGTTCGCCTCGTTGCGCGCGCGCCGCCGGTACTTGCCCTGGCTGAACCAGGTCGCGGCGGCACCGAGGATGACGCCGACGATGACCGCAAGGAACAGGAAGACGAAGAACGGCGCGCTCACGGAAAGCAGGCTGTCTTCCGGCCGGAAGGGGTTCAGCGCCAGCGTTACGCTCTGGCGGTTGGCCACGCTCAGCACAATCAGGATGATAGCGACCGGCACGAGAACAACGATGTTGATCAGTTTCTTGAACATTCAATCGCTCCATCTCGCCGACGCCCGTGCTCTTTGCCGGACGCTTGCCGGCAACGGGCCTCGTATAAAAGGGGTCGTTAGGGGTCTCTGGCGACCGCCAAGGATGATCAATCCTCGTCTTCGCCGTTCATGCCCGGGTTGAGCCGCTCGCGCAGTTCCTTGCCGGTCTTGAAAAACGGCACCCATTTTTCCTCGACAAAAACGGAATCGCCGGTGCGCGGGTTGCGCCCCGACCGCGACGGCCGGTTCTTGACCGAGAAGGCGCCGAAGCCACGCAGTTCGACCCGGTTGCCTGCAGCGAGCGCGTCGGTGATCTCATCGAGGACCGCGTTGACGATATTTTCGACGTCGCGGTGGTAGAGATGCGGATTGCGAGCCGCAACAATCTGCACCAGTTCTGACTTGATCACTGTCGCCCCCTCAAATTCTTGTTTGTTTTGCTTTTTCGGTCTGCATTGTGATTTCCGCAAGGCGGTGCGCGGCATTTGCAAAATCACCGACATCGCTCGACGGCTCAGGCTGGGTATATGTCGCCTTGCTCATTGGCCATCAACCTGCCAAACCGAAACAAGACCGTCAAGAAACAACTTGTCGCCTGCAATTTTTTCGAGCCCGCTCATTGCCGGAAAAGCGTCATATCCCAACATCTTGATCCAGTTGCCGACCAGCGCGCCGAGGCCAAAAGGCAGGGTCTTGCGCGGGGCTTCCCAATCGACGATCGGCAGGTCCTTCGACACCTTTTTCTCCGTGAGGAAGGCGCGAATTTCGTCCTCGCCGCCGAGCTTGTCGACGAGCTTGGCCTTTAGCGCCTGGCGACCGGTGAAAATGCGTCCGTCGGCGAGCAGCAACGCATCCGGACGCGGCAACTTGCGGCGGTCGGCAACCAGGTCGACGAACCAGGCGTAGCTATCGTCAATCATCGACTGGATCATGGCCTTCGCCTCGTCGCTCGCCGGATGGAAGGGCGAAGGTTCCGCCTTCAGCGGCCGCGACTTGATCGATTCCAGGGAGACGCCGAGCTTGTCCATCAACTCCTTGACCTGCGGATACTGGAAGATGACGCCGATGGAGCCGGTGATCGAGCTCTCACCGGCAACGATCGTATCGCCGCCGAGTGCGATCATGTAGCCTGCCGAGGCGGCAAGCGTGCGCACGTCGGAAACGACCGGCTTCTTGGCCGCCACCTTGCGGATCGCCTTATAGATAACCTCGCCGCCATAGGTGGTGCCGCCCGGCGACGAAATGGTCACGACCAGCGCCTTGACGCTATCGTTGTCGGCAATCTTCTGCAGGCGCTCGAGCAGTTCGCGGTCATCCTGGATCAGGCCGGTGATCGCAACGCGCGCCACATGCTGCCTGTTGTGGCCGACGTCGTCGGCAGCCCCGGACCAGGCAAAGATCGCGAGCGCGACGAGGAGAAGCAGCCCCGCGACCACAAAGCGCCAGAAGCTCAACTTCCGGCGCAGGCTGCGGCGATCGGCGATGGCGAGTTCGTCCATGTGGGTTTCTCCCGATTTGTTGGCGCTGCTTCTGTCAGTTTCCGCGGGAACGTGCTATCTGCGCGCGAAGAGGCATATTCCATAGACGCGCTTGACCACGGTTGAAAGCCGCGGCTGGCGTTTTTGCGCTTCACCCGAGTTTTTTTGCGGCGCCATTGTGCGTCAGCAAAAAATATCCATATTTGCGACGACTTACACCAATGTATGTAAATGACCCCCACGTTGGGTCAGCGACAAAAGCAGTAGAACCGACAGGCCCTTCCATGTTGAACCACGCGCCAGCCCCGGGCATCTTTGCCGATACGGGTGCGAGTTCCGCCGACGCCTATGCGCTCGCCGCACGGCATTCCGCGCGCGTGCGCCGCCTGAAGATCATCCTGCCGATCATCGCCGGCGTCATTGCCGTCATTTTTGCCGCCGTGTCCTTCGTGCGCGCGTTCATGCCCGTCGACCTGCAGATCGAGACCGCGACGATCGAGGACGGCAAGATCGTCATGAAGAATCCGGCGATCTCCGGTCGCAACAAGCAGGGCATCAGCTACTCGATGAAGGCCCAGCGGGCGCTTCAGGATATCGCCAACCCCGACATCATCACGCTGCAGACGATCCACGCAGAAATGCCGATGAAGGATTCGATGATAGCGACCGTCGACGCCACCAACGGCATCTATGATCGCGGCGCCAATACACTCGACATGAACGCCCCGTTCACCATTTCCGTCAATAATGGCATCAACGCCGACTTCCAGTCGGCCTATCTGGACATCAATGCCGGCGAGATGGAAACGAAGCAGCCCGTTGCGATCAGCATGAAGGGTGGTTCGATCATTGCGCAGACGCTGCGAATGACGGATAAGGGACGTATTGTAATTTTCGAGGGTATGGTGAGGGTCAACGTCGAGCCCGCCGCCATCCGCAAAAACGCGAAATAGGACCCGGTGCACTCCATGTCGGTCACAACCGCATCATTTTTCAAGATTTCCGCCAGCCTGGCCATTGCCGGAGCGGGCGCTTTGATTATTGCCTCCGGCGCTTTTGCGCAGGCCACGTCGAGCAAGATGAAGGGCCTCGAGCTGTCCAACGACAAGCCGATCCAGATCGAGAGCGACAAGCTCGAAATCAAGGACCCGGAAAGCAAGGCGATTTTTACCGGCAACGTCAAGGTCGTGCAGGGCACGACGACGCTGCAGGCCGGCAATATGGTCGTCTTCTACAAGTCCGGCGGCGGCTCGGTTTCGAGCGGCGACGCCGACATCGACCGTATCGAGGTCAGCGAAAAGGTGTTCCTGAGCTCCGGCACGCAGCAGGCGACGGCCGATACCGGCTCGTTCGACATGACCAAGCAGGTCTTCGTTCTCAAGGGCGACAAGGTCGTTCTCTCCGAAGGCAAGAACGTCTTCGTCGGCTGCCAGCTTAACGTCCAGATGGAAACCGGTGAGGCCCAGCTCGAAGCCTGCGGCGGCCGCGTGCAGATCCAGCTCGACCCGAAGTCCCGCAAGACGAACTGACGTAGACCGCTCGTGCAACTTCCCTTCCTCCACAAGCGCAAACGGGTCCGCAAGCCGTCGGCGACCACTGCGGTCGCTTCCGGCCATGCGGTCGACAAGGCGCGCTATGACGGCACCCTGATTGCCCGCGGACTGACCAAGGCCTATCGCGAGCGTCGGGTCGTCAACGGCGTGTCGCTGGTGGTGCGGCGCGGCGAGGCCGTGGGCCTGCTCGGGCCGAACGGCGCCGGCAAGACCACCTGCTTCTACATGATCACCGGCCTCGTCCCCGTCGACGAGGGTTCGATAGAGATCAACGGCAATGACGTGACGACCATGCCGATGTACCGGCGTGCACGCCTCGGCGTCGGCTACCTGCCGCAGGAAGCGTCAATCTTCCGCGGGCTGACGGTCGAGGAGAACATCCGCGCCGTGCTCGAAGTTCACGACAAGAACCTGGAGCGGCGCGAAAGCAAGCTCAACGACCTGCTCGGCGAGTTCAACATCACGCATCTGCGCAAGTCGCCGGCGATCGCGCTTTCCGGCGGCGAACGCCGCCGTCTGGAAATCGCCCGTGCGCTTGCGACCGACCCCACCTTCATGCTGCTCGACGAGCCCTTTGCCGGCGTCGACCCGATCTCGGTCGCCGACATCCAGGCGCTTGTCCGGCACCTGACCTCGCGCGGCATCGGCGTGCTGATCACCGACCACAATGTCCGCGAGACGCTCGGCCTCATCGATCGCGCCTACATTATCCATGCCGGCGAAGTGCTGACGCATGGTCGCGCCAACGACATTGTCACCAATCCTGACGTGCGTCGGCTCTATCTCGGCGACAATTTCAGCCTCTGAGACCGCCTCGCGGGCGATTCCGCCCGCGAACGCGCTTGACCAAACCTTTCCGATAAGCAATTTTTGGGCCAATTAAGAAAAGGGCCCGACCGGCGACCGGAGAAGCACCGCGGCCCCTGGAGATTTCTCGGGAGTTTCGCGTCAGCATGGCCCTGTCCGCCAGCCTTCATCTGCGCCAGTCCCAGTCTCTGGTGATGACGCCACAGCTCATGCAGTCGATCCAGCTGCTGCAGATGACGCATCTTGAGCTCAACCAGTTCATCGCCCAGGAAGTCGAAAAGAACCCGCTGCTCGAATTTCAGGCAAATGACGATCAGGTCGCCCCGGAGCAGGGCGAGATGGCCGGCGGAGACGAGAGAGGCGGAAGCGACGACGGCGGCGGCCAGGCGGATCTCTATGACAGCGCCACGTCGCAAAGCGGCGAGCGGCTCGACGACCAGCTCGATGCCGATTTCGCCAATGTCTTCCAGGACGACACCACGCCGCAACGCGCCGATGCGCCGGAACTGCTTGGCCAGTGGAAATCGATGCCCGGCGGCGGCGAGGGCGAAGATTACGACCTCGACGATTTCGTCGCCGGCCGCAAGAGCCTGCGCGAAACGCTTCTGGAGCAATTGCCCTTCGCGCTGCCGGCTCCTTCCGATCGACTGATCGCGCAGCACCTCATCGACCAACTCGACGACGCCGGATACCTGCAGGCGGACCTCGGCGAGGTTGGCGAACGGCTGGGCGCCGCCCATGCCGATGTCCTCAGGGTGCTGCTGACGCTGCAGCGGTTCGATCCGCCCGGTGTATTTGCCCGCTCGCTCGGCGAGTGTCTCGCCATCCAGCTGCGCGCCCGCGACCGGCTCGATCCGGCAATGGAGGCGCTGCTTGCCAATCTCGAACTCCTGGCGCGGCGTGATTTCGCGACGCTGAAGAAGATCTGCGGCGTCGACGAGGAAGACCTGATCGACATGCTGGCGGAAATCCGCAAGCTCGACCCGAAGCCCGGCACCAGCTTCGAGACCAGCGTCAGCGAGGCGATCGTGCCCGATATCGTCGTGCGGGCAGCGCCCGACGGCTCATGGATGGTCGAACTCAATCCGGATGCGCTGCCGCGCGTTCTGGTCAACCAGGACTACTTCGCTTCGGTGTCACGCGGCACGCAGAAAAACAGCGCCGACCAGGCCTTCCTCAACGAATGCCTGCAAAATGCCAACTGGCTGACGCGCAGCCTCGACCAGCGCGCCCGCACGATCATGAAGGTCGCCACCGAGATCGTGCGCCAGCAGGACGCGTTCCTCGTCAACGGCATCGGGCACCTCAGGCCGCTGAACCTCAAGACCGTCGCCGACGCCATCAAGATGCATGAATCGACCGTCAGCCGCGTCACCTCGAACAAGTACATGCTGACGCCGCGCGGGCTGTTTGAGCTCAAGTATTTCTTCACCGTCTCGATCGGCTCGGCCGAGGGTGGCGACAGCCATTCGGCGGAATCCGTGCGCCACAAGATCCGCACGCTGATCCACGAGGAGAGCACCGAGGCGGTGCTTTCTGACGACGACATCGTCGACGTCCTCAAGAAGGCCGGCATCGATATCGCGCGGCGCACGGTCGCCAAATATCGGGAAGCGATGAATATCCCCTCCTCCGTGCAGCGCCGGCGGGAGAAGCGCGCGCTCGCCAAGGCCGCCGGTTTCTGAGCACCGGAAGTTAAGGCGCATTAACTTTTTTGCGACCTTCGATTGACTCTCTCCGACACAGGCGATATGAGCCCGCCGCAATTGCCGGGGACTGCTCACCCCGGAAGCCTCCGGTGCGACCGGTGGCTGCGACAGAGGCGCGCTCGCAAGTCTGAAAGGCTTGGATGACGGGACCGCTTGGAATAGACTGGCTGCGCAAATCACGAACGAGAGAGGAAACTCCATGAGTGTGCGTGTATCCGGTAAACAGATGGAAATCGGCGATTCGTTCCGCGCCCGCATTGGCGAGCAGATCGAGCAGGCCGTTACCAAATATTTCGACGGAGGATATTCAAGCCAGGTCACTGTGGAAAAATCCGGGCCGCGCTTCAGCGCCGACTGCAAGCTTCATCTCGATACGGGCGTGGTAATGCAGGCGAACGGCCAGGCGAACGATCCACAGGCTGCGTTTGACGCGGCGTCGGATCGCATCGAAAAGCGTCTGCGTCGCTACAAGCGCAAGCTGAAGGATCACCACAACGGCAACGGACAGAACGCTGCCGAGGTGGCTTACACAGTGATGGATTCGGTGCCGTTCGAGGACGACGAAGTTCCCGAGGATTATGCGCCGACCATCGTGGCTGAGAGCTCGAAACAATTAAGGACGATGTCTGTCGCAAGCGCCGTGATGGCGCTCGACATGACGGACGAACCCGTCCTGATGTTCCGCACTCCCGGCAAGGCCGAACTGAATATCGTCTACAGGCGCAACGATGGAAATATTGGCTGGATCGATGCTGCCAATATCAAAGCATGAGCGAAAAAAGAGGGATGCCGGCGTGCCGGCGTCCCTCTCCCGCAACTCAGCGGCCAGGCCGGAAATGTGACTTTTCTGTGCATGGGATCCGCCATGACAAAGATGGTTAGAGCCATTGCGACGCATTTGTGATGATGTTGTCCGGCTCTAACCGGCGAACGAGGACAAAAGAATGGCATTGGCAGGTCTACTGCATCAAAATGCGATCATCCCGGCCATGAGGGCCAACTCGAAAAAACAGCTCCTTCAGGAATTGGCGGCAAAAGCTTCTAAGATCACCGGGGTTCCCGAGCGTGAAATCTTCGACGTGATCCTGCAGCGCGAGCGCCTTGGTTCCACCGGCGTCGGCAACGGCATCGCCATTCCGCACGGCAAGCTCAACAATCTCCCCTCGATCATCGGCATTTTCGCGCGTCTCGACACGCCCGTCGATTTCGAGGCGCTCGACGACCAGCCGGTCGATCTCGTGTTCCTGCTGCTCGCTCCGGAAGGCGCCGGCGCGGACCACCTCAAAGCCTTGTCGCGTATCGCCCGCGTGCTTCGCGACCAGGACATGGTCGCCAAGATCCGCTCGAGCGATTCCGCCAGCGCGATCTACACGCTGCTCGACGACGACGCGACCTCGCACGCGGCCTGAGCTTGAACAACGGGGCGCATCCGGCAGGATGCGCACAAGTCCGCTCGAAGCCTGCATCAGTAGAGCTGACGCCCGTTCAAATGATCAATGAAAATCCGGAACAGGGCACCCTAGCTCGAAATGCCGAGCCGGCGATAGATGTTCTTGCGGTGGATGCGAACCGTGCCCTCGGCGATGTTCATCACCTTGCCGATCGACAGGTTGCTGTGGCCCCTAAGGATGAGGCGCACGATGTTGCGCTGCTGCTTGGTCAGCCGATCTGAACACAGGCTTTCGAACGCCGCCTCCATCGCATCGTCGCCCTCCTCGGAGGGCGACGGCGCAATCGTCTGGCCCTGCTGGCGCCAGTTCGACCTGATGGCCTCGCGCACGATCGGCTCGTAGACGCGCAGCCTGGCCAGCTCCGTCTCGCTGAAAGGCTCGCCGCCGCGGCCGCGCATCAACGAGTAGGTCGCCTGCAGGCCGCCATCGAGCGGGATAACGAAGCCCACCTCCTCGACGAGAACGCCGGATTCCATCGACACGCAGGGATGCACTTCCGCCGACGACGAGAAGTCGGACAGGAAGAACTGGTCAGGCGCAAGCTCGCGCATTCGCCAGAGCCCTGCCGGCTGGCCGGCACAACAGGCGACGTAAAAGGGATCGAGCAGGTAGGCGCCGCCGAGATAGGCGGAGAGCGCACTTGCCGACACCTTGGCCGTATAGCCGTCATGCAGGACGATCGGCCTTGCATCGTAAGGATAGGCAAACGCGACCGAGAGATCGAAGCCGGTGACCGATCGGAGCATCCGATCGAGCGCTCGGCCGAAATCCTCCGTGCCGATCAGGCCAATCATCGCCGAGATATCGGCGGACTCGCTTGCGAGCATTCCCTTGTCATCCCCCAACCCTACGTATCCCCCATGGGATATCGACAGCCCCTCACTCGTCAACAATAATTCCGGGGGAGTGAGAAACCGGATCCGTCGCGGGTCGTCATCGGCGACCGCTGCGAAGGATGCGCCAAGGGGAGGATTGAGATGGCAGGCAGGCTTTCAGGCAAGGTGGCGCTGATCAGCGGTGGCGCGGGAGGCTGCGGTCTTGCCGCATCCGAACTGTTCGCGCGCGAAGGCGCCAAGGTCGGCATCGTCGATCTGCCGCGCAGCAAAGGCGAAGAGGTGGCCGCCTCGATCCGCGCCAACGGCGGCGAGGCGATTTTTGCCCCGGCCGACGTCTCGGTGTCGGCCGAGGTGACGTCCGCCGTCAAGGCGGTTGAAGCGGCCTTCGGCGCCATCACCGTGCTCTTCAACCACGCCGGCATCCTCGCCGTCGGTCCCTTCCTCGAAACGGAGGAGGACGAGTGGGACCGGCTGATGGCGGTCAATGTGCGCAGCATGTTCCTGATGACCAAGGCGGTACTGCCAGGCATGCTTGCGGCCGGCGGCGGCAGCATTGTCTGCACCTCGTCGATTTCGGCCGTGGCCGCAACGCCGATGGAGGTGCTCTATGACACCACCAAGGGCGCCTGCCACATGTTCGCCCGCGCCATCGCCGTGGAATTCCGCGACCGCGGAATCCGCTGCAACGCCGTCTGCCCGGGCTTCATCGCCACCGACCACGGCAAGCGCGAGCTCGTCGGGCTCAGCAAATACGGCGTTGACGTTTCGGAAGCGGCGATCGCCGCGCAACAGGGCCGCATGTGCGATCCGAAGGAAGTGGCGAACGCGGCATTGTTTCTGGCGAGTGACGAGGCGAGCTTCATCAACGGCACGCATCTGTTCGTCGACAATTGCTTCACCGCGGTTTGAGGGAGGGGAAAATGCTTCAGGCAGGTGGCCACTGGCGCAACTGGGTCGGAAACCAATCATGCATCGTGCGCCATCGCGGCGCGCCGGAGAGTGAGGCGGCGCTAGCCGAAATGGTGCGCGACGCAACCGCGCAAGGGCTGAACGTTCGCTGCGCCGGTTCCGGACATTCCTTCACGCCAGTGGCGCTTACCAGCGGGCTACAGCTGACACTCTCGAGCATGCAGGGCGTCGTCAACATCGACAGCACCCGCAAGCGCGTGGCGGTCAAGGCCGGCACCACTATCAACCAGCTCGGCAAGGTGCTGAAGGAGAACGGCCTGTCGCTGATCAACCAGGGCGATATCGATAGCCAGGCGCTAGCCGGCGCGCTGACGACCGGCACACATGGCACTGGCGCCAGGCTCGGCAACATGGCCTCGCAGATCGTCGGCATGCGGCTGGTGCAGCCCGACGGCAGCATCCTCGTGGTCGACGAGACCACGCCGGATCTGCTGGAGGCGGCGCGCGTCTCGGTCGGCATGCTCGGCGTGATCTCGGAGATCACATTACAGGCGATGCAAAGCTACAATCTCCATGAAAAGCTCTGGCGCTGCACCTTCGACGAAATGATCGAACAGCACGACGAGCTTGCCGCCAAGCACCGCCATTTCGGTTTCTTCTGGTGCCCGGTTCCGGAGAGCCGCCACTGCTACTGCCTGCCGGACACGGCCTCGGTGTCGACCACGGACAAGACCTCCGACGTCTGCGAGATGAAGGTGATCGACATCACCGAGGAAGCGCCGATGGAGCGCGGGTTCGAGAAGATCGCCTATTCCTCGGAGATCTACCCGATCGAATACGTGCCGAACTTCCACGAGCTCGAATATGCGGTGCCTGTCGCCCACGGCAAGGAAGCGGTAAAGGCGGTGCGCAAGCTGATGCTGGAAAAGCACCCGACCTGCATCTACCCGATCGAGTATCGCTTCACCGCCGGCGACACCGGCTGGATCAGCCCCTTCTTCGAACAGGATTCGATCACGCTTTCGGTTTCGGGCGAACCGGGCACCGACTATTGGGAATATCTGAAGGACGTGGACACGATCCTCAGGCAGTACGGTTCGCGGCCGCACTGGGGCAAGCTGCATTTCCTCGGCGCCGAGGATGTGACGGCGCTCTACCCCCGAGCGGGCGATTTCCGGGCACTGAGGGCCAAGGTCGATCCCGAGGGACGTTTCCTCAACGATCACCTGCAGCAACTGTTCGGATAGCGCCGCCGAACGAACGCACACCGCTACGCTTAGCCCAAACAAGAACGCCGCGCGAAGTTCGCGCGGCGTTCTTGTTGAATTCTGATCAGCAGGATCAGGCGGTCGGCGCGTCGCCGTTTTCGCCAGCGACGACCTTGGGGCCGCCCTTGGAAACGCCGACCATGGCCGGACGCAGGACGCGGTCGCCGATGGTGTAGCCGGCCTGGACGACCTGCAGCACCGTGTTGTTCGGCACATCCGCATTCGGGATTTCGAACATCGCCTGGTGGAAGTTCGGGTCGAACTTCTGGCCTTCCGGCTCCAGCTTCTTGACGCCGTGGCGCTCAAGCGCCGAGAGCATCGAGCGCTCGGTCATCTCCACGCCTTCGATCAGCGTGTTGAGACCGGCCTCACCGGCTTCCTTGGCTTCCGCCGGAATGGCATCGAGCGCGCGGCGCAGGTTGTCAGATACCGCCAGCATGTCGCGGGCAAAGCCAGCGACGGAGTAGGACTTGGCATCCTTGACGTCGCGTTCGGTGCGACGGCGCAGGTTGTCCATTTCGGCGGCAAGCCGAAGGTACTTGTCGCGCAGCTCGGCGCTTTCGGCCCGGGCGAGTTCCAACGGATCGGGCTCGGCAACGGCTGCTGCCTCGGCAGCGTCCGGTGCGGCGTCGAATACCTCGTCGGTGGCCTCGGGTCCGTGCTTGTTCGTATCGTCGGTCATGACGTTCTCCGCAGTGTCGTCTCTATTGTCCTTCGCATTTCCACGCCGCAAGCGCGAGCCTGCGTTTCAGCAAAAATGCTTAGGGACTGGATTTGAAGCCGATATCGAGGTTTGGGGCCGAAAAATCAAGGGTTCAATCGCGCTCCTACAGCGCCGCGCGTCTTATCAGAC
The DNA here is from genome assembly GCF_014852205.1 of Ensifer sp. ENS06. Taxonomy (NCBI): domain Bacteria; kingdom Pseudomonadati; phylum Pseudomonadota; class Alphaproteobacteria; order Hyphomicrobiales; family Rhizobiaceae; genus Ensifer; species Ensifer sp. ENS06. The sequence continues at coordinate 325,700 of NZ_JACVBC010000001.1, read as the reverse complement.
GCGCAAAGGTCGCTGTAGCACTTTGATTTGCTGCATGTCCTTGTCCTTCATCGAGATCGATCAATGAGACATGCAACGACTAAAAGCGCCCTTAGCGCGAAAGCCGCGACATCAGCTGCGCGGTATAATCGACCATCGGAACGATGCGCGAGTAGTTGAGCCGCGTCGGCCCGATGACGCCGACGGCGCCGACGATGCGGTCCTCGCCATCGCGATAGGGCGCGACGATCAACGACGAGCCGGAAAGCGAAAACAGCTTGTTTTCCGAGCCTATGAATATCCGCACACCAGGGCCGCTTTCGGCGAGATCGAGCAGCTCGATCATGCTGTCCTTCTTTTCGAGATCGTCGAACAGCATTCTGAGCCGGTCGATGTCCTCGGCACCCTCGAGGCCTTCGAGCAGGTTGGCGCGGCCGCGCACGATCAGGCGCGCCGGCTTCTCGTCGCCCTCGTTGCCCGACCAGATGGCGAGACCGCGCTCGACAAGATCCTGCGACAGCGCGTCGAGCTCGCCGCGCACCGTCAATTTCACCTTTTCGAGCTGCGCCCGCACCTCGGCGATCGTCTGTCCGGCGAGATGGGCGTTGAGGAAGTTCGCCGCTTCCGTGAGCTGCGAACTGGTGACGCCGGCCGGCAGCTCGATGATGCGGTTTTCCACCTGGTCATGTTCGCCGACGAGCACGGCCAACGCCTTGGTCGGCGCCAGGCGGATGAACTCGACATGCTTCAGCACTGGATCGGCCTTGGCGGTGATGACGAGACCCGCGCCGCGCGACATGCCCGACAGCATCTGGCTCGCTTCGGTCAAAAGCGTATCGACCGGCTGGGTATGGTCGTCGCGCCGGACATGGCGGTCGATCGAGGCGCGATCTTCGGGCGATAGATTTCCGACTTGCATGAAGGCGTCGACGAAGAAGCGCAGGCCCGTCTGGGTCGGCAGGCGACCGGCGCTGACATGCGGCGAATAGATGAGGCCGAGATCTTCGAGATCGCTCATCACGTTGCGCACGGAGGCAGGCGACAGCGCCATTGGCAAAAGCCGCGACAGGTTGCGCGAGCCAAGCGGCTCGCCGCTCGTCAGATAGGTCTCCACGATGCGACGGAAGATTTCGCCCGAGCGCTCGTCGAGCGCCGCGGCGATTTCCTTTGCTCCGGGATTGCGCAGTACCATGTCACTCCACATATGCAGGCACATCCTGCCGTGGCCGGAATATAGTGTCCCTGCGGTCCGTTGGCAAAAGGGAAAAAAAGGTCGAATGTCCGGCTTTCCACCGGATCCCTTTACCTCTGCCATGCTCTGCAGCGCCGCGCATCCTTGGACGCGCCAAAGGTCGCTGCAGCACCTTAAACTGCTGCATAATTTTGTCCCTAAATCGATTTCGATTTAGGGAATTATGCAGTAGAAGGCTCACGAGATACGATAGGAGTTGACGATGCGGCCATCCGGCAGAAAAACCGATCAAATGCGCAAGGTTTCTTTCGAGCGCAATTTTTCCAAGCATGCGGAAGGCTCCTGTCTGGTGCGGTTCGGCGACACGCATGTGCTGTGCACCGCAAGCCTTGAGGAAAAGGTTCCGGCCTGGCTGCGCAATGGCGGCAAGGGCTGGGTGACGGCGGAATACGGCATGCTGCCGCGCGCCACCGGCGAGCGCATGCGACGCGAGGCGGCCAGCGGCAAGCAGAGCGGCCGCACCCAGGAAATCCAGCGGCTGATCGGCCGGTCGCTGCGCGCCGTGGTCGATCTGCCGGCTCTCGGCGAACGCCAGATCTCGATCGACTGCGACGTCATCCAGGCCGATGGCGGCACGCGCACTGCTTCGATCACCGGCGCCTGGATCGCGCTCCACGACTGCCTGAAGTGGATGGAAGCCCGCAACATGGTCAAGGTCGAGAAGGTCCTGAAGGATCACGTCGCCGCCATTTCCTGCGGCATCTTCGCCAACCAGTCGGTAATCGATCTCGATTACCTCGAAGATTCCGCTGCCGAGACCGACGCCAACTTCGTTATGACCGGCTCCGGCGGCATCGTCGAGATCCAGGGCACGGCCGAAGGCAAGCCGTTCTCGGAAGAGGAATTCGCGAGCCTGATGGGCCTTGCCAAGACCGGCATTGCCGAACTGGTCGCGCTGCAGAAGCAGGCGATCGCCGGCTGAGGAAGGAACGTCAAGATGGCCCCGGCGCTGGAAGGCATTCTCGAGACCGCCCTTTACGTGGGTGATCTCGATGCCGCCGAGGCCTTCTACGGTGGCATTCTCGGGCTCGCAAAGATCACGCGTGCCGGCAACCGCCACGTCTTCTATCGCTGCGGACCGGGCGTGCTTCTGATTTTCAATCCGGCCGAAACGCTGAAGCCGCCGATCCCGCACGGCACGAGCGGCCAGGGCCACATGTGCTTCCGGGTTTCCGCCGCAGCGCTGGACGCCTGGAAGGCGAAACTGGAAGCGGCGGGCATCGCGATCGAAGCGGACACCCGCTGGCCGAACGGGGCGCGGTCCTTCTATTTCCGCGACCCGGCCGGCAACAGCCTTGAATGTGCGGAACCGGGCCTCTGGTCCATCGAATGAACACGAAACGAGACACCATGCGCAAACTGGACAACAAGACGCTGATCGTCGCCAGCCACAACGCCGGCAAGATCCGCGAAATCCGCGATCTCATCGGCCCGCTCGGCTTCGAGGCGAAGTCGGCCGCAGACCTCAACTTCATCGAGCCCGACGAGACCGGCACCACTTTCGAGGAGAACGCCGCGATCAAGGCGCTCGCCTCGGCCAAGGCCTCCGGCCTGCCGGCACTTTCGGACGATTCTGGTCTCGCGATCGACGCGCTCGATGGAGCGCCCGGCGTCTATACGGCCAACTGGGCCGAGCGCGAAGATGGCAGCCGCGACTTCGCCATGGCCATGCAGAAGGTCGAAGATGCGCTGCAGGAGAAAGGCGCCAAAACGCCTTCCGAGCGCACCGCCCGTTTCGTCTCGGTTCTTTGCCTTGCCTGGCCGGACGGTCATGTCGAGCTCTTCCGCGGCGAGGTCGAAGGTTTCGTCGTCTGGCCGCCGCGCGGCGGCCAGGGCTTCGGCTATGATCCGGTGTTCCAGCCCAAGGGCTACGAGACCACCTTCGGCGAGATGAGCGCCGACGAGAAACACGGCTGGAAGCCGGGTGACGAAGAGGCTCTGTCGCACCGCGCCCGCGCCTTCAAGATCTTTGCCGAGACCTGCCTCGGAGCCTGATCTGAGCGGGATGAGGAAAAGTGCGTGCGGTTTTCCGCTCGCATCCCGCTCTCTACTGAAAGTGACCATGAGAGACGCAATAATGCAAACTGCCACGCTATCGGCGATCGGTGACGGCATGGACCCCGGTTTCGGGGTCTACGTGCATTGGCCGTTCTGCGCGGCCAAGTGCCCCTATTGCGACTTCAACAGCCATGTGCGCCACCAGCCGGTGGACCAGCCGCGTTTCGTTGCAGCTTTCCTTAAGGAAATGGAAGAGGTGCGCGAACTCTCCGGCCCGCGCACGGTCACCAGCGTGTTCATGGGCGGCGGCACGCCGTCCTTAATGGAGCCGTCGACGGTCGATGCCATCCTCCAGGGCATCGCTCGCCATTGGCATGTGCCCGACGGCATCGAAATCACCATGGAGGCGAACCCGTCGAGCGTCGAAGCGACGCGTTTCCACGGCTACCGCGCTGCCGGTGTCAATCGCGTCTCGCTCGGCGTCCAGGCGCTGAACGACCGCGATCTGAAGTTCCTCGGACGGCTGCACAATGTCGAGGACGCGCTGAAGGCGATCCGGCTGGCGCGCGAGATCTTCCCGCGCATGTCCTTCGACCTGATCTATGCCCGTCCGAACCAGACGGTCGAAGAATGGGAGCGTGAGCTGAAGGAAGCCGTCTCCTACGCGGTCGACCATCTGTCGCTCTACCAGCTGACGATCGAGGAAGGCACGCCCTTTTACGGCCTGCACAAGGCCGGCAAGCTGATCGTGCCTGATGGCGAGCAGTCGGCAGTGCTTTACGAGGCGACGCAGGACATTACCGCCGCCATCGGCATGCCGGCCTACGAGGTTTCAAACCACGCCCGCCCGGGTGCCGAGAGCCGGCACAACCTCACCTATTGGCGCTACGGCGACTATGCCGGCATCGGCCCGGGCGCCCATGGGCGCCTGGGCATCGGCAATGGCAAGATCGCGACCTCTACGGAGCGCAAGCCGGAGGAATGGCTGCGGCTCGTCGAGACCCATGGTCACGGCATGATCGAGCGGGAATCCCTCGATCTCGAAGCACAGTCCGACGAGTTGTTGCTGATGGGTCTGCGCCTCAAGGAAGGCGTCGACTTGGCGCGATGGCAGACGCTGTCCGGCCGCGACCCGGACCCGGAGCGCGAGCAGTTCCTGATCGATCACGGCTTCATCGAGCGGCTGGGCAATTCGCGCCTGCGCTGCACGCCGGCCGGCATGCTGATCCTCGACGCCGTGGTCGCTGATCTCGCCTGCCCCTGAGGGCAGGCGGTCTTCGCCGGCTACAGACTCAATCGAACGTTTCACCTGACAGCGGCGTGGCCTGCATCGACGGCCGGCCTTCGAATGCATCGAACCAGCGGGTCAGCCTCGGACGGTTGCGAAACGACGGCAGGTTGCGAAACGCCATCCAGGACAGTGCCGTCGCCAGCGCGATCTGCCCGATATCCACGTCTTCCTCGGGCGACAACGTCTGCTCCAGCCAATCGTAGGTCGCCTCGATCTTTTCTTCGTAGCCCTTGGCGAGTTCCGGATAGCGCAGATGTTCGGGGCGCCTCTCCCACTCCCAGCGCAAGCCGATCCCGGTCTGGGCAAGAACCTGCGCCACCGGCTGCATGCGCAGCGCCCGCCATCGAGGTTCGCCGACCTCGGGGATCCGCTTGCGTCCCTCATGCAGCGTATCGAGATAGGCGCAGATGACATCGCTGTCGAAGATCGGCTCTTCGCCCTCACGCAGCAGCACCGGAACCTTGCCGAGCGGGTTTTCGGCATAGACCTCGTCGTTGCGCCGCGTTGGGCTCGTCTCGTGGTGGATGACTTTCAGCCGGTCGGCAAGGCCGATCTCGTGAGCAAAGACAAGCGCCTTGCGGGCGAAGGGAGAGTGGGTTTGATAGTAGAGGATCATGGCTGCCTCGCGGGATCTGGCGTGAATTCCTGTTCCCGTGAAGAGATATTGCATCGCAGCCGATAAAGGCGCTCTGTTTCTTCGGCCACGATGCAAGTTTGTTTCGTCTAGGCGGCTTTCATCGGATCGCCCTTCAGCCGGTTGAGCTCGATGCCCCTAGCCACCAGCCGGGCGACCTGAGCGTCGTCCACGTCATCGGTGGTGCGCAGGCGAATATAGGCCATGTCGCCCTTGCCGCCGCCCTTCTCCAGGCGTGCGTCGAGATCGAGCATCTCGGCGCCACGCCAGAAACCGAAGGTCACGTAATCCTTTGCCCCCTTGAGCAGACAGACCGCGCCGCCGGCCTCATAGATGGGATGGCCCCATTTGACGGCGTCAGTGAGCGCGCCTGTGGCCAGGAGGGCACCATGCAGGCGCTTCGCCACGTCGGCCGGGACACCGGAGAGGCCGGCAATGTAGTCGTTGACTGTTTTGGTCATGGTCGTCTTTCGATCGCTCCGTTTCTGTCAGTTGCTGAAGGGAATGAGGGCGCGCAGCCGCGGATCCCGAAGCCAGAGGCCGCCCCAGGCGATCACGCCGAGATAGAAGCCGAAAAGCAGATGGGTGAAGAGCGGGCTGCCGGCCCGCAGATGCGTCGCCATCGCCCCGCCGAGATAGCCGGTGAGCAGAATGGCGCCGAGGATCGAGGTGCGCGGGATCACATAGAGCACCGTGCACAACAATGTGAGAATGCCGAGCAGCCGCGCCAGACCCTGGTCGGCGGAATAGCCGAGCGCGACCATGGTTTCGGTGACGACGGCAAGCGGCACGAGCTTGATGACGGCATCGAAAATCAGGAAGGCGACTAGCACGCCGCTGAGGAAGCGGCCGAGGATGATCGACTTTGCCGTCGGGGCGGGCATAACAAGGCTGGTGGTCACTGATTTCTCTCCTTGGATTTCGTTCTCGGTCCAAGGACGAAAGCGCATGAGGGATCCCGACAGGCACCGTCAGATTTTTCTTTCGGAGATCTCGATACCAGGCGTTTCATCGAGCTTGTCGAGCTGCATGCGGATGTAAGCGCATTCGGCCGCGTTGGTCGCAAGCGCAATCGCATGGTCGAAGGCCACACGCGCCTCGCGGACCTTGCCGAGCTGCTTCAGGAGATGGCCGCTCAAGCCATGGAAATAGAAATAGCCGGAGAGCTTTTCCGCCAAGGGCGCGATCATCGCCAGCGCGGCTTCCGGCCCCTGACGCTTCGAAACCGCCACTGCGCGATTGAGCGTGATCACCGGAGAGGGCTGCAGCCGCTCGAGCGCCTGGTAGAGCAGGTCGATCTGCGCCCAGTCGGTCTCATCCGCACGCTCGGCGCGGGCATGCAGCGCCGCGATCGCCGCCTGGATCTGGTAGGCGCCCGGTTGGCGGTACTGCATCGCCCTGTCGATCAGCGCCAAGGCCTCGTCGATCAGCGAGCGGTCCCACAGGCTGCGGTCCTGGTCATCAAGCAGGATGACGGCGCCATCGGCGTCGAAGCGGGCGCGCGCCCGCGAATGCTGGATCATCATGAGCGCCGTCAGCCCCTTTATCTCCGGCTCGGCCGGGAAAAGCTGAAGCAGCAGGCGTCCGAGCCGGATCGCCTCCTGGCACAGGTCGGCCGAGACGCTTTCCGGGCCGTTCATCGCCGAATAGCCCTCGTTGAAGACGAGGTAGATCATCGTGGCGACGGCGGCGAGCCGATCTGACCGGTCGGCCGCATCCGGGGTCTCGAAGGCAAGGCCGGCGGCCGCGACACGCGACTTGGCCCGCGTGATCCGCTGTTCCATCGCCGCCTCGCTGACGAGGAAGGCGCGGGCGATCTGCTTGACCGAAAGGCCCGAGACGATGCGCAGCGCCAGCGCGATCTGCTGCGTTGCCGGCAGCGCCGGATTGCTGCAGACGAACAGCAGGCGAAGAATGTCGTCGCGATAGTGGGAGCCGTCGAGCTGGTCGGCGAGCGCGCCCTCCTGATCCTCGAGGTCGGAAAGAATTTCCTCCGGCGGCAGCGCCGTTTCGCGGGACTGGCGGCGCACCTTGTCGATGCCGCTGTTGCGGCCGACGAAGATCAGCCAGGCGGCAGGGTCGCGCGGCGGGCCGCTCTTCGGCCAGGTCTTCAAAGCCCGGATACAGGCCTCCTGAAACGCTTCTTCGGCAGTGTCGAGGTTGCGGAAATAGCGCAACAGCGCGCCCACGGCCTGCGGCCGGGCCGAAACGAGAGCGAGGTCTATCCAGGCTGTGTCTGTCATGAAGCAAGCTCACTGGGTTTGTAGATGGCAAGAGGACGGATTTCATAGGAGCCGGCGGCCGGATTGGCAGAACTCAGATCACGGGCGAACTCGAGCGCATCATCGAGAGACGCACAGTCGATGACATAGAAACCGAGCAGTTGCTCTTTCGTCTCGGCAAACGGGCCATCGATTACGATCGTCTCGCTGTGACTGTGCCGGAGCGTCGTCGCCGCCGTCGTCGGCATCAAGCGCGCCACCGGCCCAAGCCGGCCTGCCTCCGCATATTTGCTCTGTACGGCCAACAGATCATGCATGACTTTTTCGTCCTGCTCCTTGGTCCAGGCGTTCGTGACATCTTCTTGATTGTAGCAAAACACGGCGTAAAGCATCGGAACTCCAGCTCCTGAAACAAAGACGGTGGCGGCAAGCAATAGCCGACAACCCGGATGAAAAAAACAGGGCCGGTGGTGCTTTCGCCCACCGGCCCGCAATGCGTGCAAATCAGAAATGCTCAAGCGTTGTCGCGGCACTCTAACTTGGTGTCGATGGCCGGCCGGGAAAAGAGGCGCAGAAGCCGCCCGTCGATCGCCGCCAGACCGGCCGCGATCAAGGTCATGCCCAGGAAGTGCTTGGGTTCCAGCGTTTCGCCGAGGAACAAAGCGCCAAGCAGGATGGCGCTGACCGGGATCAGGAAGGTCACCAACATCAGGTTTGTGACACCGGCCGTTTCCAGGATGCGGAAGAACAGGACGTAAGCGAGCGCCGTGGAAATCAGCGCGATGCCGACGATCGCCGCCCAGACGTCGAAGCCGGGCATCGGAAGCGTCCAGGGATGATTGATCAGCAGCGACAGCGGGACCAGCATGATGCTTGCGGCCGAGACCTGACCGGTCGCCGTCACGATCGGCACCACGCCCATGCGCTTGAAGCGGCGGGCAAAGACACCGGCGAGCGCATAGGAGAGCGCTGCGCCAAGCACTGCGACCTGGGCAAGCAGGTTCGAACCAAGGCCACCGAGCGCCGCCGGACCAATCATCATCGCGACCCCGAGGAAGCCGACGACGACGCCTGCAAACCGGTTGGCTGTCAGCTTCTCGTCATCGGTCAGGAGATGCGCGACGATCACGCCGAACAGCGGCGTGGTGGCGTTGAGGATCGAGGCAAGGCCGCTTGCGATATGCGTCTGCCCCCAGACGATCAGCGAGAAAGGGATGAGATTGTTGAGCAGCCCCATCCCGAAGAAGGCCAGCCAAACGCGCGGGTCGCGCGGCATCGACAGTCCCATCAGTCGAACGAAGGCGAGCAGCGCGAGCGCCGCGAGACTGACGCGGAGCGCCACGATCGTGACTGGAGGCAACGCCTTGACGGCGACGCCGATGAAGAAGAAGGAGCCGCCCCACAGAATGGAGAGCAGGATCAACATGCCCCATTCCCGGGCGCCCATGACCTTGGCCTGCGTTGCTTGTGTCATTGCCTTAACCCTCGTTTGTTTGTCAGGCTAAACCGTGATGGCATCGACCATCTTGACTTTGTGCCATTATTCTCAGGATATTGAGCTTCGAACAAACGATCATTTCTCGCAGCATGATTGAGTTTGGCTAAACCATGTCGACATACCTTCCTTCGCTTGCCTCGCTTCGCGCCTTCGAGGCCACCGCGCGACATCTAAGCGTTACCAAGGCCGCGCAAGAACTGAACGTGACGCCTGGCGCCGTCAGCCTGCAGGTGCGCGAACTGGAGCAGGCGTTAGCAGTGACGCTGTTTGAGCGCCGGCCGAGACAGTTGGCGCTGACGGAGGACGGCAGCACCTATTTCGCAACGCTCAGGCGCGCGTTCCGAATGATGCGCGAGGCGACCGAGGAACTGACGGCGCGCAAGCGTGCGCCGGTGCTGACGGTCAGCTGCACGCCCACCTTTGCCGCGCAATGGCTGGTGCCGCGCATCGGCGCCTTCGAGTTACAGGTGCCCGGCATCGACGTGCGCATCAGCACCACCAATCGGCTGACCGACTTCAACAGCGATGGGGTCGACATCGCCATCCGTCATGGGCTTGGCCGCTATGACGGTCTTGTGAGCGAACGATTGATCGATGACGACCCGGTGCCGGTGCTTCACCCGGCCCTACGGGCCAGGAACCCACTCGACATGCCGGGTGAGCTTGCCGCGCATGTGCTCTTGCACGACGTCCATCGTCAGGATTGGAGGCTGTGGCTGGATGCGGCGGGCGCCGACGGGGTGGACGCCGGGCGAGGGCCGGTCTTCGTCAACAGCAACGGCGCGATCGAGGCGGCCAAGGCCGGCGACGGCGTTGCATTGGTGCGCCTGTCGCTGGTCACGCGCGAGCTTGCGGAGGGTGTGCTGGAAGCCCCCTTCCCTGAGGGCGTGATGACCGGGCTTGCCTACCATCTCGTCTACCCGCCGGCCGCACTCGACCGCCCGCCGGTCACGGCCTTTCGCGCCTGGATCATCGAACAGGCACGAGCCGAGCAGGGTGTGGGGAATGCGGCGACCAAGCGTCCGCGGCGGCCGGCACTGAAAGCGGTCCGGTAACATAAAAGAGCCCGGGCGAACCCGGGCTTTTTTTGCGGCAATGCGCCTCGACTATTCGTTGATCAGGCGCTTCAGCAGCTCGATCTCATGGCTGAGCTTGGTGTCGCCCGAAATCAGCTCCTCGATCTTGCGCACGGCGTGCAGCACGGTCGTGTGGTCGCGTCCGCCGAAGCGACGGCCGATCTCCGGGAAGGAGCGCGGCGTCAGCGTCTTCGACAGATACATCGCGATCTGGCGCGGCTTGACGATGACACGGGTGCGGCGGTTGGAGACGAGCTCCTGGCGCGAGACGTTGTAGTGCTTGGCGACGACGCGCTGGATGTCCTCGATGCGCACGCGGCGGGGTTCGCCGGCGTTGACGAGGTGGCCGAGCAATTCATCGACGCGCTCGAGCGAGAGCTGCGGCTCGAAGGAGCGGCGGAACAGGAGCTGGTTGAAGGCACCTTCCAGTTCGCGGCCGCTGGCGGTCACGTTGCGTGCCACATGGCTCAGGATTTCGCCGGGAATGTCGAGCGAACCGTCGTCCTGACGGGCCGTGTCCAGGCGGCGCTTCAGCATTTCCAGGCGCATGTCGTAGTCCGGGCCGTCCATCTCGATGGCGACGCCGCCCTGGAGACGCGAACGAACGCGGCTGTCGAGCGATTCCAGTTCCCACGGTGCGCGGTCGGCTGCGACGACGACCTGCTTGGCGGAATCGAGCAGCATGTTCAGCAGGTGGCAAAACTCATGCTGGATCGACTTGCCCTGCAGGAACTGCATGTCGTCGATGATCAGGAGATCGATGTTGCGCAGCGACTCCTTCAAGGACAGCGCGTCGTTGTCGCGGATCGCGGTGGCGAAACGCCACATGAAGTATTCGGCCGTCAGGTAGACGACGCGCGGCGCACGCGCGCTCTGCAGCGCCTGGATGGCGATCGCCTGCAGAAGGTGCGTCTTGCCGAGACCGACGCTCGAATGGATGAAGAGCGGGTTGAACCGCACCGCACCGGCGCCGGCTTCCGCAATCGTCCGGGCGGCGGCAAGCGCCACGCGGTTCGAGGAACCCTCGACGAAGTTTTCGAAATTGTAGCGCTGGTCGAGCGGCGAGCCGAAGAGCGGCGCCTGGGTCGGCCTCTGCATGCTTGCGACAGTCGCCGCGGCAACGGTTGCCACCGGCTGGGCTGCGGCCGGACGGCGCGCGGGCTGAGCCGGAGCTGCTTCTGCCGCCTGCGGCAGCGCTTCTTCCTGGGTGGTCGGACGGGCGCCACGGGTTGCCGTGCGCACCAGGATCTCGATCTTCATGATCTCGCCGTCTTCCTGCTGGAAGATCGAGGTGATGAGGTCAAGATAACGGTTGTTGATCCAGGACTTCAGGAACGTGGTCGGCACCGAAAGGCGCACAACGCTCTTGGATACGGAATGGAGCTTCAGACGCCCAAACCAGCTTGCAAAGACATCCGGACCGACTTGAGCTTTGAGACGCGCACTTACCCGCTCAAACAGTGCGTCGTGCCTCATGTCGGTTTTTTCCCCCGCCGCCTGAGATAGATTGCTTCCGGCTTGAAATGCGTCTCCTTCTTTCTGAAGTGCGCCCGCCGTCACCAAATTCATCTGCATTTTGCCGCCTTCCAATTCATGTTCAGATGCCGTCATCGCTGCCGGCCTCATCTCTTATGTCCGCCGCCCGCGGCGCCCGTATGGGCCATGCCGCTTTCGCCGAACGTCACAGTCGCAGACGACGCCGGGCTCCTCATCTCCCGCCTCGCTGCGCGCTACGCGCACCCACCTGCCCTGCTGGGCCGGAGGATGTCCCCTCGCGCCTCTCGTCAACAATCCCTTCGACGCGCTCCCGCGCCGTACCGGATCCTCCTCCTCGTCAACAGCTCGTCGCACCCTCGTACGAAGCGATGAGCCGCGCGTTGGACCTTGGCCTCGCGTCGGGCGCCGCTTGCACCCTCCATCGAGGCCTCCTGCATGTTTCCTTTGTCGTAGCCGATCAAAGGGCAAGACAGGCAGCCGTCAAAGCGCCGCAGCGACCTCTAGGCGTCCGACCGGACGCAGGTGCTGCAGATGGCCGCCTCACAATCACAGGACGAAAGTTTCCCGTCCGGAGTGGTATGAACCATCCGGTTTTTTCACCTTCGACTTGTCTGATTGAACGACGCGGAGCCGCCCTGATACAAAGGACAGAAACATCGAAACCATTTCTTCGAAATGGCCTCTTTTGCTTCTTTTTACAGATGTGGTCCGTGTCCCCTGTGGAGGGCATTTAGGCAGGATCGATGGGCAAGATCAATCGCGATTTTTACGCAACCTTAAGCGCTGGCCGTTGACTCTCCGGCCGCCATTTGCTTGCCGCATTCCGAGTCCGAGAAGAATCCCTGTTGAATCAAGGGTTTTGATTTTTCGCTCTTTGCTTAGCTGGCGAAAAAGAAAAAAAATAAAAATTCGCTTGACTCAGAATGGGCCGAACGGACCCCCAGTCAGAGACATCCTTTTGATAAGGACCTCTCACAAGCCATTGAAATAATTATATAAATCTTGTCATCGCACTGACATAAGCCCAAGCCGCCAGATTAACCATCGCGATGACAGAAGTATGAATCCGAAAAGCCCGGCGCAAGGGCCGGGCTCTCGATTAACAGATTTTTCTTAGCCGGATTAGGCCGAAAGCGACTTTACGCGCTGTGCAAGACGCGAAACCTTGCGCGATGCAGTGTTGGCGTGCAGGACGCCCTTGGTGGCTGCGCGCATCAGCTCGGGCTGAGCTGCCTTGAGCGCTGCGGCTGCAACTGCCTGGTCGCCGGTTGCAATCGCTTCTTCAACCTTGCGGATGAAGTTGCGAACGCGCGAACGACGGGCCTTGTTCACTGCGGTGCGGCGTGCGATCTTGCGGGTCGCCTTTTTCGCCGAAGTTGTATTGGCCATTTGTGCCTCTCTTCGAAAACTGACATGAACTCCGCCCCTCGCCGTGCCGGGTCACTGCGACCTGTCATCAAAGCAATTCGGGAGTATTTCCGGAAAGCCCAGAATGGCGTTCCAAACTGAGGGCGGCGTATAGCGGGAAACCGCCGCCCCGTCAACGCGCAATTTCCAGAATCTGCGCGCCGTGCTCTGGGCTAGCGATGTTTGAACTCCGGTTTGCGCTTGGCAACGAAGGCGGCCATGCCTTCCTTCTGGTCTTCGGTCGCAAACAGCGAGTGGAAGAGCCGACGCTCGAAACGCAGGCCTTCGGCAAGCGTCAGCTCCAGCGAGCGGCTTACGGCCTCCTTGGCCATCATCACCGCGGGCAGCGAGAAGGAGGCGATCTTCTCGGCAGCAGTGAGCACTTCCTCCATCAATTTCTCCGGCGCCACCACACGCGAAACGAGTCCCGCGCGTTCGGCCTCGGCCGCATCCATCATCCGGCCGGTCAGCACCAGGTCCATGGCCTTCGCCTTGCCGACGGCGCGCGTCAGGCGCTGGGAGCCGCCCATGCCGGGAATGACGCCGAGGGTGATTTCCGGCTGGCCGAACTTCGCGGTCTCGGACGCAATGATGAAGTCGCACATCATCGCCAGCTCGCAGCCGCCGCCAAGCGCGTAGCCGGAAACGGCAGCGATCAAAGGCTTGCGAGCTGCCGCCACCTGATCCCAGCCGCCGATGAAGTCGCCGAGATAGCTGTCGACGAAATCGAGCGTCTGCATCTCCTTGATGTCGGCACCAGCGGCAAACGCCTTCTCCGAGCCGGCGAGGACCACGGCGCCGATCTCCTTGTCGGCGTCGAAGGCCTTCAGCGCCGCGGCAAGCTCGCGCATCACGGTCGAGTTCAGCGCATTCAGCGCCTGCGGACGATTGAGCGTCACCAGGCCGACGCGGCCGCGTGTTTCGACCAGCAGCGTTTCGTAGGTCATTTCTGTTTCCTCCGGTTCATCACCAGACCACTCAGGGACTGGCGTTCATTTCTGGCAGTGCGGGCAATAGAAGGTTGAGCGTCCCGCCTGCACGATGCGGGCGACCGTACCGTCGCAGCCGGTCGTGCGACAAGCCTGTCCTTCGCGGTCATAGACGGAGAAAGAGTGCTGGAAGTAGCCGAGCGAGCCGTCAGCCTGGATATGGTCCTTCAGCGACGATCCGCCGGCGGCTATGGCATCGGCGATGACCTCGCGGATCGCATCCGTCAGGCGCACGAGCCCCTCCTTCGGCTTGCCGCGCTTGTCGACGAGCGCGCCGGCCGGTTTCAGCGGCGACAGGTGCGAGCGCCAGAGCGCCTCGCAGACATAGATATTGCCGAGACCGGCGATGTTCTTCTGGTCAAGCAACGCCGCCTTCAGCGGTTGGGCCTTGCCGGAAAAGCGTGCGGCGAGATAGGCGGCATCGAGCACGTTGCCGGTCGGCTCCTCGCCGAGCGCGCGGAAATAGGCGTGGCTCGCCACCGTGTCGCGGCGAGCAAGGTCCATGAAGCCGAAGCGGCGCGGGTCGTTGTAGATCACCCGCACCGGGCCTTGCGCACCGTCGAGATGGAAGATGACGTGATCGTGCTTTTCATCCTTGCCGCGCGGATGGTGGAATTCGCCGGGCGTTGTTGCCGCCGGCCCCACCTCGATGCGGAAGGAACCGGACATGCCCAGATGGGCGATGATCACGTCACCGGCTTCCAGATCGATCATCAGATACTTGGCGCGGCGCGACAGCGAGACGATGCGCTGGCCGGCAACGGTCGAGGAGAAATTCTCCGGGAAGGGAAACCTCAGATCCGGCCGGCGCAATTCCGCATTCACGAGCAGCGCGCCTTCCATGGTCGGCGCGAGGCCGCGCTTGACGGTTTCGACCTCGGGCAACTCCGGCATGAACGCACTCCTTCGATCTCAGCCACCGGATGCGGTGGTTGGCATTTCCTTGGCGGCCTTCTTATCCTATAGGGGTGCGCTATGCCGCAGCCGCAGTCCCGCCCACGAGATAGCGTGTGACGGGCCTTTTCGCTATGGTGCCGGAAAAATTGGTTCAGGTGGAGTTCTTCGTATGACGGATCAGCGCGTATCGGCCGATGGCGGCATGGAAACATCTTTCGGTTTCCGCAACGTCGGCACGGGCGAGAAGCAGCCGCTCGTCAACGACGTCTTCCACAAGGTGGCCAAGCGTTACGACATCATGAACGACGTGATGTCGGCCGGCCTGCACCGCGCCTGGAAGGATGCGATGATCGCGGCCCTCAACCCGCCACGCCGCGAGGGCTACAGGACGCTCGACGTTGCCGGCGGCACCGGCGATATCGCCTTCCGCATCATCGAAGCCTCCGACCGCAAGGCGCATTCGACGGTGCTCGACATCAACGGCTCGATGCTGGCCGTCGGCGCCGAGCGGGCCGAGAAGAAGAAGCTCTCCGCCAACCTCGATTTCGTCGAGGCCAATGCCGAGGACCTGCCTTTCGAGGCCAATACCTTCGACGCCTATACGATTGCCTTCGGCATCCGCAACGTGCCGCGCATCGACGTGGCGCTGAAGGAGGCATACCGGGTGCTGAAGCGCGGCGGCCGGTTGCTCGTGCTGGAGTTCTCCGAAGTGGAAATGCCGCTGCTCGACCGCTTCTATGATGCCTGGTCGTTCAACGCGATCCCGAAGTTCGGCAAGCTGATCACCGGCGATGAAGCGCCCTACCAGTATCTGGTGGAATCGATCCGCAAGTTTCCGAACCAGAAGGACTTCGCGACGATGATCAAGGAAGCGGGCTTCTCGCGCGTCTCCTTCACCAATTACACCGGCGGCATCGCAGCGCTGCATTCCGGCTGGAAAATCTGATCCCGATGAGCACGCCTGGAGCATATATCCGCCTCGCGCGGATCGGCTGGGTTCTCGTGCGCGAAGGCGTCGTCTCGGCCGTCCCGACGGAGCACCTGCCACCCTTTGCCCGTTTCGCCCAGAAGGCGGCCGGACTTTTGGCGCGGCGCAGAGTGCCGGGAGAGGAGCGTAGCGACCGGCTGTCGCGCGCCGTCGCCCGGCTCGGCCCCTCCTATGTGAAGATCGGCCAGTTCCTCGCAACCCGCCCCGACGTCGTTGGCGCGGAGTTTGCCGCAGACCTGTCGCTGTTGCAGGACCGCATGGCGACCTTCCCGCAGAACGAGGCGAAGGCCGCGATCGAGGGATCACTCGGCCGGACGGTCGACGATCTCTATGCCGAGTTTTCCGAGCCGATGGCCGCGGCCTCGATCGCTCAGGTGCACCCGGCGATCGTGATGCGCGACAGCGGCCCTGAGAAGGTCGCGGTCAAGGTCATCCGTCCCGGCGTGCGGCAACGCTTCGCCTCCGACATCGAGGCGATGTATCTCGTCAGCCACATGCAGGAGCGTTTCCTGCCCTACACCCGCCGGCTGAAGCCGGTCGAGGTGACCAAGACGCTGGAACAGACGACGAAGATCGAGATGGATCTTCGTCTGGAGGCGGCCGCCCTTTCCGAGCTTGGCGAGAACACCAAGGACGATTCCGGCTTCCGCGTGCCGAAGGTCGACTGGGAGCGGACCGGGCGCGACGTCGTCACCATGGAGTGGATCGACGGCGTCAAGATGTCGGACATCGAGGGCTTGAAGGCCGCAGGCCACGACCTCAACCTTCTAGCCGAAGTGCTGATCCAGTCCTTCCTGCGCCACACGCTGCGCGACGGCTTCTTTCATGCCGACATGCATCAGGGCAATCTCTTCGTCGACGATGCCGGCCATATCGTCGCCGTCGACATGGGCATCGTCGGCCGTCTCGGCAAGAAGGAACGCCGGTTCCTGGCCGAGATCCTCTTCGGCTTCATCACCCGCGACTACCAGCGCGTGGCCGACGTGCATTTCGAGGCGGGCTATGTGCCTTCGCACCACGATGCTGCGAGTTTCGCCCAGGCGATCCGCGCGATCGGCGAGCCGATCCACGGCCAGCCGGCCGAAACCATTTCGATGGCGAAGCTGCTCACGTTGCTCTTCGAGGTCACTGAGCTCTTCGACATGCAGACCCGCCCCGAGCTCGTCATGCTGCAGAAGACCATGGTGGTCGTTGAAGGGGTGGCTCGCACGCTCAATCCGCGCTTCAACATGTGGAAGGCCTCCGAGCCGGTCGTCGGCAAGTGGATCCGCGACAATCTCGGACCGAAGCGCATCGTCACCGATTTGCGCGACGGCCTGCATGCCGCACTCAGGCTGGCTGAAGCCGCGCCCGAAATCGCCGCCCGCACGGAGAAGTTTTCGAGCGAGATCATGGCGATGAGCGAAAACGGTCTGCGCTTCGACGCCGAGACCGCGCATGCGATCGGCAAGGCGGAAGCGAAACACACGCGCTCCGGCCGCATCGCGCTGTGGCTCATCGCCGCCACGCTCGTCTATATCGCCTGGCAGGTGACCTGATCCCGCCCGCGCCCGAACCGGCGCGGCGGGCTTGTCTTTCTACCCACGCTTGCTATCCTTCCCGCATGGATAATCGCTCTATTCTCACCATGGTGCTTTGCACGCATACCCCAAGGGTGTGCGGGAGACCTGTTGCGCTGACTTAAGCGAAATGTCCCCCACCAACCCTGCCGAGGCGAGCAGGGTTGGGACCTGTTTCCTCGGAACCAAAGAGAGGAAACAATGACCGACGCAAACGACCCTTCAGATATCAACATCCGCGCGGCCCGCGTCGTCGATTTCGAAGCGATCGCGGCGCTGATGAGCCAGCCGGGCATCCGCTCGGGCACGCTGCGCCAGCCGTTCGCCACCCCGGAACAGACACGCAAGTGGTTGGAGAGCCTCTCGGACGACAGCGTCGTCATCGTCGCCGAGCGCGCCGACCGGATCCTCGGCATGGCCGGACTGCATCGCAGCAAGGGGCGCCGGCATCATTCCGCGGCCCTTGGGATCAGCGTCGACGACACCCATCGCGGCGAGGGCATCGGTAAGGCGCTGCTGACCGCTCTGATCGACGCCGCCGATAACTGGCTCGGCATCAGCCGCATCGAGCTTACGGTCTTTACCGACAACGAGCCCGCGATCGCGCTCTACCGCAAGGCCGGCTTCGAGATGGAGGGTACGCACCGGGCCTATGCGCTGAGGAACGGTGTGCTGGCCGACGTGTTCGCGATGGCCCGCATTCGTGAACCTGCGGCGCCGAAGGCCGCTTGAAGGCCGCAACGGCCGGCAACCGGCACGGACTGTGGCCGGCCGATCGCGGTTCAGCGCAACCGCCGGCAGCATCCTGTTCCATCCGGAACTGCGAATATCTCGGCTTCATGCGACTTTCGTCTCATGGATGACAAAGGTTCATCCCAACCCATCCGGAGGAGAGATCATCATGCGCAAGTTCATCGTCGCAGCCGCTGTCGCCATTACCGCTGCCATCTCCTTTGCAGCACCTTCGCAGGCCGGTGGCATTTCGATCGGCTTCGGCAACGGCTACTACGGTCATGGCTGGAGCGGCCGTGTCGGCTACGTCGGCAGCTATTATGGCGGACCCTACTACTACGAGGACGAACCCTATTGCTTCCTTAAGACGGTGAAGCGCTACGACAGCTACGGCAACCGCTACTACAAGAAAATCCGCATCTGCCGCTAAGCGACAGAATGAGGGAGGGCGCTTGAGAGCCCGGCCGCGGTGCGGCCGGGCTTTTGCATTCCGACATCCACTGACGTCAAAACGATTCCGCTGCGAGAAAATCTGGTGTAGCTCGGATGCCAAGCCATTCTGAATTCCGCAATCGAGGAGGGTCGGTCATGGATCTTGGTATCGCTGGAAAACGTGCGCTGGTGCTTGGCGGCAGCAAGGGGCTGGGGCGCGGTATTGCCGAGACTCTCGCCGGCGAAGGCGTCATCGTGGCGCTGACCGGCCGCGACGCGACATCGGCGGCCAAGGTGGCAGGCGACATCAGCCCTTCGGCGCGCGGCTACGCCCTCGACCTCTCGAAGCCCGAAAGCCTCGATGGCCTGCTGGACCAGCTCGAAGCCGATTTCGGCGCGATCGACATTCTGGTGCTGAATGGCGGCGGGCCGCCGCCCTCACCTGCCTCGGTCATCGAACCGGACTTCTGGCGGGCGCAATTCGAGACCATGGTGCTGGCCGGCATGCGCATCGCCGGCCGGCTGCTGCCCGGCATGCGGGAACGCCAGTTCGGGCGCATCATCGCCGTCGCCTCCACCAGTATCCGCGAACCGATCGTCGGGCTCACCGCGTCGAATGCGCTCAGAAGTGCGGTTGCCGGCTGGCTGAAGACGCTCGCCGGCGAGGTCGCTGCCGACGGCGTGACCGTGAACCTGCTTCTGCCCGGAAGGCTTGCCACAGACCGCACGCTCAGCTTCGACCGGATGGACGCCGAAAGCGAAGGGCTCGATATCGAGACGGTCGCAGCCCGCAGCCAACGCGACATCCCGATCGGCCGCTACGGCACGCCGGCGGAATTCGGGGCGGCCGCAGCCTTCCTCGCGGGCCGTCAGGCAAGCTACATCACCGGCGTGGCGCTGCCCATCGATGGCGGCCTCAGCCGCTCGATGCTCTGATACCGTTCTGGACATTTCCGCCGACGGATTGGGGTGAGCTACGAAGGCGAGGTCATACCTCGTCCCGACTGTCATCGCCGATGAGCGCCGAGAGGTCTTCGGCAAGCTGCGTGACCAGCGCGCCGGCCTCGGGCCGGTAATAGAGGGCGATCTCCATCGTCTCGATCATCGGCAGTCCTTGCTGCGGCCCCACCGTCCGGTGCCGGTCGTGGACGACGCGGGCCGGCAGCAGGCTGATGCCCAGCCCATCGGCGACCGCCGACTGAATGCTGGCGAGGCTGGAACTGGTATAACTCACGCGCCAGCGTCGCCCTGAGGCATCCAGTGCCGCCACCATGTCGTCGCGATAGAGGCCGCGCGGCGGAAAGACGACGAGCGGCAGAGGATCGAGCGCCAGAACAGGATGGGCGGCGCTGTCGATCCAGCACAGGCTTTCCTGCCACTGTTTCACGGCATCGCCCGTGACGCGGCGCTGCTTGACGACGACGATATCGAGCTCGCCGCGATCATAGAGCGACCGCAGCTCGCGGCTGAGCCCGCTCGTCACTTCGAGTCTGACGTTCTCGTGGCGGCGGGCAAAGGCCGCGAGTGTGCTGGTCGTGCGGCCGGCGGCAAAGTCTTCGGGCAGGCCGAGGCGCAGCGTCGCGGCAACCGATGCGCCCGAGAGAATCTGCCGCACTTCCGCGTCCAGCGCCAGCATGCGCCGCGCGTAGCCGATCAACTGCTCGCCCGCTTCCGTCAGGCGGACCTGGCGATGGCTGCGCTCGAGCAGCCGATGGCCGGCCTGCTCTTCCAGCCGCAGGACTTTCTGGCTGACGGTCGACTGGGTGGAATTGAGCCGGCCGGCCGCAGCGGTGAAACCGCCGCAATCGGCCACCGCCGCGAAGGCTTTCAGCAGATCCAGATCGAAAGGTTGAGCATTCATATTTCCGCTTGATAGCATTCATACATTTAATTTCCAAATGAATGCGGCACTGCCTATGGTCGCACACGGGAGGGCCACGCCGGGCGCGGGAGAGGTTCGGCGACGACGCGTGTCTTGCGCCCTTGAAAAGGTCACGGATCGGCTCAAGTAAGCACGAGATTGCGATGAGCAAGAGCGGCACGGATGGAGCCCTTTCGAGGTTTCCTCGTCCGCTCTTAACCGGAACCATTGCGATCGACCGACCCATTCGGCCGGCCCGCATGATCGGAAAGAACAAATGCGACCAAGACTTTTCGGCTCGCTGATCGGCGCATCCATTGCCGCCTTCAGCCTTGCACCTCAAACCGTGGGGGCCTCGATGCTTGAAAACCAGCTGATCTCCGCCGCCGAGACCGGCGATCCAGACAAGGTCAAGGCGCTGCTCAAGGAAGGCGCGAGCATCGAAGCGCGCGACGCCAGCGGTGCGACGGCGCTGCTCGCCGCCACCCATGAAAATCGCGTCGATGCGGCGCGTGCCCTGATCGAGGCCGGCGCCGACGTCAACGCCAAGGACAAGATCCAGGACAGCCCCTATCTCTATGCCGGCGCGCGTGGGCATCTCGACATCCTGAAGTTGACGCTTGCCAATGGCGCCGACCTTAAGAGCACCAACCGCTATGGCGGAACGGCGCTGATCCCGGCCGCCGAGCGCGGCCATGTCGAGACCGTCAAGACCTTGATCGAAGCCGGCATCGACGTCGATCACGTCAACCGCCTCGGCTGGACCGCGCTGCTCGAAGCCATCATCCTCGGCAGTGGCGGTGAAAAGCACACCGAGATCGTACGCCTGCTGATCAAGGCCGGCGCCGACGTGAACCTTGCCGATGGCGAGGGTGTCAGCCCGCTGACCCATGCCCGCCAGCGCGGCTATGGCAAGATCGAGAGGCTGCTGGCCGACGCCGGCGCACGCTAGAAAGAACTCTCATGACCCAGGAACAGACCTATCTGGCCGAGGCAGTAACGCTTGCCCGCCGCAACATCGAGAAAGGCGGACGCCCCTTCGGCGCCGTCGTCGTCAAGGATGGCGAGATCGTCGGTCGCGGCGTCAACGAGATGCTGTCATCCGGCGACCCCACCTCGCATGCGGAACTGAACGCGTTGCGTTCCGCCGCCCAAAACCTTCGTTCCCCGCGGCTCGAAGGCGCCGCCGTCTATGCCAGCGGCCAGCCCTGCCCGATGTGCCTGGCGGCCATGCGCATGGCCGGGATCACCGAGATCGCCTATGCGAACTCGAATGCCGACGCCGAACCCTTTGGCCTCTCGACCGCAGCGATCTATGCGGAACTGGCAAAACCGCTCGCCGAGCAGGCGATGCGCTTCCGCCATGTGCCGATCGACGATGCCGAAACGACACCGCTTTACGCCGCCTGGCAAGAGCGCCAGGCCAAGGCTTGAGTCGTCGGGCCAACGCCCGGCCATCACGTTGCGAATAGCCCCGAGGCGGCCGACGGCCGCCTCGGGGCTATTCTGTTCATGCCGGGCCCCATTGGGAATCGACGCCCCCTTGCCGAACACACGTGCCGGCTGTAATCGCATAGGCGTTTCTTCCTTTTGCGCCGCCCCATCCCTTAAGGAGACCGGGCGGTTTCCAGCCAGCAGGTGCCTGTGATGACTGCCTATTCCGAAAAAGCCGGCCGCTTCGTCGCGCTGCTTCTCATCGCGGGCTCCGGTGTGGTGACGATCGCCAAGGGCATGAGCCTGACCTTCCTTGCAATCCGCCTCCAGCGTGACTTCGGCCTCAACCCTGCCAGCATCGGCGCGTTGATCGGTGTGGGTCCGCTGCTCGGCGCGATCGTCAGCCCCTTCGCCGGCACGCTCTCCGATCGGATTGGCCGAAAAGGCGTGTTGACCGTCGCACTCTTCATGGCCGGACTGGCGCTGGCCGGGCTCGGACTGGCACAATCGATCGCCGCCTTCGCGCTGGCCCACATCGTTTCCGCCGTTGCCGCCGCCGTTTTTGAACCGGTCGCGCGCGCCTTGATGAGCGATGCGGCGCCTGAACATCTGCGCCTCAAGGTTTTCTCCTGGCGTTATCTCGCCATAAATGCCGGCTGGGCGATCGGGCCATTGATCGGCGTATGGGTCGGCGCTGCCTATGTGACGCTTTTCGTCATCGCGGGCGTCATCCACGCAGCCTTCGGTCTCGTACTCTTGCTCACGGTACCGGAGGCCAGCAGCAGGCAGGCTATCGAAGCCGAACGAACGTCAGGGAGTGCCGGTGGCTGGCGCGGACTTGTCGCCGCCTTGCGTGACCGGCGCCTGGTCTTCTTCGTCGTCGGCGGCACGCTGCTTCTCGCCGTTCACGGTCAGTGGTCCGTGACCCTGTCGCAGTATCTCAATACCGGCTTTGAGGACGGCGTCACGCTTTTTGCGCTGCTGGTTTCGACCAACGCGGTAACGGTGCTGGTCGCCAGCACGCCGGCCCGCTTCGTCATCGAACGGATCGGCGCCCTGCACGCGCTGTCGCTTGGCAGCCTGCTGTTCCTGATCGGCGAAATCGGCTTTGCCGCCTCGTCCGGAATGGAAATGCTCGTCGCCTCGATGATCCTTTTCACCATAGGCGAGGTGCTGGTCGTGCCGTCGGAATATGTGCTGGTCGACGGAATTTCGAACGCCGGCAACCGCGGCACCTATTTCGGTGCCCATTCGCTCTCGACGTTTGGAAACTTCCTCGGGCCGCTCACCGGCGGCCTTGCGCTTGGCGCCGTCGGCGGCGCCGGCATGTTCCTGCTGTTCGGGGCATTTGCGGCGGCAGGTGCGCTTCTGTTTGCGATCGGCCATTCCATGCCGCCGCCGCGTCCTGAGGCTGCGCGCACCACAGCGCTCGACGATGGCGCCGCCACGGGAGACCTGCTGCGGCTGGGGCAGTTCGCTTGAGACCGGTTATCCGCCGGTCGCGGGCGACGCGTTGATCTGCTCCTGTACCCGTTCGAGTGGCCCCGGCGCCAGTGCTGCCGGCGGCTGATACGGATTGGAGAAGGCGTAGATCAGGAACAGGATGATGCCGGTATAGGCGCCGAAGAGGCAGAGCAGCAGCAGGTTCCGTCGCCTCGGCGGATAGGCATAGTAGGCGAGCGCGATGAAGATCACGCCGGAGAGTGCCGCGAACCAGAAGATGCTGTCGATCGAGTCCGCGACGTTGCTTTCCCGCTTGGTTCGGCTCTGCGAAACGTCGTGCAGCCGCTCCAGCATCTGGCTGCGCAGGCTCTCCTGACGCTTGTCGGCCGGCACGAGGTTCAGCACATGCTGGTAGGCCTTGTCCCAGAACGCCCAGGCCTCATTTGAAAGACGGCCCTTGTCGGCCAATGATTGCCACTCGCCGTCGATCACCTGGGACACGTAGGCGGAGATCGCCTGCTGGATCGGTGCCTTGAAGCCTTCACCGTAGCGTGCGGCATCATAGTAGATGTCGGCGATAGCGCCGGCTTCGGTCGCCATTTCGTATTTGAGCTGCTGGTACTCGACCATCTCCTGCGCGAACACGAGCGCAAGGATCAGGCCATGCAGTGCCGAGATCCGGAAGATGACCGAACTGGCCAGCTCCTTTTCATGGCCCTCGGCCTCGCCGCCCATGATCAGCCGCATCAGGAAGTACGCAGCAAGCGTCAGTGCGACCGTGCCACACACGAAGAGTGCACCGAGCAGCATCTCGACGATCATGTTCCCTCCACAGCCCATTCTCCTGCCGCAGGCCTTCGTCAATTCTGAGCCCACGACCGGCGAAAGACAACTGCACGCCCCGAACCAGTCCCTGGGCGGCTGTCTTGCGGCTGGCCGAAACGCTATGCTTGCAGCGCCATCCGCCCGTCTTGCCACCATTTCGACACTGCCAACGCCTACGCACCCCACCAAAACCGGAGTAATAACAAGATCATGAGTGCGCCAAGCGAACAGACAGTCCTCAAACAATCGATCGCGGCCACCGTGGTCGTCGGGGTGACGGGCGTTATCTTCGGTCTGCTATCGGGCTCGGTTTCCATCGTGTTCGACGGTGTCTTCTCGGCCGTCGACGCCTCCATGACCCTGCTTGCGCTTGGCGTGACGCAGCTGATCCCGAAGCCGAGCAAGCGCTTCCAGATGGGCTTCTGGCACATCGAACCGATGGTGCTGCTCTTCAATGCCGGCCTTCTGACCCTGCTTTCCTTCTACGCGATGGTGAACGCCGTCGGCTCCATTCTGTCGGGCGGCAATCACCTCGCCTTCGACTGGGCGATCGCCTATGCCGCCGTCGTCGTGGTGATCTGCGCCTTCATGTTCTTCTATGTACGCCGGGCGAACCGGCCGATCGGCTCGGAGTTCCTGGCGCTCGACGTGCGCGCCTGGGCGATGTCCGGCGCGATTACCTCCGCCCTGCTCGTCGCCTTTGCGATCGCCGCCGCCTTGAAGGGAACGGCCTACGAGTACGTCACGCCCTATGTCGACCCGGCGATCCTGATCGTGCTGACGCTCTGCCTGATCCCGCTGCCGATCCGCACGGTCTTCCAGGCGCTGAAGGAGATCTTCCTCGTCGCACCCGCCGAGCTTGACGAGCGCGTGCGGCAGGCAGCGGCGAACGCCGTCACACGCCACGGCTTTGCCGATTACCGCACCTATGTCGCCAAGGTCGGGCGCTCCAGGACGATCGAGGTCTATCTGATCGGAACGCCCGAAACCAAATTCGGCACGCTCGCCGAACTCGACCGGATCCGCGCCGAGATCGGCGAGGAGATCGGTGATCCCGGCCATGACCGTTGGCTGACGATCGCCTTTACCGGCGACGCGCGCTGGGCGGAATAGTCCCGTCAGGAAAGTTCGATCCGCCTGGTGATGCCGATCGCCTCCAGGAAGGCCCGGTCGTGGCTGACGACGAGCAGCGCGCCGTCATAGGCCCTGAGCCCCGCCTCGACCGCCTCGATGGAATCGATATCCAGATGGTTGGTCGGCTCGTCGAGGATCAGGAGCTGCGGCGGATTGCGACCACCGAGCACGCAGGCCAGACCGGCGCGCAGTATCTGTCCCCCGCTGAGGCTCGAGACCATCTGAAGCGCAGCGTCGGCCCGGAACATGAAACGCGCGAGCGCTGCCCGGCAATCGTTCTCGCTGGCATCAGGGTTGAGACCCCGAAAATTGTCGCGGATAGAGAGCGCGGGATCGAGCAGGCTTACCTTTTGGTCGAGCATGGCGTGATCGACGAGCAGGCGCACGCTGCCGGACCATGGCTGCAGATCACCCGTCAGCAGCGACAGCAGGGTCGTCTTGCCCGAACCGTTGCGGCCGGTAAGCGCAACGCGCTCCGGCCCGACGATCGAGAGCGACAGCCGGTCGACGATCGGCTTCTCCCGTTCATAGCCGACGCCGACGTTATCGACCTGCAGGACGCTGCGACCGGCAGGCAGTCCGGTCGGCGGCAGGCGAACAGTCAGCGGCTGCAGGATTTCGATGCGCTCGCGCGCTTCGACGAGATCGCCGACCGCCTGGTCCCGTCGCCGTTCCGCAAGGCGGGCATTGTCGCCGCCGGTCTTTTCGCTCCGCTCCTTCCTGGCATCGAGCAAGAGCAGCGGTTCGTCGCCCTTGGCGCGCTTGCGGCGGCCGGCGCCATCCTTGCGCGCCTTGCGTTCGGCCGTCTCCTGGGTCTTGCGCTCGACCTCGGCCAGACGCCGCTCGGCATCGGCGAGATCGTGGCGAGCAGACGCCAGCTCGATCGCCTTGCGTTCACGATAGTGGCTCCAATTGCCGCCGTAGGTGGTGGCGCCGAGCGTGGTCAGTTCGACGATTGCGTCCATCTCTTCCAGGAGTTCGCGATCATGGCTGACGACGATGGCGCCGCCGCGCCAGCCCGCCATCAGCGCAGCGACGGCCGCCCGCCCCTCGCGGTCGAGATTGTTGGTGGGTTCGTCGAGCAGGATGAAGTCCGGCTCCTTGAAGACGAGCGCGGCAAGCTTCACGCGGGTCATCTGCCCGCCGGACAAGGCGGCAAGGCGCGTTTCCGCCGAAGCGTCCAGACCGACGCGCGCCAGCGCTTCCTCCATGCGGGCCTCCAGCGTCCAGTCGGCGGAAGCCAGCTCGTCCATGGTGGCGCCCCCCTCTTCTGCTTTCTGCAGAACCGCAAGCGCGTCGGTGACGCCGAAGAGATTGGCGACGGTCTCGTCGGCCGCGACCTGAACGGTCTGGCTGAGCACGCCGAGGCTACCGACGACGCTGACCTTGCCGGCCTGCGGCGCCAGCGATCCCTCGACCAGTCGCAGCAGGGTGGATTTTCCCACGCCATTGCGACCGACAAGGCCGGTGCGAACGGGACCAAAGCTCAGGTCGAGATCGGAAAGGAGGCTTCGGCCCTCAGGCGTGGACCACGAAATACGGGAGAGTGAAATCGAAGCAGGCATGGATACGGTTTTCCCTGATGGCAAGACGGTTCGGCTTGGCGGTCAGGGTGAAATCCATCGATGCGTGTATCCTGTTCAAATTTCTATCGCGGTCATAGATAGCATCGAATGCGCCCGTTTCAAGGCAGGCCCTTCGATACAGACCTGCGGGGGCCAGGGGATCAGGCGAGGCTGCGCTGCACCTCGTCGTCGCCGAAGACGAGCCCGGAGGCCCGCACGCTCCGGTTTCGGCCGTGGTTCTTGGAGTCGAGAAGAGCGGCATCGGCCCGGGTCAGGAGCGTGGCTACAGGCCCATCGTCCGGCGTCGAGGCAACGCCGACCGAGACCGAAACCGTGCCCAGAATCCGGCCGCGATGCGACAGCGGCGTCGTGCCGATCCGCGTCCGCAGCCGCTCGGCAAGCTCGAAGCCCGCGGCTTCGCCGGCGTCGGGCATGAGCACGGTGAACTCCTCGCCGCCGAAACGGTAGGCACTGCCGGCATCGCCGACCGTGTCGACGATGATCTGCGCGACATACTGCATGACGACGTCGCCGGCATCGTGGCCGAACTCATCGTTGAAGCGCTTGAAGTGGTCGATGTCGATCATGAGGCAGCTGAGCGGCTTGCCGGCCTGCCCGCGCGGCTGCCGGTTCAGCGCCTCATCGAGGCAGCGCCGGTTGAGCAGGCCCGTCAACGCATCGCGGACGGCGAGATTGGTAAGCTTCTCGCGCAGCTGAAGATTGGCGACGGCGAGCCCGATATTTTCGGCGATCAGTTCGAGATAGAGGCGCGACGCCTCGACCGCGAACTCCTCCTCAGACCGTTCCTCGAAGTAGAGGAGCCCGATCGTGTCGCCCTGGGCCGTCAGCGGCACGCAGAGGCCGATCACGCCTTCATCGTCGAGGTGCTGGCAGGCGATGTCGCTGTGGCCACGGTTGCTGACATGCGGCCGGCCGCGGCGGAGCCCCCAGCAGGCGCTGGACGGAAACGTCGGCGCCGAATGCTGCGGATCGAGCCAGGTACCGACGCGCGACAGGAGCGTCCGGCTGTCGTTCAGCACATAGAGATGGCCGGCGAGGTTGGGAAAGACCTGCGGCGCGAAACGGGCGACGACCTCGGCCAGTTCGTCCTGGCTCTGGCAGGCCTGCAGCCGGTGCATCATCTGCAGGATGAGATCCTTGGTCTGCTGGTCCAGCCGCCGCTCCGCGTCCAGACGGTCCCGCTCCAGGCCGTTTTCGCGGAAAATATGGATCGCCTTGTTCATCTCGCCGATCTCGTCGCTGCGGCGATCGAGCGGGACTTCCACGGCGTAATCCTGCTCGGCAAGTCTTGTGACGATACCGCTCATGCGGGTAAGCGGCATGGCGACGCGGCGCTTGAGGATGAAATAGAGCACGCTCAGGAACAGGGCGGCAGTGATGCCGAGCATCGTCTTGGCGGCGGCCGCATACCAATCGCTGCGCTCCTGCGCCTCGTTGAGGGCCGCGCCGGTGCGGACGTTGGTCAGGTCCCTGAACCGCGCCACCGTCTCAAGAAGGGCGGTCTGCAGACGCTCGTGCTCGGGCCCAAAGAGCTTTTCCTGCGCGCCGGCGCGGTCATCCTTCTGATAGGCATCGATGGCGGCAACCTCGACCTTGTCGAGCGCTTCCGCCTCGCGAACGATATCCTGCAAGGCGGCGATCTCCGCCGGCGTTGCGCCAAGATTGGTCGCGGTCTTGGTCGCCTCCTCGCGCCGGCGTTCTTCTTCCTCGGCGCGGTGGAAGGCTTCCAGATGGCGCTCGTCGCCGCGCATCACATAAAGACGTGCCTCGTCACTTCGCGTTTCAGCCCCGAGCGCAAGCTCTTCGCCGAGCGTGTCAAGCACCAGATGTTGCTCAACCGCTTGGCGTTCCTTGATCGCGCTGTCGGTCGACAGGATGAAGGCGGCACCGGAAAGCCCCGTCAGAAGGACGGTCACGCCATAGGCCCAGTTTGTGATCGCATTTATTCGCATGGAAGAAGCTTAGCCCCCGCGGATTGAGAGCGGATTAACCGCATTATCAGGCTTCGGCAACAGCCCCTGCCCCGGTTGACGCAAGCGGCGCGGCTTTTGTTCCGCCCCCTTGATCTGCCGGCCCCTCCGGACACGTTGCGCCCGGCAGATCGCTCAAGTAGGTTCGACATCAAAGGCGTCGGTGAGGCCGGTCGCCTGGACTATTCTGGTATCGCGTAGGCTCGGCAGCCCATGCCGGGCGAGAGGACGGCCGAAGGGCCGGGTGCAAATGACACTGTCGGGCAAGCGTATTCTCCTCATCATCTCCGGCGGCATCGCGGCCTATAAGAGCCTCGATCTCATCCGACGGCTGCGCGAACGCGGGGCGAGCGTGCGGCCGGTCATGACGGCGGGCGCACAGCAGTTCGTGACGCCGCTTGCCGTCGGCGCGCTTTCGGCCTCGCATGTCTATCTCGACCTATTTTCGCGCGAGGACGAGCAGGACGTCGGCCATATTCGGCTGGCGCGCGAATGCGATCTGATCGTCGTGGCACCCGCGACCGCCGACCTGATGGCGAAGATGGCGAACGGCCATGCGGACGATCTCGCCTCGACCATTCTGTTGGCAACGGACCGCCCTGTCCTGGTTGCGCCGGCGATGAACCCGAAAATGTGGGCGCATCCGGCGACGCGCCGCAACCGGGCGACGCTTGCCAGGGACGGCCTCCGCTTCATCGGCCCGGAAGCGGGCGAAATGGCCGAAAGCGGCGAGGCCGGCGAAGGCCGCATGAGTGAGCCGCTGGCAATCGTCGCGGCCGTTGAAGACCTGCTCTTAGGCGCGCCAAAACCGCTTGCCGGGCGCAGCGTCGTCGTCACCTCAGGGCCGACGCATGAGCCGATCGACCCGGTGCGCTACATTGCCAATCGCTCCTCCGGCAAGCAGGGCCATGCGATCGCCGCGGCGCTAGCAAAGCTCGGCGCCGACGTCACGCTGGTCTCCGGCCCGGTGACGATCCCGGATCCGGTTGGTGTGAAAGTCGTGCATGTGGAGCGGGCCGAAGAGATGCGCGATGCGGTGCTTGCCGCCCTTCCCGCCGATGTCGCCGTCATGGTCGCCGCCGTTGCCGACTGGCGGGTGGCGACGGCCGCCGGCAACAAGATCAAGAAGAAGCCGGGCGAGGCGCCGCCGCCGCTGCAGCTTGCTGAAAACCCCGATATCCTGAAGACGGTCGGCCACCATGCGAAGCGGCCAAAGCTCGTCATCGGCTTTGCCGCCGAGACCGAAAACGTCGCCGACAACGGCCGCGCCAAGCTCGAGCGAAAGGGCGCCGACTTCATCCTCGCCAACGACGTCTCGCCGGCAACCGGCATCATGGGCGGCGACCGCAATAAGGTGAAGCTGATCTCACATGCCGGCAATGACGACTGGCCAGAGATGGACAAGGACGCGGTGGCGGAAAAGCTGGCGGCGATGATTGCCGAGCAGCTGGCGCGCTAAACAATCGATCTCATGGCAAATGCCCCTCACCTGAGCCCTCTCCCCGCAAGCGGGGCGAGGGGACGCGGCACACGCGATATCGCGTCCCGTTGGCTGCGGGCTTAGCCTCTCCCGTCTAACCTCGAGAACGATGATAATCGGTCGCTTTCTCGAAGAGCCAGTCGTGGACGAGCGAGCGCCACGCGTCCCTTCTCCCCGCCTGCGGGGAGGAGGTGGCGGCAGCCGGATGAGGGGCGCGGCGTCCTCGTCGAAGTCGAAAGCGCCGCCGGCTCAGGCCATCTGGCGAGATCTGACCGGCGTGCCCTTGGTCGAAAACAGCCGAACATCGACTCCGTTTTCGCCGACGATGACCGCGGTGCCGTCGGGGATTTCGACCCAAGCACTGTCGTCGTCGTTGAGCGGTTCGGAGACAAGGCAATAGCCACCGCTCGGGCCCATCGGTGCGGCATAGAGCGTCGGCGCCTTCCAGTCGGAGGCGTAGCGCACGGCGTAGAGATCCTGGCCGTCGGAAAAAGCTGCGGTGAAGCGCACTAGCACCTGGCGCTCCAGATGCTCGGCAAGCTGTTCGATAAAGGCCAGCGCCTCGGCGATCGCGCCGAGCGGATCGCGGTCGAGCCCGAACTGCATGGCGAGAAGAAACAGGAGCTCCGAATCCGTCGTGCCGGTGCGCGCCGAATAGAGGTCATTGTCGAGCATGCTCTCCATCGGACGGCGCAGATGCTCGAAGTCGCCGATCTGGCCGTTGTGCATGAAGGACCAGCGGCCGAAGACGAAGGGATGACAGTTGTCGCGCCTGGTTCCGCCGCCGGTCGCGGCGCGCACATGGGCGAGGAAGAGCGGCGAGCGGATCTGCCGTGCGATGCTCTTCAAGTTGCAGTCGGACCAGGCCGGCAGGATATCGCGGTAGCGCCCCGGCTCGGGATGGTCGCCGTACCAGGCGATGCCGAAGCCGTCGCCATTGGTGGCGGTCTTGGCCCGTGTCGCGCAATGGGACTGTTCGATCAGCGAGTGCGCCGGAGAGGTCACCAGTTCCTCGAGATACAGCGGCTCCCCGCGATAGGCTGCCCAGCGGCACATGCTGATTTCACTCCAGCTCCGCTCCGTTCACTGCGGAGCGATTCGTTAACCATGACGAAACGCGATGTTCCAACGGAACATGGTAAAAATGCGTTAACACATTCCCCCTTTCGTCAAGGTGAAGCTAACCGGAACGCACAGTTTTGGCTGTTTCAAACGGCACAACGTCGGTATCGCCATCCTATTTCGAACAAACATTCCATATTGACAAGACTTGCAAAATTCATTTCATTTCAGACCAACACGGCAGCGCCGCCAGGGAGGAATTCAGCATGGGCAGCAAGCGCAAACTCGGCATCGGCCTGATCGGCACGGGCTTCATGGGCAAGGCCCATGCGCTCGGCTTCACCATTGCCGCGCGGGTCTTCGACCTGCCCTTCGAGCTCGATCTGGTTTCGGTCGCCGACGTGACCGTCGAGAGTGCCGAACGCGCCCGCGGTCAACTGGGCTTCCGCAAGGCGACCGCCGACTGGCGCGAGCTCTTGACCGATCCGGATATCGACATCATCGACATCACCACGCCGAACCTTTTGCACAAGGAGATGGCGCTTGCGGCGATCGCCCATGGCAAGCACGTCTATTGCGAAAAGCCGCTGGCGCCGACCGTCGCGGAATGCCGCGAGATGGTTGAGGCGGCCGAGAAGGCGGGCGTCGTGACCCAGGTCGGCTTCAACTATCTGAAGAACCCACTGATCTTCCTTGCCAAGGACATCATCGAAAGCGGCGAGATCGGCGAGATCCGCTCGATGCGCGGCATCCATGCGGAAGACTTCATGGCCGACGCGCAGGTTCCGTGGGGCTGGCGCCTGAACCCGGCCAGCGGCGGCGGTGCGCTTGCCGACATCGGCAGCCACATTATCGCCTCCATGCGCCACCTCGTCGGCCCGATCAAACAGGTGCTTGCCGAAACCATCATCCAGATCCCGGAACGCCCGGTGTCCGCTGGCTCCAGCGAAACCCGCGCCGTCGAGGTCGACGACATCACCCGCGCCTTCGTGCGCTTCGAAAACGGCGCCACCGGCAGCTTCGAGGCAAGCTGGATCGCGACCGGTCGCAAGATGCAGCACGATTTCGAGATCTATGGTTCGAAGGGAAGCATCGTCTTCACCCAGGAGCGGCTGAACGAAATCCGCCTCTACAAGATCGGCGATGATATCCGCACCCGCGGCTTCCGCACCATCTGGGCCGGACCGGAGCATCCGCCCTATGGCGCGTTCTGCGTAGCGCCGGGCCACCAGATCGGCTTCAACGACCTGAAGGCCATCGAGGTGAAGGAGTTCCTCGACGCCATCGCCGGCGGCAAGTCTCCCTCGACCGATTTCCGCGAAGGCTACGAGGTGCAGAAGGTGCTTTCGGCGACCTATCAATCGGCCAAGACAAACGAATGGATGCGGATCTAGGCGGCTTCGACGGCCGGCGTGTCGTAGGAAAACCATCTATTTTTGCACGCACGTCGGGACGCTAAACCGCTACGCACTTTTGCTGGAAATGCCGCCCGTCTTGCTGCGCATTTCGGACGCAAAACCGCTGCGCACTTTTCCTGGACATGCTCTCTGTTTTGGTGCGCATTCCGGACGGAAATCCGCTTCGCACTTTTCCTGGACATGCTCCGAGAAAAATAGAATGCCTGTTCTATCCCGTTCCCGACTAATCGATTAGGGTGAGGCCGAAAGCCAGACTGACATCGAGGGAGACGAGCGAGACATGGCCATGCCGGAAACGACGACAGAGGTGCCGCAGGATTTCGAGGCGCTGAAAGCCGCCATTCTGGAACGCAAGGCGGAGCTGCCGAAACGGCTGCGCCAGGTTGCCGCCTATTCGCTCGACAATCCCGATGAAATCGCCTTCGGCACGGCAGCGAGCATCGCGACTTCCGCCGAAGTGCAGCCGTCGACGCTGGTGCGCTTCGCCCAGCATTTCGGCTTCGAGGGCTTTTCCAGCCTGCAGCAGATCTTTCGCGCCCGGCTGCGTGAGCGCACGCCCGGCTATGAGGACCGGCTGAAGGCGCTCAGCGCCAACGACCACAGCAAGCTCGAAAGCGGTTCGATCTTCAACGGCTTCGTCGCTGCCGCCCACCGCTCGCTCGACAACATCGCCTCCTCGGTGGATCCTGAAGCCTTCGAACGCGCCGTCGATATCCTCGCCAAGGCCGACACCGTCTACCTGATCGCCAAGCGCCGCTCCTATCCGATTTCCAGCTACATGGCCTATGCCTTCGGCAAGCTGAAGGTGAAATACCAACTCGTCGGCACCGCCGCCGGTATCGACGAGGACATGCTGGCGATGGCGACGAAAAACGATGCCGCCTTTGCCGTCAGCTTCTCGCCCTACGCCTCCGAAAGTGCGGCCCAGGCGCGGCTTCTCGCCGAACGCAAGGTGCCCGTCGTGTCGCTGACGGACTCGGCCTTCTCGCCCTTGGCAGAATCCTCGAAGGTCTGGTTCGAACTGGTCGAGGCCGACCATGCCGGCTTCCGTTCTCTTTCCGCCAGCATGGCGTTTGCCATGGCGCTGACGGTCGCCATCGCCGAGAAGCGCCAGCGCCTCGCCGAGGGCGGCTAGGCAAAACGGAACAGATAGAATGAAAATTCCATATTGACGAAACGTCGGAATTTATGTTTCATACGGCCATCACCCACAGTACGGAAATGGTCGGGCCCGCCAAGGTGTCCGCGGGGAGGAAGCAGTGAGCCAGAACGTTTCGGCACAGGGAGCAAAGCCGCTCGACCTGATCACCATCGGCCGGGCCTCGGTCGATCTCTATGGCCAGCAGATCGGCACGCGGCTTGAAGATGTTTCGAGCTTTGCGAAGTCAGTGGGCGGCTGCCCCTGCAACATCTCTGTCGGCACCGCCCGCCTGGGCCTGAAGTCAGCGCTTCTCACCCGCGTCGGCGACGAACAGATGGGCCGCTTCATCCGCGAGCAGCTCATCCGCGAAGGCGTCGAAACGCGCGGCATCGTCACGGATCCGGAGCGGCTGACGGCGCTCGCGATCCTCGCGGTCGAAAACGACAAGACCTTCCCGCTGCTCTTCTATCGCGACAACTGCGCCGACAACGCGCTTTGCGAAGATGACGTTTCCGAGGAGTTCATCCGTTCCGCCCGCGCAGTGCTCGTCTCGGGCACGCATTTCTCCAAGCCGAACACCGACGCCGCCCAGCGCAAGGCGATCCGCATTGCCAAGGAAAACGGCGCGAAGGTCGTCTTCGACATCGACTACCGTCCGAACCTCTGGGGCCTTGCCGGCCATGACGCCGGCGAAAGCCGTTATATCGCGTCGGATCGCGTTTCGGCGCATCTGAAAACGGTTCTTGCCGATTGCGACCTGATCGTCGGCACGGAAGAGGAAGTGCTGATCGCCTCGGGCGAAAGTGACCTGCTCCAGGCGCTGAAGACGATCCGCTCGCTCTCGAAGGCGACGATTGTGCTCAAGCGCGGACCGATGGGCTGCATCGTCTATGACGGTCCGATCACCGACGACCTCGAAGACGGCATCGTCGGCAAGGGCTTTCCGATCGAGGTCTATAACGTGCTCGGCGCCGGCGACGCCTTCATGTCCGGCTTCCTGCGCGGCTGGCTCAAAAACGAGCCGCACGCGACGTCTGCTACCTGGGCCAATGCCTGCGGCGCCTTCGCTGTCTCGCGCCTGCTCTGTGCGCCTGAAATCCCGACCTGGACGGAACTGCAGTTCTTCCTGGAAAAGGGCAGCAAAGAACGGGCCCTGCGCAAGGACGAGGCGATCAACCACGTTCACTGGGCAACCACACGTCGCCGCGATATCCCGCTTCTGATGGCGCTGGCGATCGATCATCGCAGCCAGCTCGAAGACATGGCCGCCGGCGACCAGGCTCTGCTTGACCGCATTCCCGCCTTCAAGGTGCTGGCGGTGAAGGCCGCCGCACAGGTCGCGGCCGGCCGCTCCGGCTTCGGCATGCTGATCGACGACAAGTACGGCCGCGACGCGCTTTACGCCGCCGGCGCCCATCGCGACTTCTGGATCGGCAAGCCGATCGAGCTTCCGGGCTCGCGGCCGCTGCAATTCGAATTCAGCCAGGATCTCGGCAGTCGCCTGATCGACTGGCCGGTCGACCACTGCATCAAGGTGCTCTCCTTCTACCACCCGGACGATCCGGCGGAGTTGAAAGCCCAGCAGGTGGCAAAGCTCCGCTCCGCCTTCGAAGCGGCGCGCAAGGTTGGCCGTGAGATCCTGATCGAGATCATTGCCGGCAAGCACGGCAAGCTCGACGACCAGACCATTCCGCGGGCACTGACCGAACTCTACGATGCCGGGCTCAAGCCGGACTGGTGGAAGCTCGAGCCGCAGGCGAGCCGCGGCGCCTGGGCAGCGATCGATGCCGTCATCGAGGCACGCGACCCGCTCTGCCGCGGCGTGGTGCTCTTGGGCCTCGAAGCGCCCTATGAGCAGCTCAAGGACGGCTTTGCAGCCGCCCGCACTTCGAAGACGGTCCGGGGCTTTGCCGTCGGCCGAACGATTTTCGCCGATGCCGGCCGGGCCTGGCTCGGCGGCACGATGAGCGACGACCAGGCGATCGCCGACATGGCCGGAAAATTCAAGGCCCTGGTCGATCTCTGGCTGCAACTGGGTGAAACAAAGGCGGCATAGGATCGACAGATATCAGTCGATAATGCCGGACAGGGCGGAACGGGACGATTCCGCCACGAGGAGGAAACAGATTATGAGCCAGAAGACCGTGCGCCTGACCATGGCCCAGGCCGTGGCGCGGTTCCTGACCCGCCAGATGACCGTCATCGAAGGCAAGAAGGTGCCTATCTTCGGCGGCGTCTTCGCCATCTTCGGCCATGGCAACGTCGCCGGCGTCGGCGAAGCGCTGCACGCGATCAAGGACACGCTGCCGACCTACCGCGCCCAGAACGAACAGGGCATGGCGAATGCGGCGATCGCCTTTGCCAAGGCGAGCTTCCGCCGCCGCTTCATGGCCTGCACCACCTCGATCGGCCCCGGCGCGCTCAACATGGTGACCTCGGCAGCACTCGCCCATGTCAACCGCCTGCCGGTCCTCTTCCTGCCCGGCGATGTGTTCGCCAACCGCCGCCCCGATCCGGTGCTGCAGCAGGTGGAAAGCTTCGGCGACGGCACGATCTCGGCGAACGACTGCTTCCGCCCGGTCTCGCGCTACTTCGACCGCATCAGCCGGCCCGAACAGATCATCCCGGCGCTGCGCCGCGCCATGCAGGTGCTGACGGATCCGGCCGATTGCGGCCCGGTAACGCTGTCGCTCTGCCAGGACGTGCAGGCGGAAGCCTACGACTACCCCGAAAACTTCTTCGACGAGAAGGTCTGGGTGCCGCGCCGCGTCGAGCCGGATCTCGACGAACTGGCGACGGCGATCGCGGCGCTGAAGGAAGCAAAGAAGCCGATCATCGTCGCCGGCGGCGGCGTGCTCTATTCGGAAGCGGGCAAGGAACTCGGCGACTTCGCCGAACGCCACGGCATCCCCGTGGTCGAAACGCAGGCCGGCAAGTCGGCGCTGGCGCATTCGCATTCGCTCAACATGGGTTCGGTCGGTGTGACCGGCACCACCGCCTCCAACGCGCTTGCCGAGGATGCCGACGTGGTTCTCGCCGTCGGCTCGCGCCTGCAAGACTTCACGACCGGTTCCTGGGCGCTCTTCAAGAACGACGACCTGAAGATCATCGGCCTCAACGTTCAGCCTTTCGACGCCGGCAAACACAACGGCCTGCCGCTGATCGCAGACGCCCGCGCCGGTCTCAACCGCATCTCCGGCGGTCTTGGCGGCCACAAGGCCGATCCGAGCTGGACCGCGAAGGCCAAGGCCGGCAAGGCGGAATGGCTGGCGGCGGCCGACAAGGCGACGGCCACGACCAATGCGGCCCTTCCCTCCGACGCCCAGGTGATCGGCGCCGTGCAGCGCGCCCGCGGCGGCAAGAACACGACGCTCGTCTGCGCCGCCGGCGGTCTACCCGGTGAGTTGCACAAGCTCTGGCAGGCGGAAGAGCCCGGCGGCTACCATATGGAATACGGCTTCTCGACCATGGGTTACGAAGTTGCCGGCGGTCTCGGCGTCAAGCTCGCCAAGCCCGAGAGCGACGTGATCGTCATGGTCGGTGACGGCAGCTACATGATGCTGAATTCGGAGATCGCCTCTTCGATCATGCTTGGCGCCAAGTTCACGATCGTGCTGCTCGACAATGCCGGCTACGGCTGCATCAACCGGCTGCAGATGGGTACCGGTGGCGCCAACTTCAACAATCTCTTGAAGGACACCCATCACGTCGAACTGCCGCAGATCGACTTCGCGGCGCATGCCGGCGCGATGGGCGCCGTCACCCGCAAGGTCGGCTCGATCTCCGAGCTCGAAGCAGCGCTCAAGGAGACCGCGAGCGAGACGCGCACGACCGTGATCGTCATCGACACCGATCCGCTGATCACGACCGAGGCCGGCGGCCACTGGTGGGATGTCGCAGTGCCCGAGGTCTCGGGCCGCGCCCAGGTCAACGCGGCGCGCGAGGGTTATGAGAAGGCGCTCGCCGCACAGCGCTTCGGCTAAGATTGCCCTTTCGGCGCCCGCGTTTTCGCGCGGGCGCTTTTCCCGTTTATGCTCACAAAATATCCGCCTTCCGCGGATGGCATCAGAAAGTGAAAGACATGATCCGCTACGGAACTAACCCGATCGCCTGGAGCAACGACGACGATCATTCGATCGGCGCGCATTTGACGCTCGAGGACTGCCTGTCCGATTGCCAGAAGATCGGCTTCGACGGCATCGAGAAGGGCCACAAGATGCCGTCCGATCCGGAAGCACTGAAGCAGAAGCTCGGCTCCTACGATCTCGTCTTCGTCTCCGGCTGGCACTCGACCAACCTGCTCACCCATGACGTCGAGGCCGAGAAGAAGGCGATCCAGCCGCATCTCGATCTCCTGAAGCACAATGGCTGCAAGGTGGCAATCGTCTGCGAAACCTCGAACGCCATCCATGGCGATGACGGAAAGTCGGTCGCCAACGACAAGCCGGTGCTGCCGGCCGACCAGTGGAAGAAGTTCGGCGCCGACCTCGAAGCGATCGCGCAATATTGTGCCGACCAGGGCATCGACCTCGTCTACCATCACCACATGGGCACGATCGTCCAGACCGGTGAGGAAATCGATCTCCTGATGCAGAACACCGGCCCGGCGACCAAGTTGCTGCTCGACACCGGCCACGCCTGGTTCGGCGGTTCCGATCCGGCCAAGGTCGCGAAGAAATACATGCACCGCGTGCGCCACATCCATTGCAAGAACGTGCGTCCCGCTGTCCGCAAGGTCGTCGAGGGCGAAGGCCTCTCCTTCCTCGAAGGCGTGCGCCGTGGCGTCTTCACGGTTCCCGGCGACAGTGAAGGCGGCGTCGACTTCCTGCCCGTACTGAAGATCGCCGCCGAGCACGATTATTCCGGCTGGCTGGTGATCGAGGCGGAACAGGATTCGGCCGTGCGCAACCCTTTCGAATACCAGTCACTCGGGCTGAAGTCGCTGAAGGCTTTTGCCAAGGAAGCCGGGCTCGACAAGTAAGCCGTCACTTTCGGTCGCCGGACTTCGCGGGGCGTGCCCCTCATCCGCACGGTGAGGGAGGCCCTCATCCGGCTGCCGCCACCTTCTCCCCGCCGGCGGGGTGAAGGGATATGCCGCGCCCTCCGGTCCCTCGCGACGTAGAGGTGGGGAGCGCGACGCAAACTCCGAAAATCCCCTCTCCCCGTAAGCGGGGAGAGGGCTAGGGTGAGGGGCAGGCCAACCATTCGGCGCGGCTCCAGAAAAAGTATCAGGGAGATCGACATGTCCAAGCTGCTCGTCAAACCGAAGGCCAAATCGGGCCTCATGCAAAACGTGACGCCGGAGAGCGCCGGCTGGACCTATGTCGGCTTCGCGCTGGAACGGCTAAAAGCGGGCGAGACGACCGAGGGCGAGACCGGCGACAAGGAAATCTGCCTGGTGCTTGTGTCCGGCAAGGCGAAGGTCGCCGTCGACGGCGAAAGCCTCGGCGAGCTCGGCGAGCGCATGACCCCCTTCGAGGGCCAGCCCTATGCCGTCTACGTGCCGAAGGGCAGCCGCTGGCAAGCAACGGCCACCTCCGACCTCGACCTTGCCATCTGCTCGGCCCCGGGCGGCGACGGCTTCAAGGCGAAGGTGATCGCACCGGGCACCCATCCGCAGATGACCCGCGGCAAGGGTACCAACACCCGCTACGTCACCAACATCATGCCGGAAGATGACGGCTCGGCGCAGTCGCTGCTCGTCGTCGAGGTGATCACGCCCGGTGGCCATACTTCCTCCTACCCCCCGCACAAGCACGACCAGGACGACCTGCCGGCCGAGAGTTATCTGGAAGAGACCTATTACCACCGGCTGAACCCGCCCCAGGGCTTTGCGATGCAACGCGTCTATACCGACGATCGCTCGCTCGACGAGACCATGGCAGTCGAGGACGGCGACGTGACGCTGGTGCCGAGGGGCTATCATCCGGTCGCTGCCGTGCACGGCTACGACGTCTATTATCTCAACGTCATGGCCGGACCGAAGCGCATCTGGAAGTTCCACAACGCCCGCGAACACGAGTGGCTGTTTACCGGCGTGTAAGCGGCGAACCAAACGGTGGCACTCCACCGCTCTCCGTCCATGCCGAACGGCGGGGCGAGACGCTGCGATCCTTAAGCCCGATCGCCCAATGAGGCTTCGGGCGGATGAGAGTGGCATAGCCTTTCGCCCGGACCGCCCTAGCTTTCCCGCTTTCAGGGAGGGCTCCATGCATATCGACGGGCAATGCCACTGCGGCTTCGTCACCTACGAGGCGGAGATCGACCCGGCCGATGTCGGGATCTGCCATTGCACCGATTGCCAGCAACTGACGGGATCGGCCTACCGCGTCACCGCCGGCACGGAACGGGAGAACTTTCGGCTGACCGGCGGCGAACCGAAGCTCTATGTGAAGATCGGCGCAAACGGGCGGCAGCGGCTGCAGTTCTTCTGCCCGAACTGCGGCTCGCCGATCTATACGACCGGCACCGACGAGGACGCGCTGGAGGTTGGCATCCGGGTGGGAACGATCAACCAGCGCCGGCAGCTCAGACCGCGGTCGCAGATCTGGTGTTCCTCGGCGTTGCCCTGGATCGGCGACGTCAAGAAGCTGCCGGGCCGCGATCGCGACGAGGCGCCTCACGCTTAGCCATCTCGGCCTGAACCATCATGCGGCGACGAGCAGACGATCCTTGAGCGGCGCCCATGCTTCGCCGATCACGACCGATGCCGGCGTCGCCGTCATCTGCGATGGGCGCGCCTGCGGATTGACAGCAAGATAAGTCTTCACCAGATGATAGCCGATCGTGTAGCCGGCCCAGCGCGGCAGAGACCGATCGGTGCCAAAGAACCAGCCTGCGTGATCATAGGTCTCGGCCCAAAGCTCTCGTTCGGCGCGCTCCAACAAGCTTTCCCAATCCGCGGCGTTGAGCGCATGATTCCACACATGGCCGTCGCCGCCGTTGATCTCGGCATCGAAAGCATCGGCCAGCCCCTCGCTGACCAGCGCTTCGCCGAGCTTGGAACCATAGCCGCAGGTCGCGTGGCGAAAGGAATGATGCAGTTCGTGCGTCAGCAATTTGCGCACTTCTCCCGCAGTAAGGCTCGCCTCGAAATTCTCGTTACCGGGATCGACCGTGAAGAAGACCAGCGCCCTGCGGTAGCAGGCGCCCGCAACACCGAGTTCGGGGATCGTCTCGCCCGCACGATACTCGACGAGGACATCGATGGGGGCGGCGCTGTCCGAGGCAGAAACCGCCGCGCCCACACGCTCGGCGGTTTCCCGCACGGCCTCCCGTATTCGTTCGTGCCACGGCGCCAGAGACCCGTCCGCTTCGAGAAAGTGAACACGAAGATCCAGCATTTCGACCATCTCCTATTGTCTCAGCCGCCTGGCACCGCAACGTAAGGATGCGGCCGGTGATTGCAACGCCGGAAAGATGAAAGTTTCTACGACCCACCGATGTCAGCCGGAGCAGGAGGCGTCATGAGGCGTCATTGCGATGGCCGGATGCGGCGCCCCGGTGTACAAGACAAAGCTAGAGAACGGAGCAGGCGCGCGGGATGGCAAAGGGCAAGATCAGGATGCTGCGCAGTGCCGCCGCGGGCATAGACGCTGTCGAGGCCGAAACGCGCCAGTCCTTCGCCCGCCACACGCACGATCAGTTCGGCATCGGTCTCATCTATGAGGGCGCGCAGAAGTCGCTCAGCGGCCGCGGCATGGTCGAAGCCGGCGCCGGCGACATGATCACCGTCAACCCCGGCGAGGTGCATGACGGAACGCCGATCGGTGATGCCGGCCGCGCCTGGCGCATGCTCTACTTCGATCCCTCGGTCATCGCGACTGCCGCCGAGGATATCCGCCAGGGCCGCGCGCATTCCGGCGAGTTCACTGCACCCGCCTTCCACGACCGGGAGGTCGCAGATCAATTTCGGGCACTGTTTGCGGCCATCACCGATCCGACGGCCATGGGCGACGCCATCCGGCACGAGGAGCAGCTCCTGCTGCTGCTTGCAGGCGTTCTTGCCACCGGCAGGCGACACCAGCGTGAACGGCCGGCAACAGTTACGGCGGCCAAGACGATGATCGACGACGATCCGACGGCCGCGATCACGCTCGCCGATCTCGCCGCCGAAGCCGGGCTCAGCCGCTTTCAACTGGTGCGCAATTTCGCAAGCGCCGTCGGCCTGACGCCGCATGCCTATATCGTCCAGCGCCGCATCGATCTCGCCCGCCGCCTGATCGGCGGGGGCATGCCGCTGGCGGAGGCCGCGTTCGCGGCCGGCTTCGCCGACCAGAGCCACATGACCCGCGTCTTCGTCAGCAAATATGGCCTCTCGCCGGGCATCTATGCCGAGGCCAAAAAGTAGCGCCCGCAATTCCGTTCAAGACCCGAGCCCTCCCCCGGAGCATTGCTGCATCGGCTGCGCAGCGACAAGCGCGGCGCAGCAACGGAGAACGGACATGTCGGGAGAATTTCAAGGCTATCTCTATCTGTCGCTGGCGATGATCCTCGTCGGTAGTACGGTGATCGCCAGCAAGATCATCGCGACGGGCCTGCCACCGTTCACGGCCACCGCGCTGCGCTTCGCCGTCGCCTTCCCACTCTTCCTGCTGTTGATGTGGCTCACCAGGACGTCATGGCCGAAACTTAAGGGCCGCGACTGGCTTCTCCTCATCGCCCAAGCCGGCGCTGGCAGCGTCGGCTATACGACGCTTTTGATCGCCGGCCTCAGCCTGACCTCGGCAACCGATGCCGGCGTGGTGATCGGTACGCTGCCGGTGGTTTCCGCCGCCATCGCCATCCTTCTTCTCGGCGAGCGCCCGGACCGCAAAGTGCTTGCGGCGATCGCACTTGCCGCAGCCGGCGTGCTGACCATCGTCTTCAAGCCCGGCGAAGGCGGCACCCATTCGCCGCTCGGCATCGCCCTCATCTTTGGCGCCGTCATATGCGAAGGCCTGTTCATCCTTCTCAACAAGCGCGTGAAGACGGAGATCTCGCCGCTGGCTCTTTCGACGCTGATGGCCGGCCTCGGCTTCGCGGTTGCCATCATCCCTGCGCTCTTCGAGACGCATGCGACGGCCGAGATCGACAGGGGCGCAATCGTTGCGGTTCTCTACTACGCCCTCATCCCGACCGTTGCCGGCTTCCTGCTCTGGTATGCGGGATCGGCGAAAGTAAGCGGCACCGAGGCCTCCGTCTTCACGGCGCTGGCGCCCGTTTCAGCCGTCGCCTTCGCCTTTCTCCTGCTCGACGAGCCGGTCGGCGCCCCTCAATTGCTTGGGATCGGCTGCGTGCTCGCCGCCGTGCTCGGCCTGACCCTACCCCAGATCCTCGCCGGCCGAAGGACGGCACGCGCCTTTCCGGTCGCGGAGGCTTGAACCAGAATGAACGCATCCAATTCGAGGACTTCCATGCACTTCCAGCACGCAGACGACATCTGGCGCGATTTCCCGGTGCTGAGCGCCGGCGCGCTTTTCATCGATGGCATAAATGGCGGCGTCTCGGTCGCGGACCATGTTCGCCAGTTCCAGGCGAGCGCAAATGATCGTCTCGGCGCGGGTTCGGAAAGCGACCTGCCCGAGATCCAGGCGTGGCGCCGGACCTTTGCCAAGATGGGATTGAAGCCGACACAATACCGCTCGGCAGCCGAAGCCTTGCTCCGCCGCTTCCGCAAGGAAGGCGACCTGCCCTCGATCCATCCGCTGATCGATCTTTGCAACGCCGCTTCGCTCGCCTTCGCCATTCCGATCGCCGTCTTCGACCTCTCCCACGTCAGCGGTTTTCTGCACGTCCGCCGGGCGGCCGGCAGCGAACGCTATCTGACGTTCTCAGGAGAAACGGAGAGCCCCGAACCAGGCGAAGTGATCTTCGCCGATGCCGAGGGGCGGGCGCATGCCCGGCGCTGGACCAACCGGCAGAGCGGTCTTTCGGCCATCCGGCCGCAGACGACGCATGCGCTGATCGTGGCGGAAGCGCTGCACGAGACGGCATGCGAGGACACCGAACGCCTGCTCACAGCACTTTCGCAGGCAATCGAACAGACCTGGGGTGCCCGCCCGAGCATCGCCATGCTCGATCGTTCGTCGCCGCGTTTCGATTTTTCGGTTTAGGGATTTCGTTCGGAAAACGGCGCTTGAGCGCCGCGAGACCGGCCGATGCTTAGGCACCGGCCGGACACAGGACAATCAGGCCGCCTTGGCGACGTGATATTCCTTGATCGCGACCATCTTGATCGCCGGATAGCGCTCGGCTTCGTAGCGCAGCGAGAAGCTGTCCTGCGCCAGGAACACCGGGTCACCATCGAGATCGCGGGCGATGTCGCCACGACGGGCCGTGACGAACTTGTCGAGTTCGGCCGGCTGGTCGGACGAAATCCAGCGGCAGACAGAGAAGCGCGACATTTCGAAGGAAACCGGCAGGCCGTATTCGGCACTGAGGCGCTCCTTCAGCACGTCGAGCTGCAGCGCACCGACGACGCCGACGATCGCCGGCGAGCCGTCTTCCGGCGAGAAGAGCTGCACGACGCCCTCTTCCGCCATCTGCTGCAGCGCCTCCTTCAGCTTCTTCGCCTTCATCGCATCCTCGAGCCGCACGCGGCGCAGGATTTCCGGCGAGAAGTTCGGCACGCCCTGGAACACCAGCGGCTCGCCCTCCGTCAGCGTATCGCCGATACGGAGCGTGCCGTGGTTCGGAATGCCGACGACGTCGCCGGCATAAGCCGTGTCGGCGAGCTGGCGC
The DNA here is from genome assembly GCF_014852205.1 of Ensifer sp. ENS06. NCBI lineage: Bacteria > Pseudomonadati > Pseudomonadota > Alphaproteobacteria > Hyphomicrobiales > Rhizobiaceae > Ensifer > Ensifer sp. ENS06. The sequence continues at coordinate 281,173 of NZ_JACVBC010000001.1, read as the reverse complement.
TGCGAGGCGAAGAAGAACTGCGGGGCGCTGAGGCCCAGTTGCTTGCCGGTGCGCGACAGGCGCGCCTTCATGCCGCGCTCGAGCTTGCCGGAGCAGACGCGGGCAAAGGCGATGCGGTCGCGATGGTTCGGGTCCATGTTGGCCTGGATCTTGAAGACGAAGGCCGTCATCTTGTCGTCGGTCGCATGCACCGTGCGGATATCGGCGACCTGGTCGCGCGGCGGCGGGGCGATGTCGCCGAGCGCATTGATGAGATCGCGCACACCGAAGTTGCGCAGCGCCGAGCCGAAAAAGACCGGGGTCAGGTGGCCTTCGAGGAAGGCCTTCTTGTCGAAGGGCTTGCAGGCCTCGATCGCCAGCATCAGCTCTTCGGTAAAGGCGTCGCGCTCGTTTTCCGGCAGGCGATGGGAGGCCATTTCCGGGCCGTTGACCTTGGTCGGGATTTCCTGCGTGTCCGAACCGCGCACGGTGTTGTCGGCCAGGTTGTAGGACCCGCAGAAAGTCTTCGAGCGGCCGATCGGCCAGGTCACCGGCGCGCAGTCGAGCGCCAGCTTCTCCTCGACCTCATCCAGGATCTCGAAGGGATCGCGGCTTTCGCGGTCCATCTTGTTGACGAAGGTGATGATCGGGATGTCGCGCATGCGGCAGACTTCGAAGAGCTTTAGCGTGCGCGGTTCGATACCCTTGGCGGCGTCGATGACCATGACGGCCGCATCCACCGCCGTCAGCGTGCGATAGGTGTCATCGGCGAAGTCTTCGTGACCGGGCGTATCGAGAATGTTGAAGACGTTGCCGCCATACTCGAAGGTCATCACCGAGGTGACGACCGAGATGCCGCGCTCGCGCTCGATCTTCATCCAGTCCGAACGGGTCTGGATGCGGTCCTTCTTGGCCTTGACCTCACCGGCGAGCTGGATGGCACCGCCGAACAGCAGCAACTTTTCCGTGAGCGTGGTCTTACCGGCGTCCGGGTGGGCGATAATCGCAAATGTGCGGCGGCGGGAGACCGCCTCGGCGAGAGTTTCAGCCATGTCGTAAAATCCTGTGAGTTGCCGCGTCCTTTACAGGCTCGGCCCCGATTATGCAATTGACCGAGGCGCCCGTGGCCCGGCTTATGCGGGCATGAGCACGCACACTTCCCTATCCCGCCCGACCCTCAACCTCGTTCGTCTGCCGCACGGCGAAGGCCTGGAGCTTCCGGCCTACGAGACCGCAGGCGCCGCCGGCATGGATTTGCGCGCGGGCGTCCCCGCCGATCGCCCGCTGATGCTCACCCCCGGCAAGCGCGCCCTCGTTCCGACCGGCTTCATTTTCGAAGTGCCCGCCGGATACGAGGCGCAGATCCGCCCGCGCTCCGGCCTCGCCTTCAAGCACGGCATCACCTGCCTCAACACGCCCGGTACGATCGACAGCGACTATCGCGGTGAAGTGAAGGTGCTGCTCGTCAATCTCGGCGACGAGGAGTTCATCATCGAGCGCGGCATGCGCATCGCCCAGATGGTGATCGCACCGGTCACGCAGGTCACGGTTCGTGAGGGCGACGGTGCAAGCGAGACGGCACGCGGCGCCGGCGGCTTCGGCTCGACCGGCGTCTGATCGAGCGACGGCGACCGCTTCGCACTTTTCCCGGAATTGGCCTTTGGGCCGTAATCCCGAACGGAAAACCGCTTCCCACTGTTCCTGGAATTGCTCCCACTTACGCAATCCCGGACGGAAAACCGCTTCGCACTCTTCCTGGGATTGCTCTCACATGCGCAATTCCGGACGGAAAACCGCTTCGCACTTTTCCTGGGATTGCTCTTAAATCAAAGGCGGCAGGCGGCGCTTGACCGGTGTCGACTTGACAATCGAGGTGTTGGTCTGCGCCTTCTCGGCGATCCGGTCGAGGATCGTGTCGAGCTGCGCCATGTCACGCACGTAGAGCTTGGCGATGAAGCAGTCGTCGCCTGTGACCTTGTCACATTCGACGAATTCCGGCGTCTCCTGGATCAGCCTCTCGACGATGTGCAGCATGCCCGGCATCGGTCGCACGCGGATGACCGCCTGCAACGGGTAGCCGACCTTGGCGGGGTTGAGGGCGATTGTGAAACCGTCGAGGACGCCGCGCTCTTCCAGCTTGCGGAGCCGATCCGCAGCGCTCGGCGACGAGAGCCCGGCCTCCTGCGCCAGCTCCTTCAGCGACACCCGGGCATTGGCGGCCAGTATGTCCAGGATTCGTCGGTCAATCTCGTCCAGCATCACGACACCATAAGTCACAACAACAAACAGAACTTCGATAATTAGGCAACCTAGCACAATTGCCTTCGTTCATCTATGGGAAAGGCCATGAGCACCGGCTATTCTGCGATCACCAATAGGAGCAGAAATCATGAATACCGAGCTCAAACGCGGCAGCATCGAGATGACGGCAGCGATGCTGATATCCGGCACCATCGGCTGGTTCGTGCTGATGTCGGGGCAGCCGGTGACGAGCGTGGTGTTCTGGCGCTGCGTCTTCGGGGCCATAACGCTCGTTGCCATTGCCTGGGCGCTCGGACTTCTCGACCGTCGCCACTTCAGCCGGCGGATGCTGCTGCTTTCGGTCATCGGCGGCATCGCGATCGTGGTCAACTGGCTGCTGCTCTTCGCCGCCTATTCCCACGCATCGATCTCGATCGCGACGATGGTCTACAACACCCAGCCCTTCATGCTCTTGGGCCTCGGCGCCGTGTTCCTCGGCGAAAAGATCACCGTCACCAAGATCTTCTGGCTCCTGGTGTCGTTTGCCGGCATGCTCGCGATCATTTCGGCCAAGCCTGGCCAAGGCTTCGCGCCTGAAGATTATCTGATCGGCGTGGCCCTTTCGATCGGCGCTGCCTTCTTCTACGCAATCGCGGCGATTGCGACCAAGCTGCTCAAGGGCACGCCGCCGCATCTGATCGCACTGATCCAGGTGATCACCGGCACCGTGATGCTGGCACCGATGGCGCTTGCCGCACCCGCCCCGTCAGGTGCAACGCAATGGTCGATCGTCCTGACCCTCGGCGTCATCCACACCGGGCTGATGTATGTGCTGCTCTACGGCGCGATCCAGCGGCTGCCGACGCACATGACCGGGGCGCTTTCCTTCATCTATCCGATTGCCGCCATTGTGGTGGACCGCCTCGCCTTCGGGCACCAGTTGCAGCCGATCCAGATCGCCGGCTCCGTCGCGATCCTCGTTGCCGCCGCCGGCATGACTCTCGGCTGGAAACTTCGCCTTCCCTCTTCTATCAGGAAGCGAGAACGCGAAGGGAGAACCGCATGATCACCTGCTACCTGAAATACATTATCGACCCTTACAAGGCGGCCGAGTTCGAACATTACGCCAAGCTCTGGATCCCGCTCGTCAATCGGCTGGGCGGCACGCATCACGGCTACTTCCTGCCGCATGAAGGGGCGAACAACATCGCCCTGGCGCTCTTCAGCTTTCCGACCCTTGCCGACTATGAAAACTACCGCCGGGAAATGGCCGCGGATCCGGAATGCCAGGACGCCTTCGCCTATGCCGAGAAGACGCGCTGCATCCTCAGCTACGAGCGCAGCTTCATGCGGCCGGTTTTCGAGTAAGCCAGCTCCGGAGTTGAGGGCGGCATCGGCAAGCGCGCGTTAGCGCCGCGCTTCCGAAGCCATGCTCAGCGCGAAGCCGAAGAGCGCCGTCCCCATCGCCCAGCGCTGCACCACCATGAACAACGGCCGCCCGGCAAGAAAAGCGGCGATGCCGCTGGCGGCGAGCGCAATCATGGCGTTGACGGTGACGCTGGTCGCGATCTGGATCGAGCCGAAGACCAGCGACTGGCCGAGCACGTTGCCGAGCTCCGGCCGGATGAACTGCGGCAGCAACGAGAGATAGAGCACCGCTACCTTGGGATTGAGCAGGCTGGTCAGGAAGCCCATGACGAACAGCTTCTTCGGCCCATCCTTCGGCAGGCTCTTGACCTGAAAGGGCGAGCGTCCACCGGGCCTGACCGCCTGCCAGGCGAGATAGAGAAGGTAGGCTGCACCGGCGATGCGAAGCGCATCATAGGCGAGAGGCACGGCCAGAAGCAGCGCTGTGATACCGAATGCCGCCGAGACCATATAGACGACGAAGCCGAGCGCCACGCCGCCGAGCGAAATCAAGCCGGCGCCCGGCCCCTGGCTGATCGAGCGCGAGATCAGGTAGATCATGTTCGGGCCTGGCGTCAGCACCATGCCAAGGGCCAGGAGGGCAAAGCCGATCATATCCTTCAACTCGGGCATGGAGAGGCGCCTTTCGCTCGTTTTCGCCAAGCTCTACGCATTTCGCACCAGCGGACAACGCCAGACTTGTCACCCGGTCAATTTCTTCAGCGGACGCCCGCCGGTCGCAGTTCGGTGATTTCCTTTTTCAGTCGCTTGAGGTAGAAATCGGCATCATCTTCGGAAGGACGTTCCATGACGCTCGCGGCCCTCATCGCCTATAGCGGCGCGCTCTTCATCGCTGCGGCCATTCCAGGCCCCGGCGTGACGGCGCTGGTTGCGCGCGCGCTCGGCTCCGGTTTCCGCGAGACCTTCTTCATGGGCCTCGGCATCGCGCTCGGCGACATGATCTATCTAACCGCGGTCATCCTCGGGCTGGCGCTGATTGCCCAGACCTTCACCACAGCCTTCCTGGTGGTGAAGTTTGCCGGCGTCCTCTACCTCGGCTACATCGCGTGGAAGCTGTGGAGCGCAGGGCTGCTGCCGGAGGACATCAAGGCGAAGCCGTCGACGAGTGCGGCCATGTCCTTTCTGTCCGGCCTGCTGATCACGCTCGGCAATCCGAAGACGATGCTGTTTTACGTGGCGCTCGTGCCGACGCTGATCGACATTCGGGCGATCGGACCCGGCGACTACGGCCTGCTCCTGACCGCCACCTTTCTGGTGCTCTTGAGCGTTCTCGTGCCCTATATGCTGCTCGCCTCGCGTGCGCGTCTGCTGCTCAAGCAACCGAAGGCCCTGAAAGCGCTGAACCGAGTTGCGGCCAGCGTGCTTGCCGGCACGGCTGCCTATATCGCCGTTCGCGCCAGCTGAAAAAACTTTTCCCGAACAACGACTTCGCCAGTGGTTTTTCCTTCGGCGGATCGCTGCGCGGTGTTTGTCGTTCTGGAATTGCGCGATCATTGTTCCTATTCTCGTAGCTCGACAATTTACGCCAAGGGAGAAACCCATGTCCGACACACGCAAGCCCGGCCGCGGCCGCGTCTACTCCTCGATCACGGAAACGATCGGCGACACGCCCATCGTGCGGCTGGACAAGCTTGCCAAGGAAAAGGGCGTCAAGGCGAACCTGCTCGCCAAGCTCGAATTCTTCAACCCGATCGCCTCGGTCAAGGACCGTATCGGTGTGGCGATGATCGAGAGCCTGGAAGCGCAGGGCAAGATTACGCCCGGCCGCACGACGCTGGTGGAGCCGACCTCCGGCAATACCGGCATCGCGCTCGCCTTCGTCGCGGCCGCCAAGGGCTACAAGCTGATCCTGACGATGCCGGAGACCATGTCGGTCGAGCGGCGCAAGATGCTGGCGCTGCTCGGCGCCGAGCTGGTGCTGACCGAGGGCGCCAAGGGCATGAAGGGCGCGATCGCCAAGGCGCAGGAACTGGTCGAGACACTGCCGGACGCCATCATCCCACAGCAGTTCGAAAACCCGGCCAACCCGGAAATTCACCGCAAGACGACGGCCGAAGAAATCTGGAACGACACGGACGGCGCTGTCGACATTTTCGTCTCCGGCATCGGCACCGGCGGCACGATTACCGGCGCCGGCCAGGTGCTGAAGGCGCGCAAGCCTTCGATCAAGGTAATCGCCGTCGAGCCGGAGGAATCTCCGGTTCTGTCCGGTGGCAATCCCGGGCCGCACAAGATCCAGGGCATCGGCGCAGGCTTTGCGCCGGCGATCCTCGACACCACGGTCTATGACGAGATCGTCACGGTCAACAGCGCGGAAGCGATCGAGGCCGCCCGCCTTGTCGCCAAGCTCGAAGGCGTGCCGGTCGGCATCTCCGCCGGTGCCGCTCTAACCGCGGCAATCGAGGTCGGCCAGCGCGAGGAAAATGCCGGCAAGACCATCGTCGTCATCATCCCGTCCTTTGCCGAACGCTACCTCTCGACGGTGCTGTTCGATGGCCTGGGCGGCTGATCAGGCCGACTTCAGTTCCAATCGGAAAGGGCGCCCGTGGCGCCCTTTTTTTTTCAAGGCACGCCGCTATGCGGCGACGGGCAAGCGTTCCCCGGCGATCCGATAGGAAATCGCCTCGGCGAGATGGATGCGACCGACGGTTACTGCGCCATCGAGATCGGCAAGCGTGCGGGCGACCTTCAGCACACGATGGTAGCCGCGGGCGGAAAATTTCATCTTTTCGGCGGCGTCCCGGAGAAGCTGCAGGCCGGCCGCATCGGGTGCTGCGATCTTCTCGATCATCGAGGTTGACGCGCGGGCATTGCTTGTCAGCTCTGGATGTCCGAGGGCGGCGAAACGATCGATCTGCAGCGCCCGGGCACGGGCGACGCGACGAGCAACGACCTCGCTGCTTTCGGCTGCGGCCGGCTTCAGGAGATCGGCGGCGCTGACGGCCGGCACGTCGATGCGGATATCGATGCGGTCCATCAGCGGACCGGAGATGCGTGCCTGATAGTCGGACATGCAGCGCGGTCCACGGGCGCAGCTGCGGCCGGGTTCGCCGGCCATGCCGCAGCGACAGGGGTTCATGGCCGCGACAAGCTGGATCGCGGCGGGATAGCTGACGCGGTGGTTGGCGCGGGCGATGATGCATTCGGCGGTTTCAAGCGGCTGGCGCAGCGCGTCGAGCACCTGCGGCGAGAATTCCGGAAACTCGTCGAGAAACAGTACGCCGTTGTGCGCAAGCGACGCCTCGCCGGGCTTGGCACGCAAGCCGCCACCAACCATGGCGGCCATCGTCGCGGAATGATGCGGCGTGCGGAACGGCCGCCGGTCCGAGAGCTTGCCGCCCGGAAGCTGCCCGGCGATCGAATGGATCATCGACACTTCGAGGAGCTCGGCCGGATTGAGCGGCGGCAGGATCGACGGCAGGCGGGCAGCGAGCATCGACTTGCCCGAGCCGGGCGGGCCGACCATCAGCAGATTGTGGTTGCCGGCGGCCGCCACTTCGAGCGCCCGCTTGGCGCTTTCCTGACCCTTGATATCGGCGAGATCGGGCAGGTTAGATGCGCCTGAGCGGATCGCGGCCTCGGGTCGCGAAAGCACCTGCGTACCGCGGAAATGGTTGGCGATTGCGATCAGGCTGCGGGGCGCCAGAATGTCGATCTCGGCCCCGGCCCAGGCCGCCTCGGGTCCGCTTTCGGCCGGGCAGATCAGCCCCTTGCCGAGCGCATTGGCGCCGATCGCGGCGGGAAGCGCGCCGGCAACGGCAGCAATGGTGCCATCGAGATTGAGCTCCCCGATCACCACATAAGGCGCCAACGCATCGCCGGGAATGGCGCCGAGGGCTGCCATCAGGCCGAGTGCGATCGCCAGGTCGAAGTGGCTGCCTTCCTTGGGAAGGTCAGCGGGCGCAAGATTGACGGTCACGCGCTTGGCCGGCAGCGCCAGACCTGAAGCATGAAGGGCGGCCTGCACCCGCTCGCGGCTTTCGGCGACGGCCTTGTCCGGCAGGCCGACGATCTGCATGCCGACCTTGCCCGGCGCGACCATCACCTGCACATCGACAGGCAGACCCTCGATTCCCTGAAATGCAACCGTGCTGACGCGCGCGACCATGCTTGCCCCCTCGCCCAGGCAGCCCAGTCATCGGGCGCCACAACCGCCCAGGGTTGCAGGCAGAAGCCTTGCACGGATCGCGCACAAAAACAAGAACAATAACGGAACATTTGAGGAGGCGCGGGCCTGTACCCGGGACGTTTCGGCAAACGGCCGCGGGCGTAAGCCCGCGGCATGCGCCATCGACCCGAGATGGATCCTAGGCCGAGATCTTGATCAGGCGCGCTTGCGCTCGATCGCATCCCAGAGCAGGCTCGCGACATCGGCGCCGCCGAACTTCTTCACTTCGCGGATGCCGGTCGGCGACGTCACGTTGATCTCGGTCATGTAGTCGCCGATAACGTCGATGCCGACGAAGAGGAAGCCGCGCTCCATCAGCGCAGGCGCGATGCGGGCGCAGATTTCCTTCTCACGCGCCGTCAGTTCGGTCGGCTCAGGCCGGCCGCCAGCATGCATGTTGGAGCGGGCGTCGTGGTCTGCCGGAACGCGGTTGATGGCGCCGACCGGCTCGCCGTCGACGAGCAGGATGCGCTTGTCGCCCTTGCGCACCGCCGGCAGGTATTCCTGGGCGATGAAGGGCTCGCGGAACATCTGGCCGAACATTTCGAGCAGAGAGGACATGTTGCGGTCGTCGCGGGTCGAGTGGAACACGCCGGCGCCGCCGTTGCCGTAGAGCGGCTTCAGGATGATGTCGCCCATTTCCTGGCGGAAGCTGGAGATCTCAGCGGGGTCGCGGGTGATCAGCGTCTTCGGCATCAGGTCGGCGAATTCGGTGACGAAGATCTTCTCCGGCGAATTGCGCACCCAGGCGGGATCATTGACGACGAGCGTCTTCGGATGCAGGCGCTCCAAAAGGTGCGTCGAGGTAATGTAGGCCATGTCGAAGGGCGGGTCCTGGCGCAGCAGGATGACGTCCATGGTCGAAAGATCCACGCGCTCGGCTTCGCCAAGCGTGAAGTGGTCGCCCTTGACGTCGCGCAGCGTCATCGGCTGCACGCTCGCATAGACCTTGCCGTCGCGCAGCGACAGCTTTTCCGGCGTATAGTGGAAGAGGCGATAGCCGCGCGACTGTGCCTCGAGGCTCATGGCGAAGGTGGAGTCACCCGCAATGTTGATGCCCGACACATGGTCCATCTGGACCCCGACATTGACGATTTTCGCCATCTACCCATTCCCTCATGGATCACGCTTAGCGTGATCGATTTCAAACCGCCGGAGCGAATGAGGACGGGAAAACCGCTGCCCTCTGCCGCACTGGCAAAGCCCTCGACATGTAGAATGCGGGCGGGCCTTAGGCAAGGAGAGGCGAGCCTATTCGAAGCCTTCGATCACGCAGGTGATGAGATCGTGATCCGAAAGCGGTCGGCCGGTTTCGTCAAGCGAAGGAATGATCGTGGTCTCGCCGATCTTCAGCCCGCGCGACAGGAACCAGTCGAGCTTCATCGCCCGCTCTGGCCAGCGGGTGATCAGGCTCGGCCGCGTGGTCATCACGTCGAGCGGCCCGCCATGGCGGGTAAAGCCTCTGATGGCGCTCATGGCAAACAGCCCTTCGGCCTCGAAATCGCCGCCGGCATGGTTGCCGGTGTTGAGATCGCCACCGATCATCACCGGCAGGCCGGGGAAAGTCTCGTCGAGCGCATCGATCAATTCCTTGACCTGGCGCTCTCGGTAGACGGCAGTCGTCGCACTCTCGAGATGGGTGGAGACGGCGACGAAGGGTCCGGCTTCCGTCTCGATGACGGCGCCGATCGCACAGCGCTCGCCAAGGCGCGGCTGCTCGCCATCGGTGAACCAGAGGCGTTCGCCCCATAGGCGCAACATGAAGGGCCGGGAGAACGGCACCGCAGCCATCACCGCATTGCCATGGAACCCCTTGGCGTTGAATTCGTCCTCGCAGAATTCGCGCTCCGTATCGGAGCCGAGCCCCATCTCGATGAACTCGATGCCATACGCATAGTGCATGCCGAGTGTTTCGGCGACTTCGGCGGTCGGGTGACGCTGGCCGGTGCGGGCCATGCCGTTGTCCATCTCTGAAAGGAGGACGACCGGCGCGTTTGTCGCGGCGAGATGGGCGGCGCTTTCGGCCGGAAACAGGCAGCGCTCCAGGTTCCAGGCAGCAACGGTGAACGGGAAGGCGAGCGGCGTATCGGAGGCCGGTGTGCCGCCGACCTCGACGCTGTTCATCTCCGGCCGTGCGGCCATGGCTGCGTCATGGGCGGCAATGGTGCGCACGATCTCGGCAAAGCTGGCGCGGGTTTCAAGCGAAGGAACGGCAAGCTGCTCGACGGTCTTGGAGATCACGATGCGGTCTCCAGGCGTGGCGCTGCAACCGGCGCTTCATTGGCAAACGACGTGCCGCGCTCCAGCCGCTTGCCGGTCTCGGTCGAGAAGAAGTGCAGACGGTCGACGGCGATCGTCACTGCAAGATCACCCGAAAGTGGCGTCTCCGGAGACAGCGCGATGGTGAGCGCCTGGCTCTCGATGGTGCCGTGCACGAGCCGCTGCGCGCCCAGTTCCTCGACATAGTCGACCTGGAACAGCATGGCGTCCTCGCCGACGCCGGCGAGCTTGAGATCTTCGGCGCGAAGCCCAACCGTGACCGGGCCTTCGACCGGCGCACGGTCGCCAAGCGCGATCCTGTAGAGACCGATCTGCAAGTTGCCGCCTTCGATCTCACCCTTGATCAGGTTCATCGCCGGCGAGCCGATGAAGCTGGCGACGAAGGTTGAGGCCGGGCGGTGATAGACGTCGAGCGGACGGCCGATCTGTTCGATGCGACCGCCATTCAGCACCACCAGACGGTCGGCAAGGGTCATCGCCTCGAGCTGGTCGTGGGTGACGTAGAGCGAGGTCGTGCCGAGGCGCTTCTGCAGGCGTTTGATCTCGCCGCGCATGGAGACGCGCAGCTTGGCGTCGAGATTGGAGAGCGGCTCGTCGAAGAGGAAGGCCGCCGGCTTGCGCACGATGGCGCGGCCCATGGCGACGCGCTGGCGCTGGCCGCCCGAGAGCGCACGGGGCTTGCGGGTAAGATAGGGCTCGATCTCCAGCATGCGAGCGGCTTCGGCGACGCGGGCGTCGATCTCGGCCTTCGGCGTCTTGCGGTTCTTCAGGCCGTAAGCGAGGTTTTCGTAGACGGTCATGTGCGGATAGAGCGCGTAGTTCTGGAAGACCATGGCGATGTCGCGCTCGGCCGGATCGACCTCGTTGATCACGCGTGAGCCGATCGTCACCGTGCCCTTCGAAATCGTCTCCAGCCCCGCGACCATGCGCAGAAGCGTGGACTTGCCGCAGCCGGACGGGCCGACCAGCACGATGAATTCGCCGTCCTCGATATCGATCGAGACGGATTTCACCGCCTCGACATTGCCGTGATAGATCTTCGAGACCTCGGCGATGGTAATGGCCGCCATGGCTGCCTCCGTAAGATTGATGTCGTCTCAGGAGCGGGCGGGACTTTTGTCCCGCCACGACCCCGTTTACTTGTCGCTTTCCGTCAGGCCCTTGATGAACCAGCGCTGGAAGATCACGACGATCATGACCGGCGGCAGCATGGCGAGAATCGCCAGCGCAAAGGCCTCGTTGTAGTCGGGGATGTTCGAGCCGACCCAGACGAGCAGGATCTGCTTGATGCCGCGCACCAGGGTGAAGAAGCCTTCGTCGGTGGTCATGAGGGTGGGCCAGAGATACTGGTTCCAGCCGTAGACGAACATGATGATGAAGATCGCCGCCATCATCGTGCGCGAGAGCGGCACCAGTACGTCGATGAAGAACTTGAAGGGTCCGGCGCCGTCGATGCGCGCGGCCTCCAGCAACTCGTCCGGCACCGACTTGAAGAACTGCCGGAAGTAGAAGGTGCCCGTCGCCGAGGCGAGAAGCGGCACGATCAGGCCGGTATAGGTGTTGGTCAGCTTCAGCGTGTTCATCACTTCATAGGAAGGAAGGATGCGCACTTCGAGTGGCAGAAGCAGGGTGGTGAAGATCACCCAGAAGAAGAAGGTCGCGAGCGGAAAGCGGAAATAGACGAGCGCATAGGCCGCCAGCATCGACAGCACGATCTTGCCGACGGCGAAACCCAGGCCGAGGATCATCGAGTTCAGCATCATGTTGAAGCCGGTGATCTTGCCGGTGAAGCCGCCCTCGCGCGTCAGTACCGTCTGGTAGGTCTCGACGAAATGGCCGCCCCAGCTGAGGCTGAGACCGTTGCGGTGAATGTCGGCCGCCTCGTGCGTCGAGGTCATGAAGGCGACGACGACGGGCGCCACCATGATGAAGACGCCGAAGAGCAGGATGATGTGGTCGAAAATCTTGGTGCGATACATCGGCCCCACCTCAGTTGTAATGCACGCGCCGCTCGATGAAGCGGAACTGGAAGATGGTGAGCACGAAGACGATCAGCATCAGGATCACTGACTGGGCCGAGGAGCCGCCGAGATCGTTGCCGCGGAAACCGTCCATGTAGACCTTGTAGACAAGGGTGATCGGGTTGTTGGCAGCCTTGTCCTTCACCATCACGTCGATGACGCCGAAGGTGTCGAACAGCGCATAGGTGACGTTAATGATCAGAAGGAAGAAGGCGGTCGGCGCGAGCAGCGGCAGGATCACCGTCCAGAAACGGCGGAACCCGGAGCGGCAGTCGATCGCCGCTGCTTCCCGCACCGAGACCGGAATACCCTGGAGCCCTGAGAGGAAGAAGATGAAATTGTAGGGGATCTGTTTCCAGACCGAGACGACCACCATGGAAAAGGCGGTGTCGAAGTAGTTCAGACCAACCTTGATGTCCCAGCCGAACCAGCGCGCAAGCTCGACGATCGGGCCGATATGCTGGTCGAAGAACATCATGCCGATGAGGCCTGCGACCGGCGGGGCAATGGCATAGACCCAGATCAGCAGCGTCTTATAGGCGGCGTTGCCGCGGATGACGCCATCGGCCTTGACGGCGAGCAGCAGCCCGATCGACAGCGCAAAGAAGGTGACCAACGCCGTGAAAACGGCGGTGAAACGGGCAATGCCGAGATATTCGCCTGATTTCAGCACGTCGGTATAATTGGTCATCCCGACGAAGGTCGAGCCGAAACCGAAGGGGTCTTCAAGATAGAATGACGACTGGATCGCCTGAACCGACGGCCAGTAGAAGAAGATGAAGATGATCGCGAGCTGCGGCGCGAGGAAAAGGTATGGCAGGAACGGCGAGGAGAACTGCACGCGCTTTGCAGCGCCTTCGCCTCCACTATTCGACTGGCCACCGAAAATCCGGAAGGCGCCGAAGCGACGCCCCCCGGTCTTTGTTCCGGTCCCTCCCCGCGCTGCGGGGAGGAGATCTGTCGCGGTCGACATCGAGATCAGCCGGCCGTCTTGGCGAAACGGGCGAGCAGCTCGTTGCCTTCCTTCTCGATCGTGTCGAACGCGTCCTTGACGGTTGTTTCGCCCGAGAAGATGCGGCCGTATTCGCGTTCCATGATTTCGCGGATCTGCGGGTAGAAGCCGAGGCGGTAGCCCTTCGACCAGTCGCCGGCCGGCAGCATCAGCTGCTTGATGCCGACTTCGGCAACCGGCTTCTCCTTGTAGTAGCCGTCCTTCTGGGCAAGCTCGTAGGCTGCCTTGGTGATGGCCACATAGCCGGTGGCCTTGTGGTAGAAGTACTGGATCTCAGGCGAAGTCAGGAACTGGAAGAAGTCGGCAACGCACTTGTTTTCCTCGTCCGTCTTGCCGGACATGGCAAACAGAGCAGCCCCACCGATGAAGGAGTTGGTGCCGGCGCCCTTGATCGAGCCCCAATAGGGCAGGAAGGTTGCCGAGAACGGCATCTGCGCCGTCTTCTGCAGGCCGCCGAACGAACCCGACGAACCGATCCAGAACGCAGCCTTGCCTTCTTCGAAGACCTTCTGGTTGTCGTTCCAGCCGGCGCCGTAGAAGGCGAAGTAGCCTTCATCCTTCCAGGCCTTCAGCTTGTCGAACATCATGACGAGGTTCGGGTCGGTGACCTTCAGCTCAGTGTCGACGACGGCGTCGTAGCCGTTGTTGTTGGTGGCGAACTGGATGTTGTTGCGGGAGAAGAAGTTCTCCGTGAACTGCCAGGTGAGCTGCGACTGGACGAGCGGTATGTAACCGGCTTCCTTCAGCTTCGGGGCGACGGCCTCGAACTCTTCCCAGGTCTTCGGCGCTTCGACGCCGGCCTTCTTCAGGGCCTCGTCGTTGATGTACATGATCGGCGCGGAGGAATTGAACGGCATGCCGACGAACTTGCCTTCGCTGTCGGCGTAGAAGTAGCGCACGCCATCGATGAAGGCGTTGCGGTCGAAGTTGTGACCAGCCTTGATGATCAGGTCTTCGGCCGGGATGACCGCGCCCTTGGCGTTGATGATCGTGGCGGCACCGGCGTCGAAGACCTGCAGGATGTTCGGCTGTTCACCCGAGCGGAAAGCGGCGATACCGGAAGCGAGCGCTTCCTCGTAGGTGCCCTTGGAAACCGGGGTCAGCGCGCAGGCGCTCTGGGCTTCATTGAACTTCTTGGAAACTTCATTGATGACTTCGCCGTTGCGGCCGGCCATGCCGTGCCACCAGGTAATGTTGGTCGCGGCAAGCGACGAGGTCGCGGAAAATGCAAGGGTAAGGGCTGCGAGCGTAAACTTCTTGAACATGACTAATCCTCTCCACCGGGTTGCGGATGGCAGTGGACTAGTGACCTTCAATGACAGGCCCGTAACGCTTTTATGTCGGAACGATTACAAATTCGAGAATATGTTCCAATGAGGGGCACCCGCGGAACAACGCAATCATTTCCCTTCATTATGCGCCGATTCAGAACGCATCCGGCAGGTGCCGCGGCCAGCCCCAAGGGGTCACGGTGACGATGTCGTAGCGCACGGAAAGCCTGCTGAAATCCGGCTGTTTCGCCAGCCAAAGATCGCTCGCGGCACGGATACGCCTCTGCGCTGTCGCCGTCACGGCGAAGACGCCGTCTTCGGCCGAGCGACGGGCCTTGACCTCGACGCAGGCGATGAGATCGCCGCGCCTTGCGATGATGTCGATCTCGCCAAGCTTGGTGCGATGGCGCATGGCGACGATGCGGTAGCCCTTGAGCAGAAGGCAAAGCGCGGCACGGTATTCGGCGAGATGCCCTCGCCTCAGCGCCTTCAGCTTCCGCTTGTCGCCACCATCAGTCGTCATGGCGCTCCTTCAGGTGAAGAAGCCGTTCATAGAGTTCCTTGCGCGGCAGGCCCGTCTGGCGGGCGGCTTCGGTTGCCGCCTTGCCGGTCGGCATGTCGGCGACCAGGCTTTGCAGCAGCGCGTCGACGTCGGCCGCTTCCGGTTCGGGCGCGGCATCAGGAGGGCCGATGACGAGCACGATCTCGCCCTTGACCGGCCCCGCCTGTTCATAATGAGCCGCAAGCTCGCCGAGCGTGCCGCGGCGAAATTCCTCGAAGGTCTTGGTCAATTCGCGGCAGACGGACGCCCGCCTGCCCTCCCCCAAAACGTCGGCCGCCGCCGCAACCGTCGCAGCGATCCGGTGCGGCGATTCGAAGAACAGGATCGTTGCCGGCACGGCGGCGAGTTCCCTGAGGCGATCGCGTTTCGCCTTGTCCTTGGTCGGCAGGAAACCGGCAAAGAGGAAAGCATCGTTCGGCAGGCCGGACCCGACGAGGGCTGCAAGCGGCGCCGAGGCGCCGGGAATCGGCACGACGCGATGTCCGGCCTCGATCGCAAGCTGCCCCAGGCGGTAGCCGGGGTCGGAGACCAGTGGCGTGCCGGCATCGGAGACGAGTGCCACCGAACGCCCTTCGGCGAGCGCTGCCAGCAGCCGCGGACCGGCCTCGTCGGCATTGTGCTCGTGGTAGGCGTAGGGCCGATTGGTGATGCCGTAGCGATCAAGCAGAACACGGGTGACCCGCGTGTCCTCACAGGCAAGCACATCGGCGCCGGCCAATGTTTCCAGCGCGCGCAGCGTGATATCGCCGAGATTGCCGATCGGGGTTGCCACCAGATAGAGCGCGGCATCAAGGGGGCGGGCCGGAACGCTCACATTGTGCAGCCGGTAGCTGCGCTCCCTCTGTCCGCCGGCCGGTTCCGCTGTCTTTTGCTTTTCCACCTGTAACGCCCTGATCGTGCTTGCCGATGTGTCTGTCCGGTCTTTATGAGTGAGCCACCATGGCAGAGCAAGGGCAAGACGACGGGCCCACGTGCCGCATCTGGGGACAGAAGCCCTCAAACCCCTTGCTTTCCGGGCGCTCTTTCTGCCATTTTGCCGGTCCACATCTATCCGGTCGGTCGGCCGGGGCACTCGCAGTTGACGCTCAGGCGGACGTTTCGCCCGCCGGGCAATGGTTGAAAGCGGCATCCCATGCGCATTACTCTCGAGCGATCCAACCTCCTGAAATCGCTGAACCACGTGCACCGCGTGGTGGAGCGGCGAAACACGATCCCGATCCTCTCGAACGTGCTCCTGCGTTCCGACGGCGCCAGCCTCGAAATGAAGGCGACCGACCTCGACCTCGAAATCACCGAGGCGACCCCGGCCCAGGTGGAGCAGGCGGGCGCGACCACCGTGCCAGCGCACCTGCTCTACGACATCGTGCGCAAGCTGCCCGACGGTTCGGAAGTGCTGCTCGCCACCAACGCCGAGGGCACGGCGATGACCGTCGCCTCGGGCCGTTCCAAGTTCTCGCTGCAGTGCCTGCCGCAATCCGACTTCCCGGATCTGACCGCCGGCAGCTTCTCGCATTCGTTCCGCCTCAAGGCGACCGACCTCAAGATGTTGATCGATCGCACCCAGTTCGCGATCTCGACCGAGGAAACCCGCTACTATCTCAACGGCATCTTCGTACACACGGTCGAAAGCAAGGGTGAGCTGAAACTGCGCGCCGTCGCAACCGACGGCCATCGCCTGGCGCGCGCCGACGTCGAGGCGCCATCCGGCTCCGAAGGCATGCCGGGCATCATCATCCCGCGCAAGACCGTCAGCGAATTGCAGAAGCTGCTCGACAACCCGGAACTCGTCGTCACCGTCGAAGTCTCGGACGCCAAGATCCGCTTGACGATCGGCTCGATCGTCATGACCTCGAAGCTGATCGACGGCACTTTCCCCGACTACCAGCGCGTCATCCCAGCCAACAACGACAAGGAACTGCGCGTCGATTGCCAGTCCTTCGCCCAGGCGGTCGATCGCGTATCGACGATCTCGTCGGAGCGCGGCCGCGCCGTCAAGTTGGCGCTGAACGAAGGCCAGATGACGCTGACGGTCAACAATCCCGATTCCGGCAGTGCTACGGAAGAACTGCCCGTCGGCTACGACCACGATCCGCTCGAAATCGGCTTCAACGCCAAGTACCTGCTCGACATTACTTCGCAGCTGACCGGCACCGATGCGATCTTCATGCTGGCAGACCCGGGCTCGCCGACGCTCGTCCGTGATCTGGCCGCTGAAGATGCGCTCTATGTGCTCATGCCGATGCGCGTGTAGCCGGGCCTGACGCGGCGCGAAATGCGAACCCGTCACGCCCGCGCGTGACGGGTTTTTTGTTGGCCGCGGCATCTGCGGACTGTTGATAAGCGAACGCTTTCAGGCGCAGACAGACTTGTTTTTGCCGCAGATGGGGACACATTATGATCACCGCCGCCGCGGCCGGCCCGAATCACCGGGCGAGGAATTTTGCGCGGACGGCCTGTGCGAGGAGAGGACAGCGGTTTTGAGGGGTTCAATGAATTTGCGCGTGAAGGTGAAGGAACGGCTCGGACGGAAGTTCGACGAAGAGATTCGCTTTTTCAAGGGATGGATGAGCAATGCCAAGGCCGTCGGCGCGATCCTGCCGACCTCCTCCGTCACAGCGCGCCGAATGGCGAGCGTCATCAATCCGGCCTCAGGCCTTCCGGTTCTTGAGCTCGGCCCCGGCACCGGCGTCATCACCAAGGCGATCCTGGAACGTGGCCTTGAGCCGTCCAATCTCGTGTCGATCGAGTATTCGACCGATTTCTACAATCAGCTCAAGACCAACTTCAACGGCGTCAACTTCATCAACGGCGACGCCTTCGATCTGGAACACACGCTCGGCGAACTCAACGGCCAGACCTTCGACAGCGTCGTCTCTGCCGTGCCGCTTCTGAACTTCCCGATGCATCGCCGCGTCGAACTGATCGACGATCTGCTGTCGCGCATTCCGGTCGGCCGGCCGGTCGTGCAGATTTCCTATGGGCCTTTGTCGCCCGTCGTTGCCATGCCGGACCGCTACAGCATCCAGCATCTCGACTTCGTCGTGCGCAACATTCCACCGGCGCAGCTCTGGGTCTATCGCCGGGCGCACTGACGGGATGTTCGGCGTCTACGTCACCCATCCGCAGGTCCAGATCGATCCTGACGTGCCCGTCCCGCAATGGGGACTTTCCACTGTTGGCCGCGAACGCGCGGTCATCACCGCCCCATTGCCCTGGGTGCGTTCGCTCGGACGGATCGTTTCGAGCGACGAAACCAAGGCGATCGAGACGGCACAACTTTTGGCCGATGCGGCCGGCGTGACGGTCGAGGTCCACCACGACATGGGCGAGAACGATCGCTCGGCCACCGGCTTCCTGCCGCCGCCGGAATTCGAGAAGGCGGCCGACTGGTTCTTCGCCAATCCCACCGAAAGCTTCAAGGGCTGGGAGCGCGCGATCGATGCCCAGAGCCGCATCTCGAACGCGGTCTTTCGGATCCTCGGCGATCACGATCCGAAAATCCCGATTGCCTTTGTCGGCCATGGCGGCGTCGGCACACTTCTGAAATGCCGCCTTACCGGCGCGCCAATCTCGCGCGCAGCCGACCAGAAGGGTGGTGGCGGCGGCAATGTCTTCGCTTTCCGCCTTGCGGATCGGACTGTTGCATGCGACTGGACCCCGATGGAACACTGGCAGGGGATTTAGACGATGACCGAAACCGCGCGCGACAGACTGATCGTAGGCCTCGACCTTCCGACGATTGCGGATGCCGAGAAGATCGTGTCGACGCTCGGCAACGATGTCTCCTTCTACAAGATCGGCTACCAGTTGGTCTTTGCCGGCGGCCTGGAATTCGCGCGCGACCTGGCCAAAAGCGGCAAGAACGTCTTCCTCGACATGAAGCTGCTCGACATCGACAACACGGTGGCCAAGGGCGTCGAGAACATCGCCAAGATGGGCATGTCGATGCTGACCCTGCACGCCTATCCGAAGGCGATGAAGGCGGCTGTCGAGGCTGCGAAAGGCTCCGACCTCTGCCTGCTCGGCGTCACCGTGCTCACCTCGATGGACGAGCAGGACGTGATCGATGCCGGCTATGAATACGATCCGCACACGCTGGTGCTGCGCCGGGCCGAACAGGCGCGCGCCGCCGGCATGGGCGGCATCGTCTGCTCAGCGGAAGAATCGGCGGCAGTGCGCAAGATCATCGGGCCGGACATGGCACTCGTCACCCCGGGCATTCGCCCGGCCGGCGCGGACAAGGGCGACCAGAAGCGGGTGATGACGCCCTCCGAGGCGCTCAAGGCCGGATCCAGCCATCTCGTCGTCGCGCGCCCAATCGTCGCAGCCGCCGAGCCGCTTGCGGCTGCCCGCGCCATCCTTGCCGAAATGAACGGTGCGCTCGCCCGCTGATGCCGGGCGACACCCGTCGGACCAACGCGCCCGGTCGATCCGCTTGACCTTGGCCCAAATTTGCCGGAAGTAACACTCCCGTCAGCCTTTCGTGCTGCAAGACGAGGAGCTCAATATGGCCAAGGGATACTGGATCGCACGGGTCGATGTCCGCGACCCCGAGCGCTACAAAGACTATGTAGCGGCCGCAAAGCCCGCCTTCGAGAAATACGGCGCCAATTTTCTGGCACGCGGCGGGCTGCATCATCGGTTGGAGGGTGGCGTTCGCGCCCGCAACGTCGTCATCGAATTTCCATCGCTGCAGGCGGCGATCGACTGTTATAACTCTCCCGAGTACCAGATTGCCGCCGCGATCCGCCAGGAAGTCGCCGACGCCGAGATGGTGGTCGTCGAAGGCGTCTGATCCCACCGCCCCCAACCTTCAGCAGGCTCTGCACGCAGGCGTCGATTGGCCTTCACCTCTCGCGGCTGTTGGGCTATGTAGCAATCAATTCTTTCCGATCCGATCAGGAGTGCACATCCCATGACCTTGTCCAACCTTCCGCCGCTGGTGACGATTTTCGGCGGATCCGGGTTCGTCGGCCGTCATGTGGTGCGCGCGCTCGCCAAACGCGGCTATCGCATCCGCGTCGCCGTTCGCCGGCCGGACCTTGCCGGTCATCTCCAGCCGCTCGGCAATGTCGGCCAGATCTCCTTCGTTCAGGCGAACCTGCGCTACCGTAAATCGGTCGACCGCGCCGTTGAAGGCTCCGATCACGTCATCAACTGCGTCGGCGTGCTGTTCGAGAGCGGCCGCAACACCTTCGATGCGGTCCAGGATTTCGGCGCCCGTGCCGTGGCTGAAGCGGCCCGCGGCGTCGGCGCGACGCTGACCCATATCTCCGCCATCGGCGCCGACGCCTCCTCTGCATCGAACTACGCCCGCAGCAAGGGCCACGCCGAGGCCGCTATCCTTGAGACCAAGCCTGACGCTATCATCCTGCGTCCGTCGGTCGTCTTCGGTCCAGAGGACGGCTTCTTCAACAAATTCGCCAACATGGCCCGCTTCTCGCCGGTCCTGCCGCTGATCGGCGGCGGCGAGACGAAATTCCAGCCCGTCTACGTGACCGACGTCGCCGAAGCCGTGGCCCGCGCCGTCGACGGCAAGATCGCCAAAGGCCAGACCTACGAACTCGGCGGCCCTGACGTCCTGAGCTTCCGCGACTGTCTCGAGATCATGCTCAACACGATCGACCGCAAGCGCACGCTCGTCTCGCTGCCCTTCGGCGTCGCGTCCCTGATCGGCAGCGTTTCGTCGCTGATCCCCTTCGTCACGCCGCCGCTTACCGCCGACCAGGTGGTGTTGCTGAAATCCGACAATGTCGTCTCCGCAAAGGCCGTATCGGAAGGCCGCACGCTTTCCGGCATCGGCATCGACCCGACGATGCTGGAATCGATCCTGCCGACCTATCTGGTGCGCTACCGCCCGCAGGGCCAGTACACCCGCAGCGGCCGCGCCGCCTGATCGGCAGCAGCCCAACGATTTTTTTGAACGGCCGCCGGAACCACCGGCGGCCGTTTTCTGTTGTATTGCGGTAACAGCGTTGCAGTTCTGCCGCAGTCGGAAAAGCGATTGGCATTTACCGCAAATTCAACATGTCCTGATATTGATCATGTCATATCCACCAACTAAACACCGCCTCGCGCCCCCGATCCCAAGGCATGACGGCGGGCGGCGGCATCAATCTCGAAAGGCATAGCGTCCATGGGCAAGTCGATCGCAATCTTTTTTGCGTGTGCGGCACTGATCATTCTGGCTGGATCGTTCATGGCGCCGAACACGGTCGCCAGCAGCGGCAAGGATTGCGCACCGGCCTATGGCGTCGATCCGTGCACCACGGCATCGATCGACCTTTCCGGCCACTAAGGGCCGGCGCCTCGACGAGGCATCAAAAGTTATTGGCGGGGGCCAGTAGCCGCGTGCGTTTCACCATGAGACGCACGCGGCTTTGTTTTTAGGGCCTGACAACAGGTCAAAGAAAAAGGCGCGTCCGGGACGCGCCTTTTGTCATTCTGAGATCGTCGGTTCTGCTCAGCCAAGCAGCCACAGACCGATCAGGCCGGCGATCCCGACGATGATGCGCCAGATGGCGAAAGGCGTGAAACCGCGCCGCGAGACGAAGTCGAGCAATGAGCGCACAACGAAGATGCCGGCGACGAAGGCCGCAATGAAACCGACTGCAATCAGGGTAAAATCGTCAAAGGAGAGCGCATCGCGGTTCTTGTAGAGGTCCAGCGTAAAGGCGCCGACCATGGTCGGCATCGCCAGGAAGAACGAGAATTCGGCAGCCGAACGCTTGTCGGTGCCCATCAGCAGGGCGCCGGCGATCGTCGCGCCGGAACGGGACGTTCCGGGGATCATAGCCAGGCACTGGAACAGGCCGATCTTCAGCGCCAGCGACGGCGGGTAGTCCATCACGTCGGTATAGCGCGGCTTCAGCGGCAGATGGTCTATCGCATAAAGGATGACGCCGCCGACGATCAGTACGACGCAGATCAGGACAGGCGTCTCGAACAGCACCGTCTTGATGAAATCATGGGCAATGGCACCGATGACCGCCGCCGGCAGGAAGGCGAGCAGCACTGACACGACGAAGCGGCGCGCCTTGATGCTTGTCGGCAACGCCAGCGCGATCGACAGAAGCTTCTGGAAATAGACGAGCAGGATCGCCAGAATGGCGCCGAGCTGGATGAGGACGGCGAAGGTGTTGCCCGGCGACTTGAAGCCGAGGAAGTGGCCGGCGAGAAGGACGTGCGCCGTTGACGAGACGGGGATGAACTCCGTCAGGCCCTCGATCAGACCGAGGACAAGCGCACTGATGATCGATTGATCCGCCATATATGAGAATTTCCTGACAAGTTTTGGAGTGGGAGGAAAAGGCTGATTCGCTTGTGTTTGCCACCACAAATTTCTATAGCTCTAACACATGAGCCGTGGCCAGACGCTTGCGCCGCCACGCTGACGCCCCCAAGCCAAAGCCCTGAGAAGCCAGATCATCGATGCCGACACTGTATCACCACCCCATGTCCGCCGCTTCACGCTTCGTTCGCCTGATCCTTTCGGAATACGGCTACCAGACGGAATTGACGGACGAGCAGCCCTGGGAGAACCGGCGCGACTTCCTGGCTTTGAACCCGGCCGGAACGCTACCGGTCTATGTTGACGACAGTATGAGGGCGCTCTGTGGGGCGACGATCATCTCGGAATATCTCGACGAGACGAACGGCATCATGAAGCGGGATCGCCGGCTTCTGGCCGAGGATCCGTTCCAGCGCGCGGAAATCCGCCGGCTGGTCGAATGGTTCCTGCAGAAGATGGAAGCCGATGTGACGCGGCCGCTGGTGCGCGAGCGGATCTTCAAGCTGCAGATGACGCCGGACCAGGGCGGCGGCGCACCCGACAGCAAGGTCCTGCGGACCTCGCGCGCCAACATCCGCCAGCATATGAAGTATCTCTCCTGGCTCGCGGGCACGCGCACCTGGCTTGCCGGCGACCGGATTTCCTATGCCGATCTTGCCGCCGCCGCGACGGTGTCCGTGCTCGATTATCTTGGCGAAATCGACTGGTCGGACGCCCCGAGCGCCAAGGAGTGGTACCAGCGGCTGAAGTCCCGCCCCTCCTTCCGGCCGCTGCTTGCCGAGCGCGTGCGCGGCGTCACCCCCGTTCCGCACTATGCGGATCTCGACTTCTGAGGCGAATACCGTGCCCGGCATCGATGCCAAGGCAGACAGTGAGGAACGGCGCCGGTTGAAGCTGACGGCGTTCCTGAAGGCAGAGGCGGCAGACAAGGGCTTCGATCTCTGTCGCATCACCCGGCCGGATGCCATTCCGCAAGCACCGGCCCGGCTTCGAGACTTTCTCGACGAGAGCTTTCACGGCACGATGGACTGGCTCGAAGAGACAGCCGAGCGCCGTTCCGATCCGCGCACGCTCTGGAGCGAGGTGCGCTCCGTCGTCATGTTCGCGATGAATTACGGCCCGGAACACGATCCGCGTGGCATTCTGAAGCAGACCGATCGCGGTGCGATCTCGGTCTATGCCCAGAACCGCGACTACCACGACATCATCAAGGGCAAGCTCAAGGAAGTCGCGACCCGCTTTGGCGCGCGCGCTGGCGAGGACGTCAAGGTCTTCGTCGATACCGCCCCGGTGATGGAAAAGCCGCTGGCGGAGCAGTCCGGCCTCGGCTGGCAGGGCAAGCACACCAATCTTGTCAGCCGCGAATTCGGCTCCTGGCTGTTTCTCGGCAGCCTGTTCACGACGGCGGACCTCGCCTTCGACGAAGCCGAGCGCGACCATTGCGGCTCCTGCCGCGCCTGCCTCGATGCCTGTCCGACAGACGCTTTCCCGGCGCCCTACCGGATCGACGCGCGACGTTGCATCTCTTACCTCACGATCGAGCACAAGGGGCCGATCGATCCCGAATTCCGGCCGCTGATCGGCAACCGCATCTATGGCTGCGACGACTGTCTTGCCGCCTGCCCCTGGAACAAGTTCGCGCAGGCAGCCTCGGAAATGAAGCTCCGAGCACGCGACGATCTGAAGGCGCCGTCGCTCGAAACCCTGCTTGACCTCGATGATCCGAGCTTTCGCAGCCTGTTCTCAGGCTCACCGGTCAAGCGCATCGGTCGCGACCGGTTCGTGCGGAACGTGCTGATCGCCGCCGGCAATTCCGGCAGCCAGGCGCTGGTTCCCGCAGTCAAGGCCCGCGTCAACGACACCTCAGCCGTGGTGCGGGCGATGGCGGTCTGGGCGCTGTCACGATTGGTCGCGCCTGCGGCGCTTGCGGAATTTGCCGAACAATGCGAGCCAGAGACGGACGAAGACGTCCTCAACGAATGGCAGATCGCGGGAGTGAGCCGATGCATGTCCTGATCCTTGGCGCCGGTTACTCCGGTACGGCAATCGCAAAAGCGATGGCCCCAACGGCCACAAGCGTTATCGGCACCACCAGGAGCGAGGAGAAGGCGGCAAAACTCGAAAGGGCCGGCATCCGCCCGGTGCTCTTCGACGGCGAGACGATCTCCGACGACCTTGCCGCCGCCCTCGGCAAGGCAACTCATCTGATCCAGTCGATCGCGCCCGGTCGCGATGGCGATCCCATGTTCCGCACCACGAGCCCGGACCTCACGCAGATCGCGCCGAACCTCGAATGGATCGGCTATCTCTCAACGGTCGGGGTCTATGGCGACCATGGCGGCGAATGGGTCACCGAGGACATGCTGCGCAAGCCGGTCTCGGCCCGCTCTGTCGAGCGCGTGGAAGCGGAGGACGCCTGGATCGCCTTCGGCAAGAACCAGGATATTCCGGTCGCGGTGCTCAGGCTCTCCGGCATCTACGGACCCGGACGCAACGCCTTCTGCAATCTCGAAAACGGCACGGCACGGCGGCTGGTCAAGCCCGGCCAGGTGTTCAATCGAATCCGCGTCGAGGATATCGGCGCCGCAGCGCTGTTCCTCGCCAACAATGGCACCAGCGGCGTCTTCAACATCACCGACAACGAGCCGGCGCCGCCGCAGGACGTGGTCGCGGAAGCCGCCCGGCTGATGGGCGTCGAGCCGCCGCCGGAAACGCCTTTCGAGCAAGCCGAACTGTCACCGATGGCCCGCACTTTCTATGGAGAAAACAAGCGGGTTTCGAATGCCCGCATGCGTGCGACCGGTTTTGAATTTGCCTTTCCGGATTATCGCGTCTCGCTTGCACAGCTTTGGCAGTCGGGCGCGTGGCGCGGACAGTGAAATGCAATACGGCACCTGCCAGATAGCATAACCCGTAATGCTTATAGAACGTCGATAGTCAGTCCGTCAGTAATGGCCAGGGCTCGGCCATCGCAATTGTGACATTCTTTGGATATTCGTTCGATACTTGGCTAATTTCATACAACCTGCGCGCTAGTAACGAATTTTCGACCATCCGGATTCCGGAAAATTGGTGCAATTCGAAATTTTTAATGAAATTTTTCGTTTACGGGCGGGTTCGGCTCGCGTGCGGAGGCTGGCGAACGCTCAACCCCTGATTCCAAAGAACTCCTGTCTGCGTTTAAACTATTTCAAACAATCTTCGTTTTTGAAATTTCGTCATTTTTTAATAAATCCTAATAGAGCGTAAATGGTTGAAGCACGTTTTTGCCATTTTTCGCCCCAATTAGCGGTTCTCAGAAGTTTTTAACCAAGTGTTTTGACCGAGGGGATCGCCAGTTTGACGCCAGCGAAGATCAAGACGGCTGCCGCTGCAGCGCTATTCACGGCCACTATCGGTCTCGTCTCCGTTTCCGATAGCCATGCAGCCGGCGCTGGCTGCGGCGGCGCATCCTGGTATGCGCTGAGCTCCAAGACCGCCTCCGGCGAGCGCATGAATGCCGCTCACCTGACGGCCGCCCATCGCAGCCTGAAATTCGGCACCAAGGTGCAGGTCACCAACAAGCGCAACGGCAAGAGCGTTATCGTTCGCATCAACGATCGTGGCCCGTTTATCCGCGGTCGCGTCATGGATCTTTCCAAGGCTGCAGCATCGCAGATCGGCATGGTCCGCTCCGGCACTGCCAGCGTCTGCTATCGCGTCGTCAATTCCTGATCTTGAAATACTGCTACCCGGCCTGCGGGCGGGTGGATCTACTTCGCTAAAGACCGTTCTCGGCGGTTAATCTTCTCCGCCGTCTTGCTCTTCGATGCCATCGCCGTTACCACGGCGAAAAAGGAGTTGATCGAAGATGCGTTTGGGCGGCAGGCTCGCTGGAGCCATTGAGGTTCTTGAGGATATCGAAAAGCGGAAGCGCCCGGTCGCCGACGCGCTCAAGGATTGGGGCCTTGGCCACCGTTTCGCCGGATCCGGCGATCGCTCGGCGATCGGCAACATCGTCTACGACGCCCTTCGCATGAAGCTCTCCCACGCCTACCTGATGGATAGCGACAGCGCCTCGGCCCTCGGCCACGCGGTGATGTACCGCCAGTGGGGCTTTTCGCCCGAGGCGCTGGCCGCCGAGCTCGATGGCGACAAGTTCGCGCCGGAGGCACCGGCCGAACAGCTTCAGGCCTTCAGGTCGCGCCGGATCGAGGACGCCCCGGCCCATGTACAGGGCGACATCCCCGAATGGGTCCAGGCCTCCTTTGAAGAGAACTTTTCCGACGACTGGCTGGAAGAAGCCAAGGCGCTCGCCGGCCGGCCGACGCTGGACCTGCGCGCAAACACGCTGAAGGCGTCGCGCGCCAAGGTCCTGAAGGCACTGGAGCGCAGCGGTGCCGAGGCCGCAACGATCGCCCGCAACGGTATCCGCATTCCCGCCGGCGAAGGCGCCTCGCGCCTGCCGAACGTCACGGCCGAGCTTTCCTTCCAGAAGGGCTGGTTCGAGGTCCAGGACGAGGGCTCGCAGATCGTCGCCGATCTCGCCTATCCGCAGGAAGGCGAACAGGTGCTCGACTATTGCGCCGGCGGCGGCGGCAAGACGCTCGCCATGTCGGCGGCGATGAACAACAAGGGCCAGGTGCACGCCTACGACACCGACCGCAAGCGGCTAGCCCCGATCATCGAGCGGCTGAAGCGCGCCGGCACCCGCAATGTCCAGGTGCATGAATCCACCGACAGCCTCGCGCCGCTTGCCGGCCGTTTCGACCGCGTGCTGGTCGATGCGCCCTGCACCGGCACCGGTACCTGGCGCCGTCGCCCGGACACCAAGTGGCGGCTGAACCAGAAAAACCTCGAAGAGCGCATCTCCCAGCAGGAAGAAGCGCTGGCAAGCGCTGCCCAGTTCGTCCGTCCCGGCGGCCATCTGATCTACGTCACCTGCTCGGTACTGCCTGAGGAAAACGAGGCGCAGGTCTACGGCTTCTGCGAAGACAATCCGGAATTCGAGATCCTGTCGGCCGCCGATATCTGGGCGACGCTGTTCGGCACCGACAAGCCGCAGCCCTGGTCGGCGGACATGAAGACGGTGACGCTGACACCCGCTTCCACCGGCACGGACGGCTTCTTCTTCTGCCTGATGCAACGCAAGGGTTAAGGCCGTTTGACGATCGGCAAAAGACGCGCATCAGATTGAAAGCGTTCTAAACTATACACTTTGACACAAGTTTGCTTTTGGTTCATGAGAAGCGAGCTCGGCGGGGCCTTTTCTGATGGTTCGACGGCTGAACGACGCCATGTTTTGCGGCTCGTTCGACGGCGCCGGGGGACGCAACAGGAGAGGGTCATGACCAAGAAATTTTTCCGGGGCGCCGCGCTGGCGCTGATGACGGCGACCTCGGCGATGGCCCTGCAGCCGGCCCATGCCGCAACCGATGCCGCCGCCGTGGTGAAGCACTACACCGCCGTCGCCCACGCCAAGTTCGAAGACGCGCTGACGACCGCAGAAGCGCTCGACAAGGCCGTTGACGCGCTGATCGCGACGCCGAGCGAAGAAACGCTGAAGGCCGCGCGCGACGCCTGGAAGAAGGCCCGCAACCCCTACCAGGAAACCGAAGTCTACCGTTTCGGCAACGCGATCGTTGACGAGTGGGAAGGCAAGGTCAACGCCTGGCCGCTCGACGAGGGCCTGATCGACTATGTCGATCCGAGCTATGGCACCGAGAGCGACGAGAACGCGCTGTTCACCGCCAATGTCATCGCCAACAAGACGATCAAGATCGACGGCAAGGACGTCGACGCTTCCAACATCACGCCGGAATTCCTGGCGGGCACGCTGCAGGAAGCCGGCGGCATCGAAGGAAACGTCGCGACCGGCTACCACGCGATCGAGTTCCTGCTCTGGGGCCAGGACCTGAACGGGACCAAGGCCGGCGCCGGCAACCGCCCCTATACCGACTACGACACCAAGGCCTGCACCGGCGGAAATTGCGACCGCCGCGCCGCCTACCTGAAGGCTGCGACCGAGCTGCTCGTTTCCGACCTCAAGGAGATGGTTGCCAACTGGACGCCGGATGGCGCCGCGACCAAGGCGGTCGAGGCCGACCCGAAGGCTGGTCTCGTCGCCATCCTCACCGGCATGGGCTCGCTCTCCTATGGCGAACTGGCGGGCGAGCGGATGAAGCTCGGCCTGCTGCTGCACGATCCGGAAGAAGAGCATGACTGCTTCTCCGACAACACGCACAACTCGCACCTGCACGATGCGATCGGCATCCAGTCGGCCTATACCGGCGAATATACCCGCGTCGACGGCACGAAGATGACAGGCCCGTCGCTGTCCGAACTCGTCTCCGCCAAGGATGCAGCGCTCGACAAGGAAATGGCCGGCAACCTTTCGACCACGGTCGAGAAGATGCAGGCGATGGCCAAGCGCGCGGAAACGACCGAGGCCTACGACCAGATGATCGGCGAAGGCAATGCCGAGGGCAACGCCACCGTTCAGGCGGCGATCGACGGCCTGATCGCCCAGGCAAAGACCGTACAGCGCGTCATTGCGTCGCTGGATCTCGGCACCGTCGAGCTTGAAGGTTCCGACAGCCTGGATAATCCTAACGCCGTCTTCCAATAAGCTGAAAAGGCGGGCCGCATCGACAAAGACGCGGCCCGATCCTCCTGAGATGAAATCTGGCGCTTTCCGCCTTTGCGCGCTTGTTCTCGTTCAAGCGCTTTTCACGGCCCTGCCCGCCTTCGCCGGCGACGGCTTTTTGACCGAACGCTCCGACCTCAACGACAAGGACCGCCAGCGCGTCCAGGCGGTGACGCGGCCTGCGACCGATTTCTCCAAGGCGGAAACCTTCGAAGCCATGTCCGGCGGTGCGGCCACCTCGATCGCGCCCGTCAATGCCGACAGTTTTTCGCAATTCTCGGCCAATCTCACCTTCCAGGAGGAAGAGGGCTTCAAGCTCGGCAACGCGCTCTTTCGCAAGCTTTGGGTTTCCTCCCCCTCCTCCACACAGGCCTCCGACGGGCTCGGCCCACTCTACAACGCCCGAGCCTGCCAGAGCTGTCACCTGAAGGACGGGCGCGGCCGGCCACCGGAAGGTGCCGTCGATACAACCTCGATGTTCTTCCGCCTGGCGCGGCCGCCCCGCGACGACGAGGAGCGCCGGATGATTGCGGCGCACGAGGTGGTGAACTTCGGCGACGCTGTTTATGGCGCCCAGCTTCAGGATAGCGCCGTGCCCGGCCTTGCCGCCGAAGGCCATCTGAAGATCAGCTACACCGAGGAGCCCTTCACTTTCCCCGACGGCGAAACGGCCTCTCTGCGCCGACCAGGCTATTCGGTGGCCGATCTCGCCTATGGCCCGCTCGATCCGGAAACCACGCTCTCGCCGCGTGTGGCGCAGCCGATGATCGGCCTTGGCCTGATCGAGGCGATCCACGAGGCGGATATCCTCGCCCTTGCCGACCCCGACGACAGGGATGGCGACGGCATCAGCGGACGGCCGGCGCTGACGCGCGACGCCAGGACCGGCAAGCTCATGCTCGGGCGCTTCGGCTGGAAGGCGCAGAACGCCACCGTGCGGCAACAGAGCGCCGATGCCTTCGCCACCGACATCGGCATCTCTTCACCCGACGCCGACCGCCCGCATGGCGACTGCACCGCGGCCCAGGCACAATGCCTGACCATGCCGACCGGCGAGCAGGCACGCCTTGGCCCCACAGAAGCGCCCGACCCGGTGCTCAACCTCGTGACCTTCTATTCGGAGAACCTGGCCGTGCCGGCGCGGCGCAAGGCGAGCTTTGCGGAGACACTGCGTGGCAAGAAGGTCTTCTACGAACTCGGCTGCACCAGTTGCCACACACCGAAATTCGTCACCCGCTGGGACGCGGCCAACAAGGCGCAGTCGTTCCAGCTGATCTGGCCCTATTCCGATTTCCTGCTGCACGACATGGGCGAGGGTCTTGCCGACGGACAGCAGGTGGGTGTGGCCACCGGCGGCGAGTGGCGCACGCCGCCGCTTTGGGGCATCGGCTTGACGAAGACCGTCAGTGGGCACACCTTCCTGCTCCACGACGGACGCGCCCGCAATTTCACCGAAGCGATCCTCTGGCACGGCGGCGAAGGGCAGAAGGCCCGTGACGCCTTTGCCGCCCTTGCCGCAAGCGATCGCCGCGATCTCCTTGCCTTCCTGGAGTCACTCTAATGCCCCGCACGCATACGCTTACTCTCGCTTTTGCCCTGACCTTGACCGCCGTTTTCCCGGCGGTGGCCCAGGAAGGAAGCGCGCTCTCGCCGCGCGTCGTCAACGAGGCGGCCGTGCCCGCGGTCATGGCCAAAGCCGTCGACGACTTCATCATCCCCGGCTATCGCAACCTCACGGAAAAGACCGCTGCCGCCACGCAGGCCACGGCCAAGCTCTGCGCGGCGCCGTCGCAGGCGACGGTCGATGGCGCTCGCGTTGCCTTTTCCGAGATGGTCGGCGCCTGGTCGGCGATCGAAGTGGTGAGGCTTGGTCCGGCACTTGAGCAGAACCGCTTCGAGCGGTTCCTGTTCTACCCCGACCGCAAGAGCACGGGCCTGAAGCAGGTGCAGGCGATCGTTTCGAAGCACGATGAAAGCGCAACGGACGAAGCCAAACTCAAGGGCAAGAGCGTCGCCGCACAAGGGCTCGGCGCGCTCGAATACGTGCTCTATGGCACGGGCGCCGATTCGCTTCTGAACAAGGACGGTGATTTCCGCTGCCGCTACGGCCTGGCGATCACCAAGAACCTCGACACGATCGCCAACGAGTTCCTGGCCGCATGGCAGAAGCCCGATGGCATTCAGGCGGCCTGGAAACATCCGGGCCCTGACAATCCCGAGTTCCGCGACAACCGCGAAGCGGCAACAGAACTGCTCGGCATTCTCGTCCATGGCGTCGAGACGGTGAAGGACCAGCGGCTGAAGCCGTTCTACGAGAGCAAGGACGACAAGGGACATCCGAAGCTCGCGATCTACTGGCGCTCCGGCAACACCATGCCGTCGATCGCCGCCAACGTGCGGGGCCTGAAGACACTGTTCGACGTTGCCGACATGCAGAGCCTTTTGCCGGAAGACAGCCGCTCGGTCGCGGGTTCCGCCGACTTCGTCTTCAAGTCGGTGATCGGCATGGCCGGCAACATCGACGGACCGATCGATCAGGCGCTCGAGGACAAGGACAAACGGGCCAAGCTCGCCTTCCTGTCGCTCAATACCAATGACCTTCTCGATCGGCTGAACAAGGATTTCGGCGGTGCGATCGGGCTTGGCGCGGGCTTCTCCTTTGCCGACGGCGACTAGAGCGGGATGAGGAAACGTGTGCGCGGTTTTCCGCCCGCATCCCGCTCAAGCGCCGAGTGTTGACAATCAAGGCTTTTGGGCGCAAAGCGCTTCCCGTGTCCGCTCTCGCGGGCACGTTTCACCACAAGGACCAACTCCCAATGAACCCCGACAGTCGAAGTCGAGCCTTCACGCTCACGGCCGTCCGGTCCTGATTGATCAGGGCTTCAGGCGGTCGGATGACTCGCCCTATGGAGCCCAATATGCTGCGCATCTACAAAAGCCAGAACAGCCACCTCGTGCTTGTCGACATGATCGACGGCATCGCCCTGCCGACGCCGGCAATCTGGTACGACCTCTACAATCCATCGGCCGAGGAAACGCGGCTCGTCGAAGGCCAGCTCGGCATCGAGATCCCGACCCGCGACGAGATGCAGGAGATCGAGCTTTCCGACCGCCTCTACCAGGAGGCCGGCGCCGAATTCATGACGATGACGGCCGCCGCCAAGCTCGACAGCGATTATCCGGTCAAGGTGCCGGTGACCTTCATTCTCAAGGGCACGACGCTGGTTACCGTGCGCCACGCGGACCCGAAGCCGTTCCAGAATTTTTCCAATCGCATCCAGAAGGCAAACGGCCAGATCTGCGAAAGCGGCGAACTGGTGATGCTCGGGCTGCTTGAGGCGATCATCGACCGTACGGCGGATGCCCTGGAGCGCGCCGGCAGCGAGGTCGACGGAATTTCGCGGGATGTGTTCCGCAAGACCAATGCCAGCGCCACCAAGAAGACGCGCGACCTGCAGTCGCTGATCGAGCAGATCGGCCAGAAGGGCGACCTTTTGACGGTCATCCGCGAAAGCCTGGTCAGCATCGGCCGGCTCGTCGCCTATCATGTGGCGCTCGAAGGCATGGGGCCGCGCAAGGCAGGCAAGGAAAGCCGGCAGCGGATCAAGCTGATCCAGCGGGACGCGACGTCGCTTGGTGATCACGCGCTGTTCCTGTCGAACAAGATCAATTTCCTGCTCGACGCGACGCTTGGCCTCATCAACCTCGAGCAGAACCAAATCATCAAGATCTTCTCGGTTGCCGCCGTCGTCTTCCTGCCGCCGACGCTGGTCGCCTCGATCTACGGCATGAACTTCGGGGTGATGCCGGAACTGCAATGGGAATTCGGCTACCCTGCGGCACTGATGCTGATGGTGATCTCGGCGATCGTGCCCTATTTCTACTTCAAGCGCCGGGGCTGGCTCTGAGCGCGCAACCTGCTGCATCGCAGCCCTGAGCGGGCACTCCGCCCAGGGCTTGCAGATTTCCATGACGAGCGAGGATGGCATGACAGCCGCCACGGGCCTGATCGACCGGCGCAGTTTCCTGAGGATGGCGGGCGCGGCCTGGGTGGCGAGCCTCGCGCCTGAGCGAGCCTTCGCCCTGACCAGGGCCGACGCCGTCTTTGCCTCGGCCTTCATGGCGCCGGACGGCAGCTATGGCGTCGCGACGCTCACGGAAGCGGGCGAGATCATCGACCGCACGGCGCTGCCGGCCCGTGCACACGGCATGGCCTATTCGCCCGTCAGCCGCCGCACCGTCGCCTTTGCCCGCAGGCCCGGCACCTATGCGATGATCCTTGCAACCGACGGCACGGCCGAGCCGATCGTGATCACCGCTGCCGACGGCCGGCATTTCTACGGGCATGGCTGCTTCTCGGCAGACGGCAAGCTGCTCTACGCCACCGAGAACGACTTTGCCGCCAATCGCGGCATGGTTGGCATCTATGACGGCAGCGACCACTTCACCCGCATCGGCGAATTCCCGACCTATGGCATCGGCCCACACGACATGACGCTGAGCGCCGACGGGAAACTGCTGGCGATTGCAAATGGCGGCATCGAGACCCATCCGGATTTTGGCCGCACCAAGCTCAATCTCGACCATATGGAGCCGAGCCTGACGCTGGTCGATACGCGAACCGGCGCGCTCGTACAGAAGCACGGTCTGCCGGATGATCTCAGCCGCCTGTCGACCCGGCATGTCGATATCGGTCCGAAGGGCGAGATCTGGTTTGCCTGCCAGTATGAGGGTGCGCGCAGCGACCTGCCGCCGCTCGTCGGCTCGTTTTCCCAGGGCGAAGACCTGAAGTTCCTGTCTCTGCCCGAGCGCACGACGGAAGCGCTGGCGAACTATGTCGGCGCCATCGCCGTCAACCGGAACGAGGGGCTGATCGGACTGACTTCGCCGAAGGGCGGCGTGGCGGTGATGCTCGATGCACGAACCGGTACCGTGCTGAAGGAAGAGCGCGTCGCCGATGCGGCGGGGGTCGCCAGAGTCGACCACGGCTTTGCCGTTTCCTCCTATGACGGCCACTTCAAGGCTAACAAGAGCCGCGTCGCCTGGGACCAGCACATCGTGCGGTTGGCTTAGGCCTAAGACGATCTCAGGCCGAAAAACGGCCGTCGCCGGAGAGTTTTGCCAGATCGTTCCAACGATAGGCGGTCTGGTCGTGGTTTTCGCCGCCGAGGCTCACCTGGCCCTGGCCAACGGCAATGGCGCCGAGATGCTCGTAGAAGCCCCGATTCGGGTTGCTGGAAAGCACCCAGGCAAAGAGCGACTTGCCGCCAAGCTCCCGGCAGTGACCGGCGACGCTGCGCACCAGTGCCGAGCCGATGCCCGCGCCCTGGAACTCTTTCAGGATGTAAAGCGCATAGAGCTCGCGGTCGAACCGCGGCGGCATCGAGCGCGCCTTGCCGTAATTGGCAAAGCCGATCACCTTGTTCGTGCTCACGTCAACCGCAACCAGATGGAAGACGTCGGCGATGCGCATGCGTCTTGCGTGGCGCAACGCCTGCTCCTCGATGCTCATGGCGTCGAGAAAGGCATCGGAAATCAGCCCGCGGAAGGTCGATCGCCAGGTTTCGACGATAACGGAGGCGATCATCATGATGTCATCCGGGCCGGCCGGCCGGATGTCGATACGTCGGAAGGTCTTCATGGCAGCTCATATAGGTGGTGCATGATGGCTTCAAAACGGCGGCCCCGCTGGAAAGACGGAAAGTCTGTTCTATCTGGCGAGATCATGAACAGAACCATCGTATACGTAGTCTTCATCGCCGCCGTTCTCGGCCTCGGCCTTCTCATCGGCACCAACAACATCCCCGGCGAATGGTACCGGTCGCTGGCAAAGCCAGCCTTCAATCCACCGGACTGGATCTTCGCGCCGGTCTGGTCGATCTTATACGTGATGATCGGCGTTGTCGGCGCCCGCATGTTTCTCGATCATCGGCGCAGCGCCGCCATGCGCCTGTGGCTGGCGCAGATGATCCTCAACGTCCTCTGGTCGCCACTGTTTTTCGGCATGCAGGATATAGCGTCGGCGCTGATCGTGATCATCGCGCTCGTGATCGCGGTTGCCGGCTTCGTCGTCGCAAGTTGGCAACGGGATCGCATTTCAGCCCTGCTGTTCCTTCCCTATCTCGCCTGGGTTGCGTTTGCGACGGCGCTCAACAGCGCGATTTTGCTCATGAATTGAACTTGTCCGACCTTCACGACCGTGCCACTGTCCCGCGGTCATAATGATGCCGCCCGACACAAAGGCCCATGGACTGATGGACGACCGTGATCCCCCCGATTTCCGAAAGCGCATTCGCGAGAGCTTCGCGCGGCAGGCGGCGATGCGCACGATCGGAGCCGAACTGACACTTGTCGAGCAAGGCACGGTCGAAATCGAGCTGCCCTTCGACGACAAGCTGACGCAGCAGCACGGCTTCCTGCATGCCGGCGTGATCTCCGCGGCGCTGGATTCAGCCGGCACCTATGCGGCCTATTCGGTGATCGACCCGAATGCCTCGATCCTGACGATCGAGTTCAAGGTCAACCTGCTTTCGCCCGGGCGCGGCGAACGCTTCCTCTTCCGCGGCGAGGTGACAAAGCCCGGATCGACGATCATCGTTTCCGACGGTCGCGGCTATGCGATCCGCTCCGACGGACCGGCAAAGCTGATCGCCTCGATGACCGGAACGATGATGGTTGTGCGCGGACGCGAAGGGATCGAAGGATGAGTTTTGCCGTCAAGGACGTTGCCGGACACAAGGTGCTCTACGTCATGGCCGTGGATGCCGAGTACGGTCCGCACCTGAAAGGCCGGATCAAGCCACTGATGACCGGCGTCGGGCCGGTCGAGGCGGCCGTCGTGTTGACGCGCACGCTTGCCGAACTCGCCGCCGAGCGGACCCTGCCCGATCTCGTCGTTTCGCTCGGCTCGGCGGGTGCCGCCACGCTCGAACAGACCGAAGTTTACCAGGCGGTTTCCGTCGGCTACCGCGACATGGATGCCTCGCCGCTCGGCTTCGAGAAGGGCGCAACGCCGTTTCTCGACCTTCCGGCCGTGGCGCCGCTGCCGCTGCGCATCCCCGGCGTTCCGGAAGCGCGGCTTTCGACCGGCGCCAACATCGTCTCGGGCGCTGCCTACGAGACGATCGACGCCGACATGGTCGAGATGGAGACCTTCGCGGTGCTGCGCGCCTGCCAGTCCTTCGGCATTCCTTTGATTGCGCTTCGCGGCATTTCCGACGGCAAGGCCGAACTGAAGCACGTCAACGACTGGACGGAGTATCTTCACGTCATCGACGAGAAGCTTGCAAGCGTGATCGACCGGTTGGAGAATGCGGTTTCGAGCGGCGTGATCCCGCTCTAGACCCCGATGGCTTCGGGTCTGGTCGACCCAAGGCCCTAAACGTGATCGATGCTCACAAATCAGAACGGGATGCGGGCGGAAAACCGCACGCACTTTTCCTCATCCCGCTCCAAAACCCCGGAATTGTCCGGGTGCAATTGAATCGTTGCGTCGATGGCGGGCTTTCATTAAAGGCTCGCCATGATCAAGCTTGTTTGAAGGCACCCAATGACCCAGACAGCCCATCCCGACACCGTCCTTATCGTCGACTTCGGCAGCCAGGTGACGCAGCTCATCGCCCGGCGCGTGCGCGAATCCGGTGTCTATTGCGAAATCGTGCCGTTCCAGTCGGCCGAAGAAGGTTTTCAGCGGCTGAAGCCGAAGGCCGTCATCCTTTCCGGCAGCCCGGCCTCGACGCTCGATATCGGCTCGCCGCGTGCGCCCTCGGTGATCTTCGATTCCGGCCTTCCGGTGTTCGGCATCTGCTATGGCCAGCAAACCATTTGCGCCCAGCTCGGCGGCAAGGTCGAGAGCGGCCATCACCGTGAATTCGGCCGCGCCTTCCTGGAAG
The DNA here is from genome assembly GCF_014852205.1 of Ensifer sp. ENS06. Taxonomy (NCBI): domain Bacteria; kingdom Pseudomonadati; phylum Pseudomonadota; class Alphaproteobacteria; order Hyphomicrobiales; family Rhizobiaceae; genus Ensifer; species Ensifer sp. ENS06. Next base: position 244,403 of record NZ_JACVBC010000001.1, on the reverse strand, counting down.
TCGAAAAGGAATGCGCGCTGTTCGACGGTCTCTGGTCCCTCGGCTCGCGCCACCAGGTCTGGATGTCGCATGGCGACCGCGTCACCGCGATCCCCGAAGGCTTCGAGGTCGTCGCGACCTCCGCCAACGCCCCCTTCGCCTTCATCGCCGACGAGAAGCGCAAGTACTACGCCGTGCAGTTCCATCCGGAAGTCGTGCACACGCCCGATGGCGCCAAGCTGATTTCCAACTTCGTGCACAAGATCGCCGGCATCAAGGGCGACTGGTCGATGTCGGCCTATCGCGCCAAGGCGGTCGAGGCGATCCGCCGCCAAGTCGGTGACAAGAAGGTGATCTGCGCGCTCTCGGGCGGCGTCGACAGCTCGGTTGCGGCACTGCTGATCCATGAAGCCGTTGGCGACCAGCTCACCTGCATCCTCGTCGACCACGGCCTGATGCGCAAGGACGAGGCAAAGAACGTCGTTGCGATGTTCGAGGAGCACTACAACCTGCACCTCCTGCACGTCGACGCTTCCGACCGGTTCATCGGCGAGCTGGAAGGCCAGAGCGATCCGGAAACCAAGCGCAAGATCATCGGCCGCCTGTTCATCGAGGTGTTCGAGGAAGAGGCAAAGAAGCTCGGCGGTGCGGACTTCCTCGCCCAAGGGACCCTCTATCCCGACGTGATCGAAAGCGTCTCGTTTACCGGCGGCCCGTCGGTGACCATCAAGTCGCACCACAATGTCGGCGGCCTGCCGGAGCGCATGAACATGCAGCTCGTCGAGCCGCTGCGCGAACTCTTCAAGGACGAAGTGCGCGTGCTCGGCCGCGAACTCGGCTTGCCCGACAGCTTCATCGGCCGCCACCCCTTCCCGGGTCCGGGCCTTGCCATCCGTTGCCCGGGCGGCATCACCCGCGAGAAGCTCGAGATCCTGCGCGAAGCGGATGCGATCTATCTCGACGAAATCCGCAAGGCCGGCCTCTACGACGCCATCTGGCAGGCTTTCGCTGTGCTTCTGCCGGTGCAGACCGTCGGCGTCATGGGCGATGGCCGCACCTACGAGTTCGTCTGTGCACTTCGCGCCGTCACCTCGGTCGACGGCATGACGGCGGACTTCTACCACTACGACATGGAATTCCTCGGCCGCGCGGCGACGCGCATCATCAACGAGGTCCGCGGCATCAACCGCGTCGTCTACGACGTCACCTCGAAGCCGCCGGGCACGATCGAGTGGGAATAAACGCGCGGACGCATCTGCTGCGTCGGTGATAAAAAATGTTAAAGGGCGTGCTTCGGCGCGCCCTTTTTGCTTCCCGGCACAGTCGCGGCCCGGGTGCAGCGCTACTTCACCGCGTCGCGCATGCCATCGCGGAGTTTCCGCACCCGCTCGTTCAAATCGATCATTTCCGGCACCGTGAAGCCGGAGTTTTCCAGAAGCGCATCGGTCAGGCAGCCGGTCTTCACGTGGAGGCCGCGCCCTTTCGCGGTGAGGTGGACCTCGACCTGCCGCTCGTCGGTGACGCTGCGATGCCGACCCAGGAAGCCGGCAGCTTCGAGCCGCTTCACAGCCGGCGTGATCGTGCTCGATTCCAGACCCAGCCGATCGGCAATCGCCGAGATCGTCAACCCATCCCTCTCCCAAAGCGTGCTCAGGACGAGATACTGCGTGTAGGTCACACCGAGCGCATCGAGCATCGGCTTGTAGACGCGGTTGATGGCGATCGACGCCGAGTAGATCGAAAAACAGAGCTGGCTGTCGAGCGGCAGCGTTGTCGGTTCTTCAGGCATTCCAACCTCCTTGCGGCGCTTTGCGGCTTCTTCCGCGAAAATAGATATCGCGATAATTAATATCTTTACAAGAAACCGGAGTCGCCGTATACGATGATTATCGCGATAATGAATGTCGCGCAAAACAACTCAACGAAGGAGACCCGAAATGCTCAAGTCCCTCATCACCGCCGCCGCTTTCGCCCTCTCCGCAAGCGCGCTGACGGCGGCCCAGGCCGCCCCCGCCACCAAGAATGTCGTGCTCGTTCACGGCGCCTTTGCCGACGGCTCCGGCTGGCAGGGCGTCTACAACATCCTGAAGAAGGACGGCTATAACGTCACCATCGTGCAGAACCCGACCCTGACGCTTGCCGGCGATGTCGCGGCCACCAAGCGTGCGATCGCCGCTCAAGACGGCCCGATCGTGCTCGTCGGCCACTCCTATGGCGGCGTGGTCGTTTCGGAAGCCGGCACCGATGAGAAGGTGAAGTCTGTCGTCTACATCGCCGCCTTCGCGCCGGATAAGGGCGAGTCCGTTTCCTCGCTCATCGCCAACCCGCCGGCCGGCGCGCCCGTTCCGCCGATCCTGCCGCCGGTCGATGGTTTCCTCTCGCTCGACAAGGAAAAGTTCGCCGCCGCCTTCGCGGCCGATGTCGATCCTGAGATTGCCGCCTTCATGGCCGACTCCCAGGTCCCGTGGGGGGTCGAAGCGGCAGCCGGCGCCGTCACCGCTCCGGCCTGGAAGGAGAAGCCGAGCTTCTATCTGGTCGCGACCGACGACCACATGATCCCGCCGGCCGCCCAGCGCCAGATGGCAAAACGCGCCGGCTCCACCGTGGTCGAAACATCCGGCAGCCACGCCATCTACGTCTCGAAGCCGGAAGCGGTCGCCAAGCTGATCGAGCAGGCAGCGCAGGCGAGCGAATAAGCGATATCAACCGGCAACGAAGGCAAAAGGGCGAAGCGCGACACTTCGCCCTTTTGCTTGTCTCGAAGACAATCCGGAAGATCCTGGTGGACGCCATTGCCGGCCCTGTTGCCGCCAGATCTTTGGTTAGAATTTCTGACCGCCCCATGCTCGATCGGCACCTCGATCGAACGGATCGCCCTTTCTATCTTCTGTCTCACCGGCGCTCAGGCCCAACGCCCGAGCCGGACTCAAACAGAAACGCACCTTTCGAAAGGGCATATCCATGGAAAATGTTCACGGGAAAGTCGTGGCCGTGACCGGCGCAAGCAGCGGCATCGGCGAAGCCGCTGCGAAGCTGCTGGCGGCTGCCGGAGCCAAGGTCGTGATTGGCGCACGCCGGTCCGACCGGCTGGAACGCATCGCCGGCGAAATCGCCGGCGCCGGCGGCGAGGTCCGCTTTCGCGTGCTCGACGTTACCGACCGCGGCGACGTCGCCGCCTTCGCCCGCTTTGCCCAGGCCGAATTCGGCCGCCTCGATGTCATCGTCAACAATGCCGGCGTGATGCCGCTGTCGCCGCTGGCAGCGCTCAAGGTCGACGAGTGGGATCGCATGGTCGACGTGAATATCAAGGGTGTGCTCTACGGTATCGCCGCGGCCCTGCCGATCATGAGCGCGCAAGGGGACGGGCAGATCATCAACATCTCCTCGATCGGCGGCCATTCCGTGTCACCGACGGCCGCCGTCTATTGCGCCACCAAGTTCGCCGTCCGGGCGATCTCGGACGGCCTGAGGCAGGAGACCGACCGCATCCGCGTTACCGTCATCTCGCCCGGAACGACGACCTCCGAACTCGCCGATACGATCAGCGATTTGACCGCACGAGAAACCATGAAGGAATGGCGGGCCGTCTGCATCAGTCCTGACGCCATCGCGTCGTCGATCGCCTACGCCATCGGACAGCCCGACGATGTCGACGTCAGCGAGATTATCGTGCGCCCGACGGCGAGCCCGCATTGAGGCTATGTCCTCGGGGGATCAAAGCGACTGAAGGCACGCCTCGAGCGTGCCTTTTCGTTCTGCAGCAGCATTCAAATCAATAGCATTGACTAATCAATTAGTACCTGCTATTTATTTATCCATGATGATCGAAGCCGCTCCCATCACCGCCGTCATGCGCGCCCTTGCCGATCCGACCAGGCGCGCCGTGTTCGAGCGCATCGCCAATGCCGACGAGATCACCGTCGTTGAACTGACGCGCGGCAGCGGCGTGACGCAGGGCGCGATTTCGCAGCACCTCAAGTCGCTGAAACAGGCGGGTCTCGTCGCCGAGCGCCCGGAGGGCCGCAACGTCTATTACCGCGCCGAGCCCGAGGGCCTGGCGCCGCTCGTCGACTGGATGAGCCACTACGGTACCTTCTGGCGTGACCGCTTCGCCAATCTGCGCACCCTTCTCAAGGAGATCGATCCATGACCGACGCAGCAGCCTTGAAACTCGAGACCCAGGATATCGTCGTCGACGAGGTCTTTCCGCATACGCCCGAGACGATCTGGAGGACGCTGACCAACGGCGAATTGATGGGCCGATGGATCATGCCGCCGACCGGCTTCCAACCGGTGGAAGGCACCCATTTCACCTTCCGGACGACGCCCGCCGGCGCATGGGACGGGACCATCCGTTGCCAGGTGCTGGAGGTGCGCCCGCATGAGCGTTTCGTCTACTCCTGGAAAGGTGGCGACGAAGGCAACAGCGGCTATGGCTCGCGTCTCGATACGGTCGTCACCTGGACGCTGACGAAGGTCGACAACGGCACCCGCCTCCGGCTCGTTCATTCCGGCTTCGTCACGCCGAAGAACGACAGCGCCTATGCCAACATGAGCAATGGCTGGCCGAAGGTCCTGTCGCGGCTCGGCACCATTACCGACGAACAGCATTGAAGCCCAAGCCGGGTCGCCATAGCGATCCGGCCCCCCCCCCGAAACAGGCAAAGTGATTGGTCGGCGTCGCCCTCGCAGCCACGCGAAAGGCTTTGCCGTGCCCGAGACTGGAGCGAATGTATGAGCAAGTCCTATATCGGCGGATGCGCCTGCGGCGCGATCCGCTACGAGATCTCAGGAGAACCGGTCTTCTCCAACGACTGCCAGTGCCGTGATTGCCAGCACGAAAGCGGGACCGGGCACGGATCGCATATGACGTTCCGCCGCGAGGGCGTGAAGCTCGAAGGTCAGGCCTCGCATTGGGACATGGTCGCCGACAGCGGCCATGTGAAGACGCGCGGCTTCTGCCCCAGTTGCGGCTCTCCGGTCTACATGACCTTCTCAGCCATGCCGGAGTTCTTCAGCGTTCGCGCTGCAAGCCTCGACGATCCCAGCCGTTACAGACCGCAAGCGGTGACCTACGCCGTGCGCGGCCTTGCCTGGGACCGTCTCGATCCGAATTTGCAGAAATTTGGCCGGATGCCGACGGAGTAGCGAAGCAACAGCCTCGGCCAACGGTGAAGTCTTCCATTCCCCGCCGGATGTCCTTGGCATTGTCAGCCGGCATCCCCATCTCCGGTCGAGACCACATGTCGTGGCGCGCGACCCGGGCGGCGGAGGGTACCATGTCGTCGAACCAATTCGCATTCGATCTCGGCTGTCCCCAGCCAGCGCCGGCAATCGACATCCTATACTTCGCGCTACTTCCGGACGAGCCGGCTGCCACGAAGGCACTGGCGATTGCCGAAAGGGATTTCGCCGACCAGATGGCGGATGGCTTCATCTATCGGCCCGATCGCCTGCACGTCTCTGTCGACAAGCGCTGGCAGGGCCGCGGCTTGCCCGACTTCGCGGTTGCGGATGCGCTGCGGCAGGGTGACCGCGTCGACGTGCCAGCGGTCGAGATCCGCCTCGACAGGTTGGTCAGCAACGGCAATGGCCGCGACCGGCCGCGCGCCCTGACGACGCGCGACGCCGCGCCGGGCTTCAGCGCGCTGGTCCGGCAGATCGAGGCGCTCAAACGCCCGCTCATGGCAATCCCCCATATGACGCTCTACCGGAACGATCGGGTCGCGCCGGATCTCCGCGTTTCCGAACCGGTCTCCTGGGTGGCGCGCGAACTCGTTCTGATCCATGCCCGCAAGGGGGCGGGCTCTACGAAGATCCTCGCCCGCTGGTCGCTATTGCCGTCGCGCTGAAGTCCAGGCGGAAGGTAGCCGTACACCTTGGTGATGTGCCAGCCCGGCTCCGACGGGGAGCCCCCCCTTACGCGGGCGGAATGAAGGGCTGGCTGATCGTCTGGAACACCGGAAGCGCTTCAAGCATGTCCGCATGCGCCTGCAGACGCGGATAGCGCCCCATCGCGACCAGGTCGGGATGCACCTCCTTGAGGAAGCGCAACACGGCCGCAACGGCGATATCCACATGGCCGATGCGCTCGCCGAACCAATAGGCGCCCGTGCTTTGCGCGCGGCTCGTTTCGAGCACTTGAAGCGTCTCTTCGATCTGGCGGCGGCAGCGGTCGACCCAGAGTGCCGAGACCGCCCCGTGCAACCGCTTCTCGTAGAACAGGCTGACGGCCTTGTCGCCGAGGCCCGTGGCAAGCGTCGCGATTCTCAGCACCCGATGGCGCGCCGGTTCCGTTCGCGGGAACAGGACCCGGTCGTCGGAAACGAGACTGTCGAGATAATCGAGAATGATATGGCTGTCGGTAAGCACCGTCCCATCGTCCAGCACCAGCGTCGGCACGCGCGTCAGCGGATTGTAGGCCCGAAGCTCGTCGGCATTGCCGAAGGACGACCAGGGACGGTGTTCGAACGGGATGTCGTAAAGGCTGAGCGCGATGCCCACGCGTCGCACGAAGGGGGAGTCATATTGGCCGATCAGGATCATCTTGCTGTCTCCCACCTGTGCTGGATGCTTCACGGAACAATAGGCCTGCCGATCATGTCAAAGCCAGAGCGACGTCGGCGCAACCCGAAACCGCACCCTAGTTCTTAGCGACTTGCGGAGCGCCTTGGGAATGCCGATAAGCGCGACCAACGAACGATACGGGAGGAGCCCATGGACGTTTCCGAAATCATCATCGCCGGCGATACGCCCGGTATCGAATGGCGCCTGCCGGTTTTCCGTTTCAAGGGCAGAACGGCCGCTGCACCGAAGACCTACATCCAGGCGGCGCTGCACGCCAACGAACTGCCGGGCACCGCACTTGCCCATTTCCTGCTGCAGCGGCTGCAGCAGGCGGAGAAGGACGGCGCCATCCTCGGCGACATCACCGTCGTGCCCCAGGCAAACCCGATCGGCACCGCGCAGTCGCATTTCGGCGAGTTGCAGGGCCGCTTCGACCTCGGCTCACGCACGAACTTCAACCGTGATTTTCCGCTGATCACGCTTGGCGACCGTGACCGGCTGATCGACGATCTCGACCGCTACTCGGCGACGGATCGGCTGAAACGGCAGCTGCTGCATATGGCGCTCGGCGCCGACCTGATGCTCGATCTTCATTGCGACGACGAGGCGCTGCAATACGCCTATATCGACGACGCCTTCTGGCCGGAAGCGGGCGACCTCGCCTCGGCGCTCGATATGGAGGCGGTCTTCCTTTCGGACGGCGAAAGCTCCGCCTTCGAGGAGGCTGTCGCCTATGCCTGGAAATACGAAACCGGGCAGAAGAAGACACGCCTGCCGGGACGCCTCTCGGTGACGGTCGAGCTTCGCGGCACGCGCGACGTCTATCCGGAGCTTGCTCGCAAGGATGCCGAAGGGGTCTTCCGCTTCCTCGTCGTCCGCGGCGTCATTACCGGTGACGAAGAAACGATTGCACCCTTCGCTGGCATCATCGCACCGCTCGACAACATCGAGATGATCCGGGCCCCTGAGGCCGGCGCCATCCTGTTCCACCGGGATATCGGCGAGAGCGTGAAGGCAGGCGATCTGCTCGCAACGATCCTTACGCGCCCCGGCCAGGCGGACGGCGCCCTCGAGGTGCGCGCGCCCCAAGACGGGCTGATTGTCACCCGCGTCTCGACCCGCCTTGCACGCCGGCGCTCGGACTTGATGAAGATCGCCTGCGCTGCGCCGTCGAGCGCCGGGCGCAAACCCGGGTCGCTTGAAGCCTAGGGCCTGGGATTGAATGTTCAAGCGGCCGTCACGCCCCCGTGGCGGCCGTCATCTTTGGGCTGTCGAGCAGAATGGTCGAGCGCAACGTCTTGATCTCGGCGATCTGCTCGAATTCGCTCCAGAGCAGGCGTTTGTAATCCGCGACGTCGCGCACCGCGATCTTCAGAAGAAAATCGAAATCGCCGGCGACCGTGTGGCATTCCACCACCTCCGGCATGCGCGACACCAGCTCGATGAAGCGCTGGCCGACCTTGCTTGCGGTGCGCTCCAGCGTCACCTCGACGAAGGCCTGGAAGCCGATGCCGGCTGCCTTCGGATCGACGACCACCGTCTGGCGGATGACGCCGGCCGCATAGAGCCGGGCAAGGCGGCGCGACAGCGGCGCCGGCGAGAGCCCGACTCTCGCCGCAAGCGCGTTGTTGCTGAGCGATGCATCCTCCACCAGAAGGCGGATGATCCGCCGGTCGATCTGATCCAGTTCCACCGCCATCTTCTCAACCATCATCGCCCCCAACGCTTCGATTTCGGCTTCAGGAAGTATGCCGCAGCACGCAAATCAGCAAATGAATTGCAGAATTTTGCGCAAATAGCACGCTGTCGATATTGTCTCCGTGGCAAATATCGCATCGATTTTGCGCTTGCACTGACTTAAGAAGAAAGCCGCAGGGCAGCCGGAGGAACGGCGGCCGGCAGGCTTTTTCGACCGATAACGCATCGCTGCCACTCAAGGGGGAATTTCCGGCATGTTCGACGCTCTGATCCGCCAACCCGATGATCCGTTGCTGGCCCTGATCGGGCTTTACCGCAAGGACGAGCGCCCCGGAAAGGTCGATCTCGGCGTCGGCGTCTACCGCGACGAAACCGGCCACACCCCGATCTTTCGCGCCGTCAAGGCAGCGGAGAAGCGTCTGCTCGAAACGCAGGACAGCAAGTCCTATGTCGGCCCCGAGGGCGATCTCGTCTTTATCGATCATCTCTGGACGCTGGTCGGTGGCGATACCATCGATCGCAGCCATATCGCCGGCGTGCAGACGCCGGGCGGTTCCGGCGCTCTCCGGCTCGCGGCCGACCTCATCCACCAGATGGGCGGCAAGCGCATCTGGATCGGGCTGCCGAGCTGGCCAAACCATGCCAGCATCTTCAAGACCGCTGGCCTTGAGCCCGCCGGTTACCCGTTCTTCGACGTGCCGACGCAGAGCGTGCTCTTCGAAAACATGATGACGGCGCTCCAGAGCGCTGCCGCCGGCGACGCCGTGCTGCTGCATGCGAGCTGCCACAACCCGACGGGCGGCGTCATCACGCGAGCGCAGTGGATGGAGCTTGCCGCCGTCATCGCCGAGCGCGGCCTGCTGCCGCTCGTCGACCTTGCCTACCAGGGCTTCGGCCGCGGTCTCGACGAGGATGTCGCCGGTCTCCGCCACCTGATCGGCGTCGTTCCGGAAGCGCTGGTTGCCGTTTCCTGCTCCAAGTCCTTCGGGCTCTATCGCGAGCGCGCCGGCGCGATCTTCGCGGTGACGGCCTCGTCGTCTTCGGCCGATACGGTCCGCTCCAACCTCGCCGGCCTTGCCCGCACCAGCTACTCGATGCCGCCGGATCACGGTGCTGCAATCGTGCGGATGATCCTTTCCGACGCCGAGCTCAAGCGTGACTGGCAAGCAGAACTCGAAACCATGCGGCTGCGCATCACCAACATCCGCCGCGCGCTCGCCGAAGGCTTGCGCGATCGCTGGCAGGCGCTCGGCGCCGTCGCCAGCCAGGAAGGCATGTTCTCGCTGCTTCCGCTTGCCGAGGCCGACGTCATGCGACTTCGGAACGAGCACGGCATCTACATGCCCGGTTCCGGCCGCATCAACATTGCCGGCCTGAAGACGGCGGAAGTCGACGGCGTCATCGCCAACTTCAAGAACCTCTGAGGACCATGATGGCCGAGCACAGCATCGACGCGACAGAAACCCCGACTGAACGCCATCGCCTGTACGAGGATGCGCTGGCGATCCTGACGGGCACGCTGATCATGTCGCTCGGCATCATCATCTACAGCAAGGCGATGCTGCTCACGGGCAGCACGTCGGGCCTGGCACTGCTTCTGCAATATGCGACCGGCGCCGAGTTCTGGCTGGTCTTTTCGCTCGTCAACCTGCCCTTCTACGTCCTGGCGGTCAAACGGCTCGGCTGGATGTTTGCGCTGCGCACCTTCATCGCCGTCAGCCTCGTCTCGCTGTTTTCTCGGCTGACGGCCGGCTGGGTGGAGATCGCCCGGCTTGACCCGATCTATGCGGCGGTCGTCGGCGGCGGGCTGATGGGCATGGGCCTGTTGATCCTCTTTCGCCATCGCACCGGGCTTGGCGGCATCAACATCGTCGCGATCTATCTCCAGGAAAGGTTCGGCATCCGTGCCGGCTATTTCCAGCTGGCGGTCGATCTCACCATTCTGGCTGCCGCCTTCTTCGTGTTGCCGCCATCGAACCTGGTGCTCTCGGTGATCGGGGCCGCTGTCGTCAACATGACGCTGGCGATCAATCACAAGCCGGGACGCTACGCCGGCGTGACCTGACGCAAGGTCTCGGTCTTCCCTCCCGCGCATCGGGCGGCTATCACTCCTGCCACGCTTTGAAATTGCGCGATTCCCAGAGGCGCGGCCGTTCGGGAATTGCTCGCTGCGGCTGGAGCATGGGAATGACGGTTACGATTTACGGCATCAAGAACTGCGACACGATGAAGAAGGCCCGCACTTGGCTCGACGGCCGGGGCATCGCCTATCGCTTCCACGACTATAAGGCCGAGGCCATCGACCGCCCGCATCTCGAGCGCTGGTGCAAGGAGGCCGGATGGGAAACGGTGCTGAACCGCGCCGGCACGACTTTCCGCAAGCTCGACGAGGCCGACAGGCAGGGCCTCGACGAACAGAAGGCGATTGCGCTGATGCTCGCCCAGCCCTCGATGATCAAGCGTCCGGTGCTCGAAGCGGACGGCAATCTGCTGATCGGCTTCAAGCCGGACCTCTACGAGGCCGTGCTCGCCAAAGCCTGACCCCCATTTGGAGCGACGACGATGTCGAAGACCACGCGCGCCACGCAGATGCTTTCGAAGGCCGGCGTCACCTTCAGCGTGCATGCCTATGACTATGATCCCAATGCGGAGCGCGTCGGCCTGCAGGCGGCCGAGGCGCTCGACGAGGATCCGAGCCGGGTGCTGAAGACGCTGATGGCTGAAGTCGACGGCAAGCCGGTCTGCTGCGTCGTTCCCTCCGATCGTGAGGTCAGCATGAAGAAGCTCGCCGCCGCCTTCGGCGGCAAGTCGGCGGCGATGATGAAGCCGGCGGATGCCGAGCGGCTGACCGGTTACCATGTCGGCGGCATCAGCCCGTTCGGCCAGAAAAAACAGGTGCCGACGGCAATCGAGGAGGCCGCACTTGCCGAAGTGCTGGTCTACATCAATGGCGGACAGCGCGGTCTGCAGGTGCGGCTTGCACCCCGCGACGCCCAGGCCACGCTAAAGGCGATCGCCGCACCGCTCATCGCCTGAGGCGCTGCCATCAAAATATCACAGATGCCTTATACGAGCCGCTGATGCGGGGACGAAATGTGCAATTTTTGCATGCACGCCCGCCTTCGAACGGCGTCGGGTCTCTCACATGGCATTTTCAAGATTTCCCAGCGCGAAGCGTCTTTTGAAGCGCCTCGCCGTCGGCACGGCTGCGCTCGTCGCGGCCCTGGTCATCTACCTCGTCGGTCTTCAGTGGACCGGCAATTTCCATACGCTCGTGGCCGGTGAGGTCTACCGTTCGGCACAGCCGACGCCGGAGGCGATCGCCGCCTATTCCAAGGCCTACGGCATCCGCACCATTCTCAACCTGCGCGGCGAAAAGCCGGACGAGCGCTGGTATCGCGAAGAGGTTGCCGCCGCCGAGCGCAACGGTATCCGGCTCATCAACTTCCCCATGTCCGCTTCGGCCGAGATCGACCGCAAGGAAACCGACGCGCTGATGGCGATCCTCAGGGACGCGCCAAAGCCGCTTCTGATCCACTGCAAGGCCGGCGCCGACCGCACCGGCCTCGTCTCGACGATCTACCTGCAGCAGATCGCAGGGGTCGACGAGGAAACGGCCGAGTGGCAGCTTTCGCCGCTCTATGGACACGTGGCCATTCCCTATCTCTCCGGCACCTTCGCCATGGACGAGACCTGGGAAGCCCTCGAGAAGTCGTTCGGGCTGAGCAGCTAGGCGACGACGGCGTCCTAGATTGACGCTCGTTCCGTCGGGGTCCCTCATCCGGCCTGCCGGCCACCTTCTCCCCGCAAGCGGGGCGAAGGAGACACATGGCACCCGTTCGTCTCAGCAACGACGACCTCCCTCTCCTGTGACGGCTCCGGTCGGCGGCGCTACGAACAGCACGCCAGCACGCCCCCTCTCCCCCTTGCAGGAAGAGCGCTGAGGTGAGGGGTAACTTGCCTGGAAGGCGCTACCCGATCGTTCGCCGGTACCCTGTTTGAGAACTGACGTGCTCTACCTGAGCTTCGCCAGCAGCCCCGTGAGCTGCCGCGCCTCCGCTTCTGTCAGCCGGGCGCCGACATGGGCCTCTATCGAAGGCCCATAAGTCTGCCACATGCGCGCGCGCAGCGCCCTTCCGGCCTCGGTGACGACAACCCATTGGCCGCGACCGTCGGCGTCGAAGGCTTCGCGACGGACCAACCCCTCTTTGACCAGGCGATCGATCAGGCGCGACAAGTTATACTGCGCGAGCAAGGTGCGCGCCTCGATCTCGAAGGGCCGCAGCCGGCCGTCTTCGGCCTGAACCAGTTCCCACAACACGTCGTACCAGCCAAGCGGTGGCAGGCTGGCCCCCTTGAAATCGGCCTCGATCCGAGCAAGCACGCATTCCCGTGCGCGCATCAGGCAGATCCAGGCCGCGGTCGTTTCGGGGCCAGGGCCCTTCTCGTCGATTTTCGTCTCTTTGCTCATAGATGCAATTACATCCATCTTGAAAGTCGAAGCAAGCCCACATACATGCATATGCATCTACTTTACCTCAACCGGGAGATTGCCATGCTTACCCTCGTCAGCCACCATCTCTGCCCCTATGTGCAGCGTGCCTCGATCGCGCTCGACGAAAAAGGCGTTCGCTTCGAGCGGACCTATATCGACCTCAAGGCCAAGCCCGACTGGTTCCTGAAAATCTCGCCGCTCGGCAAGGTGCCGCTGTTGCAGGTGCCGCAGCAGAGCGGCGAAACGGTACTGTTTGAAAGCTCCGTCATCGCCGAATATGTCGAGGAAAGCCAAGCCGGCCCGAAGCTTCACCCCGAAGATGCGCTGGAGCGCGCCCGTCATCGCGGCTGGATGGAATTCGGCTCGTCGATCCTTTCGGATCTCTGGGGCTTCGAGACTGCGAAGGACCGGGAAACCTACGAACAGAAACGCCAGGCGGTGGTCGGCAAACTTGCGACCGTGGAAGCGGCACTTGGCGAAGGTCCCTACTTTGCCGGTACACAATTTTCGCTCGTCGATGCGGTCTTCGCACCGATCTTCCGTTACTTCGATCTCTTCGACACGCTTGCAGATCACGGCATTTTCGACGGACTCGATCGTGTCGGCGCCTGGCGCAAGGCGCTCGCCGAGCGGCCGAGCGTCAAGGCGGCCGTGACGCCGGATTACGGTGAGCGGCTGATGACCTTCCTCAGGGAGCACGACGCTTATCTGCTGCGCGCCGGACAGGCATAGCGAAGAGCGCGAGATCACGCCGTCCTTCAGTTTGGCGCGCGCCTGCTCTATGACAGGGCGCAAGCCATGCTGGAGGAGCGCCTTGTGACCGACATGATCTCGACCCTTACGGTTCTTAAGCCCTATCCCGGCGTCTATGCCTACTATGACGGGCGCGTTGCCGGAGTGCGGCTCTATTCGCAGGCGGCGAACTGGCTCGATGACGGCGCCTACGAACTCGGCGTCGCCTCCTATGCCATCGTCGACGGCACGCAAGCGCTGGTCTACGACACGCATATCTCGCTCGATCACGCTCGGGCGATCCGCAACCATCTCGAAAGCCTTGGCGTCACCGCGATCCGCGTCGTGCTCAGCCATTGGCATAAGGACCATGTGGCCGGAAATGCGGTCTTTGCCGATTGCGAGATCATCGCCCTCAAGCTGACGGCAGCGAAACTTGAAGAAAACCGCGAGAAGATCGAAACGGCGACGCCGCCGATCCAGCCCCTCGTGATGCCGAACCGCCTGTTCGACGAGACGCTTGCACTGACCGTCGGCGCACGCCGGGTCGAACTGCATCACTTCGCCATCCATAGCGCCGATGGCAACGTGATCTGGCTGCCCGAGGAGAAGTTGCTGCTGGCGGGCGATACGCTTGAGGATACGACGACCTTCATCAGCGAGGCTGAGCAGACGGCGACGCACATCGCGGAACTCAAGCGCCTGCGGCAATGGCAGATTGCTCGGATTCTACCCGCCCATGGCGATCGCGAACGCATCGCCAGCGGCGGCTACGGACCGAAACTGATCGATGCCAATCGCGGCTATCTCGAGCGGCTGACCCGCGCGATCGCGACCGGTTCTGCCATCGGCACACTCAAGGAATTCGCCGCCGAGGATATCGCCTCCGGCGCGATCCTCTATTTCGCGCCTTATGAGGCTGTGCACAGGAGCAATGTCGAGCGAGTGCGTGCGGCCCTCGGCGCGCGCTGATTGCACGAAACCTCCCGGGCTCAGCCTTCATTTTCGCCGCAAAGCGCTCTAAGTCTTCTTCTTCCGATTTCAGAAAGACAGGTAGATCATGACCTTTCCCGCCAATACGCCCGATCCGATCGACCCGGTGAAACTCGACAAGCTCGCGGAAGTCGCGATCCAGGTCGGCCTGCAGCTTCAGCGCGGTCAGGACCTTGTCATGACTGCGCCGGTCGCGGCGATGCCGCTTGTTCGCCTGATCACCAAGCACGCCTACAAGGCCGGTGCCGGCCTCGTGACGACGCTCTATTCGGACGAGGACACGACGCTTTCGCGTTATGCCTATGCACCGAACGAGAGCTTCGACCGGGCAAGCGACTGGCTGTTCAAGGGCATGGCCGAAGCTTTCGCCGGTGGTGCAGCGCGGCTTGCGATCTCCGGCGACAACCCGATGATGCTTTCGGCGCAGGATCCGGCCAAGGTGGCGCGGGCCAACAAGGCAAATTCCATTGCATATAAGCCGGCGCTCGAAAAGATCTCGAACTTCGACATCAACTGGAACATCGTTTCATACCCGAACCCGTCCTGGGCGAAGCTCGTCTTCCCGAACGACCCGGAAGAGGTTGCCGTCGAGAAGCTCGCCAACGCCATCTTCGCCGCCTCGCGCGTCGATGTCGCCGATCCGGTGGCCGCCTGGAAGGAGCACAACGCCAACCTCGCCCGGCGCTCGGCCTGGCTGAACGGCGAGCGCTTTGCCGCGTTGCACTTTACCGGCCCGGGCACCGATCTGACCGTCGGGCTTGCCGATGGCCATCTCTGGTGCGGCGGCGCATCGGAGGCCAAGAACGGCGTCACCTGCAACCCGAACATCCCGACCGAGGAAGTGTTCACGACGCCGCATGCGCTGCGCGTCGAAGGCCATGTCTCCTCGACCAAGCCGCTGTCGCACCAGGGCACGCTGATCGACAACATCCAGGTGCGTTTCGAGGGCGGCCGGATCGTCGAAGCCAAGGCATCGCGCGGCGAGGAAGTACTGAACAAGGTGCTAGACACCGACGAGGGCGCGCGCCGGCTCGGCGAAGTGGCTCTGGTGCCGCATTCCTCGCCGATCTCGGCAAGCGGCATCCTGTTCTACAACACGCTGTTTGATGAAAACGCCTCGTGCCACATCGCGCTCGGCCAGTGCTATTCCGGCTGTTTCGTCGACGACACCAAGCTGACGCCGGAACAGATCCGCGCCCAGGGCGGCAATTCCAGCCTGATCCACATCGACTGGATGATCGGTTCGGGCCAGGTCGACATCGACGGCGTGCGCGCCGATGGTAGCCGCGTCCCGGTCATGCGAAAGGGTGAATGGGCCTGATCACGGCCCCTCCCCGGTCTCGTCCGACCTGAAAGGCTTGTGGCCGCCGCAACACATGCGGCGGCCTTTTCTATTGGGGAAACGCCCCTTCAGCCGTTGGCAGCCCGCTTCAGACGCGGCATCTCCGCCGATTGGTAAAGGGACAGCACGTGGCCATCGGGATCGGCGAATTCTGCCGACCAGCCGCCGGGCGCATGGCTCACCGGCGTGACGATGGTGGTTCCCTTTTCAGCGAGGCCCGCGACCACATCGTCGATGCCGCCTTCGGCGAGATCGAACACAACGATCGGTGTGTTGCCCGGCTTGCTCTCCACGACGAAGAAGATCAACTCGACCTCGTCTTCTATCTTCGCCATCAGCCAGGAACCGGCTTCGTCGTCCTCCATGCGCTGGACGTTGAGACCCAGAACATCACGGTAGAAGGCTTCCGTGCGGGTGAGATCCGAGACGAAGTAGCAGATGGCCCCGATACGTGGTTTCGACAACATTGGTTGCTTCCCTTGTGTTTGTTACGCCGGCTTGTTGCCGCCGGTTGCCGTTTCGTGAGACGCGCGCGGCGAAAAATTGATCGCGAAGAGATGGCCGTCCGGATCGTGGCTGGCAAAGGCGGCGCGGCCGCCGCGGGTGACCGGCAGGAGGGCCTGACGAATACGGCCGCTTTCGAGCGGATAGCGAAGTCCGGTCAGTTCCAGATTGATCTCGACATGGCCGGCATCGCGCCAGGCCCGGCGCAGCATCAGGATGCGCTGGCGCAGCGCTTCATCGGAAATGCCGAGGAGATGACGGATTTCGAGGCGATTGTGGCCGCCGATCGCCAGCAGCATCACGATCCTGAGGCTCGGGGAAAGCGTGACGGCGAACGCCAGCGGATCGCCAGAGCGCCGCTCTTCCACTTCGGGAACGTCCGCTTGCAGCTCGCGGCGCAAACGGCGAGCAGCGGTGCGCGCCTGCATCGCTGCGAGCTTGCGGAGAACACCGCAGAACCAGGCGCGATCGCCGCCGGTTGGAAAACGCCCTGCCTTGAGCGCGACGATCAGCGCCTCATGCAGCAAATCCTCCGCTTCGGCCGCACGGCGGCTTTGCCGCCTCGCGAAACGGAGGAGATCGGAATAGTGCGCTGGCGTCAGATGCTCGGTCATCAGGGCGTGCGCTTCTTTGAGGATTGACGTTGCCGGCAATGTGAAGCGCATGCGCTGTGGTTGCAAGCCCTGCTTTCAGGCGCGCGCCGCTCGCACCTTGGGGGCGAGTTGCGCGCGCTGGCTGAGCCAGACGCTGATGAAGACGACGAGGATGCCGAGCGCCTGCACCGGCGTCAGTTGCTCGCCGAGCACGCCCCAGCCGAGCAGGATGGCAACGACCGGGCTCAGGAAACCGAGCGGCGAGACGGCAGAAGGTTCGAGGCGCGACAGGCCGCGGAACCAGAGCAGATAGGTGAAGGCGGCGCCGACCAGACCGAGATAGGCGAGACCGAGGACGTTGGCGGTGGTCAGCGGCGGCAGCGACGGCTCGAAGAACAGCGCCACCGGCACGAGCATGAGGCCACCGGCCGCCAATTGCCAGGCAGTGAAGGTGAGCGGCGGAACCGGCGGCGCCCAGTGGCGGCTCAGCACCGTGCCGAAGGCCATGGAGACGGCTCCGGCGAGACCAGCGAGCACCCCGAGCGGATCGAGCGCGGCGCCCGGCGTCAGCACCAGCAGGGCGACGCCGGCAATGCCCGCAAGGCCGGCAGCCACGCTGAGCAGGCGGATCGGCGAGCCCAGGAAGACGCGCGACAACAGGATGACGATCAGCGGCTGAACGGCACCGACGGTTGCGGCGACGCCGCCTGGCAGCCTGTAAGCGGAAACGAACAGCATGGCCCAGAAGAAGGAGAAGTTGAGCGCGCCGAGCACGAAGGTCCGCGGCCACCAGATACCGTCCGGCAGGCGCCGCACAATCAGGAGCAGGAGCAACCCCGCCGGCAGCGCCCGCAGCATGGCAACCGTCAACGGGTAGCCAGACGGCAGGAACTCTGTGGTGACGAGATAGGTGCTGCCCCAGATGGCCGGTGCCAGCGCGGTCAAGGCAAGGTCGACGGTGCGGTTCGAACTCATATCTTTACCTCAAGAATCTCTATGTCAAGATAAAATGAGGATAGCGCGGTTTATCTCTAAGTCAAGATACTCTATGCTGAGATAAATGCATGGAGGTTTTGATGGATCGCGTCGACAGGATTTTGGCCCAATGGCACCGGGAGCGGCCGGACCTCGATGTTTCGGCCATGGGCCTGCTTGGCCGGCTCTCGCGGGTTTCGACACATATCGCCCGGGAAATCGACAAGTCGTTTTCCGAGCGCGGATTGAATGCGTCGAGCTTCGACGTGCTCGCGACGCTTCGTCGGTCCGGACCGCCCTATCGGCTTTCGCCCGGAGACCTTCTGGATACGACCATGGTCAGCTCCGGCACCATGACCAACCGCATCGACCAGCTTGAAAAGGCCGGGCTCGTCGAACGGATCGCCAATCCCGAGGACAGGCGGGGGGTGATCATCGCCTTGACGGACGAGGGCTTGCGCCGTGTCGACGAGGCCGCGACCGCGCATGTGGCAAACCAGCATCGCGTCGTTTCCGCGCTGTCGCCCGAGGAACGCGTAGTGCTCAACGCACTGCTGCGCAAATATCTCGCGACCTTCGAGTAGCCGCGATCACAAACTGGAGGCAAGCCGACGGACACGCTCCAGATGCGCCTTGCGCTTGGCGTCGGTCGCCCGGTCCATGTCGTGCAGCGCGAGCATGCGGAAGTTCAGTCCCTTGGCGCAGAAGGCGGCGATGCCGCGCTTCAAAAGCCGCTTCACCGGATTACCCATGTAGAGATGCACCACCCACCAGGGCGAGCCGGTCGTCGTCAGCGCCCAGAAGAGCTTGATATTGTGGAGCCGCGGGATGATGCGGCCGCCGGCCGGGTCGTTGTCGAAGGCGATGCCCGGCGCAAAGACGCGATCGAAGAAGCCCTTCAGAATCGCCGGAAAATTGAACCACCATTGCGGGAAGACGAGCACCAGCCCATCGGCCGCCTGCAGCCGGCCGATCCAATCTGCCGCGCCTGACCGATCATAGGTGTCGGTGAAGTAACTGCCGCGCTCGGCGACGCTGAGGCGCGGATCGAAATCCTCGCGATAGAGATCGAGCAAGTCGACCGAATGTCCCCTCGCCTCCAAGGCGGCGCGCGCTTCACGCGCCACGTTCGCGGCAAAACTGTCTTCGAGCGGGTGGGCAAGCACGAGCAGAATGCGCATGCGGTGTTCCTAACATATCGATCTGGAATCAAGATCCGTCGCCGGGAAAATGAGCTTAAAAATCAACCGAATACAATGCCGTTTTTCGCGACCGTCAGGCCGCGCCGAGGAGGCAGTCATGCGAGCCGACACGCTCGCTCCCTAGACCGCCAGCAGCCGCCTTCTTCAGAACGGGGATTTGCCCGATCCTGCCCGGGCTTCCAGCGCCAGTGTGTCGAAGACGGAGGGCGAGCGGCGCACTGACCAGGCGGAAATCAATTGCGCGGCGGCGTCATCGGCGGCCTGTCCCGGACCAAGCTCCAGATCGTAACACTGTCCGACGTGAATGCGGTGAAAATCATCTGCGGCGCTGCCGATCGGCCGGTCGGCGCGAAGCCGTTCGCGCCGGACCAGTTCGTCGAGTTCACAGTGAAGCGCGACAAAAAACACATCGAACGGCTGAAGCATCACCGCGAGCTCAGACGCCCAGCCGGGCTCTTCGAGAATGTGCTCCAGCAGGAGATTGTTGCCGGCTGACGCATAGGCGACCAGCGAGCGGTGAAAACCGTCGAAGAAGCGCGCCCGGTGTTCCTTCCAACGAAAATCGCCGCGGCGGAACCGTTCCATCGGCACCGTCCCCGAATCGCGAAGATGGTCGATCGAAACATGCCAGAACGGCGCGCCGATCTGCGCCTGGACCGCCCGCGCCAGCGTCGATTTCCCGCTGCTGGAAGCGCCGTGGATGAAGATAATCTTGGCTCGCTCGACCATGCCGGGCTCCGTCACTCTCTTGCGAACGCTGGCGCTACGTCGTCGGCATGACAGCGGGATGACGCGCTAGAACAGGTTGCCCTGTTTCGGCGGCTCTCCCGCCGGGTCTGCGGGCTTCGGCTGCTTCTTGCGGGGCGTCGTCGGCGGAGAACCTGGCTCGCCCTCCCCGTCGCCGGCAATCGCCGACACGCGACCGTCGGCAAATTCCAGGCTGAGCGTCATGCCGACCGAGACGGACGAAGCCTGGCGCACCGGCCCGCCTTCGGCATCGCGCACCAGCGCAAAACCGCGCTGCAGGACGTTGCGATAGGAAAGCGACTGCAGGATGCGATCCTGGGCGACGATGACGCTGCGCAGGCGTCGCACGTCGGCGCGCACGGCCGCATCGGACCGGGCAGCAAGCCCGGCGACGCGATCGGATGCCCGATGGATCTGGCCGATGAGGCGCGAGGGCAAGGCGCGCAGCGCAGCGTCGGCCGCGGAAACCCGCGCCTCGCCGCGATGTACCTGCCGCTCGACGATGCGGTCGGCCTTGTTCATGGCATCGACCAGGCGCTGGCGACGCTCGGAAAGCTTGCCCTTGAGAAGATCGGCACGCAGCTCGGCAGACACGCGTTCGAACTGACGGCGCTTGTTGGCCGTGTTCATCGTGAGGCCGCGCCCGAGCCCGAGCGCAGCCTCGTCGAAACGGCGGCGCGGCAGCGCCAGCAACTGGTCGAGCGACGGCAGCGCCCGCGCCAGAGACCGCACCGCCTGGCGGCGATTGTCCATCTGGCGTCCGACAGCCGACTTGAGGCGTGCCGACAGGCCGGAGAGACCGGCTTCGAGATCGGCCCTGACCGGCACCGCCATTTCCGCTGCACCCGTCGGCGTCGGCGCGCGCTGGTCGGCGGCATAGTCGATCAGCGTCCAGTCCGTCTCGTGGCCGACGGCCGAAATCAGCGGGATCCCGGAGGCGGCGGCAGCGCGCACGACGGCCTCATCGTTGAAGCCCCAGAGGTCTTCGAGGCTGCCGCCGCCACGCGCGACGATCAGGACATCCGGCCGCGCAATCGGCCCGCCGGGCTCGATCGCGTTGAATCCGCGGATCGCCGCTGCAACCTCGTCACCCGAGCCATCGCCCTGCACGCGAACCGGCCAGACGACGACATGGACGGGAAAGCGGTCGGCGATGCGGTGCAGGATGTCGCGGATGACGGCACCGGTCGGCGACGTCACGACACCGATCACCTTGGGCATATAGGGCAGCTGCCGCTTGCGATTGGCGTCGAACAGCCCTTCGGCGGCGAGCTTGCGCTTGCGCTCTTCGAGCAGCGCCATCAGTGCGCCGGCGCCGGCCGGTTCCATCGTCTCGATGACGATCTGATACTTCGAAGAGCCCGGGAAGGTCGTGACCTTGCCGGTCGCGATCACCTCCATACCCTCTTCCGGACGGAAGCGCAGGCGCGAGAAGGTACCCTTCCAGATGACTGCATCGATGCGCGCCCGATCGTCCTTGAGCGCGAAATAGGCGTGGCCCGACGAATGAGGGCCCCGATAGCCGGAGATTTCGCCGCGCACGCGCACCTGGTCGAAGGCCTGTTCGACCGTTCGCTTGATCGAGCCCGAAAGCTCGGACACCGAATATTCGGTGAGGTTGCTCGGAGAATCGCTGTCGAAGAAAGAGGCCATTGCCTCTTTTACCGCACCCTTCGCCGAAGGCCAGCACATCCCTCACGCTTTCCACGCGCCAGGGGCGTGGCGCTCAAGGCGCCAGCGTATAGAGCCGGATGGGCGAGCCTTCCGAAACCGGCAGGGGCGACAGGAATGCCGGCACGCGCCCGGCGGCGAGATCCGCATAGAGACCACGCGGAGCGCGGGCAGCTATGACCTGCGTTTGAGCGTCGACGGCGCAGAAGGCGAGCACCGGCTGCCCGAGCTGGCGCAACAGGACGGCGGCGGCTCCAGGCTCGGCCAGGCCGATCGTCAGCTCGCGGAGCATGCCGGCGGCATTGCGATGATAGGGCGCGCTGAGCACGCGGTGTTCGGTGCGGCGAAGCAGCGTCGCGCCGATATCCGACGGTCCGACGACCAGCGACGGCGCCAGCCGCCCAATATCGGCAAGGGCGGCGTCGGTCAGGCACGCCTCGCCGTTCGTGACCGCTGCTTCCGCGGCAGCAAACCCGCTGATCCCCTTTTCCGCAAGCGTTCCGGCAACGGCCCACATCGCCGGAACGGAAACGAGCAGTGCTCCGACATAGAGAAGGGAGGCGCGGGCGCCAGCCGTTCCGCCGCTCGACCGCGCACGCAGGTCGGTAAGCAGCAGGGCCATCGGCACGATGGCGAGCAGGTTGGAAAATGCCATGCCGCGGACCTGGACGAGGGCGATCGCCAGGCTCGAAAGCACCAAGGCAAGGAGCACCAGATGGAGATCGATCCGATCGCGACGCAAGATGCGCCAGAGGCAGATGGCCGAGGCAAACGCGCCGGTGAAATAGTAGGCGCCGATATTGGTCGGCTCCTGCACAGCGATCAGCGTGACGGAACGGGCTTCGGAGATATGGTCGAGCCAGAGCTCGATGAGCAGCGGATCGAGACCGGCCAGTGGATTGCCGAGGCATTGCGGCGCCACCGACAGGGCGACCGCGGCAACGACGAGACCGCAGAGAGCGAGCGCGCCGAAGCGCAGCGCTGGCGCGCGGTGGCTGACAGTGGCGGCGGCGAGCGCGAGGAGGACGCCTCCCGTCAGCGCCAGCGAATAGAAGGCGATCGAGAGATTGTCGCAAGTCGCGGCGAAATAGAGGCGCGGCGGCACGGTCGAAAAGAAGATGACGTTGAGGCCGGCTGCCAGCGACAGGCCGAAGGCGACGGTCGAACGCGAGGCCGTCTGGCCGGCCCAGAGCCACTGGCAGGCAACGATTGCGCAGACGACCGCCACGAGTGGCGTGGTTTCGGCACCTACGGCGATCGCGAGTGCGGCCGCCGCTCCCGCAAGCGCATAGTTTAGGGCACGATACCGTCGATCGACGAGCATCGCCGCCATGACCGCGGCCAGCACCAGTTGCACATTGTGGTGATCGATGGCCCCCCCGAGGAAACGGTTCGAGGTGGCGATGAAGATCGCGGTCAGCCCCAGGCAGAAATGCATGGCGACCGTGCCGCCGGCACGGCGTCCGGCGAGCCCCATCGCCGCAAGCAGCCCGACCGCGAGCGCCATCGGCCAGATCGCAAGCGCCAGGACTTCCGCCTGCTCCACGCCGACAAAAGGCCGAAAAATCAACATGAGCCCGGCGATCGGCAGATCGATCAGGCGCGACCAGTGCATCAGCGTTCCGCCCTCGAGCCCCAGGCGGGGCTGGGTGAGGTCGAACCAGCTCTGTCCGGCGAGGAGGTCGCGCACCTCGACCAGGCGCATGGCATCGTCATTGTCGCGGCCGAGATAATCCGGCGCCCGCATGAACTGGGTGACGAGGAAAAGAACCGTGGGCACGCCATAGGCGAGCACCATCCCAAGGAGGCTCGACGAGAGCCGCCGCTGCCTGGGCGTAGCCGCCATTTCCGGTAGTGCCGCCATTCCGCTCGACATAGGTTCCCGCCCTCTAGATCGCGTGGATCTTACGTCCCTGCGATCAAGAAAGCGTAAAGCGCGCGGCGGCGAGGCCGGTCGCTTCGACCGGCCCGCGCGGCGCACCTTGGCGTCTTGTTAACACCCTGATCCTATGATGGCGCGATCCAACAGCAACCGAGCCACCTTGATGTTCGACCGCTTCAACATCGCCGTTCTCCTGCCTTGCTACAACGAAGCATCGACCATCGGACAAGTGGTCGAGGGTTTCCAGACGGCACTACCGACGGCGCGAATTTACGTCTACGACAACAACTCGACCGACGGCACGGCGTTGAAGGCGATGCTTGCCGGCGCGACCGTCGTACGTGAACGCCGGCAGGGCAAGGGGCACGTGGTGCGCCGCATGCTCGCCGATATCGACGCCGACATCTATGTCATGGCCGACGGCGACAGCACCTATTGCCCGACCGATGCGGAAGACCTGATCCGCACCTTGATCACCGAGCGCGCCGACATGGTCGTCGGCACGCGGCGCGGCGTTCACGACGATGCCGGCAGGCAGGGTCACGCCTTCGGCAACAGGCTCTTCAACATTCTGTACCGTGAAATTTTCGGCACCGATTTCAACGACATCTTCTCCGGCTACCGCGTGCTCTCGCGCCGCTTCGCCAAGAGCTTCCCGGCGATTTCCAACGGCTTTGAAATCGAGACGGAGATGTCCGTCCATGCCTCGCGTCTCAAACTGCCGGTCGCGGAGCTTGAACTGGACTATGGCCGGCGCCCGGAAGGTTCCCATTCCAAGCTGTCGACGTACAAGGATGGCGCCAAGATCCTCTGGACCTTCGCCATGCTCATGAAAGAAACGCGGCCCTTCACGTTCTTCGGCGTGATCGCCATGGCGTTCTTTGCGACGAGCATCGGCTTCATGATGCCTGTCTTGCTCGAATATTTCGCCACAGGCCTCGTGCCGCGCATGCCGACCTGGGTCCTCGCGCTGGCCATGCTGATGATGTCGATCATCATGTTCACCGCAGGCCTGATCCTCGATTCGGTCTCGCGCGCCCGCACCGAGCAGCTCCGGCTGCACTACATCGCGACACCGGTACGGGCTGCGCCGCTGGAGAAGGTCGATAGCGGCGTCGCTCTGCCCCGGGGCGAGGACCAGGAAGCCGGCTTGCAGTCGGCACCACGCATTGTGCGGGAGCGCCGCGGATGAACCGGGAAACGACCAACCGCATACGCTTCCTGATCGAAGACGTCATTCCGCCGATCCTCAGGGATTCGCGCCTGTTCAAGGGTATGGCGAGCCTCGCCTGGGGCAAGCACATCGCCCACCTCGCCGACTTTCGCGCACGGGCGCCGTTCCTGTCGGCGAACGAGTACGAGGACCTCTACCGGCAGCACCCGAGAGTGCACGAGGGAACGGACAATTCCGAAGCCTGCGTGCGCAAGATCGCGGCAAGCGTCGTCGGCGACAGCGTCTGCGACGTCGGTTGCGGCACCGGCGTTCTGTTGAAGCGTATCCGGGAAGCCAAGCCCGACCTTAAACGCCTCGCCGGTGTCGACTTCGCCATCGACGATGCGGCCCGGATCGAAGGCATCGAATATCACGCCGCGATGATCGAGGACCTGCCCTTTGCGGACGGCGAATTCGACACGGTCGTCTGCACGCATGTGATCGAGCACATTCTCGACTACCGCAAGGCGATCGCCGAGCTTCGCCGGGTCACCCGCCGGCGCCTGATCATCGTCGTGCCGCGCGAGCGCGAGTACCGCTACACCTTCAATCCGCACTTCAATTTCTTTCCCTATACCCACTCCTTCCTGCGGGCGATGCACCCCGTTCCGGCCGCGCACACATGCGTCGATATCGGCCGCGATATCTTCTATTGCGAAGACAGAACTGCCGCGGCGGAGTGAGGTATGGCGATGAACCTCAATCTCACGCCCACCGTCTGGTTCGGGTTGTTCTTCACGCCGGTGCTGATCTCGGCCGGGCAAATCCTCTTCAAGTTGACAAGCGCGAAGACCGGGAATGCCAGTGCCCAGGGGCTCCTGGCTCTGGCCCTCAGCCCCACCTTGCTGATCGCGCTCGCCGTCTATGGCATCGGCACGATCATCTGGATCTTCACGATCAAGTCGGTGCCACTGACGATCGCCTATTCCTTCATGGCGCTTACCTTCTGCATCGTGCCGCTGCTTGCCGCCGTCTTTCTCGGCGAGGCGGTGACGCTGCGCTACGCCTTCGGCGCCGCGCTGATCATCAGCGGCATGATCATCATCAACTCCTAAGGGGATAAGCGGGCCTCATGATCGTCACCGCATCCTTCGTCCTCGGCATTGCCATATGCGGCCTCAAATCCGCCCGCGCCTGCCTGTTTGCCGGCACGGGGCTGCTGGCGCTTGCGGGCGCAAACGGCGACTGGATCCAGGCGGCGGCAGCGATCGGCGCTTACAACATGGGCGTCGCGCTGATGATTTGCGGCGCGATTGCCATCGGCCTGGAGCGCGACCGATAGCCGATCATCCCTTGCGTTCGAAAAACGCCCTGGTCTCCTCGTCGGCCGGAAAGAAAGATTCGATCAGCACCCCCTCGAGCAGCGCATCCTGGGTCGAGCCGAAGGTCTGAAGCGTGGTGATGAAGCTTAAGCGCAAGCCGCCGATGTCGAGCTCGATTGGCAGCACCGGCAACCGGTCAGTGTCCGGATGGTTTTCGGTCGCACGCGCCACGGCCGGATTGGACGCCGCTTTTTCCAGCCGCTTGCCGAGGCGGCTGCGGGGACCCTGCAGCCAGGCTTCGGTTCTGACCCGCTGCACCAGATCGGCGGCCGCGGCCTCCCAGTTGACGACCAGCTTGCGCACATTGTCGTTGCCGAGAAACGTGTCGAGAAAGTTCTCGCCGGGCTGGAACGGAATGTCGGCGGCAACCGCCAGGCTCGCCAGCGCCGGATTAACGACCAGCAGCGTATACTCGTGATCGAGCACCAGCCCCGGATAGGGATCGTGGCGCGCCAGGATCAGCCTGATGGCATTGGCAACGACCGGCGGCATGGCGTCCAGCCCGGCGGCGGGCCGCGTCGCCATGCGCGGTCGATAGCCGGCTGCCGAAAACAGCGTGCCCTGGTCGCGAGCGGGGACTTCCAGCACCGAGGCCAGCCGCAGGATCATGCCCTCCGACGGTTTCGAGCGGCCGGTTTCGAGAAAGGACAGGTGGCGCGCCGAGATGCCGGCGGCAACCGCAAGATCAAGCTGGCTCATGCGGCGGTGCCCGCGCCATTCCTTCAGATGTTCACCAAACTGCATGGGTCGTGATTCTCCTTTCTGCCGGAGAGTGGCGCGCGCCGGTCGTAAAATCCATTACCTCAGAGGTAATTGGTTTGATGACACCGAACCGGCAATCTCCGGTCATCGACAAACCGATGGAGCCGACGATGAACCTCTCGAACCGCAGCCTGCTCAACAAGACCTTCCTTGCCGACGGCGTCTACTCTCTTGCCGTCGGCGCCGTGCTGATCCTTTTTGCCGCCCCGCTTGCTTCGCTCTTCAGCCCCGCCGCGACAGCGCCGATGATGAAGATCCTCGGCGTCGGGTTGGTATTTTGGGGGATCTTCCACCTTGCCGCGGCGCGCAACGGCGGGCCGGTCGCAGCAGCGGCACGCGTCAGCATCGCTGGCGACATCCTTTGGCAGGTGGCAAGCGTAGCACTGCTGGTCGCGGCTTACCCGTTCCTCACTGTCGCGGGTATCGGCTTCATCGTCATCGGCCTGATCACGGTCGCCGACTTTCTGATCGTCAAGCTGCGCGGCCTTGCGCGGGAACAGGCAGCGATTGCCTGACGGGATGATCGCTGGAGAAGAAGAGGAAAGGGCCTGCCGGCAAAACCAGCGGGCCCTTTCCGTTGATCAGATGGTCTCCCAACCGTCCTTGGCGCTGGCGCGGTAGATCGCGTCGATGAATTTCTGATTGAGGCGGGAGTTTTCCAGCGTCACCACTTCCTCGTCCTCGCCCTTGGCCGCGCGGGCGAAAGCTTCCGCCTGGAGCTTGTACTGGCGCGCGTCCTGGAAGCGGAAAAGCTGGGATTGGGCGTGGTTCTGGTTCGTCAACTCCACTTCCTCGCGGCCATAGCGGTCAGCGTTGAAGGGCGACTTCACCTCGATGAAGCCCTTGTCGCCGTGGAAGACCATGACCTGGCGGGCCGCCAACTGGGTGGAGATGTAGAAGCTCAGCTCGAAGTCGCCGAAATCGGCGCGCACGCTCGAATAGATATCCGTGCCGAATTCCGGATCGCGATCGGTGTTTGCCTGAACGCGCACCGGCTCCTTGGCCGTGACGAAGCGGGTGGTGATCGTCGGGTATACGCCGATATCCGGCAGGCCGCCGCCACCGAGCGCCGGGATGTTGCGCATGTTGTTGGGGTCGCGGTTGAAATAGGTGAAGGCGCCCTGGACGTGGCGCAGCCGGCCGATCGCGCCTTCGGCGATCAGGGAGCGGACCTTTCGCCAGACCGGGCTATAGGTGACCATGAAGGCTTCGGCGATTACGACGCCGTTGCGGTCACGTGCGGCGATGAGCTGGTCGATCTCAGAGGCGCGCAGTGCAATCGGCTTTTCGCAAAGCACATGCTTGCCGGCATTGGCGGCCTTGACCGACCATTCCACATGTTGCGCCGTCGGCAGCGGAATGTAGACCGCATCGATGACATCGGAAGCGAGCATCTCTTCGTAGGAACCGAAGGCGTGCGGCGCGGAGAAGCGATCGGCCATTGCCCGGGCCTTGGCGAAGTCGCGGCTGGCGACAGCCGAGACGACGGCGTTTTCCGCATCCTGAATGGCCGGCACGACGAGGTCGCGGCCGATCCTGGCCGTGGACAGAATTCCGAAACGTAACATGACAAGGCTCCCTGATTTGGTGGCAGAGACTAGCGCCGAGGTACGTACCTAGCAAGCGGCAGTGAGCGGTTTGGCGAAGAAGTACGACGTGCAGAAAATTGCCGAAAGGCGGGTGACAATGTCAGCTTTTCTGCCCTATCTTTCCTTCGCAATCCTCCCGATCGCAACATGCCCTCATCCAGTCCAATGGAGCGAAACCATGGAAAAACTGAGACTTGGCCGCACCGACCTGACAATCGCGCCCCTCGTCTTCGGCGGCAATGTCTTCGGCTGGACCGCCGACGAGAAGACCTCTTTCGCGCTGCTCGACGCCTTTTTCGATGCCGGCTTCAATGCCATCGACACCGCCGATGTCTATTCCTCCTGGGCGCCCGGCAATCAGGGCGGCGAGTCCGAAACGATCATCGGCAAGTGGCTGAAACAGTCGGGCCGGTCGCGCGACAAGGCCGTCATCATCACCAAGGTCGGCTCGGAGCTCGGCCCCGACCGCAAGGGGCTTTCGCGCCGCTGGATCCTGCAGGCGGTCGAAGATTCGCTGAAGCGGCTACAGACCGACCATATCGATCTTTATCTCTCGCACTGGCCAGACCCCGACACGCCTTACGAGGAGACGCTTGCGGCCTACGACCAGCTGCTGTCCGAAGGCAAGGTGCGGGCGATCGGCGCCTCCAACCTGAACTCGCTGCAACTGCGCGAGGCGCTCGACGTGTCCGCCAACCAGGGCCTGCCCCGCTATCAGGTGCTGCAGCCGGAATACAATCTCTACGACCGCGACGCATTCGAAGGACCGCTGCGCGACCTCTGCATCGCCGAGGAGATCGGCGTCATCAGCTATTTCGGGCTGGCGCGGGGCTTCCTTTCGGGGAAATACCGCACCCACAAGGACCTCGAAGGCTCCGTGCGCGGCAGCGGAGTCGAGAAATATCTCGACGGACGCGGCATGCGCATCCTTGGCGTTCTCGACGACATCGCGGCCGACACGGGCGCGACCCAGGCGGAAATCGCGCTCGCCTGGATCCGGACACGCAAGGGCGTCACAGCGCCGATCGCCAGCGCCACCAGCCTTGAGCAATTGCAAAGCCTCATTCGCTCCGCGGAACTCAAGTTGTCGGACGAGGCGGTGCAAAAACTCAACGACGTCGGTGAGTGACGGGAGCAAAAACCACACAATGGCATTGACGATACGCGCCGCGACTGGCGGCGACGAGGCGGACTGGCGCCGCCTCTGGGCTGGCTATGTCGCCTTTTCCGGCACCGATCTCGCCGAAGACATCATCGACCTCACCTGGAAGAGGCTTATGGATCCCGCCGCACCGCTCTTTGCGCGGCTGGCGATGCTCGACGGGCAGGTGGTCGGCTTTGCGATCTGCCAGGAGCAGCTCGCCACCTTCTTTCGCCGGTCGATATGCTACATCGAGGATCTCTATGTCGATCCTGCAGGGCGTGGCCAGGGCGTGGCGCGGGCGATGATCGACGATCTCATTGCGCATTGCCAGGAGAAGGGCTGGGACCGGCTCTACTGGTACACCGAGGCCGACAATGCGACGGCGCGGCGGCTCTATGACCGCTACTCCGGCACCGACGAGCACGTGCGCTACAAGGTGAATATCGGCGCGGCCCTCAAATCCGGAAACCCGGCATAGGCCTCGGCGTGGCGGCCGGCCTGGTTCTCCATGCCGGCCTTGGTCAGGACACCGCGCGGCTCGACGAAGCTCATGATCCGGCGCGCCGGCCGCTCGTGCCACTGGATGTTGAAAGCCCATAGCTTTGGGAAAAAGCAGAGCGAGGCGTAGTGCAGATGGTCGTGGATCCACCAGGCGATCGACTGCCAGCCGCCGATCTCGCCGCGTCGATCCCAGACCCAGGGAATGACGATGCAGGCGGTGGCGCCGATGCACCCGTCGGCATCGCGCATGTCCCAGATGTGGTCGGCGGCAGAGGCCGCATTGGTCGAGCAGTTGAGCCCATTGGCATTGCCGAAGCCGTTGACGGCGCGGTTGCGGTAGCCCGAGCGGATGACGAGGCGGCCGAAGGTCGCTTCCAGCGGTTCCAGCAGTTCCTCGCAGAGACGGCGCCCGGCCTCGATCGCCAGATCCGGATCATCGGGAATGTTCGGGATACGGTAGAAGTCGGCGATTTCCGAATGCAGGAAATCGCGAAAGAAGAAGTTTCGAGAAAGCCGCACCCGGCCGAGATCTTCAAGACCCTTCATCGAACCGGGCTTTTTCATAGGCCTTCCTCTCATCAAGACACGAAACCAATGGCATTCCAGATCCGGGCCCGTCCCGCCACCCGATTTTGCGCCGGCTGCTATCCGCTGTGCCGGAAGAAGTCGATGAAAGCGCGCAGTGCCGGCCGCATCTGCCGGCGGCTCGGATAGTAGAGATAGGGGCCGGCATAGGGCGCGCACCAGTCCTCCATGACGCGCACCAGCTTCCCTTCGGCAATCGCGGTCTCGACCCGTGAGAGGAAGAGATAGGCGAGACCGGCGCCGCCCATTGTCGCCTTGATGATCGGCCGGTCCTCGCCAAGGATCAGCGGTCCCTCGACCGATACCGTCAATTCCTCGCCATGCTTCTCGAATTCCCAGCGATAGAGGGTGCCGTTGGAGAAGCGCCGGCGGATGCAGCGATGCTGCGCGAGGTCGCGCGGGTGCTGCGGCCGGCCATAGCGTTGGAAATATTCGGGAGACGCGACGACGGCGCTTTCCAGCTCCGGGCCGACCTTCACCGCGATCATGTCGGCCTCCAGGCTCTCGCCGAGCCGGATGCCGGCGTCGAAACCTTCTTCGACGATATCGGTGAAGCCGTCCTCGTTGGCGATTTCGAGCACGATCTCGGGATACCGATCCAGGAAGGCGCCCAGGCGCGGCGCCAGGATCAGATCGGCAGCGAACCGCGGTGCGGTGATGCGCAGATTGCCGGCCGGGCGCTCGCGGGCGTCGGCGGCTGCCTCCAGTGCATGGGCGATCTCGTCGAGCGCCGGCGCCAACCGTTCGAGCAGCCGGCGCCCCTCCTCCGTCGGGGCGACGCTGCGGGTGGTGCGGGCAAGCAGACGAATGCCGAGGCTCGCCTCGAGGCTGCCGACGGCGTGGCTGACGGCCGAAGGTGCGACGCCCAGTTCGCGCGCGGCACCACGAAAGCTGCCGTGGGCGGCGACGGCGGCCAATACCGCGAGTTGGGAGAGCTGTGTTCTGTTCATTGATCGAAATAATAGAACAGCCCGTGAGAATTGACAGTGATTTTCAGCCGCCCCATCGAGCCCTATTCTTCACATGTCGCCAGCGTCAGGACGAAGCGAGGAGCTCGTCTGGCGATGAGGCAGAGGAACCCGTCGCGCCGCCACAAAAGGGCGTGGGCGGCGGTGCCACCCACCATTTCATGCCTCGGACGATAGACGTGCGCTCCCAACGCGCTAGCTCCGACGCATGGCAGCCATAAAGGACACGACATGAAGACCCGCAAACTCGGAAGTGAGCTTACCGTCTCCACCATCGGCCTTGGATGCATGGGCATGAGTTTCGCCTATGGCGCTGCGGACGAAGCGGAATCGATCCGCACGCTGCAGCGCGCCGTCGATCTCGGCGTCACCTTCTTCGACACGGCCGAAGTCTATGGTCCCTTCGAGAACGAAAAGCTCGTCGGCAAGGCGCTCGGCCCGGTGCGTGACAAGGTGGTCATCGCCACCAAGTTCGGCTTCCGCATCGAGACCGGCGTGCCGAGCGTCCAGGCGATCAGGGGCGTCGACGGCCGGCCGGAGCATGCGAAGGCGGTAGCGGAAGCCTCGCTCAAGCGGCTCGGCACAGATGTCATCGATCTCTACTACCAGCACCGCGTCGACCCTGACGTACCGATCGAGGACACCGTCGGCGCCATGGCCGAGCTGGTGCGCGAGGGCAAGGTGCGCGCGCTCGGCCTTTCGGAAGCGAGTGCCGCCACCATCCGCCGCGCCCACAAGGTTCATCCGATCGCCGCGGTGCAGAGCGAGTATTCGCTGTGGACGCGCGATCCGGAAGAAGACGTGCTTGCCACTTGCCGCGAACTCGGCATCGGTTTCGTGCCATACAGCCCGCTTGGACGCGGCATGCTGACCGGCGCGATCCGCAAAGCCGAGGATCTGGAAGCCGACGATTTTCGCCGCTCGCTGCCGCGGTTCCAGGCGGAGAACTTCGACGCCAACGTCCGACTGGTCGAGACGCTGCAGGCGCTGGCCGAGGAGAAGGGCGTGACCGCCGCCCAGCTGGCGCTCGCCTGGGTCATCAACCAAGGCGATTTCATCGTGCCGATCCCGGGTGCCCGCAAGCTCGACCATCTGGAGCAGAACGCCGCCGCTGCGGAAATCCGGCTCACGGTCGAAGAAACCACCCGGCTGTCCGACGCACTCTCGCCGACCCTGGTCGCAGGAAAACGCTACACCGACGCCTCGCTGGCACTCACCAATCGTTGAGCCAAAATTTCTCTCCGCTCCCGCAGCGGAGAGAATGCCCATCGAAATTCCCGCTGAACGCACTACCTCTGAGCAACAAGCAACTGGGGAGGAGCGGGATGTCCGACGAGCAGGCGATCAGTGCAGTGGTGCACCTCTATGTGGACGGCATGGCATTTGCCAACGAAGGGGCGCTGCGCAAGGCGTTCCATCCCGATGCGGCGATCATCGGCAACTACCAGGGCGCGCTCGAATGGATGACGCGTGACGGCTTCATCAAGGCGATCCTCGATACCGGTGCGGCACCACCCGGAACACAGCCGGAAATGGACGTGCAGATGATCGACATCACCGGCGACGCCGCCACGGTGAAGGTCATCGACAGCTTCGCCGGAGAGCGCTTCTCCGATTACCTGTCGCTGGTGAAGATCGACGGCCGTTGGCTGATCGTCAACAAGATCTATCACCTGCACGCGCAATGACGGACGGCGGACCCGAGTCCACATCGACCGGCCGGCTGCTTGCCATCGACCATGTGCAGCTTGCGATACCGGAAGGCGGCGAAGACTTGGCGCGCGGCTTCTATGGCGGATTGCTCGGGCTGACGGAGGTCGTCAAGCCCGCCAATCTGCTTGGCCGTGGCGGCTGCTGGTTCGAGCGGGGCAGCATCCGCCTGCACCTCGGCATCGACCAGGATTTCGTGCCGGCGCGCAAGGCCCATCCGGCCTTTTTGGTCGACGATCTCGAGCGGATGATCCTCAGGCTCGAAGCCGGCGGCGTGACGACCGCCGAGGACGAGCCGCTTGCCGGCTACCGCAGATGTTATGTCAACGACCCGTTCGGCAACCGCATCGAGCTGATGCAGCGCGCGCAATAGGCCGCAACGAAAAGGGCCGCTGCGGTGCAGCGGCCCTTTCGGTATCCGTTTTTGTCGAACGGATCAGGCGCGCAGTACGCCGCCGGTCGTCTTCGTCACATTGGCGACGATCTTGGCGGTGAGCGCCTCGAAATCCTCGTCGGTGAGCGTACGCTCGACCGGCTGGATGGTCACCTCGATGGCGATCGACTTCTTGCCTTCGCCGAGCGATGCACCCTCGAAGACGTCGAAGACGCTGACGCCGGTCACCAGCTTGCGGTCGGCACCCGAAGCGGCGCGCAGGATTGCGCCGGCTTCCACCGCCTTGTCGACAACGAAGGCGAAGTCGCGCTTGACCGCCTGGAACGGCGAAAGATCGAGCGCCGGCTTGGTGCGGGTCGCCTTCTTCTTCGGCTCCGGCATGGCATCGACATAGATCTCGAAGCCGCAGAGTGCGCCGGAGACGTCGAGCGCTTCCAGCGTCTTCGGATGGAACTCGCCGAAGGTGCCGAGAACGATCTTCGGGCCGAGCTTGATCGTGCCGGAGCGGCCCGGATGATACCAAGCGGGACCGCCCGGTTCGAACTGGACGTTGCCCATCGGCACGCCGCAGGCTTCGAGCACGGCAATCGCGTCGGCCTTGGCGTCGAACACGTCGACCGGCTTGCCGCCGCCCTTGGCGGCGTTCGACCAGAGACGACCTGCACCGTTCAAGGAAGCCGTGCCGCGACGAATGCCGCCGGCTACGCGGCGCTGCGCGTCCGCCGTATCGCCTTCATAGGTGCCGGAGACTTCGAAGATCGCGACGTCGCCGAAACCCTTGTCGGCATTGCGCTGGGCAGCCGTCAAAAGGCCCGGCAGCAGCGACGGGCGCATGTCCGACATGTCGGAGGCAATCGGGTTCGCAAGCTTCAGTGTCGGTGCGCCGCCGCCAAAGAGCTTTGCCTGCTCTTCGGAGATGAACGACCAGGTAACGGCTTCGAGCATGCCGCGGCTGGCAAGCGCGCGCTTGGCAAGGCGCGTGCGGATCTGCAGCGTCGTCAGGATCTTGCCGTTGACGGTACCATGGCTCGGCAAGGGAGCTGCAACGATGTTGTCGACGCCGTGGATGCGCATGACCTCTTCGACGAGATCGGCCTTGCCGTCGACATCGGGACGCCAGGAAGGAACCGACACCTTGAAGCGGTCGCCAGAACCTTCGATGCCGAAGCCGAGCTTTTTCAGGATCGAGACGCTTTCCTCGGAGGAAACCTCAAGGCCCGTCAGGCGCTTCACTTCGGAAACCGGGAAGTCGACGATCTTCGGCTCATGGCCGGCATAACCGACCACTTCCGCCTTGGCGGCGGTGCCACCGCAAAGCTCGAGCACCAGTTCTGTGGTGCGCTCGAGACCGGGCACCATATATTCCGGATCGACGCCACGCTCGAAGCGGTAGCGCGCATCGGTGATGATGCCGAGCGTGCGGCCGGTCTTGGCGATGTTCATCGGGTCCCAGAGAGCCGATTCGATCAGGACGTCGGTGGTGTTCTCGTCGCAGCCGGAATGTTCGCCGCCCATGACGCCGCCGATCGACTCGATCGCCTTTTCGTCGGCGATGACCACGTTGCTGGGACCGAGCTTATATTCGCGCTGGTCGAGCGCCAGCACCGTCTCGCCGTCCTTGGCGCGGCGGACCGTCAGGTTGCCCTCGACCTTGGCGGCGTCGAAGACGTGCATCGGCCGGCCCTGGTCGAAGGTCATGTAGTTGGTGATGTCGACCAGCGCATTGATCGGGCGGAGGCCAATTGCCAGCAGGCGCTGCTGCATCCACTTCGGCGACGGGCCGTTCTTGACGCCGCGCACCAGGCGCAGCGAGAAGCCCGGGCAGAGATGCCTGTCTTCGCCGAGATCGAGCGTCAGCTTGGTGGGCGTGTCGCCTTCCACCTTGAAGGCCGGCGCCTTGCGCGCCTTCAAGGTGCCGAGGCCGGAAGCGGCGAGGTCACGGGCAATGCCGTAGACGCTGGTGCAGTCCGGCCGGTTCGGCGTCAGGTTGATCTCGATCATCGGATCGTCGAGGCCGGCATAGGTCGCATAGCTCGTGCCAACGGGTGCGTCGGCCGGAAGGTCGATGATGCCGTTGTGGTCCTCGGAGATCTGCAGTTCCTTTTCCGAGCACATCATGCCGCGGCTTTCGACGCCACGGATGGTGCCGACGGCGAGCGTCACGTCGATGCCGGGAACATAGGTACCGGGGGCTGCAAAGGCGCCGACAAGGCCGGCGCGCGCATTCGGTGCGCCGCAGACGACCTGGATCGGAGCGCCGGCGCCGGTGTCGACCATCAGTACCCGAAGCTTGTCGGCGTTCGGATGCTGCTCGGCCGAAACGACCTTGGCGATGACGAAGGGCTTGAAGGCGGCCTTGTCGTCGACGTCTTCCACTTCGAGCCCGATCATCGTCAGGCGCGCGCAGATGTCTTCCAGCGAAGCGTCGGTTTCAAGGTGGTCCTTGAGCCAGGAAAGCGTGAATTTCATGATTTCACCTGTGTCCTAAATATCTACGCGCGATCAGGCCGAGAGACCGCCGAACAGCGTCGGCATGTCCAGCGGGCGGAAGCCGTAATGGGTCATCCAGCGAACGTCGGCGTTGAAGAAGTCGCGCAGGTCCGGCATGCCGTATTTCAGCATGGCGATGCGATCGAGGCCCATGCCCCAGGCAAAGCCCTGGTACTCGTCCGGATCAAGCCCGCCGGAGCGCAGCACGTTCGGGTGCACCATGCCGCAGCCGAGGATCTCCATCCAGTCGGTGCCTTCGCCGAATTTCACGATCGGGCCGGAGCGGTCGCACTGGATGTCGACCTCGAAGGAAGGCTCGGTGAAGGGGAAGAAGGACGGGCGGAAGCGCATCGTCACCTGGTCCACCTCGAAGAAGGCCTTGCAGAATTCTTCCAGCACCCAGCGCATATTGGCGACGTTGGCCGCCTTGTCGATGACCAGGCCTTCGACCTGATGGAACATCGGCGAGTGGGTCGCGTCCGAATCCTGGCGGTAGGTCTTGCCGGGGATGATGATGCGGATCGGCGGCTTCTGCGCTTCCATCGTGCGGATCTGCACCGGCGAGGTGTGCGTGCGCAGCACCTTGCGATCGCCGTTCTCATCCGGGTTGAAGAAGAACGTATCGTGCATCTCGCGGGCCGGATGACCTTCGGGGAAGTTCAGCGCCGTGAAGTTGTAGTAGTCGGTCTCGATGTCCGGACCTTCGGCGATCGAGAAGCCCATATCACCGAAGATCGCGGTGATCTCGTCGACGATCTGGCTGATCGGGTGGATGCGGCCCCGCTCGGCGGGCGACGAGCGGACCGGCAGGCTGATATCGACGGTCTCGCGCGCCAGGCGCTCGGCAATCGCCTGGTCCTTCAGCGCCGACTTGCGGGCGGCGATCGCTTCGGCGACCGTGTTCTTCAGCGCGTTGATCTGCGCGCCGCGGGTCTGGCGCTCTTCCGGCGTCATGGTGCCGAGCGTCTTCAGGAGCTCGGAGATCGAGCCCTTCTTGCCGAGCGCGTTGACGCGCACCGCCTCGATCGATCCTTCGTCGCCGGCGGCGTCGATGTCCGCCAGGAGTGTCCGTTCCAGTGTTTCCAGTTCGCTCATTCTGTCCTGCCTCGATGCGGGAATGGGTTCGGTTCTATATCGGTTCTTGTCTTCAGGAATGTGATCGCGTTGCACCCGCCAGATAGTCCGTCGCAGCGATGAAACGGATGATATCGTTGCCCTTGCGGAAGCGCAGGACGAAGCGCGCCAGCGGCAGGAAGCGGATGAAGAGCGGCATGATTTCGGTGAGCGCCCGGCTGGCTTCCGCCGGCGCTGCGCGCCTCCAGGCGGCAAAGGCCGCGGCCGGGGTTTCCGGCTGCACGGCCCGGCTCGCCACCTGCAGGAACAGGAGCCAGAGGTCGCGCGCCTGGGCGGTCGCCAGCGGCATGACGCTCGCAGGCACCTCCTCGAAATCGAGGAAGCCGAATTCGCCGTTGTCGATGATGAAATCGCGCGGATGCGGACGTCCGTGGCAGAGACCTGCGCGGTGCAGGCGCCCGAGTTCCGCAGCGCAGCGCACCAGCAGCTGATCGTGCGCGGCGGCGTCGCTGTTGCGCAGCGGCCCCATATGCTTGCTGACCGGCAGACCAAGATGGGAGAGAACCAGCACCTTCGGCCCACGGTAGACGACCTCGGGCGTCATGAAACCGGCCGCGGAGAAGGTCGCGATCTGGCGAACTTCGCGCTCGATCATGCCCTCGATGTCGAGAAGCGGGGACGGCAACAGCACCGGAAGGCCACAGATCCGCGCGACAAAGGCTTGCGTGCGCAGCCAAAGACGAGGGCCCTGACGACGATAGCGCTTGATCCAGACCATACGATCCTTGAGCTCGCAGCGCTCAACGCGCTCCCGGCCGGCTGCAAGCGCTGCCAGCAGAGACGTCATATCGTCGTCATCAAGCTCCGGGACCGCGCATGGTCCCCTTCGATCGTGGTACACTTTCGTCCCGTAAAACAAGAAAAACCCGCGCCAGCCCTGCCAGCGCGGGTTTCCCAACTAATTTCAAAAACGATTTTGGGAAAACGCTGGCTTAACGAACAGCGCTTTCAAACTCGTTTGCCGTGCCGGCTTCCTTGAGATAGGCGAGCGCCTTCTTGGAAGCTTCGACGAGGGCGCCGAATGCTGCCGGCTCATGGATAGCCATGTCGGACAGAACCTTGCGGTCAACTTCGATGCCAGCCTTGTTCAGGCCGTCGATGAAGCGGCCGTAGGTCAGGCCGAATTCGCGGACGGCAGCGTTGATACGCTGGATCCAGAGAGCGCGGAAGTTGCGCTTGTTGACCTTGCGGTCGCGGTAAGCGAACTGCTTCGAACGGTCAACCGCTGCCTTGGCGGCGCGGATGGTGTTCTTGCGACGGCCATAGAAGCCCTTGGCTGCCTTGAGCGTCTTCTTGTGCTTGGCGTGAGCGGTTACGCCGCGTTTTACACGTGCCATGTCATGATCTCCTTAACGTGTCCAATATGCCTGAAAGTCTTAGAGACCGTTGGGCAGGTAGTTCTTGATGACCTTCTTGCCATCAGGCTCCGCGAGAACCATGGTTCCACGTGCGTCGCGGATGAACTTGTTGGAACGCTTGATCATGCCGTGGCGCTTGCCAGCAGCTGCTGCACGAACCTTGCCGGTCGCGGTGATCTTGAACCGCTTCTTGGCAGACGATTTCGTCTTCATCTTGGGCATTTTGCTACTCCATATGTTCTTAAGAATCGAAACGGACAGACGAGGTCCATTTCCAGCGTTAAGAACGGCCACGGCATGCCCTGCCGGACCGTTCGGACGGGGGCTTATAACCGCACATCCCGAAAAGCGCAACTGGGGAATCGAAAGAGCGGGCTGCAAGCGGCGATCCAGTGCCTTCGGCGCCTGCGCATGCCGCCTTTTTTTTGCGACGACGCATTGCGCCTCAGGTCGGATCGCGCGGACGCCGGCTGCCGCCGCCGACGTCGAAGATCAGCGCGACCTCGAGACCGCCCAGGGCCGACTGCCCGAGCGACATGGTCGCGCCATAGGCCTCCGCTATATCGGCGCTGATCGCCAACCCCAGGCCATTGCCGGAGGCGTGGCCCGGCGCTGCATTGGCACTATGCCCCCCGCGGCGCATCGCCTGCTCGCGGTCGCCCTCGGCAACCCCCGGCCCATCGTCACCGACCGTGATCCGCACGCGCCCGTCGACCACCTCGGCCGATAGCCGGATCCGCGCCCGCGCCCATTTGGCGGCATTGTCGAGCAGATTGCCGAGACATTCGGCAAGGTCGGCCGGGTCGACGTCGAGTGAAATCGACGGATCGATGTCGACCTCCCAGACGACGTCGCGCTCCGCGGTCACGGGACGCAGGACGCTGACCAGCTTGTTGCCGAGATCGGCGAGTAAGGTCGTTGCCATGCGCTCGACGCCCATGCGGGCCGCCTGAAGCTGGCGGTCGGCGCGCTGGCGTACGAGGTCGACCTGTTCGAGCGCGATGTCGCGCTGGTGTTTCGGCAGGCTTTCGGCGAGTTGCGCCAGCACCGTCAGCGGCGTCTTCAGCCCGTGGGCGAGGTCGCTGGCGCGCGCCCGGGCCTGCGCCAGCGCCGTCGCGCGCTCCGCAAGCAGAAGATTGATTTCGCTGACGAGCGGCTGCACCTCACTTGGCCCGGCCAGGCCAAAATCCTTCTCCTCGCCGGACCGGACGCGGGCGGCTCGTTCCCGCAGCCGCACCAGTGGCAGAAGGCCGAGGGCACCCTGCAGGAAT
Organism: Ensifer sp. ENS06; assembly: GCF_014852205.1. Lineage (NCBI taxonomy): Bacteria > Pseudomonadati > Pseudomonadota > Alphaproteobacteria > Hyphomicrobiales > Rhizobiaceae > Ensifer > Ensifer sp. ENS06. The sequence continues at coordinate 204,582 of NZ_JACVBC010000001.1, read as the reverse complement.
GCGGCGCCGGCAAGCACGACGGCCGTCGCCAGCAGCATCAGCCGGATACGGCCGTGAAAGGCGGAAAGAGCGTCATCGAGTTCGCTGCGCGCAAAGCCGGCAGTAACCGCGAAGCGCCTGGCATCCGCGCCTTCGCCAAGCGTCAGGGCCTGGCGGTAGACAAGGATCGGCGCGCCATCCGGCCCCTCCGCTTCGAGGAAGCCCAGGTGGTGCGGCGCCGACGGGCGATCGGCATCGATCACCGTGTCCCACAGGGAGCGCGAACGCAAAGGAGTGCCGCCGTCGCGGTCGAGCTGCCAGTAGCGGCCGCCGGCCGGCAGGCTCAGGCGCGGATCGGCCGGCGCGCGCGGCAGCACCAATTCACCGTTGCGCACCCGCACCTGGGCGGCAACCGTATCGACGAGCGTTGCCATTTCGGCGCGGTAGCGCCCGGCAACGTAGTCGGTAAAAAGCCGGCTCAAGGAGAGCCAGACCACCAGCAGAACCAGGCAGATGGCGACCGATGCGCCGATTGCCAGCCTCAGCCGCAACGAGCGGATCATGCGCCACCGTCCGGCAGGACATAGCCAAATCCACGCCGCGTTTCGATCGCACCGCTCTCCGTCTTCTTGCGCAGACGGGCAATCATCGCTTCCACTGCGTTCTTGGCGGCATCATCGTCGCGGCCCTGAACGTGGCTTGCCAGCTCGAGCGGCGTGACAACCTGCCCCTTGCGCTCCACGAACAGTGCAAGCATGCGGTATTCGAGCGGGCTGAGGTCGAGCGGCAGCCCGTCGAAGGTCACCCGGCGCCCCGCCTCGTCGAGGGTGAAGCGTCCGGCAGCACGCACCGACGCAACACGCGGACCGGCGCGCCGCAGAAGGGCGCGCAGCCGCGCCAGAAGCTCCTCGGCCCGAAAGGGTTTCGGCAGATAGTCGTCCGCCCCGGCATCGAAACCGTCGACGCGCTCCATCCAGGAGCCGCGCGCCGTCAGAACCAGAACCGGCGTCTCCAGCCCCGCCTGCCGCCAACGCTTCAGGATCGACAGCCCGTCCATGCCCGGCAGGCCGAGATCGAGGATGACCAGGGCGTAGTTACCGCTCTCCCCTTGCTCCCAGACATCCGGGCCATGGGTGAGCGTATCGACGCCGTAGCCTTCCGCCTCCAGCCGGCTTGCCACATGGGCCGCGATGTTGGGATCGTCCTCCGCCAGAAGAATCCGCATGTCGTTCCTCTAGAACCCGAAAATGTTCACGAACTTGCCGGTTCGAGCATTGATGCGCAGGTTGCGGATCGTGCCCTGCTCGTCGCGGGTGCGGAGCCGGTAAATCTCGCTGCCACCCGATCGCTTGAGATCGACCGCAATGACCTGGCCGTACCTGTCTTCGTCGACCAGCCGGAGAACCTCCTTCAGCGGCAGGATGTCGCCCTTTTCGACGCCGTCGCGCGCCCGCTCCTGATCGCTCCGACGGATACCGCCGGCACCATCCGGCCCGAGGTCTTCGTCGTCATCATCATCATCGTCTTCGTCGTCATCGTCGTCATCGTCGTTGCCGTGCCCGCCGCCGCCATGCGAGCCACCGTCATCATCGTCGTCGTCATCCTTGGCGAGAGCCGCCATGCCGCCGGGCTGCGGCGCGAGCGAAAGCAGGAGCGAGCAGCAGAAGAGCGCGATCAGGTCTCGTCGTGTCATCGCCATGGCTTCATCCTGTCGCAACTGCTCCTCAGCGTCGGGTCCTTCCAAATGCGTTTGCGCAAGCATCCGCCAGGTGGTTCGTCTGCGGCGACGCCGCGGGCATCGTTCGGGGCGAGCCTATGCCAGCCTTGGCGAGAACGCCAGCGACGCGCATGCCCCCGGCGCCGTTTCGGGCACAGGGGGCATGCGCTTGCCGGGTCAGGCCGCCGGGCGGGCTGGTGACGGCCGACCATCGCTCCGGCGCATGGTGTGGGGCGAATGCGCCGGGCAAATTGTGACCTGATCAGAATGCCGGCCGGATGGAGACGCTGCCGACCGGTCCCGGATTGCGGCGGATATCGCTGTCGTGCGGCTCGACCGTCACGACGCGAACGCCATGTTCGTATTCCACCTCGACCTCGAGCACACGGCCGAGATTGTCGACGGCAACCAGCGAACCATTGCGCAGGCCCCGGAGATTTTCGTCGGTCACCCGCAGTTCAATCTCATGATCATCTCGGGCATCGTCGAAGTCGTCGTCGATGTCGTCGAAGCGGTCATCATCATCGTCGTCGCGATGACCGGGGCCACGATCATCGTCATCGTCTCGATCGTTGTGACGACCGTCGTCCCGATCGTCGTCGCGGTCGTCATTGCCGCCACCACGACCGCCGTTATCGTCACCGTCATCGTCATCGTCGGCGAGCGCCATGGTCGAGAAGGGATGCGACGCTCCGGTGGCAACGAGGGAAGCGCCAATCGGCGCCGAAACGAGGCCGCAGACGGCGACCGTAGAAACGAGCAAGGCCTTGCGCAGTACTGAAGTCATGATCTCGGCTCCTTCTCCCGATGCGATGCGGAGAGAATGGCACGGGACGCCTGACAGCTCGCTGAGGGCGATTGTCAGCATTCTGTCAGCAAAGCCCGAAGGATCCCGCAAACGAAAAAAAGCCGCCCGGAGGCGGCTTTCGTCATCTCGACGGATGGGCGGCACGCGCTTAGCGCGGCGCGAGAACCATCATCATCTGGCGGCCTTCGAGCTTCGGCTCGGCTTCCACCTTGGCAATCGCCTGGGTGTCGTCCTTGACCTGCAGCAGAAGCTTCATGCCGAGTTCCTGGTGGGCCATTTCGCGACCGCGGAACTTCAGCGTGACCTTGACCTTGTCGCCGTCCTCGAAGAACCGGTTCATCGCCCGCATCTTCACGTCATAATCGTGCGTGTCGATGTTGGGACGCATCTTGATTTCTTTGATTTCGACGATCTTCTGCTTCTTGCGCGCTTCGGCCGCCTTCTTCTGGTTGGCGAACTTCAGCTTGCCAAGATCGAGGATCTTGCACACCGGCGGTTCGGAGTTCGGCGCGATTTCCACCAGATCAAGACCGGCTTCCTCCGCCATACGGAGCGCCTGGTCGATCGGGACGGCGCCGATGTTCTGGCCTTCGGCGTCGATAAGCTGAACCCGGGGCACCCGGATTTCCTTGTTTGAGCGCGGCCCCTCCTTGACGGGGGCGTCCGCTTTGAACGGTCTGCGAATGGTCGTACTCTCCTCGAGCTATTTCGAAAAATGTTGTTTAATTCGTTCGCCGGCGCGATCCCAAACGAAGCGCCTGAATCTGTCACCGACGGCAATGTGTGAATTGCGACGGGAGAGTCAATAGCACGGCTTGCAAGGAAAATCACCACCTGTCGATAGCAAGACGAATCTGTTTTAGAAAGAAAATCGCCAGCGAAACGGGCCTTTGGAGAGAATTTGCATGCAGGATACGCCAGCCGAGACGGAAATCAGCTTCATCGAGGTCGGCGCAGCGGAGGCCGCGCGCAAGATCGCGATGCGCGTGCGGCACGCCGACAAGCCGACGGATGGACAGCCGACGCTGGTCTGGCTCGGCGGCTACCGCTCGGACATGACCGGCACCAAGGCGGTCGAAGTCGAGCGCTATGCCATGGAACGGGGGGCTAGCTGCGTGCGCTTCGATTATTCCGGCCATGGCTCCTCCGGCGGCGCCTTCACCGACGGCACGATCTCGCGCTGGCTGGAAGAAAGCCTCGCCGTCATCGATCAGGCGGCACCGGGGCGCGTGGTGCTGATCGGTTCGTCGATGGGCGGCTGGATTGCCTTGCGGGTCATCCAGGAGCTCAGGCGCCGGGGCGACGGAAACCGGCTCGCCGGTCTCGTCCTGATCGCGCCGGCACCCGACTTTACCGCCGAACTGATCGAGCCCAACCTGACGGAGGCCGAGTGGGCCTCGCTTTCAGAACGCGGCTATTTCGAGGAGCCTTCCGAATACAGCCCCGAGCCGAACATCTTTACCCGCGCGCTCATCGAGGACGGCCGGGCCAACCGGGTGCTCGACGGCACGATCTCCACCGGCTGCCCGGTGCACATCCTGCAGGGCATGCGCGACCCCGATGTCCCCTACTCCCACGCCCTGCGGCTGATGGAGCACCTGCCCGCCGACGACGTCGTCATGACGCTCATTCGCGATGGCGACCATCGCCTCTCGCGTGAAGAAGACATTGCTAAAATGAAACAGGCGATCGGCACGATGCTCGCCTGAGCCCATGCCGCAATAGCCCTTCCTTTTCGACCGAACCTCAAGGACAAAACCCGTCCTGTGCCGCAGATCCCCTGCGGCGCAACGGTTCGCGTGCACCCCGCTCCGGTTTTAACCATAAAGTCCGATGCCCCGATTCCGGAGATTGACTCCGCAGCCCCGACGTTATTAACTCTTTATTAACGATTAGAGCAGCGCCGGGGACGAACCCAAACAAGCTGCCTTCAACTCAGGATTGCGCGAATGGGTCCGGACAAAGAGCGTCCGGCATACCGCGCCGCAGGGGACTTGTATGGCGTCTTGGACTGGGGTTAAGGGAAGTATCGCGGCGTTCTGCGCACTTTTCATTTCAGCAAACACGGCAATCCCCGCACAGGCGGGATCGCCTCCCTGGATGCAGACCGGCTCCGCGACCTCGCAGCCGATCGGCCACTACGAATTCTGCCAGAAGTACAAGAGCGAGTGCAACGTACGCTCCAAGGGAACCGTCGCTGCGCGTGTGACCGAACGAGGCTGGGCAACGATCCGGCAGGTGAACGCGGCGGTCAACCGCGAGATCACGCCGATGACCGACCTGGAACTGCACGGCCGGGACGAAGTCTGGTCCTATCCGGACGGCGCCGGCGACTGCGAAGACTTCGTGCTCGAAAAGCGCAAGCGCCTGATGAGCAGGGGCTTCTCGGCAAGCGACCTGTTGATCACCGTGGTGCGCAAGCCTGACGGCGAAGGCCATGCGGTTCTGACCGTTCGCACCTCGCAGGGCGACTTCATCCTCGATAACCTCGAAAACGGCGTCAAGCTCTGGACCAACACGCCCTACCGCTACCTGAAGCGCCAGGCGTCGAACCACAGCGGCCGCTGGGTCACCATCCAGAACGGCGCGGAAGTCCTCGTCGGCTCGGTTGGCAACTGACCTCAAGACAACACGAAGAGTTTCAAAAAAGGGCCGGTCGAACCGGCCCTTTTTCGTATCTCCCGCTCGCCCGTCAGGCGTTGCCGATCAGGATGCCGGCCGCGAGCACCAGACCGCCGCCGAGCACCACCTGGAAAGCGGCCCTGAGGAACGGCGTTTCCATGTAGCGGTTCTGGATGAAGGCGATCGCCCAAAGCTCGACGAAGACGATTACCGCTGCAGTCGCGGTCGCCGTCCAGAAATGCGGGATCAGATAGGGCAGCGCATGGCCGAGACCGCCGAGCGCGGTCATGATGCCGGAGGCAAGGCCGCGCTTGATCGGTGAGCCGCGACCGGAAAGCTTGCCGTCATCATGGGCGGCTTCGGTGAAGCCCATGGAGATGCCAGCGCCGACGGAGGCCGAGAGACCGACAAGGAAGGTCTGCCAGGTATCCTGGGTGGCAAACGCAGCGGCGAAGATCGGGGCCAGCGTCGAGACCGAGCCGTCCATCAGGCCGGCGAGACCGGGCTGAACGTAAGTGAGGATGAACTGGCGGCGCGCGGTCTGGTCCTCCTCGGCGCGCACGTCCTCAGGCGTGTGCTCTTCGCCAAGCCGACGGGCGAGCGATTCATGCGACTTTTCGGCGATCGCGAGATCGCCGAGCAGTTTGCGGGTGGCGGCATCCTGGGTTCTGGTGGCGGCCTCGACATAGAAGCGGTGCGCTGCTTCCTCCATCGCTTCGGCCTCCTCGCGCGCCTTTTCGATCGGCATTTCGGCAATCAGCCAGTCAGGCTTGCGCTCGGGGAAGTCGCGCACATGTTCGCGCCGGATCAGCGGGATGCGGTTGCCGAAGCGTTGGACGTGCAGATCGATCAACCATTGTCTGTGGTGGCTTTCCTCCTCCGCCATCTCCTCGAACACTTTTGCCGAGTGGGGGTACTGCGCCCGAAGCGCATCCGCATAGGCGAGATAGATGCGCCCGTCGTCCTCCTCGGAGGAGATGGCGAGCGCCAGGATTTCCTGTTCGCTGAGAGACAAAAACGGGCGTTTGGAACGGGAGAAGAGACGGGAAAACATTGGGAGAAAACCTTCTTTAGAATAGTTCTAAAATAGAAACGCGGAATCGCACCGTCAAGCCCAAAGCTATGCAATCATGTAACAATCGCTCGACAGAGTGTCGCGGCTCGGCCACCATGCCCGCCAGTTTCGAATCCCCATCCCCTCCCCGGAGCGATCGCCTCGATGAGGACCATCTATCCACTTTCCGAAAGCAAGGACACGCTGCTCGATCGTCTCGGCGCCAGGCTCGCCGCACGCCTGCAGGCGCAGACGTCGGGCTACGAGCCCTACACGCCATCCGATCAGGAAACGCTGGCGCGCACGCTGCGCCCGGGCGACATTCTCCTGATCGAAGGCAACCAGAAGGTTTCGGCAGCGATCAAGTATCTGACGCAATCGACCTGGTCGCATGCCGCCTTCTTTGCCGGTGACCAGATGCCGCTGACGCTCGATCAGGCGACACTGCCCGTCATCGAGCGGCCGCAACTGATCGAGGTAAACATCGGCGAGGGCTGCGTTGCCGTGCCGTTGAAGAAATACGCCTCGTTCAACACCCGCATCTGCCGGCCTATCGCGCTGACGCCGGATGATCGCACAGCACTCGTCGGCTTCATGATCTCGAGGCTCGGGATGAAATACGACCTGAAGAACATTTTGGACATGCTGCGCTATTTCATGCCGACGCCGCCGGTTCCGGTGCGCTGGCGGCGGCGCCTGCTTGCCTTCGGTTCCGGCGACCCGACGCGCGCGATCTGCTCGACGCTGATTGCGGCCGCCTTCGAGCAGATCCGCTATCCGATCCTGCCCGAGGTTACCCGCGCGCCCGGACGGGCGTCCGCGACCTCGACCTATTCACGCGAGGAGATCCTGCATATCCGCCATCATTCGCTCTACACGCCCAGGGATTTCGACCTCTCGCCGTTCTTCGCGATCGTGAAGCCGACGCTGGAGTTCGGCTTCGACTACAAGCGATTACGCTGGCAAGGTGACGGAGAACACCCGTTCAAAGGTTGAGAGCGAGCGCCTGTTCGCGGGCCATGTAATCGCGCTGGCGGTCGGTGATGTAGTCGCGAACGATCGGCGCCGCATCACGCGAGCGCGACAGCTGCATGTGGAAGACAAGCTGGCTGCCGGTGCGGAACATCATCTCGGCACTGATCAGATAGAACTCCCACATGCGGGCAAAGCGCTCGTCGTATAGCGCGATCACCTTGTCGCGGTTCGCGTCGAAGCGCGCGCCCCAATGGGCAAGCGTCGTCGCGTAGTGCACCCGCAGGAATTCGAGATCGCTGACCCAGAGGCTGTTGCGCTCGACGACCTCGAAGACCTCCGACAGTGCCGGCGAATAGGCGCCCGGGAAGATGTACTTGCGAAGCCACGAGCTCGCCATGCCGGGCGGGCTCATGTGGCCGATCGAATGCAGCACCGCCAGGCCGTCGTCCGGCATCAGCGCGTTCAGCTTCTTGAAGAACTCGTCATAGTGATGGACGCCGACATGTTCGAACATCCCGACCGAGACGATGCGGTCGAACGGCCCCTGCACATCGCGATAGTCCTTGAGCTCGAAACGCACCCGGTCCGACAGGCCCGCCTTGCGCGCCCGTTCGGTGGCAAGCGCCTGCTGCTCCTTGGAAAGCGTGACGCCGAGCACCTGAACATCCGCCAGCTGCGCCAAGTACATCGCGAGATCGCCCCAGCCGCAGCCAATATCCAGCACCTTCATGCCGGGCTCCAGGCAAAGCTTGGAGGCAAGCAACCTCAGCTTGTTGCGCTGCGCCGTCTCGAGCGTCTCGTTGGGCTCGCGGAAGTAGGCGCAGGAGTAGAGCATGTTCTCGTCGAGGAACAGCTTGTAGAACTCGTTGCCGAGATCGTAGTGATGCGCGACGTTCTGCTGGGCCTTGCCCTTGGGGTTGGCCTGCTGACGCTTGCGGAAACGCATTTTTACCGCGCGCAGCAACTTCTGGATCGGGTAGGAGCCGAGCGACAGGCGGTTGATCGAAAACAGCGTCAGGAAATCGCGGAGGGTGGAGCCCTCCTCGAAGCGCATGGTGCCGTCCATATAGGCTTCGCCGGCGGCCAGTTCGGCATTGAAGACGAGGCTGCGATAAAGCTTCTTGTCGGTGAGACGCATCGTCACTTCCGGTCCTGGCGTCCCGGAATAAACGTGCCTCTTGCCATCGGCATCGATCACCGTCAGGCGACCCTTGCGAATGAACGACTTCATCATATGCGACAATGGGAACATGCAGGCCCTCTCGTGACACGTCGTATCGGCGCCGCATCCTAGCACCCGTTTTTCGAAATGCGCCCCTTAAATTTCTGGTTGCTCATGCGGTCTGCCCGAAACGAAAACGGGGACGGCAACCTTCGCTGCCGTCCCCGTCCAAACTGACCTGGTCGATGCCTCAGTCCTTGGCGCGCTCGACGTAGGAGCCGTCTTCCGTCGCGATGATGACGCGGGTGCCGGCCTGGATATGCGGCGGAACCAGCGTGCGGACGCCGTTCGACAGAATGGCCGGCTTGTAGGACGACGAAGCCGTCTGGCCCTTGACGACCGGCTCGGTCTCGGTGATTTCGAGCGTCACGTGGCGCGGCAGGTCGATGGCGATCGCCAGGCCTTCGTGGATCGAAAGAATGACGGCCATGCCTTCCTGCAGGTAGGCCTTGAGATCGCCGATGTCCTCGGTGGTCATGACCAGCTGGTCATAGCTTTCCGGGTTCATGAAGTGGAAGCCTTCGGCATCTTCATAGAGGAAGGTGTGCTCGCGGTCTTCGACGAAGGCGCGCTCGACCTGTTCGGTCGTGCGGTAGCGTTCGGAGACCTTCACGCCGTCGGAAATGCGGCGCATGTCGACCTGGGTGACCGGCGTGCCCTTGCCCGGGTGGAAGTTCTGGGCGGTAAGCACGACATAGAGCTTGCCGTCGACGTCGAGAACGTTGCCCTTACGGACAGATGAAGCGATGACCTTGACCATTAGTCTTCCTTGTAACAGAGGTATGCGCGACACCGCGGGCCGGAAACACGGGCCCTGAAGGACGCGGAAAGAAGGATTTCGCGCCGCCACTACCCTAATTTCGCGCAAATAGCCAGCCTGAGCCGGTATCTGCACGAAGAAAGCCTGGACTGAACCGATCATGTCGCATGCCTCACCCTGGTGGACACCCGATGTCCATGCCGACCGGCGCCCGTTTCTTCTCGGCCGCAACCGGATCCAATCGGTATTGCGCCGGTTCTTCGAGACACGCGACTTCATCGAGGTCGACACCGCGACCCTGCAGGTCTCGCCCGGCAACGAGGCGCACCTGCATGCCTTCGCGACCGAGGCGCTCAACCACGACGGAACCGGCCATCCGCTCTATCTGCACACCTCGCCGGAATTTGCCTGCAAGAAGCTGCTGGCCGCCGGCGAAGAGCGCATCGCCTGCTTTGCCCATGTCTACCGCAATCGCGAGCGCGGGCCGCTTCATCACCCCGAGTTCACCATGCTCGAATGGTACCGCGCCGGCGAAAGCTACGAGGCGCTGATGCGCGACTGCGCCGAGATCCTGGCGCTTGCGGCGGAAACCACCGGCACCAAGCAGTTTATTTTCCAGGGGCAGGCCTGCGATCCCTTCGCCGCTCCGGAGCGCCTCAGCGTGGCGGACGCCTTCGAGCGCTTTGCCGGCATCGACCTGCTGGCATCGATCGCCGCCAATGGCGAAACCGACCGCGACCATCTGGCTGCCACGATGGCCGCAGCCGGCCTTCGGGTCGCCCATGACGACACCTGGGCCGATCTTTTCAGCCGGGTGCTCGTCGAAAAGGTCGAGCCGCACCTCGGCTTCGGCCGCGCGACGATCCTCGACGAATATCCGACGGCCGAGGCGGCACTGGCGCGTCCTGCCGCACGCGACCCTCGCGTTGCCGAACGCTTCGAGCTCTATGCCTGCGGCGTTGAGCTTGCCAATGCCTTCGGCGAGCTGACGGATGCGCCGGAACAACGGCGTCGCTTCGAGATGGAGATGGCGGAGAAGGCCCGCGTCTATGGCGAGACCTATCCGCTCGACGAGGATTTTCTTGCAGCACTTGCCTTCATGCCCGAGGCAAGCGGCATCGCGCTCGGCTTCGACCGGTTGGTGATGCTCGCAACCGGAGCCTCGCGCATCGACCAGGTGCTCTGGGCGCCAGTGGCGGAGACACGAGCGTGAACGCGCACCGCCCGATCAAGACCGCACGCGAACTGGTCGAAACAGGCCTCATCGACAGCGCCAAGGAGGCGGCGGTTGCCGCCGTTGCCGAGCGTTATGCCGTTGCGATCAGCGCCGCCATCACCGGTCTCATCGATCCCAACGACCCCAATGACCCGATTGCACGGCAGTTCGTGCCGGATGCCGCCGAGTTGACCCTGCTGCCCGAAGAGCGCGAGGACCCGATCGGCGACAAGCCGCACAGTCCCGTGACCGGCATCGTCCACCGTTATCCCGACCGGGTGCTCCTGAAGGCCGTGCATGTCTGCCCGGTCTATTGCCGCTTCTGCTTCCGCCGCGAAATGGTCGGGCCCCAGGGGCTTGGCACGCTGACGCCAGCCGAACTCGATGCCGCGATCGCCTATATCGCAAGCCACGAGGAAATCTGGGAGGTGATCCTCACCGGCGGCGATCCGCTGGTACTGTCCCCGCGGCGGCTCGCCGAACTCATGGAACGGCTGAAGCCGATCCCGCATGTAAAGGTCGTCCGCTTCCACACCCGCGTGCCCGTGGTCGAGCCGGCGCGCATCGACGCCGGCCTGATCGCGGCACTCAAAGCCAGCGGCAAGGCGACCTATGTGGCGCTGCATGCCAACCACCCGCGCGAGCTGACGGACGAGGCACGTGCCGCCTCTGCCCGCCTGATCGATGCCGGCATCGTCATGATCAGCCAATCGGTGCTCTTGAGGGGCGTCAACGACGATGCCGAGGTACTTGCCAGCCTGATGCGCGCCTTCGTCGAAACGCGGATCAAGCCCTACTACCTGCACCACCCGGATCTCGCCCCCGGCACCAGCCATTTTCGCCTGACGATCGAGGAAGGCCAGGCGCTGGTTGCCGCCCTGCGCGGCCGCGTCTCCGGCCTCTGCCAGCCGACCTATATCCTCGACATTCCCGGCGGGCACGGCAAGGCGGTGATCAGCGCTGCCTCAATCGCGGACGAGGGCGGCGGCTGCTACACCGTCACGGATTTTCGCGGTGGCGAGCACAGCTACCCACCGAAAGCCTGATGCACGGCGAGAAATCGCGACTCTCCAAATTATTGAAACTTCTTCAAAATAATCAGCTCATGCATTTTTCTTCGCGTCCTGCGAGAAAAATCATCGTGCCCGCGTCACAGCTGTCCGGCGTCGATCGTCAATTGGTCATAGGCACCACGACAACGATGGAGTTGAGACCATGACCGATACCAAGGCCGTCCGCTACGAACAGGAAATCTCCGATGTGCTCGGCGCGCTCGCCGACGTGCACAAGACCATGGACCTGCACGGGCTCGACCGCACGATCCACAATCTCGTGCAGCTGCGCGCCTCGCAGATCAACCGCTGCGGCTTCTGCGTGAAGATGCACACCAAGGAATCCCGCACCGAGGGCGAGAGCAACGAGCGGCTCGACCGCATCATCGTCTGGGACCAGGTCAATGATTTCACGCCGCGCGAGAAGGCAGCGCTTGCCTGGACCGAAGCTCTGACCGAACTCGAGCCGCGCACCGACTTTGCGCCGCTTCGCGCCGAGCTGCGCCAGCATTTCAGCGAAAAGGAGATCAGCGTCATCACCGCGACGGTGGCGATGATCAACCTTTGGAACCGCATCCAGATCTCGAGGCACTGACATGAACGACCGGCAGCACATGCAGATCTTCGAGGAGGCGCGCCCGCGCCTTCTCGGCCTTGCCTACCGCATCCTCGGCTCGCGTGCCGATGCGGAAGATGCGGTGCAGGATACGTTCCTGAAATGGCAGGAGGTCGACCGGACAACGATCGAAACGCCGGCGGCGTGGCTGACGACTGCCTGCACGCGGCGCTGCCTCGACCTCCTGAAGGCGGCGCACCGCAAGCGCATCGATTATGTCGGCGCTTGGCTGCCGGAGCCGATCCATACGGCGAGCGATGACAATGCCGAGGAGAAGCTGGCGCTGACATCCTCACTGACGACGGCCTTCCTGCTGATGCTCGAACGGCTCACACCGAAGGAGCGCGCCGCCTATCTGCTGCACGAGATCTTCGGCCAGCCCTATGAGGAAGTGGCCGAAACGCTCGACATGCAGGAAACCGCCGCCCGCAAGCTGGTGTCGCGCGCCAAGACCAATATCGGGCTCGAAAAAGCCCGGCACCAGACGCCGCGTGAGCGACAGGACGAACTGCTTTCGGCCTTCCACCAGGCAATCCACGGCGGCAATGTCGCTAGCCTCTCGGCCCTGCTTTCGGCCGATGTGAAGCTGACAGCCGACGGCGGCGGCAAGGTGGCGACCGTGCTCGGAGTGCTCTCGGGCAAGGAGACGGTGCTCGCCTTTATCATCGATCGGCTTACCGAATACTGGTCGCATTACGTCTGGGAAATCGGCGACATCAATGGCGGCCGCGGCATCGTGCTTCGAGACGAAGCGAAAAACGAGATCGCGGCAACCGTCGCCTTCGGCTATGACGGCGACGGAAACGTCAACGACATCTTCATCATGCGCAACCCGGACAAGCTCACGCATTTCGGCGAGGCTGCGCTCCACTGATACTGGCGGCATCGCCCTTGCAAACGTGATCCTCCCCACAGGCCAGGCCGGCCGCACGTTTTCGGCAATACCGCTGCATGAGGTACTGACATGCTCGAAAAAACATCCGCAGCCCACCAGGAAACCGGCTGGCGCGCGCTTTTGACCGGCGGAAACGCCGTGCATTCGCTGGTGCTCAGCGGCGGCGTCGCGCTGCACGCGCTCAACATCTACGTCGTGACGACGATCATGCCGTCGATCGTGCGCGAGATCGGCGGGCTCGAATATTACGCCTGGAGCACGACCGTCTTCGTCGCCGCCTCGATCCTCGGCGCGGCCCTGTCGGCCCGGCTGCTTGGTGCCGTCGGCGCCGGCGGCGCTTATGCGATCGGTGCGCTGGTCTTCGGGCTGGGCACACTCCTCTGCGCTGCGGCCCCCTCGATGGCGATGCTGCTCGCCGGCCGCGCGATCCAGGGTTTCGGCGGCGGGCTGCTCTATGCGCTTGCCTATGGCGTGATCCGTGAGGTCTTCCGGCCGGAGCTCTGGACCCGCGCCATCGGCCTGATTTCGGCCACCTGGGGTACGGCGACGCTGGTCGGCCCGGCGATCGGCGGCATGTTCGCGGAGTTTTCCACCTGGCGCGTCGCCTTCTGGTCGCTCTTGCCGCTGACGGCGCTGCTGGCGACCCTCGCCTTCTCGACCTTGCCGCGCAAGACTGCCGGCGAAGGCGCACGCACGCCGCTTCCCTTGGTGCAACTGGCACTGCTCGTCGCCATCGTGCTCGCGCTTTCCATCGCCAGCACGCTGACCACGGCGGTGGAGCAGGTAGGCTGCGTCGGCGCGGCGATCCTCATGTTCCTGGCACTGCTCGTCGTCGAGAAACGGGCGACAGGCAAGCTGCTCCCCTCCGGCAGTTTCACCCCGACCTCCCCGCTGGCAGCCCTTTATGCTACGATCACCCTGCTGATGGTCGGCCTGCAGCCGGAAATCTATGTGCCGTACCTCCTGCAGGAGCTGCACGGATTGTCGCCGCTGGTAGCCGGCTACATTGCGGCGCTGATGTCGATCGGCTGGACCGCCGGGTCGATGACAAGCGCCCACTGGCATGGGGAAAGGGCAAAGCAGACGATCTTTGCCGGCCCGGCCTTCGGCTTTGTCGGCCTGGCACTGATTGCGCTGTTCATGCCGATGGCAGGATCGGAATTCATGGTGATCGCCGCGCCGCTCAGCCTCGGCATCATGGCGGTCGGCTTCGGCATGGGCTTTGCCTGGCCGCACATTGTGACGGCCGTCTATGAATTTGCGCCGGAAGGCGAAGCGGAGAAGGCGTCGAGCTCGATTACCACGGTCCAGCTCTTCGCCGCAGCACTCGGCGCGGCGCTGGCCGGGCTTACCGCCAATCTCGCCGGCATCGAAACGCCGTCGACGGAAGGCGTGGCGATGGCGACACGCTGGCTCTTCTGGCTGTTTGCGCTGATGCCGGCGCTGGCCGTTCTGACAGCCGGACGAGTCTGGCGGGCGCGCCGAACGGCGAAATAGGCGCCTTTGCGGGCCTTCCCCGGGGTGGAGGGCCTGCAAAATGCAAGCTGTGCGGCGGGGTGCATCACGCCCTTGGGAGGAGAGGATGGAAGCCGAGGAGATCGGCCTTCACGGCGTACGGGAGACCTTGCTGGTCACGCTCCAGGCCAAGGCCGCAGAGAGCGCGTTCCCGGATTCCCTGCTCAACGATCACTTTGCCGCCGATCTCATGCGGCGGCTCGCCGGCAGGCCGAAACCGCCCGATGCCGGCCACGACATGACGATCGGCATTGCCGTGCGCGCCCATATGCTCGACCGCTGGGCGCGCGCCTTTATCGGGCGCCACCCGGACGCAATCGTGCTCAACCTCGGCTGCGGTCTCGACACACGTATATTGCGGCTCGATCCGCCCGCGTCCATCGGCTGGTTCGATGTCGACTTTCCCGATGTGATCGCCTTGCGGCGACAGCTTTTCCCGGCGCGCGCCGGCTGCACGACGATCGCCTCCTCGATAACGGAGCGTGAGTGGATCGACCTCGTTCCGGCGGACCGCCCGGCGATCGTCGTCGCCGAGGGCGTGTTTCCCTATCTCTCAGAACACGAGGTCCGCGACGTCTTGCGACGGCTGACCTCCTGTCTTGCCGGCGGGGAAATCGTCTTCGACGCCTACAGCCATCTCGGTATCGAGCTTTTGCGGCTGAGCCCATCGCTGCGGGCAACGGGGGCGGAGCTTCGCTGGGGGCTGGAAAACGCGCAAACGCTGGAACGCGACGTGCCCGGGCTGACGTTGCTCGACGAGATCAGCGAGTATGATTCAGGCCAGGTCGCACGCCTGTCGCCGATGGCGCGGATAGCGGCGCATGTCGTCAGCGCCCTGCCGATGCTGCGCCGGATGGGCCGCCTGTTGCGCTACCGTTTCTAGCCCGGCAAGGCATGAAAAGGGCCGCGCCTTGCGGCGCAGCCCCTTCGATTGCAAGCGGTCGCTTTCGGCCGATCAGGCCTTGATCGGCGCGATCGAGATTTCGACGCGGCGGTTCTGCGCGCGGCCGGCTTCGCTTCCGTTGGACGCGATCGGACGCTCCTTGCCGTAGCCCATGGCCGACATGCGGCGCTGGTCGACGCCCTGGCCCGCCAGGTAGTTGGCGACCGAAGCGGCGCGGCGCTCGGAGAGGCCCTGGTTGTAGGAGGCGCTGCCAGTCGCGTCGGTGTGGCCATCGACGTCGATCATCGTCTTGTTGAACTTGCGCAGCACGATCGCCACCGAGTTCAGCGTGTCGTAGAAGGCCGGGATCACCTGGTCGCGGTCGGTCGCGAACGTGATGTTGGACGGCATGATGCGGTCGCCGGCGCGGGTGACCGAAACGCCGGTGCCCTGTAGCTGGGCGCGCAGCTCGGCTTCCTGGTTGTCCATGTAGTTGCCGATCAGGCCGCCGCCGAGACCGCCGATTGCGGCGCCGACGAGTGCGGAGTCACGCCGTCCTGCGGCACTGCCGCCAACCAGCAGACCGGTCGCCGCGCCGAGGCCTGCGCCGATCAGCGCGCCACCGGCCGTGTTCGACATCTTCTGCTCGCCCGTATAGGGATCGGTGGTGGTGCATCCCGAAAGATAGATGGCCGCGACAGCCAGAATGGCGCATTTCTTGATCATGGAATCAGTTGTCCCCATTGGTGCTCGAAGTTGCTTCATACTAGCGATTGCGGCAGGAAGATGAAGAGGCGTCCCATTCACGCCAAGGTTTACCGGCAAATCCAGCTTCGCCAGCGGCCGGCGTGGCCGTCAGGGCACACAATAACCGATCCTTCACACGCTCTTGATAGGACGGGCACCAAAGAAAAGAGAGGCAAGCTCCAATGGCAATCGAGTTCGGCGACACGCAACGCAGTCTCAGCGACACGCTCAACGGCATGATTGCCTCGATCCGCGGCGAGACGATCACGCTACGCGAGCTGATGACGGAAATCGGCGAACAGGGCTTCCTGCTGCTGTGTGCCCTGCTGACTCTGCCGTTCCTGCTGCCGGTGTCGATCCCCGGCGTCAGCACCGTCTTCGGCGCAGCGATCATCCTGATTTCCGTATCGGTCACGCTCAATCGCCTGCCGTGGATGCCGCAGCGCATTCTCGATCGCCGGATCGAGACCGAGAAGCTGGTGCCGACGCTGCAGAAAGGCGCGAATCTCGTTTCCAAGCTCGATCGTTACGTCCGTCCGCGTCTCGGTTTCCTGACGCAGGGCGCGCTGATGAACCGCTTCAACGGCCTGATGATCATGGCCGGCGGCATTCTCCTGATGTTCCCGCTCGGCCTGATCCCGCTGTCGAACACGCTGCCGGGGATCGCGATCCTCTTACTCTCGCTCGGTATCATTCAGCGCGACGGACTGATGGTGGCCGGGGGCTATCTCTTCCTGATCGCGACCACGGTCTACTTCACCGTGCTTGCCTATATGGCCTTTGCCGCCGGTCAGGGCCTGTCGTCGTTCTTCGTCTCCTGACACCTCATCAGGCGTGTGGATCGGCCCGGCCAACTGCCGGGCCTTTTCGTTCTGACCATCTGTGGCACGCAATTCCGGACCGAAACCGCTGTACACGTTTCCTGGAATTGCTCTAGGCAGCCAGACCGCCGAAAGCCCGGTAGCTGGCAA
Source organism: Ensifer sp. ENS06 (assembly GCF_014852205.1). Taxonomy (NCBI): domain Bacteria; kingdom Pseudomonadati; phylum Pseudomonadota; class Alphaproteobacteria; order Hyphomicrobiales; family Rhizobiaceae; genus Ensifer; species Ensifer sp. ENS06. The sequence continues at coordinate 187,550 of NZ_JACVBC010000001.1, read as the reverse complement.
AGTCGGTGCGGATGCCGAGCATCTTCATCAGCGCCTCGCGATCGAGGCCGAGCTGGCGGTCGAACTCGACAAGCGCGGCTGCGACCTTCGGCGCGACGTCAGCATTGGCGAATTCGATCATGGTGATGAAGTCAAACTGGCCAGGACCGGCGTGCTGCTCCAGGAACAGGTCCTTCACATATCCGTCCTGCTTGCGGATGACGGCCAGCGTCTTGTCGACCAGCTCGACGAACTGCGGCCGCGCTTCCGCCGGCACGGTGTATTTGTTGATGCGGTAAAGCGGCGCCACGCTATTTGATTGACTGCTCATAGCTCTTTTCCTCTCATCTCTTTTTGAACGAGAGCAGTCGTACGACCTCAAGTATAGTTGAGGTCAATAGCGGCAAAACGCTTTTCCGATGACGGAATCCTAGCCGGAAATACCTCTCAGCACGTTGGCGACGTTGAGGCCGATTTCCGGCACGCCGTAGCCCCCCTCCATGCAGACGACGACCGGCAGGCCGGTGCGCCGCAACGCCTCGCCCATGCGCAGATAGTCTTCGGACTTCAGCTGGAAGAACGAGATCGGGTCGCGCTCGAAGGTATCGACGCCGAGCGAGACGACCAGGGCTTCGGCACCGAAGGCCTCGATGCGCGAGAGCGCGTCGGCCATGGCGCCCGACCAGGCATCAAACAGGGTGCCGCGCGGCAGCGGATAGTTTTTCGTCGTGCCGAGCCCGGCACCGGCACCCTCCTCGTCGGCAAAGCCGAGGAAATGCGGGAAGGCCTCGACCGGGTCGCCATGCAGCGAGGCGAAGTAAACGTCGCCGCGTTCGTAGAAAATATCCTGAGTGCCGTTGCCATGGTGGAAATCGACATCGAGCACGGCGACCTTCTGGGCACCATGATCCCGCAAGCGCTGGGCGGCGCAAGCAGCATTGTTGATGAAGGAATAGCCGCCATAGAGATCGATCGCCGCATGATGGCCGGGCGGGCGGCAGAGCGCGAAGGCGGCACGGCTCCCGGTGTGGATGTGGTCGGCCGCCGAGATGGCGCAATCCATCGCCGCGCGGGCGGCGGCGTAGGTACCCTCAGTGATCGCCGTTTCCGCGGCGAAGGAATAGTAACCGAGCGCGCCGTCGATATCCCTCGGCGGATGCTGGCGCATGCGCCGCGCCGGGAAGCAGGCCGGGATCGCCTCCCCCCTGTAGCCATCAGCGACCCAGCGCGACCAGGCGGTTTCGAGGAAGTCGAGGTAATCGGGCGCGTGCAGCTTGAGAGCGACATCGAGACCGTGACGCTCGGGTGCCACGACATCAAGGAAACCCGCTTCCTTCACCGCCGCCAGGATCCATTCGGCGCGGAACGGCGCCTCGAAAGGCGGCACGAGTTCGCCGCCGAAAAGTTCGGTCTTGGCGTCGCGGAGCTTGTGGTCTTCGGAGTAGTAGATGCGCATGGGGTATCCTGTTCGGGTGCGACTGGCGGGCGTGGGCAACCTACGACAGGAGCCGGGCTGCTGGCTATCTCGGCGCGCGCCCTCATCCGGCCTGCCGACCACCTTCTCCCTGCAAGCGGGGCGACGGAGACGCGCGGCACCCGCTCGCTTCAACAACAGCACCGTTGAAGGGCGATGGCTTCGCCCGACAGCTTTGCGAACTGGCACGTCCCCTCTCCGCGCCTGTGGGGAGAGGGTTAGGGTGAGGGGCGATTGCGCCGATCGAAGACCATTCGCTAGGCCGCAATCCGCTTGTAGAAGAATGTCGTGGCGCAGAGGCCGCCTTCCGGCCACATCGCATAGTCGGGGATGACGCCGACGCGCTCCCAGCCCAGGCGCGGATAGATCGCCTCGGCCTCGCTGCCGGTCGCGGTGTCGAGCACCAGCAGCGTCTTGCCGCGGGCTGCCGCCTCGCGCTCGACCGCGTCCATCAGCCGGCGTGCCAGCCCTTTGCCGCGGGCGTCGCGATGCACCAGCAGCTTCTTCAGATCGCCGCGGTGCGGCTGGTTCGGCATCTGCGCGACACCGACCTGCACGGTGCCGAGGATGCGGCCTGCAACCTCGGCCACCACCAGCAACGTCTCGCCGCCCGCAACCGCCTCGGCGACGCCGCGCCAGTAGGCAAGCGCGCTCTCGGGCGGATAGGGCTGCATGAAGCCGACCGAGGCGCCACCCTCGACGCAATCGGACAGCACCTCGGCGAGCGCAGGGATGGCGGCCAGCGCTTCATTCGCAGACAGCAGGCGGATCTGAATATCGGACATGGTCAAACCTTGGTGCGGCAGAGGATGACGGCGTAGTGAGCCGGCTCATCGTGGGGGTTGTAAAAGATGTGTCCCGCCTCCAGCCCCATGAACAGGCAATCGCCTGGCTCGAGCGAATGGAAGCCGGATTCGGTCGTCATTTCGAGCCGCCCGGAAAAGAGCCAGAGGTGCTGGGTAATGCCGCGATCGGAGGGTTGCCTCTCGAAGACGACACGGGCACCGGGCGGAAACTCGACCTCGACGATATCGATCGGCGAGCCAAGACCATCCGGCGAGACGGAGCGGCGCAGATAGCCGGATTCCGGATCGCGCCAGAGCCGCTGGTCGGCGCGCCTGGCAAGTGGTGAAGCTCCCTCGGCGTCAAAGGCAAAGAGCGCTGAAAGCGTGGTTGAGAGCGCGCTGCAGAGCTTGGCAAGAAGCTGGGCGGTCGGGCTCGCCTCGCCTCGCTCGATGCGCGAAATCATCGCCCGGCTGACACCGGAACTTGCAGCAAGCTCGTCGAGCGTCAGGTTCTGTTGCGTCCGCAGCGTGCGAATGCGCTCGCCGATGGCATGTTCGAGGGGATCGGTGACGTTTTCCATTATTTGAGATTGCATTTCTCATATAGTGGAGTCAAGACTGCGAAAGACCGAAAATACAGGCATGCGATGCCGCTTTGGCGACAGCGCAACAAGGGTATTCCGGCTAAGGTGGCAGCTTCGGACGCAGAAACGAGAAAAGCTTTCACTTCAATACTTTAGACAGCCCTCATCCATCACGCCAGCGCACCCGCACGGGCGGCCTCATCGACAGGTTGGACATGACAAAGCAGCCCTCCTCGCTGACCTCGATCGCCAGTATCGTCGCCTCGATGACGGCGGTGGCGATCGGCAACGGCATGATGCTCGCCTATGTGCCCTTCGCGCTGACGCGCTCGGACGCGCCGGACTGGGTGCCGGGTGCTGCGGTCACGATGATCGCCTTCGGCGGGCTGATCGGCTGCGTCATCGCCGGACCGATGATCCGTCGTGTCGGCCATGCGCGCGCCTTCTCCTGCTCGATGGCGCTCGTCATCCTCTCGGCGCTGACGATCGCGCTCGGCATGCATCCGCTCTTGTGGGTACTGGCCCGCGGGCTTTATGGCGCGTCCGGCAACACCAATTTCATCATCGCCCAAAGCTGGCTCAACCATGCGAGCGAAAACCACTGGCGCGGCAAGGCGATGGCGCTGTTCTACATGGCCTATGTCATCGGGCTCGGCACCGGCGCCTGGCTGTTCGGACAGATCCCGGCCGACGGCAACCTGCCGCCGCTCGTCACCATCTTCTTCACAGCGCTCGCGCTCTTGCCGATCGGGCTGACGCGGCTGCCGACGCCACCGCCGCCGGCCAAAGTGAGCATCGACATCCCGATGGTCTGGCGCAATTCCCCCGTCGCCTTCATCGGCGTGCTTGCCGCCGGCGGCCTTTCGATGGTGGTGCAGGGCTTCACGCCGATCTATGCGGCCGCCAACAATGTCAGTCAGAGCGACGTCGCCAATCTGATGTTCGTCATGCAATTCGGCCTCATCGCCATCCAGTATCCGATGGGAACATTGTCGGACCGGATCGACCGGCGCCTGGTGTTGATCGGCACGTGCCTGTTGATCCTTGCTGCCGGCTTCTTCGCGCTTTCGGCGTCGTTCAGCAATCTGCTCCTTCTGATGCTGGTCTTCGCGCTCTTTGCCGGCGCGGTCGAGACCGTCTATTCGATCGCCAATGCGCATGCCAACGACCGCACGGATCCCGCCGATTTCGTGCCGCTTGCCAGCACCATGCTGGTCGCCTGGTCGATTGCTGCGACCGTCGTGCCGATGCTGGTGACGCTGCTGACACCGGTGTTCGGGCAGCGCACGTTCATCTATGCGGCGATGGCCGTTGCCGCGCTTTATGCCTTCTTCGTGCTGCTCAGGTTGCGCAAACGTGATGAGGTGCCGGCGGCCGAGCGCGAGAGCTTCGAGATCAGGAGCGCGCAGGTGCCCAATGCCGGCGCGCTCGTCGATGCGGAAGCGGGGGCCGAATAGGCCGATTTATAGTGAACGAAGCCTTCATTTCCCGCTTTGCGGCGGTTGAAGGCACTGCTATATGCGGCCCATGAGCACAACATCTTCGAAGACGCCCCTTTCGCATATCCGCAACTTCTCGATCGTGGCCCACATCGACCACGGCAAGTCGACGCTTGCTGACCGGCTGATCCAGTCCACCGGTGGCCTCGCCGAGCGCGAGATGTCCGAGCAGGTGCTCGACAGCATGGATATCGAGCGTGAGCGCGGCATCACCATCAAGGCCCAGACGGTGCGCCTGCACTACAAGGCCAATGATGGCGAAACCTACGTGCTGAACCTGATCGACACCCCCGGCCACGTCGACTTCGCCTACGAAGTCTCGCGCTCGCTGTCGGCCTGCGAAGGCTCGCTGCTTGTCGTCGACGCGTCGCAGGGCGTGGAAGCCCAGACGCTCGCCAACGTCTACCAGGCGATCGACAACAACCACGAACTCGTCACCGTGCTCAACAAGATCGACCTGCCGGCGGCCGAACCGGACCGCATCAAGGAGCAGATCGAGGAAGTGATCGGCATCGACGCGTCCGACGCCGTGCTGATCTCGGCCAAGACCGGCCTCGGTATTCCCGACGTGCTCGAAGCCATCGTCACCAAGCTGCCGGCGCCGAAGAGCGACGGCGGCGATGCGGCGCCCTTGAAGGCGCTGCTCGTCGACAGCTGGTACGACACCTATCTCGGCGTCATGGTTCTCGTGCGCATCATCGACGGCACGCTCAAGAAGGGCATGACCATCCGCATGATGGGCACCGACGCCAAGTACACGATCGAACGTGTCGGCGTGCTGACCCCGAAGATGGTGGCGATGGATGCGCTCGGCCCCGGCGAGATCGGTTTCATCACCGCCTCGATCAAGGAAGTGGCCGACACCCGCGTCGGCGATACCATCACCGAGGACAAGCGCCCGACCGCAACCGCGCTGCCGGGCTTCAAGCCGGCACAGCCGGTGGTCTTCTGCGGCCTGTTCCCGGTCGATGCTGCCGACTTCGAGGACCTGCGCTCGGCGATGGGCAAGCTGCGCCTCAACGACGCCTCGTTCTCGTTCGAGATGGAATCCTCGGCAGCACTCGGCTTCGGCTTCCGTTGCGGCTTCCTCGGTCTGCTGCACCTCGAAATCATCCAGGAGCGTCTCGAGCGCGAGTTCGACCTCGACCTGATCGCGACGGCCCCGTCGGTCGTCTACAAGCTGTTCATGACGGACGGCTCGGAACGCGAGTTGCACAACCCGGCCGATATGCCCGACGTCGTCAAGATCGCAGAAATCCACGAGCCGTGGATCCGCGCGACGATCCTGACGCCCGACGACTATCTCGGCGGCATCCTCAAACTCTGTCAGGACCGCCGCGGCATCCAGATTGAGCTGACCTATGTCGGCACCCGCGCGATGCTGACCTACGACCTGCCGCTCAACGAAGTCGTGTTCGATTTCTACGACCGCCTGAAGTCGATCTCCAAGGGTTATGCCTCGTTCGACTACCAGATCACCGAGCACAAGGAAGGCAACCTTGTGAAGATGTCGATCCTCGTCAACGGCGAGCCGGTCGATGCGCTGTCGATGATGGTGCACCGGATGGCAGCCGAAAAGCGCGGCCGTGAAATGTGCGAAAAGCTCAAGGAGCTGATCCCGAAGCACATGTTCAAGATCCCGATCCAGGCGGCCATCGGCGGCAACGTGATTGCCCGCGAAACCATCTCGGCGCTGCGCAAGGACGTGACCGCCAAGTGCTACGGCGGCGACGCCACCCGCAAGCGCAAGCTGCTCGAAAAGCAGAAGGCCGGCAAGAAGCGCATGCGCCAGTTCGGCAAGGTGGAGATTCCGCAGGAAGCCTTCATCGCCGCCCTCAAGATGGGCGACGAGTAAGCGGCAGCGCCGCATGTTTCAACGTTTGAAAGGGCGGCCCTCGGGTCGCCCTTTTTGGTTTGTGAAGGTGAGGCGATGCTGGAGCCGCAGGATTATGCGCGCAGGTCTAGTTTCCTGGAGCGAACTACTCCGTTCTTTTGACCCAAGGCGACTCACAGTGGCGTCCCACCCCACCTACTCCGGCAGCTTCTTCGGCAGCCAGAGCCAGGCCATGATGCCCAATGCGAGCAGCGACAGTGCGCCGACGCCGGCCGCGATGTGAAGACCGGTGAGGAAGGCGTCCTTGGCCTGCAGCACCGTTTCAGAAGCAAGGCCCGGCTGATCGAGGGTTTCGTTCAGCGTGCCGGCCACGCCGGGGCCGAGCAGCCGGAAGCTGAGTGCCGCCAGTGAACCCAGAAGCGTGATACCGAGCGCATTTCCGAGTTCGTTGCTGGTCTCGGCGATCGAGCCCGCGGCACCGGCGCGTTCGGCAGGCACCGCCGACACGGCGATCTCGGCGACGAGGCTGAAGGAGAGGCCGTAGCCGATGCCCGCAACCACAGTCGAGGCGATGAGCGCTGCCACGCCCGCCTCGGTGCTCGTGAGGAGCAGCAGAAAGAGGCCGGCTGCGATCAGGAAATGCGTCGCAACAAGCGCCGTCTTGCGGCCGACCACATCGACGATGCGCGCTGTCCCGACACAAGTCGCCATCAGCACGACGGCGCCGGGCAAGGTCAAAAGTGCTGCGGTAAAAACATCGAAGCCGAGGACCGATTGCAGATAGATGCCCGAGAGGTAACCGACGGCGGACCAGACGACCAGCGGCAGGAGGCCGGTGAGAATGGCGATGGAAAAGATGCGGTCCCGGAACAGGCCGAGGTCGAGCAGCGGATAGGCGATCCGCGTTTGCCTGCGAATAAACAACGCGATGGCGAGGACGCCGACGATCCCGGCAAGCGTCTGCAGCGGCGTGAAGCCGTAGGCGGCCGCGGTCTTCAGCGAATAGGTGGTGAGCAGGATACCGGCAAAGGACAGGACAAGGCTTGGCAGGTCAATGCGGCCATAAGTCGTGGAGCGCACCTCGCGAAGCAGAATGGGTGCGGCGACCAGGAAGCCGAGCACGACGGGAACGTTGATCAGGAACACCACGCCCCACTCGAGCCGCTGCAACAGGATGCCGCCGATAACCGGACCGATGGCGAAGCCGGCTGCAAAGGTGGCGGCGAAGATGCCGATCGCCTGCGCCCGCAGTCGCGGATCCGGAAACAGCGCGCTGACGATTGCCAGCCCCGAGGGCAGCAATGTCGCGCCGCCGAGCCCCATCAGCGCCCGGGAAGCAATCAACGCCATGGGCGACTGCGCATAGGCCGCACCGAGCGATCCTGCACCGAAGATCACCGCGCCGATCATGATCAGCTTCAACCGCCCGTAGCGATCGCCGATATTGCCGAAGGCAATCAGCAGCGAACCGACGACGAAACCGTAGATATCGAGGATCCAGAGCGCCTGGTCGGCGGTGGGCAAGAGAGCCGAAGTCACGCGCGGCATGGCGAGATAGAGGATGGAGCCATCCATGGCCACGACGAGGACCAGCGGCAGCACGGCGATGAGGCCGAGCCATGCGCTTCGGCCTTGGGAGTGAGGGAGTGAGACGTCAGTCATTGGGCACGAATCCTTTGCAAACGGCATGCGTCGGCATGCCGCTTCGCCGCCGCCCGTCAGGCAGGCGGATGGTTGCGGTTGGGAGATATCTTCTATATACTTCAGGTAAGTTACTTTTGGTATATAGTGATGTCAAGCACCATGGAAAGAGACACGGTCACCGCCAAACGCGTTCGCCTCACCCGCGAGCAACGGCTACGCCAACTGCTGGACGTCGCCTGGAGGCTCGTTCGCGAGGAAGGGACCGATGTGCTGACGCTGCCGCGCCTGGCCGAGGAAGCGGCCGTCGCCAAGCCGGTCGTCTATGATCATTTCGGAACACGCAACGGACTGCTCGCCGCGCTCTACCAGGATTTTGATGTGCGCCAGACGGTGGTGATGGACGCTGCCATTGCCGCGAGCGACCCAACGCTGGAAGCGACAGTCAGGACGATTGCCGCCTCCTATGTCGACTGCGTGCTCACGCAGGGTCGCGAGATGCCCGGCGTGCTGGCGGCCCTCGCCGGTTCGCCCGAGCTTGCGGCCGTCAAACGGGACTATCAGCTGGTCTATATCGAAAAGTGCCGAAAGGTGCTGGGCCCGTTCATCGGGCAGAGGGGCATCGCACAGGCCGGTTTCTGGGCAATGCTCGGTGCAGCCGATGGCTTGTCCCACGCTGCAGCGACGAGCGAAATCACCGCCGACGAGGCTCAGGACGAGCTTTACGAGACGATCATTGCCATGGTGAACAGAAGCAGCCGTTAGAGCGGCACGCTTTCAAGAGGTGCCCTTTGCGAGCGTCGGCGCTCTTTTATCGCCGACGCCTCTCGCCAAGGCGTGGCGCCGATCTCCTCAAGACCGATCCAGCCTATGATGTCAGCTGCCTCCTGGACTGAACTTCAGGCCCGGGGATGAAGACCGGGAGGGTGGCGCTGCCAGAGCGGCAGTGCTCGCCTCATCCGTCCTCAAGCACGTACCGCTTCGAAATGCGATCCACCAACTGCCCGTCCTTCAGCGGCACTGCCTTGTCGACCTTGTAGTCGACGAAACCCATCTTGCCGTAATAGGTGAGCCCGCTGACATTGTCCGCACGGATGGTGGCGTTGAGGGCTTTCAGGCCGATCGAGCGGGCGAAGTCGCAGGTGGCCTTAAAGAGCGCCGTGCCGGCGCCGGGCACCTTGTTGTCGGGGCGCGAGAACGTGCCGATGTCGGCCCAATCCTTGGGTATTCCGTCCCAGCGGTCCAGCGCCTGGAAGGCGCAAGGCTCACCCGCCTCGTCCTCGGCGACGAAACAACTGACGAAGCCCGGGCCGGCGAGATAGTGCGCCACGAAGCTCTCAGGCGTGAACGGCGTCTGATGGGCGGTGGTGCCGCCGATCGCGATGATTTCGTTGAGGAAAGCGCACAACGCAGGCGCATCTTCTGGCCGCGCCGGGCGCACGTGGATCGTCTTCATCTCAATCGTCATCAAAAATCGTCCTTCTCCAATCGTCTTACGTCGACGCGCGGCGGAGCGGCCGCGCCGGGTTGCCGGCGACCACGGCGCCGGCCGCCACGTCCTTCGTCACCACCGAGCCCGCACCGACGATCGCGCCATCCCCGATCGTGACACCGCCGAGAATGATCGCGCCGCCGCCGATCCAGACATCGGCACCGATCGTCACCGGCTTGGCGACTTCGAGGCCTTGGCCGCGAAGCACGGCGTCCCTGTGGTGCTCGGCGCAATAGATCTGCACGTTCGGCCCCAGCATCGTCCCCGCCCCGATCGCCACGCGGCCGCTGTCGAGGATTGTGCAGCCGGCATTGAGATAGACGCGGGCGCCAACGTGGATGTTGATGCCGTAGGAGCAATGGAACGGCGCCTCGATGAAGACGTCGTCAGCGACCGCACCGAACAGCACCCGCAGCGCCGACGCCATGTTTCCACGCTCGATCGGCGCCATGGTGTTGTGCTGATGGACAGCAACGCGCGCCGTCATCCGAAGCGCCTCGAGTTCGTCGACGAGGCAGGAGTACCATTCTCCGGCTGCCATCTTGTCGCGTTCGCTGGCTGTCACGCTTTTGCTTTCGCTTCCGCGGCTTCGCGCCGTGCCAGGCTTTCCGGCGGCCACATCGTCTTCATGTCGTAATAAATCTCGAAAGCCGGTGCGCCGCCCTCGAGCGACAGCCAAGCAACCTTGGAGCGGGTGAAGATATGCGCATCCGGCGGGAAGTCCGACGGGCGGTCAAGGCTTGCGATCCGGACGAAGGAAAGCCAGCCGCGCCGGCCGTAGTCGCTCCAGAGGGCCGTCTGGCATTCGGCACAGCGGTAGACATCATGCGGACGGCCGCTGTCCGTCGGAAGCGTCACGACGACCGGCTCGCCCTCAATGAGTTCGATATTGTCGCGCTCGATCACGCCGTTGACGACGAAGGCGCTACCGACCTGGCGCTGGCAATCGCTGCAATGGCAGCAGTTGACGAACATCGGCGCCGCCTTCAGCCGATAGCGGATCCTGCCGCAGAAGCAGCCGCCGTTTAGTGCCTCGCTCATCCGGTAACCTCCTCCAACGCCGGTTCCTCATTCACCGCGCCGCCCTGCTGGCGAACGATCGTCGCGACCCAGGCGCGAGCAAGAGACAGGCCCGCGGCATCCGCCTGGCGGCCGTGGCGCGCGGCGTGTTCGCGATAGCGCGCAAGCCAGGTCGGATCGAGCCGCTTGATGGTGTCCGGGAAAGCGCGGTTCCAGTCTTCGACGAGGTGTGTGTCGGCCTCGAAGTGGAATTGGGTGCCGTAGGCGGCGCGGCCGACGCGGAAGGCCTGATGTCGGGTGACGGCGTTTTCGGCGAGATGGACAGCCCCCTCGGGCAGCGTGAAAGTGTCTCCGTGCCACTGGAAGATCGGGAAGCTCTCACCGACGCTGGAAAGGACCGGGTCCTCGGCGCCTTCGCCGCGCACCTGCACGTCGCACCAACCGAACTCCTTGGCCTCGCCCAGCAGGTTCCGGCCCCCATAGGCGCGGGCGAGAAGCTGGCTGCCGAGGCAGATGCCGAGCACGGAACGGCCGCTGTCACCGAAGCGGCGCATCAGCGCGGCAAGATCAGGCAGATAGGGATAGGCGGCATCGTCGAGCGCGCTCTGCTCGCCGCCAAGCACCACCAGTGCGTCGTATCCTTCCGGTGTTTCAGGAACGGCCTCGCCGAGATAGGCGCGGCGGATCTCGATCTCGGCCTTTGCCTCGCGAAGCGCCGTGCCGACCTGGCCGAGCTCGGTCTTCGCCATGTTTTCAACCACCAGCACCCGCATCATCGCATTCCCTTCGCATCGACCGTGGAGATTGACCACGAGCGCGGCCACTGTTCAAGAGGTCACATAGCGATGCGATGATGCGGACGGGTTCATGCGGGCCTTGACTTCGTGAGCGAACTTTCCGACCCTTGGGGCATGATGATGCCGACGATTTCTTCTCATTGCTGCTTCCGGGTGTGCCCGATCGCAGGAACCTGACCCCAGCCCGGACGCTTGCGCTCTCCGGGTCAGGGGAGCCTTTCGCGTCGGCAGAAGAAATTTCCGAGCGCGGCTGAACGAGCGCCTAATCTCCAGAAAACCTATTCGATTGCGCCCTGTCGTGCGCTTCGATTGAACGTGTCAGGTCCCATCATGGCGGCAACCCGCAAGAAACTTCCCCCGATCATCATCAATGCCGAAGACCACAAGCGGCTGACGGCGCTCGCCTCCTCCGCGCTCGAGCGCGTGCCTGATGTGGCCGAGGCACTGCTCTTTGAACTCGACCGCGCCCGGGTCGGCGCGCCCGACGCGCTGCCCGCCGACAGCGTGCAGATGGGCTCCACCGTCGCCTTCGAGGCGGACAATGGTTTTGCCAAGCAGGTGACGCTCGTCTATCCCGGCGAGGCCGATATCGAGGCCGGCCGCATCTCTGTGCTGACCCCTGTCGGCGCGGCGCTGATCGGGCTCTCCGTCGGCCAGTCGATCGACTGGCAGGACCGGTCGGGCAAGGTCCACCGGATGACCATTCGCAGCGTGACGGCGAAGGAAAGCGCCTGAGAGGTCGCGACGGCGAAAGCCTCACCAGCTGCAAGACGAAAACGGGGAGGCCGGTTTTCACCGCCTCCCCGTTTTTCTAAGCGTCGTTCGTTCGATCAGAACTGCTTGCCGAGCTTGGCGTCGACAGACTGGCTGTTGGCGCCGCGGATGGCGAAGAAGAACAGGATCGCTGCCCAGAGGATCGACTTCTCTGCGCCGAAGAGGCCCTCACCCTGCACGATGCCATGGAAGTAGACGGTGACGAGCAGAACGATCATGCCGGCAAAGGCGGCCGGGCGCGTCAACAAACCGATCGCGATCAAAATGCCGCCGAAGAATTCGGTCGCGGCGAGCAGCGGCGACCAGAAGACACCGGGATAGAAGCCGAGGCCCTCGACCATGCCAATCGCGCCGAAGGGATTGGTGATCTTGCCAAAACCGTGAACCGCAAGCAGAGCGCCGGCGAGCACACGCAACAGCGTTTCGGCGGATGTATTGAGCGGCAGATAGATCTTTTCCAGCGCCGGCAGGATGGCGCGCGGGCGGGAACTGGAAACGGTGACGTCGGTCATTAAGGGGCTTCTCCGGCGGTTGGGTGCGACAATTTGTGCAATGCCGCATTGTCTCGCCGCGACGACCGCGCAAAGCAAGCTATCCGCCGATAAAAACATGACTAAATTGGTTGACAATCGTGTGAGCGCAGCGTGAGTATGAGCCCCGGAACGCAGTTGTTTCCAACTGAGGCGACCGCTATGGTCGCCGCCCGAAGCACATCCGAGACACCCGATGGACCAGAAGCCGCGCATCACCATCCTTTACTGCACCCAGTGCAACTGGCTGCTTCGCGCCGGCTGGATGGCGCAGGAACTGCTGCAGACGTTCGGGCAGTCGCTCGGCGAAGTGGCGCTCATTCCCGGCACCGGCGGCAATTTCGAGATCCGCGTCGATGACGCGCTCATCTGGGAGCGCAAGCGGGACGGCGGTTTCCCCGGGCCGAAGGAACTGAAGCAGCGCATCCGCGACATCATCGAGCCGGAGCGCGATCTCGGTCATACGGACAGGAGCTGATCCTGGATTTCGGAATTCTTGCCGGCGTCTTTTCCGCGGCCTTCCTGTCGGCGACGTTGCTTTTCGGCATGTCGGAAGCTGCGATCGTGGCCGCCGCCCTGCACGGCGAAACGAGCCGCCCTGCCCTCTTCATCGCCGCGACATCAGGCAACGTGCTCGGCGCCGTCGTCAATTTTGCGCTCGGGCGTTTTCTGATCCGCTTCGAGGGGCGCCGGTGGTTTCCGGTTTCGCCCACCAATCGGCAAAAGGCAGAGGCGCTCTTTGCCCGCTACGGCCAGCCGGTGCTGCTTCTTTCCTGGCTGCCGGTCATCGGCGACCCACTGACGCTGGTCGCCGGATTGCTGCGCATGAAGCTGCCGCTGTTCCTGCTGTTCGTCACCATCGGCAAGGCCGCACGTTATGCGGTCGTCCTTTACCTGACGCCATAACAGCCCCGCACAACTCAGCTGTGCGCGAAGATATCCGTCTCGTCCCAGCCAAGCAGGTCAAGCTTGGAGCGCGTCGGCAGGAAGGCGAAGCAGGCTTCGGCATGCTCGATGCGACCATCGCGGATGAGGCGCGCCGTCAGCTTGTCGCGCAGCGCATGCAGGTGCAGCACGTCGGAGGCGGCATATTCGAGCTGCGCCTGCGACAGGGTCTCTGCTGCCCAGTCGGACGACTGCTGCTGCTTGGAAATGTCGACGTCGAGCATTTCCTTGAGGTTGTCCTTGAGGCCGTGGCGATCGGTGTAAGTGCGGGTCAGCCGCGAGGCGATCTTGGTGCAGAAGACCGGCGTCGTCGTCACCCCGAAGGTATGGAAGAGGACGGCGATATCGAAGCGGCCGAAATGGAAGATCTTCTGGCGGGCCGGATCGGCAAGCATGGCGACGAGGTTCGGCGCTTGCTTCTGGCCGGCTGCGATGCGGATCACGTCGGCCGTACCGTCGCCCGGAGACAGCTGCACCACGCAAAGGCGATCGCGGCGGGGGATGAGGCCGAGCGTTTCCGTGTCGATCGCGATTGCGCCTCGATAACGATCGGCGTCGGCTGCGGAGATATCGCCTTCATGGAACCGTATTGCATTCGCCATCGAAAATCCCCAGATCAAACGAAGTGGTGTGGCCTATAGCGCAAGTTTGGCGTCGGCGATACCGTTGTCACGTTCCGCCCGCCGGCTGCCCTTTGAAAGTCCTGACGATGACGTCTTTTCAACCCGCCCTCGCTCTCTCCACGCTCGCGCTGGCGATCGGGCTGACGGCCATGCCGGCACCGGCGCAGACCTATCGGGACCTGCCGGGCGTGCGCCAGATGGATCCGTTGAACGGTGGTGGCGACCAAACCGTATGCGAGCAGACCTTTGTCGACCGAAACTATCCGTTCGAATCGTCGGCCCGCGGCGGTCCCATCTACGACACGATCTACAACTGCCGCCGTGGCGACGGGCCTGTCTTCCAGGGCAGCGACCTGCCGCCTTCGCTCTATCGGCAGAAGCGTGGTCTCGGCTACTAAGCAAAAACACGACAAGCAATCCTCGTGCGAAGACAGCATCGGGACCGCCACGCCGCTTGGCAAGCGGCGGAACTGTTCCTAGCCTCACGGCCAGAGCATGGGCGTCCTCCGTCTCAGCGCCGCGCAAAGGTCACGGTAGCGCTTTGAGGTGCTGCATGTTTTTATCCTTCGATCGACCCGATCAAAGGAAACCTGCAGTGGGAAGAACCATGCCCGACAACCGGCCGCTTGCCATCAGTGCACCCGCACCACGCACGCTCGATCTCATCTTCACACCGGAAACCCTCAAGGACCTGCATCGCCGCTACCGCATCGTCGAAGCGGACCCGGAGGATATCGCCGGCCTTGGCGACGACGTGCTCGGCAACGCCCACTACATCATCGGCCAGCCCCCGCTCGACCACGCCACCCTCAGGCGCATGAGCCAGCTGAAGGCGATCCTCAACGTCGAAAGCAACCTGATCAACAACATGCCCTATGAGGTGCTGTTCGAGCGCGGCATCCATGTGGTGACCACCGGGCAGGTCTTTGCCGAGCCGGTGGCGGAACTCGGCCTCGCCATGGCGCTCAACATCGCCCGCGGCGTCGTCGACGCCGACCTTGCCTTCCGTGAAGGCCGCGAACTCTGGGGTGGCGACGGCAACCGTTCGGCGCGCCTGCTTTCCGGCTCCGAGATCGGCATCATCGGCTTCGGCGATCTCGGCAAGGCCCTGAACCGCGTGCTCTCCGGCTTCCGGGCGAAAATCCGCGTCTTCGACCCCTGGATGCCGGCCTCGATCCTGCGGGACAATGGCGTTGAACCGGTTTCGCTCGAGACCGTGCTGGGCGAAAGCGACTTCGTCTTCCTCGTTGCTTCCGTTACCAGCGAGAACGAAGGCTTCCTTGGCGAGAAGGCGTTTGCCCGCATGCGTCCGGGTGCCGCCTTCATTCTCCTCAGTCGCGCCGGCGTCGTCGATTTCGAGGCGCTGATGGCCGCGGTCGCAAGCGGCCATATCGTGGCGGCGAGCGACGTCTTTCCGGAGGAGCCCCTGCCGCTCGACCATCCCGTTCGCCGCATGTCGGGCTTCCTGCGTTCGGCGCACCGCGCCGGCGCGCTCGACAGCGCCTTCAAGAAAATGGGCGACATGGTGCTCGAAGACATGGACCTGATGGATCGCGGCCTGCCACCGATGCGCTGCAAGCGTGCCGAGCGCGAAACCGTCGCGCGCATGCGCTCGAAGCCGGTAACGGTGAACTGAGACATTTTTCGCTGCGGATCTCGGCGGGATCGTGCATCCCGCCGATTAACGTGTTTTATGGGATTCGCATTTAACTTTTCTTGCACATGCGACCAACCTTGCACGTTAAGGTCGTCGCCGAGGCATCGTTACGGGATCAGAGAAACGCGATGGTAGACACGGCGCCCGGCGCTCGACAAGGCAAAGCACGCGATGGCTGGAACAGTTCGCTGCGATCGCTGTTCAGCCTCGTCATGGTCGCCATGCTGATCGTCGTTTCCGCGACGCTTGTCGGGCTCGACTACCATCGCTCGCGCAACGCTGCGATCGCTGATGCCGAGGCCAACATGCGCGGCTTCATGAACCGCCTTGTCGACCGGCTGGGCGTGCTCTCGGGCGATACTTCCGCCCTCGTCAATCTCGTCTCCTCCGTCGCCAATTCCTTCCTCGTGCCCCCGCCTGAGCGCATGAACGACAAGGTGGCGGTGCTTCGTGAAGGCATCACCCGCTCGCCGCACATCGATGGGGTCTATGTCGGCTACCCCAACGGCGCCTTCTTTCAGGTCGTCGACCTCAAGCAGGTTGCCTGGCGCATGGCGCTCGACGCGCCCCGTGGCGCCGCCATTGCGGTGCGCTCGATGGAAAGGGACTCAAACGGCAAGCCGCTCCAGCGCGTTCTCTTCGTCGACAAGGACGGCACGCAATTCTCCGAACGGCGGCTACCGCCATCGAGCTTCGACCCGCGCACGCGACCCTGGTATCGCGCGGCCGTCAACGGCAAGGCCGCGGTCTCGACTGGACCCTATGAAAGCGCCACCACCGAAACACTGGGCATGACCATCTCGCAGGCGCATCGCGGCAATCCGCAGATCGTCATCGGCGCCGATGTCGTGCTCGATACGATCACCGACTTCCTCGCCCGCGAACGGCTGACTGCTGGTTCGGTGTCCTTCATCCTCGATGCCGTCGGCCGGCCGATCATCCATTCCGACCGGGTGATGATGCGACGCATCATGGCGGCCAAGGACAAGGACGCCCCGATCGTGCAGGCCGACAGCGACCCGCTGATCCAGAGCATCCGCCAACATCCGCCAGCGCCCGGGAAGGCCGACTTCGTCCAGGTCGGGGACCGCACCTATCTCGTCATGGTAACGCCGCTCGAATCCGCGCTGCTTCTCTCCGGCAACCGCGCCGTGGTGGCCGCACCGCTCGACGAATTAATGGCGGACGCCAACAAGACGCTCGTTCAGGGGCTGGCGATTTCCGGGGCCGTGGTAGCCTTGGCGGTACTCGCCTCGCTGGTGCTGGCACATCTGATTACCAAGGGGCTCAACCAGCTGACCGCCAGCGCCAACCGGCTGCAGGACCTCGACTTCACCACCCCGATCGATGTTTCCTCGCATGTCAGCGAAATCTCAACCCTCGGCGGCGCCATGAACCGGGCCCGCGATGCAATCTTCACCTTTGCGCTCTATGTGCCGAAGGAACTGGTGCGCAAGGGCATCGAATCCGGCCATTTCAGCGGCCGCTCCGCCTGGCGTCAGGAAGTCACCGCGCTCTTCACCGACATCTACGATTTCACCACGCTCAGCGAACGGCATTCGCCCGAGGAGGTGGTGGCGATGCTGTCGGAGTATTTCGATATCTTCAGCGAGACGGTCGGCGAGCACGACGGCACGATCATCCAGTTCCTCGGCGATTCGGTCTTTGCCATGTGGAACGCCCCGGCACCGGACGACAAACACGCCGAGAATGCCTGTCGGTGCGCGCTCGCGGTCCAGCAGCGCCTCAGCATCTTCAACGAAGCACAGCGCAAGAAAGGACTGCCGGAGTTCCGCACACGCTTCGGCATTCACACCGGCACCGCCGTCGTCGGCAATGTCGGCGCGAAGGAGCGGCTGCAATACACCGCCATGGGCGACACGGTGAACGTCGCCTCGCGCCTCGAGGGCATGAACAAGAACTACGGCACGATGATCATGGCGAGCGGCGCGGTCGTTGCCCATACGGGTGGCACGATCCACTTCCGGCCGCTCGGCACAGCGCAGGCCAAGGGCCGAGCCTCGGCCCTGGAGATTTACGAAGTGCTGGGCGCGGAGCCGAAAGAGCCGGAAGCCCTCGATGACGGCCCGAAGACACACGACAACTTGTCGGCCGGCTCCGAAAGCCGCGAATAGACGTCAGGAGCCGAGGCGGCGGTTCTGCCGGGTGACCCAGCGAATGCCGCCGACCACGGCGAAGGCGAGCAGTGGCCAGACGGCCCAGAAGACGCCGCGCCAGGTCAAGAGATTGATGGTGAGAAGCACCAATCCCGAGAGCACCAGTATGCCGATGCTGCGGTCCACCCACGGGTTGGTCTTGATCCAGGCAAGGCCGGCAAGGATGGCGAGGCCAAGCAGCGGCCAGACGGACCAGAAGGTTCCGTTCCAGGTCAACAGGTTGAGAGCGACCAAGCCAGCGGCAACGATGTAGAGAACCGGGAGCGATCCGCTCCTGATTGCCGCAATCACGCCCACCGGCTCCGGACGCGGCTTGGCCGCCTCGGCAGCGGCTGCTTCAGCACGGCGGCCGAAGGTCTCTGCGGCAAAGGTCGGACGGGGATCGTCCGCGCCGATGCGCACAGCATAGCTCGGCACACCGCCATCGATGTTCTTGACCTCAAGAGGCCCCAGAAAATCGAAACCGACGGCGACCTTGTTGCGCACCTGGTCGTACACGGTATTGGAGATGACGATGCCGCCAGCCGGCGCGGACGCCTGCAGCCTGGCTGCAACATTGACGCCGTCGCCGTAGAGATCGTCGCCCTCGGCGATCACGTCGCCGAGATTGATGCCGATGCGAAACAGCATCTGCTCGTCGGCCGCGCATTTCTCGTTGCAGCCGGCGAGTTCGTTCTGCACGTCGATCGCGGTGCGCAGCGCTTCCACGACGCTCGGAAACTCGGCGATCAGTCCATCACCCCAGGTGTTGACGACACGGCCCTCATGCGCCTCGATGAGCCTTCCCATGGCATCGCGATGGCGCTTCAACGTGGCGAGCGTGCCCTCCTCGTCGGCGCGCATCAGCCGCGTGTAGTCCTGGACGTCCGCGGAGAATATGGTCGTCAGCTTGCGACGTGTCTCAGACATCGCTTCGTCCTTCTCAAAGCCGCCGCCCCGGCGGACGATAACATGGGACCGCCCTCACGCGGAAAGCCTGCCCTTCATAGCCGATAGAATATCAATGCTGCCGGCCCAAGCTTCAAGGCGCACCACGCGAAAATATCCTGAGCATGCAACCATCCTGGTCGAAGAGCGAGGCTCGGAAGGCAGGAAATCGCCACGGAATCCGGACAAACGCCAGAAACGAAAAAACCCCGGCGAACCGGGGTTTTTCAAAACCAAATCAAAGATTTGGTTTAGGAATTTGGTGCCCAGAAGAGGACTGGGTATCCCTACCCCCTTCTTATTGATATTACACGATTATTTCGCCCACCGTTGATGCCGTGTGTAGCACTCTTGTGGGGCCCATCTCAAGCCCCCTCTCTCCTCCTAATCCGTCCGAGGTCGGTAGTGGCGAACCAAGACAACGTGCGGGAACGCCAGAACCCTTTCCACGCCACGCTCGCCCAGTGCTTTCGGAGCCTCAACGATCTTGCAGAGGCGCCCCATGTCGAACGACCGTATGACCAATGCTTCGATGTCGTTGCCGAGGTAGGTGATTGGATCGTCGAGCCGGTCGAACACATCCGGGAACCTTCTGGAGAAATACCCGTAGACGGTGTCGTACTGGACAGGAACACCTAAGGATTGGAAGCTGTTGAACTTTCGGGGCGACACAGGTTGGACCCGCTGCGGGGGCCTTACAATCTTCTTCCGCATTTTCACCCCAGGCGTCCTGCATTAGCACCAGCCGCGCCATTCGAGGTGCGGTCTATCCAGTCTGATGCACTCAGCCCGGTGGCCGTCCATGTGCGAAATGTTTGATAGCGCCAGCGCTTCCCGAGGTTGATACCGAGGAACATACTGCCGCGCGAGACCTCCAATTCGAAGCCGCCGATCTTGATGAGCATTGCGTGTCTCCCTGTTCGCAAATCACTTGGGGTCCATATCCCCAAGACCGCACCTACCCACCAGACGCTTCAGCGTCAATTCCAAATTGATGAATAATTTCAAGTATTTAATCCGATAAAGCAACTACTCCACTGGGGGGAATATTGTCTCCTTCGGCTCAAGCAGCAGAAGTGCCGAATGTTCAGGCAGTTACGAGCAGCGGAAAGTTCGTGCGGGCCCACAAAATTGGTCCGGTGGAACGAATTTGGGACCGCAAAAATACTTTTGACGGTTCGCGTCCCTCAGAGAGAAACCCTCTTCGCGGTTGAATACGCACCAACGCCCCCATCGGAACAAGCCAGACTGGGTCATGCCCCCAGTCTTCGAGCGGCAAGTATGGACCTGCTGCATGATCTCGTTCAGCGGTCCCTTCGTCCGAGCTCACGGATAGTTCGCTCCTCGGACGGCGATAGGTAGCCGAGCTTCCCTCCTCGGGTCATTGAGAGGACCCGACGAACGTCAGCGAGGAGGATTCACCGTGCGAACGTCGTGGGCACTATTAGACAAAAGACACCGATGCAGTCGCAAAGGGGCAAAACAAACTGATCCGAGCCGTATGAAGATCATGGCCCTCGTCGCTTAACTGGAAGCCCAACCGCGATTGCTCTTGACGATCTCTGGCTCGCGGTCAGCCTACTATGCAGACTGGTTAAGTCTGTTTCCTTATCACCGAAATCTCTGTACTACTGGAGCGGGCATCCCCCGAAACATTCATGGCCGCAGTTCAAAGCTTCGCCATAAGCCGTTCGTGTAATCCGCGACGGACGGGCCGCCGAGGGTCAACCTCGGTTCGAATGTTTGGAGGATTTTCAATGAGAAAATGCAGTTCTCATAAACCTGCCCTCGTTCGTTACTTCCCCCTCGTGGTCTTTTGGATCGTAAGGGCGTGGGACCTCTACCGGCTCTATGAAAAGGTAGAGGCGCTGGTCGAAGTGATTATCGGGTAACGAGGGTTTCGAGGGGGTGCCCACCATCGCCAGTTCTGCCGACAGACACCATTGTCGCTGGTGAACTCCTGACCTGAACCGCATCAGGATACGGGCGATATTTCTGGACCCGAACCGACCGGGTTTCACTCTCGACGCAATCGAGGTCAGCCCAAGTCTTCAACGCCCGGTCTCTCTGGAAGACGGGAATGTGTCCGTCCCTGTCGAGGGCCTTGCGGATGACGTGGACCCTGACGCTCGGGTCATGCCCAAGGTCAACGAGCTTCCGGCACAACGGGGAGATTGGTCCTCGGGTGGTGCTGCGGTTTCGACGGGAAGTAAGATCGACCGTGAGGCCGCTTTCGATATGACGGGCTGCAAACGAGCCGATCAGTTCAATGGTGTGTATGGCGGGGATGACCGCAGGGATCAATGCAGGATACCTTTCCTGTGATGGTGATGTGTTGACGATGAAGGGGGCGCACCGCGTCCAGCCGCCGCACTGAGACCGACAATCTTTCTGATGCGGTGGAGGCGATTTGCGAGCGCTGAGGGTCTTACTGGGGATCAGCACCGGAGACGAACCAGAGTGCGCCTATGGTCGCTACCGGATGCACTGCCCGAGCCTGTCACAGATCGCCCTGGGTGAAGCCGACAGCGTATCTCCGGGGGACCTCGGGCGGACTACTGGTCAGGAGGGGATCGCTGATCCTCCTCATTACGGATCAGACCTCGGGTCTCAGCGATGGAATGCACTCGCGTGGATGCCACGGAGGATCACCTGCGAGAGAGAAGCTCAGGACAGCCCAAGGCAATGACGGAGGTGCGGACTGTGGTTCACTGCGGTGAGGCTCTGGTCATGGGAAGGAGTGATGATGACACCCTCCTCCTCTCAGGGAGCTATGGTCAGGAACCTCAGTCCCTCTGGGTGGATACCTAAGTTATAACTATAGATGAACCTCCGACCCACCTACTGTTGTCCCTATTGCCCGGAGCGCTGTCGTCGGGCTTCCTGTCGCTCCTCGAAGTCGGCCCCGTCGATCTCGGCAAGCTCCATCCGGTCGGCATCAGGCGGCATGTTTGACCGAGCGATGCGCTTGGCACGGCATAATCGTTTCGAACGAAAGACCGACTGTCGGCCTCCACTCAGGGTCTCGTCCCCGTCGAAGTATGTCACTGCGAAGTAGCGGACTGGTCGGTGTTGGGAGCCGCTGATTAGCTTATTCATGAGTTCTCCAATGAATAAGGCCCCGGAGATGATCCGAGGCCCCTGTGCTGCTTGACTTTAGTATAGACCGCTGGACTGCCATGGAGGCATGTCTTGGATCATCGCATTGAGCGCCATGACCACGGGGACCATGTTGCCGAACGGGAGGATGCGCGGGATTGCCCGAGCTTCTTCCTGAGACCATTCGCCGTCCCTGAAGAGACCAGCGACTGCTCGGCCAGCCTGAACGATGTCATCGAGTCCGCCCGTAGTCGGGTTGCCGAAGAACATGTTGGAGACCTGACCGGTCGTTCGGGTGTGCGAGAACGCCGCATCGAAGCCCCCGGCGTACAGGGACGTATCGACCAGCATTGGGACGATGGAGGAGACACCAGCACGAGCGAAGGACGCTGCGCCGATCTTCTGCCAGGACAGTCGATCCTCGGCCCACTTATCGTCACGGCCAATGGATTGAACCTTGGTCTGAGCGACGTAGGCAGCACCGGCCATCGCCATCGTTCCGACTGCCGCGCCCAGAGCGGGAGCGTCACGGAAGTGCAGCGACTTGAGGGTCTGCCGGGTGTAGGCCCCGACCATGAACGACCGGAACTGCATGAGCAGCTTGGCCGCAGGGGACGACATCCACGGGATCATGTTCCCAATGTCGTTCCTCTGGATGATCTGCCGGGTCAGCCGGTCGGTGGCACTGAGGAAAGCCTCGCGAGCTTCCTTGTCAGTCCAGTTCCCGAAGTGAGCCCGAAGCACCTTGTTCCCCGAGATGAGGCCCTTGGTGGTTTCGAAGTTCGCCGGATTGCTGAACATCTTCATGACGCGCTGGGTCATCGCCGGGTCGAGCCCGAGATCAGCCAGTCGCGCTTCGGACATTCCCTTGCCGCCCTTAGCCGCCATATCAGCGAACTTCTGGACGACCGAGGCTGCGGTCCATCGTTCCAGCATGATCGTGGCCTGACGCATCCCCGAGATTTCGGAGGTGACGTTGTTCAGGCTGTTCAAGCTGCGGTCTACCTTGTCCCGCCACCGGCCAGCGCCTTGTTCGGCAACCCCGGTGATTTCGTCGATCTGGTAGTTGTTCCGATGCAGAAGCCTTTCGGTTCCTACGCCGACCCAAGTTTCGAGATCGTTCGCGAGGCCAGACTTTAGTATAGTCTCGCCGTTCTGGCCCATCATGCGCCGAACTGCTGGGACCTGCGACATCGCTGCTTTAAAGCCAAGCGTCCCTACTGTTGCCCCGATTTCAGAAATCTGAGCAAAGCCGACTTGGTTCATGATCCGCGAGAAGTTCATCTTGCGAATTGCTCTGGACCACCAGCCAAAGTCCGTATTCTCGCCCTGATGCACAGGACGACCGCGGATTGAACTGTAGGCCATGTCGAGGTTCTCGATGTCCTTGTCCACGGCGGGTTTGGTGGTCTTTCCCTCGGCGATCAGCTCAGCGCCACGGCGACGGACGAGCTGCTTGTAGTGGTCGAACTCGGCATCGCTCTTGAAGCCGTTGACCAGCAATTCGCCAGTCTTCGGGTCCTTGACGCGATAGCGAGACAGGGCAATCGCACCCGACATGTGCCGAGCGTAGCCAAGGAAGTTCGCCGATGCATCGCGATGGATGAGATCGAGAACGCCGAGACCCTCTTCATCGAGAGTGCCGTCCTTGCGCATGACCGTGGGGAGACGGAAGGTCTCATCGAGCAGGAGCCTGTGCTTGGCCCGGGCATCGCTTCCGCCGTCGCTGGTCTTCTTGAACCGGTGTAGAACAGCGTCAGCATCGGCACGAGAGAGCCCACCGTCGAGCGTCAGGACTTCCATGAGCGCTTCCATGTCGTCGCCACCCATTGCCCTCACAGCGGCATCGTCGAGTCCGTGGGCACGGTTCGTGATGGCCCGGGTGAAGCCCTTGGACAGGCTGCGGATCATGCTCTCTTCCATGTCGGCGTTGGCCTTACGGATCGAGCCAGCGATCAGGTCCTCGACGGTTCCCTTGACGTATTCGTCGCTGATCATGACGAGACGGTCGTTGTCCCACTTACGCATCATGTAATGCGGGTTGGCCGACCACCGCTCGAAGCCAGAGACGCTATCGCCGGTCATTCCCTCACGGATGAAGGGGTTCTGAGCCGTCTCGCCGATCTCCCTGTAGAGAGCCGCCTGATGGTTCCCCAGCTTGACCACGGCTGCGTCGTAGCGTTCCGAGCGCCCGGGGCGTCGATCCACCACATAGTCGTAGACCTGGCTGTTGAAATCCCGCTCAGCGCGAGCGCGGTCCAAGAAGCCCTTCGAGTTCCGCGACAGGTAGTCATCCAGCGCAGGACGGTAGGTCTTCATGTAGCCGGTCGCCCAGACCTTCCACATGCGATCCTGCTCTTCGGAGGCAGCAACGCCGTTGATCGCGCCGCCTTTCTTGCCGACGCCATCGTTGACCAGCCCCGCGCCCATACGGGTCAGGGTGTTCGGGGACTTGTCCATCTGGGCATAGAGATCGACACGAGCGCCGAGGAAGGCAGACTTCGCGATCTCGTCGTCGCCTACGAACTCCAGAGCTTCATCGTTCAGGAACTTCTGCTGCTCCGGTGCCCGAGCTGCACCAGTGGATCCAGCCATGTTCATGCCCGAGAGTTCACCATCGGCGTGACGACGGGCCTGATCTGCAACCTGCTGGAAGCGGACAGCCTCTGTCAGGGTCGCAGGGTTGCGCGAGAGCGCTCCGACGACACCACCCACGCCCAGACCGAAGACCGAGCTGTAGAGCATGTCCGTGCCATCCTGATGCGGGTTGACGGACCAACCAACGGCACCTGCGGCAGCGCCACCGGCACCACCAGCGATAGCTGCGTTCAGGATGCGGTACATCCGCTCGGCTCGCTTAGCGCCGACGAACTGCGGTGCCACCGAAGCGGCCAGAGCGTCAGCCCCGAGTTCGACCGGATCAGCCATGGCAACAGCCATTCGGAGAGCCCTGCCGGTGAAGCCAGCCTCGTTCAGCATCCGAACATCACTGAGGTCCTTCTTGGCCGCCTCGAGGATCGACTGGTAGTTCTCCTCGGAGTGCGCCTGAGTGAGCCACGGGCCGTAGGTCTTGGCATCGCCACCCATTGCCTTGATGTCAGCGTCCACGCGATCCGTGCTGAGCTGGAAGGCGGGGCTGCGGTCGGTTTCGGGAGGAGACTGGAAGAGCCATGCGGTCGTGCTTTCGGTGTTCCAAGCGGCCTTCGCCAACTCGCCGACGCTGTGTTCCTCGCGGTCCTCGGGCGGGAAGTTGTTCCGGTTCGTGAGATCGAACGGGATGGCACCACCGGCAAGGGGATTGTCTCGCGGTTCGTACCGAGGTGTTTGAGCCTCAGTCGTGGTGCCGAGATCGCTGCGCTCGACGGAGCGGTTCATCTGGTTCTGCGCCAGCCATTCCTCGGGGCGACCGACGATGTCACCAAGGAGGGCCGTTGCCTTTGCCCGGTGGCCATCCATCTGGGTCTCGACCTTATCCCGAACCGTGCCAGCAGCGCCGCCGTTGTTCGCGTCAGAGCGATTGTAGAGGCCCGGGCGACCGGCGTTGATTGTCGAGTACATGTCGAGGAGACCCATACCCGGCTTGAAGCCACGGTCGCGGAGGTATCGACCGGAGGCCTTCACGGCTTCCTCGACCGACATTCCCTCGTAGTAGCCGTAATCCTTGCGCTGCGTTTCGCCCATCTGGATCAGGCCAATGTGCTGGCCATGCTGCGTTGTCGGGCCTTTCTTCCAGACGTCGAAGGTGCCGCCGGTCTCGTAGGACATGACCGTGGCGAGGTCGTAAGGGTTCGCACCCAGTTCTTTTGCCTCTGCCACGATGGCTGCTGCGAGGGCTTGGTTCATGAGTTCTCCTAAATGAAAAAAGGCCCCGGAGATTATCCGAGGCCGTGAGCCGTAGAGGGAGTGATGAGGTTGTCGCTCGATAGATCGAGTGGGCTGAGACGCTAAATCGAAACGAAATTGCTCCTGTTGTCCCTATTCGACCGCTTCATGTCACGGCAGCGGCCTCCTGAGCGTGTTCGCCGGTTTTGAATGGCCTACTGCCCCATAACTTCGTCGTCATTGGAATGCGCCTACCGCAGCAGACTACTGCCCTTCGCTATGGTTGGACCGTGGCCTCCGGGCCTCCGTCGCTAAGCGCTCGATAGACGCTTGCCTTGCTGAGACCCACCTTTTCCATGATCTCGCGGATCATCAGCCCGTCGGCTCTCATCCGTCGAATGTAAGCCACGACATCGGGTGTCGCTTGGGGTTTCCTGCCAAACTTCGTCCCGTCTGCTTTGGCCTTGGCGATGCCGTCCATTTGGCGCTCGGCCCGGATCGCGGTCTCGAACTCCGCGAGGACACCAAGCATCTGGAGCATTGCCCGACCTGCGGGATTGCTCGTGTCGATACTCTGATCAAGTACCCTCAGTTCGACGCCCTTGCTCTGTAACTCCTTCACGATGGAGAGGAGATCGGCGGCGGAACGAGCCAGACGGTCAATCTTGGAGATAACGAAGGTGTCCCCTTTGCGAGCAAACCGGAGAGCTTGTTTGAGGACCGGGCGATTAGCATCCACACCGGAACGCTTCTCTTCGAAGATGTGGTCAGGCTGGACGCCTATTGCCAGCATCTTGTCCCTCTGGACTTCGAGGCTCTGCCCCACGGAGGAGACGCGGATGTACGCAATGAGTGTCATGTCTCAAAACCTCTAAGACGTTTCGCCTCGTGACTTGTGAGACATGAAATGAGACACGTCAAGAGACATTCTCACAAGGTATACATTTTGAGACTGCATAGATGTTCAACGAAAGCCATCTCAATCGCGCGGCGAGGCCGTGCTACCCTACAAGCCACTGAATGAGATCGAGCAGTCGATTTCCCAACAACCTCAACCCGTCCCCCATTGCCTGTTCAGCGCCCTTTTGAACGGTCTTGGAGGCTCCGTCAGTGGCTGCTTTCTGAAGTTTCTTCAGAAGTCCCGGCTCAACCAGTGGGGCTCGCAGCATTAGGAGGGCGGTCTCCAACAGAGCGATCAACTGCGCTCGGTCGAGGTCCGTCAGGGCGGCTTGCTCTTCCGGTAGATTTGACGACTTCACAAGCAGGGCAACTTCGTCAAGGAGTTCTGAAATCTCGGCAATGATGGCTTTCGCACGTGACTGTGGTCGGACGTATACCCACTGCTCCGCCCACACCGGCACCGGTTCAGGAGGATGGCGATCCATTATCGTGTCCAACTCAAAGATGCGGTCGTCTTCTTCCGATTTGTGGTCAGCGCCGCCGAACTCACTTTCAATACGTCGCAAGTAAGACTTCACTCGATCCAGCGAGGCGATCATCACGTTTGCTTGGAGGGTGCCATCAAGGTTCTTCAGCTTGTTGGCGATCGTGTTGCTGATTCCAATACTGCCAAGAACTCCAGCGGAATCCAGATCATATATGACGCTGACACCGTCGGTGATGAACGATATTGGCATCCGCTTGGTATACAAGTTCGCCCCCCGGAGACGGCTAAGGCTGCGGTCAACCGCATCAAGCATCTCGTGTATCTCTTCCAGGGTGAACCCGTGATCCATGCTGTACACCTAAAGGTTGACGATGTGATTTCTATTTCGGAAAGCGCTAATCAGCAAGATCAGGCTGGCGGTGTCGACGAAGGGGGGGCTCGGGGGGACGCGCCGATTGCCCCTAATCTGATGGGTGGCTCAGAAATTTCTACCAAACATTCTGGAGTAGAAACACGAGAACCACCGTGGTAGTCGTGGGATGCTGCCAGAGGTTCAGACGAGACGCTTCGTCCCTCCAATTCTTTACCCCGTGTTTAGACAGAATCAGATAACGCGGCCTTCAAATAAACGGATTGAAGGCGGAAGCCATTTGAAATGAGCAAGGGATACGATCCGAGGGCTGTGGCCAATCTGATGCTTGATGAGGCTGATCGGCTACACATCAACATTACGAACCTTGCGCTTCAGAAACTCCTGTACTTCGCTCACGGGATTTACCTTATCCAGACCAAAACGCCGTTGGTTTCAGGGTATTTCGAGGCGTGGCAATACGGACCCGTGCATCCAGCCGCCTACCGCTCTTTCAAGGAAGCTGGCTCTGATCCTATACGCTTTCGCGCCACTGGACAGGACCCATTGACGGGTAAGCCGAGAGAGTTGGTTCCGCCTGATGATGCCCGTCTCACTGGATTGGTTCAGCAGGTTCTGAACTCCTACGGGCGGATGCCATCGGGCCGCCTCGTTGACCTTTCCCACGCCAAAGACTCGCCATGGGCGCATGTGGTGAACAAATCACGTACAGAAGTTGCATTCGGGCTACGGATCCCGGATAATGTGATTGTTGAGCGATTCCGATTCCATAAGGTGTCGGTAGGCTCACAACCGTTATCTGGAGAGCCACATGACGACACCCCTTTTGCCTGACACTGACTTGGCCCGCATCGCGCCGCTCTCAGACGAGCTAAAGCGTTCGGCCCTGAGGCAAATGAAAGGTGGATTCTCTACATTCTCCTACAAACACGTCAGAGCTTGCTTTGGAGACGTCTTCAATCTCCAGATTGGGATGTTTGCCCCAGTGCAACCGACGCCGTGGGAGAAGATTTACGAGCGTTTGGTGAGGTCATGCAAAGCGGGCGACGAGCTTAAGAACAATTTGCAGATCGCGAAGGCGCTCCACGACTATGCGACCCTATCGAATATCGCAGGAAGGCAGCATGAGTTCTTTCCCATGGCGATGGGTATCGGTCGCAAAATCTCGCTCTGGCTTCCTATGGTGCTGGCCATTGAGGAAAAGCCACATGCAATTTTCATTGACCCTCGGCGGACTAAAGGACTGACAGAGCAAGGACGACGGTTCGCTTTTTCCATGATGCATGAACGTATCCGCGCCGCCGACGAGGACTTCGCAGATATCAATCTCGGCATCATCCGATTTTCCGATAACGACGACGGTAGCCGCGAAGCGAAGCTCTACACCGACGAAGGTATCGAACTGTACTCGCTGGGTGAAATGGAGGTCATGGTGGCCTCGACTTACCGCATTTGGCAGGAAATTGTCGAAGAACGGGAAGCGGAGACCCGGCGCAAACGGACTGGAACCAGCGGCGGTCTCTTGTGAACGGAGGGGTATGTCAGTCTCTCTGAGACGCGCCGTTAGCCCTCACTTCATACTTCGGATACTTCGCCAGGGCTGCCGCCTTGGCCTTGTTGGTGATGGTGCCGTATTTGTCACCCTCGTCCTTGGTGTCGTGACCCGTGATAGCGAAACTGATGTCCCTCGATACACCAAGGTCACGGCTCACCGTCCTGAACCGATGCCGCCAAGCGTGGTTGGGCTGCACCTCCGGATCGGTCACGATTTCTCGAACAAAGTCGCGAACGCGGTTCTTGGTCGTGCGCCACGCGCCTCTTTGGGCCTTCTCGGTTTCGCCAAAGACCTTCATGAAAAGATGACCGGTAGCCGCCTTTGATACGAACTCGGGGAAGCCCTGCTCGATGAGGTGTGGGTGAAGCGGGACATCTCGATATTCCCCATCCTTCACCGTCCCGGCATCAGGGGTAATTCTCATGATCCACAAACCATCCTCTTGGCGAATATCTTGCTTTCGGAGCTGGACCATTTCCCCGACACGCGCACCAGAATAAGCGCAGAGCCAAGGTACCCAGCGCCTCGCGTTCGACAGGTGGCTCGACGCCTTGCCCATGCTCTTATGATGAAACGCATCGGACAGAATGGCGAGAGCCTCTGCTTCAGTGAAGCCCGGGTCTCTGGTGCGCTTCTTTTTCACCTTCGCGACCTTCACACCCTCGGCAGGATTATGGGTCACCTTTCGGTTATCCACGCCCCAAGCGTAAAGCTGTCGAATGCCGGATATATCCCCTCCTCCGATCGTCTTGAGGCTGACGCCCTGCGAAAGCCTATGGTCCTTGAACGCGATGATGTCGTCTTCGGTTACAGCTCGGGCATCATCGTGACCGAGGAACTCGGAGAGCTGGGTCGCCACCCGCTGATAAGCCTCGTGCGTACTGACGGACCTACCCGCCTCCTTGGCCTCACGCCACCAACCTTCCGCCAATCCAGTGATCGTCTGAGACCGCTTTGGAAGAGGCTTCGAGGTCTGCGACTGTTTCGGCAGCTCCACGGCAGGGAAGCGCGTCACGACCGTGTCAGGGCTGTAGTCGCCGCCTGCATTTTGCGCGAGGCGAACCGAAGCCTGAGACACCGCCACGCCGATGGCTCCGATAAGAACGGAGCGACTGTCGCTGTCCACCACAAGCCGATGCTTCGCCAAGACTTGATCGGCAGTAGGGCCAAACCACTGTTGCCGCGCATCCTCAGCCATGCCCTTCATCTGTAGCTGCACGATTTGCTTCCACATCTCGGGTGAGCCGGGATTATCCTCGAACGACGAAACAATCTCGCGATAGGCTTCGCCAGCCAATGCGACGATCTGCTTTTGGGTCAGCCGCTTCGGGCCTTCGCGCAGGGATTGCCAGACACTATCCAGATAAGCCAGCGCGACTGCCTGTCGCTCCTTGGCTTCTCTCGGGTCACGGGTCCTCAGAGAACCGGTTATCTCGGTCGCCTTGTCACTTACGACGATGTGGAGAATTTCATCACCGACGGGAATGGCCAGAGTGGTCCCTACCGCCCTCCCGAGGACATCCTTCGGAATCCGCTTTCTGAACTGGATAAGGGTAGAGCCTTTGCGGCGCATTGGGGATGCCATCCTGATATGCATGTGTGTCACCCGTGTGTAGCACTCGGGTGAACGAAACATCATGCAATATCAAGAAGCTGAACGTAATCAATACGTTCTGAATGGAATGGTGCCCAGAAGAGGACTCGAACCTCCACACCCTTTCGAGTACCAGCACCTGAAGCTGGCGCGTCTACCAATTCCGCCATCTGGGCGACGAGCGGGTGTGTAAAAGGCTCGAGTCGAAGTGTCAACAGGCTTTTTGAAGTTTTCGTGTCGGAGGACAAAAAACTCAGTTCGAGGCGGTTTTTGGCCAATGCCGGATTGTGGATAGACCGCTCGACAGCAGTCCCTCGGCCGCCTCGGCCGTGTCCGCCTCGACATAGCAACGCATCTCCGGTGCATTTCCGGAGGGGCGGAAGTGAACGATGCGACCGTCGTCAAGCGTCACCCGCAGCCCGTCGATGTCACTGACGGTGACCGGCCGGCCGATCGGCGCCAGGAATGCCGCGAGATTTTCGTCGCCGCCGCGCAAATAGGCCATCAGGCGGGCGCTGGTTTCGACCGGGAAGTTTTCGAGCCGGTCGCTGAGCGCCACGGGAAGCCGATAGGAGGCGGCCAGCACCGACAGCGAGAGTTTGGCCTCTGCCGCCGCAGCCAGTGCGGCGACGATCGGCAGGACGCAGTCGCGAGTGGGCAGCGGCTGGAGGGTTGCGCCGTTGACGACGAAGGGGCTGGCCGTCAGCGTGCCGCCATTGGCCTCGAAGCCGGCGACCTTGGTCGACCCCTCGTCCAGGGCCTGCTGCATTCCGGCGATGACGAAGGGCGACCCGACGCGGGTGCGCAGCACGGAGAGCCCTTCCCTGCGCTCCAGGCCCGAATTCGAGGTGACCGGCGTGACGACAAGCGTCGCACCGAGGAAGCCGCAGGCAATCAGCCCGAGGAGATCGCCGCGCAGCGGCAAGCCGTTCTCGTCCGCGACCAGCGGCCGGTCGCCGTCGCCGTCCGCCGATACAATCGCATCGAGCCGGTGTTCGCGGGCCCATTCCTGAAGGCGTTCGATCGTGTCGGTGGACACCGCTTCGGTATCGACGGGGATAAAGTGTTCCGAACGTCCAAGGGCGACGACCTCGGCGCCAAAGAAGGCGATCAGATCGGCGAGAAGATCCCGCGCGACGGTGCTGTGCTGGTAGACGCCGACCTTGAGGCCGGCGAGCGCGCCGGCGGGCAACAACTGCCGGTTTCGCTCGATGAAGAGCGAGGATGCGCGGGACGCATGGTCGTCACCAATCCCCTGATTGGCGACCGGCTCGATCTGCCCGGCGATTTCATCGGCAATCCGGCTGATGGCGACTTCATCTTCCTTGTCGATTTCGCCATCCGGCCGATAAAACTTGATGCCGTTCCGATCAGCCGGGATATGGGAGCCGGTGATCATCAGACCGGCCGCTCCGCATTCGCGGCCATAAAGCGCAAGCGCCGGCGTCGGCACCGTGCCGCAATCGAAGACGCGCAGTCCTTCGCGCGCGAGTGCCGAGGCACAGACTGCCGCGATTTCCGGGCTCGAATCGCGAAAGTCGCGGGCGATCACGATCGGGTCACCCGGCTGGCTGCGCCCGGACGTCAGAAGATAGCGCGCAAACGCGGTCGCGTAGCGGGCCGAAGGCTCACCCTTCAGTTCCTCTGAAAGGCCACGCAGGCCGCTGGTACCAAACTTCAACTGCATCGCATTCTCCGCTGCCCGTTGCCGGGCGAAAAAGGGACAAAAACAAAACGGCGCGCACGCGGGACAAGCGCTTTCCGGGCAAGTTGGCCAAAGGCCGGAGCTCCGAGGCTCCCTTCTGCACGCTCCCTGCCCATTGCCATGAATAAACCAAGAAATGCAAACGTAATACAGGCAGGGACACAACCGGAAGGCAGTGCTTTCCGAAAGCGAGGACAAAATGACGGGATTTCGCAATTTCGTTATCGGCTGCAGCTTGGCCGCCGCCTCCCTGATCACACCCGTCGGACCTGTGCAGGCGATGCCGCTTCAGGCGCCCGACCTTCAGATCAAGGCACAAGGCGACGTCCAGAATGTGCAGTATTACCACCGCCGTTACGGCGGATATGGCGGATACGGCTGGCGAGGCGGTTGGGGAGGCCCCTATTACAGACGCGGATGGGGTAGCCCCTACTATGGCGGCTCCGGCCTGACCCTCTACTTCGGCTCGGGCGGATACTACGGCGGCGGTTACTATGGCGGCGGATACTACCCCCGCTACGGCTACTATCCCCGCTACGGCTACAATCGCGGCTATTATCCCCGCCGTTACTACGGCGGCAACTACTACTATCGCGATCGGTATGTCGGTGGCGGCAACGCCCATGTCAGCTGGTGCCTGTCGCGCTACCGTTCCTACAATCCGGCAACCAACCGGTTCTTGAGCTACGGCGGCGCTTACAAGGTCTGCTATTCGCCCTATCGCTAGAGCGCGGCGCGTCCGCATGAACGCACGAGAAACGCTCTAGCGCCCTGATTGGGGCGCGGCCTGGCCGTACCGCCTGCGCACCTTCTCTCCGCCCCGCATTAGCGGGAGTTGGAAGTTTTGCGCGCCATCACCGGCGCTTGCGTGCCCCAACATCTCGGCAGCGCCAGTTAAACCGGCATTAACTGCAAGAGCCTACCGTTTCAAAACGATCCACTGTGCTGCCAGGATGAATCATGCT
The DNA here is from genome assembly GCF_014852205.1 of Ensifer sp. ENS06. Taxonomy (NCBI): domain Bacteria; kingdom Pseudomonadati; phylum Pseudomonadota; class Alphaproteobacteria; order Hyphomicrobiales; family Rhizobiaceae; genus Ensifer; species Ensifer sp. ENS06. Next base: position 154,315 of record NZ_JACVBC010000001.1, on the reverse strand, counting down.
GCTTCCGACCCAGCAATCTGCCGCCACCGCGACGACCAATCTGGTCGGCTCGATCCTCAAGGACATCGAAAAGCGGCAGACGGAGGAAGAAGAAAAGGCCAAGAGCACAAAGGACGACCGGCTCCTGAGGGCGCAGGTCGAGCCCGATGGCGCTCAAAAGGCCGCCAACGAGAAGATCAACGGCTACTTCTTCGATCATGCTCGCAACGACGCCAACAACAACCGCGCCGTGCTCATCCGTGAGGTCGGAAAATTTTTCGGCATCGAGCGCGAAACATTCAAGTCCGATTCCGCCTTTGCAAGGGAAATCGAGAACCAGCTAAAGCAGCTGGAATCGCCCGCCATTGCGAAAATCGAGGAAGAACTGGGGCTCGACAAGCTCGGACTGTCGCTTGCGGAGCTGGTCGAGGCGCTCAAGAACCCCGGCGGCCCGGAAAACGACGTACTGAAGGTTGCGCTCGGCGAAACGAGCGACAAGGGACCTCAAAGCGCTGCACAAGCCGCAAATGCCGTCGACCGCCTGAAGAGCGCGACGGAGCCTGCGTCGACCGAGGAAGCCCAGCTCAACAGCCTGCGCGGTGACCCGACGCGCAGAACCGACAAGCTGTCGCTCGACGAAGAGGAGCAGCATCTGCGGGCGCTCCACCTCAAGGACGAGATGGAAGATATTGCCGACCAACGCACGGCAGCCGACCCCTTTTTGCGCTTCGACGACAACGGCCTCTATAGGCTCGCTGCGCTAAGCCTCTGACGGCTTTCGGCGCACGATGCCGAGCCGCGCCATGACCTCCTTGGGTATGCCATAGCGGCGAACCACATCGCGGCTGTCACGCAGGCCGCAGATCTCCCGCTGAATGAGGAAGGCCCATACGGCATCGGCCGCCTCGTCGAGCACCCGCTCGCGTAGATCCCTCGCCACATCTCCCTTCAATGCCGCAAGCGCGGCAAGCGCCTTTTCGACCTTGAGGCCATGCCGGCCAAGCGCATCGGCGTGCTCGGACATCAATTCGTATTCGAGCACGTTGAAGGCGCCGGCCGTCGAGAAGTTCGGGCTTAGGGCTTTTGGGGGACGGACTGTCATCCGAAACTCCTGGCACAGACACCATTCGAGCCTGCAGAGCGGCTCCCTTAAAGACAGGCCTTGCAGACCCGTCCGCAAGCCGGGCTGCGACATGCCGGGCGCCGAAACATGGTTAAGAATTCATAAACCTCTTTGCCCTAACCTCAAACCATCATGCCGATTCTCCTATCCGCGGCCGAGCCGCGGCTGTCTGGCCATTCGCCACGACGCGCATGAGGCGCCAACCCGCAAGTCATGAACAGAAAGTCGCGCGCAAGCCGAAAAATCGGACCGCGCCCGAGCGCGTTTCGTCGTTCCACGACGAATGGTCAAACCGAGGTCAAGCGAGATGGAGACCAGAATGCTGATACCCATCCAGGCGGCTCGAACCGCGGCCCCCACGGAAGAGACGAGCGCAAGGACGCTGCAGCCTGCAGCAGCATTGACCGCCAGCCAGCGTGGCGAAGCCATACAGAAGATCCTCGATGCGCTGACGCGGCATCTTTCCGGTCGTGAGATCCTTTCGAAGGACGCGCTGGTGCGGCTGATGGAGGATCTCGCGCGCATCCTGAAGTTCCCGCCACTCCCGCAGGAGGGGGGGCGCGATTTCGTCCGGCGGTTGGTGGCCTTCCTCGAATCGATGCCGACGTCCGACCGGCTGCTTCTGGAGCGTCAGCTTGGCGGGCGCAATCTTTCAATCCGCGTCGGCCTGCTAGCGGACCTGCCGGCGATCCGCAACGGCACGAGCGCGCCGGGCGGCACCGCGACACCCATGCCGGCGCAGGCGCGCGACGTCATCCTGCGCAACCCCTCGCTCCAGCCGGCGCTGCCGTTCAGCCAGACCGCGGCACACACGCCGCTCGGCGGTGAAGTCGCACTTCTACAGGCTGTGCTGCGCAAGACCTTTGGCGTCGGCAACGATGTGACCGAGCCGCAGGGCGAGGATCTGGACGCGGCCGGAACCGAAGCGCCATCAAAGAGCGGAAGCGAAAAGCCCACGGAGCGGGGTGAGGCGCGCGCGAACGCGGCGAAGAGCGCTTCATCGGGCGACAGGCCGATCGGGAGCGCTGCCTCGCTGCTTGCAGGCGAAGGCGAGATCGCGGAAGCGGCATCGCTGTCTGGCCCCATCGCCGAGGCCGAGCAGGACCTGCAATCCGGCGAAGTCGGACACGGCGAGACGGAAGCGCCCGCCGGAGAAAGTGCCGCAACACCGCTTGAAGCGCATGGCACCGATGAAATGGAGGCTGCCGACACGATCGAAGGCGAGGATCCCGACGGCACCTACGGCCCGCTGCCCGATGCCGACGAAGAAGACGGCCATAGGACCACCGCCGCCGGTCGCAACGATCCGGAGGTGCGCTCGGCACGCGTGCTCTCCGAGGCCATCAAGACGCTCATCCGCGACAGCGTGGCCTTGCCTGCCGGCGCGGCCGATGGCGATCCGGGATCGGCGACGCAGCAGACGGACGAGCCGGCTACGCAGCCCCAGCCCGCCGACAAGGAAGCTGGCATGCGCGTCGCTGATGCCGCCGCCCGCCAACGCGCCGTAACGGACGCCGGCACGACCTTGCCGTCGCTGCTCGACGATCGCTCCGATGAGACCGCTGCACCACCGCGCGGACCCGCGGACATTCGCCCGCAACGCGCCACGGACGAGCAGACGGTGCAGCAGATGATCGCCAGACTGGTGGAAAACGGCCTGCCGCGCGAGGCCATCCCCTTCGCCATGATCCCCTATCCAGTGGCCGCCGGCGAGGTGGAAGGCGAAGACCATTCGCGCGGCATGCCCGGAGGCTCGGGCGAAGATGCAGCGGGTGAGGAAGAAACGGCACAAGAGGGAGGCGACGGAAATCCGGACGACGGAGAGCCGACCGGCGAAGCCATGCCGGAGGGCGAGGCACCGGAAACGCCCGACGCCTACGATCTTTACCGCAGGCTCGGCGGTCTCGGCTAAGACGCCGGTTCAGCCTTAAGCTCGGGCCTAGCTCCATCCAGGGCTGGGGGCCGATTTCACAATTCGGACTTGGTTGGAAAGAAAAACCCGCGGAGATCGCTCTCCGCGGGTTTTCCAATTCAAACGTCAGGCAACGATTACTCGTTGTTCTGGCGGTTCTTCAGAGCGGCGCCGAGGATGTCGCCGAGCGAAGCGCCCGAGTCGGACGAACCGAACTGAGCAACGGCTTCCTTCTCTTCAGCGATTTCCAGAGCCTTGATCGACAGCTGGATCTTGCGGTCCTTCTTGGAGAAGTTGGTGACGCGAGCGTCGACAACCTGACCAACCGAGAAACGCTCCGGACGCTGTTCGTCACGATCACGCGACAGGTCAGCGCGGCGGATGAACGAGGTGATGTCTTCGTGGTTGACGAGCTTCACTTCGATGCCGCCATCGTTGATCGCGATGATCTCGGCCGAAACAACGGCGTTCTTGCGCAGTTCGCCCGAAGCAGCGGCGTCGCCGACTGCATCCTTGCCGAGCTGCTTGATGCCGAGCGAGATGCGCTCCTTCTCGACGTCGACGTCGAGAACAACAGCGCGAACGACGTCGCCCTTGTTGAACTCTTCGATGACCTGCTCGCCCGGACGGTTCCAGTCGAGGTCGGAAAGGTGAACCATGCCGTCAACGTCGCCGTCGAGGCCGATGAACAGGCCGAACTCGGTCTTGTTCTTGACTTCGCCTTCGACTTCGGTGCCAGCCGGATGGCTATGCGCGAATGCCTGCCACGGGTTCTCGAGCGTCTGCTTGAGGCCGAGCGAGATACGACGCTTGGTCGGATCGACTTCGAGAACGACAACGTCGACTTCCTGGCTCGTGGACAGGATCTTGCCGGGGTGTACGTTCTTCTTGGTCCAGGACATTTCGGAGATGTGGATCAGGCCTTCGATGCCCGGCTCCAGCTCGACGAACGCACCGTAGTCGGTGATGTTCGTGACGGTACCGGAGATCTTCTTGCCGACCGGGTACTTCGCACCGATGCCATCCCACGGATCCGACTCGAGCTGCTTCATGCCGAGCGAGATGCGGTGGGTTTCCTGGTTGATGCGGATGATCTGGACCTTGACCTGCTGGCCGATGTTCAGGATCTCCGACGGATGGTTCACGCGGCGCCATGCCATGTCGGTGACATGGAGCAGACCGTCGATGCCGCCGAGGTCGACGAACGCACCGTAGTCGGTGATGTTCTTGACGACGCCTTCGACAACCTGGCCTTCTTCAAGGTTCTGAACGATTTCAGAACGCTGCTCGGCGCGGGACTCTTCGAGAACCGTACGACGCGATACGACGATGTTGCCGCGGCGCTTGTCCATCTTGAGGATTTCGAAGGGCTGCGGGTTGTGCATCAGCGGGGTGACGTCGCGGATCGGACGGATGTCGACCTGCGAGCGCGGAAGGAAGGCAACGGCGCCGTCGAGATCGACGGTGAAGCCACCCTTGACCTGGTTGAAGATGATGCCTTCGACGCGTTCGCCGGCTTCGAACTTCACTTCCAGGCGCATCCAGCTTTCTTCGCGGCGAGCCTTTTCGCGCGACAGAACAGCTTCGCCGAGCGCGTTTTCGATGCGCTCAACGTAGACTTCGACTTCGTCGCCGACCTTGAGCGAGCCGTCCTTCGCCTTCGCGCCGAATTCCTTCAGAGCGATGCGGCCTTCGACCTTCAGACCGACGTCGACAACGGCGACGTCCTTTTCGATGGCCGTGACAATGCCCTTGGCAACATAGCCTTCGGCGAGATCGGTCTTCGCGAAGGATTCTTCGAGAAGCGCTGCGAAATCGTCACGGGTTGGGTTGGTAGCAGACATGGAATCTCCTGCATGCATCTCACGGAGGAGACGCATATGCGCCGGGGGCTGGTGTTGAACAGGCCTGAACCCAGTCCGCCCCATCGAAGGGACAATCCGGCGCGTGGACGGAATTTCAGGCTTATGCAAGAAGAGCGATCCTGACAGTGTCGGGGATGGGCTCTTCTTCAGATCTTCTTGATCAGGGCCGCATCGATCAAAGACTTCGCGGCCTGAAACGCCGCCTCTATACTCATTTCAGACGTATCAAGCAAGTGCGCGTCGTCGGCCGGGCGCAAAGGACTGTCGGCGCGGCCCATATCACGCTCGTCGCGCTTCTTCACATCCTCGAAAATCGCCTGGTAGTCGGCCGGCTGACCATTGCCGATGATCTCGTCATAGCGGCGCTTCGCCCGCACTTCCGGCGATGCTGTGACATAGAGCTTCACCGGCGCATCCGGGCATACGACCGTGCCGATGTCGCGGCCGTCGAGCACCGTGCCGGGCTCGCGCAGCGAAAAAGCCCGCTGCGCCTCGACCAGCGCCCGGCGCACGGCCGGCATGACCGCGATCTTCGAGGCGGCCTCGCCGATCGCGTGGGCAGAAAGCACCGAGCGAGCGAGCCCGGCCAGTTCAACCTCGCGCGCCACCTTCTCGGCGACCGCCTCGTCGTCGAGCGGCAAGCCGCCATCGAGCAGCGCCTTGGCGGTGGCGCGGTAGGTGAGGCCGGTATCGAGATGATGGAAGCCATATTCCTCGGCGATGCGGCGCGAGAGCGTGCCCTTGCCGGCTGCGGCCGGTCCGTCGATAGCGATGGTGAACGTCATTTTCCAACCTGCATATGTATATGGTCGTCGTGCCTGGCGGCCCGGCAACCCTGAAACCGAATGGACTCCGCTTCGACGCCAAGTCTCTGCGCCAGATGCGGCTCCACGAAAATCTTCTCGATGCCGAAACCGCTCCCCTCGGCCGAGAGCCAACGGAGCGCCTCTGCGGTCCGGCCTTCTTCCAGCGGCAAGGGCTGCCACAGCGATTGCAAGAAGTCCAAGTCCCAGCGCAAGGTCAAGAGGTCTTCGCGATCCCGGCATGGGAGAATGCTGTCCGGTCGCGGCTGCTCGAAGGCAAAATAGCCGATCGGCGAGCGGGTCGCCTCATCCTTATAATCGCCCTCGGCATCCTGATAGAAGAACGCGACATCGAGCTTCCGACCGTCCGAATGGGACAAATGCGGGAAGAGCGGAAAACCGTCGAAGAACGGAAAGTTGGCGTCGAGCGCCAAGGTGGTCGTTCCGGGGAATACCTGATCCACATGGCGTGACAGGGCAGCGGCCGCTTCCTTCAGTTCCGGAACGACATATTGGCGGTTCAGGACACAGAAGAGCGGCGACTGCATTTTCAGCCGCGACGTGCCGTCGTCGAAACAGGGCAGAGGAACGCGGCCGAAGATCGGCGCAATGGCATAGCTGAGCGCGGTCCCTGCCGCATAGAGGCCGAGAAAGAGCGCCAGAAATACGGCAACGCCGGCTCTCCTTCGACGCAGGAGCCCAAGAATGACGATCCAGACGGCGCCGCCGACCTGCGTCAGCAACGTCAGAAGAACCACGACCGCGAGTGTCAGCAGCCATCTCATTGTTACCGCCGGAATCGTGGGTCTCACGCGATCCTCGCGCCGAGGCTGGTCATGAGGTGCATGAATTCAGGAAAGCTTGTCGCGACCATCGACACGTCGTCGACGGTGACCGGATGTTCGGATGCAAGCCCGAAAATAAGGAAGCTCATGGCGATGCGGTGATCGAGATGGGTGTTTACGGTCGCGCCGGCAGCGCTTCCGAGCCCCTTACCGTCGCGACGGCCGCGCACGACCAGCGACGAGGCGCCCTCCTCGCAATCGACGCCATTGCGCTTCAGGCCCGCGGCGATGGCGGCGAGGCGATCGGACTCCTTCACACGCAGTTCGTCGAGCCCGGCCATGACGGTATTCCCCTCGGCGAAGGCGGCGGCGATGGCGAGAGCCGGGTACTCGTCGATCATCGAGGCGGCGCGCTCTTCGGGAACGGTGACACCGCTGAGTTCCGAGTGCCGTACGCGCAGATCCGCCACGTCCTCCCCGCCAACCTGCCTGCTGCCGATCACCTCGATATCCCCTCCCATCTCCTTAAGCGTCAGGATCAGGCCCGTGCGCGTCGGGTTCATCAGAACGTTGGTGATCGTGATGTCGGAGCCTGGGACGATCAGGGCTGCGACCAGCGGGAAAGCCGCGGACGAGGGATCGCCGGGCACGTCGATCTCCTGGCCGGTAAGCTTGCCGCGACCATCAAGGCGGATCGTACGGACGCCGCTGACGTCGGTCTCGACAGAGAGCGCGGCGCCAAATGCCTCCAGCATCCGTTCCGTATGATCGCGCGTCATGACCGGTTCGATGACAGTGGTGATGCCGGGCGCGTTGAGACCGGCAAGCAGCACCGCCGACTTCACCTGTGCGGAGGCGACGGGCACGCGATAGGTGATCGGGGCAGGCGTCTTCGGTCCGCGTAGGGTCACAGGCAGGCGATCGCCTGCGGCGGCCCTCACCTGCGCGCCCATTTCGCGCAAGGGCTCGAGAACCCGCGCCATCGGCCGGCGGCTGAGCGAAGCATCGCCAAGGAATGTCGTTTCGAAGTCGTAGACGCCCGCCAACCCTATCGCCAGACGGCAGCCTGTGCCAGCATTGCCGAAATCGAGCGGCGCTTCCGGCGCAAGCAGTGCACCGTTGCCGACACCATCGACGATAAAGGTATCGGCCTCCTTACGAATGCGGGCCCCCATCGCCCGCATCGCGCGGCCGGTGGCCAGCACGTCCGCGCCTTGTAGCAGGCCGGTAATGCGCGTCTCGCCGCTAGCAAGCCCGCCCAGCATCAGCGCCCGGTGCGAGATCGACTTGTCGCCGGGGATGCGGATCGAGCCGCGCAGATCGGCGGACTTTCGGGCAGTGGCGGGTCTCGGGCCCGATCCATGAGACATGCGGCATCCTCTGGCCCGAAAGGGCGTTCTTACCGAAGGGCACAACCGCGCCCGCACCGCGGCACTCCTATCACACCCTCGCTGCGTGTTTCCATAAATTGCGGCCGCTCGAGGAGCGCCGCAAGGGGCGCGCAAGAGCCGGAAAGCCAGCAACGCCGGGGCTTTGGCGATTTGTCTTTGACAGATGCGGCCAAGACGATTATGGGGACCGGCTAATCATCATAAGCTTGATACCCTTTCCACCCGCCGGCTTTCCGGCAAGCGCCGGCTCGGCCGGCCATTCAAGAGGCTTTGACTGTGGCAAAACCGGAACTTGGAACAAAGCGCATCGACCCGGAAACGGGGCGCAAATTCTACGATCTGAACAGTGATCCGATCGTTTCGCCTTACACCGGCAAGTCCTATCCGCTGTCCTTCTTCGAAGAAACCTCGGTCGCCAAGGTGCTCGAGAAGGAAGAAGAAGAAGAGGTAACGGAAGTCGACGCAGAGAACACCGAAGTCGAACTCGTTTCGCTCGAGGATGCCGATGATGAGGCAGCGGGCGGCGACGACCTGCCGGATCTCGGCGACGACGACGTCGAAATCGACGGCGACGACGATGACGACACCTTCCTGCAGACCGACGACGAAGACGATGACGACGACATGAGCGACCTCATCGGCGTGTCGGACGACGAAGAAGACGTCTAAGCGCTTCAAATGACAAAGAAATGCTCCCGTCCTCGGCCAAAGTGGCCCGGACGGGAGAAAAACGGCCCGGACAAAAAATAAATCCACAGGCCACGCATTTTTCGGCTTGCCATCCTCAAAAAGGGGAAGTAATAAGCCGCCACTCGCCGAGCACAACAGCTCGACGAACTTCCCGGACCGGCCTAGCCGGAACCCGATATGGGGCTATAGCTCAGCTGGGAGAGCGCTTGCATGGCATGCAAGAGGTCAGCGGTTCGATCCCGCTTAGCTCCACCAAAACCTTCCTTCGATTGATCAGTACCCAGTCCTCAGGGACCTTCGTTCGCGGCCATTTCGTCCAGCGAATCCAGGATCATCGTCAGCAACCGGATGATGTCGGCGGATTCGAGCAGAGCATTGCGGATTTCGCGCTCGGACCGTTTGGGTATGGACCCGGCAATGTCCAGCAGGATGTTGGTCACGTCCGGCGCTTCGGTGTTGGGTTCCATGCCCGTCTGCTCGCGCATGCAGCGGATCAGCGCCACTGCGCCTTCAAGCAAACGCTGTGCCTGCACCGGGGTGAGGTCATGGACCTCGTTGGCGGCACGAAACAGCTGCGATCGGAAGCCGGCTATCGTGGTCATCTCGCGGATGATACTCCTTTCGGCTTCAAATGAAAGTGGTGGCCGGGGCCGCCCACGCAACGTTCGGATGAACATGATGCATGCGTTACCTTGCGCGAACGCGAACAGCCGTTTCGCGCGCAACACCCGGCCGCGCGCCATGCATTCATGATTTGTTAAGCAGCGGAACGCAGAAGCTGGTGCCATGTTTCTGATCTCGAAAATCTTCTGGCTCATTGTGCAGCCGCTGTCGTTCTCGCTGCTCGCCGTCATCGTCGGGCTGCTTGCGACGGCCATCGGCTGGCGACGCATCGGCGCCGTTCTCGGCAGCCTGGGCGCGCTGGTTCTTTTCGTCAGCCTGTTCACCACCGCTGGCCCCTATGCCCTGCAAGCGCTTGAGGATCGATTTGTGCGCCCGACGCCGCCGACAGCGCTTTCCTGCATCATTGTGCTCGGCGGCGCCTTCGAAAACGAAGTCATGGCAAGCCGCGGCGGCACGGAGCTCAACCAGGCAGCAGACCGCTTCATCGAGACAGCGAGCCTCGCCAAGCGCTATCCCGAAGCACGAATCCTCGTCTCCGGCGGCGATGGCTCGATCAGCGGCGCCTACGAGGGCGATGCGCTGGCCTCGAAGGCGTTCTTCGACATCTTCGGCATTGCGGCCGATCGGGTGATCCGCGAGGAAGATTCGCGCACCACCTTCGAGAACGCGCGCTACACCAAGGATCTTCTGGCGGCAAACGGGCTGACGCAATGTGCGCTCGTCACCTCGGCGTATCACATGCCGCGCTCCGTCGGTCTGTTCCGCGCCAACGACATCGACGTCCTACCCTTGCCGACCGACTACCGCACCAGCGGCAAGGTGCGGCTTGGCTTCGATTTCACCCAGCCCTCACTGAACGCGCAGCTGACAACGACGGCCGCCAAGGAATGGACCGGGCTCGTCGCCTATTACCTGCTCGGCCGCACTCAGACGGTGCTGCCGCGCTAGACGACCATGACACGCCCCAGTGCAGCAAATGGCAGCGCGCCTCCTGACTTCATCCCGACGGTGCGCTAATGATCTGCGGGAGCCAATCGGGCTGAAACGGAGCGCCCATGCCGATCCTCGAAATCCTCGACTATGCCGGTGTGGCCGTGTTTGCCGCAACCGGGGCGCTGTCGGCCTCGCGCAAGCAACTCGACATCATCGGCTATCTGTTCCTGGCCTCGGTCACCGGCATCGGCGGCGGCACGATGCGTGACGTCGTGCTCGGCGCAACGCCCGTCTTCTGGGTCACCAATCCGACCTATCTTCTGGTCTGCGCGACGGTCGCCGTTCTCCTGTTCTTCACCGCCCATCTCTTCGATTCCCGCTACCGGGTCCTCGTCTGGCTCGATGCGATCGGGCTGTCGGCCTATTGCGTGATGGGTGCGGCGAAAGGCTATGCAGCGACGGGGTCGCCGAGCGTCGCGCTCGTTACCGGCATGCTGACGGCGACGTTCGGCGGCGTGCTTCGCGATCTGCTGGCCGGAGAACCCTCGGTGCTGCTGCGGCCGGAAGTCTATGTGACTGCAGCGCTGATCGGTGCCAGTGCCTACGTGCTGGCGACGATGGCGGGACTACCACTTGTGGCCGCCTCAACGCTCGGCGTGGCCTCGGCCTTTGCCGTGCGTGCCGGTGCGCTCAAGTTCGGATGGACGCTGCCGACCGGCAAGGCGCTGCCGGGCCGCGATCCGGACGACGTGATGTGAGCCTTTCGCACGTGCGTGCCTATGACAGGCGGCGGACAGCGCCGGTATCGTAGTTGATGCGGTGTCGGCCGCCACCCGGGCGGCTTCAGCGAAAGGGATACCGCATGCGTTTCTTCAGCAACAAGCTTGCCGCACTCGCCCTTCTTTGCATGGCCTCGCCGGCATTTGCCGCCACGACCGTCAAGGTCGTCGAAGGTGGTGAAGCGGGCGGCCCGATGACACTGACACTCGACCAGTCGACGATAAAGGCCGGAGAGACTGTCTTCCTGGTGCACAACGACGCCATGACGGAAGAGCACGAGATGGTGCTGGTGAAGCTGAAATCAGCCGACCAGAAGATCAATCTCATCGCGGCCAAGCATCGGGTCGACGAAAAGCAGCTCAAGAGCCTCGGCGAGGTTTCCGAGCTGAAGCCCGGAGCCGACGGCCAGCTGAAAGCCAAGCTCGCGCCGGGCAGCTACGTGCTCCTTTGCAACATCAAAGGACACTACGAGGCCGGCATGCGCGCCAATCTGACGGTGACGGAATAGCGGCGATCGATCGCCATCGCGGCCACCATGACGGTGGCCGCCGGATCAGCGGTCGTTTTTACGGCGCAGACGAATGACCACGTCGACATGGGCGATCTCCATGCCCTCGGGCGGTTCCGGCAGGTTGTCGATGTGGATGTTACTGACCGGAATATCGAGAACCTCGTTCTGGCCCTCGACGAAGAAGTGATGATGGTCCGACACGTTGGTGTCGAAATAGGTCTTGGCGCTTTCCACCGCCAGCACGCGGATCATGCCGGCTTCGGTAAACTGGTGCAGCGTGTTGTAGACGGTCGCCAGCGACACCGGCACGCCGGCCATGACGGCCTCTTCGTGCAGTTCTTCGACGGTCAGGTGGCGATCACCCTTGGCAAAGATCAGATCGGCGAGGGCAACGCGTTGACGGGTCGGACGCAGGCCTGAGTGGCGTAGCCTTTCTTCCGAACTCACTTCTGTTGCTTTCGTCATCAAGGGTCGTTCCATGTATCCCGGCGAAATTCACAATACTTCCTCCGCGATATAACTTTTACGTCCTCGCCTTTCAATAGATTCCAGCCCTGACAGGCGTTGCAAAGCCCGAAAAACCGGTCAAACTCGGGGAATGCTGGCAATTAACTCTGGTCGCGCCCACATTGATCCTGTAAGCGACGGCGGAGTGAAATCGCCATCAGAAGCGATGGAGACCGGACGGAAAACCGCAAGATCCGGGTCGCCACGCTTCATTTCAAGCCGAACTTGCTCTAAAGCAGGTCGGACAACACAATTTGTTACGCGGGGAAACATCTATTCATGACGACCAGACAATCCAGCTTCAGCTATGAGGAAATCCTGGCCTGCGGCCGTGGTGAGTTGTTTGGCCCCGGCAATGCCCAGCTGCCGCTGCCGCCGATGCTGATGGTCCACCGCATCACCGAAATCTCCGAGACCGGCGGCGCCTTCGACAAGGGTTACCTGCGCGCCGAATACGACGTGCGGCCGGACGACTGGTATTTTCCCTGCCACTTCCAGGGCAACCCAATCATGCCCGGCTGCCTCGGCCTCGATGGCATGTGGCAGCTGACCGGTTTTTACCTCGGCTGGCTTGGCGAGCCCGGCCGCGGCATGGCGCTTTCCACCGGCGAAGTGAAGTTCAAGGGCATGGTGCGTCCCCATACCAAGCTTCTCGAGTACGGCATCGACTTCAAGCGCGTCATGCGCGGACGACTCGTGCTCGGCACGGCCGACGGCTGGCTGAAAGCCGATGGCGAGACTATCTATCAGGCAACCGACCTCCGCGTCGGCCTGTCGAAGGATAAGGCCGAGTAAAATCCAGGCCTTTCCGCAGCCAACGAAATAAAGAAAAGGTCAGTACCATGAGACGGGTTGTTGTCACGGGCCTCGGCATCGTTTCCTCGATCGGGAACAATGCAGACGAAGTTACGGCGTCGTTGCGCGATGCCAAGTCGGGCATCACGTTTTCTCCCGATTTCGCCGAGAATGGCTTCAAGTGCCAGGTCTGGGGCGCGCCGTCGCTCGATCCGACCGAACTCGTCGATCGCCGTGCCATGCGCTTCCTGTCTCAGGGCGGCGCCTGGAACCACGTGGCGATGAAGCAGGCGATCGCCGACTCCGGTCTGGAAGAAGCCGTCATCGCCCGCAACGAGCGTACCGGCATCATCATGGGCTCGGGCGGACCGTCCACCCGCACCATCGTTGAAGCGGCCGACATCACCCGCAAGAACGTCAGCCCGAAGCGCATCGGCCCGTTCGCCGTTCCCAAGGCGATGTCTTCGACGGCGTCGGCGACGCTTGCCACCTGGTTCCAGATCCACGGCGTCAACTATTCGATCTCGTCGGCCTGCTCGACCTCGGCCCATTGCATCGGCAACGCCGCCGAGATGATCCAGTGGGGCAAACAGGACGTGATGTTTGCCGGCGGTCACGAAGACCTCGACTGGACCATGTCCAACCTGTTCGACGCCATGGGCGCCATGTCGTCGAAGTACAACGAAACGCCGGCGACGGCTTCGCGCGCCTATGACGCCAACCGCGACGGCTTCGTCATTGCCGGTGGCGCAGGCGTTCTCGTTCTCGAAGAACTGGAGCACGCCAAGGCCCGCGGCGCGAAGATCTACGCCGAAATCGTCGGCTATGGCGCCACCTCCGACGGCTACGACATGGTGGCTCCGTCGGGCGAAGGCGCGATCCGCTGCATGCGTCAGGCGCTCTCGACCGTGAAGGGCGAGGTCGACTACATCAACACCCACGGCACCTCCACCCCGGTTGGCGACAGCAAGGAAATCGGCGCGATCCGCGAAGTGTTCGGCAGCAAGATGCCGCACATCCAGTCGACCAAGTCGCTCACGGGTCACTCGCTCGGTGCGGCCGGCGTGCAGGAATCGATCTACGGCCTGTTGATGATGCAGGCGGGCTTCATCGGCGAAAGCGCGCATATCAGCGAGCTCGACCCGGAATTCGATGGCGTTCCGATCGTTCGCAAGCGCATCGACAATGCCAAGATCGATACGGTTCTTTCGAACTCCTTCGGCTTCGGCGGCACCAACGCAACGCTCGTCTTCCAGCGCTACAACGGATAACACCATGACGGGACTGATGACTGGAAAGCGTGGCCTCATCATGGGTGTGGCCAACAACCATTCTATTGCCTGGGGCATCTCCAAGGCGCTTGCAGCGCAAGGCGCGGAACTGGCCTTCACCTTTCAGGGCGAGGCTCTGGGTAAGCGCGTCAAGCCGCTGGCGGCCGAGCTCGGTTCCGACTTCCTGCTTCCTTGCGATGTCGAAGACATTGCGTCTGTCGATGCGGTCATCGATGCGATCAAGGAACGCTGGGGCAAGCTCGACTTCATCGTTCATGCCATCGGCTTTTCGGACAAGAACGAGCTGAAGGGCCTCTACGCCGACACCTCGCGCGACAACTTCAGCCGCACGATGGTGATCTCCTGCTTCTCTTTCACCGAGATCGCCAAGCGGGCTGCCGAACTGATGGATGAGGGCGGCTCGATGCTGACGCTCACCTATGGCGGCTCGATGCGCGTCATGCCGAACTACAACGTCATGGGTGTCGCCAAGGCAGCGCTCGAGGCGTCGGTGCGCTATCTCGCCGCCGACTATGGCGTTCGCGGCATTCGCGTCAACGCGATCTCGGCGGGCCCGATCCGCACGCTTGCCGGCGCCGGCATTTCCGACGCCCGGGCGATGCTGTCCTGGCAGCAGAAGAACTCGCCGCTGCGCCGCACCGTCACGATCGACGATGTCGGCAGCTCGGCCCTCTACCTTCTTTCGGACCTTTCGCGCGGCGTGACCGGCGAAATCCACTATGTCGATTCCGGCTACAACATTACGTCGATGCCGGCACTCGATGCGCTCAGGACCGCCGACGCAGAGTGACGGCAGCGGCAAAGCCGCTGACTGACGACCCAGCTTCTATAGAAAACCCCGGCGAGACACCTCGCCGGGGTTTCTTTTTTGAGGTCGGCAAGGCCCGACGGCCCGAGACAACATCAGTCCGGAAGGCCGGCCTTGTGGAATCCGTCCACGAAGTGCGCGAGCGTCGCTGCGTCACGAAACGGCTCGGTCGTCGCCCAGAAACCGGTCGTGAAATGCGGGTTGGCGACGAGGAACAGGTCGACCTCGGCGCGTGCCTCGTCGAACCGCCCCAATTGCGCGAGGCTCGCCGCCAGGAAGCGACGCGAGCTGGTGCGGTAGGTCTCGTCCTTGCGCAGCGTCTCGACCGCGGCTTCGTAGTCTCCGGCCGCATACTGCGCCTGGCCGAGTGTCAGATAGTACCAGCTTGCCGGATAGGGGTTCAGCCGGAATGCCTTGCGAATGTGCTCCAGCCCTTCCTCGACCCGGCCTGCCAGGATCGTGATGTCGGACAATGTCGCCCAGGTGTCGGCTTCGTTCGGGTCAAGCTCGATGGCCCTGGCAAATTCCGCGTCGGCCTCGGCGAAGTTGCGCTCATAGGCAAGCAGATTGGCCAGCACCCAGCGGCAACCGGCGTCGTTGGGATCGATCGCGACGGCTTTGCGCGCCAATTCCAGGGCGATGCCGCGGGTCGGTACGATCGGCTCGCCCCAGTGCACCCAGCCCATCCAGTGGTTCATGGCGAGCCAGCGATAGGCCTCGGCATAATCAGGGTCGAGCGAAACGGCGCGAGTGAGCATCAGATGCGCTTCCCGGGCGGTCTGCGGCGAATCGTCGATCAGCTTGCGCGCCCGCACGCAGAGATCATAGGCCTCGAGGCTCCTGGGGCGATTGCGTGACGGCGGGGTGCGCAGCCGACCGAGCAACGCCTCGACGATCTTGGCCGTCACCTCGTCCTGAACGGCAAAGATGTCTTCCAGGTTGCGGTCGAAGCGTTCTGCCCAGAGGTGCTCTCCGCTCAGCGCATCGACCAGCTGGGCGTTGATGCGTACGCGTCCGGAGGCGCGCCTTGCGCTTCCTTCCAGGAGGTAGCGCACGCCGAGGTCTTCGGCGATCGCGCGTACATCCATCGCCCTGCCCTTGTAGGCAAAGGTGGAATTGCGGGCGATGACGAACAGACCACCGCTCCGGGAGAGATCGGTGATCAGATCCTCCGTCAGCCCGTCCGCGAAGGAATCCTGATCGGGATCGTTGCTGAGATTGACGAAGGGCAGCACCGCGATCGAAGGCCGGCCCGGCAACGGCAGCGGCTTTCGCCCTCCTGCCAGCCGCTCGATACTGCCCATGAAACGGTAGCCGATGCGCGGAACCGTTGAAATCCACTCGCCGCCGTCGGCAGCGCGGCCGAGCAGCTTCCTGAGCTGTGCGATCTGTACGGTGAGATTGCCTTCCTCGACGGCCGTACCAGGCCAGGCCGCGTCCATCAGCTCGGTCTTGGCGAGGATTTCGCCCGGCCTTTCCACGAGCGCCGCAAGCAGCTTCACGCCGCGATGCCCGACCGCAACCGGATCATCGTTCCGCAGGAGCGTTCCCGCACCCGGATCAAGCACGAACGGACCAAAGGCAAAACGTGTATCCTGCATGCGGCGATCTATAGCCCGTTTGGAAGTTTTTGAGAACTTTTTGGAAGGGCTTAAGTACGGCGCCGATCCTATTCCGCAGAATCCAACCTCCTTCAGATCGAGGGTCCCCCCCGACCCTCAACGCCGATAGCGAGGTTGTCATGAACAACGCCCCCTTTCCCATTGCATCGCCTCAGGCCGCGGCGCCTGAGACGCCGAGGAGCCCGACGCGTTCGCATTCCCCTGTCGAGACGCTGAAACGGATGGTCGCCGCCTGGCGTGAACGGAACCAATTTCACCTAGAGCTCGATCGAAAGCTCAAGGGCGATCCGCATCTGATCGACGATATCGGCCTGACGCGACGTCAAGTCGAGGAGGAGCTCGCCAGGCCCTTCTGGCAAGTGCTTTGACGTGAGCCGCGCAATGACATCGGACCAGCGACCGCCACCGGCGCCGACCCTTGGCGAGGTGATCACGACGTTCCGCGAGGATCAGGCCCCCTGGGCGGCGATGGCGGGTATCATCGCCACCGTTACCGTCTTTGCCGTGGCGCAGGGGCTCACCTATCCGCTGCTCAGCTTCATCCTGGAGCGGCAGCGGACGGCACCCGCCCTGATCGGCCTGTCAGCGGCCATGACGCCGCTGGGGTTCATCCTGTCGGCGCCTCTGATCCCGATGCTTTCGCGGCGGCTGGGCGGTGCCCGGCTCGCGATCCTCTGTTCGGTGCTGGCCGCCAGTACGCTTGCCGCCATTGCGTGGACTGACGATGTCTGGGCCTGGATGCCGCTTCGCTTTCTGCTGGGCGTCTTCGCCAATCCGCTTTCCGTGATCAGCGAGACCTGGCTGGTGGCCATTACGCCCGCGTCCCGCCGGGGCCGCATCATGGGTCTCTATTCCTCCGTCGTTTCAGCCGGTTTCGCCATAGGGCCGCTGTCGCTCGGGATGGTCGGAACGGCGGGCTGGTCGCCGTTCCTGATCGGCATCGTGGCCTTTGTCGCCTGCGGCCTGATCTTGCTTGCCCTCGTGTCGCGCCTGCCGGCGGTGCCGCAGGATGGGGAAGCAACGTCCGTCGCCGGGTTTTTCGCGCTGGCGCCTTTGCTGCTGTTTGCGGTCGCAACGGCTGCGGCCTTCGAGCAGACCCTGCTTTCGCTGCTTGCGGTCTATGGCGCAGCGCTTGGCAGCAATGAGGAGCGCGTCGCGCCGCTCATCACCGGCTTCATTGCCGGCAACGCGTCGTTGCAGATCCTGCTCGGGCGCCTCTCCGAACGCTGGGGATCGAGGCAGACGATGCTGTTCTGCGTGCTTTCCTCCCTGGCCGGCTGCCTGCTGCTGCCATGGCTGTTCGAAAGCTGGCTCATCTGGCCGCTTGTTTTCGTCTGGGGCGGGGTGACGTTCGGGATCTATACCCTGTCGCTGATCCAGCTCGGCGAGCGGTTCAGCGGCCTGACCCTGATCGCCGGCAACGCCACCTTTGCCTTCGCCTGGGGCCTTGGCGGCATGGTTGGCTCGCCAGCAACGGGACTTGTCATGCAAGTGACGGGACGCCACGGGTTGCCGTTGTCACTCGGCCTGCTCTGCACCGTCCTTGCGGGGCTATTGGTTGTCGCGAGAAGGCGCGGCTGAGGCGCGCGCCGGTCCGCCTGCCTTTTGCCGGCAAGCTCAAATCAGGACGAACAGCACGAGCAGAGCCACGATGACCGCCAGCACGACGAAGCCCGTATGGGTCCGGCGTGCCGGGTCAAGCGGCGAGCGATAGAGGCTCTGCAAGAACGACATGGGCACCTCGGATGTCGCGCCATGTCCCTCGCCCTGCTTGATGTCCTTGGCAATAGCTTCGGCCGCATCCTCGCTCAAGGGCGGCCTGTTCACTCCCGACGTCATGGAACTCATCCTCCGGCAGTAAAACCGGGCACATGGTGAGCCGGATCTGCGACGAAGGCAACGGGCTAACTCTGACTTGCAGCCAGATGCAAAAAAGCCGGGTCATCTGCCCGGCTTTTTCCATTCTCGGATGCGCAAAATGCGTCCTGCCGCGTCTCAGCGCTTGGCCCAGAGCACCTTGAATCGGGCGTTGCGGCAGGTCTCGCCATATTCCTTGGAATTTTCCGCCAGCACCTGCTCGTAGGGAAGGCCACGATTGGCGACCATCATCAGCTTGCCACCCTGCTTCAGCGCCTTCAGCGCCGTCTTGATGATGGCGACGCCGAGCAACGGCTCAGCCGCGTGGCCTTCATGGAAGGGCGGGTTCATGACGATGAGGTCGTACTTGTCACGCGGCTCTTCGCTCGTCAGGTCGAACCAGTAGAAACGGGCCGGCATGCGCGGCGCGTTCGCCATCATGTTGACGCGGGCCGCCTCGAGCGCCTCGTGATCGGCCTCGAAGAGATCGACCCCCTTGGTGCCCGGTGACGCTTCAGCAAGCTTGGCTGCGAGATAACCCCAGCCAGCGCCGAAATCGGCGGCGTGGCCATGGAAATCATTCGGCAGACGCGACGCCAGCAGCTCGGAGCCCGCATCGATGCGGTCGTGCGAGAACATGCCGGGCGAGGCCTCGAACAGACCGTCGACGCGCACCGGCACCTTGGCAAGCTTTTGCACTGCGTCGGTGACATCTTCCGGGCGAGTGAACCAGAAGGCGACGCCGTGATACTTCGGCAGATGGTCGCCGTCCCATTCGAACTTGGCGATGCGCTTCTTCAGCGACTGGATGCCATCTTCCTTGCCGCCGGCAACGACGATCAGACCGCCCTCGCGCGTGCGCTTCAGCGCCTCGGCGATCCGGTCTTCGTTCTCGCCCTTGTGCTTGCCGCAGAGGATCAGCGTGACGTCGTAGTCCTCGCCGGTGATTTCAGGCGCCACGTCGGCGCGGGCGGCTTCCAGGGCGCGATAGAGCGGCCGCAGCGGCTGCACCGCCGAGATCGACGCCTCGAAGCCCTGCGGCAGCCTGTAGCCCGCCTCGGCGCCGAGGAACAGCACGCGCTCGCCCTCGCCCGGCGGGTCGATCACGCCGCTGTCGAACGGGTAAAACAGGGTCTTCAACGAATCTCGGCTCATCGGTCTATCCGTCATCTTCCTACAAGAAAGGGGCGCGGAGCGATCCGCCCCGCGCCCCGAATGCATTCGGGTGAAGCGCGCTTATTCAGCGGCTTCGCCGTCGCCCTTCTTTTCAGACTTTTCGGCAACGATTTCCTTGCCGGTGGCCTGGTCAACGACCTTCATCGACAGGCGAACCTTGCCGCGCTCGTCGAAGCCCATGAGCTTGACCCAAACCTTGTCGCCTTCCTTGACGACGTCGGTCGTCTTGGCGACGCGCTCGGAGGCGAGCTGCGAGATGTGGACGAGACCGTCACGGGCGCCGAAGAAGTTGACGAAGGCGCCGAAGTCGGCGGTCTTCACAACGGTACCTTCGTAGACCTGGCCGACTTCCGGTTCGGCAACGATCGAGTGGATCCACTTGCGGGCCGCTTCGATTTCCTTGCCGGACGAGGAGGCGATCTTCACGGTGCCGTCGTCTTCGATGTTGATCTTGGCGCCGGTCTTTTCGACGATTTCGCGGATGACCTTGCCGCCCGAACCGATGACTTCGCGGATCTTGTCGACCGGAATGTTCATGACTTCGATGCGCGGGGCGAACTCGCCGAGCTGGCCACGGCTTTCGGAAATGGCCTTGGCCATTTCGCCGAGGATGTGGAGACGGCCGCCCTTGGCCTGGTTGAGCGCGATGCCCATGATCTCTTCGGTGATGCCCTCGATCTTGATGTCCATCTGGAGCGAGGTGATGCCGGCGTCGGTACCGGCAACCTTGAAGTCCATGTCGCCGAGGTGGTCTTCGTCGCCGAGAATGTCGGAGAGAACGGCGAAGCGCTCATCTTCCTTGATCAGTCCCATTGCGATACCGGCAACCGGCTTTGCGAGCGGAACGCCGGCGTCCATGAGAGCGAGCGAGGTGCCGCA
Organism: Ensifer sp. ENS06; assembly: GCF_014852205.1. Lineage (NCBI taxonomy): Bacteria > Pseudomonadati > Pseudomonadota > Alphaproteobacteria > Hyphomicrobiales > Rhizobiaceae > Ensifer > Ensifer sp. ENS06. The sequence continues at coordinate 133,983 of NZ_JACVBC010000001.1, read as the reverse complement.
GACGGTGGCCATCGAGGACGAGCCGTTGGACTCGGTGATCTCGGAAACGACGCGCAGCGTGTAGGGGAACTGCTCGGCTTCCGGGAGCATCGGGCGGATAGCGCGCCAGGCGAGCTTGCCGTGACCGATTTCGCGGCGGCCCGGGGAGCCCATGCGGCCGGTTTCGCCGACCGAGAAGGGCGGGAAGTTGTAGTGCAGCATGAAGCGTTCTTTGTACATGCCGGTCAGGCTGTCGACGTACTGTTCGTCTTCGCCGGTGCCGAGCGTGGCAACGACGATCGCCTGCGTTTCGCCGCGGGTGAACAGCGCCGAACCGTGGGTGCGCGGCAGAACGCCGACTTCCGACACGATCGGGCGAACGGTTTCCAGATCGCGGCCGTCGATGCGGCTCTTGGTGTCGAGGATGTTCCAGCGAACGATCTTGGCCTGCAGGTGCTTGAAGACGGCGCCGATTTCTTCGGCCGAATGGGCCGGGTTCTCGATGCCCTCAGGCAGGAAGTGTGCCTTCACCTTGGCCTTGACGGCGTCGACGGCAGCGTAACGGGCAGCCTTCTCGGTGATCTTGTAGGCGTTGCGCAGCTCGTCTTCGGCAAGCGAGAGCATGGCGTTTTCGAGAGCGGAATGATCTTCGGCTTCGAATTCGCGCGGCTCCTTGGCAGCGACTTCAGCGAGCTTGATGATGGCGTCGATGACCGGCTGGAAGCCCTTCTGACCGAAGACGACGGCGCCGAGCATGACGTCTTCCGGCAGTTCCTTGGCTTCAGATTCGACCATCAGCACCGCTTCCTGGGTGCCGGCGACGACGAGGTCGAGGGTCGATTCGTCCATCTCGTCGAGATGCGGGTTCAGAACGTACTGGCCGTTGATGTAGCCGACGCGCGCGCCACCGATCGGGCCCATGAAGGGGATGCCCGACAGCGTCAGCGCTGCAGAAGCGGCGACCATCGACAGGACGTCGGGGTTGTTTTCGAGGTCATGCTGCATGACCGTGACGATGACCTGGGTGTCGTTCTTGTAGCCATCGGGGAAGAGCGGACGGATCGGACGGTCGATCAGGCGCGAGACGAGCGTTTCGTTTTCGCTCGGACGACCTTCGCGCTTGAAGTAGCCACCCGGGATCTTGCCGGCGGCGTAGGTCTTTTCCTGGTAGTTGACGGTCAGCGGGAAGAAGTCCTGGCCCGGCTTCGGCGACTTGGCCGAAACGACGGTGGCGAGAACGACGGTTTCGCCGTAGGTGGCGAGAACGGCGCCGTCAGCCTGACGGGCGATCTTGCCGGTTTCGAGCTTGAGCGGACGCCCAGCCCATTCGATTTCAACCTTGTGGGTATCGAACATGTTCTGTCCTTCGTGTGCGGCGGACCTCTCCGCGGCTGTTACAGCGCGGGCGGTCGAAGGGCCGCATGAAATGGCGCATCACGGGCAAGACAACGGGAGGCTTCACGCTTCAATCGGCTGTTTTCCGCTTTGCCCGACCATCCGCTTTCAGCGGCGTTTCCGGCAAGCAGGGGCCGAAGCATCCTGCAATCCTGCCCCATGACGGGCCATCGGTTGATCCGCGATACCGGCCCATCCGGCTCGCTGGATTCTCTCGTTTAGCCACGTTTCCTATGCGGCTGGAGAGTTTAATCGTCGAGCGTTCAACGCTCCATAAAAAAGCCGGCGGGCCGCAAAGACCCGCCGGATAAGTCGCTTAGCGACGGATGCCCAGGGCACCGATCAGCTTGGTGTAGCGCGCTTCGTCTTTCTTCTTCAGATAGTCGAGGAGCGAACGACGGCTGGAAACCATCGCGAGCAGACCACGGCGGGAATGGTTATCCTTCTTGTGGCCCTTGAAGTGTTCGGTCAGGTTGTTGATCCGTTCCGTCAGGATAGCAACCTGGACTTCCGGAGAACCGGTGTCGCCTTCAACGGTTGCAAATTCCTTGATGAGCTGAGCCTTACGCTCTGCAGCAATCGACATCGGATGATCCTTTCGATTTCGAGGATTTCGGGACGCCGTCAGCCGGGATGTCGTCCAGCTGCGGCCGTGAATGCAACGGGCATGCGCCTTTTGCTGGCGTGCCTATAAACGAATTGGATGAAAAAGGAAAGGGTCATGGACCGGCGCCCGGGAGGGCCGGAGGAAGACCTCAATTGCCGGTCGGGAACGGGTGCACCGGCGGCGATTTCATTCGGCCGCGATCGGCAGGAGTGCGGCCCCGATCGAGGGAGAAAAAGTGACGGCGGCAGGTCATGGCGCGTCATCCCCTTCGGCCGGTCGCGGCACGGTGATCCGCCACTCGATGCCGTCGGCATGCATCATCCGCTCGAGCCCCGCATTCAGGGCCATGCCGAGCATGCGTTCGAGCACGAGCGTGCCAAACCCCTTGCGGATCGGATCTGAGGGCTTGCCCGCGAGATCGGCCCCCTCCTCCCGCCAGCGTATGGCAATGCCCTCATCCTCCAGCGACCAGCTCAGCTTGACGACGCCTGAGGTGTTGGCGAGCGCGCCATATTTGGTCGCATTGGTCGCGAGCTCGTGCAGCGCCATGCCGAGCGTCTGGGCGATCTGGGTCTCGAGCCGCAAAGGCGGGCCGGACAGGATCACCCGCCTCGGATCGTCAGGCGTGAATGGCTGCAGCTGGTTCTGGGCCAGTTCCCGGAAATCGACCCCTTGGGCGGCGTTGGCGATCATAAGGTCGGTGGAGCGGGCGAGCCCGGCGATGCGCTTGCGGAAACTGTCGGCGAAATCAGCGGCACTCTCGGCCGAATAGACCGACTGGTTCAGCATGGACTGGATCACCGTCAGCTGGTTCTTCGAGCGGTGCGCCACCTCGCGCATCAAGAAACGGATTTCGCTCTCCGCCTTGGTGCGCGCGGCCGCCGCACGGGCCAGAGCTGCCGAGACCTGTTCGACCTCGGCGATCATATGCGGGCGCGGCTCGATCCGCTCGCCGGCGCCAAGGCGGCGGGCATCCTGCGCCACGAGCTTGACGCCCTGCGACAACAGCCGCGCGATTGCCAGCGAACCGGCGATCGCGATGCCGGCAAAGATGATGCCGCCGAGCGAAAGCCACAGGAACGACCAGACGGCCGGAGCATCGACGATCGCCCGCGGCGCCCAGGCGATGATCCGCCAGCCGGTGATCACCGAGAATTCGGTCGCCACCCGGTACTCCGTGCCGTTCTCCTTGATGTTGCGAACGCCGATGCTGATCGCCGGAACCTTGTCGAGGAAGAACGGCTCCCCGGCCTTGACCGCCGCGTCCGAGGAGATGATGACCTTTCCCGCGCCGTCGACGAGGGCCGCGTTCCAACCAGGCGACAGCGTATCGCGGTTGACGGCCTTGGCCATGTTCTCGGCGTTTTGCGTCAACGCCAGCAGATACTCCTCACCGGTCGAGAGTTTTGCCGGCAGATAAACGTTGAACACCCATTTTCCGGCGGTCTTGCCGAAGAAGACGTTGGAGACGAGCGGCGCGCCGCTATTGGTGAAGGCGCGCTCGATGGAGTCCGCATCCGACCCCTTGCCAAGCTCAGTGCCGAAGGGGACGCGGGTGTTGAGCCGCTGCTCGTGCTTGCGATCTATGACGATCAGGTCGGAATCCGTCTGCGCGAGCGCCGTCGAGGCTCTCTCGTAGAAGGCTTGCAAATTGTCGTCCTCGATCGCCCGCGAGGTCGACAGCACCTTCAGCGTCGTCAACATGCCCTCGATATCGCGCTCGACGATGCGCGTCACCGATCCGGTCGAGGCCTGCAGCAGCGAGGTGATGACCTGTTCCTGCGCGTCGACGCTGCGCTTCAGCACGACCAGCGAAAAGATGAAGGCCGGAACGATGGCGACCAGCAGCAGCGACGTCAGATAGAAACTGAACGGGCGGGTCAGCCGATGACGGGCGCGATCAACCATCGCCGCCAGGCCATCGCTTGCCCTGCGCTTTCCTTCCTCCGTCACACCGGTCACCTGCAACGTCCCTTGCGGTTCCCTGTCGGCGGCATCAACGCCTTCGGCGCACGCCGCCGCAAGCGGCGCAACCGCCAAACGGCAACGAAACGCGATACGGAAACGGAATCACCTCGGATGGCCTGGGAACCCATGCCGGGATCATGCGTCAAGGATAAAGCAAAGGCAAATGGTTCCGGGTGCTTAGCTTCCGGCGAAGACGCGCTTGGGGCGGAATTCGCCCTCGGCGATCTCACCGATCGCGACCAGCTTGCCGCGCGCCGTGGCATAGGCCTCGGGCGTCGCCAGCGGTGCGTCGCGGCCGCGCAGGATAATGGGATTGCCCATCCTGAGACGGTGCGCCTGGTCGTCGTTGACAGGCACGTGCGGCAGGCTGGAAAGCGCCTCGCCGGTCTCGATCAGATAGGCGTCGAGTGCCGCCAGACGTTCCTGGTCGTCCTCGATCTTTTCCAACGCCACCAGGTCGGCAAGCGGCACCATGTCCTCTTCGCCGAAGGGCGCGACGAAGGTGCGGCGCAGCGACGCGATGTGGCCGAAACAGCCGAGGTCGCGGCCCATGTCGCGGGCGAGCGAGCGCACATAAGTGCCCTTGCCGCATTCGATTTCGAAGTGGGCCAGGTTGGGTGCGGCACCCAGCAGAGTCAGCCGGTGGACCTCGACCTCGCGGGCCGGGATTTCGACCGTCTCGCCGTCGCGGGCGAGATCATAGGCGCGCTCGCCATCGATCTTGATCGCCGAGAACTGCGGCGGCACCTGGCTGATGACGCCGGTGTATTTCGGCAGAAGCGCGCGGATTGCCTCTACGTTCGGCCGTTCGGCCGAGGAATGGGTTACTTCGCCTTCGAGGTCGTCGGTGGAGCGTTCCTCGCCCCAGGCGACGGTGAATTCGTAGATCTTGCGGCCGTCCATGACGTAAGGAACGGTCTTCGTCGCATCGCCAAGCGCGATCGGCAACATACCGGAGGCCAGCGGATCGAGCGTGCCGGCATGGCCAGCCTTCTGGGCCTTGAACAGCCACTTGATCTTCGAGACGGCTTCGGTGGAGCCGAAGTCGAGCGGCTTGTCGAGGATCAGCCAGCCCGAGATCGGGCGGCCCTTGGGCTTACGCGGTTTGGACATGAAATCTACTATTCTTCGTCTTCGCTGGTCTGGTCGAGATCGCGGCTGACTTCCGGCGAACGCAAGAGCTCGTCGATCTTCTTGTAATTGTCGAAGCTCGTATCGTCGCGGAAACGAACGTCGGGCATGTATTTCATCTGCCGGAGCTGCGGACCGAGGCGGCCGCGAATGTACTTGGCATTGCGGTTGAGCGCGTCGATGACCTCGGCATGGTTGGGCACGCCAAGCGGCGTGACATAGGCCGTGGCGATCTTCAGATCCGGTGACATGCGCACCTCCGAAATCGCGATGACGGTCTTCTCGATCACCGGATCGCGGACCTCGCCGCGTTGCAGAACCTGGGTGATGGCAGCGCGCACCTGTTCGCCGACGCGCAGCATGCGCTGGGAGGGGGCAGAGGATGTGGCTTTGCTCATGGTCGTTGCTTTCCAAGGTATTGCGCCCGCTCGGGGCGGCAAACCGTTTTACTCTTCAGCGTAATATACCTTCCGTGCCTCAGGCACGGGTAGCTCTGATTGCCTGCGCCCGCTTTCTTCGACGCAGTCCCAGAAAGACACCCGTAGCCGTCAACACGAGCGCGGACAGCAGTTGGATCAGTTCGAACTGCGGATGTGCGCAACCCTCATTGATGGCCGACTGCCATACCTGGTGCGCGGCATCTCCCCAGGACGTAATGGCCACCAGGAGGAGGAGGCCGCCGAGAAGGCTCCCGACCCAAAGCAGCGCCCGAAGGCGCAAAACCGCTGAACCGGTAACGAGACAGAAAAGCGCCGCCAGGCCGACCCAATTGGTCAGAAAAGCGGCCACCTCGTTGAGAACCGAGAATTTCTGACCATCCCATTCGGGATAGATCTTGTCGCAGACTTCCGCGAAGGCCGGCGTCCACCAAAACGACACAACAGCGGCCAGGGCCGCCGTTGTGCAGATTTGCCGGGCTTTCAGGCCCATTAGAGCGTCCGGGTGATATGCTCGACGCGGAAGCACTCGATCGTATCGCCGGCGCGGATGTCTTCGTAGTTCTCGAAGGCCATGCCGCATTCCTGACCGACATTGACTTCCGAGACTTCGTCCTTGAAGCGCTTGAGGGTCTTGAGCTTGCCTTCGTGGATAACGACGTTGTCGCGAACCAGACGGACACCGACGCCACGCTCGACCTTGCCTTCGGTGACGCGGCAACCCGCGACCTTGCCGACCTTGGTGATGTTGAACACCTCCAGGATCTCGGCGTTGCCGAGGAAGGTTTCGCGACGCTCGGGCGAGAGCAGGCCCGACATCGCCGCCTTCACGTCATCTACCAGATCGTAGATGATGTTGTAGTAGCGGATTTCGATGCCGGCACGCTCGGCGGCCGAACGGGCCTGCGAGTTGGCGCGGACGTTGAAGCCGATGATCGCGGCGTTCGATGCCTCGGCGAGCGAGATATCGGACTCGGTGATACCGCCGGCACCCGAATGCACGATGCGCGCACGCACTTCGTCGGTTCCGAGCTTGTCGAGAGCACCGGCGATCGCTTCGATCGAACCCTGCACGTCGCCCTTGATGACCAGCGGGAACTCCTTGAGGCCGGAGGTCTGGAGCTGGGTCATCATCTGCTCGAGCGAACCGCGCGAGCCGGACTGACGGGCAACCTGCTTCTCGCGGGCGAGACGCTGGCGGTACTCGGAGATCTCGCGAGCACGGCTTTCGTTCTCGACGACGGCGAACTTGTCGCCGGCTGCCGGCGTACCGGACAGGCCGAGCACCTCGACCGGCATGGACGGACCGGCTTCCTTGACGTGTTCGCCCTTGTCGTTGACAAGCGCGCGCACACGGCCCCACTGATCACCGGCGACGATGATCTGGCCCGGACGCAACGTGCCCTTCTGTACGAGGACGGTGGCAACCGCACCGCGACCGCGGTCAAGCTCGGCTTCCACGACCGTACCTTCGGCCGTCCGGTTCGGATTGGCGCGCAGGTCGAGGATTTCCGCCTGAAGCAGGATCGCTTCGAGCAGCTTGTCGAGGTTGGTGCCGTTCTTGGCGGACACTTCCACGTCGAGGACTTCACCGCCCATGGATTCGACGAAGACTTCGTGCTGCAGCAGCTCGGTGCGAACCTTCTGCGGATTTGCCGACGGCTTGTCGACCTTGTTGATCGCCACGATGATCGGAACACCGGCCGCCTTGGCGTGGTTGATCGATTCGATCGTCTGCGGCATCACGCTGTCGTCAGCCGCAACCACCAGGATCGCGATGTCGGTCGCCTGGGCACCGCGAGCACGCATGGCGGTGAACGCCGCGTGGCCGGGGGTGTCGATGAAGGTGATCTTGTTGCCGTTCTGCTCGACCTGGTAGGCGCCGATGTGCTGGGTGATGCCACCGGCTTCGCCGGCCACCACGTTGGCGTGGCGGATCGCATCGAGCAGCGACGTCTTGCCGTGGTCGACGTGACCCATGATCGTGACGATCGGCGGACGCGGTTCCATTTCTTCGTCCGTGTCCGAAACGTTGAAGATGCCCTCTTCGACGTCGGATTCCGAAACGCGCTTGACCGTGTGGCCGAATTCGCCGGCGATGAGTTCGGCCAGGTCGGCATCGATCAGATCGCCGGGCTTCATCATCTGACCTTCCTTCATCAGGAACTTGATGACGTCAACGGCGCGCTCAGACATGCGCTGCGACAGCTCCTGAATGGTGATGGTCTCGGGCAGGATGACTTCGCGCGAAATCTTCTCGCGGGTTTCCTGCATCTGGCTGCGCTTGAACTTCTCCTGGCGGCGACGCATGGCCGACAGCGAACGGGCGCGCTGGCCGCTATCCTCGTCGGCGGCGGTGGTCAGTGTCAGCTTGCCCTGGCGGCGACCGTCGTCGCCCTTCGGGCGGGCCGGAACCTTGGCAGGCTCGGGACGCACGACCTTGCCGCGCGCCGGACCTGCGCCGGGACGCGGACCACGATCGTCATCCTTTTCGTTGTCGACCTTACGGCCGCGCAGTGCGCCGGCCGGAGCCGGGGTCGGAAGTCCACCTGCCTGGTCGGCGGGCCGTCCGGCCTGCGGGCGGCTGTCAACGCGACGCTCGGTGGAAGCCGGTGCGCGAGCAGCCACGGGGCGCTCTTCAACAACCTCTGCGGCCTTAACTTCGGCTTTGGCTTCGGGCTCGGCCGCCGCGCGGGCTGCTTCCTCGGCAGCGCGGCGTGCGGCTTCTTCCTTCTCCTGCTGGAGACGGGCTTCTTCCTCACGCTTGCGGCGTGCTTCGTTCTCAGCGCGGATGACCGCTTCTTCGGCGTCCCGGATCTGGGCTTCGGCCAGAGCACGGCGGCGCGCATCGATCTCACCGGCGGATAGCTGGTTCAGAACGACACCGACGCGCGGACGATTGGCCTGGTTGGCTTCCTGACGCGTCGAATGCTGCTGCGGCTGCGGCGCCGGGCGACCCGAAGGCTGCGGCTGAGCCGGGCGCTGATCGGCCGGGCGCGCAGCGGGAGCTGCAGCAACCGGTGTGATCGGACGCTCGTCCTTGGGGCGGTGGAAGGGGCGTTTCTTGGTTTCGACCACGACCGCCTTGGTGCGGCCACGGCCCATGTCCTGACGCACGGTCCCCTGCGAAACCCCGTGGGGCTTCAGGGTCAGCGTCTTCTTGCCCGCTGCGCTGCCTGTCTTGTCGTCGTTGTTGTCGGTCATTCCGTTCCGTTCCTAGCGATCAGGGCCGGATGCGTATCACCTGACCCTGTCTTCCAAATTGTCTCAAACAATGTACGCGATGCCAGACTGTGCCGGTGACGCGGGTCATTGCTGTGGCTTGCCAGCGCCGCCGTCGGCCCGGACCGGGACGGATCCTCGGTACTTTTCGAGCATGATTGCGCGCTTCACTACACCTTCACCCGCCTGCCCTGCAAGCGCTGCGGCATGGATAAAAGCATTACTTCCTAAAAGGCCCTCCATTTCCGCCCCGGTGAAGGGACGGAACGAAGGTATTTCCATTTCATCGTCGGCCACAAAGCTCATCGCCTTGCGGGCCTGGTCTATCTTGCGCACGCCGTCGGCCGCAGCGTCGGACGCATGAAACACGGCGAGTGCCGCCAGTCCCCTGACGGCCTGCTCCGTCTTCGTTGCGCCGGAGATGAACTGGGCCGCCTTGCGCGCCATGTTCATCATTCCGGCCAGTTGCTCGGCGAGCAGCCGGTCGACATCGTCGGCGAGCGTCGCGTCGGCCTTGACGTCCGCCTTCAGGGCGCGGGCGAAGAACTTCTTCGCCACCGCCTTCTCAATCAGCGCCCGCTCGGCCTTGACCCAGCAGCCGCGCCCCGGAAGCTGACGCTTCAGATCGGGAACCACGCGACCGTCTGGCCCAGCCACGAAGCGGATCAACTCGTCTGGCGAACCGCTTTCACGGGTGACGATGCAGGTCCGCGTGCTGCCGTTGCGATCCTTCGGCCCCCCATCCGTGGGCAGGGCGTCCGAAGGCAGGCTGTCGGCATGATCAGAGGCGATCATCGTCCTTAAGCGTCCTGCTCGGCGCCTTCGGCAACGTCGATCGGCTCTTCACCTTCGACCTCTTCGCTTGCCAGGTCCTCTTGCGTGATCCAGCCGGCTGCGAGGCGGGCCTGAACGATCATGGCTTCGGCTTCGGCGCGCGAGACGTCGAACTTCGAGAAGGTGCCTTCGAAACGCTTGGTCTCGCCGTCCTTGCGTTCGCTCCAGCCGACGAGATCGTCAGCGGCGCAACCAGCAAAGTCCTCGACCGTCTTGATGCCTTCTTCGCCCAGCGCAACGAGCATCTGGCTCGTCAGGCCGTCGATTGAGCGCAGTTCGTCGGCAACGCCGAGTTCGCGGCGCTTGGCATCCATTTCCGCCTCGATCCGGTCCAGGTACTCGCGAGCGCGGGTCTGGATTTCGTTGGCGGTCTCGTCGTCGAAACCGTCGATCGACGCAATTTCGTCGAGATCGACATAGGCAAGCTCCTCAACGGCGGCAAAGCCTTCCGAAGCCAGCACCTGACCGACCATTTCGTCGACGTCGAGCGCATCCATGAAGAGGTTGGTGCGCTCGGTGAATTCCTTCTGGCGGCGCTCGCTCTCTTCCTGCTCGGTCAGGATGTCGATATCCCAGCCGGTCAGCTGCGAAGCGAGGCGAACGTTCTGGCCGCGTCGGCCGATGGCGAGCGACAGCTGCTCGTCGGGAACGACCACTTCGATGCGCTCGGCGTCTTCGTCGAGAACGACCTTGGCGACTTCCGCCGGCTGCAGCGCGTTGACGATGAACGATGCCGGATCCTGCGACCACGGAATTATGTCGATCTTTTCGCCCTGCAACTCGCCGACGACGGCCTGAACGCGCGAACCGCGCATACCGACGCAGGCGCCGACCGGATCGATCGAGCTATCGTTGGAGACGACCGCGATCTTGGCGCGCGAGCCCGGGTCGCGGGCAACCGACTTGATCTGGATGATGCCGTCGTAAATTTCAGGCACTTCCATGGTGAAGAGCTTCACCATGAACTGCGGATGGGTACGCGACAGGAAGATCTGCGGGCCGCGCTGTTCGCGGCGAACGTCGTAGACGAAGGAGCGGACGCGATCGCCGTAGCGCATGTTTTCGCGCGGGATCATCTCGTCGCGACGGATGATGCCTTCGCCACGGCCGAGGTCGACGATGACGTTGCCGTATTCGACGCGCTTGACCGTGCCGTTGACGATCTCGCCGACGCGATCCTTGAACTCGTCGAACTGACGGTCGCGCTCGGCTTCACGCACCTTCTGCACGATGACCTGCTTGGCCGACTGGGCGGCGATGCGGCCAAAATCCATCGGCGGCAGCGGGTCGGCGATGAAGTCACCGAGCTTGGCGTCCGGATTGCGATCGCGAGCAAGCTCGAGCGGGATCTGCGTGGAGTAGTCGTCAGCCTTCTCGACCACTTCCAGAAGACGCTGCAGGCGGATTTCGCCAGTCTTGGAGTTGATGTCGGCGCGGATGTTCGATTCCGACCCATAGCGCGAGCGGGCGGCCTTCTGGATCGCGTCGGCCATCGCGGCCAGAACGATCTCGCGGTCGATCACCTTTTCACGCGCGACAGCATCCGCGATCTGCAGAAGCTCGAGCCGGTTAGCACTGACTGCCATGTCTTGTCTCCGTTGGGTTGCAGGGGGCTTTCAAGCTCCGCCCGACTTATTCCTCAATAGGTGAATCTTCGTCTTCGAAATTCTCGTTCGCGGCACGCGCAGCCTTGGCCTTCTTGTCGGCCGTCAGCGCATCGCGGATCAGATCGTCGGTCAGGATCAGCCGCGCTTCGGAAAGCGTGGTGAACGGGATCACGACGACGGGCTCCTCGCCATAGGCCACCTGGTCGCGCTCAAGCCGGAAACCGTCGTCATCGACAGAAACGATCTTGCCGCGGAACCGCTTGCGGCCGTCGACCAGAACCGACGTCTCGCATTTCAGCAGGTGACCCTGCCAGCGGAAGAAGTCGGACTTGCGCACCATCGGGCGGTCGATGCCCGGCGACGACACTTCGAGATGATACGCCTTGTCGATCGGATCTTCCACATCGAGCACCGGCGAAATGGCCTTGGAGATCTCTTCGCAGTCCTCGACGGTCATGGTGCCGTCGGTGCGCTCTGCCATGATCTGCAGCGTCATGCCGTTCTGGCCCGACATGCGCACCCGCACGAGCTGGTAGCCCATCGGCACGATCACCGGCTCGATGATGTCGGCGACGCGCTGGTCGAGACCGGTTTCGGTGATCAGGCGGGGTTCATTTGCATTTTCAGCCGTTGTCGTATCGGACAAACGATCATCTCCTCATCGGACCGGCTAATAAAAAAGAGCGGGTCCTGACGGGCCCACTCTTCATCTACCGATCAAGAATTTGAGGCTCATATACGCCCCATCGCCGCAAATTGCAAGGCATTGGGCCGTCCGACGCAAATGGCCGGACGAACCGCCGGCGAGCATCTTCGCCAACAAGGTCAGTTTCAGCGGGTGGCACTTCGCGTTGTCGGGCCTATAACAGGAGACGAACCGCTTCGAGACGACAATCAAGAAACGAAGAGAGAAGACGAGGTGCCAACCCGTATTTCGCCGCTTGCCCCCTTCAAGCACGACATCTTCCGCACGATATGGATCGCGAGCCTCGCCTCCAATTTCGGCGGCCTTATTCAATCGGTCGGGGCCGCCTGGCTGATGACCTCCATTTCCTCATCGGCGAACATGGTGGCGCTGGTGCAGGCTTCGACCTCGCTGCCGATCATGCTTTTCTCGCTTGTCTCTGGCGCGCTTGCCGACAATTTCGACCGGCGGCGGATCATGCTGGTGGCGCAGTGTTTCATGCTCTTCGTCTCGGCGCTCTTGACGATCTGTGCCTATGTCGGGCTGATCACGCCCTGGCTGCTCCTGCTCTTCACCTTCCTCATCGGCTGCGGCACGGCGCTCAACAACCCGTCCTGGCAGGCGTCGGTCGGCGACATGGTTCCGCGCGAAGACCTGCCGGCAGCGGTCGCGCTCAACAGCATGGGCTTCAACATCACCCGAAGCGTCGGCCCGGCGATCGGCGGCGCCATCGTCGCGGCGCTCGGTGCGGCGGCTGCCTTCTTCGCCAATACGCTCAGCTATTTCGCCATCCTTTTTGCGCTGGTGCGCTGGCGTCGCGAGGTGCCGACGAGCACGTTGCCGCGCGAGACGCTGGGGCGCGCCATTTCGGCTGGCCTGCGCTACGTCGCGATGTCGCCGAACATCGGCAAGGTTCTCTTGCGCGGCTTCCTCTTCGGCCTTTCGGCAAGCGCCATCCTCGCTCTTCTGCCGCTCGTCGCCCGCGACCTCGTTCAGGGTGGGCCGCTCACCTACGGTCTGATGCTCGGCGCCTTCGGCCTTGGCGCGATCGGCGGGGCGCTGCTCTCCGCCCGCCTGCGCGAGAAGCTTTCGAGCGAGGCGATCGTGCGCATCGCCTTCACCGGCTTTGCCGCCAGCGCCGCGATCACGGCCTGGAGCACCTATGCCTGGCTGAGCTGTCTCGTGCTGCTCATCTCCGGCGCCTGTTGGGTGCTGGCGCTGTCGCTGTTCAACACCACGGTGCAGTTGTCGACGCCGCGCTGGGTGGTTGGCCGGGCCCTTTCGCTCTACCAGACCATGACCTTCGGCGGCATTGCCGGCGGCAGCTGGCTCTGGGGTACGGCCGCCGAGCAATATGGCGCGGCCAACGCGTTGATGGGCTCCTGTCTGCTGATGTTCGCCGGCGTCGTGGTCGGCTTCCGCCTGCCCTTGCCGGAATTCACCTCGCTCAACCTCGATCCGCTGAACCGCTTCAACGAGCCGCCGCTCGAACTGGACCTGAAACCGCGCAGCGGCCCGATCGTCATCATGATCGACTACGAAATCGCCGACGACGACATCCCGGAGTTCCTGACCACCATGGCGGAACGGCGGCGTATCCGCATCCGTGACGGCGCCGGACACTGGGCGCTGATGCGCGACCTTGAAAACCCGACCACCTGGACGGAGACCTACCACGTGCCGACCTGGGTCGAATATGTGCGTCACAACCAGCGGCGCACCCAGGCGGACGCGGCCGTCGGCGACAGGCTGACGGCGCTGCATAGCGGCAAAGCACCACCGCGCGTGCACCGGATGATCGAGCGCCAGACGATCGTGCCGACCCATTACGAGCGCTACAAGCGCCAGGTGAATGTGGACATGCACTAGCTTGTGCCGGCCCTCGCGCCGATCTCGACCATGCAACGAAAAAGGCCCCGGTGACGGGGCCTTTTCTTTTCGGCAGTCGGCGCACCAGCGCCTCCGGCTGCAATTGGCTCTACCGCAGCTTCGCCTTCAGCGAAGCATCGGGGAAGCAGGTGGCGGCAAGGCCGCTCTTTGCCTGCCAGTCGCCGAGCGAACGGCGCGTCTTGTAGCCGGGGAGACCATCGACCTTGCCGACGTCGTAGCCCTTGGCAACCAGCGCCTTCTGCATCTTCAGAACGTCCGAGCGCAGCATGTTGCCGACGTCGCCCCACGTGCCGCGGAACGCGCCGCCGCCCGTCGCAATGCGGTCGGCGAGGTTGCCGATGAAGAGCGCGTAGAGGTCGGAGTTGTTGTATTCCTTGAGCACGTAGAAATTCGGCGTGACGATAAACTCCGGCCCATGGCGACCAGCGGGCACCAGCATCATCGAAGATGCGGACAATTCGTGCGACGGAAAGGCCTTGCCGGAAATCCTGACGATCCCCTTGTTGGCCCAACTCGACAGGGGCTGGGCGAGGTCCGGCCCTTCCTGCGCACAGGAGACGGCTTCGGGAATCGATACTTCGAAGCCCCAGTCACGCTCGCGCTGCCAGCCCTTCTTGACCAGATAATTGGCGATCGACGCCAGGCTGTCTGGCACCGAATTCCAGATGTCGCGGCGGCCGTCGCCATCGAAATCGACGGCATATTGCAGGAAGCTCGACGGCATGAACTGCGGCTGACCCATAGCGCCGGCCCAGGAGCCGCGCATCGCCGCCTCGTCGACATCGCCGCTGTCGAGAATGTGCAGTGCCGCGATCAGCTCGCGGCGAAACAGGTCTGGCCGCGTCGACATAAACGCCTTGGTCGCGAGCACATCGACCACCGGATAGGGGATCTTGGCGCGGCCGAAGCCGGATTCGCGGCCCCAGATGGCAACGATCACCGAGCCCGGCACGCCATAGGTGCGCTCGATCTTCTTCAGGGTCGACGCATGGGTGGAAGCCAGGCTGCGGCCGGTGGCGGCGAGCCCCTGCAGACGCTTTTCCGAGAAGTAGTTTCCGGGCGAGGAAAACTCCGCCTGGCTCTGCTTCTGTTCCTTCGGCTTCGGGAAGCCGGGCGGCGCCAGATCCGGCAGGTCCCAGTTGAGCTTCACGTCGGAAAAGGCCGCCTTGAAGGATCCGGCGGAAATGCCGGCCTTCTTCGCCTCCGGCCAGAGATCATTCTGCAGCCAGGTACGAAACTGCGCCTCGACGTCGGCTTTGGTCGCGGCTTGCGCGAGGCCCAGCCAGCCACAGAGCAGCAAGGTCGTCAGTGAAAGAAGTCTCAGCATAAGGCTTCCCCATCGGTTGGATTGCAGCGTCCGAAATGACGCTCAGATCGACGTGCGGGCGCGAAGGGCAGCCGCCAAGGTGCCTTCGTCGAGGTAGTCGAGCTCGCCGCCGACCGGCACGCCATGGGCAAGCCGGGTGATCTTCACCTCCATGCCTTCGAGCTGGTCGGTGATGTAGTGCGCCGTCGTCTGGCCCTCGACGGTGGCATTGACGGCGATGATCAGCTCGCGGACGCCGCCATTGGCGACGCGCTGGACGAGACCCTTGATGTTGAGATCGTCGGGGCCGACGCCGTCGAGCGGCGAGAGCGTGCCGCCGAGCACATGATAGGCGGCGTTCATAGCGCCGGCGCGTTCCAGTGCCCAGAGATCGGACACGTCCTCGACAACGATGAGCACGGAGTGGTCGCGACGCTCGTCCGAACAAACGGTGCAGGGATCGATCGTATCGACATTGCCGCAGCAGGAACAGATGCGGACCTTGCGGTGCGCTTCGCCCATCGCGTCGGCGAGCGGACCCAGCAACTGGTCCTTCTTCTTGACGAGATGCAGGGCGGCGCGGCGCGCCGAACGCGGTCCGAGCCCCGGCACTTTCGCCAGGAGCTGGATGAGTTTTTCGATTTCAGGGCCGGTGACTCGTTTTGCCATGCGGCGCTTTTAGCCCATATCACGCCGAAACGGAATCGCCTTCGAAACGCCCGCACGCGAAGCGGCGGGTGTCGACGCGGTACCCGGCGGCTACCACCACCGGCGCGCAAATGCTGCGGGCGGCAGACCGCCCTGCTTCCCGAACCTACTGCCTGGAGACGATCAGAAGGGCAGCTTCATGCCGGGCGGAATCGGCAGGCCGGCGGTCAGTTCGCGGGTCTTTTCCGCCTGCACGGCTTCGGCCTTGTCCTTGGCGTCCTTGTGGGCGGCGACGATCAGGTCTTCGAGGATCTCGACGTCGTCTTCCTTGAACAGCGAGGGATCGATCTTCAGGCTCTTGAGGGTGCCCTTGCCGTCGAGGCGAACGGTGACGAGGCCACCGCCGGAGGTGCCGTCGACTTCGAGCGCGGCGATTTCCGCCTGCATCTTTTCCATCTTGGCCTGCATTTCCTTGACCTTGCCCATCATCCCCATGATGTCGCGCATCGTCGTCTCCTGTCTTTCTGTTTCTGCTCGCAGACGGGACTATTCGATGTCGTCGCCAGGGACGATATCGCCGTCGGCGGATTCGGCTGTGGCCGGAGCCTGGCTCTCGGCCTCTTCTTCAACGGCGCGAATGCGCACGTCGGTGATCTTGGCGCCCGGGAACCGGGCGAGAATGGCGGCGACATCGGGGTCCTGGCGCGCGTCGTTGACGCGCTGCTCCTGCGCCCGCTGTTCCGCCTCGATCAGCGTCGGCTCACCGGCCTCGCGGCTGTAGCTGACGATCCAGTGGATGCCGGTCCATTCCTTGAGCTTGACGGCCACTTCGCCAAGCAGCGTCTTCGGCGCGTCGTCCGAGACGTTGACGTCGAGACGTCCGGGCTCGATCCGCACGAGCCGCAGAAAGCCGCGCACCAGCGTCTTCAGCTTGATGTCGCGGTTCTTGGCGCAGAGATCGGCGATGTCGGCGATCGAATTGACCGGCACCGACGGCTGCGGCTTGGCCGCAGGCGCCGCCACCGGGCGTTCTTCGATGCGGCCAACGGCAACCGCCTGGGGCGCCACGTCCGGGACGGCGCGCAGCATGGTCGCGCCATTGCTCGTCGGGCGCTGCACCGGCATCGGCTGCGATGCCTGCGCCGACACGGACACGGAAGCCTGGGCCTGTGCGCCGCCGCCGTTGCCACCTGAAGGGCCAGGGCGAGCGCCGCCGCCTTCATTGCCGGAAAGTTCCAGCAAGCGCCGCGCGGCCTCTTCAGGCGCCGGCAGATGTGCCGCATGCGCCAGGCGGATCAGCACCATTTCGGCGGCACCCGCCGGGCGCGACGAGCTTTCGGCTTCCGGAATGCCCTTCAGGAGCATCTGCCAGATGCGCGAGAGCGCCGTAACCGCCACGCTCTCGGCAAAGCCGGCACCGCGGGTGCGCTCGATCTCGCTCAAGGACTGGTCGTTGACCGCCTCCGGCACGTATTTCATCCGGGTGACGAGATGGGTGAAATCGGCAAGGTCGGTCAATACGACCGTCGGATTGGCGCCGGCCTCGTATTGTGCGGTGAACTCCTTGAGGGCCGCGGCGACATCGCCTTTGACGACGTGCTCGAAGAGGTCGACGATGCGGGCGCGGTCTGCAAGGCCGAGCATCGAACGCACGGTTTCGACTTCCACAGCGCCGCCGCCGTGGGCGATCGCCTGGTCGAGCAGCGACAGGCCGTCGCGCGCCGAGCCTTCGGCAGCGCGAGCCACCATCGCAAGCGCTTCCGGATCGAAGGATACGCCTTCCTTGCCGAGGATCGTCGAAAACAGGCCGACGAGATCGGACGCGCTGATGCGGCGCAGGTCGAAGCGCTGGCAGCGCGACAGAACCGTGATCGGCACTTTGCGGATTTCGGTGGTCGCGAAGATGAATTTCACATGCTCTGGCGGCTCTTCGAGCGTCTTCAGCAGGCCGTTGAAGGCCTGGGTCGAGAGCATGTGCACTTCGTCGATGATGTAGACTTTGTAGCGGGCCGAAACCGGGCGGTAGCGCACCTGCTCGATGATCTCGCGGATATCGTCGATGCCGGTGTGTGACGCCGCGTCCATTTCGATGACGTCGACGTGACGCCCATCCATGATCGCCTGGCAATGTTCGCCAGGAACGCGCAGGTCGATGGTCGGCCGATCGATATCCGGTGTCTTATAGTTCAGCGCGCGGGCGAGAATGCGGGCGGTGGTGGTCTTGCCGACCCCGCGCACCCCGGTCAGCATGTAGGCTTGGGCGATGCGGCCGGTTTCGAACGCGTTGGTGAGCGTGCGCACCATCGGTTCCTGGCCGACCATCAGATCGGAGAAATCCTTGGGGCGATACTTGCGCGCCAGAACACGGTAGGCGGCTGGTTTCTCAACGGATGAAATGGACGTATCGTCGCTCATCGACCCTGCCGCTGTTCGAACTCTTGTCCCGACAGGACGGAGAAGGTGGGAGGCTGGCACGATGACCCGTGCCGGAGCTCGTTGGGGCTGCTTCCTTCCGGACCTGACCCGGTTGGCGAGTGGCTCGTCCACCACCAACCTCCCGGCTTCCATATCGGCAATATCGAAAGCAAATGCAAGCCAAGCCGTCAAAAAACTGATATCGATATGCAAAACAAGGCGAATCCGCCATTCTCAATAGCCGAGGAGACCCAGTTGACGACCTTCACCCTCGACGAGCGGCTCGAGCGCGACGGCATTCCGATCGCCTCGATCGGGCTTTGCCAGATGCGGCTGATGAACGACCGCCGCTGGCCCTGGCTCGTGCTCATTCCTCAGCGTGAAGGCATTTCTGAGATCTTCGACCTCACCCCGCTCGACCAGACGATGCTGACCTTCGAGACGACCATGGCAGCGACGGCGCTGAAGAAGGTCACGGGCGCCGAGAAGATCAATATCGGCGCATTGGGCAACATCGTCCGGCAGCTTCACGTGCATATCATCGCCCGCAGCGACGGCGACCCGAACTGGCCGGGGCCGGTCTGGGGCTTCGGCAAGGCGGAGCCGTGGGACGAAAAAGAACATCAGGCCTTCGCAGCCCGCATTCTGGAAAACCTCTGAACATGACGAAATCGATCTTTGACCTTCGCAGCCCGCATCCAGAGCCAAGCACCCTCGTCGCCTTCTCGGAGAATCATCTGGATCGCCAGTCGGAGCACAGGGCCGACGATTGCGTCCAGGTGGCACTGAAGCACCCGGGTGCGCATTTCCTGGCCTTCTCCGGACCGAAGCTGATCGTCAAACATGACGAGAAGATCATCGACCCACTGTTTGCGCCTTATGAGCTCGAAGGCCTCGAACCCGTTCTCGACGAGACGATCCTGCTCGGCTACCTCGCCAACGGCGAGCCCCGGCTGGCCGTGCCGACGGGCCTGACGGACGAGACGATCACCGAGCCCTTCAAGATCGCCGACGGCCGCACCCTCTATCGCCAGCAGATGCTGCAGGAGGAACTACTCGGCCAATTCGCGCAAGGCTCGAGCTTGATTACCTGGAATGCCAACAACCGCTTCTGCGGTCGCTGCGCAGGCCCGATGGAAGGCAAGGCCGGCGGCTATCGCCGGGTCTGCACCGCCTGCGGTCATATGGTATTCCCGCGCACCGACCCTGTCGTCATCATGATGACGATCGACCTTGAGCGCGATCTTTGCCTGCTCGGCCGCAGCCCGCATTTCGCGCCGGGCATGTATTCTTGCCTTGCCGGCTTCGTCGAGCCGGGCGAGACGATCGAAAACGCCGTGCGGCGGGAAACGCTCGAGGAGTCCGGCATCCATATCGGCCGGGTGCGCTACCATGCCTCGCAGCCCTGGCCGATGCCGCACACGCTGATGATCGGCTGTTATGCGGAGGCGAAATCAACCGTCATCAAGCGCGACGAGCACGAGCTGGAAGACGTGCGCTGGTTCACGCGCGATGAAACGATCGCGATGCTCGAAAGGTCGACCGGGGTCGCCGACACCGGCGATGCGCATATTCCGCCGCCGAAGGGCGCGATCGCGCACCAGCTGATGCGCGACTGGCTCGCCTGGGGCGAGCGGACATAAGGCGACGGATACAGGGAGATCGACCGTGTCCCGCTCCGAACGGCTGCTCGACCTTCTGCAGGTGCTCCGGCGCTACCGCCAGCCGGTGAGCGGCCAGCGACTGGCGGAAGAAACCGGCGTCAGCCTCAGAACGCTCTACCGCGATATCGCCAGCCTCCAGGCGCAAGGCGCTGATATCGAGGGCGAGCCGGGGCTCGGTTATGTGCTCAAGCCCGGCTTCATGCTGCCACCGATGATGTTTTCCGCCGAGGAGATCGAAGCCTTGGTGCTCGGCTCGCGCTGGGTCTCCAAGCGCACCGACGACGATCTCGCCGGCGCTGCCGCCAATGCGCTCGCCAAGATTGCCGCGGTGCTGCCGGCCGAACTTCGCGAGGAGCTCGACAGTTCGACCCTGCTCGTCGGCCCGAGCCCGCCGGCCACCAACGGCATCGACATCGCCGCGCTTAGGCGCGCAATCCGCAACGAGCGCAAGGTGGAACTCGACTACGTCGACAATGACGGCAGCGCGACGCAGCGCACCGTCTGGCCCTTTGCCCTCGGCTTCTTTGAGAACGTGCGCATGGTCATGGCCTGGTGCGAGCTGCGCCTGGACTTCCGGCACTTTCGCGCCGACCGCATGCAGAAGATGACGGTGACTGAGGCGCGCTATCCCCGCCGCCGGCAGGTGCTGATGAAGGATTGGCGCGCGAGCCAGAACATGGCGGCATCGAAGCGAGAGACGGTCGGCTCCTGACGGGTGTTGGTGCGCCGATGCTGACAGAAACTGGCAGCGGCCAGCCCTAGCCTGCACCTTCCGCAACAAGGAGGAACAGCATGGCCAAGGCAAATCTCATCGTTCTCTACGTCAAGGACCCGCTCGCAAGCGTGACCTTCTACCGCGCGCTTCTCGCGCAGGAACCAAGCGTCACCTACCAGACCTTCTCGTCCTTCGAGCTGCCGGGTGGCTTCACGCTCGGGCTCTGGGCCGAACATACGGTCGCGCCGGAGCCGGCGGCATCGGGCAGCCGGTCGGAACTGGCCTTCATGGTGGAAGACGAGAGCGCAGTGCGCGCACGTTACGAGGATTGGAAGGGGAAAGGCCTGCCGATTGCGCAGGAATTGACCGAAATGGATTTCGGTCCGACTTTCGTCGCGCTCGATCCGGATGGTCACCGGCTGCGCGTCTGCCTCTACGATTCTTGAGCGAGAGGGTATGCTGCGCGCATCCCGCCAGCCTGAAGCGGCGGGATGCGCGAATGGTACGGAATTAGCGGCCGTAAACGGCGGCCTGGATCTGCGAACGGGACAGACCGATGTCGCTCAGTGCGTGATCGTCGAGAGCATTCAGCTCGCGGATCGCACGGCGGGTCTTCGCATATTCCATGATCTTCTGACGGATCTTCATCTTTAACACTCCTTACTTGACGAGCGTCAAATAGGCATTTGCCTAAAATTTGTGTAGCGCCACGATTGCAAACTAGGCATGCGCCAGACGCGTAGCCGGTTAACGAATTTTTGCCACTTTCACCCCCGTAGGGCGTGGCGAAACCAATGATTCTCTCGGAAAATCACCGCAAACGGTACGCTCAGGACTTAAACGTGATGCTCTGAAAACCTTAGCCAGATGGCAGGATCAGATATGTGCGGCGCGAGAAGACCACAACCGCAGGCTTCATTTTGGTCAGAAATCAGGCGCATTTTCGGCCTTCAGGCGGAGCTGAGGGGCCAAGCAGCGTGCTAGCGATAGCGACCGCCTCACCGCTTTGGGAGGCGGTCGAGGCCTGCCTACGCAGGCCTTTCTCAACAGCTTGGCGCCGGAGCGGCCTGTTCAGAGAACGCCGCGCATCGGGTGCGCGTTATAGGTTCCGAGGATGCGGACCTTTTCGGAGAAGAAGCGAAGCTCGTCCATGGCATGGCGCACGCCGACATCATCCGGGTGGCCTTCGATATCCGCATAGAACTGCGTCGCCACGAACCGGCCGCCAAGCTGGTAGCTCTCGAGCTTGGTCATGTTGATGCCGTTGGTGGCGAAACCGCCCATGGCCTTGTAGAGCGCTGCCGGGATGTTGCGGACATTGAAGACGAAGGTGGTGATGATCAGCTCTTCGTCGCTGGTGCGGGCGATGCGCTGCTCTTCCCTGGACAGCACGACGAAACGGGTGACGTTGCTCTCGGTATCCTCGACGTTCTCGGCGATGATTTCGAGGCCATAGAGATCGGCGGCAAGCCGCGGCGCGAGCGCTGCCATCGAGCGATCGCCCTTTTCGGAGACGAGCTTTGCCGCGCCCGCCGTGTCGCCGGCGACGACCGGCTTCCAGCCGTTGGAGCGCACGATCTTGCGGCACTGGCCGAGCGCATGGATGTGGCTGTGCACGGTGCGGATCTCGTCACGCGTGACACCCGGAAGCACCATCAGCTGAAAACGGATCGGCATGAAATATTCGCCGACGATGTGCAGCCGCGATTCCGGCAGGAGGTGATGGATGTCGGCGACCCGGCCGGCGATCGTGTTCTCGATCGGGATCATCGCCAGATCGGCGTCGCCGTTCTCGACCGCGACGAAGGCATCCTCGAAGGTCTGGCAGGGCAGCGGCTCCATCGACGGGAACATGTCGCGGCAGGCCATGTCGGAATTGGCGCCATAGTCGCCCTGGAAGGAAATCCTGTTGGTCTTGGCGGTCACGGTAGCGTCCTTCTCAGGTTCTGATATCAGCGGGTACGGGCAGACAGGATGCGGCGGGCCTTTTCCAGCTCCACCGGCGTGTCCACACCAAGCGGGACCGAATCGACGATCTCGACATCAATGCGCATGCCGGCTTCGAGCGCACGCAGCTGCTCCAGCGATTCGCGGCGTTCGAGCACGGAGGGCTGAAGCGAGACGAAGCGTTCCAGCGCCTGCCGTCGATAGGCATAGAGCCCGATGTGATGATAGAGCGGGCCTTCGCCATGAGGCGCGGGCGCGCGGGTAAAATAGAGCGCACGCAGGCGCGTGTCGGAAAGCGGCGAACCGACGACCTTGACGATGTTCGGGTTGGTCTTCTCGCTCTCCTCGGTGATCGCCACCGTCAGCGTGGCGATATCGGTGGCAGCATTTTCGAGCGGGTTCAGCGCCGCGCGGATCGATGCCGGCTCGACCGTCGGAAGGTCGCCCTGGACGTTGATGACGATCTCGGCTTCGCCGTTCGGATCGGCCTTCCGCAGCGCTTCGTAGATCCGGTCCGAGCCGGACTGGTGGTCGATGCGGGTCATTATCGCTTCGAAGCCGGCCGCGCGCACGACGTCGAAGACCTGCTGGTCGTCAACGGCAACGACGACGCGGCCGACGTCCGCTTCCTGCGCTCGGGTCGCGACCTGGACGATCATCGGCAGGCCGCAAATATCGGCGAGCGGCTTTCCGGGTAGGCGTGTCGAGGCCATGCGCGCCGGAATGAGCACGATGACTTTACCTGAATTTTCGCGATTCATGATCTGGCCTTCAAAAACCCCGCCGAAAGTGTCAATAAGTCTCAGTTAGGGGCCGATAATCACTGTTGCAACGCAGAGCCAAAAGACATAGGTTCCGCGCGATTTCAAGATAGGCCGGGTTTT
Organism: Ensifer sp. ENS06; assembly: GCF_014852205.1. Taxonomy (NCBI): domain Bacteria; kingdom Pseudomonadati; phylum Pseudomonadota; class Alphaproteobacteria; order Hyphomicrobiales; family Rhizobiaceae; genus Ensifer; species Ensifer sp. ENS06. The sequence goes on along the minus strand of NZ_JACVBC010000001.1, from coordinate 110,649 downwards.
TGTTTGCGCCGGTGGCAAAGGGAGCGTTTGCAGATGAATTCATATGTGAACATGGGCGTGGGCGCCTTTCTGGGAACGGTCTTCGTTCTGATGTCCGTGTCCATTGCATCGGAAGGCATTTTCCATTCCGAAGCTCCCGAGAAGGAAGGCTTTACGATCGTTGCGGAAGAAGGCACGTCTGAAGCAGGTGCCGGTGGTGCCGCGGAAGTCGAAGTCGACATCAAGCCGCTGCTGCTCAAGGCCGACGCTTCTGCCGGTGAAGCCGTGTTCAAGAAATGCGCAAGCTGTCACACCGCCGACAAGGGCGGCGCAAACAAAGTCGGTCCGAACCTCTGGGGCCTCGTCAACCGTCCGATCGCTTCGCATGAGGGCTTCAGCTACTCGGCCGGCATGAAGACGTTTGCCGAAGGCGGCAAGGTCGTCTGGGACTACGACCACCTCAGCTACTTCATCGAAGCACCGAAGAAGCACGTTCCGGGCACCGCCATGGGCTTTGCCGGCGTCAAGAAGCCCGACGAGCGCGCCAACCTGATCGCCTGGCTGCGCGAGCAGTCCGACGCTCCGGCAGCACTGCCGGACGCATCTGCCGGTTCTGCCGAAGCCGCACCGGCTGCCGGCGAAGCAGCACCGGCTGCTGGCGCCGAAGGTGCAAAGCCGGCCGAAGCGCCGGCAACCGAAGCCAAGCCTGCCGAAGGCCAGCCGGCACCGGCTCAATAAGTTCAGCGGTCGGAAACGATCCCATGCAAAAGGCCCGGCTCGCGCCGGGCCTTTTCGTATTCGGGGATAGGCAGAGATGTTGCGCACGGAACGTTCAGGCGGATCCAAGCCTCTGCGGCGAAACAGTTTGCCGGAGAGAGCGGTAATCACATCAGCAGATAGGCCCAGACCGAAACGCTGATGACGCCGAGCGCGGTCGTCAGCGTGATCGTCGAGGATGCCAGCCCATGGCCGACATTGAAATGGTTGGCGATCAGCCAGGCATTGACACCCGTCGGCACCGCCGACGTCAGCACCAGCGCCGTCGTCCAGTTGTCGTTGAGGCCGAGCAGGTGGCAGCTCGCATAGACGACCGCCGGCATGACGGCGAGCTTCAAGACGCTCGTCACCGAAGCGAGCCCGAGATTGCCGGCAAGGCCGTATTTATCCAGCGCCATGCCGATCGAGATCAGCGCCGCGGGTGCTGCCATCGACGCCAGTTGATCGACGACGGTCTTGACCGGACCGCCAAGCGGCTGGCCGATAAGGTGGAAGGCGGCGCCGCAGGCAAGGCCGATCACCAGCGGGTTGCGCACCAGATTGCGGGCGACACCGGCCAAGAGCTGCAGCGGGCTTTGCCCCGGCTTGCCGCCGGCGCGCCGCTCCGCACGCTCCATCAAGAGCGTGCCGGCTATCATCATGACGGGCAGATGCACCGAAAGCAGGATCGAGATCGCAACGATGCCCTCCTCGCCGACGATTCGCGACACCAGCGGCAGGCCGATGAAGACCGTGTTCGCGAAGGCGGAGGAGACGCCAGCGAGAACGCCCATGCGCGCATCCCGCCCGAAGACGAGCGTCGCCGCCACGTGTCCCAACGTCCAGGTCACCGCGACGCCCGAGAAATAGGCGACCCAGAGCGGCCAGGGCGAACCGTCCTTGAAATCCGCTTCCGCAATCGTGCGAAACAGCAGGATGGGCACGGCGACGCGAAAGACGAAATCGCCCAAGGCTTCGCCGACGGCCGGTTTCAGGTAACCCAGGCGCACCAGCAACCAGCCGGCAAGGATCAGGATGAAGATGGGCAGGACGTTCTGGAAGATGTCGGACATGCGCGGGCCCTGGATCACGATGACCTTGGAGCGTATCGATCCAAGATCTTCGGGGTCTGTTCTCATGAGGTAGAGCGGGAGACGGGCGGAAGACCGCAGATGCTTTCCTCTTTCCGCTCCTGGAATGGTCCTGCCAGCAATAACGTTGTTCGCACCCGCGCCGCAAGCGCGCGAGCAGCGGGCACAGGGAGGGGAACATTCCCCGGCCGCAGGCGTTCCGAAACAGCATGAGGAACGAGCCATGCCGACAGAGAAGTCCATTTACGCGCACAAAGACGACGATCCGCATCTCATCGACGATGCGCTCGCCGACAAGGTGCTGCGCTACATCCAGTATGCGGCGATGATCGATACGCGCGAGATCTCGGTGATGGCGCTCGGCGGGATCGTGGTGCTTTCCGGTCATGTGGCGCAGGCATCCGACATCGCCTGCGCCGGCGATGCCGCAGCATCGGTGATCGGCGTCACCAGCGTCGAGAACCGGCTGGCGGTGATGCCGGGCGCGGCCGAGGCTGATAGCTGAGCCAGGAGTTGCCGTCCGGAAATCCCGATGATAGGACATGCCGGCATGAGATTTCGGCTGGCTTGGCGGTATCGCTGGAGAGCCGCCATAGGAGCCGCAGATGAGGACCGACCCGTCAGCAACCAGGTAAGCCGCAACAACGGTTGAATAAGTTGTTGCGGCGTCTGTCGGCTCACATTCAGAAGATTTGATGAAGTGGCAGATCGCCGCCGAATGGTTTTCATTTGCGCGGATGTTTCATCATGCCCGATCGTAATTCCCACACCTGGTCCTATTCGCTGCCGGCAGCCCTTTTGCTGATGGCGCCCTTCGATATCCTGGCGTCGCTCGCCATGGACATCTACCTACCCGTCGTGCCCGACATGCCGGCGATCCTCGGCACGTCGCCCGCAGTCGTCCAGCTCACGCTCAGCCTCTACATGCTGCTTTTGGGGCTGGGTCAGCTGCTGTTCGGCCCGCTGTCCGACCGCGTCGGCCGCCGTCCCGTTCTTCTCGGTGGCGCGACGCTGTTTGCGCTGGCCTCGCTGGGACTGGCCGCAACCACCTCGGCACCGGTCTTCGTCGCCTTGCGGCTTGTCCAGGCGGCCGGCGCCTCGGCCGCACTGGTCGCGACCTTCGCGACCGTGCGCGACGTTTACGGCGCACGTCCGGAGGGTGTGACCATCTATGGCCTCTTCAGCGCCATGCTCTCCTTCGTGCCGGCGCTCGGGCCGATCGCCGGCGCGCTGATATCGGGCGCTTTCGGATGGCGGGCGATCTTCCTGACGCTTGCCATGCTTGGCCTTGCGGCACTCGGCCAGGCCTTGCCGCGGTGGTCGGAAACCCGGCCTGACGCCGCGGCACCGATGAGGCCGAGGTTCAGGCCCATGCTCGCAAGTGGCGCCTTCTGGACCTATACGCTTGGCTTCAGCACGGCGATGGGCGCGTTTTTCGTGTTCTTCTCCACGGCGCCACGCCTGCTCATCGATCGCGCCGGCTATTCGCAGCTCGGCTTCAGCCTGGCATTCGCCACCGCCGCCGTCGTGATGATCATCGCCACGCGCTTCGCCAGGGGCTTCGTCACCCGCTACGGGACCTCCGGTTGCCTCGCCCGCGGCATGGCCTTGATCATCCTCGGCGGGCTGCTGCTTGGCGCGGGCGAAGCCTCGGCGGTGCCGTCGTTCCAGAGCTTCGTGCTGCCAATGTGGGTGATCGCCTTCGGCATCGTCATGAGCGCCTCGGTCACCGCCAACGGAGCGCTCAAGGCCTTCGATGCCATCGCCGGGACGGCGGTCGCGCTCTACTTCTCGATCCAGAGCCTGATCGTCAGCCTTATTGGCACCGGCGCCGTTCTCCTGCTTGGCGGTGATACGGCCTGGCCGCTCGTCGGCTATTGCCTCGGCATGGCGACGATCACGCTGCTGGCGCTGGCGTCTCACAACCGGCGCGAAAATCGATAGCCTTGCCCCTCCCGGAGCGGTCGCCTGCTCCGGGAGGTCTTCAACAGGAAAGGCGGCAACATGCCCCTTGACCTCGCCCCTGGGGCTGACCCCAGACTACCTTCATGACCGATTCCTACTTCCTCGCAGGCCGCTTCGGCGCCGCCACACGATTGTCGCCGAAAGCACTCAGGCTTTATGCCGAGCAGGGCCTGCTGGTGCCTGCCCATGTCGATCCCGCGACTGGTTACCGCTATTACGCCGCCACGCAGGCAAGCCGCGCCAGGCTGATTGCCCGGCTGCGGCAGCTGGGGCTGCCGATCGCCCGGATCGCACGGCTGATCGATCTTCAGCCCGACGTTCGCCTCACGGAGCTGCGCGCGTGGCTGGAGGTGCAGAGCAAACGACTCGAGGATCAGCGCGAGCTGGTGGAGGCAATCATCCGGCAATCGAGCGGCGGCGACGATCCGCTGGTCAGGGCCGTTGCCGTGCGCGACGTCGCGCCTTCGAAAATCGTCTATCGCCAGCACCATGTGACGGTGGATGCGCTCGAGGCCTTCACCGAAAGCGCCGAAGCGGAGATCCGCGGCTATCTTGCGCAATCGGGCAAGAGCGACGACGGACCGATGACGCTGCATTTCCACGAGCCGGTCAATCACGACGGCAAGGGTCTCGTCGAGGTGGCGATCGGCTATGACGGCAGCCTCGAACCCACTGGTGATCTGCGCATCCGCCTTCAGCCGGCGGGACGCGAAGCGTTCCTGGCCGTGGCCGAACCGTTCGAAACCTTTCCGGCCGTGCTCCGCGTCTATGACGCGATCGAAGCCTGGTTCGAGCAAAGCGACGATCTCAGCTGCTTCGGCAGCCCTTACGAAATCTATCCCGGCAGCGGCGGTACCCGCTTCGATGTCGCCTACCCCATCGTGCGTTAACCCAATCCCCGCACGCTCCAATCACTCAAGGACCAACCGATGCAGCACTTTTCCTATGTGGGCTCCGGCCCCTATTGCTACGCCAACTCATTTGCAATGATGTTCGGCGAAGCCGCGCCCTCGACCTCGACCATTGAGCTTGCCACCGGTAGCCCCTTCGGCATGCAGATCGTCGGCGGTACCCTGCCGTTCTTCGACCCCTACGGCTGGGATCCGGAGGCCGGGTTCGACGGCGCGCTGAAGGCGCTCGGCTGGACGTCGCAGGTCAGCAGCGGCGGCGAGCCCGAGGACGCGCTTTCCCGCCTGCGCTCGGCGCTGAAGGATGGTCCCGTCTGGGTCGGCCCGGTGGAGATGGGGCATCTGAGGCACCAGCCCGGCATGACGGGACCGATCGAGGCCGATCACTATGTCGTGGTCCTCGCGATCGACGAGACGCGCGTGCTGATGCACGACCCGCAAGGATATCCCTACGCCTCCCTGCCGCTCCACGATTTCATGACGGCCTGGGGCGCCGAGACGCTGAGCTACGGCGACCCCTACACCATGCGATGGGGATTCTCTCGTGTCGCCGACGTGAGCGAGGTCGAGGCAATCCGCGCCTCGGTGCCGGCCGCGATCCACTGGCTCTCGATGACCACGGACCGGCTGGTGCCGACGGGCAGCCTTGGCAATGCCGACGCAGCCGAAGCGCTCGCCGCTCTGATCGAAGACCATTGCGACAAGAACCTGCGGGCGCACCTCGTGCACTTCGCCGTTCGTGTCGGTGCCCGCCGCGCCGGCGATGCGGCGTCCTGCCTGGCGCGGGCAGGCCTTGCCAAATCCGCCGCCATCGCCGGCGAACAGGCACGGCTGATCGGCGCGCTGCAGTATCCGCTGGTCCTGCGCAGGGATGCCGAGGCGGCCGCAAGCCTACGCCTTCTGGCACCGACCTACGACCGGCTGTTCACCACCCTGCAAGCCGGGGAGTGATCCCAAAAGCCGCGCAACTCCGGACGGAAAACCGCTTCGCACTTTTCCTGGAATTCGCTCGCTTGGCTGGCGCAACTCCGGACGGAAAACCGCTTCGCACTTTTCCTGGAATTGCTCTTAGGCGATGAGCTCCGAGAAGCTTTTCGGTCTCGCTGACTTTGCGTCGCGTACCGTCGCATAGTGGAGCCCAACGACGCCGTTGTCGTAGTGCTCGCTGCCGATCAGCTGCAGCTCGTTCTTGTCGCGAAGCCGGGCGAACCATGGTTCGCCCGGCGATACGACCGGGTAGACGAAGAAGTGGTAGCGGTCGACGAGGCCGAGGCCGATCACCGTCTGCGCCAGGTTCGCGCCGCCGGACAGATGGATATCCCGGCCGGGCTCAGCCTTCAGGTCGGTCAGGTAGCGCGAGAGCGCCGCATCATCAGGAACCACCGCCCGCTCGGCATTGTGCCAGCGGCTGATCGCCTGCTCTTCGGTGCGGGAGAACACGATCTTGCGATAGTCGTGCATACGCCCTGCCATCACCCGATTGGTCTCGCCGCCCGCCTCGTCCTTCAGCGCGCCCGGCCAGTAGCCGACCATCTCCTCATAGGTGGTGCGGCCGACCAGAACCGTGTCGTAGCCGGCGTAGAGACGGTCGATCGCCCGGTATTGTTCCTCGACCACGGTCCCCATCCAGGCAAGCGGATCGTCGAGGCGGCCATTCAGTGTCGTCATCATCTGCAGCACGATATTGCGCATGGGATCGTCTCCTCAGTGAGTTTGCTCGACGAACCGGGCCAGTTGCCCGGCAACCGTTCCCCAGCCGTCGTGAAAACCCATCTCCTCGTGCATCTTCCGGTCCGCGCCGCTCCGATGCATTACATGGGCAGCGTATTCGGTGCCGGCTGGATGATCGCTGAGGGTGATGATCGCCGTCATGAAGGCGTTTTCCGCCGGCCGCCAACCGGCAACGAGCGTGTCGGTGAAGACGATGCGCGAGAGTTCGTCGACCGCGAGAAAACAGGCGTCGATATGCGGCACGAATGCGCCGCCGCCTTCGCTGATCCGCGTCACGAAACTGCCGCCGGGCCTGAGATCCATGTCGATCACCTTGCATCTTGCCGGCTCAGGAACCCACCATTGCTCAAGCCGAGTGGGATCGCTCCAGGCGCGCCAGACTGTCGCGCGCGGCGCCTTGATGATGCGCGCCATCGTCAGGTCGAGTTCAGGATCGGGAGAGCGGATCATGGTCATTCCTCCTCGTGTTCAGTGACGAATTTTTCCAGCCGGTCGGCGCGGCCTTCCCAGAGCGCGCGCTGCGCCGAAAGCCAGCTCTCTACCGCGGCGAACTGCGCCTTCTCGATGGCGCAGGTGCGCACCCTGCCCTCCTTGTGCGTGCGGATGAGCCCGCTGCCTTCAAGGTAGTGGATGTGCTTCATGAAGGACGGCAGGGCCATGTCGAAGGGTCTGGCGAGATCGCTGATGCTCGCCGGACCGCCGCCGAGCCGCGCAAGCACCGCACGGCGGGTGGGATCGGAGAGCGCCTGAAAGATCACGTCCAATCGGTCTGAATACTGTTCCATAAGGCTAAGTATCACGCGTCAATACTTAGCGCAAGAGCTAACTATTCATCGAACGACCGCCGCCAGCGCCAGCCAATTTGTCACATGGCCGTTTTCTTGACCTCAAGCCTGGTTGAGCTTCTACAAACCCCGTCGGTTCAATCGGAAATGGGGGCCGACGTGGCTTGGGAAAACCAGATAAGGACTGACAATCCCGGGACTGGAACGGCATACGCGGGCATCGCCGAGCCCGGCGGCGCCGCAGCATCGAGCGCCGCCTGCTGGCTCGCTGGCCTGTTCACCATCGCGCCGACACCGGCAATCGTCCGCAGGGTCGCCTTCCGCACAGCAAGGAAGGGATGATCGATGTCCGGCCCTATTGCAAACACCCTGGATTCGCGCGCCTTCGGCATTCTCGCCCGCGCTCGTCTTCTGGTCGAGCGGCCTTGCCAAGCTCTTCGACTTCAACGCCAACGTCGCGATCATGGAAGGCTTCGGCCTGACGCCGGGATGGCTGTTCAATTCGATGACGTTGATCCTGCAGATCGGCGCCTCTCTGCTGATCATCCTCAACCGTTGGGTCTGGCTTGCCGCCGGGGCGCTCGCCGTCTTCACGGTGCTGACGATCCCGATCGCCCATCCTTTCTGGCTGAAGGAAGGCGAAGAGGCCTTCCGCGACATGACCGTGGCGCTGGAGCACGTCTCCGTGATCGGCGGCCTGGCGCTGGTATCGATCGTGTCGCGCAGGCGTTGAACGTCAACAATCGGCGGCTCGGCAGGACCACTCAGCCCTCGCGGCAGCGCGTGTCTGGAACGCATCGAGACCAGGGCAGCGCGGCTGCTCTGGTCTAACACCTCAGCGCTTCCGGGCGACGATGTAGGGGCGGTTGTCGTTGCTCGCCGATGCGTGATTTTCCGCCGACAGAAGCTCGAAGCCGGCGGCGACGATGTGCCGGCTGAGCTCTGCTGCGCTGAAAGTTCCCGCATAGGGCGCAGTCCGACGGCCCGCATCGCCGGCAACAGCAGGAGCCGGACGAGCGGGTTCATGTCGCCGACGCAGGGCGTCTTGGAGATGAACACTCCCCTGGAGGCAAGCAGGGTATGGATGTTGTCGAGCGTGGCGGGCAGATCGCGCACGAGATGCAGGTAGTTGAAGCCCAGCACCGCATCGAACTGCCCACGTTCGGCCGCAAGCGTTTCGGCCGTCGCGCTGCGAAAGGCGAGGTTCGGAACCAGGTCGACGGCGTACCTCTCCCGGGCAATGGCGATCATCTCGGTCGAAAAATCGGTTGCAAGGTAGTCGCGCACATCGCCCGCCAGCCGAAACGCCGTCGTTCCCGTGCCGCAACCGAGTTCGAGCACGCGGTCATCGGGCAGAAGCAAGGCGCGGGTGCGGTCGAGCGTGTGTTCATAGGCGGCCGGGTCCGCGATCGTTCCCTTGGCGTATCGCCGCGACGTCCGGTCCCAGAAGCGCGCGTCGCTCGCCAAACTCATGCTGCCTCTCCCCAGAACGCAACCGGTCCCCCGCGATGCTCGGAGCCGGTGCCACACCGGCCAGGGAAACCTGCCGAAACCCAACGGCTGCCGATACCAGCGAAGGTCCAAGAATAGCGCGGAACCGTCAACATTTGACGGAGAACGGACCCTCAATCGGCAAAGAGCCGCTCTCTCGCAGTTCAAGCCAGGCGAACCCAATCAACGGTTTCAAGCACATAGGGGGCGAAGAGAAAATCGCGGATCGCGGCGATCTCGTCCCGACGCCAATCGAGAACGACGAAATGCGCCGGTTTTTCCATGGGGCCGGCACTGTCGAAAACCAGCATGGCCGGCCGCCCTTCGATTGCGCCGAGCGCGAAACGCCACTTTGTCTCCTGCGCATAGCGGGTGAAATAGCGGCTGATGCCCTCGCGACCCTCCAGCTTCAGCCTGTTGACCAGCTCAAGTTTTACATCGTCGGCCAGCATGGCGCGGATGGCATCGAAGTCGCCGCCCTGAAAGAAGCGCACGAAACTTGCCAGTTTGTGCCGGTTCGCGTCGGACATCAGCGGCAGCCGCATATCCTCCGGGCGTTCGGTCAGGTGCCTGAGCGCCACCCTGGCGCGCTGCAGCGCCGATTTGGCCGCCGCCGGCGTACACTCGGCGATAGCGGCGATTTCCTCGATCGAATGGCCGAGCACATCCTTCAGGATCACCGCGCAGCGCTGAAGTTCCGGCAGTTGCAGGAAAGTTTGAAAGCCGATCGCAACGATGTCCGCCTCGGGCAGCGGGGCGTCTTCCATGTCATCGAGCAGGGGGACGATCTTGTGCCTGGACCGCCGGCGCAGAAAATCCAGACTGGTGTTGTGGGCGATGCGCAGCAGCCAGCCTTCGAGATTGTCCACCACCACGCCATCCGCCCGCGCCTGCACGGCCTTGATCAGCGTGTCCTGCAGCACGTCCTCACCATCCACGGCCGAGCCGGTCATGCGTGCGCAATAGCGGTGCAGCCGCGGCCGGAGTTCCCTCAAGCGATCCTCGAAGTCTTCCGTATTCATGACATCGAGTTCCATGGGGATATCTCCAGGGGCCGGTTCGGACGATAGCGTGGACTGAAGAAAATGTCCGCTGCCTGACCGATCGAAACCGGCTCCGGCAACGGACGGCCGTTCGACATCAGCTGTGATCGCTGAGGACCACCTCACCGATGACCGATTCGAGGCTCGCCAGTTCGAGGATCTGTGGGAAATAGGCCTTCATCCTGACATCGGCGCGCATCGCCTCGACGGCCGCGGGCGTCTCCCATTCCGAATAGATGATGACGCTGGTGCCATCCCTGGCAGCAATCAGCCGGCTCATCCGCCAGCCGCCGAGCGTGCGGATGACGGTGTCGATGTTGCGCTTCAACAGCGCGATCAACTGCTTCTGCTTGCCGGGTTCGACCTTCAGAACGTTGACGAGAGTGACGGGTGCAGTGGTCATGGTGCTTCTCCTTCGTTGCGGATGCACGAAAGACGAAGCGGAGAGGCGAAACGGATCGCGCGGGCGACGATTTTTTAGCGCCAGGCGATTCGGACGTCGGGGATACTCCCTTGGCAGGGGACCGCCTTCGAGGGACTCGGCAGCGGACCATCCGTTATCGGCCGGTAGCCCGCCGAACAGTGACAGACCGTTAGAGGGCAAAGCCGCTGGAAGCCGCCGCCGGCTCGCCGTCGTCGCGAACCTTCAGGATGGTGTCGATCAGGCCCCATTCCAATGCTTCTTCTGCGGTCATGAAACGGTCCCGGTCCATGGCGCGTTCGAACTCCTCGTAGGTCCGTCCGCAATGTTCCGCATAGAGGCGCGTCATGCGCTGCTTGGTGCGAAGGATCTCCTCGGCATGGATCTGCATGTCGGACGCCTGGCCCTGAAAACCGCCCGATGGCTGGTGCACGAGGATGCTGGCATTGGGCAAGGCGGCCCGTTGGCCCGGCGTGCCGGCCATCAGCAGAAACGAACCCATCGACCGTGCGGTCCCCATGCACAGTGTATGCACCGGTGCCCGGATGTAGCGCATGGTGTCGTACATGGCGAAACCGCTGGTCACCACGCCGCCCGGCGAATTGATATAGAGATGGATGGGCTTCTTCGGGTTTTCCGCTTCGAGAAGAAGCATCTGGGCGCAGACCAGCGCAGAGACCGTGTCGTTCACCTCACCGTTGAGAAAGATGATTCGCTCGCGCAGCAGGCGGGAATAGATGTCGAACGACCGCTCTCCACCGTTCGACTGCTCGACGACCATAGGGACGAGTTGCATCGCTTCGCGCATCGGCGAACTCCATTTATCCAGAGATTGAGGGGAAGCTCGCCGGTCTAGGCGGCGAGCATGAGAGTATCGTTGCTGTTCGCGGCCGTCCTGGTCACGCGACCGCCGCGAACATTCGGCAGTTCGTGGACGATCCGCAGCCGGGTGCCGCCCGAACCAATCGGGGCGATCCGGAATGTGACCGTACTTTCGAGAAAGGGAGCTTCGGTTTCGCGCAGCCTGTAGCGGACCTCTTCTCCAGGCACGACGACGGCGCCATCGGGGTCGGCCAATGCCTCTTTCGGTAGCCAGTTTTCGCGAAACGCCGGGATGCTGATTGCGCGCCAGACCTTCTGCGGCGCCTCGTCGAGTTCGTATTCCAGCTCAAGGCTGTTATCGTCCGGGGCGCTGATTTCGTGGTTCATTGGTCCATATCCTTCAGCAAGATCTTCAGAGCTTCGATGCGTGCCGGCCAGTAGGCACGGTATTTCGCGAGCCACTGCGCAATTTGCGCCAGCCCGTCCGGGTCGACTTCGTAGTTTACGAACCGACCTTGCCGCTGCTCCTTCACCAACCCGGCACTCCGCAACACGGAAATGTGCTGGGACATGGCCGGCTGGCTTATGTCCATACCTTCCCGCAAAGCGCTGGCATTCATGCTTCCGTCAGCAAGCTTCTCGAAGATGGCGCGGCGCGTGGGGTCAGCCAGGGCTCGGAATATCTCGTTCTCGATCATGCCAAACACATAAGCACGGACTTATCTCAATAACAAGTGCGCTGTTCAGCAGGAGGAGAAAAGAAAGGACGCGACTTTGCGCGCCAAACGACATTGTCACGGCGCCTCAGATCAATACCCGCCAGTAGATGGGACAAGGGTAGCGCTTAATGCGCATTGGCAATGGAAGCAGAACAAGGGGGAAATGGCGGACAGAGAGGGATTCGAACCCTCGATACGCTTTCACGTATACACGCGTTCCAGGCGTGCGCCTTCAACCACTCGGCCACCTGTCCATCCGTCAGCAGCCGATGGTCAATCCGGCTGGATGGGAAGGGCGGGGCCCTTCGGCGTCAGCCGGCTGATAACCGGCGGACGCGCGTCTATATACCGATGATTTGCCCGGGATCAACTGCTTTCTGACAGATTATTGACATCTTGTGACGCGGGCGGGTTCCCGGTTCCCATTGTGCACTCCGGGCAAGGGGCTTATCTCTTGCGTCAGGGCGTGTCCGATGCGTCCGGCCCGTCTCGGCCACATCCTCCGGCATGCCAGATTGCCGCATATTTTCATTGTCGGGCCTTGTCCGAGGCACGGGCGATCGGAGAAGATGCGGCAGGGCGACGCGCCGAGCCGATGACCGGTGCCAGCCAGCGAATTGAAGGGAATGCCGTCCGATGCGATTTCTACTGAGGCTGGCGAGCGCCGTCGTGTTGTTTGCCGCCGTGCTTGCCGGTGCCGTCGACGCGATCCAGTCGGTCGCAGCATCGGAACTGGTCATGACGTCGCTCGGCGACGACCTGGAAGCGCTTGGCGCCGACACGGCAAGCTGGGTCCAGTTTGCACAACGTTCCGATACCGCACCGACGATCTGGCACGGGATGCTGCATTGGCTGCTGCAACAGCCGGCCTTTGCGGTGCTGGCGCTGATCGCCCTCGTGCTATGGATGGTCGGATACAAGAAGCGGCCGGCGGCCGGACGATTCGCCGCCTGACGCATTGCAGGCGGCCTTCGCATCGAAAGGAGTGTGCTGATGTTCCTGATCGACATGTTCAACAAGAAAACGATCATGCCGGACGCGCAGACGGCGCTGCCGGGCCGTGACGCCGCGATCCCGACGGCCGAGACACATTTCGTTTCCGGCCGGCCGTTGAAAGGCCCCTACCCCGACGGCACCAAGAGCATCCTTCTGGGCATGGGCTGCTTCTGGGGCGCCGAACGATTGCTGTGGAACATCCCCGGCGTCTACGTGACGGCGGTCGGCTATGCCGGCGGGCTGACGCCGAACCCGACCTACCAGGAAACGACGACAGGGCTTACCGGCCATGCCGAAGTGGTCCTGGTCGTCTATGATCCGGAAAAGGTGAAGCTCGCGAGCCTGCTCAGGACCTTCTTCGAGGGACACGACCCGACGCAGGGCATGCGCCAGGGCAACGATATCGGCACTACCTACCGCTCGGCGATCTATGCCTATGACGACGAGCAGTTGGCGCACGCCAAGGCCGCGCGCACGACTTTCCAGACGGCGCTGAAGCACGCCAATCACGGCGGCAGGGTGACGACCGAGATCGGCATGGCGGGACCGTTCTATTTCGCCGAGGACTACCACCAGCAATATCTGGCGAAGAACCCCAGCGGCTATTGCGGCCTGCGCGGCACCGGCGTCAGCTGCCCGATCGGCCACTAGACGCATACCCCGCGGATGGCATCCCGCGCGCGGTCGCGATACCCACAACCCTGAGGCCGCGCCGGACCGACCGGGACACCTTGTCGTCATCTCAAAAAATGCAACAGAACCGGTGCCTTACGAGTGCCGGTATCCGTGGCTTCAATTTTTACCATCTGAAAAATTTTGAGTGTTTTTTTGCCGTGACCGTGCAAGGATGCGCCACCCTAGCCCCAAGGAGAAGGGGGTGGGTTCCGCAGACAGGCTTCCGTCAGGGAGCCGGCGGGAGGACCCAATAAGATCAATAGCGACAACAGGGCTGCACGATGAAAAAAACAATTCTCGGTCTTTTTGCCTTTTCGATGATGTCCGCCACGGCACTGGCCGCCGACATCAAGCCGGCGATCATCTACGATCTCGGCGGCAAGTTCGACAAATCCTTCAACGAGGCTGCCTTTAACGGCGCCGAGAAGTTCAAGACGGAATCGGGCGTCGAATACCGCGAGTTCGAAATCGCCAACGATGCCCAGCGCGAACAGGCGCTGCGCCGCTTCGCCAGCGACGGCAACAGCCCGATCGTCATGGCCGGCTTCAACTGGGCGGCTTCGCTCGAGAAGATCGCGCCGGAATATCCGGATATCAAGTTCGCGATCATCGACATGGTCGTCGAGAAGCCGAACGTCAAGTCGGTCGTCTTCAAGGAACAGGAAGGCTCCTACCTCGTCGGCGTTCTCGCCGGTCTCGCTTCCAAGTCGAAGACCGTCAGCTTCGTCGGCGGCATGGACGTTCCGCTGATCCACAAGTTCGCCTGTGGCTACGTTGGCGGCGCCAAGTCGACCGGCGCTGACGTCAAGGTTCTGGAAGCCTACACCGGCACGACGCCGGACGCCTGGAACGACCCGGTCAAGGGCGGCGAAATCGCCAAGTCCCAGATCGACCAGGGCTCGGATGTCGTCTACCACGCAGCCGGCGGCACCGGTGTCGGCGTTCTGCAGGCAGCCGCAGATGCGGGCAAGCTCGGCATCGGCGTCGATAGCAACCAGAACGCCCTGCAGCCGGGCAAGGTCCTGACCTCGATGCTGAAGCGCGTCGACGTCGCCGTCTACGAAGCCTTCACGGCAGCCAAGAACGACAAGTTCGAATTCGGCATTTCCAACCTCGGCCTCAAGGAAGACGGCGTCGGCTACGCGCTCGACGACAACAACAAGGCGCTGATCACGCCCGAGATGCTCGACGCGGTGGAAAAGGTGAAAGCCGAAATCATTGCCGGCAAGGTCCAGGTCCACGACTACATGAGCGACGAGTCCTGCCCTTACTAAGAGCAGCGCTTGCGTCATGAAAAAGGCCGCCGGTTCATTGGACCGGCGGCCATTTTTTTGCTTGTCCTGACGTGAGCGCGGCGATCAGTAATGCGGCGGCTTCGTGATTGCCGGCGCGTCGAGAGACTGCTCTTCGAGCGTCAGGAACCTTTCTGTCAGCCGGTCGAGCTTGGCGCGCGCCTGCTCGACCACCTTCCATTGCTCGGCAAGCTGATCGGAAAGCTCCTCGATGGTCTTGGCTTGATGGGCCACGGTCTCCTCGAGGCGGGTGATCCGTTCGTCGGTGTTGCTCATTCTTGCAAACTCCATGGGCGCGCGGCGCCGTTTGCCGGCAGATTGGCCACAACCGGCCTTGTGTCAAGCAAGGCCTTATGCCTTCGCCGCCACACGCAGCGAGAACCCGGGATCCCTAGCCGAAAGACGCTTGTGCAGGTGCACCATCAGGCCGGCAGCAAAGAGCGGCGTCAAAAGGTTGACGAAGGGCACAGCCAGGAAGCCCGCGAGCAGTAGACCCGCGAGAAAGACGGTCGAGCGGTGCTTTTCCCGGAAGAGCCGCGCTTCCGCCGGCGCGCGATAGCGCATCGCCGCAAACTCGAAGAATTCGCGACCGAGCAGATAACCGTTGACCAGGAAGAAGGCGACGAGATTGACGCCCGGAACGAGCAGCAGCACCAGCGCCAAGAGGTTGCCGAGGATCACGACGCCCAGGAACTTCAGTGAGCCGGCGACCGCCTCGCCGAGCGGCAGCGGCCGTCCCGGGGGCTCGTTCGGATAGTCACGCTTCTCGATGACGTCGGCGACGTCGTCGAGGAAGAAGCCGGCGATCAGTGCGGTGACGGGCGCAAGAAGCAGGGCGAGCGCCAGGGCCAGGCCAAGGCTTGCGAAGATGCCTAGCACGAAGGTCAGCCAGCCGGCCCAGACGGGCGTGCCCGGCATCAGCGTGTCGATCCAGGGCAAGGCGAGCCAGATGAACACTTCGCGCACCGCAAACCACAGGGCGACAAGCGCAAGGATCGTCAGGCCCAGCACCTTCCAGAAGACCGATCGGGTCTCGGGTGCAAACAGATTGGCAAGCGACAGTCGCGCCGCGTCCAGGATCATCATCGCTCTCCAGCATGGGCCAAGGTTCGATGGTGCATGTAGGCAGAGGCGCTACCGGCGACAAGATAGTCCCGGCAGGCACCCGTCTTTATGCAAGATTCATGCGCCTCGTCTAAGGGAAGCATGGAAAACGCCGGGAGCGGCGATATTGTAGACATACGGGATGCCGGCAGCAGCGCTCCGCGGAGGATGACATGACAGAACAAAAGACACTCGCCAGCCTTTCGGTGCTGGTGCAGAGCGGCAAGCTGGATCCGGTGGAGCTCGCCAAGGAAACCTATGCGGCGATCGACGCACACGGCGATTACGCCATCTTTGTCGAGCTGACGCCGGAGCGCGCGACGCGGGATGCGGAGGCTGCCTCGAAGCGTCTGAGGGCCGGGCGGTCGCTCGGTCTGCTCGACGGCCTGCCGGTCGCCTGGAAGGACCTGTTCGACACCGCCGGCAACGTTACGACCGCCGGCTCGGCCGTGCTTCGGACGAACGCGCCGGCAACGAGCGACGCGCCTGTGGTCGCCGCCGTTTCCGCCGCCGGCATGGTCAGTGTCGGTCGCACCAACCTTAGTGAATTCGCCTTCTCCGGCCTTGGCCTCAACCCGCACTACGGCACGCCGCGCAACCCGGCGGCCACCGACGTCGAGCGCATTCCCGGCGGCTCGTCGTCGGGCTCGGCGGTCGCGGTTGCGGCCGGACTGGTGCCGGCGGCCATCGGTACCGACACCGGCGGATCTGTCCGCATTCCCGCAGCCTTCACCGGCATCGTCGGCTACAAGGCGACGCGCGGCCGCTATGCGATGAAGGGCATTTTTCCGCTGGCTGAAAGCCTCGATTCGCTCGGGCCACTCTGCCACACGGTACAGGATGCCGTCTGGGTGGACGCCGCCATGCACGGGCTGACGGCGCCGACCGTGCGCCGCGCCGACCTCTCGAGCATCGCGCTGGTGATCCCGGAAACAGTGGTGTTCGACGATGCGGAGCCGGAAGTCGTCGAGGCCTTCGAGGACGCGATCAAGCGGCTCGAGAGGGCGGGCGTTGCCGTCAGCCGCCGCGCTTTTCCATCCTTCTCGGCCGTGTTCGGGCTGATGGCCCGCCACGGCGCCCTGGTGACGGCGGAGGCCTATGCGCTGCACCGCGAGCGTCTGGCCGGGCCCGAGGCCAACGCGATGGATCCACGCGTCGTCGCCCGCACGCGGCTCGGCGAGAAGATCTCCATGCCCGACTACATCGCGCTCCTCGACGCGCGCGACCAGCTGATCCACGAGACGGTCGAAAGTCTGAAGCCGAACGAACTCATCGCCCACCCGACGCTGCCCCATGTCGCCCCGCCGATCGCGCCGCTTCTCGAAGACGACGAGCTGTTCTTCAAGATCAACGGCAAGACGCTGCGCAACACCTCGATCGGCAACTTCCTGGATTTCTGCGGCATCTCCATTCCTTGCGGGCTCGGGGCGGCGGAAATGCCGGTCGGCTTCCAGCTTGCGGCCCCGCATCACCAGGACGACCGGCTGCTTTCGGTGGCGCTTTCGGCCGAGGCGATCATCCGGGGTGAGGCATGATCGTCTGTTTCGATATCGGCGGCTCTGCAATCAAAGGCGCGATCGTGCATTCGCGCGACCGGATCTTTCCGTTGCCGCGCCGAACCACGCCGCTTACCAATTTCCGCCAGTTCGTGCAGGCGCTCGAATCGGTTCTGGACGAAGCGGGCGGACACCCGGACTGCGTGGCGATCTCGATCACCGGCGTGATCGATCCCGAGACGCGGCGCATCAAATGCGCCAACATTCCCTGCATCGACGGGCTCGAACTGGTTGCTGAACTCGAGGCGGCGCTGCATCTGCCGGTAAAGATCGCCAATGACGCCGACTGTTTTGCGCTGGCCGAGGCCGGAGCGGGTGCAGGGCGCGGTCATCGCATCGTCTTTGGTGCCATCCTCGGCACCGGGGTCGGCGGCGGCCTTGTCATCGACGGCCGGCTGATCAATGCCGATGGCGGATTCGCCGGCGAATGGGGCCATGGCCCGGCGATCGCGTCGGAGGCCGGGGATCCACCAATGGCGATTCCCGCCTACGCCTGCGGCTGCGGCCAGAAGCGCTGCGTCGATACCGTCGGCGGCGCCCGCGGGCTGGAACGGCTGCACCAGACCGCTCAGGGCAAGACGCTTTCGAGCCAAGAGATCATCGAGGCCTGGAAGGTTGGCGACGCCGAGGCGAAACGCACGGTCGACCTGCTCGTCGATCTCGTCAGCTCACCGCTGGCGCTCGTCGTCAACATCACGGGTGCGACGATCGTGCCCGTCGGCGGCGGCCTTTCCAATGCCGAGGAACTGCTCGCCGAGATCGACAAGGCGGTGCGTAGCCGGATTCTGCGGCGGTTCGACCGGCCGTTGGTTGTACGCGGCGAATGCCGGATCGAGCCCGGCCTCATTGGCGCGGCGCTGCTCGGGCTTTCAGGAGACAAGGCATGAGCGACATCAAACTCGAAGTCTGCGTCGACGATGCCGACGGACTTTACGCGGCCATCGAAGGCGGCGCCGACCGGATCGAGCTTTGCGCCGCCCTTTCCGTCGGTGGCCTCACGCCCAATCCCGGCCTTATGGCGCTGGCTGGCCCGCCACGAGTGCCCGTCTACGCGATGATCCGGCCGCGGCCCGGCGACTTCATTTTCTCAACCGCTGACCTCGACGCGATGCGCCGCGATATCGACGCGGTACGGGATGCCGGTCTGGCCGGCGTCGTGCTCGGCGCCTCGCTTGCCGATGGCCGGCTCGACACATCGATGCTCACCAAGCTCAGCGGCCATGCAGCCGGACTCGGCATGACGCTGCACCGGGCCTTCGACCTCGTCCCGGATTTCGCCGAGGCGATGGAAATCGCAGTCGACCTTGGCTTCGAGCGCATTCTCACCTCAGGCGGGGCCAGGAGCGCGCCGCAGGCGATCGACCGCCTTAGCGAAATCATCGGCCTTGCCAAGGCCAGGCTGTCGATCATGCCGGGATCCGGCGTCACGCTGAAGACGGTCGACGCTCTGCTCGATCACCTCACGGTCAGCGAAGTGCACTCCTCCTGCTCGATTGGTGAGCCGGCTCAGGATCCACGCTTGGTCGATATGGGGTTCGTTTCTTCCGATCGGCGCCGCACCGATCCGGAGACGGTGCGGGCGATGAAGGCGAAGCTTGCGGCCCGCAGCCCGCGCTGATCGGCGCCTTTCCTTCCCTCAAAGGAAAGACCCGGAGAGCGGAGCGCTTTCCGGGTCTTCTTGTCAAATCTTCTCGTAAGCGGCAATCAGGCTGCGTAGACCTGGTCGCCGCCAATCCAGGTGGAGCCCATGCCGAGTTCAGGCGTGAGCAACACGAAATCGGCGTCCGCTCCGGGCTTCAGCCGTCCCTTGTGAGTGGCAAGCCCCATGGCATCGGCCGGATAGGCGGACGCCATGCGAAGGGCTTCCTCGACCGGGAGGCCAAGCTTCTCGTGCACGAAGCGCACCGAAGACAGCATGTCGATGTCGGCGCCGGCAAGCGTGCCGTCGGCAAGCGTCAAGCGGCCACCTTCGCGCAGGATTTCGCGGCCATTGAGCTGGAAGCTCTTCATGTCGGTGCCGATCGGCGACATCGCGTCGGTGACGAGAAAGATCTGCCCCGGCCCCACCTTGGCGCGCAGCGCCACGCCCATCGACGCCGGCTCGACGTGATAGCCGTCGGCAATCAGGCCCGCATGCAGCGTGCCGGTGGCAAGCGCAGCACCGACCACGCCCGGCTCGCGATGGCCGAGACCGCTCATGGCATTGAAGAGGTGAGTGACGGTACGTGCACCCGCCTTGGCGTAGGCGACCGCAGTTTCATAGCCGACATCCGTGTGGCCGAGGCTGACGACGGCACCGGCATCGGCGAGCGCCTTTACCTGCTCCCTGGTGGCGTTTTCCGGCGCCACAGTCACCATCAGGACACCGAGCGCCTTGGCGCAATCGAGCATTTCGGCGAGATCGGCATCGTCCATCGACCGGATCAGTTTCGGATCATGAGCACCCTTGCGCGCGACCGAAAGATGCGGGCCTTCGAGATGCAGCCCGAGGAAACCGGGCACACCGGCCGCCTTTGCCTCAAGGCCGGCCTTGATGGTGGCGCTTCGGATTTCGCGCGTATCGGTGATCAGCGTCGGCAGAAGCGCCGTGGTGCCGAACTTGGCATGGGCCGAGCAGATCTGCCGGATGCCTTCGACGGTCGGCTCCTCGTTCAGAAGCGCACCACCGCCGCCGTTGACCTGCAGGTCGATGAAACCCGGCACCAGCAGCATGCCGTGGGCATCGATCCGTTCGGCGCCGGCGGGAATGTCGGCCGACGCCACGATCGCCTTGACGCGACCAGCTTCGATGACGAGGGCGCAGCCGTCGTGCCATTCGACGCCGTCGAACAGGCGGGCGCCGGTGATTGCCTTCCTCTCGCTCATCTCGTCTCCGTTACCTTCTTGAGGCTTGCCGGCGCATCGGGATTGAGACCGCGCGAACGCGACCAGGCCTCGACGAAACCGTAGAACGGCAGGATCAGCGTCAGCGCGTCGGTGATCGGGTGACCGGTCTCGACGAACGGCAGGCGCTTGGCCTTGGCGGCGAGGTTCGAGGTAGCATGAACCACCGCGCCCTTTTCCGCCATACCGTCGGCAATGCCGGCAACCGACGTCTCGGCCGCATCACGGGCTGCAAGCGTCAGCACCGGGAACTTGGCGCCGACGAGCGCCACCGGTCCGTGCAGCACTTCGGCCGCCGAATAGGCTTCCGCATGCATGCCGGAGGTTTCCTTGAACTTCAGCGCCGCTTCGCTGGCGATGGCGAGCGCCGGGCCGCGGCCAAGCACATAGAGCGATTCGGCTTCGCCGAGATCGTCGGCAAAGGCCTGCCAGTCGAGCTTCACGGCCTTGGCAAACTGGTTCGGCAGGTCGGCGACCGCGCGCTGAAGTGCAGCGTCGCCGGTCCATTCGCCGAGCACGGCAAGGCCGGCGACGATCGAATTGACGTATGACTTCGTGGCGGCAACGGCGATTTCCGGACCGGCCCAGATGTCGAGCGGGTTGGTGCAGGCCTCTGAAATCGGCGACGGCAGCGTGTTGGTGAGCGCGATCGAGACCGCGCCGGCATCGGTCGCAGCCTTTGCCATGGCGACGATATCCGGGCTCTTGCCCGACTGCGAAATCGCGATCGCCGCGGCACCGCCGAGCTTCAGCTTGGCACCGTAGATCGAGGCGAGCGACGGGCCGAGCGAAGCGACGGGCACGCCGGCTTGCAGCTCGATCGCATATTTGAGGAACAGCGCCGCATGGTCGGAGGAGCCGCGGGCGATAGTGACGAGGAAGGCCGGATCCTTGGCGCGCAGTGCGGCGCCGGCCGCCTTGAGCTGGTCGGCGGAGCGTTCCAGCAGACGCTGGGCGGCTTCGGGGATCTCGTCGATTTCTCGGCGCATATTGGTCTGCATGGTCAATTCCCTTTCTTGGCGGAGCCGTCGCTTTTAGGATTCCGACAGCGTCAGTTCCGCGACAAAGTCATAGGCATCGCCCCGGTAGAGCGAGCGGGTGAATTCGACGACGCGTCCCGATGCGAGATAGGAGACACGTTCGATGGAAAGGCCGGCCGAACCGACGGCGACGCCGAGCATCGAGGCATCCGGATCCTTGATGTTGCAAGCGGAGATGCGCTGCACGGCGCGAACCGGTCGCGAGCGGGTCTTGTCGAGCGCAGTATAGAGCGACGAGGTGACGGCCTGCGGGTCCGGCAGGAACTCCGCCGAAATGCTGGCGCGCTCGATGGCAAGCGGCATGTCGTCGGCGATGCGCAGGCGCCCGAGCCGGGCAACCAGCGCGTCGGCCGGAAGGCCGAGCGCCATCATCTCATCCGGAGAGGGGTGAAACAGGCCGCGCTCCAGCCAACGGGCGTGGGTGTTCAGGCCGCGGCGCGCCATGTCTTCCGTGAACGAGGTTAGCCGCGAGAGCGACTGCTGCACTTTGGAGACCGGCTTGACGACGAAGGTGCCGGAGCCGTGGCGGCGAACCAGCAGGCCGTCGCGCACGAGATCGTCCACCGCCTTGCGCACGGTGACGCGGCTGATGTTGGCGTAGTCGGCAAGATCACGCTCGGGCGGCAGAGCGTCGCCGTGGTTCAACTTGCCCGACTGGATCGCGTCTTCGAGCGATTGCCGAAGCTTGAGATAGAGCGGCCCCGACCCTCCGGACTGCAGGCCCTCGAGCGGCAGAATGGAAGCGAGCTGGTGCGTCATGCGCCTGCCCTCGCCTGGGTGCCGAAACGCTGGGCGGCAACGGCGACCGATCCGGTCAGCGCGTCGGCTTCCGCCTCGACGAGCAAGGCCTGATGCCGATCGGCAAGCCAGGGGCGATAGAGCGGCGCCAATCCGCCGAGAAGGCACAATCTTTCGCAGCCTCTTGCGACGACGACGTCAAGCGCCTCGTCCACTGTGAGGGCAGCGGCTTTCAGGATGCGCACGGCAACCGGGTCGCCGGATGCGGCGCCTTCGAAAACACGCGGCGCATAGCGGCCGAATTCTCCGGGCTTGGCGAGGCGGGCGAAATCGACGACGTCGCGCGCCTCGTTGTTGAATTCGACAAGGACGCTGTCGGTGACCGCCGAGGCTTCATGAATATTGTCGAAGGCAAGCAGGCTTTCCTGCAGAAGCGCATGGCCGATGCGTGCACCGCTGCCATGGTCGCCGATGGTGAAGCCCCAGCCGCCGACATAGCTGACGGTTTCGCCCTGGCGAAGGATATAGATGCTGCCGGTACCGAGAATGGCGACTGCACCGTCACGATTGCCGAGCGCGCCCTGAAGGGCAATCAAGCCATCGGATTCGATATCGGCTGCGGCGAACGGCAGGCGGCGCTTAACATAATGCACGGCGTCGCCGACATTGTGCCCGGCGACACCGACGATCGCCTTGGCAGCGGTTATGCCCTGGGGATCAAGGCCCGCTTCCATAAAGGCGGCGCGTGCGGCCTCACCGATATTGGCAAGCGCGGTTTCCGGGTCTGTCAGGATATTGGCCGCGCCCGCCTTGCCGCGCCCGAGAATGCGCCCGTCCGCCGATGCCACGGCAGCCCGGCAGCTCGTTCCGCCGCCATCGATTCCGATCAGGTAATTTGTCATGAGTACCTCCGCCCATTGAGGATACCAAAAAAATACCAATAACCAAGCCTGAATCCGTCTGCAGTTTCGTTTTCGTTGCAATACGTTGAAATTCAAGAGCTAATTTAGCTGTTTAGTTTTTTAAGACGTCAAAACTTAAATTCTGCTGGACAATTGGTATTTTTTTGGCATTAATTTGACCAAGAGGAGATACAACCCATGCCGTCAGCCAAGACCGAAGAGCGCCACGACAACGCCAAGGGCCTGGATCTTATGCATCCGGCGCTGGCGCTCCGGCTGCTCGCGTCCGGCCAGCAGGCAGCCGCCAAGGCCGTCGACGCGGCGATCGAGTCGATTGCGGCTGCCGCATCGCTCGCGGCGGAATCCCTCGCATCCGGCCGGCGTCTCGCCTATGCGGGCGCTGGCAGTTCCGGCCTGATGGCCATGGCCGATGCGCTCGAACTGCCCGGCACCTACGGCATTCCCCAGGACCAGATCGTCGTTCTGCTTGCCGGCGGCACCGCCAGCCTGAGCGACCTTGCGGGCGGCTATGAAGACGACATGGACCTTGCCCGCAACGACGTCCGCAAGGCCGGCATCGGCGCGGGCGACTGCCTTGTTTCTGTTTCCGCCAGCGGCTCCACCCCTTACGCGCTCGCCGCGGCCGACGAGGCCCGCAAGCTCGGCGCCAAGGTGATCGCTGTCGCCAACAATCCTGGTGCGGCGCTGTTCAAGGACGCCGACGTTTCGATCCTTCTGCAGACGCCGCCGGAAGTGGTTTCCGGTTCGACGCGCATGGGCGCCGGTACCGCGCAGAAGATCGCCTTCAACATGTTCTCGACGCTGGTCGGCATTCAACTCGGGCACGTCCTCGACGGCCACATGGTCAACCTGCGCGCCGACAATATCAAGCTGCACGGCCGCGCAATCCGCATCGTTACCGACATTACCGGCATCAGCGCTGGCGAGGCCGGCCGGCTGATCAACATGGCCTCCGGCTCGGTCAAGGTCGCAATCCTTCTCGCCTCTGGCGCGAAGGACGTTGCGGTCGCGGAGGCGGCACTGAAAGAGGCCAGACAGAACCTGCGCCGGGCGATCGATATCGTCACGGCCTGACATAAGCCTGGGATTCAAACCGCGCCAAAACGGCGCAACATAAGAGGGAGAAGCTGAATGACCCGTACGACTATCAAGGGCCTGCTGCTTGCGTCGAGCATTCTCGGCACGGCCGGGCTGGCGCACGCCGAGGACGTGACGCTGACCATCGAAAGCTGGCGCAACGACGACCTGGCGATCTGGCAGGAAAAGCTGATCCCGGCCTTCGAAGCCAAGAACCCGGGCATCAAGGTCAAGTTCGCCCCGATGGCACCGACCGAATACAATGCCGCGCTCAACGCCAAGCTCGACGCCGGCTCCGCAGGCGACCTCGTCACCTGCCGTCCGTTCGACGTCTCGCTCGAACTTTACAACAAGAAGCACCTCGCCGACCTGACGAGCCTGCCGGGCATGGAAAACTTCTCGCCGGTCGCCAAGTCCGCCTGGACCACCGATGACGGCAAGGCCACCTTCTGCGTGCCTATGGCATCAGTCATCCACGGCTTCATCTACAACAAGGACGCCTTCGACCAGCTCGGCATCCAGATCCCGACGACGGAAGCGGAATTCTTCGCTGCCCTCGACAAGATCAAGGCCGACGGTAACTACATCCCGATGGCGATGGGCACCAAGGATCTCTGGGAAGCCGCAACCATGGGCTACCAGAACATCGGCCCGAACTACTGGAAGGGTGAGGAAGGCCGTGCCGCGCTGATCAAGGGCGAGCAGAAGCTGACCGACGAGCCGTGGGTCGAGCCCTACCGCGTTCTTGCCAAGTGGAAGGATTATCTCGGCGACGGCTTCGAAGCCCAGACCTACCCGGACAGCCAGAACCTCTTCACCCTCGGCCGTGCCGCCATCTATCCGGCCGGCTCGTGGGAGATCGGCCTGTTCAACACCCAGGCTCAGTTCAAGATGGGCGCCTTCCCGCCGCCGGTCAAAAACGCTGGCGACACCTGCTACATTTCGGACCACAACGACATCGGTATCGGCCTCAATGCCAAGAGCGCACATGCCGAGCAGGCCAAGACCTTCCTGACCTGGGTTGCTTCGCCTGAGTTCGCCGACATCTACGCCAACGCACTGCCGGGCTTCTTCAGCCTCAACTCGACCCCGGTGAAGATGACCGATCCGCTCGCCCAGGAATTCGTCTCCTGGCGCGAAAAGTGCAAGCCGACGATCCGCTCGACCTACCAGATCCTGGCACGCGGCACCCCGAGCCTGGAAAATGAGACCTGGGTCGAATCGGCCAACGTGATCAACGGCACGGATACGCCTGAGGTTGCCGCCGAGAAGCTGCAGAAGGGCCTCGACGCCTGGTACAAGCCGGCGAAGTAAGACGTAAGCGCAACAGGTTCCCTCCCCTTCTTGGGGAGGGTCGGCCCTACAGCGCCGCACGTTCTGGACGTGCATAGAGCACCTTTAGCCGGATGGATTTAAGGATGCCGTAGGGACCGGGCGGGGCGACATGCCGAATCACGGCACTCCCCCAGCCGAAGCGTCACCGGCCTCCCACAGTGGGAGGCCACCGACGCAGTCGTTTGCAAAAGAACGCGATAGACTTAACCTTCGTCATGAGCCCTCGATAAAGGGGCAGACGGCATGCGGCGCGACCGGCCGCGTGGCGCCGGTGCGCATCATGATTGTCTGGGGACCGGTCTTCTAGAAACGGATGGATCCATGAGTGACGCTCTTTCAGTGCAAGAGGGACAGCCGACCGCAAGGCGGCCGAAACGCTGGCACATCCTCGTCTTCCTGCTGCCGGCCTTCCTGGTCTATTCGGCGGTGATGATCCTGCCGTTGATCGAGACGCTCAGGCTTTCGCTGTTCAACACGGTCGACGGCCAGTCGACCTTTGTCGGCCTTGCGAATTTCCAGACGCTGTTTGGCGAAGAGCGCTGGGCGCACGACTTCTGGAATGCGCTGAAGAACAACGTCATCTTCTTCATCATCCACATGTGCGTGCAGAACCCGATCGGCGTTGCGCTCGCCGCCATGTTGTCGATCCCGAAGCTGCGCTTCGTCACCTTTTACCGCACGGCGATCTTCCTGCCGACGCTGCTCTCCTTCGTGATCGTCGGCTTCATCTGGAAGCTGATCCTGTCGCCGATCTGGGGCGTGGCACCCGGCATGCTCGACCTCGTCGGCCTGAAGTCGCTGTTTGCCCCCTGGCTCGGCAAGCCGGGCTCGGCGCTCATCACCGTGTCGCTGATCTCGGTCTGGCAATATGTCGGCATCCCGATGATGCTGATCTATGCCGCCCTGCTCAACATTCCGGATGAGGTGATCGAGGCTGCCGAATGCGACGGCGTCACCGGCTGGAGCCAGTTCTGGAAGATCAAGCTGCCGCTGATCCTGCCGGCCATCGGCATCATCTCGATCCTGACCTTCGTCGGCAACTTCAACGCCTTCGACCTGGTCTACACGGTGCAGGGCGCGCTTGCCGGTCCCGACGGCTCGACCGACATTCTCGGTACGCTGCTCTACCGCACCTTCTTCGGTTTCCAGCTGCAGCTCGGCGACCGCTCGATGGGCGCGACGATCGCCACGGTGATGTTCCTCATCATCCTCGCCGGCGTCTCGCTCTACCTCTTCGTCATTCAGCGCCGCATGCGCCGCTACCAGTTCTGAGGAGACCGGAGATGTCGAAAGCACGCGATTCATTTCTCCGCACCGGCTTCGTGCATGCAGCGCTCATCGCCTACACGCTCATCTCGCTATTTCCGGTGTTCCTGACGATCATCAACTCATTCAAGGATCGCAACGCGATCTTTCGGGCGCCGCTGACGATCCCGACGCCGCAGACCTTCAGCCTGATCGGCTATCAGACCGTCCTCGGCCAGGGCGACTTCGCCACCTATTTCCAGAACAGCTTCATCGTCACAATCGTCTCGATCGCGCTGGTTCTGCTCTTCGGGGCGATGGCCGCCTTCGCGCTGTCGGAATACCGCTTCCGCGGCAACACGCTGATGGGCCTTTATCTCGCGATCGGCATCATGATCCCGATCCGTCTCGGCACCGTCGCCATTCTGCAGGGCATGGTCGCTGCCAACCTCGTCAACACGCTGACGGCACTGATCCTCGTCTATACGGCCCAAGGCCTGCCGCTCGCGATCTTCATTCTCTCGGAGTTCATGCGCACGGTCTCCGATGACTTGAAGAACGCCGGGCGCATCGACGGGCTGTCGGAGTATTCAATCTTCTTCCGCCTGGTTCTGCCGCTCGTCCGTCCAGCCATGGCAACCGTCGCGGTCTTCACGATGATCCCGATCTGGAACGATCTCTGGTTCCCGCTGATCCTCGCGCCGGCCGAAGCCACCAAGACCGTGACGCTCGGCTCGCAGATCTTCATCGGCCAGTTCGTCACCAACTGGAACGCGGTTCTGGCGGCACTGTCGCTCGCCATCCTTCCGGTTCTCGTCCTCTACGTCATCTTCTCGCGGCAACTGATCCGCGGCATCACGGCAGGAGCAGTCAAGTGAGTGCAAGCAGCAAACCGGTCCGGGTCCTCGTCGCGGGGCTCGGCAACATGGGGCGCAGCCATGCGCTCGCCTATCACAACAATCCCGGCTTCGAGATCGTCGGCCTCGTCAACCGCTCGAAGGTGCCGCTGCCGGAGGAACTGAGCGGCTACACGATCCATCCGGACTTCAAGACGGCCCTGGCCGAATTGAAGCCCGAGCTCTGCTCGATCTGCACCTATTCGGACAGCCATGCGGACTTTGCGGTCATGGCGTTCGAGGCCGGCGCCGACGTCTTCGTCGAAAAGCCGCTCGCAACCACCGTCGCCGACGCCGAGCGCGTCGTCGCGGCTGCGAAGAAGCACGGCCGCAAGCTGGTGATCGGCTACATCCTGCGCCATCACCCCTCGTGGATCCGGCTGATCGCCGAAGCGCGCAAGCTCGGCGGTCCCTATGTCTTCCGCATGAACCTGAACCAGCAGTCCAGCGGCCCGACCTGGGAGACGCACAAGTCGCTGATGAAGACGACGTCGCCGATCGTCGATTGCGGCGTGCACTATGTCGACGTCATGTGCCAGATCACCGATGCCAAGCCGGTGGAAGTGCGCGGCATGGGGCTCCGTCTCTCCGACGAGATCGCGCCCGACATGTACAATTACGGTCACCTGCAGGTGATCTTCGAGGATGGTTCGGCCGGCTGGTATGAAGCCGGCTGGGGGCCGATGATCTCGGAAACCGCCTTCTTCGTGAAGGACGTGATGTCGCCGAAGGGATCGGTGTCGATCGTCATGGACCAGAATGCCAAGTCCGACGACATCGACATGCACACAAAGACCGCGGTGATCCGGCTGCACAATGCCGAAACCGGTCCCGATGGCCGTTTCCTGAAAGCCGACGAGGACCTGAAGATGGACGGCGAGCCCGGCCACCAGGAACTCTGCGACCGCGAGCAGGCCTATGTGCTGAAGGCCATTCGCGAAAACATCGACCTCGACCGTCACATGAACGACGCCGTGCAGTCGCTACGCATCTGCCTCGCCGCAGACGAAAGCGTGCGCACCGGCAGACCAGTCAAACTTTAAAGGGGGCAACCAGGTGGGATCGCTTCAACTCAAATCCATCCGCAAGGCCTACGGTAGCCATGAGGTGCTGAAGGGCATCGACCTCGAGGTGAAGGACGGCGAGTTCGTCATCTTCGTCGGCCCGTCGGGCTGCGGCAAGTCGACCTTGCTGCGCACCATCGCCGGTCTCGA
Organism: Ensifer sp. ENS06; assembly: GCF_014852205.1. NCBI lineage: Bacteria > Pseudomonadati > Pseudomonadota > Alphaproteobacteria > Hyphomicrobiales > Rhizobiaceae > Ensifer > Ensifer sp. ENS06. The sequence continues at coordinate 81,964 of NZ_JACVBC010000001.1, read as the reverse complement.
GGACGCGACCTCCGGCAGCGTGCAGATCGACGGCACGGAAGTCGGCCACGTGGCGCCCGCCAAGCGCGGCATCGCCATGGTGTTCCAGTCCTACGCGCTCTATCCGCACCTGTCGGTGAAGGACAATATGGGCCTTGGCCTGAAACAGGCCGGCGCTCCGAAGGCGGAGATCGAGGACAAGGTCGGCAAGGCAGCGAACATGCTGTCGCTCGATCCCTACCTCGCCCGTCGCCCGGCGGAGCTTTCGGGCGGCCAGCGTCAGCGCGTGGCGATCGGCCGCGCGATCGTGCGCGAACCGAAGCTCTTCCTGTTCGACGAGCCGCTTTCGAACCTAGACGCGGCGCTGCGCGTCAACACCCGGCTTGAGATTGCCCGGCTGCATCGAAGCCTGAAGGCAACGATGATCTACGTGACCCACGACCAGGTGGAGGCGATGACGCTCGCCGACAAGATCGTCGTCCTCAACGCCGGCCAGATCGAACAGATCGGCTCGCCGATGGATCTCTACAATCGCCCGGCCAACGTCTTCGTCGCTGGCTTCATCGGCTCGCCGCAGATGAACTTCATCGAGGGCGCCCGGCTCGGGGATGTCAAAGCCAAGACGATCGGCATCCGCCCGGAGCACATGGCGCTTTCACGCGAGAGCGGCGACTGGAAGGGCAAGGTCGTGCATGTCGAGCACCTCGGCGCCGACACCATCGTCTATATCGATTCCGAGCAGGTCGGCACCATCACCGTCCGCCTCTTCGGCGAACATCGCTACGCGCCTGACGACATCGTTTATGCGACGCCGACGGTCGGTGCCATGCACCGTTTCGGCGACGACGACCGCGTCCTCGCCTGATCCGTTTTGAGGCTAAGGCCTCATCACAGCTGCGTGAAAACCAGCCGCCACGGGACTAACCCCTTGTGGCGGCTTATTTATTTTTTGAATAGCCGTGCTGAATGACTCTGTTGCGCTGCAAAGCGATTTAACATACATTTGTGTTTGTATATTAGCTTTCCGGTATTTTCCCCAAGCAATACCGGTCTCGCTCCCCTTCACTTCCGGACCGCACGGGCACCTTGCGAGATGCACCTGTCGCCTGCGGTCACCGAATATGGACATCGCTATGCGCATGAACCGACCGACACTGGCCGCCGCCTTGGCAACTGTGATTCTTCTTTCCGGCTGCCAGAAAGAGGAAGCACAACAGGGCGCCGCCGCATTCCCACCGTCCGCCGTCGCGGTCTTCACGACCAAGACCGAAACCCTGCCGATCACCAACGAGCTTCCGGGCCGCATCGCGGCGACCCGTGTCGCCGAGGTCCGTCCGCGCGTTTCCGGCATTGTCGTCGAACGCGTCTTCCAGCAGGGCTCCAAGGTCAATGCCGGTGACGTGCTCTACCGCATCGATCCCGCGCCCTTCCGCGTCCAGGTCGAAAAGGCAGAGGCAACGCTTCGGCGCGCCCAATCCATTCGCCAGCAGGCCCAGCAGAAGGCCGATCGCCAGGAGCAGCTGAAGAAGGCGAACGTCGTCGCCGCGCAGCAGCTGGAAGATGCGGCTGCGCTGCTAGCTACCGCCGACGCCGATGTCGCGATCGCCGAAGCCGGCCTCGCTGCGGCCAAGCTCGACCTGCAATATGCCGACGTGACGGCACCGATCAGCGGCCGCATCGGCCGTGCGCTGATCACCGAAGGCGCGCTCGTCAGCACCAACAGCTCGGAAAATCTCGCGACGATCCAGCAGCTCGACCCGCTCTACGCCGACTTCACCCAGTCGGCGACCGACCTCATCCGCCTGCGCAAGGCGCTCGAGGACGGCCAGATGATGAACGGCGACGGCGAGGAAGCCGAAGTCCAGCTCGTGCTCGACGACGGCACCACCTATGAGCACAAGGGCAAGCTCCTGTTCTCGGAAGCCGCCGTCGACGCGACGACCGGCCAGGTGACCCTGCGCGGCGAATTCCCGAACCCCGACAACGACCTGCTTCCCGGCATGTATGTTCGCGTACTTGTGCAGCAGGGCGTCGAGAAGGACGCGATCACCGTTCCGCAGCAGGCCGTCCAGCGCAACAACGCCGGCCAGTCGCAGGTTTATGTCGTCGGCGCCGACAACAAGGTCGAGTTCCGCAACGTGACCCTCGGCCGCACGATCGGCACCCGCTGGCAGGTGACCTCCGGCATCAAGGCCGGCGAAAAGGTCATCGTCGAAGGCTTCCAGAAGATCGGCCCCGGTGCTCCCGTCGAGCCGACGGACTGGAACCCGGACGCCAAGCCGACTGCCGAAGCAGCGCAGACGACGGCCGCTGCCGACGAAAAGCCTGCCGAAGCTACAAAGTGAGTTTGATTGATGCCTAGTTTTTTCATCGACAGGCCTATTTTTGCCTGGGTGGTGGCGATCTTCATCATGGTCGCCGGCGTCATTGCGATTCCGCTTCTGCCGGTATCGCAATATCCTGACGTCGCGCCGCCGCAGATCTCCATCAACACGAGCTACCCCGGCGCCTCGTCGCAAGACACCTATCAGAGCGTCACGCGACTGATCGAAGACGAGCTGAACGGCGTCGAAGGCCTGCTCTATTTCGAGTCGACCTCCAGCGCCTCCGGCTCGGTCGAAATCAGCGCCACCTTTGCACCGGGCACCGATCCGGGACAGGCGGCCGTCGACATCCAGAACCGCGTTCGCCGCGTCGAACCGCGCCTGCCCGATTCGGTCAAGCGCCAGGGCGTCCAGGTCGATGAAGCCGGCTCCGGCTTCCTGATGATCGTGGCGCTCACCTCGACCGACGGCTCGATGGACGCCATCGGTCTCGGCGACTATCTAAGCCGCAACGTGCTTAGCGAAATTCAGCGCGTGCCCGGCGTCGGCCGTGCGCAGCTGTTTGCCACGGAACGCTCGATGCGCGTCTGGCTCGATCCGGACAAGATGCTGGGTCTGAACCTGACGGCTGCGGACGTGACCAATGCGATCACGGCGCAGAACGCCCAGATCGCTTCGGGCTCGATCGGCGCACAGCCGAACCCGATCACCCAGCAGATCAGCGCGCCCGTCGTCGTCAAGGGTCAGCTCGAAAGCGCCGAAGAGTTCGGTGCGATCGTGCTTCGCGCCAATCCGGACGGCTCCTCCGTCCGCCTGCGCGACGTTGCCCGCATCGAGATCGGTGGCGAAAGCTACGCCTTCTCGACGCGCCTGAACGGCAAGCCGTCGGCGGCTATCGCCGTCCAGCTTTCGCCGAGCGGCAACGCCATGTCGACCTCGGCCGCCATCAAGGAACGCATGGACGAACTGGCGAAGTTCTTCCCGCAGGGCCTCGAATATTCGGTTCCCTACGACACCTCGCCCTTCGTCGCCGTTTCCATCGAGAAGGTGCTTTCGACGCTGGTCGAAGCGGTCGCGCTGGTGTTCATCGTGATGTTCCTGTTCTTGCAGAACATCCGCTACACCATCATCCCGACGCTCGTCGTGCCGGTGGCGCTCCTCGGCACCTGCGCGGTCATGCTGGCGATGGGCTTCTCGATCAACGTTCTGACCATGTTCGGCATGGTGCTGGCGATCGGCATTCTCGTCGACGATGCGATCATCGTCGTCGAAAACGTCGAACGCATCATGTCCGAGGAAGGGGCAACGCCGAAAGAAGCCACCCGCAAGGCGATGAAGCAGATCACCGGCGCCGTCATCGGCATCACGCTGGTTCTCGCCTCGGTGTTCATTCCGATGGCCTTCTTCCCGGGCGCGGTCGGTGTGATCTATCGCCAGTTCTCGCTGACGATGGTCGTCTCGATCCTGTTCTCCGCACTTCTCGCTTTGTCGCTGACACCGGCGCTCTGCGCGAGCTTCCTGAAGCAGGTTCCGAAGGGTCATCATCACGCCAAGCGTGGCTTCTTCGGCTGGTTCAACCGCTCGTTCGACAAGACGTCGCACGGCTATAGCGGCATCGTGAAGCGCCTGGTCCACCGGACCGGTCGCTACATGATCGTCTATGTCGCGGTGCTCGCCGGTCTCGGCTGGCTGTTCATGAAGCTGCCGTCGTCGTTCCTTCCGGACGAAGACCAGGGCTTCGTGATCGTCATGATGCAGTTGCCGTCGGAAGCGACCGGCAACCGCACGACCGAGGTGGTGGAGCAGGCCGAGAAGATCTTTGGCCAGGAAACGGCAGTCGAACGCATCATCGCGATCAACGGCTTCTCCTTCTTCGGTACCGGCCAGAACGCAGCGCTCGCCTTCGTGACGCTGAAGGACTGGAAGGAACGTGACGCCGACAACGCCGCACAGTCGATCGCCATGCGGGCGACGATGGCGATGAGCCAGATCAAGGATGCGATCAGCTTCGCGCTGTCGCCGCCGGCGATCCAGGGCCTCGGCACCACCGGCGGCTTCTCGTTCCGCCTGCAGGACCGTGGCGGTCTCGGCCAGGCGGCGCTGTCGCAGGCCCGCGACCAGCTGCTCGGCATGGCTGCTGAGAGCAAGGTGCTCTCCGGCGTCCGCTTCGAGGGCATGCCCGATGCGGCTCAGGTCAGCGTCACGATCGATCGCGAGAAGGCCAACACCTTCGGTGTGACCTTCGCCGATATCAACTCGACGATCTCGACCAACCTCGGCTCGTCCTACGTCAACGACTTCCCCAATGCCGGACGCATGCAGCGCGTAACGGTGCAGGCGGACGAAGGTCAGCGCATGCAGACCGCCGACCTCCTGAACCTCAACGTCCGCAACGCCAATGGCGGCATGGTGCCCCTGTCGGCCTTCGCGACGGTGGAGTGGGTCAAGGCGTCGACCCAGACGATCGGCTACAACGGCTACCCGTCGGTCCGTATCAGCGGCGAAGCCGCCCACGGCTACTCCTCGGGTGACGCGATCGCCGAGATGCAACGGCTGGCGGGCCAGTTGCCTGCAGGTTTCGGTTACGAATGGACTGGCCAGTCGCTGCAGGAAATCCAGTCCGGCACCCAGGCGCCTCTCCTGATCGCGCTGTCGTGCCTTCTGGTGTTCCTGTGCCTTGCAGCCCTCTATGAGAGCTGGTCGATCCCGGTGGCGGTGATCATGGTCGTTCCCCTCGGCGTCATCGGTTCGGTGCTCGCCGTGATGATGCGCGACATGCCGAACGACGTCTACTTCAAGGTCGGCCTGATCGCGATCATCGGTCTCTCGGCCAAGAACGCGATCCTGATCATCGAGTTCGCCAAGGAACTGCGTGAGCAGGGCAAGTCGCTGATCGACGCGACGCTGGAGGCGGCACATCTTCGCTTCCGGCCGATCCTGATGACGTCGCTGGCCTTCACGCTCGGTGTTCTGCCGCTGGCAATCGCCACGGGTGCCAGCTCCGGCAGCCAGCGCGCCATCGGCACGGGCGTCATGGGCGGGATGATCTCGGCAACGGTGCTCGCCATCTTCTTCGTTCCTGTCTTCTTCGTGTTCGTCACGAAGCTTTTCAGCCGAAAGAAGGTGGAGAACACACCGACAGCCGCAGAAAACCCGACACCCGCCGAATAAAACAAGACTGGACGGCCCGCCTCTGGCGGGCCGTCGCATGAGGAGGAATGAATGCGCCGAACAAAGGCCGATGCAGAAGCAACAAGACAGAAGATCCTGAGCGCCGCCGAGCGCGTCTTCTACGAAAAGGGCGTCTCGAACACGACGCTCGAAGAAATAGCCAAGGCCGCCGGCGTGACCCGTGGCGCCATCTACTGGCACTTTGCCAACAAGACCGACCTGTTCCTCGCGCTGCACGACGCTGTGCCCTTGCCGCAGGAAGACATGGTCGCCCGCGAGATCGAAGCGGAAGCTGCCGATACACTCTCCATCCTCGAAGGTGCCATGGGCGACTGGCTGGATGTTCTGGCCGCCGACGAGCAGCGCCAGCGCATTCTGACGATCATGTTGCGCACCAATTACGACGGCGACCTGGGCGAGGTCCTCGCCCGCCAGAAGGAACTCGACGAGCACCACAATGTCGTGCTCGAACTCGCTTTTTCCCGCGCGCTTGCCAAGGGGCAGATGCACGAGACCTGGACCCCCGCCTCCGCGACGCGGACCCTGCACTGGATGATGCTCGGGCTCTGTACGGAATGGCTGCTGTTCGGCCGCACCTTCGATCTGACGGCCGAGGGACGCGAGGGCCTGAGCCGGCTCTTTGCCAGCTTCCGCGCGCCGGCCGTTACCGCGACCGCCGTCGTAGCCCGCCTGTAACAGCTGTAGCCGGCACCCCTGTGAGTACCGGCTACATGAGGCGCCTTCCGGAACCCTCTAGCTGAACACGACCGTCTTGTGACCGTTGAGCATGACGCGCCGCTCCAGGTGCAGCTTGACGGCGCGCGCCAGCACCCGGCTTTCGATATCGCGGCCGGTGGCGACGAAATCTTCCGCCGTCAAGGCATGGCTGACGCGTTCGGTTTCCTGTTCGATGATCGGGCCTTCGTCGAGGTCCGGCGTGACGTAGTGCGCCGTCGCCCCGATCAGCTTCACGCCACGCTCATGCGCCTGATGATAGGGCTTGGCGCCCTTGAAGCTCGGCAGGAACGAATGGTGGATGTTGATCGCCTTGCCGTAGAGGCGCTTCGACAGATTGTCGGAAAACACCTGCATGTAGCGGGCAAGGATGACGAGATCGGCGCCGGTCTCCTGGACCAGTCGCAGAAGCCTTTCCTCCTGCTCGGCCTTGTTGTCCTTCGATACCGACCAACAGTGATAGGCGAGCCCTTCGGCTTCAGCCGTACGCCGGCTGTCTTCGTGGTTGGAGACGATGGCGACGACCTCCGCGTTCAACCAGCCGACACGGATCTGGTAAAGCAGGTGCAGGAGCGCATGGTCGAACTTGGAGACGAGGACCAGGATCTTCGGCTTGACCGCAGCATCCGTGAGCGTGGTCCGCATCTGGAAACGCTCGACGGCCGGGCGAAGCGCCCGCTCGACATCACCAGCCTGAACGCTCGCTGCAACCTGGAAGGCGATGCGCATGAAGAAGCTGTTGGTCTTGGTATCCCAGAACTGGTTGCTCTCGGCGATGTTTGCGCCAAGGGCGGCAAGCTCCGTGGTGACGGCGGCGACAATGCCGGGTTTGTCGTCGCAGGACAGGACAAGAATGAAGGTCTTCGGCGCCATGATCTCCTCCGATTGCAGCCGTTTCGGATGAGGCTCGAGCCCCTTCCCAAAGGCTGCCTATGAGGAGTTGAACGCGCCGGCAATCGTTCCGGCTGCGACGACTGACGCTTTCTATCATCCTGATGGAAAGGCGCCCGGGAGCATGGAATGCCCCCGGGCGCTGCAAGATTCGTCGCATTCGGCTTTTGAGGTTTTCTGAGAGGTTTCCATCAAAAACCCGGTGTGCACCGACTAGATCAGTGCGCCTCGTCCCAGTTGGTCGCCGCGCGCGCATCGACCTTCAGCGGCACCTTCATGTCGAGCGCCGGCATGGCGGCGTTCTCCATCACCGAGACGACAACCGGAATGGTGTTTTCGACCTCGGCGTCCTCGACCTCGAAGATCAGTTCGTCGTGCACCTGCAGCAGCATGCGGGCCGAAAGCTTCGCCTCGGCCAGCGCCGGCTCCATCTTCACCATGGCGCGGCGGATGATGTCGGCGGCCGAGCCCTGGATCGGCGCATTGATCGCGGCGCGCTCGTTGAAGGCACGGTGCGACGGGATCGACGAGCGGATGTCCGGATAGTGGGCGCGGCGACCGAAGATCGTCTCGACGTAGCCGTGCTCGCGGGCAAACACCTTGGTGCCCTCCATGTAGTCGCGGATGCCGGGGAAACGCTCGAAATAGCGCTTGATGTAGTCGCTGGCTTCGGAGCGCTCGATCGACAGCTGGTTGGCAAGGCCGAAGGCGGAGATGCCGTAGATGATACCGAAGTTAATCGCCTTGGCGCGCCGGCGGATTTCGCTCGGCATGCCCTCGACCGGAACGCCGAACATTTCCGATGCGGTCATCGCATGAATGTCGACGCCATCGGCAAAGGCCTGGCGAAGCTGCGGAATGTCCGCAACATGGGCAAGCACGCGCAGTTCGATCTGGCTGTAGTCGGCCGAGACGAGCTTGTGGCCGGGCGTTGCGATGAAGGCGGTGCGGATCTTGCGGCCTTCGGCGGTGCGCACCGGAATGTTCTGCAGGTTCGGATCGGACGACGACAGGCGGCCGGTGGTCGTGGCGGCAAGCGCATAGGACGTATGCACGCGCTTCGTCTCCGGATGGACGAAGCCCGGAAGCGCATCGGTATAGGTGGACTTGAGCTTGGTCAGCTGTCGCCAGTCGACGATCTTGCGTGGCAGTTCGTGGCCTTCGGCTGCCAGGTCTTCCAGAACCTGTGCCGAGGTCGACCATTGCCCGGTCTTGGTCTTCGAGCCGCCGGCAAAGCCCATCTTGCCGAAGAGGATATCGCCGAGCTGCTTCGGCGAACCGATGGTGAAGGTTTCGCCAGCGAGCTTGTAGATCTCGTCCTCGAGCCCGGCTGCGCCCTGGGCGAGCTCGCCCGAAAGCCGCGAGAGGATCTGGCGGTCGACGGTGATGCCGCGGTCTTCCATGCGTGCCAGAACGGCAACCAGGGGTCGCTCCAGCCGCTCATAGACGCGCGTCAGCCCCTTGGCGGCCAATCGAACCTTCAGGATATGCCAGAGCCTGAGCGTGACGTCCGCATCCTCAGCCGCGTAAGCGGTTGCCCGGTCGATATCGACGAAGTCGAAGGTCACCGAGGATTTGCCGGTTCCGGTGATGTCCTTGTAGGCGATCGGCTTGTGGTTCAGCCAGCGCTCAGACAGCGAGTCCATGCCATGGGTGCCGTTGCCGGCATCGACGACGTAGGACATCAGCATCGTGTCGTCGAAGCTTTCGACGGTGATGCCGTGCCGCTTCATCACGAGGTAATCGTATTTCAGGTTCTGGGCGACCTTGAGGACCGAAGGGTCCTCCAGCAGGCGCTTCAGCCGGCTCAAGGCTTCTGCGGTCGGGATCTGGTTTTCGGCGAGCCCGCCGCCGAGCAAGTCGCCGACGCCGGTCTTGTGGATCAGCGGCACATAGGCCGCCCGGATCGAGGCGCCGGTCGGGTCGGCCTTGTGGTCGGCGATCGCCAGCGAGAAGCCGACGAGGTCCGCCTGCATTGCATCGAGCGAGGTCGTTTCCGTGTCGAAGCCGACGACACCGGCTTCGCGCGCGTCCGATATCCACCGGTCGAGAGTGGCGATGTCGCGGATCGTCACATAGGCGCTCTGATCCATCGGCGCCTTGGCGAAGATTTCAGCGCGTGCCGCAGCGAGCGCCTCGGGCGTCGCGTCCGCGCCATTCGCTTCGCCGGCACGCGACAGGACGGCGGCGGCTTGCGCAGCCTCGCCACGGGCGGCAGCCGCGGTGGAGGAGCCCTCGCTGACCTTTTCCGCCCCATCTCCCTTGTCGAGATCAGGGCCGCGCGCCTCGGCGCCCCATTCTACCGGCACCAAGGCTGCTTCAACGGCATCGGCGTCCGTACCGGTCGCGGCGGCGACGCGACGCGTCAGCGTTGTGAATTCCATCGCCTTCAGGAAGGCGATCAGCTTCGGACCGTTCTGCGGCTCGAGGCTCAGCTCTTCGAGCGGAACGTCGAGCGGCGTGTCGGTCTTGAGTTCGACGAGCTGGCGCGACAGACGAGCGAGATCGGCATTGGCGATGATGTTCTCGCGGCGCTTGGCCTGCTTGATCTCGCCGGCGCGGGCCAGCAGCGTTTCGAGATCGCCGTACTCATCGAGCAGCTGTGCCGCCGTCTTCGGGCCAATGCCGGGAATGCCCGGGACATTGTCGGTGGAGTCACCGGTCATCGCCTGCAGGTCGATCATCTTTTCCGGCGGCACGCCCCATTTCTCGATCACTTCCGGGATCGAGATCTGCTTGTCCTTCATGCTGTCGTACATCGACACGTTCGAGGTCACGAGCTGCATCAGGTCCTTGTCGGACGAGACGATGGTGACGCCGGCGCCGGCGGCTTCTGCAAGCCGGGCGTAGGTGGCGATCAGGTCGTCGGCCTCATAGCCTTCCTTCTCGATGCAGGGCAGGTTGAAGGCGCGGGTCGCGTGACGGATCAGCCCGAACTGCGGGATCAGATCTTCCGGCGGCGCCGTGCGGTTCGCCTTGTACTGATCGTAGAGCGCGTTGCGGAAGGTCTTCGACGAATAGTCGAAGATGACCGCGAAATGGGTCGGCGTGACGCCGACCGAGGTGTCGCGCGCATCGGTGAGCAGCTTCCACAACATGTTGCAGAAACCCGATACCGCGTTGACCGGAAGGCCATCGGATTTGCGGTTGAGCGGCGGGATGGCGTGGAACGCCCGGAAGATGAATCCGGAGCCGTCGACGAGGAAGAGATGATCACCGTTTTTCATGGGCAAATGGATAGCGCGGGGCAAGCCAAAGGTCCATTGCGGTTTTCCCGCCAGACACTACATTCTCCACCGGTCGCGGTGGCCGCGATCGCCACCGCGGATTGCGAAAACGGGGGCTGATTTCGCCTTGGGATCGAGCGCCAAAAGGCTTCGCAAGCGCCCGTTCGGCTTCACGCAAACGTTACATATTTGTAATGTCCGATTCAGCCCTGGTATCCTTGAAAAGCCACATTTGAATCCTCAAATCTTACTCAACGGCACCGAGTGATGCCGTCTTCTGGTGATTGGCCTGTCCCCCGCCCGCACCAGATGAGGACAAAGGCCTTATCCCCCTCTCCGGGCCTTTGTCCCGTTTTCAAAAGACCGTCACGGCGCCGCCTCCGCACCGTGACGGTTTTTTGTTTCTGCCGTCCGATCACCTCCGCTCAAATCCCGGTGAGACCCGGCGGTCTCAAGGTCCATCGCCTGCATTGTAACTTGTCTTCATGGCGGTTCGGGCGTACCGATAGGCATGGCCTTCAATCGTATGGAATCTGCGACCTACCTGGCCAGCCTGCTGGCTAAGAGCTTTTCGCGCGCGCTTCACGAGCGCGGCCAGAAGCTTGGTTTTGCGCCCGGTCAGTTTCCCATCCTGCTCGAGCTTTGGGCCGAGGAAGGCCTGACGCAGAAACAACTGCTCGATCGCCTCGACATCGAACAGGCGACGATGGCAAACACGCTCTCGCGCATGGAGCGCGACGGGCTCATCCTCCGCCGCAAGCATCCGCAGGACAAGCGCTCGCAGCAGATCTACCTCACCGAAAAGGCAAAGGAGATGGAGGCGGCCGCCAAGGAGGCAGCGCTTGCCGCCGACCAGTCGCTGCTTGCCGGCCTCAGGAATTTCGAACGCGAACTGATGCTCGAATATATGCGCATGGCGCTCGCGAGCGTGGCACGCAGCGACAGTCGCGCCTGACGCACCACCCCCTTATGATCATTCCATCAAAAAAATTGGCTTAAAGCGGGCGTTCCCCCGTTCTAAAGCGGGGGCAGACGCGTCGATCCGGGCGCCCCGGCGCTCACCTTGCCGACGCGCCGGGCTCTCCGTTCACCGTCACCTGAGACCTCGGCCCAAAATCGCTCAAATCGATTTCGCTTTGGCGGCACATGCAGTAGGTTCCGGCGAAACTTGAAGCAAGGATATGCATGATGGCTGACATCACCCCCGTTCTCGAACGCGCAGACGCCAACCTGCCAAGGAGCCTCGACCGGCTGTTCGACCTCGTTCGGATCAAGTCGATCTCGACCGACCCGGCCTTCAAGGCGGAATGCCGCAAGGCGGCCGAATGGCTGGTGGCCGAACTCAACAGCCTCGGCTTCACCGCATCGGTGCGCGACACCCCCGGCCATCCGATGGTCGTCGCCCACCATGACGGCGCCAAGCCCGATGCGCCGCATGTGCTGTTCTATGGCCACTATGACGTACAGCCGGTCGATCCGCTGAACCTCTGGGACACGGATCCGTTCGAGCCCGGCATCAAGGAAATCGAACCCGGCCGCAAGGTGATCACCGGCCGTGGCACGGCTGACGACAAGGGCCAGCTCCTGACCTTCGTCGAGGCGGTGCGCGCCTACAAGGACGTGCATGGCGCCCTGCCCTGCCGCGTCACCATCCTATTCGAAGGCGAAGAGGAATCCGGCTCGCCGTCGCTGAAGCCCTTCCTCGAAGCCAATGCCGCCGAACTCAAGGCCGACTATGCGCTGGTCTGCGACACCAGCATGTGGGACCGCGATACGCCGGCGATCTCCGCTGGCCTGCGCGGCCTCGTCGGCGAAGAAGTCATCGTCCGGGCTGCCGACCGCGACCTGCATTCCGGTTATTTCGGTGGTGCTGCCGCCAACCCGATCCGCATCCTCACCACCATTCTCGCCGGCCTTCATGACGAAAACAGCCGCGTGACGCTGCCAGGCTTCTACGACGGCGTCGAAGAGACCCCGGCCCAGATCAAGGCGGCCTGGGAAACGCTCGGCCAGACGGCAGAGAAGTTCCTCGGCGAAATCGGCCTTTCGATCCCGTCGGGTGAAAAGAACCGCTCGGTGCTGGAACTGACCTGGGCGCGGCCGACCGCGGAAGTCAACGGCATCACCGGCGGCTATACCGGCGAAGGCTTCAAGACGGTGATCGCGGCCGAGGCTTCGGCAAAGGTTTCCTTCCGCCTGGTCGGCAACCAGAACCCGGAAAAGATCCGCGAAGCCTTCCGCGCTTATGTGCGCTCCAAGGTTCCGGCCGACTGCTCGGTCGAGTTCCATGCCCATGGTGGTTCGCCAGCGATCCATCTTCCATACGAATCGCCGCTGCTCAACACGGCGAAGGTGGCCCTGTCCGACGAGTGGCCGAAGCCGGCCGTCATCATCGGCATGGGTGGCTCGATCCCGATCGTCGGCGACTTCCAGAAGATGCTCGGCATGGAATCGCTGCTCGTCGGCTTCGGTCTTTCCGACGACCGCATCCATTCGCCGAACGAGAAGTACGAGCTGCAGTCCTATCACAAGGGCATCCGCTCCTGGATCCGTATCCTCGACGCGCTCGCCGCCTGATGATCGGTGCGGGAAGGGGCGCGATTTTCTGCGCGCATCCCGCCCGAGTCACTTGACCCCGGAAGCCGTGGCGGAGCCTTCCGCCACGGCTTCTTCGCTTTGGTTGCGTGGCTGGAGCTGATGCAGCCCTCGCGCGCAAGCGCTCCATCGACGCGCATGCATCTCTGCCCGATCGGCGGGATGTCCACGCTTTACCGTTTCCCCTTCACTGTTTCCCGGCGGTTTCTCCGTTGTCGGCGGGCCGTCAATCCTTGACCTCCGGGGTCTCAGGTGCTTCCTTTTTGTGAAACAAATCACAAAGGGAAATCGGATCGTTGGCAAGGGTAAGGACCGAAGCGTCGCGCTGCGGGCGTGACGTTATGACAAAGCGGCTCAGAAAACTGAACGTCTCCGCTCGGAGAAACCCTCCGGCCGCTGCAACGGAAGTGTCCTTGAAACAACCCCGCCACGCCCTCGCATCCATCGCGGCACCGGCATGAAGCGGCTGCAGACCTATTTCTGGCCCGTTGTCGGCCTTCTGGCGATCCTGTTTTCGGTGAACGCGCTCTATCATGAGCTGCGCGGCCTGTCGTTCGACGAGTTTCTCGCAAGCTTCAATGCGATTTCGCTGAGGAGCTGGCTTCTGGCGATCGGCTCGACGCTCCTCGCCTATGCAGCTCTGGCGGCCTACGACCGACTTGCGCTCGACCACCTCGGCCACCGCATTTCGCTCTGGTTCATCACGCTCTGCTCGTTCACGACCTACGCGCTGTCGCACAATCTCGGCGCCTCGGTGTTCTCCGGCGCGGTCGTACGCTACCGCGCCTACCGCTCCAAGGGGCTTTCCCCGGGCGAAGTCGGCGTTCTCGTCGCCTTCTGCTCCTTCACCTTCACGCTCGGGACCTTGGTTCTATCGGCCGTCGTGCTTCTGGTACGGCCCGACATCATCGAGCGTTTTGCCGAGTTCCTGCCGGTCGAAATGTCGCTCACGACCGGCGTGCTCATCCTCATCGTCATCGGGCTCTATGTCATCGGCAGTCTCGTCGGGCTGCCGTCGTTCCGCACGCGCTGGTTCCAGCTGCACTACCCGAAGCCGAAGATCGTTTTCCGGCAGCTGGTGATCGCTCCGGTGGAGCTGATCGGCGCCGCCGGGATCATCTATTTCGCCCTGCCGGAAGCGGGAAATCCGGGCTATATCGTCATTCTCGGGATCTTCCTTGCGTCCTTTTCGGCAGCCCTTCTGTCGCATGCGCCCGGCGGGCTTGGCGTACTCGAGCTGATTTTCATCGCCGCCTTGCCGGAAATGGACCCGGCTGCCGTGCTTGCGGCGCTTGCGATCTTCCGGCTGCTTTACCTCGTCATCCCGTTCGTGCTTGCGCTGATCGTGATCCTGGTGTTCGAGCGGGCGCGTTTCGTGGCGGAGCGCCAGCCGCCAAAGGGAAGCGACCTCCCCTAGGCGAAGGGACCACGTCCATCACGGATATCAGGGCGCGTTGCAGACAGTGGGCAGCGCCTGCTCGAGCGGCCCCTTCACCTCGTGCAGGCGCGCCGCTTCGATCTGGTAGGGTGTAAACGGCGGCACCTGCAGCGACGGATTGATGATGCGGGCGAGATAGCAGCCGGCGAAGAACCGCACCCGCCCCCGCTTCTCGATCGATTTCACCGCGACGGGAACGGCGGAATAGATACTGCCCGCCCCGGCCTCCGTCTTCACCTTGCCGACCTTGATCTCGACAGACACCGTGCGCTCATAGCCGCGGGTGAAGGCCTTGAAGCCGCCGACGGGTTTCGATTCGCCGAAATAACCATAGGCGCGGGCATATTCCTTGCGGTTGACGGCGTTGTAGAGCGAGCGGACGAGCGCGGCCCCATCGGACCGGTCATCGACATAGGCGACGCTGTCCTGCGCCAGAGCTTCGCCATTCAGGGCTGCAAATGCGCCGAGGGCAAAGACGGTGGATCGAAGCTTCATGGCAGTCCTCCTTTGTCGCGCGGGCAGCCGAACACAACAATGAGGCGAAGCCATAGCAGGATTCGCGAGCGGATCGATAACGAGGCCAGCCACCGTCCGGCGCGGCACCGGCGATCCGTTTGACTCAGTAAATTTGGGAGGCGGTGGGCGGCGTCACGCCGATGAGCAGAAAGCCGCGGGCGTAAGCGCAAAATGAAAAGAGCCCCGTGTGGGAGGAGGTACACGGGGCTCTCGAACTTGATCGGCAGCTGGGAGGAGGAGTGCCGCCGATCCGCATCGGGCGCCGCGGGAGGAGGTGCAGCGCTTCGATAAGTCGTATAATAGTTATGCGCCGCAACAATTTCAAGACATCATTTTGCACTGCACAAAATCGTGAAGGAAAGGCAGGGCCAAAGGCATCGTCCCTGACGTCGGATCGCGGATGGTGCATCCGGAGGACCGCCGCGACCGATAACCTCATAGAAACCACAACTACTGATGGCAGGTTCCTTTTGTTCAGCTTTTTCGACATACATCTACGTGTAAGCCAAGAATAAATTTTCACTCAGTAATTGCAGGCGCTCAAATGAAATTGCTGCTCCAGATTCCGACCGCCCTCATCGTTGTCCTGATTCTTGCGACCTGGCTTGCCAGCCTCCGTCTCGTGGTGCTGCCGCCCGGCTCCCTCAAGCTCAAAGCGATGACGGCCCTCGTTTATCAGGGACATGGCTTCCGTCTGATCGACAGCCCGCTCGGCATGTGCGGCCGTCGGGCCTTCCCGGCCGCCGACTGCGAGGAGGTGGCCATGAACCATCTGGGCAAGCGGGTGCTGCTGCGGATGCCTTTCAGCCAATGGCTCTACGATTTCACCGATCCCTATCCGGTGAGCCCCACGGCATCGGTCGAAGAGACTCCGCTTCGAAACGCCATCCAGTGAGAACCGGCGAGCCAGGCTCGGACCTGGAGGCGCATGCGCGCCTCACCGTCAAGGTTTTGAACCATCAGGCTTTTTCACAACGACTTTCTTAACCACCCCTTAAATTGCCGCATTTAAAGTTCACCCGGTCGCCGTGGCGGATGGGCGTGGGACGCCGTTACCGCCGTCGAAATCGATTGGCCGCAACGATAGCGCCAAGGGCCACCGCTGGGCGGTGAGGGATAGATCAAACGGCATGGCAGCAAGCGGCAGGTCAGGACAGCGGATCGAGCCCTCGTTCGGCGGAAACGAGGACGATGACGACGACGATTTTCGCGTCGAGGCCAGCGACCGCGTGACCACGAGCCGCAAGGCGCCACGCGGCAAATCTTCCGGCCAGACCAACAGGAGCAGCGGCAAGAAGAAGCCAGCCGGCAAGCGCGGCGGCGGCCGTCGCGGCTCCGGTGGCGGTGGCTTGGTCGGCCTTGTCCGCACGCTGTTCTACTGGTGCATCGTGCTCGGCATCTGGGGCGCGATGGGCGTCGGCGGCCTGGTGCTCTACTATGGCGCGCGCATGCCGAGCGCCGAAAGCTGGTCGATCCCCGATCGCCCGCCGAACGTGAAGATCCTTGCCGTCAGCGGCGACATCATCGCCAACCGCGGCACCACGGGCGGCGAAGCGCTTTCGCTCGAAAACATGTCGCCCTATATCCCGCAGGCAGTCATCGCCATCGAAGACCGGCGCTTCTACTCCCATTTCGGCATCGACCCCTTAGGTCTGGCCCGCGCCATGCTGACGAACGTCACTACGGGCCGCATGGTCCAGGGCGGCTCGACGCTGACGCAGCAGCTCGCCAAGAACCTGTTCCTGTCGCCGGAGCGCACGCTGGAGCGCAAGGTGCAGGAAGTCTTGCTCGCCTTCTGGCTCGAGCAGAAATATTCCAAGGACCAGATCCTGGCGATGTATCTCAACCGGGTGTTCTTCGGCTCCAACGCCTACGGCGTCGAAGCGGCCTCGCGGCGCTACTTCAACAAGTCGGCACGCGACGTGAACCTCGGCGAGGCGGCCCTGCTCGCGGGCTTGCTCAAGGCCCCTTCGCGGCTCTCGCCGGCGCGTGATCCGAAGGCGGCGGAAGAGCGCGCCCAGATCGTGCTGGGCGCGATGCGCGAGGAAGGCTTCGTCACCGACAGCGAGATCAAGACGGCGATGTCGCAGACGCCGACCAAGGCCAAGAGCTACTGGTCGGGCGCCGAGCATTATGTCGCCGACATGGTGATGGACCAGCTTCCGGGCATGATCGGCGAGATCAAGGAAGACCTGGTCATCGACACGACGATCGACCTCAATCTCGAAAAGAAGGCCGAGGAAGTGATTGCCGCGACGCTGGACGCCGACGGCAAGAAGCTCGACGCCTCGCAGGCCGCCCTCGTCTCGGTCGACGGCACCGGCGCCATCCGGGCGCTCGTCGGCGGCAAGGACTATGCCGAGAGCCAGTTCGACCGCGCCTCCAAGGCCAAGCGCCAGCCGGGCTCGGCCTTCAAGCCCTTCGTTTATGCCGCGGCCATGGAGATCGGCCGCACGCCGATGTCGATCCGCAATGACGGTCCGGTCCGGATCGGCAACTGGACGCCGGAGAATTACGACCAGAAATATCGCGGCGAGGTGACGCTTGCCGATGCGCTCGCCAACTCGCTGAACACGATCGCAGCCCAGCTGGTCATGGAGGTCGGTCCTTCCAACGTCGTCAAGGTCGCGCACCGCCTCGGTATCGATTCCGAGATGCAGGCAAACGCCTCGATCGCGCTCGGGACGTCGGAAGTGAGCCTCGTCGAACTGACGTCGGCCTATGCCCCCTTCATGAATGGCGGCTTCAAGGCGACGCCGCACGTGATCCGCCGCATTTCCAAGGCGGACGGAACGGTGCTCTACGAAAACACCTACGACAACCCGCCGCGCGTGCTCGATCCGGCGATCGTCAGCGAGATGAACCAGATGCTGCTGCGGGTGCTGACCAAGGGCACCGGCAAGAAGGCGCAGCTGAAAGGCTGGGAAGCGGCCGGCAAGACCGGCACGACGCAGTCCTTCCGCGACGCGCTGTTCGTCGGCTACACCTCCAACCTCACGACCGGCGTCTGGTTCGGCAACGACGACGGCAAGTCGATGAAGAAGGTCACCGGCGGCGGCCTGCCGGCCAAGGCCTGGCACGATTTCATGATGGCGGCCCACGAAGGGCTTTCGCCTTCGCCGCTGTTCGGGACGACCGGCGTGCAGCCGGTCTTCGACGACGGCACCGCGCCGCCCCCAGGCGACCTGATGTCCGGCGACCCGGAAGCCTTCCCGGAAGCACCCGTCGGCGTCGATGGCGGCGTCGCGGTCGGGCAGCGTCCGGTCGACCAGGGCGGCGCCCCGTGGGGCGGCCAGACGGCGGACCAGGGCAACGGCGGCCTGGTACCGCCGGCCGATGTCGGCCAGACGACCGGGGCCACGCGCCGCACCACGCTTTTCGATATTCTGACCGGCGGCTGAGCCGCCCGTGAACCTCGATTTGACAGGGGATCCGGCCTGTAGGCAGGCTGCGGCCGATGGCCCATTTCGGGCTAGACAAATCCCGGGCTTGCTTTTGCCCCCAAACGCCCCGCAGAATGCCTTGCAGTCCGAAACGCCGGTCCTTATATACGCCGCATCGGCGCAGTCTAAGCTGCGAAGAAATCCAAAGACCATCCCGTTAGGGGCTGTCTCACGAATGCCTGACCGGGTTCCGACAGTCCGCTGCAAGGAGAGAACGACATGGCTAAAGTTATTGGTATTGACCTGGGAACGACCAACTCCTGCGTCGCCGTCATGGACGGTAAAGACGCGAAGGTGATCGAAAATGCCGAGGGTGCGCGCACGACCCCCTCGATGGTGGCATTCAGCGAAGACGGCGAGCGCCTCGTTGGCCAGCCGGCCAAGCGCCAGGCTGTCACCAATCCGGAAAACACGCTTTTTGCGATCAAGCGCCTGATCGGCCGGACCTTCCAGGACCCGACCACGCAAAAAGACAAGGACATGGTTCCTTACAAGATTACCAAGGCCGACAATGGCGACGCCTGGGTCGAAGCGCACGGCACGGATTACTCCCCGTCGCAGATCTCCGCCATGATCCTTCAGAAGATGAAGGAAACGGCCGAATCCTACCTCGGTGAAAAGGTCGAGAAGGCCGTCATCACCGTTCCGGCCTACTTCAACGACGCTCAGCGCCAGGCAACCAAGGATGCCGGCAAGATCGCCGGTCTCGAAGTTCTGCGCATCATCAACGAGCCGACCGCGGCAGCGCTCGCCTACGGCCTCGACAAGAAGGACGGCAAGACGATCGCCGTTTACGACTTGGGTGGTGGTACCTTCGATATCTCGGTTCTCGAAATCGGCGACGGCGTCTTCGAAGTGAAGTCGACCAACGGCGACACCTTCCTCGGTGGCGAAGACTTCGACATGCGTCTCGTCCAGTACCTCGCCGGCGAGTTCAAGAAGGAACAGGGCATCGACCTGAAGAACGACAAGCTCGCTCTTCAGCGCCTGAAGGAAGCCGCTGAAAAGGCCAAGATCGAGCTGTCCTCGTCGCAGCAGACCGAAATCAACCTGCCGTTCATCACGGCTGACGCTTCCGGTCCGAAGCACCTGACGATGAAGCTGACCCGCGCCAAGTTCGAAGCGCTTGTCGACGACCTGATCCAGCGCACCGTCGCGCCGTGCAAGGCAGCCCTCAAGGATGCCGGCGTCTCGGCTGCCGAGATCGACGAAGTCGTTCTCGTCGGTGGCATGAGCCGCATGCCGAAGGTGCAGGAAACCGTCAAGCAGCTGTTCGGCAAGGAGCCGCACAAGGGCGTGAACCCGGATGAAGTGGTCGCCATGGGCGCCGCCATCCAGGCCGGCGTTCTGCAGGGCGACGTCAAGGACGTTCTCCTGCTCGACGTCACCCCGCTGTCGCTCGGCATCGAAACGCTCGGTGGCGTCTTCACCCGCCTGATCGAACGCAACACGACGATCCCGACCAAGAAGTCGCAGACCTTCTCGACCGCCGACGACAACCAGTCGGCCGTGACGATCCGCGTCTCCCAGGGCGAGCGTGAAATGGCTGCAGACAACAAGCTGCTCGGCCAGTTCGACCTCGTCGGCATTCCGCCGGCACCGCGCGGCATGCCGCAGATCGAAGTGACCTTCGACATCGATGCCAACGGCATCGTGCAGGTTTCGGCCAAGGACAAAGGCACCGGCAAGGAACACCAGATCCGCATCCAGGCATCTGGCGGCCTCTCCGACGCCGACATCGAAAAGATGGTCAAGGACGCCGAAGCCAACGCTGAGGTCGACAAGAAGCGTCGCGAAGGCGTGGAAGCCAAGAACCAGGCCGAAAGCCTGATCCACTCCAGCGAGAAGTCGCTGAAGGATTACGGCGACAAGGTTTCGGAAACGGACCGCAAGGCGATCTCCGACGCGATTGCCGCGCTGAAGACCGCCGTCGAAGCCTCCGAGCCGGACGCCGAAGACATCAAGGCCAAGACCAACACGCTCATGGAAGTTTCCATGAAACTCGGCCAGGCGATCTACGAAGCGCAGCAGACGGAAGCCGCTCATGCGGATGCCGCCGCCGACGCTGCCCGTGACGGCGATGTCGTCGATGCCGACTACGAAGAAGTCAACGACGAAGACGATCGCAAGCGTTCGGCCTAAGTCGCCCTTCAAACAGACGGAAAAGCCCGGGTTCGCCCGGGCTTTTTTGTTGCCGGTCTCGCCCGTCAGGGCCTGCAATATCGGCGATCGGCACTGTGACTTGCCGCAAACGTACCTTTTCCGACAAAAAACCGTATCTACCGCCGTTCGGGCTATGGTATCGCGCTTCAAGGTTTACTAAATCGGTGGCAAGGTAAACGGGCAGCCGCCGAGCCATCGCGCTGGCTTGCCAACAGGATAATCTTCTACGAATGAAACGTGATCTCTACGAAACGCTTGGTGTTGCCAAGAACGCCGACGAAAAGGAGCTGAAGAGCGCCTTCCGCAAGCTCGCGATGAAGTATCATCCGGACAAGAACCCCGGCGACGCGGCAGCGGAGAAGACCTTCAAGGAAATCAACGAAGCCTACGAGATGCTCAAGGACCCGCAGAAGCGGGCGGCCTATGACCGCTACGGTCATGCGGCTTTCGAGCAGGGCGGCATGGGCAACGGCTTCGGCGGCGGTGGCGCCGGCGGTTTCTCCGACATCTTCGAAGACATCTTCGGCGAGATGATGGGCGGCGGGCGCCAGCGGCGCTCATCGGGCGGCCGCGAGCGCGGCGCCGATCTTCGCTACAACATGGAGATCTCGCTCGAGGAAGCCTTCGGCGGCAAAACGGCGCAGATCCGCGTTCCGACCTCGATCACCTGCGACGTCTGCACCGGCTCCGGCGCCAAGCCGGGCACCAGCCCCAAGACCTGCGGCACCTGCCACGGCTCCGGCCGCGTGCGCGCCGCTCAAGGCTTCTTCTCGATCGAACGCACCTGCCCCACCTGCGGCGGGCGCGGTCAGACGATCACCGACCCCTGCGGCAAGTGCCACGGCCAGGGCCGGGTCACCGAAGAGCGCACCCTCTCGGTCAACATTCCGGCCGGCATCGAGGACGGTACGCGCATCCGCCTTTCGGGCGAAGGCGAAGCCGGCCTTCGCGGCGGACCGTCGGGCGACCTCTACATCTTCCTTTCGGTCAGGCCGCATGAGTTCTACCAGCGCGACGGCGCCGATCTCTATTGCAGCGTGCCGATCTCGATGACGACGGCTGCCCTTGGCGGCAAGTTCGACGTGACGACACTCGACGGCACCAAGTCGCGCGTCACGGTTCCCGAGGGCACCCAGGCCGGCAAGCAGTTCCGCTTGAAGGGCAAGGGCATGCCGGTGCTGCGCTCGGCGCAATCGGGCGACCTCTACATCCAGATCCAGATCGAAACGCCGCAGAAGCTGACCAAGCGCCAGCGCGAACTGCTGCAGGAATTCGAGGAGATCTCCTCCAAGGACAACAATCCGGAATCGACCGGCTTCTTTGCCCGGATGAAGGATTTCTTCGATACGCTGAGCGACTAAGGCTTCAAGCCCGACGACTTCTACAGCGCCGCGCGCCGGAAACGGTTGCGCGGCGCTTCTACTTCAGAGCAGGGCCATGAGCTGCCACAGCCCGGCCAAAACGAGCGCTACCCCGGCGATGCGGGACAGGATCCTGCCGCCGGGCACGACCTTCTCCGCCAGAACGAAGATGGCGATCGCGGCGATCCACAGCACGTTCATCACCCCGCCGACGAACAGCAGCGCCATCAGCGCCCAGCAGCAGCCGACGCAATAGAGCCCGTGCCGTACACCGAGGCCGAAGGCGCCGCCCGCTTCCCGACGAAAGCCGCCGTGGGACTGGATGAAAAGCAGCGGCGCCTGGCATTGGCTGAGACAGCGATCCTTGAGCGGCGTGAACTGGAACAGGCCGACAGCAGTCAGAACGATGCCGCTGAGGACCGCACTGGCGCTTGCAAGCGCCGGCGTGAGCAACAGGGCGCGATCGAGCAGCCATTGCCCGAGAACGGCGACGAGCGCGAACAGGATCCACGCCGACAGATAGCCGGCGGCAAAGAAACCGGTGGCGGCAAAGGGCTTGCCCTGTTGGGCGGCCTTGCGGCCGACACGGGCATAGAGCAGGATCATCGGCGTCGCCGACGGCACCATCATGCCGACCATCATTACGGCCCACATGACGAGGGCATAGGCGAAGGTCGTGGCGGACCAGGGAGCGGCAACCGCGCCCGCCATCGATGCCATGGCGCCCTGCTGTGCCCCCATGGTCATGGGCTTGTCCGCCGGCATGTCCATGGGCATATCCATGTCCATGCCGGAGCCCATATCCATGCTGGCTGAAGGAGCCGGGGGACCAGCCATGTCCATGGCCGACGCCAGCCACAGGATGTAGAGCCAGCTGATCGCCGTCAGGGTGACCAGCGCCGCCACGACGATGACGCGGTCACGTCTAAGCAGGGTTTCGAGCGCCGTGTCTCCCATCGGCGTCAGTGGATCACGCCGCTTTCGGTCAAATGCATCCGGGCGAAATGGGCATGCGAATCCGCAAGCGCCAAAGTCAGCGGCCCTTTCGTATCGGCCCATCCGCGCCCGACTTCGCAAATGTCGTATTCGAAGCCATGGGGGAGATTGATGCGCGCCTGATGGGCGGCGCCGGTCACGGGATTGAGGATCGGCTCGCCGCGTGCGGCGATCCAGCCCGGTACGTTCAGCCGCGCCGTTCGGGCGCCAACATCAACCTCGAAATCGATCTCGGCAAAGACCGGATCGTGCATGGTTTCGAAGGTGGTTGCGAAGACCTGGAAGAAGGTCGCGCCGGGTTCCGTATCCTCGCCACTCATAATGCGCAGCAGCGCGCCGCGCTGTTCGTCCGATGCGCGGCTGTCGACGATCGGCACCACCTGCCCCCTGCCCTCATGGATCGCGCCCGGCCAGGCGGCGATCAGGCCGCCGCGAAGCCCATCGAGCCGCGTGTCGCCGTGATAGCCTTCCTCGATCTCGAAGGCGCCGACAGCGCTGCAATGGCCTTGGGTCGGCAGAGCGTTGAACTGGCAGGGGCAGCCATAGGCGCAATTGCAATGAATGAACTCACGCCCCTTCATCATCCATCTGACACTCGTCATCGTCTCCTCCTGAGATCTGATCGGTGTTCGTCTCGCGGTTCCCCGCAAACGGATGCCTTTTATTAGAATAGAAAAATATACTCTTCTCCGCCTCCGATGCCAACGGCAGGCGATGGGCAAAGGCGGGAACACGACAGCGCCGTGGGTCGGTCGGACCCGCGGCGCTTGGATGATCAGGTTTCGAGCTCTTTATCGGTGCCCGTCCTAGAGCGTCGCCATGCCGCCATCGACGATCAGTTCGGCACCGACGGTAAAGGTGGCTTCGTCCGAAGCGAGGAAGACCACGGCCTTGGCGATCTCGCTCGCATCGCCGAAACGGCCAAGCGGGATCTGCGCGGCGATCGCATCAACCACTTGCTTGTTTTGTTCGGGCGTCGGGGCGTGGCCGTCATGGAGCGGCGTGCGGATTGGGCCGGGGCTGACGGCATTGACCCGGATGCCGCGGCCGATGAGTTCGCCGGAGAGCGTGCGGGCCAGCGACAGCAGGCCCGCCTTGGTCAACGCATAGACGCTGGAGGTCGGCATGCCGATATGGGCGTTGATCGAGGTGTTGAGCACGACCGAGGCGCGCTTCGAGAACACGGGCAGCAATGCCTGGATCAGGAAGTAAGGGCCCTTGACGTTGATGGCGATCGACCGATCGAAGCTTGCCTCGTCCCACTCTTCGATCGGCTGCAGCTTGGCGATGCCGGCATTGACGAACAGGATGTCGAGCGTGCCGAAGGCGGCACGGATCTTTTCGGCAACGGCCGCCTGGCCGGCGACATTGCCGGCATCGGCCTCGATGATGAGCGCGGCCTCGCCAAGAACGGATCGGGCTTCGGCGATGTTCTTCGGATTGGTGCCGGTGACGGCAACGCGTGCGCCTTCGGCAATGAACTGGCGGGCGGTTTCGAGACCGATGCCGCTGGTGCCGCCGGTGATGAGTGCCGTCTTGTTCTCCAAACGTGACATGATGAAATCCTCTTGCTGGGTTGAGAAGGAGGCCGGTTCGATTGGCCGTCCTTCGATGCCCACAGATATGGCGGAAAACGGTCGTTCGGATTAGTCTCCCAATCGTGGAACTCGAATTCGGAAAAGCCGAACGATGATGAAGATCGAAGGAATAGCTGCCTTTGTCGCCGTGGCCGAAGCCGGCTCGATCAGCGAGGCGGCACGTCGCCTGCGGCTGTCGAAATCCGTCGTCAGCGAAAGAGTGGCAGAACTGGAGCGCGGGCTCAACGCCACGCTTCTCCACCGCACCACACGCAAGCTGACGCTCACCGAGGATGGCATCGCGTTTCGCGAGCGCGCCATCCGGATTGTCAGCGAAGTGCAGGCGGCCGCCAGCGATCTTGCCGAACGCCGCGGGCTGCTGACGGGATCGCTTCGGATCGCGGCCCCCGTCAGCTTCGGCCGAAGGCATCTCGGCCCGGCGCTCTATCCGTTCCTGGCCCAACACCCGGAGATCGAACTGACGCTTGACCTCGACGACCGACGGGTCGATGCCGCCTCCGAAGGCTACGACGCGATCGTGCGCCATGGCGCGATCGCCGACTCGCGGCTGGTCGTGTGGAAACTTGCGAGAAGCCGGCGCCTGCTGGTCGCCGCGCCCGACTATCTCGACCGGCACGGCACGCCCGCGTCGCTCGCCGAACTCGAGGGCCATCGCGGCATCTTCTACACCAACCGGGGTGCTGCCGACTGGCGCTTCGAAGGACCTGGCGGTGCGACAGTCGTACGGGCGCGCCTGGCGCTTGGCATGAACAATGGCGACATGCTGCACGATGCCGCCGTCGCCGGGCTCGGCATCGCGCTGTTGCCCGCCTTCATCGCCGGTCCGGCCGTGCGCGAGGGGCAACTGAACGAGATCGACGTCGGGCTCAGCCCGGAGCCGGAGTTCATCTACATGGCGCATCCGGAGGGCCGGCGCGCCTCCACCAAGCTCAGAGCCATCGCCCAGCACCTGAAGGAAGCCTTCGGCGATCCGCCCTATTGGGATCCGTGACGGCTCCGCAATCCCGGCACAATCGTTGCGGGCGACGGTATCGCGCCGATCGCCGATCAAGTCTTGACCAAGGCTTGACCGAAACCGGCTGGCATCATCAGCGCATCCCCTGACAACCGAAAATTGGATTCCTATCCTTCATGCGGAACCGCTTTCTGAACTGGATCGTCCTCATGGCGCTTGGCACCAACGCTCACGCAAGTCCGCTTCCCGCTCCCACCGACGCAGAAATTCAGGAGATCCTGGCCGACCGGATCGACAAGCAGCAGCAGTCGATCGGCATCGTCGTCGGTATCATCGATGCCAATGGCCGGCGCATCATCGCCCACGGCCATCCGGCCACAGGCGACCCGCGCCCCGTCGACGGGCAGACCGTGTTCGAGATCGGCTCGGTCACCAAGGTCTTTACCGCGCTGCTGCTGGCCGATGCGATGGAGAAAGGCACACTCAGCCTCGGCACACCCGTCGCCACGCTTCTTCCCGAGAGCGTGATCATGCCCGAGGACAAGCAGACGCCGATCACGCTCGGCGACCTCGCAACGCACATGTCCGGCCTGCCGCGATTGCCCAGCAATCTGGTGCCGGCCGACATGAGCAATCCCTATGCCGGCTACGACGCGGCGAAGCTCTATGCTTTCCTCTCCAGTCACAAGCCGCAGCGCCGCCCCGGCGTCGAGCATGAATACTCCAATCTCGGCGCCGGGCTTCTCGGCCACGCGATCGCCTTGAAGGCCGGGGTCTCCTATGAAGACCTCGTCGTCAGCCGTATCGCCGTTCCCCTCGGCA
Organism: Ensifer sp. ENS06; assembly: GCF_014852205.1. NCBI lineage: Bacteria > Pseudomonadati > Pseudomonadota > Alphaproteobacteria > Hyphomicrobiales > Rhizobiaceae > Ensifer > Ensifer sp. ENS06. The sequence continues at coordinate 55,750 of NZ_JACVBC010000001.1, read as the reverse complement.
TGAAGGACACGGCGATCACGCAGCAGCCCGACTGGGCCGAACGCCGCGCAACGGGCCACGATGCGGCCATGGAGCCGGTGAGCGAATGGGATCTCGACGCGCTGCAGGGTGCAGGCGCCCTGCGCTCGACCGTCGACGATCTCCTGCTTTTCCTTGAGGCGGCCATGGGAAAGACGGCATCGCCGCTCGCTCCCGCCTTCAGCACGCTGCTGTCGACCCGACAACCGCTCGGCAAGGGCGATCGCGACCAGCAGGCGCTCGGCTGGGTCGTCTCCGGCAAGGGCGACGAGCAGTTCATCTGGCACAATGGCGGAACCGGCGGCTATAGATCCTTCGTCGGCTACCGTCCGTCGACGGGTGTCGGCGTCGTCGCCCTGTCGAATGCGTCGACCGAGGTCGGCGTCGACGACATCGGCCGCCATCTGCTCAATCGCAACGCGCCGCTTGCGCCGCCGATCGTCAAGCGTACGGCCATAGTGATCGACCCGGCGCGCTATGATGCCTATGTCGGCACCTACAGGCTGGCGCCCGACTTCGAACTCACGATCTTTCGGGATGGCGATAGCCTGTTTGCCCAGGCGACCGGGCAGGACCGGCTCGAAATCCTTCCGGAGGCCGAGCACGGCTTCTTTACGAAGCTCATCGATGCCCAGATCAGCTTCACGCTCAAAGGCGACCGAGCCGAAAGCCTGACCTTGCACCAGGGTGGGCAGAGCAGCCCCGCGCCTCGGGTCTCGAAATGATGGGTGTCTCCCGCCTGCTTATGAAGGCGGGAGACGGTTTCCAGATCGATCAGAACAGCAGATCGATGGTGAAGTAGGCGAGCGCCGAAATCGCCGCTGCGGCCGGCATGGTGATGAACCAGGCAATGACGATATTGCCGGCAAGCCCCCAGCGCACGGCCGAAACGCGACGCGCGGCACCCACGCCGATGATCGCGCCGGTGATGGTGTGGGTGGTCGAGACCGGGATGCCGAGCCAGGTGGCGGCAAAAAGCGTGATCGCTCCGCCGGTCTCGGCGCAGAAGCCCTGCATCGGATTGAGCCTGGTAATCTTCGAGCCCATGGTGTGGACGATGCGCCAACCGCCGAACAGCGTGCCGAGCGCGATCGCCGCCTGGCAGGTGATCACCACCCAGAACGGCACATAGAACTCCGAGCCGAGATAGCCTTGCGAGTAGAGCAGCACCGCGATGATGCCCATGGTCTTCTGCGCGTCGTTGCCGCCATGGCCGAGCGAATAGAGCGAGGCCGAGACGAACTGCATGACGCGGAAGGTGCGGTCGACGGCAAAGGGCGTCTGGCGCACGAAGATCCAGGAAACGATCAGCACCAGCATGAGCGCCAGGAAAAAGCCGATCGCCGGCGACATGAAGATCGCGCCGACGGTCTTCAGGAGGCCGGTCCAGACGATCGAACTGAAACCGGTGCTCGCAAGACCGGCACCGACGAGGCCGCCGATCAGCGCGTGCGACGAACTCGACGGGATGCCGAAGAGCCAGGTGACGATGTTCCAGACGATTGCGCCGATCAGCGCCGAGAAGATCACCAGCGGCGTGACGATGCCGGGATCGATGATGCCCTTGCCCAGCGTCTCGGCCACGTGCAGGCCGAAGAACAGGAAGGCGATGAAGTTGAAAAAGGCCGCCCACATGACCGCGTACTGCGGTCTCAGCACCCGTGTCGAGACGATCGTCGCGATCGAGTTGGCGGCGTCGTGCAGACCGTTCAGGAAGTCGAAGAACAGCGCGATGCCGATCAGCCCGACGAGCAACGGAAAGGCGAGCGTCGCATCCATCAGACGTTCTCGATCACGATGCCGCTGATTTCATTGGCGACGTCCTCGAAGCGGTCGACGACCTTTTCGAGCTCGCCATAGATCTCGCTGCCGATGATGTAGGCCATCGGGTTGCTGGCGCCGTGGCGGCGGAACAGGTCCTTGAGGCCCTGTTCGTGCAGTTCGTCGGAGCGGCCCTCGATGCGGGTGACCTCTTCGGCGATCGCGATCAGGCGGTCGTGATTGGCGCCGATCCTATCGAGCAGCGGAATGGCCTCGGCGATCAGGTGCGCGGCCTTGACGACCGTGGTGCCCATTTCGCGCATGCCGGGATCGAAGCTCTTCTGTTCGTAAAGGCGGATCGTCTTGACAGTCTTGTGCATCATGTCGATGGCATCATCCATCGACTGGATCAGATCCTTGATGTCGCCGCGGTCGAAGGGCGTGATAAAGGACCGGCGCACGGCCAGCAGCACCTCGGCGGTGATGTGGTCCGCCTCATCCTCGAGCGCGACGATCCGGTCGCAGTGTCTTTCCAGATCGTCGCCGCCAGCGAGAACCTTGTCGAGCGCATCGGCAGCACCGACGACGGTGCGCGAATGTTTTGCGAAGAGGTCGAAGAAGCGATCCTCGCGGGGAAGAAGTTTGCGGAACCAGGCCAGCATCACACGTATATCCATCTGTGGATTGTCATGCGGCTGTCATATTTCACTAGGTCCTTTATGAAAAGCACCGAATCAAAGGGGTTTGTCGCCTTTCCCCTGTCGATATCGGCCTATCTTGCACGATATGGCGACGCGCCCCATTTCGCCTTGCCTTGGCAGGCGCTTTCGTCCTAGCTGCGCCCAACGTCGAATCCGGACTGCCGATGCCAAACAAGGTCTTTCTCAACCGCCTGAAGCTTACGGAGTTCCGCAACTATGCGGCCCTCTCGCTTGAGCTCGATCAGCGCCATGTGGTGCTGACGGGGGAGAACGGCGCCGGCAAGACCAACCTCATGGAAGCCGTCTCTTTCCTTTCGCCCGGCCGCGGCCTCAGGCGCGCAGCCTATGCGGACGTGACCCGGGTCGGTGCCGGCGACGGGTTCTCGGTCTTTGCGGAAGTCGAGGGCATGGAGGGAACCGTCGAGATCGGCACCGGGACTGCCGGCGTCACGGAAGGGCAATCCCGGCGGCTGCGGCTGAATGGAACACCGGCAGCGACCGTCGACGAACTGACCGATCACCTGCGCGTCCTCTGGCTGACGCCATCGATGGATGGGCTCTTTACCGGGCCTTCGGCCGACCGGCGGCGTTTCCTCGATCGTCTTGTGCTGTCGCTCGATCCGGAGCACGGCCGTCGCGCCAGCGAATTCGACCGGGCGATGCGCAGCCGCAACCGGCTGCTCGGTGAATTCCGCCCGGACCCTTCCTGGCTGACGGCGATCGAAAAGGAGATGGCCGGTCTCGGCGTCTCCATGGCGCTGGCGCGGCAGGAAATGCTCAGTCTGTTGACGGCGCTGGTCGAGCGCACTGTCGATGAAAGCGTCTTTCCCTCGGCGCGCCTGGCGTTGTCGGGCTTTCTCGACGACGAGGGCCATCGTCCGGCCTATGATCTGGAAGAACAATATCTGACGATGCTGCGTGATGGGCGTCCGCGCGACGCCGCGGCGGGGCGCACGCTCGACGGGCCGCACCGGAGCGACCTGCTCGTGCGTCACCGCGAGAAGGACATGGAGGCAGCACGCTGCTCGACCGGGGAGCAGAAGGCGCTGCTCGTCGGCCTGGTGCTGGCGCATGCGCGCCTCGTCGGCGACATGACCGGCCACGCGCCGATCCTGCTGCTCGACGAGATCGCCGCCCATCTCGACGTCAACCGGCGCGCCGCTCTGTTCGATCTCGTCGACGGCCTTGGCGGCCAGGCCTTCATGACCGGGACGGACCAAGCGATGTTCGAGGCGCTGGGCGAACGCGGCCGCTTTCTGACGGTTTCGCACGGCAGTGTTACGGGATAAGCAGAGGTCACCGAGGAGGATTTTGCCATGACCGGTGAGAACAAGCTCGACCAATCGGAGATCACCCGCTACGCCCGCCATATCGTACTGCCGGAGATCGGGGGTGCCGGGCAACAAAGGTTGAAGGCGGCCCGTGTGCTGGTGATCGGGGCCGGCGGGCTCGGCGCTCCAGTGCTCGTCTATCTTGCCGCCGCCGGCATCGGCCGGATCGGCATCGTCGACGACGATGCGGTCGCGCTTTCCAACCTGCAGCGGCAGATCATCCACCGCACTGAAGACATCGACCGCGCCAAGGTCGAGCGGGCCGCCGAGGCGATCACCGCCCTCAACCCGCATGTCGGCGTCGACGAACACAGGCTCAGGCTCAACCCCGACAATGCCGAGGCGCTTTTCCGGCAATATGACCTGGTGATCGACGGCTCGGACAATTTCGATACGCGCTATCTCGCCGCCGATACGGCGGCAGCGGTCGGCATTCCGCTGGTGACCGGCGCCGTCGGCCGCTTCGACGGATCGCTGACGGTGCTGATGCCCTACAGCGCCGGCGCCGATGGACGGCCGAACCCCTCCTATCGCGATCTCTTTCCCGAGCCGCCGCCGGCCGGTGTCGTGCCCTCCTGCGCGGAGGCCGGCATCGTCGGCGCGCTGACTGGCGTCATCGGCACCTTGCAGGCGATGGAGGCAATCAAGGTGATCGCCGGCTTCGGCGAACCGCTGGTCGGACGGCTGCTGATGTATGACGCGCTGACGGCACAGTTCAACACCATCCGCTATCGCCGCAGAGCATAGGCCGACCATGGTGCAGATCTTTCGCATCGACGAAGCATTCGACCGCTACGAGGAACTGCTGGCGCTGATCCTTGGCGCCTTCTCCTACATGGACGGGCGGATCGACCCGCCGTCGTCGGCGCATGCGTTGAACATCGCGTTGCTCCGGCAGAAGATCGCTGACGAGATCGCCTTCGGCGTCCGCGACGGCGAAAGGCTCGTCGGCTGCATCTTCTGCAAACCGGAGGACGATTGCCTCTATATCGGCAAGCTTGCCGTCGCGCCTGAGACGCAAGGAAAGGGTATCGGTCGGCTGCTGCTCGCCGAAGCGGAGGCGACGGCGCGTGCGCTGAAGCTGCCGGCGCTGAGGCTCCTCACCCGCATCGAACTCATCGACAATCACCGCGCCTTTGCCGCCTGGGGCTTCGTCCAGAGCGGCACGATGTGCCATCCCGGTTTTACCCGGCCGACGGCGATCGAGATGCGCAAGACACTTTAGCTTCCGGGCTTGAGCGAACCGGATGAACGGCCGCACGGCGTTTCGCGTTCAGTCGCGGCCCGGAAGCACGCGGTCCGGTGGTCGGTGGCCATCGAAGAAGGTGCGGATGTTGATCACCACCTTCTCGCCCATGTCGATGCGGCCCTCAAGCGTCGCCGAGCTCATATGCGGCAGAAGCACGACCTTGCCCTCACCGGCAAGCTTGATCAGCTTCGGATTGACGGCCGGCTCGTTCTCGAAGACGTCGAGGCCGGCGCCAGCGATCTTGCCTTCACGCAGCGACTTGATCAGCGCCGTCTCGTCGATGATGCCGCCGCGGGCGGTGTTGACGATGTAGCTGTCCGGTCGCATCAGCGCCAATCGCCGTGCCGAGAGCAGGTGGTAGGTCGCCGGCGTCGACGGGCAGTTGACCGAGACGATATCGACGCGGGCAAGCATCTGGTCGAGGCTGTCCCAATAGGTCGCCTCCAGCATCTCTTCGGTTTCCGCCTTCACCCGGTGGCGGTTGTGGTAGTGGATCGAAAGGCCGAAGGCCTTGGCGCGGCGGGCGACAGCGGTGCCGATCCGGCCCATGCCGACGATGCCGATGCGCTTGCCGGCAATGCGCCGGCCGAGCATCCAGGTCGGCGACCAGCCAGCCCATTCGCCCTTGCGATCGGTCAGGATCTGCGCACCTTCGGCAAGCCGGCGCGGCACGGCGAGGATCAGCGCCATCGCCATGTCCGCGGTGTCTTCGGTCAACACGTTCGGCGTGTTGGTCACGGTGATACCCTTGCGGGCCGCAGCATCGACATCGATGTTGTCGACGCCGTTGGAAAAGCTTGCGATCAGCTTCAGCTGCGGGCCGGCCTGCTCGATCAGCGCCGCATCGATGCGATCGGTCACCGTCGGCACCAGCACGTCGGCGCGTTTCACCGCGGCAACGAGTTCCGGCTGGCTGCGCGGCGTGTCGTCGATGTTCAGCTCCGCATCGAAGAGCTCGCGCATGCGCGTCTCGACGATGTCAGGCAATTTGCGGGTGATGTAGACCGTGGGCTTCTTCTTGCTTGTCATTGCTGCGACGGGCCTTGTTGACGGGTCCTTAACCAAGTTGGGCGATACTTTCTCCCTGTAGCCGCAATTTCTACCAGACCCCACCGGGAAGACAAACAAAACTCGCGTCGTCGTCCCCGCGATTTCCGCCCGACCCATGGGCCTCAAGTGAACTGCGCCTGCAAAAGCTAGTGCCACGGAAAATGGGCTTCGTCATGCGTCACGTCATTTCCAGATTCTCGCTCTCGTTGATCGCCGCCTGCCTTGGCGCCGCGATCATGACGTCAGCGGCTTACGCTCAGGCCGCCAAGGGCGCCAGCGGGCTGCCGCTGCCGCGCTTCGTCAGCCTGAAGTCCAAGAGCGTCAATCTGCGGATCGGCCCGAGCGTCGATTACGCGGTCGCCTTCCGCTACATGAAGCCGGGCGTGCCGGTCGAGATCATTCAGGAATACGACAACTGGCGCCGCATCCGCGACGCCGACGGCACCGAAGGCTGGGTGAACCAGGCGCTGCTTTCCGGCGACCGCACAGCCGTTGCAGCCCCCTGGATGCGCGGCAAGGGCGAAGGCGTCTTCGTCAACATGCGCCGCGACGCGCAGGGCAATTCCCCGATCGTCGCCCGCATGGAGCCCGGCGTCATCGTGAAAGTCGGCGAGTGCAATGGCGACTGGTGCCATGCCGAAGCGCAAGGCGTCGAAGGCTGGATCGCCCAAGGCGAAATCTGGGGCGCCTATCCGGGCGAGGCCTTCAAGTAAGGCCGCGCCCGTCTTTAACCAAAAATCAATTCGGTCGGATCAGGCGAGACCAGCCTGTTTGGCGGCCGTTTCCAGCGAGACCATCGGCCGCGGCCCGATCTGGCCGATGACGATGCCGGCCGCGAGATTGCCGAGCTTGCTGCAGTCTTCGAGCGAGCGCCCGGTCGTGTAGCCGTGAAGGAAGCCGGCGGCATAGAGGTCGCCGGCGCCGGTCGTATCGACAACCTGGGCGATCGGCGTTGCGCTGACCCGAACGCGTTCGTCGCCGCGCACGACAACCGAACCCTCTTCGCTGAGCGTTACCGCCGCAAGCTTGCAATCCTTCGAGAGCTTCTCCAGCGCCAGATCGAAATCCTCGGTCTCGTAGAGCGCCAGCGCCTCCTGCTTGTTGGCAAAGACGATGTCGACCGTGCCGGAGCGCATGAGTTCCAGGAACTCGTCGCGATAGCGGTGAACGCAGAAGCTGTCCGACAGCGTGATCGCGGTCTCGCGGCCATTCGCGTGGGCGATCCGTGCGGTTTCGCGGATAGCATCCTTGGCGCGCGGCGGATCCCAGAGATAACCTTCGAAATAGGTGACCTTGGCCTCGGCGACGACGTCGGCTTCGACGTCCTCGGGGCCAAGCTCGACGCAGGCGCCGAGATAGGTATTCATCGACCGTTCGCCGTCCTCGGTGACGAAGATCATCGAGCGCGCCGTCGGCGGCACGGTTTCGAGCGGCTTCGTCTGGAAATAGACGCCCTGGGCACGGATGTCGTGGGCGAAGATCTCGCCGAGCTGGTCGCTTGCGGTCTTGCCGAAATAGGCAGCGCGGCCGCCGAGGCTGGCAACGCCCGCAGCCGTATTGCCGGCGCTGCCGCCGGAGGCTTCGACCGCCGGGCCCATGCGCGAGTACAGCAACTCGGCTCGCTCGGCATCGATGAGGTTCATGGCGCCCTTTATGATGCCGTTTTCATTGAGAAAAGCATCGTCGCAGCGCGCGATGATATCAACGATGGCGTTGCCGATCGTCAGCACGTCGTATTTTGTCATGAACCTCGTCCGGTCTCCGTGATGGCCGGTGTTCGTTAATACCGGTTTTCCGGCCATTTGGAAGACAAAAGACGCGTGCAGGCGGCTTCACGCCGTAGGAAGCGCGCTTTCCTCATAGGCGGCGGCGAATTCGGCGCTCGGCGGAATGGGCTTGATGATATCGATCAGCACGCCATTCGGGTCGGCAGTGATGAAATGGCGCTGGCCGAAATCCTCGTCGCGCAAGGTTTTGAGGATCGGCAGGCCCGCAGCAAGCGCCTGCGCATAGATCGCATCCGGATTATCGACCTCGAAGTTCAAAAGCAGACCGCGCGTCGGCGCACGCGCCTCCTCGGGGATCGTCTCGTGGCGGTAATCGAGCACGGCCAACGTCACATGCTCGTCCTCGACCGATTGAAGATGCACATACCAGTCGCTGGTGAAGAGCGCCTGGAAACGGAAGTGATCGACATAGAAGGCGGCGGTGGCGGCAACGTCGGCCGTCATGATGACCGGGTAATAGCTCGTCGATTTCATGGCTTTTCCTCGCTCCGGCAATATCATACAATCTGTATGTTTCTTTAATTAACATACAGGCTGCATGTATGCAACAGGAAATCTCCCGACGCTCCAATCGCGAGCGCTCCGACACGACGCGCGCCGCGATCCTCGATGCCGCCCGCGGCCTCTTCGTCACCAGGGGCTACGCCGACACGTCGACGCCGGACATCGTCGCGGCCGCCGGCCTGACCCGCGGCGCGCTCTATCACCACTTCGAAGACAAGAAGGCGTTGTTTCGCGCGGTGGCGGAACGGGAAGCAATTGCTGTGGCGACGTCGATCGAGCAGGCGACGTCAGGCGACCTTTCGGCCCGCCAGGCACTGAAGGTCGGCGCCCATGCCTATTTCGACGCCATGCGCGAGCCGGGGCGTATCCGCCTGCTCTTGCTCGATGGGCCTGCCGTCCTCGGCAAGCGGGAGATGATGGCGATCGACGTGGCCAACGCGCAGAGAACGCTCGAGGAAGGGATTGCCGAGGCAATGGCTCCGGCCACCGTTTCTGCCGAAAGGCTGTCGGCCATGGCTTCGCTGCTTTCAGCTGCCTTCGATCGCGCGGCGCTCGACATTGCCGATGGCGCGTCGAGCGAGGTCTATGCGGAAACGATCGGCACGCTGATCGACCGGATGGTGTCGACGTAAGGATCAGCGTTTACGGCAGGCGTCAGCTTGCGGCGGAGATCATCTGCGGCGGCAGTTCGACGAGCGACGCCGGGATGTCGCAGGTCTTTTCCGGCGACTTGCAGATATCGGCGATGACACAGCGCTCGCATTCAGGCTTGCGCGCCTTGCAGCAGTAGCGCCCGTGCAAGATCAGCCAGTGATGGGCGTGGTAAAGATACTCGTCGGGGATGATCTTTATCAGCTTGTCTTCCACCTCGTCCGGGGTCTTGCCCGGCGCCAGACAGATCCTGTTGGCGATGCGCAGGATGTGGGTGTCGACGGCGATCGTCGACTGGCCGAAGGCCATGGAGAGCACGACATTGGCGGTCTTGCGCCCGACGCCCGGCAGAGTCACCAGCTCTTCGCGTGTGCGCGGCACCTCGCCGCCGAAGTCGCGGATCAACTTTTCGCTCAGCGCGATGACGTTCTTCGCCTTGTTGCGATAGAGGCCGATGGTCTTGATGTAGTCCCGGACTCTTTCTTCGCCGAGCGCCAGCATCTTTTCCGGCGTATCGGCGATGGCAAAGAGCGCACGCGTCGCCTTGTTGACGCCGGCATCGGTCGCCTGCGCCGAGAGCGCCACGGCGACGACCAGCGTGAAGGGATTGACGTGCTCGAGCTCGCCCTTCGGCTCCGGCCGCTGGATCGAGAAGCGACGGAAGATCTCCTTGAGCTCGTCCTGGCTATAGAGGCTCTTCACCCGCGGCGTGGCGCGGCGGCTCGCCTTCGGTTTTGCAACACCCACGGGCAATTTTGGCTTCACGTTTTTCATGATGCATCTATAGTCAAAGGTCATGATCCATGGCAACGCCACCACCCCATCTGAGGACGCTCCGGTCTTCACCGCCGAGCTCACGCCCTATCGCTCGCTCGGGCGCCGCGGCTTCAAAATGTTCTTCCTGATCGCCGGGCTCCTGAGCCTCGTTCACGGCCTCGTCTTCCTCATCATCGGCGCCTGGCCGGTGGTGTTCTTTTTCGGGCTCGACTACCTGCTGCTGTTCGGCGCCTTCTGGCTGAACAATCGCTCGGGGCTCAGCCGCGAAGAGGTCCGCGTTAGCAGGACGGACGTTTCGGTGCGCAAGTTCACGCCCTCGGGCCAGATCAGCGAACATCGTTTCAATCCGTTCTGGGCGCGCTTGAATGTCGCCCGGCATCAGGAGATCGGCATCGTCTCGATGACGATCAGCGGCGGTGGCCGCCGAACCGATATCGGCTCGTTCCTCAACCGCGACGACCGCGAGACTTTTGCGCTGGCGCTCTCGGGCGCGCTTGCGACCGTTCGCCGCCGCTGACGCCTGGCGCTTGTGGCGGCACCCCGCCGATCGCATGTTTTCAAGTTTCGGGTGGTTGACGGGGCCAGCAAATGGTTACCTGTGACAAGACAGGAGAAGAGCCATGAACATTGCGACATCCGTACCCACCGACATCACGCCGAAAGGCACCGACTATGATACGGTCAGCCGCGTGATCGAAATGCTCACCGAGGACTATCGCGACCAGCCGTCGCTCGAATCCGTGGCACAGCGCCTGAAGCAGTCGCCGACGCAGCTCCAGAAGGTCTTCACCCGCTGGGCCGGGCTTTCGCCGAAGGCCTTCCTGCAGGCCGTCACGCTCGACCACGCCAAGCGCCTGCTGCGCCAGGAAGACATGCCGCTGCTGGAAACCAGCATCGAAGTGGGCCTGTCAGGACCGAGCCGGCTGCACGACCTGTTCGTCACCCACGAGGCGATGTCGCCGGGCGAATGGAAGGCGCGCGGCGAAGGGCTGACAATCCGCTTCGGCTATCATCCCTCACCCTTCGGCACGGCGCTGGTGATGATCACCGAGCGCGGCCTCGCCGGCCTTGCCTTCAACGATGCCGGCGGCGAGCAGGCAAGCTTCGAGGACATGGCGCAACGCTGGCCGAACGCCCGCTACATCGAGGACAGCGCGGCGACGTCCCAATACGCCGCGCGCATCTTCGATCCTTCGCGCTGGAGGCAGGACGAGCCGCTGCGCATCTTCCTCATCGGCTCCGACTTCCAGATCCGGGTCTGGCAGGCGCTGCTCAAGATCCCGCTCGGCTGCGCCACCACCTATTCGAACATCGCCGGCAACATCGGCCAGCCGACGGCATCGCGCGCCGTGGGTGCTGCGGTCGGGCGCAACCCGATCTCGTTCGTGGTTCCGTGCCACCGCGCGCTTGGCAAAAGCGGCGATCTCACCGGCTATCACTGGGGCCTGACGCGCAAACGCGCCATCCTCGGCTGGGAAGCCGGCAAGGCGGCCGACGGCACGATCTGATTACAGGCTTCCCAGCATCATCACAGACGCAAAAAGGGGCGCCAAGCGCTCCTTTTTCATTCTCCGTCTGTCAGCGCTCAGTGGGCGCCGGACATGTCGCCGAGCACTTCCTTGGAAGCGACGGTCGAATTGGCGTTGAGCTTGTAGACCATCGGCACGCCGGTCGCGAGGTTGAGCTTCAGGATCTGTTCCTTGCTCAGGCGATCGAGCACCATGACCAGCGAGCGCAGCGAGTTGCCGTGTGCAGCGACCAGGACCTTCTGGCCCGACAGCACGCGCGGCAGGATCTCGGTCAGGTAATAGGGCCAGACGCGTGCGCCGGTGTCGCGCAGGCTCTCGCCGCCCGGAGGCGGAATGTCGTAGGAGCGGCGCCAGATATGCACCTGCTCTTCGCCCCACTTCTCGCGGGCGTCATCCTTGTTAAGGCCCGACAGGTCGCCGTAGTCGCGTTCGTTCAGCGCCTGGTCGCGGATCGTTTCGAGCGAGGACTGGCCGACGGCGTCGAGCACGAACTGGCACGTGCGCTGGGCGCGAACGAGGTCCGAAGTGAACGCGATGTCGAACTTGATGCCGTAGTCGGCAAGCGCCTTGCCGCCGGCCTTGGCTTCCTCGACGCCGAGTTCCGTCAGGTCCGGATCACGCCAGCCGGTGAACAGGTTCTTCAGGTTCCAGTCGCTCTGGCCATGCCGGACGAGGACGAGAGTACCGCTCATGTCGAATTCCCCTTGAGACTTGAGAGTGAAAAGGTCAGTTGAGCCCGAGAACGTCGAGCATCGAGTAGAAACCGGGCTTCTGGCCGCGGGCCCAGAGTGCAGCGGTGACGGCGCCGCGCGCGAAGATCGAACGGTCCGTGGCGCTGTGCGAGAGCGTCACCTGCTCGCCTTCGCCGGCAAGAATGACCGAGTGTTCGCCGATGACCGAGCCGCCACGCAGCGTCGCAAAACCGATCGTGCCAGCCGGACGCGGACCCGTATGACCGTCACGCACGCGCACGGAGTGGTCGGCAAGGGCGATATCGCGCCCCTTCGCCGCCGCCGCGCCGAGAAGCAGGGCCGTGCCCGAGGGCGCATCTACCTTGTGCTTGTGGTGCATTTCGAGGATTTCGATGTCCCAGTCGGCCGAACCCAGCGCCCGCGCCGCCTTCTCCGTCAACACACCGAGCAGGTTGACGCCGAGGCTCATATTGCCCGACTTGACGATACGGGCGTGGCGGGCGGCAGCGCGGATCTTCGCCTCGTCGTCGGACGAGCAGCCGGTGGTGCCGATCACATGGACGATGCGGGCCTGGGCGGCGAGCCCGGCAAACTCGACGGTGCCAGCCGGCGCCGTGAAATCAAGGACGCCTTCTGCTTCGACGAAGGCTTCGAGCGGATGGTCGGTCACCGGCACGCCGATCGGGCCTAGGCCGGAGAGTTCGCCCGCATCGCGGCCGATGAAGGGAGAACCGGAGCGCTCGACGGCCGCATGCAGCCGCACGCCGTCCATCGCGTGAACCGTCCTGATCAGCGTCTGACCCATACGGCCGGCCGCACCCACCACCACGAGCTTCATATCGTTTGCGCCCATCGGTGATTTCCTTCTTGTCCGCTAGTGAATTTCGGCGTCGGCCGGCGCTTCGGGCGCCTCGCCTTCAGGCGACTGCTCTTCCGAAGACTGACCCTGGAGATTGTGGAGGCGAGCGTAGAGACCGTCCGGCCGCCGTGCAAGATCGACATGGGTGCCTTCCTCGACGACGGAGCCATCCTTCATGACGATGATCTTGTCGGCGTTGACGACGGTCGAAAGTCGATGTGCGATCACGATCACCGTGCGGCCATCCATCGCGTGGTCGAGCGCCTTCTGCACGGCGGCTTCCGATTCGGTATCCAGCGCGGAGGTAGCCTCGTCGAGCAGAAGGATCGGGGCGTTGCGCACAAGCGCACGTGCGATCGACAGACGCTGGCGCTGACCGCCCGATAGCGTCATGCCGTTCTCGCCGACCGGCGTATCGTAGCCCTGCGGCTGCGCAAGGATGAACTCATGGGCGTAGGCAAGCCGTGCAGCGTCCTCCACCTCGGCATCCGTCGCGTCGATGCGGCCGTAGCGGATGTTGTCGCGGATCGAGCCTTCGAAGAGATAGGGCTGCTGCGACACATAGGCGATGCCCTTGCGCAGCGACTGCTTGGTGACGTCGGCGATGTCCTGCCCGTCGATAAGGATCTGGCCGGATGCCGGATCGTAGAACCGTGGAATGAGGCTGATGACCGTCGACTTGCCGGCACCCGAGGGGCCGACGAGCGCGGTCGTCTTGCCGCCCTCGGCCACGAAGCTGACGCCCTTCAGCACCTCGTCGCCATTGGGATAGCGGAAGCGCACGTCACGCAGTTCGACAGCGGCATTCGTAAACGCCAGTTCCTTGGCATCGGCCTTGTCGCGCTGGTGCGGCACGGTGTCGAGGATCTCGTAGACCATGCGGGCGTTGACGGCGGCGCGTTCGAGCGAGACCTGAAGGCGCGCCAGGCGGCGGGCCGGATCATAGGCCATGAGCAGGGCGACGACGAAGGCGAAGAAGGCACCGGGCGGCACGTCGGCGTAGATGGCGCGGAAAGCCGAATAGGCAAGCACGGCCGAAATCGCCAGACCCGCGAAGGTTTCGGTCATCGGCGCGGTACGCTCGCTCAGCCGCGCAATGCGGTTGGCGCGGTTTTCGGCCCGGTCGATGATCGTCTCGACTTTGCCACGCAGCTCGCCTTCCATGGTGAAGGCCTTGACGATGGTGATGCCCTGAATGGTCTCCTGCATCGCGCCGAGAACACGGCTGTTGACCTCGATCGCCTCGCGCGTGGCCGAGCGCAAGCGCTTGGACACATAGCGCAGGCCCAGGAGCAGAGGAGGCGCTGCGACAAAGACGATGATCGACAGCAACCAGTCCTTGGCAAACATGACGCCGACCAGGCCGATCAGCGTCAGCAGGTCGCGCGCGATTGAGGTAACGGTCAGATTGAGCACGTCGCGAATGCCGCTGACATTCTGGCTGATCTGGGCTGCAAGCTGCGCCGAGCGGGTCTCGTTGAAATAGCCGACGCTGAGCGCCATCAGATGGGCATAAAGGCGGCGCTGGTAGCGCGCGACGATGTTGTTGCCGATCTTCGAAAGCGCGACGGCCTGGCCATAGGTGGCAAAGCCGCGCAGCACGAAGGCGGCAAGGATTGCGCCGCAGACGAGCAGAACGATGTCCGCCCGCTTGTTGGCGAAGGCCTCGTTGATCACGGTTTCCATGATCGAGGCGGTAAAGCCGGTCGTCGCGGCGACCACGGCCAGGCAACTGATGGCGAAAACATAGCCGCGAATGTGGTCACGACCGTTTTCGGCAATCACCCGCTTGAGGATTCCGCTGATCGTATCGGAGTCGACCGCGTGCTGTTTTTTCTTGCTGGCGCTCAAAAAGCCCGTCTTCCCTGGAACCAATCTGGAGAGCCGGCATCCGGCCCGATCTTTCCCGGCGCTCTATAGTGGTTTGATATCGCTTTGGCGAGTCTTTGCGCGCGCAGCGGGCTCAGCTTCTCCAGCGGCGTCCTTCCGTTGCCACACCGAAATCCCTCGGTGTGCGGGCAAAGGCCGCCAATCCCGAGAGTGCCGCCATCGGGTGAATGACGGCAAAGGTGGGGATCGTCCGCATCAGCGCCGAGTGCGGCGCCTTGTCCTCGAAGGCAGCACGGAAGGGCGACTTCAAGAGCGCCGGCAGGATCTTCTGCGAGATGCCGCCCGCCAGGAAAACGCCGCCACGGGCCATGAAGATCAGAGCCATGTCGCCGGCGACCCGCCCGAGATAGGTCGAAAACAGCGAGATGGTCTCGATCGCCGCCCTGTCGCTCTCAGCCAGCGCGTGCGTCGTTACTTCCGCGGGGTCCGTCAGAACCGGGTCAACGCCATCGGCGGCGCAGACGGCGCGGTAAAGGTTCATGATGCCGCGGCCGCAGAGGATCTGCTCGCCGGCCATGCGGCCTTCGATCGGCTCGAGAAAGGGCCAGATCTGGAAGTCGCGCTCAGTGCGCGGACCGATATCGACATGTCCGCCTTCGCCCGGCACCGGGAACCAGGTGTGCTGGGCAAAGACCAGACCGCCGACGCCAAGGCCAGTTCCCGGACCCAGCACGACGCGGGAGGTCATCGGCCGAATGCTGCCGCCGCCGATCTGCACCAGATCCTCATCCGCCGGAGCGGCGACGGCAAGCGCCTGCGCCTCGAAGTCGTTGATGATGAGCACGTCTTCGAGGCCGAGGCTCGAAAGCATGTCCTTCGGCCGGATCACCCAGCCGGCGTTGGTCAACGGAATTTCGTCGCCCCGAATCGGACCAGCGACCGCCAGGATCGCCGAGCGCGGCTGCACGGAGGTCTTGTCGAGAATGCTCTTCTGCAGCGCCTCCTCGATCGTCTCGAAATCACCGGTCTTGATCGGCGGCAGCTGCTTCGGGTCGGCAAAAGCGTCGATGAGCAGGGCGAAGCGCGCATTGGTGCCGCCGATGTCGCCGATCAGGATCGGAAAGGGAAAGCTGTGTTCACTGGTACCGGACATCGCAAAGATCCATCCTGATCGTCATCTTGGGTTGCTGAACTGTCTATCAGACAGAACGGGATGAGGAAAAGTGCGGGAGGATTTCAATAGAATCCGCCCGCCGGGAGCCCGCATCATCTGGGGTTCAGGTCGATCAACTGCTCGGCCGTTGCACGATTGAGCGCCATCGGAATGTCGTAGACGATGGCGAGGCGCATCAGCGCCTTGACGTCGACATCGTGCGGCATAGCGGTCAGCGGATCGACGAAGAAGATCAACAGTTGCACTTCGCCGGTGGCGATCATCGCGCCGATCTGCTGGTCACCGCCGAGGGGGCCGCTTTTCAGCCGGGTGATATCGAGGCTTGGGCAGACGTCGAGGACGCGACCGCCGGTCGTGCCGGTGGCGACGATCCGCCAGTCAGCCAGAACCGTCTCGTGCGCCTTGGCAAAGTCCGCAAGATCGTCCTTCTTCTGATCATGCGCGATCAGCGCAACACATTTCCGATCCGCCATGCCGGGCCTCGCATCAATATTTAAATCGATTTGATTGCCCTATACATGAGCGCCACGGGAATGGGAAGGCAGATGCCTCCCCGCCCCGCCCGTGTGTCCTTAATCCTACTGCAGCGTCGGACGCGCCATTGGTACGGGGATATCGGCCGGCGGGACATCACCGGACGCACCGATCACCTGCTCGATGCTATCGTTCGCTGCAGCCGGCGCGGCAGCCCGGTAGGCCGTGCCAAAAGTGGCGGCCGCTTCCGAGGCCGGCGCCGGGCCGTTCAGGACCAGAGCGCAGGCCTTCGGCAAGTCGGCAAGTGTCGTCACCTTCGGCTTGACGGGCTTTGCGTCCGGCTTCTTGGTCGGCTTCGCCCATGGCTCGTCGGTGAACCACCAGGCCAGCGACTTGTCGCAGCCGTCGCCCGCCGGCACTTCCGCCTGATCCTTGCAGGTCGAAGCGCCGGCGGGGCACTTGATGCGGATGTGGAAGTGATAATCGTGGCCGTAGATCGGCCGGACCTTGCCAAGATTCGTGCGGTCGCCCGTCCAGGTATCGCAGAGCTTCTTCTTGATCGCCGGATTGACGAAGACGCGCTCCACCTGCGGGTAGCTCGCCGCCAACATGATCAGCTGCGCGTGCTTCGGCGTCCAAATCGAACGATCGACCGTCAGGAATTTGTTCTTCTGCAACATCGAGGTGGCGGAGATGTCCTCGCGCTCGCGATAGGTAAGCGTGCGTTGCGGCATCGGCGTCAGCCAGATATCGGCATCGAGCCCGATCTGGTGCGAGGCGTGGCCCGACAGCATCGGCCCGCCGCGTGGCTGCGAGATATCGCCGAGCAACAGGCCCGGCCAGCCGACCTTGTCGGCGGCGTCGTGGGAAAACTGCTCGATCAGCGCGATCATCTGCGGATGGCCCCAGCGGCGGTTGCGCGACAGCCGCATTGCCTGCCAGGTCGGCCCGTCGGTCGGGATGGCGACACCGCCGGCTAGGCATCCCTTCGCATAGAAGCCGTAGGAATTTGCCGCCATCTCGGCAGGCAGGGCCTTGGCGCCGAAAAGCGCCTTGGCCGGCGTTTCGTCCGCCGCGGCGTTGTCGGCGATCAGGAGGCTTGTTCCGAGCAGCAGCGCAAGAAACGCCGAGCCGCAACGTCGAAATGGAGCAATCATTGAATTTCGTCCCGTTTGTCTCGCGGCGAGCGGCGCCGATGTGCGGCATGCCTCTCCGGCGAACCCCGATCCTAAGGCCCCGTCTTTGCCTCAGCCTTACGCGCTACACGCTTGTGAATCACCGGGATGTGACTCAAAAATTTGGCCTGATTTGCGGCAGTGCCTGTCATTTGCCCTGATTTCGCCTATGCTCTCGCAAAAGAAGATTGAAATATAAGGGGTACCGGCTGGATGCCAAACTTCTGCAGGACCGTGAAACCTGGCCTCGCTGCCTCGCTACTGACAGCGGCGTTTCTTCTCCTCCCTCCTGCAGGCAATGCCCAAGAACAGCCCGTCTGGCGCTACGGAACATCGTCAATCGGTGAACTGAAATACAAGCCCGATTTTGCGCGCTTCGACTACGTCAATCCTGACGCTCCCAAGGGTGGAGAGCTGCGCCTGTCGGAGAGCGGTACATTCGATACCTTCAATCCAATTCTCTCCAAGGGCGAGGCGGCGAGCGGCGTAACCTCGCTCGTCTTCGATACGTTGATGAAATCGGCCGAGGACGAGATCACAACCGCCTATGGGCTGCTGGCCGAGGGCGTTTCCTATCCCGACGATATTTCCTCCGCGACGTTTCGCCTGCGCGCCGAGGCCAAGTGGGCTGACGGAAAGCCTGTGACGCCGGAGGACGTGGTTTTTTCGTTCGAAAAAGTGAAGGAACATAATCCGCTTCTGTCCAACTACTACCGCCACGTGGTTTCGGCGGAAAAGACTGGCGACCGCGACGTCACCTTCCGCTTCGACGAGAAGAACAACCGCGAAATGCCGAACATCCTCGGCCAGTTCCCCATCGTGCCGAAACACTGGTGGGAAGGCGAGGACGAGAAGGGCAACAAGCGCGACATCAGCCGCACGACGCTGGAGCCGGTGATGGGCTCAGGCCCCTACAAGATTGCGTCGTTCCAGGCCGGCGGCTCGATCCGCTTCGAACGCAGGGACGACTATTGGGGCAAGAGCCTTAACGTCAATGTCGGGCAATATAATTTCGGCGTGATCAGCTATGCCTTCTTCAGCGACAGGAACGTGCAGTTCGAAGCCTTCCGCGCCGGCAACGTCGATTTCTACCAGGACAACAGCGCCAGTCACTGGGCGACCGCCTATGACTTTCCGGCGATGAAGGATGGCCGTGTGGTCCGCGAGGAGATCGAGAATCCGCTGCGCGCAGCCGGCATCATGCAAGCCTTCGTGCCGAACATGCGCCGCGACAAATTCAAGGATCAGCGCGTGCGCGAGGCGCTGAACTACGCCTTCGACTTCGAGGATCTGAACCGCAACCTCGCCTACAACGCCTTCCAGCGTGTCGACAGCTACTTCTGGGGCACCGAGCTTGCCTCCAAGGCTTTGCCGGAAGGACGCGAGAAGGCCATTCTGGAGGAACTGAAGGACAAGGTTCCTCCAGAAGTCTTCACCGCGCCCTACGCGAACCCGGTCAACGGCGACCCGCAGAAGGTGCGCGACAACCTGCGCAAGGCGCTGGCGCTGTTCAAGGAGGCGGGCTACGAACTCAAGGGCAACCGCCTGGCCAACGTAAAGAGCGGCGAGCCCTTCAGCTTCGAATTGCTCTTGGCCAACCCCTCGTTCGAGCGCACCGTCACGCCGTTCATCAACAGCCTGAAGAAGATCGGCATCGATGCGCGCATCCGGACCGTCGACGATTCGCAATACACCAACCGCGTCCGAAGCTTCGACTATGACATGATCTACGGCATCTGGGCGCAAACACTGGTACCCGGCAACGAGCAGATCGACTACTGGGGTTCGGCTTCGGTCAATCAGCAGGGATCGAGAAACTATGCCGGCATATCCGATCCGGCGATCGACGAACTCATCCGCAGGATCATCTTCGCGCCCAACCGCGACGAACTGGTGGCAACAACACGGGCCCTCGATCGCGTTCTTCTCGCCCATCACTTCGTGGTTCCGCTGTTCTACTCGCGCTCGGTTCGCGTGGCTTACTGGAACCAGCTCGCCCGTCCGCAGGAACTGCCCTACTACGGAATAGGCTTTCCGGACGCGTGGTGGTCGAAAAACGCCTCCCCCAAATGAAGTCCTTGCACTCGAATGGCGTCTCGATTCCAAATGCAAAAAAACGAATCATTGAAACAAGCCCCGATCCGGGCCTGACAGCCGCAAGGAGACACAGGGATTGAGACACCATAGACGGCTTGCCGACGCTTCGCCGGTCCGGGCCACCGCCCACACGTCGATCGAAAGGCCCGCCTGATGGGTGCCTACATCCTGCGCCGCCTGCTTTTGATGATCCCGACGATCTTCGGGATCATGGCGATCTCCTTCATCGTGGTGCAATTCGCGCCCGGCGGCCCGGTCGAGCAGGTGATCTCGGACCTGACCAATGCCGGCGGCTCCGATCGCCTGTCGGGCAGCAGCGGCGACCTGATGCAGGCCGGCGGCGACGAAGGCGGGCGCTATCGCGGCGCTCAAGGGCTTGACCCGGAGTTCATCGCCAAGCTCGAAAAGCAGTTCGGCTTCGACAAGCCGCCGCTCGAACGCTTCGCTACCATGATGTGGAACTATCTCCGCTTCGATTTCGGCGAGAGCTTCTTCCGCAACACCTCGGTGATCGATCTGATCAAGGAGAAGATGCCGGTCTCGATCTCGCTCGGGCTGTGGATCCTTCTATTCTCCTACGCGATCTCCATCCCGCTCGGCATCAAGAAGGCCGTATCCGACGGTTCTGCCTTCGACGTCTGGACCTCGGGCATCATCGTCATCGGCTACGCTGTGCCGAGCTTCCTCTTCGGCATCCTGCTGATCGTCGTCTTTGCCGGCGGCTCGTTCTTCGACTGGTTCCCGCTGCGTGGCATCGTCTCCGACAATTTCTGGGATTTGCCCTGGTGGCAGAAGATCCTCGACTACATCTGGCACATGACGCTGCCGCTGATCACGCTGCTGCTCTCGGCCTTTGCGACGACGACGCTCCTCACCAAGAATTCCTTCATCGACGAAATCAAGAAGCAGTATGTAACGACGGCACGGGCCAAGGGCCTGACCGACGGCCAGGTGCTCTATGGCCACGTGTTCCGCAACGCCATGCTGATCATCATCGCCGGCTTCCCCGGCGCCTTCATCTCGGCCTTCTTCACCGGCTCGCTTTTGATCGAATACATCTTCTCGCTCGATGGCCTTGGCCGACTCGGCTATGATTCGGTCGTCAAGCGCGACTATCCGATCGTCTTTGCCACCCTCTTCATCTTTTCGCTGATGGGCCTGCTCGTCAGCCTGTTGTCGGACCTCATCTACACCTGGGTCGATCCGCGCATCGATTTCGAGCGGAGGGACGTCTGATGGCAAGCGTCGCAACGTCCCCGACCGCTGTGGCGCCGCGTGGCTGGTTGTCACCGGTCAACCAGCGCCGCTGGCAGAATTTCAAGGCGAACCGACGCGGCTACTGGTCGCTTTGGCTGTTCCTGGCGCTGTTCGGGCTCAGCCTGGTCGGTGAACTGATCGCCAACGACAAGCCGATCATCGCCTCCTACAAGGGAGAGCTTTTGTTCCCTGTCGTCATCGACTATCCGGAGGAAAAGTTCGGCGGCTTCCTGGCCGAGACTGACTATCGCTCCGACTTCATCCGCGACGAGATCGAGGCCAATGGCTGGATGATCTGGCCGCCGGTGCGCTATTCCTACCAGACGGTCAATTCCAACATCCCGCATTCGGCGCCGACCAAGCCGTTCTGGCTGATGGACAAGGAAGAGCGCTGCTCCGCCTACCCTGACAAGTCCAACGACCGGAACTGCATCGTCGGAAACCTCAATTGGCTCGGCACCGATGACCAGGCCCGCGACGTCTTTGCGCGCATGATCTACGGCTTCCGCATCTCGGTGCTCTTCGGCCTGACGCTCACCATCGCCTCGGCGGTGATCGGTGTCACCGCCGGCGCCATCCAGGGCTATTTCGGCGGCTGGACCGACCTCCTGATGCAGCGCTTCATCGAGATCTGGTCGTCGATGCCGGTGCTCTACATTCTCCTGATCATCGCCGCGATCCTGCCGCCAGGCTTCTTCATCCTGCTCGGCATCATGCTCTTGTTCTCCTGGGTCGGTTTCGTCGGCGTCGTGCGCGCCGAGTTCCTGCGGGCTCGCAATTTCGAATACGTCAACGCGGCACGCGCGCTCGGCGTCGGCAATGGCACGATCATGTATCGCCACCTCCTGCCGAACGCGATGGTGGCGACGCTGACCTTCCTGCCCTTCATCCTCTCTGGCTCGATCACGACGCTGACTTCGCTCGACTTCCTCGGCTTCGGCATGCCGCCGGGATCGCCCTCGCTCGGCGAGATGATCGCCCAGGGCAAGTCCAACCTGCAGGCGCCCTGGCTGGGGCTGACGGCCTTCTGCGTCATGTCGCTGATGCTGTCGCTGCTGATCTTCGTGGGCGAAGCGACGCGCGATGCCTTCGATCCGAGAAAGACGTTCCGGTGAGCGCGACGATGACAGATCCAATCCTCTCCGTCCGCGACCTCTCCGTCGCCTTTCACCAGGGCGGCAACACCTCCGTTGCCGTCGACCATATCTCCTTCGACATCAGGCGCGGCGAGACCGTAGCGCTTGTCGGCGAATCCGGTTCGGGCAAATCGGTCTCGGCCAATTCGATCCTGAAGCTCTTGCCCTACCCGTCCGCCAGCCACCCGAGCGGCGAAATCGTCTTCAACGGCAAGGACCTGCTGAAAGCCAGCGATGCGGAGCTGCGCCACGCCCGCGGCAACGACATCACCATGATCTTCCAGGAGCCGATGACCTCGCTCAACCCGCTGCACTCGATCGAGCGGCAGATCGGCGAGATCCTCGAACTGCACCAGGGGCTGGAGGGTGCTGCGCGGCGCACGCGGATTCTCGAGCTGCTCAACCAGGTCGGCATCCGCGAGCCGGAGAAGCGGCTGAGCGCCTATCCGCACGAGCTCTCGGGCGGCCAGCGCCAGCGTGTGATGATCGCGATGGCGCTCGCCAACCGACCGGAACTCTTGATCGCCGACGAGCCGACGACCGCACTCGACGTCACCGTGCAGGCACAGATCCTCGAGCTGTTGAAGACGCTCAAGGATGAGCACGGCATGTCGATGCTGTTCATCACCCATGACCTCGGCATCGTGCGCAAGATCGCCGATCGGGTCTGCGTCATGACGAAGGGCAAGATCGTCGAAACGGGACCGACCGCCGAGATCTTTGCCAATCCGCAGCATGCCTACACCCGCCATCTGCTCGCCTCCGAGCCGAAGGGCAATCCGCCGCCGTCTGACGCGTCGAAGCCGATCGTGATGGAAGCCTCTGAGATGAAGGTGTGGTTCCCAATCAAGGCCGGATTCCTGCGCAAGGTGGTCGATCATGTGAAGGCCGTCGACGGCATCGACCTGAAGCTGCGTGCAGGCCAGACACTCGGCGTCGTCGGCGAATCCGGCTCCGGCAAGACGACGCTCGGGCTTGCGTTGACGCGGCTGATCTCGTCGAAGGGTCGCATCGCCTTCATCGGCAAGGACATCGACCGCTACAGCTTCAACGAGATGCGGCCGCTTCGAAACCGGATGCAGATCGTCTTCCAGGATCCCTACGGCTCACTCAGCCCGCGCATGTCGGTGGCCGATATCATCGCCGAAGGCCTGAAAATCCACGAGCGCTCCCTATCCGACAACGAGCGCGACGCCCGCGTCGCGGCGGCGCTCGAAGAAGTGGGCCTCGATCCCGCGACCCGCTGGCGCTATCCGCACGAGTTCTCCGGCGGCCAGCGGCAGCGCATCGCCATTGCCCGCGCCATGGTGCTTAAGCCGCAATTCGTGATGCTCGACGAGCCGACCTCGGCGCTCGACATGAGCGTGCAGGCGCAGGTGGTCGACCTGCTGCGGGACCTGCAGAGCAAACACGACCTCGCCTATCTGTTCATCAGCCACGACCTCAAGGTCGTGCGCGCCCTTGCCAACGAGATGATCGTGATGCGCATGGGCAAGGTGGTGGAGCAGGGCCCGGCCGAACGCATTTTCAATGCCCCGAGCCAGGACTACACGAAGGCGCTGATGGCTGCCGCCTTCAACCTCGAAGCCGTCAACTTGACCGCGATCCGCCAATAGGTGCCCGAATGTCCGCAAAAAGCCCCGTCATCGTCGATCTGAAGTTCATTCCGGAGGAGGTCGAGGCGGCGCTTCGCGGGGCCTTCCCGGATCGCGAGGTGATCAACCGCGCCGATGCCGTGCACCACAACCGCGACCTCTCGGGCATCGACTATGCAGTCGTCTGGAAATCGGCACCGGACCTCTTCGAAAGGGCGCCGAATCTCAAGGTGGTGTTCTCCGGCGGCGCCGGCGTCGACCACGTCCTGACCTTGCCGGGCCTTCCCGAAGTACCGCTCGTGCGCTTCGTCGACCAGACGCTGACGACGCGCATGAGCGAATGGGTGGTCATGCAGTGCCTCATGCACCTGCGCCAGCACCGCACCTACGAGGCGCAGGCGGCGAAACGCGAATGGCGCGACCTGACCCAGCCAGAAGCCGCCGACATCACCGTCGGCATCATGGGCATGGGCGTGCTTGGCCAGGACGCCGCCCGCAAGCTCTCGGCCATGGGCTTCAAGGTCATCGGCTGGTCGCGCAGCAAGCGCGACGTCGCCGGCATCGAGACCTTTGGCGGCAACGAACTCGACAGCTTCCTGGCACGCAGCGACTTCCTTGTCGGCCTGCTGCCGCTGACGCCGGACACCCGCGGCATTTTCAACCTGCGCCTGTTTGCAAGGCTCAGCCGTAACGGCCCGTTCGGCGCGCCTGTCTTCATCAATGCCGGCCGCGGCGGTAGCCAGGTCGAAGCGGACATCCTGAAGGCGCTCGACAGCGGCGTGCTCGCTGGTGCCTCGCTCGACGTTTTCGAGCAGGAGCCGCTTGCCCAGGACAGCCGCTTCTGGACCCTGCCCAACGTCTACGTCACACCGCACGTGGCGGCATCCTCCGACGTCAAGGCCCTCTTCCGCCATGTGGAGCAGCAGATCGCCCGCTTCGAAGGCGGACAGGCGCTCGAACACGTCGTCGACAAAGTAGCCGGCTACTGATCCAGCGAAAGCGAGGTGCGACGCTTGCCACGCCGAGCCTCCTGGCAGAGACGCAGCGTCGCATTCTGCGACGTGAACGGGTGTTTTGCCTTCATCGGCTACGATTGCGGAGGCTCGCGCCCCCCCTACGCTCCGTTTGCGGGCGCTCAGGGACGGCGGTAGCCCGTCGGCTGCTCATAGAGCCAGCCAATCCGCTCGATCGAGGCCTCCAAGCCCTCTCGCGCAACCGTCATCGTGTGACCGTTGGCGTGGATCAGGGTTTCGTCGTCCTCCATCAGCGCGACGTGCCCTTTCCAGAAGACGAGGTCGCCGCGCGTGAGCTCTTCGCGCCCAATCGGCGTTCCCAACCCCGTCGCCTGCATGTCGGAATCGCGCGGCGCCTGCCTGCCGACCATCATCATCGACAATTGCACAAGGCCGGAGCAATCGATGCCGAAGCCGGAACGCCCGCCCCAGAGATAGGGTGTTTCGACGAAGCGGGCAGCGACCGAGACATAGTCTCCCGGCACGACGCTGCCGACCTCGATGCAGTGATTGGCGATGACCGCCTGGCCGCCGTCGAGCAGAAAGTAGCGCGTGCCCCTCGTTTCGCGTTCATCGACAACCGTCAACCGGCTGCCCATCGACAGCGGATAGACCGTCGGGAAACGCAGATCATGGCCGGTATAGACGAAGGTGCGCGGCGCCGTCACGATATGAGTCGGGCTCTTGACCACCGGCGCAAGGCAATACTCCGGAAGATAGCCGACATAGCCGTCGAGATCGGCCTTCACCCAGCACCAGCTTTCGTTGGTGTCGAGTACCCGAACGGATTCGCCGAGCAGCAGCTCGGTGTCGGTGCCGCAGGCGAGATCGGGCTTGGCCCGCAGGGGCGCAACTGGAACTGAGATGCGCGCAACGCTTCCCTCGACGTAGCGTTCGGCTTGCACGACACCGCGTAGCCGGCTCTCTGCGAGGTCGGGGCGATAGGCGTTCAGGCGGCGATCGGGCGGTGTCGACATGTCTACTCACTTCAGCTGCTTGCGGCCCTGATCAATGATCAGGTCACCGAATTTTTCAAGATAGAGAGCACCCTCGACTGTCCTTTTGATGACGACGTTGCGGCGATCACGCTCGTCGCGGGTGCGATCGACTAGTCCAAGCGCTCCCATGGTGTCGAGCGCGCGGGTGATGACCGGCTTGGTGACCCCAAGCGTCGCCGCCAATCCACGCACGGTGTGCGGCGGCGGCACGAGGTAGATGTGCAGCAGGATCGCCAGCTGCCGCAAGGTCAGGTCGCGGCTGTCGACGCGAACCTGGGCGAGCGACACCGAATGCCAAAGCCCGAGGGCCTGGGAGGGCGTTAGCTCGATCGGCAATGGCGGCTCCTACGCGTGATACTGATCCGCCACGATAGCGGCGGATCGTTACGCAAGCGTTTCTTTGCCGGTTACGCTGGTTGCGGTTACCTCGTCAGCTTCTGGACGTGCTGGTAAAGCGCACGGATTGCCTGCGCCTCCCCGCCAACCGTCGAATGCGGGCGCTCGGACGGAGCCCAGCCGAAGATATCGAAATGGACCCAGCTCTTGGCGTTGGTGACGAAGCGCCGGAGGAAGAGTGCCGCAGTGATCGATCCGGCCATGCCGCCCGCAGGCGCGTTGGTGAGGTCGGCGATGCGGGCCGAGACATCCTTGTCATACCCGTTATAGAGCGGCATGCGCCACATCGGATCGTCGACCTCGAGGCTTGCTTCCGTCAGATCGTGGGCCAGATCGGCATCGTCGGTGAAGAAAGGCGGCAGATCCGGGCCGAGCGCGACGCGCGCGGCACCGGTCAGCGTCGCCATGTCGACGAGCAGATCCGTCTTCTCTTCGTCGGCATAGGCGAGCGCGTCGGCAAGGATCAGCCGGCCTTCGGCATCGGTATTGTCGATCTGCACCGTCAGGCCCTTGCGGCTGCGATAGATGTCGCCCGGCCGGAAGGCATTGGCGGAAATAGAGTTTTCGACCACCGGCACGATGACGCGCAGATCCACCTTGAGCTTGGCGTCCATGATCATCAGCGCCAGGCCAAGGACGTTGGCGGCACCGCCCATGTCCTTCTTCATCAGCAGCATGGAGGCCGACGGCTTGATGTCGAGACCGCCGGTATCGAAGCACACGCCCTTGCCGACGAGCGTTACCTTCTTGTGGCCCTTCTTGCCCCAGCGCAGCTCCAGCAGGCGTGGAGCCTCGGCGCTGGCGCGGCCGACGGTGTGAACCAGCGGGAAGTTCTGCGTCAGCAGCGCTTCGCCGGTTATGACCGAAACATCGGCCTTGTAGTGGGCGGCAAGCGCGCGGAACGCGCCTTCGAGCGCTTCCGGTCCCATGTCGTTGGTCGGCGTGTTGATGAGGTCACGGGCGAGGAACACGCCAGCGAGCTGGCGCTTGATGTCGGTCGCGTCCGCATCGGCGGGGATGAGCAGCGTCGGCGGTTCGCCCTTGGCGGACTTGTAGCGCTCGAAGCGATACGAGCCGAGGCCGTAGCCGAGCGCCAGCCGGTTGGCCGTCAGCGGTGCCGTTTCGATATGCCATTTGCCGGCCGGCAGCGCCCGCGCCAGCTTGCCTGCGAGGAACGGCGCTTCCGACGGGTTGCTGCCGAGGCCGAAGAGCGCGCCGCCAAGATGGCCGTCGGCGGACGGGATCAACAACACCGCGCCGGACTCGGCCGTAAAGCCTGCCTTACGCGCCCAGTCCAAAGCGATCGGGTCGATCGTCCCCGTCTCGATATGCGCCGGCGTGACGGCGAAGATCGGCAGGGTCTTGCCGGCGCTGCTGTTGAACGGCGACGGCCGCTCGATGAACTGATAGGGAGCCATGAAAGTCCTCGGCTGACAGAGATGGAATCGCGCCATTAACGCTCTGTTAGGGTTAACAGATTATTGCTGGAGTGAAAGTTGCGCCGGTGTTGTCTGAAGTTCAGGTGCGCGAATGCATGCTGGGGACACACATGGCCAAATATACGACCTCATCCTCGAAACACGCCCGTTTCTTGCAGGGCGCGGCGATCGCGCTGGTGGCGCTTTCGCTTGCCGGCTGCGCCAACCAGCCGAAGAAGGAACTGACGACGGGGTCGATCTCCAGAACGTCAAAACCGGTGCAGTCGATGACCGCGCCTGAGCTTTCGGCCGCTGCCGAAAGCATCGGCCAGGCCTATGAAAAGAACCCCAAGGATCGCGAAGCGGGCCTCAACTATGCCAATCTCCTGCGCATGACCGGCCGCAATGAGCAGGCGCTTGCGGTGATGCAGCAGGTCGCGATCAACCATCCGTCGGACCGCGAAGTGCTCGGCGCCTACGGCAAGGCACAGGCCGCCGCCGGCCAGCTCGAGCAGGCGCTTGCGACAATCGGCCGGGCGCAGACACCCGACCGTCCGGACTGGAAGCTGAAATCGGCCGAGGGCGCAATCCTCGACCAGCTGGGCCGCGCCCAGGAGGCGCGACTGCGCTACCGCGAGGCTCTCGACCTCAAGCCGAACGAGCCGTCAGTACTCTCCAATCTCGGCATGTCCTATCTTTTGACCAAGGACCTTCGTACCGCCGAAACCTATCTCAAGTCGGCGGCAAGCCAGCCCGGCGCCGACAGCAGCGTGCGCCAGAACCTCGCGCTCGCCGTCGGCCTTCAGGGCCGCTTCCAGGAAGCCGAGACGATCGCCCGCCAGGAGCTTTCCAGCGAGCAGGCGGAAGCGAACGTCGCCTATCTGCGCTCAATGCTTTCGCAGCAGGGCGCATGGAAAGAGCTCGCCAAGGCCGACGACAAGAAGGTCGCCAACTAAAGGCGCGCCGCGTTCTTCAGAGACGCTCTTGGCGCCTCTAGCGCTTCCCATCTACCGCTACCGTCATCCGCAAAGTCAGCCGCGCACATTCGCGCGGCATGCCTTTGTCCGCCACCGCGCACGCAGTCTTCGAACCCATGATTGTAGAGCGCCGATGCCGGCGCTGCTGTCTAGAACTTGTCGGCGACCTGGATGCCGGCCGGCCCAAGGATGACGGCGACCAGCACCGGCAGGAAGAACAGGATCATCGGTACAGTCAGCTTCGGCGGCAGTGCAGCCGCCTTCTTCTCGGCTGCCGTCATGCGCTGGTCGCGACTTTCCTGCGCTAGCACACGCAGGGCCTGAGCGATCGGCGTACCGTAGCGGTCCGCCTGGATCAGTGCCTGGACCACGGATTTCACCTCGTCGAGGCCGGTGCGCTGTCCGAGATTTTCAAGTGCAACCCGGCGCTCGGGCAGAAACGACAGTTCCGCCGTCGTCAGCACCAGCTCTTCCGCCAGTTGCTGCGATTGCGATGCCACCTCGTCGGCGACGCGACGCATGCCGAGCTCCATCGACACGCCCGATTCGACGCAGATCAGCAGGAGATCCAGCGCATCCGGCCAGGCCCGGCGTATCGACGCCTGGCGCTTGGTGATGGCGTTGGCCACGACGATGTTCGGCGCATAAAAGCCAAGATAGGCAAAGCCGATCGCAAAGAAGAGCCGCACCATCAGCGGCTTGTCGGCAAAATTGCCGAGTACGAAGATATAGACGAGCGCGACGAGCAGAAACAGGAAGGGCAGGCAGAAGCGCGCGAACAGGAAGGTGTTGAGCGCGTTCTGCGAACGGAAGCCGGCCATTTTCAACCGGTTGACGGTATTATCGTCGACGAGCGCCGAGCGCAGGTTGAGCCGTTCGACGACCTGGCGGATGGAGGCGTTGTTCTGCCCGCGCAGGCTTGCCCGGCCGTTTTGAACCTCGGCGGCAAGCCGCGCGCGTTCGCGCGCCCGGATCTGCTCGCGCTCGGTCGCAACGGACTTCATCCGCTTGCCGAGATCGCCGCGATCGAACAGCGGCACGATCAGCGAATAGAAGGTTGCGAGCACGGCGAGCGAAACCAGAATGGCGACGACGACGTTGGGATCGGTCAGGGTCTTGATCAGGTCAGTGCTCATCGACGCCCCTCAGATGTCGAAGTTGATCATGTTGCGCATCACCCAAATGCCGATGCTCATCCAGAACAGGCCGGCACCGATGATCAGATGACCGCGGGGGTCGGTGAAAAGCACCATCATGTAGGCGGGCGATGTCAGGTAGACCAAAAGCGCGACGATGAACGGCAGGGCGCCGATGATGCAGGCCGAGGCCTTGGCTTCCATCGACATGGCACTGACCTTCGCTCTCATCTTCCTGCGCTCGCGCAGGACCTTCGACAGGTTGCCTAGAGCTTCCGAGAGATTGCCGCCCGCCTGCGCCTGGATGGCGATCACGATGGCGAAGAAATTCACCTCCGGCAGGGGAATGCTGTTGACCATACGGGCGCAGGCTTCGGTCACGCTCAGGCCCACCTGCTGGGATTCCACCACGCGGCGAAACTCGGTCTTGACCGGCTCCTGGCCGTCGGCGGCGATGAGACGTAGCGCGTCGTTCAAGGGAAGGCCCGACTTGATCGAGCGGACCATGACCTCAAGCGCGTTCGGGAATTCCTCGAGGAACTTCTTGCAGCGCCGCTTGACCAGGTAGCCGATGAACCAGCGCGGCAGGCCGAGCCCGGCGACCAGGCCGAAGCCGACGGCAATGGGGAGCCCGGCGCCCAGTATCAGCACGACCAGAAAGGCGAAAAAACCGAAGAGCGCGCTGAACAGATAAAAGCGCCCGATGGAGATCGACAGGTCCGCCTGGGTGAGACGCACCTTCATCGAGGGCGCTGTCTTTGCCGAGCGTTCCTGCTGCTTCTTTTCCAATTCTTTCAGCGAATCCTGGACGGATTTTCGCCGTTTCGACAGTTCGCTCACGCGGTCGCGCGCGGCCTTCATCTTGGCGCGGTCGGTTTCCGCCGCGCTGATCTTGCGCACGCGGCCTTCCGCCTTCTTTTCGCTTTCGATGCGCGAGAACAGCAGGCCGTAGGCAAGCGCCGCCGCCGATATGGCGACGAGGGCCGCTAGCGCCAGAACGGTGATGTCTATCCCGAACATCGCAGCTCCTAGCCCTTGTCCATCGCGTCGAGGGTCGCGGCCAGTCGCTTGTCCTCGTTGAAGTAGCGCGCGCGATCCCAGAAGTGCGGCCGGCCGATGCCGGTCGACATGTGGCGGCCGATGATCCGCCCGCCGGCGTCTTCGCCATCGATCTCGTAGCGCATCAGGTCCTGGGTGATGATCACGTCGCCTTCCATGCCCACCACCTCGGTGATGTGGGTGATGCGGCGGGAACCATCGCGAAGGCGGGACGCCTGGATGATCACGTCCACCGATCCGGCGATGATCTCGCGCACGGTCTTTGCCGGCAGCGTATAACCGCCAAGCGCGATCATAGATTCCATGCGGCTCAGGCATTCGCGCGGCGTGTTGGCGTGGATGGTTCCCATCGAGCCGTCATGGCCGGTGTTCATCGCCTGCAACAGGTCGAAGACTTCCGGGCCGCGCACTTCGCCGACGATGATGCGTTCGGGGCGCATGCGCAGGCAGTTCTTGATGAGATCGCGCATGGTGATCTCGCCTTCGCCTTCGATGTTCGGTGGGCGGGTTTCGAGGCGCACGACATGCGGCTGCTGCAATTGGAGTTCGGCCGTGTCTTCGCAGGTGATCACGCGCTCATCCGTGTCGATATAGCGTGTCAGGCAATTGAGAAGCGTCGTCTTGCCCGAGCCCGTGCCGCCCGAAATGACGATGTTGCAGCGGACGCGACCGATAATCTGCAGGAGAACGGCGCCCTCTGGCGTTATCGAGCCGAAGCGAACCAGCTGCTCGAGCGTCAGCTTGTCTTTCTTGAACTTGCGGATGGTCAGCGCCGTGCCGTCGATGGCGAGCGGTGGGGCAATGACGTTGACGCGGGACCCGTCCGGCAGGCGGGCGTCGCAGATCGGGCTCGATTCGTCGACGCGGCGGCCGACCTGGCCGACGATGCGCTGGCAGATCGAAAGAAGCTGCGCGTTGTCGCGGAAGCGGATTTCCGATTCCTGCACTTTACCGGCAACTTCGATGAAGGTCTGGCCTGCACCGTTGACCATGATGTCGGCGATGTCGTCGCGGGCAAGCAGCGGTTCGAGCGGACCGTACCCCAGAACGTCGTTGCAGATATCGTCGAGCAATTCCTCCTGCTCGGAGATCGACATCGCGAAGTTCTTGATCGTGATGATGTCGTTGACGATATCGCGGATTTCCTCGCGCGCGCTCTCCGTATCGAGCTTGGCGAGCTGCGACAGATCGATCGTGTCGATCAGCGCGGAGAAGACCTGCGATTTCGTGTCGTAGTAGTCTTCCGTCCGCGCCTGCCGCCGTCTTGCCGGCGGGGCTGGCGTCGGCGACCTGGCACCAGCGGAGGGCGTATCGGCGAGAACCGGCACGGCGCGCTCGACCACCGGCGCTTGCACCGCAGCCACGATCGGCGGAGGGGCGGAAACCGGGGTGCCGCCGCCTTTGCCGAAGCCTTCGTTTCCGCGCTTGCCAAACATCTGCGTAATCCTACGTCCTATTTCCTGCCGAGCGCTGCAAGCATCTTGCCGAGGCCGCCGCGCCGGGCCTTCTTCATCGTCACGCGGCCGGTCAGAAGATGTGCGAGCTGCGAGAAGGTTTCAGCGGCCGGCGCTTTCTTGTCGATTTCGGCGATCATCCGCCCGCTGTTCGAAGCGTTACCAAACAGAGCCGCGTCGAAGGGAATGATGGCCGCGGCTTCGATTTCCAGCGAATCGCAGAACTCGTTGGCGGCAATCTCCGGCCGCTTCGGCATGCCGACCTGGTTCAGCACCAGGTGGGGGGCCTTGTCGTTGGGGCGCAGCCTCTTCAGGGCGTCGAGCAGGTTCTTGGTGTTGCGCAGGCTGGCAAGATCGGGGATCGCCGTGATCACCACCTCGTCGGCTTCGCCGAGCACGGACCGTGTCCAGTCCGTCCACAGGTGCGGAATGTCGAGAACGGAAACGGGGGCGCTGCGCTGCAGGATCTCGAGGATCGGGTGAAAAGCCCCGGTCTCGAAGTCATAAGCGCGGTCGAGCATCGAAGGTGCCGCCAGAAGCGACAGGTGCTCGGAGCACTTGGTCAGCAGACGATCGAGAAATACCTCGTCCAGGCGCTCCGGCGCAAAGACCGCCTCTGCAATGCCCTGCGGCGGATCCTGGTCGAAATCGATGTTGGCGGTGCCATAGGGCAAGTCGAGATCGGCGAGAATCGTTTCGGTCGAAAACAGGCTGGAGATGCCCCAGGCGCAATTGTGTGCGATCACGGACGATCCGCAGCCGCCCTTCGCACCGATGAAGGCGATGCTTCGCCCCAAGGGTTCGGCATCCGGGTCGACGAAGATCGCCGAAACGGCAGTGAGAATGTCCGGCATCGAAACCGGCGCGACCATGTATTCGGAAATGCCGTTGCGGATGAGTTCGCGGTAGAGCCCGATATCGTTGTGCTTGCCGACGAGGATCACCTTGGTGCTGGGATCACAGACTTCCGCCAGCGGCGCCAGTTCGGTCAGCAGCGACCGAGGTTCCGTCGCCGTCTCGAGAATGATCAGGTTGGGCGTCGATACGGTCGCGAACATGTTGGCGGCGGCATCGATGCTGCCGCTGTTGATGCGCAGGCTAACCTTCGCCATGCGCCGATCCTGGCCGCACCGCTCCATCAGCCGCAACATCGCGTTGCTCTCGCAAAACGCGTGGATCGAAATCCGCGGCAACGGACGAACCTGCTCCAGATCGCTCATACGCGCATCGAAGGACGGGTCGTCCCCCTCGGTGCCAGTCTCGATCCTGTAATCGATGGTACTCATCTTTTCATCCAGCCGATATCAGTTGAAGGTGATGACCGTGCCGTCCTTCTTCTCGGTTCCACGCCAATCCGTGATCACCTGGCCGCGTTGCTCGGCGTCGATCGGCGACATCTGACGCGGACCGAGGAGGTCCGTCGGGTTGGCAAGCTGGGCCGCCAGGTTCGATTGCGAGGCGCAACCGAAGTTGTAATAGTTCTTGTTTTCCAAGGTGTTGAGGTTCAGGTCTTCCGGCCAGGTGCCGCAAGGTCCCGTCTGTGCCGTGATCGCCACATAGCTCAGACGGATAGGGGCCGCGTCGCCATAGGGTCCGGCGTCGTAGCTCGTCTCCAGCAACCTCTTGGCCGGTACGCCTGCATTCACCAGCACGCCGCGGATTTCCCGGCGCATCGCCTGGGCGGCGTGGCTGTTGGCAGCGCCCCGCGGCATCATGATCTGCACGACGCCGCTTGCCGAGTTGCGATAGTCGGCCGCAAAACCGGCGACGACATCGCGCGTACCCTGAGTAAGACGGCGATCGCCCGAGGCGATCGGGATGTCGATGACGCGTTCCCCCTCGGCGAGCACAATCGGATGCCGGGTGCGGTAGTCATCGGGGATGGAGCCAGTCGCGAGATTGTCCCTCGTGCCGCAACCGGCAAGCAGGGCACCGGCCAGCACCAGGACGGCTGCCCGGCTCGTGCGACGGATGAATGTTCCGGACGGACCTGAGGACATGGCGTTCGGCCTTTCGGAATTCACGTGGAAATCGGTTCGAAGCGTCATGACCCAGCCTATTTGTAGATGAAGCCAACGTTGCCGTGATAACGGCCTGCCGGAGCGACCGCTTCCGGCCGTCCGTAAATGCGGTTCACGCGGCCGAGGAAGTAGCTGTCGAGATCGTTGGCCGGATTGAAGTTGTCGTCAGGCCGGGAGATCGCGCTTCTGGCAACCGGACGGACCAGATAGGGTGTGGCGATGATGACCAGTTCGGTCTCGTTGCGCACGAAGTCCTTGCTGCGGAACAGCGTGCCGAGGACCGGGATCTTCGAAGCGCCCGGCAGGCCAGACATCGCCTGGCGAATGTTGTCCTGAACCAGGCCGGCGATCACGATCGAACCACCGGACGGCAGTTCGACGCTGGTCGATGCCTCGCGCTTGCGGATGCCGAGGAAGGTGTTGCCAGGGATCGCGTTCCTGCCGTTGCCGGTGACGACGGATCCCTCGTAGGTAGGCTCGGAGACGTTCGTCTCGATCTTCAGGCTGATGCGCCCTGGGCCGAGGACGACCGGCTTGAAGTTCAGGCGGATACCGTATTCGACATCGTTGACTTCGCGTGTAACCTTTTCCTCGCCGGTCTTGTCATCAATCGTGACTTCCTGGGTTCCGGGCAGGCGAAACTCGCCGCCGACGTAGAACTTGGCTTCTTGGCCCGAAATCGCCGTCAGGCTTGGCTCAGCCAGCGTCCGCATGACGCCAGCCTGCTCCATCGCGTTAATGTAGCTGGAAATCACTGTGCCGCCGACCGTCTTGTTGATGATCGCGTTCACGCCGACGCCGACCGCATCGCCGAGGTTGGCCGGATTTCGGAAAGCAATCCCGCTTTCGCCGTCGCCAACACGGCCGTTGAAGCCGAGCTGTTTCAGCACCTGGCGGCTGACCTCGGCCACGGTGACCTTGAGATTGACCTGGTCGTCGCCATCGATAGTCAGGAGATTGACGATCTGCGACACCTGGCGGTCTTCGGCGAAAATATCGGCGTCACCATTGTTGCCCTGGGCCGTGATGTTGCGCGTGGTCGCCTCACCGCCCTGAAGAAAGGCCTTGGCAAGGTCGACGGCACGGGTGGAATCGAGCGGTGTGCGCACGGTGCCGGTCAGCACGATGTTGTCCGAGACGATCTCGACATTGATATCGGCGTCCGGAATGAAGCGGCGCAGGTTGGACTGAAGGCTGGAGACGTCGCGCTCGACCTCGATGTCGAGGGAGACGATCTCCTCGCCATTGGGACCGAAGACGAAGATGTTGGTCTGGCCGACGGACTTGCCGAAGAGGTAGATGCGCCGCGACGTACGGGTCACGGCGTCGGCGAGAGACGGGTCGGCAACGAGGATATCATGCGCGTCTGCAGGCAAATCGACGACTACGGCCTTGTTCAAACCGAGGCTGACCTTCTTCTTCACGCCGGGGCCGCTTTCGACGATGCGGACGACCGAGGACGCGCCGGCAAACGCTTCCGTCGGCGCCGGCAGATACATGCCGGTAACCGCCAGGCAGAATGATAGGCCGGCTGCGACAGACGCCCGAAATTTGTTTCCGCTCCGTTTCACCTTATGCCCCGTTCTCACCTGGTTCCTGCTCGTGTCTGTCATTGCTGCGTCTGGCCGACCGTTCCATCGCCCTTGACGATGGAGCCGGACTTGATGACCTGAATGTTCGGTTGGCCGTCGCCGCTCAGCAGATAGTCCGCGGCGTCCGTGTCAGACTCCTGCGCGTCGGCGACGCTTCGGAGCGCCAGCGAAATACGTTCCGCCATCTGCTGCGCGACCGTCATCACCTTCGACTGGTCGGGCGTAAGTTCCAGCGTGGCCGTGGTTCCAACCACCGCCTTGGTGCCGTCATCCTTTTCCTCGACCTGTTGGTCGATCGCGAGCACACGGACATTGCTGAGCACGGTTTCGGTCAGGTAGAGTTCGCCGTCACCCTTGCGCACCATGATCACGTCGACGCGGTCGTTCGGCAGGATGAAGCCACCGGCACCGGTTGCGACCGTGATTTCGGTCGCAACGGCGCGCTTGCCCGCCGGCAGCAGCGACGACATGATGCGGCTGGACGAATCTGCCACCTTTTCGTGGCGCACGGGTTCGCCGTTGAAGATCGGCAGACGCACGACCGCGCCGCTCAGATCATCGATCGCGGTCGGCTGATTTTCTTCGGTAATGATGCCATCGACCACGCCGTCCTTCGGCCAGGCCATCCATTGGATGCTGTCGCCGCCCAGTCGCGATCCGACGGGCAGGCTCTTGCTGGCGACAAGCACATTGACGGTGGGGGCACGCTCGACGACCGGTTCAGCCATCTGTGGCGCAGGCGCGCCCGTCAGCCTCATCGCCAAAAGACCGGCCATCGCAGCCGAGAGAACGGCCACTGCCAGTATGATGATGCGAACCGGTTTCATGATTGTTTCCGAGCCCCGAAAAAATGCCAGGCTCAGATTGATCAGGAATTGGTGTAATTATGGTTAACGGATTACTTATGAGCGCAGTTAACAAAAGCTGACCAGTCAGCTCAAATGCCTCTCAAGTGAGCCGCGCGAAGGCCGCCTTCATAAGCGGCGACGAGGGATAGGCGGCAAAGCCCCCAAGCGCGATCGCGATCCCGTAAGGAATTTTCTTGGCCGTGAGCAAAAGCTGCGGGAAAGGAATGCCGCTCGCAAGGATCGTATCCTCCTGCTGGCGCAACAAAAGCACCGCGAGAGTCAGCACGCCGCCGAAGATCGAGACATAGAGCAGGAAGGCCGTCAACGACGGCGTCAGGCCGAACCAGATGGCGCAGGCCGTCAGGAGCTTCGCGTCTCCGCCGCCCATCACGTTCGTCGCAAACAGGGCAAAACATGCGGTAAAGACTGCAGCGGCCGCGAGCAGATGCAGGCCGATCTCGGCGAGCCCCAAGCCGGACATTGGCGCCACCAGGAAGAAGGCACCAAGCAGGATCACCGAAACACGGTTCGGGATCGTCATCGTCAGCAGGTCGGAAAACGCCGCAAATCCCAGGCAAAAAGGGAAGACCACGAATATGCCAGCTTCAATCATGCTTCCTGCCTCCGAAGTGAGAGCAAACAATCTGCGATGCCTGCTGGCTTCCAGATAACAATAGAGCCGCCTTTTGGGGGCGGCTCCATTACAGGTTCTTGCGAAACCTGTTCGTCAGAGCTTGCCGGACGTGCTCGTCGTGATCTTGCCACCGATCCCGTTGAACGTGGAATCTAGCGAGTTCCCGAGCGTGCTTGCACCAGCAATCAGGGCGACGGAAATGAGAGCCGCGATCAGGCCATATTCAATGGCAGTCGCGCCGGTTTCATCCCGAAGCAGGCGATGGAAAATCTTCGTCATGCGAATTTCTCCTCGCTTGCTTTCCCGATTAGAGCTTGCCAGCCGTGGTGCTGGTCAGCTTGCCGCCGAGGCCGTTGAACGTGCTGTTCAGCGAGTTGCCGAGGGTCGTTGCGCCTGCGATCAGGGCAACGGAGATGAGCGCGGCAATGAGGCCATACTCGATGGCGGTCGCGCCGGACTCGTCCTTCATCAGACGGGCAAAAATCTTCTTCATGATGATTCTCCTACTTCACGTTTGTTGTTCAGCACTTCCGCCAACTGTTGCCGTTGATCGGATGAACCCCAAACTAGTCCTGGCGCATTGCCATCGACTTAAAGAAGGCGGTTACCTGAAGGTTAACGAAGCATCCCTGATTTTTGGGTAAACGAACAGAAAACGGCGAAGCCTCCGCAAAGCCTCGATAGGACCGACTTAACGGTTCGTTCACCAAGACCAGTGAGTATGGCGTAAACACCACCTAGGGACCCGCCATGACCACGCCATTCGCGACCGGCCGAGCCGCCATTTTCGCATACGCGATCGCCGCCCTCGCCCCCTCGGTTGCCGCCGCGGCCGAAAGCGACATGATGCGTGTGTATATGGATCATGCGCGCGTATTGAAGCTCGATCGCCCGGTCAGCAAGGTCATCATCGGCAATGCCGAGGTGGCGGACGCGACGGTTGCGGACGCCCGTACGATCGTCATTACGGGGCGCAACTTCGGAACCACCAACTTGGTCATCCTCGATCAGGACGGAAACGCCATCGTCGACGAGCGGATCCTGGTGTCGATCGACGAAGGCAACACCGTGCGCGTCTATAAACAGACGTCCCGCACCGTGCTCTCCTGCACACCAAATTGTGAGCGCCACGCGGAGCGCAAAACCACAGGTAGCACCAATTGATTTTTATGGGTTCGAAGCGCGTGGTTCGTTAAAATGCGCACCATCCCTGAGAACGAAATATCAATGGTTGCTCCATAATCTGCCGCCCGTCTGGCGTAACATGATGGGACGGCGCAATGAACATCGAGCAGGCAACATGGCGGCCGAGCGGGGCCGAAAAAAGGCGAAAAGGCATTTTCAGCCGTTTCCTTCGCAACCGCAAAGGCACGACGAGTATCGAGTTCGCCATTCTCGCGCTTCCCTTCTTCGTGGTGATCTTCGCCTCGCTCGAAACCTTCGCCGCCTTCTACGGCGACCAGCTCCTGGCGAATGCGACGGAGACGATGGCGCGCAAGGTCCGCACCGGTCAGATCACCTTCCAGCAGGGTAAACAGACCGACATGAGCGAGGCTCAGTTCCGCCAGGCGTTCTGCGACGAAATCTCGGTCCTGATGAAGTGCTCGGCCACTGAAGCCGGCCTACCCTCGCAATTCTATCTGGACGTCAGGGCGGTCAGTGATCTCAGCAAGTTTCCCGTGCTGATCCCGCGGAAGGCCGATTCCACCGACATCGACACGGCCGACTTCAAGTTTGCTCCTGGCGGCCCCGGCTCCTTCAACGTGGTTCGCGCCTATTATCGCTGGAGCGTCTTCACGGACCTCGTCAGGCCGTTCATCACCAACCTGCGGCCCGCCGGCTCAAGCATGCCGAAGGACTATCTCATGGTGGCGACCGCCACCTTCCGCAACGAGAGCGAGTGAGGCGCCCCCGATGCCGTATTCCGCGTTAGAAATCCTGCGCCTCAAGCCAGTCACCAAGGCCCTTGGTGCGCTGCGGCGCGACAGAAGCGGCGTCGGTGCGGTCGAATTCGCGATCGTCGCCCCGCTGCTGGTGATGGCCTATCTCGGCGCCTTCGAACTCTCGGTCGGTTTTACAGTTGCCGGCAAGACCGCGCGCGCCGCAAGCGCTACGGCCGACGTCGTCGCGCAGCAGACGGAGGTCAACAAGGCCTTCCTCGCCAACGTGCCGAACATCGCAAAGAGCATCCTGGCGCCCTACGGAAATGCCAACTACACGCTGAAGATCAGCGGCATCGCGGTCACGAACACCAATGAGGGCACGATCCTGTGGTCGCGCGATCAGGCAGGCGGCACGCCCTATGCCGTCAATACGAAGGTCTCCCTGCCCGCCCAGTTCACAGCGACCAACTCCTTCGTCATTCGCACGGAACTGACCGTACCGCACGAACTCCTGCTCTATGCGCCCAACCTTCAGGCGACGGCAAAGACCATCGATCTCTCCAAGACGGCCTATTTCCACGCACGCCTCTCCCAGCCGATAAAATGCTCGGATTGCTGATCAGACAGACATGCGGCGCAATTGCATTGAGCAACGAGCGGCGCTATCCCTTCGAGATTGCGCGGGTGCCCTAGCGGGCGTACCTGCGCTTTTCCGGAGGTCTCGGGCCGCGATCGCCGCGCGCCCGCTGTAAGGTGCATCATGGCGCGTGCCTTTCTATTCGTTCTCGATTCCTTTGGCATAGGCGGAGCGCCGGACGCCGAAGCCTTCGGCGATCTCGGTGCCAACACGCTTGGCCATATCGCTGAGTTCTGCGCTATCGG
This sequence comes from Ensifer sp. ENS06, assembly GCF_014852205.1. Taxonomy (NCBI): domain Bacteria; kingdom Pseudomonadati; phylum Pseudomonadota; class Alphaproteobacteria; order Hyphomicrobiales; family Rhizobiaceae; genus Ensifer; species Ensifer sp. ENS06. The sequence continues at coordinate 15,792 of NZ_JACVBC010000001.1, read as the reverse complement.
CGCTGCCGACCGGCCCGGATTGCGCGAGGGCCCGCTCAGCCTGCCGAACATGTCCGCGCTTGGCCTGATCCACGCGGCAAAGCTTGCGACCGGCACCATTCCCCAGGGCATGCCGCTGCCCAATCGCGTCTATGGCGCCTATGGTGCGGCGAGCGAAGTATCGCGCGGCAAGGACACGCCTTCCGGTCATTGGGAAATCGCCGGGACCCCCGTCATGTTCGACTGGGGCTACTTCTCCGCCGAAGGCGACGCCTTTCCGCCGGAGCTCGTCGAAGCGATCTGCCGCGAGGCCAACATTCCCGGCATTCTCGGCAACTGCCACGCCTCCGGCACCGACATCATCGTCCGCCACGGGGAGGAGCACATGCGCAGTGGCAAGCCGATCTGCTACACTTCGTCGGACTCGGTCTTCCAGATCGCAGCGCACGAGCAGAGTTTTGGCCTCGACCGCCTGCTCGAGCTTTGCCAGATCGTTCGCCGCCTGCTCGACGACTACAATATCGGCCGCGTCATCGCCCGCCCCTTCGTCGGCGCGAGCCCGCAGACTTTTGTGCGCACCGGCAACCGGCGCGACTTTTCGGTGTTGCCACCGGAGCCGACCATCCTCGACCGGCTGGTGGAGGCCGAGCGCTCGGTTCACGCCATCGGGAAGATCGGCGACATCTTCGCCCATCAGGGCGTGACCAAGCTGACCAAGGCCGATGGCAACATGGCGCTCTTCGATGCCAGCATTGCAGCCATAGACGAGGCCGAGGACGGAAGCCTGGTCTTCACCAACTTCGTCGATTTCGACATGCTCTACGGGCATCGTCGCGACGTTGCCGGCTATGCGGCTGCCCTCGAGGCCTTCGACGCGCGCCTGCCCGATCTCGACCGTCGCCTGCAGCCGGGCGACATCGTCATCCTGACGGCCGACCATGGCTGCGACCCGACCTGGCGCGGTACCGACCATACGCGCGAGCGCGTGCCGGTGCTGATGTTCGGGCCGTCCCTGCGCAGCCGCTCGCTTGGCATTGCCAATACCTTCACGCATATCGGCGAAACCGTCGCCAAGCATCTCGGCATCGCGCCGGGCCACCATGGGAGAAGCCTAATTTGACCGCACATCTGAAGAAGGCGGAACTGCATTGCCACATCGAGGGTGCGACGCCGCCCGAACTGGCTTTGGCCCAGGCCGAGAAATATGGCGTCGACACCAGCGCAATCATCCGCGACAAGGCCTATGTCTGGGAAGACTTCACCAGCTTCGTGAAATGCTACGACGCCATCGCCTCGCTGTTTAAGACCGAGGAAGACTACGCGCTGCTCGCGGAAGCCTATCTGACCGAACTTGCCGAAGCCGGAACGATCTATAGCGAAATCATCGTTTCGCCCGACCACGGCAACACGATCGGCCTGGGTGCCCACGCCTATCTCGAAGGTCTTGCCGCCGGCATGGAAGCGGCCCGGCAGAAGACCGGCATCGAATCGCGCATGCTGATCACGGGCATCCGCCATCTCGGCCCGGAATCGGTGATCAAGACGGCCGAATTCGCCGCCAGGCACGAACACAAGCTCGTCACCGGCTTCAACCTTGCCGGCGAAGAGCGCATGCATAAGGTCGCCGACTTCGCGCGCGCCTTCGATATCGTACGCGATGCCGGCCTCGGGCTGACGATCCATGCGGGCGAGCTCTCGGGCGCCTTCAGCGTTCGCGACGCGCTCGACCACCTGCGCCCGTCGCGCATCAGCCACGGTGTGCGGGCGATCGAAGACGCGGATCTGGTTCGGCGCCTCGCCGATGAGGGTGTGGTGCTTGAGGTCTGCCCCGGCTCCAACATCTCGCTTCAGGTCTTCCCCGATTTCGCGTCGCATCCGCTGCGGGCCCTGCACGAGGCCGACGTGCGCGTCACGCTCAATTCCGACGACCCGCCGTTCTTCCACACTTCGCTCGCCCAGGAATACGACATCGCCTCCGCGGTGATGGGCTTCAGCGACGATGAGATCAACGGCATGACCAGGACCGCGATCGAAGCCGCCTTTGTCGACGAGGCGACGCGCCAGCGGTTGCTGACGCGGATCTAGGGGTACAGGTCGCGATTTGCCGGCTGGGGATGACGGTCTCCGGTCGGCCAATACCCTTGCGGCGACGGCGCATTCCATGGAAAAAGGACGGATACAAAAAATCCGGAAAGGTGAGCCATGAACGGCGTTACAGTGATCGATCATCCGCTTGTGCAGCACAAGCTGACCATCATGCGCAAGAAGGAGACCTCGACTGCGGGTTTCCGCCGGCTTCTCCGTGAGATCTCGACGCTGCTCTGCTACGAGGTGACGCGCGATCTCGAGCTGACGATGGAGCGCATCGAAACGCCGCTGCAGGAAATCGACTCGCCGGTCCTCGAAGGCAAGAAGCTTGTCTTCGCCTCGATCCTGCGCGCCGGCAACGGGCTGCTGGAAGGCATGCTCGAACTGGTGCCTTCGGCCCGCGTCTCCCATATCGGCGTCTATCGCGACCACGAGACGCTGGAGGCGGTGGAATACTACTTCAAGGCACCGGAGAGCCTGTCAGAGCGCCTGATCATCGTCGTCGATCCGATGCTTGCCACCGGCAATTCCTCGATCGCGGCGATCGACAAGCTGAAAGAGCGCGGCGCCAAGAACATGCGCTTCCTCTGCCTGCTCGCCGCTCCTGAAGGCATCCGCAATTTCCAGAGCGCGCACCCGGACGTGCCGATCTTCACCGCCTCGATCGACAGCCACCTGAACGAACTCGGCTACATCATGCCCGGTCTGGGTGACGCCGGCGACCGCATGTACGGCACCAAGTGATTTTCAGATCCTTAACCAGGATCTGAAATCGATGAGAAAACCGCCGGATCCCGGCGGTTTTTTTATGTCGTCTTAGGCATCGTCGGCTCTACTTGCACGAGCATAAGTTAGATTGAGAGGTGATGTCCATGCTCGTCCGTTTGCTGACATTGGCCGGCGCTGCGGCAGTCGCGGCCATCTTGGTCCCGAACCTTGCGACCAGGTTTCTGTCCCACGCAGACAACGGGAAGACCACACAGGAAGCTGCAGCCCCGCCGACGACCACCGCGAAATACGCGATGGGGCGCAGCGTCGTGCTCGACGCCGACGACAGAGGCCATTTCATTGGCACCTTCCGCATCAATGGACGAACCGAACGCGGACTGGTCGATACTGGCGCCAGTGCGATCATTATCAACTTTTCAACCGCAAGGCGGCTCGGGATTTCGGCGAACACGCTCGACTTCGCCGCGGCACGTGTCAACACGGCCAATGGCATCGTCGGGGCAGCGCCGGCGGTCCTCAGCCGAATCGAGATCGGCGGCATATCGGTGCGCGACGTTCAGGCGCTGGTGCTTCCGGACAAGGCGCTCTCGGGGACTCTGATCGGCATGACCTTCCTGAACCGGCTGTCCTCTTTCCGTGTCGAGGACGGCGATCTGCATCTCGTCAGGTGATTTTCGCGAGGATCGGGGACCTCGTCTCCGGCTCGACCTCATCGATCGTGTAGAGTGCCAAAAGGCGTCGCCGGGCCGCTTCCGCCGCCTCCTGGTCTGCCGCGTGAACGAAGGCGATGAGATCGCCCTTCTCGACCCGCGTTCCAAGCGGCTTCAGCGCATCGAAACCGACGCGGTGATCGATCCTGTCGTCTGGATGCGAACGCCCGCCGCCGAGCGCGATGACGGCCATGCCCAGTTCCCGCGTCTCGCAGGCGGCGAGATAGCCGGACTGCTCGGCTTCGACCGGCAGAATGACCGGCGCACGTCCGAGACAGGCGACCGAGCGCTCGATGAAATCCGCCGGTCCACCCAGCGCATGTACCATCTTCCCGAACCGTTCCATTGCCGCTCCGCTGCCAAGCACTTTGCGCGCCTGGGCTTCACCCTGTTCGGCATCGCCGGCAGCGCCGCCGGCCACCAACATTTCGGCGGCAAAGGCGAGCACGACCGTTTCAAGCCGCGTTCCCTTCTTCTCGCCTCGAAGGAAAGCCAGGCAATTGTCGATCTCCAGTGCATTGCCGGCCGCGTCTGCCAGGGGCTCGTTCATGTCGGTCAGGAGTGCGGAGGTGCGAACGCCGGCGCCATTGGCAACGTCGACCAACGAGCGCGCCAGGATCTCGGCCTCACGCGCATCGCTCATGAAGGAGCCGTTGCCGAGCTTGACGTCCAGCACCAGCGACTGAAGGCCGGCCGCGAGCTTCTTCGACAGAATCGAGGCCGTGATCAGCGGTACCGAATCGACGGTCGCAGTGACATCGCGAATCGCATAGAGGCGCTTGTCGGCAGGCGCGAGATTAGCGGTCTGGCCGATAATCGCGCAACCGATCTCGTCGACCGTCCTGCGGAACACACTCGCCGACGGCTGGATATCATAGCCAGGTATCGATTCGAGCTTGTCGAGTGTGCCGCCGGTGTGCCCGAGGCCGCGCCCTGATATCATCGGCACGGCGAGCCCGCAGGCGGCAACGATCGGCGCCAGCATCAGCGAGACGTTGTCGCCGACACCGCCGGTCGAATGTTTGTCGGCTATGGGTCGTTTAATGGTGCTCCAGTCGAGTGTTTCGCCGCTATCGCGCATCGCCAATGTCAGCGCGACGGTCTCCTCGCGGCTCATGCCGGAGAACCAGATCGCCATGGCGAAGGCGGCGACCTGCCCTTCGGAGATCGAACCATTCGACAGGCCGCGAACGAAATCCGCGATCTCGGCCGGGGCGAGGTGCTCGCCGTTGCGTTTGCGCCTGATGGTTTCCTGCGGAAGCATCGTCACCCGCACACCGCGTCGGCCGCGATCATGTCGGCGAGAATCGCGGCAAGCCGCTTGCCGCCGATCGGCGCCATGTCCTTCGTCTCGTGATGGCTGATCTCACCACCGGTCATGCCGGCGCCGAAATTGGTGATCACAGAGGCGGCAACGACGCGGAGGCCGAAGAAGCGCGCGAGGATGACTTCCGGAACCGTGGACATGCCGACCGCATCGGCGCCGAGGATGCGCGCCATGCGGATCTCCGCCGGCGTTTCGAAGCTCGGTCCGGAGAACCACATGTAGACGCCGGCGAGAAGCGGAATGCCGAGGCGCTCGGCGCTCTCCTGCATTCTTTCCGCAAGCTCGGCATCATAGGCATTGGTCATGCCGACGAAGCGATCGTCGCTGTCGACGCCGATCAGCGGGTTGAAGCCCGAATAGTTGATGTGGTCGGATATCCGCATCACCGATCCCGGCGGCAGATCATCCCGCAGCGATCCGGCGGAATTGGTCAGCACCAGGCATTCGATGCCGAGCGCCTTCAGGGTTTCGAGCGGGACGCGCATCGCATTGGCGTCGCCCTGCTCGTAGTAGTGGACCCGACCAGACAGCATGACAACAGGCACGCCCGAGAGCGTTCCGGCCACAAGTTCGCCGGCATGGCCGGAGACGCTGCTGACCGGGAACCCGGGGATTTCGGCGTAGGAGAGGCGCAACGTCTCGTCCAAAGCCTCGACCAGAGAACCGAGGCCAGAGCCGAGCACGATGCCATAGCGTGGAGAGAGGTCCCCGAGCCTGGCTTTCAACAGTTCAGCGGCCGCGGTCATCCGAGAATCTCGGTCTCGAAGCTGTGCGGCAGCAGGTCCGACAGTGCCAGGGTCTTTTTCACGCCGGTCTCGTCGCACAGGAAGATGCGCGTGCTGGCGCCGGAAAACTCCGCCAGCCGCTGGCGGCAGCCGCCGCAGGGCGGGCAGAGCGCCAGCTTCTCGGCAATGACGGCGACTTCCATGATCTTGCGCTGACCGGCCATGACCATATGGCTGATCGCGGTGGTTTCGGCGCACCAGCCCTCGGGGAAGGACAGGTTCTCGATGTTAGCGCCGGTATAGATCTTGCCGTCCTCGGCGCGGATCGCCGCGCCGACCGGAAACTTGGAGTAGGGCGCATGCGCCTTGGCCATTGCGTCACGCGCGGCTTCGAACAGTTCCTTTTCCATGGTTCTAGCGCTCCTTGACATAGGGGACGCCGCCGGCCTTCGGCGGAATGGCCTTGCCGATGAAACCGGCAAGCAGGATTACGGTGAGGATATAGGGCAGCGCCTGCATCAGCTGCACCGGCACCTGGCCGATCAGCGGCAGCGGATTGCCCTGCAGGCGGATGGCGAGCGCATCGAGGAAGCCGAAAAGCAGGCAGGCGAGCATGATGTTGAATGGCCGCCACTTGGCGAAGATCAACGCTGCCAGCGCGATATAACCCTTACCGGCGGTCATGCCCTTGACGAAGCCGGCGGTCATGGCCAGCGACAGATAGGCACCGGCAAAGCCGCAGAGAATGCCGCAGCAGATGACGGCGCGATAGCGCATCCAGATCACCGAAATACCGGCTGTGTCGACCGCGCCCGGGTTCTCGCCGACCGCGCGCAGACGCAGCCCGAAGCGGGTGCGGTAGAGGATCCACCAGCTGATCGGCACCATGGCAAAGGCGACATAGGTCAGGATGAAATGCCCGGAAAGCAGGTCCGAATAGATCGGACCGAGGATCGGGATTTCGCGGATGCTGTCGGCATAGGGGAAGGTGATCGTCTGGAAGCGCGCACCTTCGCCGAGTGCCGGCGTGCGGCCACCCTGGCGGAACCAGGCCTCGCCAAGGATGACGGTCGAGCCGGCGACGATGAAGTTGATCGCGACACCCGAGACGATCTGGTTGCCGCGCTGGGTGATCGACGCATAGCCGTGCACCAGCGACAGCGCGATCGAGATCAGGATGGCGGCGAGCAGCCCCATCCAGACCGACTGGGTGACGGCCGCAACAGCGCCGGCGGCAAAGGCAGCACCAAGCATCTTGCCTTCAAGGCCGATGTCGAAGATGCCGGCGCGCTCGGTGAACAGCCCTGCCAGCGCTGCGAAGATCAGCGGGACGGATACGCGGATGGTGGACTCGAGGAGCACCACGATGACGTGGAAGAAATCCATGGCTTCAAGCTCCCTTGGTCTGTGCCACGACGGCCGCACGGCGGCTCTGCATCGCAAACAGCCGGGCGATCGCCGGCCTGAACATGTTTTCGAGTGCACCGGCAAAGAGAATGACGAGACCCTGGATGATCACGATCATGTCGCGCGAGATCGACGGCATTTCGAAGGAGATTTCGGCTCCGCCCTGGTAAAGCATGCCGAAGAGAATGGCGGCCGGGATGATGCCGGCCGGATGCGAGCGGCCCATCAGCGCCACGGCGATGCCGACGAAGCCTGCGCCCTGCACGAAGTCGAGCTGCATGCGCCCCTGCTCGCCCATGATCGGATTGAGCGCCATCATGCCGGCAAGCGCACCGGATATCATCATGGTGATGACGGTGATGCGGCTTTCGCTCATGCCGGCGTAGCGCGCGGCCGAAGGGCTGTGGCCCATGGTGCGCATTTCATAGCCGAGCTTGGTGCGCCAGATCAGAAGCCAGACGCAGAAGGCCGCGACGAGCGCCAGCAGGAACGAGACGTTGAACGGCGCCGTGCCGATATCCAGCCCGAAGATCGCGAGCAGCCAATCGAGCTTGGGCAGTTGCCCGCCTTCGGCGAAGGTGCGCGTCTGCGGCGACATCGATCCGAGCGGCTTCAGCACCCGCGTCAACAGGTAGACCATCAGGCTCGAGGCGATGAAGTTGAACATGATCGTCGTGATGACGATGTGGCTGCCGCGCTTGGCCTGCAGCCAGCCGGGCAGGAAGGCCCAGGCGGCGCCGAAGAAGGCGGACCCGAGGATCGCCAGCGGGAACACCACGAACCACGGCATCGTCTGGTCGAGCCAGAGGCAGGCAAGCGCCACGCCGATACCGCCGACATAGGCCTGGCCTTCGCCGCCGATGTTGAAGAGGCCGGCATGGAAGGCGACTGCGACGGCAAGACCGGTGAAGATGAAGGTGGTGGCGTAGTACAGCGTGAAGCCGAGATATTCGCCGCGGCCGAAGGCGCCGTTGATCAGGTGATAGGCCGCTTCCAATGGATTTTCACCGACGAGCAACACGACGAGACCGGCGACGAGGAAGGCAACAGCGAGGTTGACCAGCGGGACGAGGCCGTATTCGACCCAACCCGGAAGCTTAGCATAGGGGGTGCTCATTCTGCGGCCTCCTTGCGGCCTTCAACGCCGGCCATCAGCAGGCCGAGTTCGCCCTCGGTCGCATCCGGATCGCGCTCGCCGACGACACGGCCGGCAAACATGACGAGGATACGGTCCGACAGGGCGCGGATTTCATCGAGCTCGACGGACACCAACAGGACAGCCATGCCCTGGTCGCGCATCTCGATGATCCGTCTATGGATAAATTCGATGGCGCCGACATCGACGCCGCGCGTCGGCTGGCCGATGATCAGCACATCGGGCCCGCGCTCCATTTCACGCGCCAGCACGATCTTCTGCTGGTTGCCGCCGGAGAAATTGGCGGTCTTCAGCCGCGGATTCGGCGGGCGGATATCGTATTCGGCGATGCGCTGCTCTGCGTCCTTGCGGATCGCATCGACGTTCAGGAAGACGCCGTTGAGGTAACGCTTGTCGTGATGATAGCCGAGGATCGCGTTTTCGCATTCCTCGAACTTCAGCACGAGACCGACATGGTGGCGGTCTTCCGGCACGTGGGCGAGACCACGATTGCGCAGTTCGGAGGGGTCGGCGCGGCCGGTAACGTCGATGGGCTTACCGTTGAGAAGCACGGAGCCCGACACGGCGCGACGAATGCCCGAAATCGCTTCGAGCAGCTCGGATTGGCCGTTGCCGGCAACTCCGGCAATGCCGACGATCTCACCCGCCCTCAGGTTGAAGGAGACGTTGTCAACCATGGTGACACCGCGGCCGTCCTTGACCGTCAGCCCCTCGACCGCGAGCTTCACCTCGCCGGGCTTGGCCTCGCCCTTTTCGACACGCAGCAAGACGCGACGCCCGACCATGAGTTCGGCAAGCTCTTCGACCGAGGTTTCAGCCGTCGTGCGCGTTGCTACCATCTCGCCGCGGCGCATGACCGACACCTCGTCGGTGATCGCCATGATCTCGCGCAGCTTGTGGGTGATGAGGATGACGGTCTTGCCCTGGTTCTTCAGCTGTTCGAGCACCCGGAAGAGATGGTCGGCCTCAGCCGGCGTCAAGACGCCGGTCGGCTCGTCGAGGATCAGGATATCGGCCCGGCGATAAAGTGCTTTCAGGATCTCGACGCGCTGCTGCAGGCCAACGGGCAGTTCCTCGATGACGGCATCCGGATCGACTTCTAGCGCATATTCGCGCTCCAGCCGCTTCAGCTCGACGCGCGCCTTGGCAATACCTTTGTTGAGGATCTGGCTGTCCTCGGCGCCGAGCATGATGTTTTCGAGCACCGTGAAGTTCTCGACCAGCATGAAATGCTGGTGGACCATGCCGATGCCGGCGGCGATCGCCGCATTCGGATCGCGGATCGCTACGGGTTTTCCGTCGACGAGGATTTCACCGCTATCGGCCTGATAGAAGCCGTAGAGGATCGACATCAGGGTCGATTTTCCCGCACCGTTTTCGCCGATGATGCCGTGGATCGTCCCTTTGCGGACTTTTAGATTGATGTTCTTGTTGGCGTGGACCGGACCGAAACTCTTGTCGATCCCACGCAGTTCGATGGCAATATTGTCCATATTGGCCTTGCGATCCCCAAACTGGCCCGCTTCGGCATTCTTCCCAGAAACCGTGCCGGCGATTTTTTTACCATTTGGTCTAAGTTTATCATCGATTTTTCGGGGCGAAAGCCCTCAACCGTGATCTCCTTATACTCTCATCAGATCGCTGGTGAGAGTCCAGCGTGAATATACACAGGCACTTGGACGCGAAAAACCGGCGACAACGGGTGCCGCCGGTCCTTCATCTTGGGATTATTTGGTGGTTCTCAGACGGCTCGCACGGGCCGAAGCAGCCTGAGGGCATTCATCGTGACGAGAACGGTCGCACCGGTGTCGGCGAGGATCGCCGGCCAAAGGCCGGTAACGCCGATGATCGTCGTCACCAGGAAGACCGCCTTCAGGCCAAGCGCAATCGTGATGTTCTGAACGATGTTGCGCATCGTCGATCGGGAGAGCCGGATCATCGCCGCGACGTCGCCGACACGGCCGTGCAACACCGCCGCGTCCGCCGTTTCCAGCGCCACATCGGTGCCGCCGCCCATGGCGATACCGATGTCGGCCGCGGCCAGCGCCGGCGCGTCGTTGATGCCGTCACCGATCTTGGCGACGTTGAAGCCTTCCGCCTTCAGTTCGCGCACGATACGTTGCTTGTCCTCGGGCAGGAGTTCCGCACGGACCTCCATGCCGAACTGGCGGCCGATCGCTTCGGCCGTGCGGCGGTTGTCGCCCGTCAGCATGACGACGCGGAGGCCGGCGTCCGTGAGCGCCTTCACACCCGCGGCCGCATCCGGCCGAGGCTCGTCACGCATGGCAATGGCACCGGCCATCACGCCACCGGCGACCAGCACAGAAACGGTTTTGCCCTCATCGTTGAGAGCGGCGACGCGCGCCTTTTCGTCGGCCGTCATCGGCGTCCGCTCGGCTGCGGCCTTCGGCGAACCGAAGAACAGCGCGATGCCTTCGACGGTGCCTTCCAGCCCCTTGCCGCCCACCGCATTCACAGTGGCGATATTGGGGATCGCAACGCCATCAGCCGTGCTGCGCTCCAGGATGGCCCGGGCAAGCGGGTGGCTCGATCCCTGCTCCAGTGCTGCGGCAAGACGCAGGACCTCCGCCTCCGACCGGCCGAAGCCGACGATGTCCGTCACCTTCGGCTTGCCTTCGGTCAGCGTTCCGGTTTTGTCGAAGGCGGCGGCCGTGACCTTGCCGACATTCTCAAGCACAGCGCCGCCCTTCATCAGCAAACCACGACGGGCGCCGGCCGAAAGGCTGGCGGCGATCGCTGCCGGTGTCGAGATGACCAGCGCGCAGGGGCAGCCGATCAGGAGGATGGCAAGACCCTTGTAGATCCACTCGTCCCAGGAGCCGCCGGAGAGAAGCGGCGGCAGCACCGCCACAAGCGCCGCGACGACGACGACACCCGGCGTGTAGTAGCGCGAGAAGCGGTCGATAAAACGCTCGGTCGGCGCCTTGCTTTCCTGGGCTTCCTCGACCATGCGGACGATGCGCGCAATGGTGTTGTCGGCAGCGGCGGCCGTGACCCGCACGCGGAGCGCGCCGGAGCCATTGACGGTGCCCGCAACCACGGTGTCGTCGACTTCCTTGCGCACCGGCGTGCTTTCGCCGGTGACCGGCGCTTCGTCGACGGCACTTTCGCCGGAGAGAATGACTCCGTCAGCCGGAATGCGGTCGCCGGGGCGAACGAGAATGACGGCGCCCACGCTCAGCGTTTCGGCCGGAACCTCATCCAGCCGCCCATCGCGCTCGACGAAGGCGGATTTCGGAACGAGCGCCGTCAGCGACTGGATGCTGGCGCGCGCCTTGCCGGCGGCCACGCCCTCCAGCAGTTCACCGACCAGGAAGAGCAGGACGACCATTGCCGCCTCTTCCGTCGCGCCGATGAAGACCGCGCCGATCGCGGCGATCGTCATCAGCATCTCGATCGAAAACGGCGTGCCCATGGTCGCAGCGACAAAGGCGCGCCGCGCAATCGGCAACAGGCCGACGAGCATGGCGAGGGTAAAGATCCAGGGCTCGGTCGCCGGGAGCGTCTTGCCGACCGCATAGGCGGCAATCAGCGCCAGGCCGCTGGCAATCGTCAGCTTGCCCTTGCCCGACTTCCACCAGGGACCGCTCGTCGGGCCGTGGTCATGACCGTGAAGGCCCATCGCTGCCGCGGCTGTCTCGCCCTTCTGGCTGGCGTTACCCTCGTGATGATGGGCGTGCTCATCGTGTCGATGACCATGACCATGGTCATGGTCATGACTGTGATCGCCGTGATCGTGGTCGTGGTTATGGTCATGATCGTGTCCGGAACAGACATGCGCCGCTTTCCGCTCCGACGCCTGGCCTGCCTGGATCGGATGCAAACGATAGCCGAGCTTTCCGACCCTGCTCACAATCGACGTCGCAAGATCGTTTTCGTCGGCAAACTTGACCGACATGGTGCCCGCCGATACAGAGACCGATACGTCCTCGACGCCCGACAGCCGGCGCACCGCCGTATCGATCTTGGACGCGCAGGACGCGCAATCCATGCCTTCGACGCGATAACGGGCTTCCCGAATAGTGCTCGCCATAACCTGCTCCTTGCAAATTCTGAAGCAAGGCTACGACCTCTAGCAACTAGAGCTACAAGGCCAAATTGCTGCGTGATTGCAGATTTTTTGGCGAATTATCGCGACAGGAAGCGGATGACCCAGTCGGCAATGCCCCGATAGGGCGGTTTCACCAGGTCGCTCGGCGCCGGATCGAGTTTCCTCAGCACCGGCATCGCCTTGGAGAAGGTCAGGAACCCGTCGCGCCCGTGATAGTGGCCTATGCCGCTGGCGCCGACGCCGCCGAAAGGCAGGTCGTTGCAGCCGAACTGGTAGAGCGTGTCGTTGACGCAGACCCCGCCGGCGACGATGCGTGACAGGACGGCCTCGATTTCAACGTTATCGCGACTGAAGCAATAAAGTGCCAACGGGCGGTCGCGATCGCGCACATAGGCGATGGCTTCGTCGATGGAAGCGTAACTGACGATGGGAAGGATGGGCCCAAAAATCTCCTCGCCCATGACGGCGCTGTCGTGGTCCGGATCAAGCACGAGCGTCGGCAGCAGGACGCGTTCCCGCGCTATCGCGTCTGCTGCCCCTTCGAGAAGGGAAACCACCGGATGACCGCGCGCCTCGGCATCCGCAATGAGCCGCTTCAGGCGCTCGTACTGGGCGTCGTTGATGATCGACGTGTAATCGTCGAGACCACGCTTCGACCGATAGCGCGCCACAGCCTCCCGTTTGAGCTGCTCCACGAAAGCATCCCGCCTGCTCTCATGGATCAGCACATAGTCGGGCGCGATACAGGTCTGCCCGGCGTTGAAGAACTTTCCGGTCGCGATGCGCGCAGCAGCCTTGGCGAGGTCTGCGGCTTCGCCGACGATCGCCGGCGATTTGCCGCCGAGCTCCAGCGTGACAGGTGTCAGGTTCTGCGCGGCCGCCGCCATCACCTTGCGGCCGACGGCGGTCGAGCCGGTGAAGAACAAGTGATCGAAGGGAAGGGCGGAGAAGGCTGCCGAAAGCTCGGCGGCCCCCAGGGCAACAGCCACCCGTGTCTCGGGAAAGACTTCGGCAAGCAGCGAGCGAAGGAATTCCGCGGTGCGCGGCGTGTGTTCGGACGGCTTCAGGTACACGTGGTTACCGGCCGCGATCGCCGCCACCAAGGGGGCAAGCGCCAGGTTGACCGGGTAGTTCCACGGCGAAATGATACCGACGACACCGAGCGGCACGAAGCGCACTTCGGCCTTCGCCGGCCATAGCTTCCAACCGGCCTTGCGTCGTTCCGGCCGAACCCAGTGTTTGAGCTTCGCCAGCGTGTGGTCGATCTCCGAGAGTACGACACCCCCTTCGCCAAGCAACGTCTCATGCCGGGCGCGATGACCAAAATCCTCTTCGATCGCCTCGCACATCTCCTCCATGCGGTCGCGCAGGCGGTCCCTGAGCCGGCTCAGGTCCGCACGGCGTTGTTCGACGGACGGCCGGTTGTCGCGCCAGGTCGTGCGTAGCCCGTCGAAAGTGGCATGGAGACCTGCGGGGTTGTCAGTGGCTATGGTCATCGGTCGAGCGGGCAAAGAACCATTGGGCTGCGTAGTAGGTGCCAAGCACCCAGAGCGCGTTGAAGGGGATCGCGAAGCGGAAGCGGCCATAGGCGAGTATGCTGTCACTGATCAGGAACAACAGGCCGCCATAGGCGGCGAGCCGTGCCGCCGTTGCCCGGGGCGTTCCCGAAAGCTGTCGGGCGCGGGAAATGGCCTGAGCCGCCATTGCTCCAAGCGCCAGGGCGTAGATGATGACGGGAATGCGCATTTCGTCAGGAAGCGAGGTCCAGAGCCCACCGACAACGGCGAGCGCAACGAGGGCAAAGGCCGCGAAGATGCCTTTGCTTTCGGCAAACTTGGCATCACGGGTGAGTGCGTAAATATAGGTGCAATGGGTCAGCAGAAAGCAAACGAGGCCTGCCAGGAAATAATCACCCGGCAGCATAAGAAAGACATCGCCGGCCGCCGCGAAGACGAGACCGATAGCAACGGCCCAGGCATAGGCGCTGGGTGTTTCAGAGATCGTTCGCAACACCACGACGAGAAGCAGCAGCGTCGCCGTCGGCTTCGTCAGATAATGCAGCCAGCGCCAGGGAGAATCGTCGGGGGCGGCAAGCAGGCTGCCGAGGATCGCCAAAGCGGCGCAGACGAAAAAGAGCACGTGGACGGGCCGGCTTCGGTGAACGTCCAAGGTTCCCTGATAACTCATGTCGCGCCACTCCCGCCCTAAGGCCGCGTTTCGACTCTGTTCCGGTCACGGCGATAGTTTCTATTTTTGCGCGATTGTCCAGCGGGGGCGCGCGGGCATATCGAGCAACACTACACTCCTGACGGACTATTGCGGACATCGCTCCGCTGGTGAACCGTCCGAAGCGCGGCAGGATTGCCCTTTCGCCGGCGGCTGGCTCATAGTGCGTTCCATGATCGCCCATTCCGCCAACGGGCCACAGCCAAGATCGGCCCCCGAACTCTTGCTGCTGCACGCATTGCCGCTCGACAGTTCCATGTGGGCGGAGCAGATGCATCTGCTGCCAGGCGCAACCCATGCCCCGACCCTCTATTCTTCGGGAGAGACGATTGACGCATGGGCGCGGGCCGCACTCAAACCGCTGAAGGGCGACAATATCATCGTGGTCGGCTGTTCCGTCGGCGGATCATGCGCGCTCGAGGTCGCGACCATCGCACCGCAACGGGTCTCGGCGCTGGTGCTGATCGGCACGAAGGCCAGGCATCATCCCGAACCGACTTTCCATGCCTCTGCGCTCAGGCTGATTGACGAAGAAGGCCTGGAGGCTGCCTGGTACTCCTATTGGGCGCCGCTGTTTTCCCGCACCGCCAGCACGGCAACGGTCGACCGGGCGAAGGAAATGGCGTTACGATCCTCGGCGGCGGAGATAGCAAGGGGCGTTACCGTGTTTCATACGCGGCCGAGCCGGGATCACCGCCTCTCGACGTTTCCGGGGCCGATCACGATCGTGTCCGGAGCGGACGACGTCGCTCCGGGGCCTAGCGCGAGCGCCTTGCAGGCCGCAGCCGCGATCGACGGCCGTTTGCACGTCCTCCCGGCTTGCGGCCATTATGTCCCACTGGAGCGTGCGTTTGCGCTGAATGCCATCCTGGCGGACGTGATCAGATCTCAGGAAGTCGCCTAAATTGGACGCTTGCGGCTTAGCAGGGGAATGCTTTCGGCGGTTCAAACGTCAAAAAGCCCGCTGGATTTCTCCATGCGGGCTTTTTTTGATTTGGTTGCGGGGGCAGGATTTGAACCTGCGGCCTTCAGGTTATGAGCCTGACGAGCTACCGGGCTGCTCCACCCCGCGCCATCGCGGTAAACCGCTTTGCGGTTTATCCGCTTATTCCGGGTTTTGCCGGAGGCAAAATCCCGTTGTTTGTCTGTTCCGAGCTTAGCAAAACAAAAGGGCCGCTTGAGGGCGGCCCGTGTTTCGGCTGGGCCGAGGCATGAAGAGAAGGTGATCTTTGTTTTCCGGATTTTATCTTGCGCTTTGCAGACCTGGCAGCGACCTACTCTCCCGCGTCTTAAGACGAAGTACCATCGGCGCTGGGGCGTTTCACGGCCGTGTTCGGAATGGGAACGGGTGCAGCCACCCCGCCAGAACCACC